>NZ_JAFIQY010000012.1 GCF_022271435.1 Streptomyces monomycini | reverse complement strand
GGCCGCGGCGGCCGAGGCCGCCGCGCAGTCGAGTGCCAGCGCGGGCGCCGCGCAGGCCGAAGCAGCCCACGCCAGGCGGGCGGCGGCCACGGCCCGCGCCGAGGCCAACCGCGCGACCACCGCCGCCAACAACGCGGTATCTCTGGCCGACCAGGCGGCCAAGGCGGCCCGCCAGACCCGTACCGCGGCCAACAACGCGGCCGAGCACGCGGACGCGGCGGCCAAGGCGGCCGACAAGGCCGCGGACGAGGCGGGCAAGGCCCAGGACGCGGCCAACAAGTCCAAGGCCCACGCCGCCGCGGCGCTTGAGGCCGCCAAGACGGCCGGTGAGGCGACCGAGCAGGCCACCGAGGTCTTCAACGTCGCCCGGGCCGCCGAGGAGAAGATGCTGGAGGCCGACCTCGCCGCATCGATCGAGCAGGCGCGCGACGCCAAGCGCTTCGAGGACGACCTCAAGCCGGCCCTCGCCAAGCAGCAGACGCAGGCCGCCCAGACGGGCGAGGAGACCAAGCGGCTGATCTCCGAGGCCGGCGAGAAGCTGGGCAAGGACGACCAGGCGGCCGTAGGGGCGGCCCGCCAGGCGGCCGTCAACCTGCTGTCGAGCCAGGGCACCTGGACCCGCGCGGCGGCCGAGGACGCCCTGTCGGGCTCCGACGAGGACATGAAGGCGTGGATCAAGCAGGACCGGATCGACGCCGAGCACCAGGACGACCGGGAGAAGACCGTCTTCTTCAGCCGGATCGGCACACCCCGCACGGCAGCGGCTGCCGAGGACGCGCTGGCCAAGGGGCCCGAGGCGGTGCAGGAGTTCCTGACCAAGGGGGCCTTCGAGGGGCAGAAGGAGGAGTACCGCTTCCAGATCCTCAAGGTCGTCAACGAGGCGGGCAAGGCGGTGAAGGCGGCCGCGACCAAGGCGCTCGACGACGGGTCCACCGAGGCGCTGCACTCCTTCCTCACCGAGGGCTACACCAAGGCGCAGGCCGAGGACGACCGCTTCCAGGCGCTGCAGCAGCTGGAGCGGGGCGGCCCGATGATGAAGGCCGCCGCGCAGGTCGCCCTTGAGGGCACCGACACCATGCGCCGTGTCTTCGTCGAGCGTGCCCAGTACCGCGCCGCCCAGGCGGACCAGGACGCGGCGGCCCACACCGCGGCGATCCAGGCCCAGATCAGCGTCGCGGCGAAGGCCACCTCCCAGGCGTACGAGAACGCCGAGACCGCCTTCGAGGCAGCGGCCCGCGCCCAGGGCAAGGCGGACGACGCCAAGAAGTACGCAGCCCAGGCCCAGGCCAAGGCGAAGGAGGCCCAGGGCCACGCCAACCGGGCGCAGGAGTTCGCCACCCAGGCCGACAAGTCGGCCGCCTCCGCGGCCGCCTCCGCCAAGAAGGCCAAGGCCGCGGCCGCCAAGGCTCAGGTCGCTTCCCGCCAGGCCAACTACTCGGCCACTCAGGCCACCCACTCCGCACAGCAGGCGGTTGCCGCGGCGGCCGGCGCCCAAGCGTCGGCCAGCCGTGCCAGGGCCGCTTCCATAGAAGCCGGTAAGGACGCGGCGGCCGCGCGTGTGGCGGCCAGCCAGGCCAAGCAGATCGCCCTGCAGAAGCACCAGGCCGAGCAGCGCGCGGCCGCGGAAGCCGCGCGCAAGAGGGCCGAGGAGGCCGCGAAGCAGAAGCAGCGGCCCGAGGACGACGCCAAGAACGACAAGGCCGAGCTGCCCGGCAGCAAGGGCGGCGGCGGCGACGGCGGCAGCAGTGGCGGCTGCCCGCCGGGGAAGCAGACCTGGTGCGACTGGGCCGGTTACATGGGTGAGACCAGCACCTGGACCGGCTGGGCCGCGGCGGCCGCGAACCTGATTCCGGCCCCGGGCGTCGCGCAGGGCGTCAGCGCTGTCGCGGGAGGCATATCCCTCCTCTCGGGAGTCGGCAGCAGCATCTTCACCGGTGTCGCCTACGGATTCGGCAGCGATGAATTCTGGGCGTCCGCGCTCGGTACCACCGTCGGCTTCGTCGGCGGCAAGTTCAAGGGCGCCGTCTCGAAGGGTGCCGGTCTAGTAAAGTCGGCAGGCACGAAGGCCAAGGAAGTGTTCGGCGACGCCGCCGGTTCGATCTATTCGGGCGTCACCGGCTTGTTCGGCTGACCGACCCTTTTGTAGAGCTGAGCTGTGGGGCCCGCTCGCGGGCCCCACAGTGGTAAGGGAGAGAATCTTGCACGCCCCGCACATCCCCGTAAATGTCTGGTGGATCATCGCTGCCGGCCTGACGGTCCTTTTCCTCGTGGTCTGGCTGCCCATGATGCCAACGTCCCGGGCCAAGACGCAGATCGCCATGATCCCGCTCTTCGGCATTGTCTTCCTGACGGTGCTCGGGAAGCTGCGGGGGCACGATCTCACAAAACTCCTCTCCATCTATTCCACCGTGTCCGTCGGGATGATTCTCGGTGTCATAGGACGGCGCGCGGACATGCTCATAGCGGTGAAGCAGGGTGAGGACCCGCTGGGCACACCGGCCAGCAAAGCGGGCCCGGCGAACAAGCGGCTGACGATTCAGCTGTCCGTCGGATTCGTCGTGGCGTTCGCCCTGTGGGCATGGCTCAACTGGGGTTGACTCCGAACAGCATTCGCGAGCAGGTCAGTCAGCTCATCGAGCAGTCAGGCGCCTGACGGGCAGAGCCCGTGTCAGGCGCCTTTTTTCGGATTCCTGGAAGAGCCCCGGCCCCGCCGAGCCGGCGCACCCGCGCTTCCACCTGCGCTTCATGCCCACTGAACCAGATCCGCCGACGAGATCCTCGACCAAGTCACCGCCCGCTGCCATCGGGGCTCCGACTCAGGTCAACCAGGGGCTCTCGTTTGGATCAGCGAGCGGACCAGAGGAAGACGCCAGCGATGTGCAGTCCGGCCAGGCAGACAGTGGCGGTCTTCTCGTAGCGGGTGGCGATCCCGCGCCACTGCTTCAAACAGTTGATGCACCGCTCGACGGTGTTGCGCTGCTTGTATGCCTCGCGGCCGAAGGCTGGTGGCCTGCCGCCCCGGCTGCCCCGCCGCAGCCGGTGGCCACGCTGGCCGGCCGGGACCGGGATCACCGCCCGGATGCCGCGGTTGGGCAGGTGGTCACGGATCGCACGGGAGGAATACGCCGTGTCCGCCAGCACCACGTCCGGCCTCGTACGCGGGCGGCCACGCCGCCGGGGAGCGCTCAAGCGGGCCATGACCGCCTCGAAGGCGGGTGTGTCCCCGGCCTGCCCGGCGGTGAGGACGAAGGCGAGGGACGGCAGCGGCCGTCGGCGACGAGGTGGATCTTCGTGGTCAGTCCGCCGCGGGACCGGCCGATGGCGTGGTCGGCCGGCTCGCCGGCCGGAGCCCCTTTTTGCGGGCCCCACCGCGTGCCGAGGAGCCCGAACGACCGTGGAGTCCACCGAGACGGCCCAGGTCAGGCCCTCGTCGGCGTCGGCCTGGGCCATCAGCGCGGTAAACACCCGCTCCCACGTGCCGTCCACGGCCCACATCCGCAACCGGTTGCAGACACCTCTCCAGTTGCCGTACTTCTCCGGCAGGTGCACCCACTGCGTGCCGGTCTGGAACTTCACGGCAATCGCGTCGATCACCACTCGGTGATCGCGCCAGCGACCACCCCGCCTCGGCGCCCGGTCCGGCAGCAACGGCTCGATCCGTGCCCACTGCACGTCGGTTGACGGCATACCTGGTCCAACGACCAACCGATCCAAACGAAACTGCCTAGCCGTCAAGTCAGCTCTGCGCGGCCAGGGATGAACCGAGTACCTTCGCGGTCCCCGACCGAGGGTGCTCGGGGACCCCGCATGCCCGGGGAAGAACCGAAGACGAGGCGGGTTCCCGGTCGAGGTTGAGGGCCGTCCTCGATCCTGCTGGGTTGGCAGAGTCCCTGCGTTTCGGGCGGCAGCGGCGATGACGTAGCGTCACGCGCGTCGGTCTTGCCGGTACCGGGGTACAGGTCGGCCAGTCTGCGCACCGACAGGCCCGGCAGATAGGCGACGTCGCATCCACAAGCGCGGACGACCGTCACTGCCAGGGTGCCGAACAGCTCCAGCAGCTAGGGCTCGCCATTGGGCAGCGGCCTGTCGAACGCCGTGCATCCGCGCAGAACCCATCGATCGATGTAAAGGTGTTGCTGGTCACCCCCGGAGTCACCGCCGGTGACCCATCAGGGTACCGGAGATCGGCAGCCACATTACGCAGCCTTGTCCGAAGGCGGACACGCTCCCATCAGCGATCAACCGGTACCGTCAGGACCGGCGACAGCCCCCCCTGATCATCAAGGACAGGGCAACGAGTTACCGGCCCCGGGGGCCACGAGCCCGAACCGGGCTCCACGACGAAGGTAATTGCGTCTTCGCCCAGGTGGCGGCGCACGGCAGTCCTGTCCGATCCCTGATTTCCGGGTACCGCACCCGGTCATCGGGCCAAAAGCAGCCGTCTGCCGCGCGGTGTTGGCGGTGCCAGACCGCGTACGGCGAGAACCCGGCGAGGTCGCCCACACCATCAAGGCTGTTTGAAACCACGGCTTTCCCGCCGCCCCGCCATGACCGCGCAGTCGGCAGACCGTCTGACCAGCGACGAACACAGCCTGACGCCCCATCAGAACAAGCGTCACGAGCGTCATTTCAGCGTCAAGATATCGCCCGTAACGCCCACACCGCACATAATGTGCACGCACAAAACCGCAGGTCAGGAGCCCTTAGCCGCCTCCTCAAGGATCACCACGCACTCCACATGATGCGTAACCGGAATCACGTGGAGGTAACGCCGGCGGCCCCAACTGGTAATGCTGGCACTAATTGGGCCCGTTCCAACTCATCTCTAACACTGAGCAACGCAAGGCATCCGCGAACTCGGATTATTGGTAGTCCACCGCTTCTCCCTGCCTCCCACTCGCGGAAGCAACCAGACCCGAAAGGCACTGCGGGCAGGAATGTCCAGCCAGAGCAGCACGACGCATCATGACCCGTTCAGCACTGAGCACATCCGCGCCACCTGGAGCAGGACCGCGAGCGTCGAGGACGCCGCCCAGGCATTCGGCTTGTCGAGGTCGAAGAGCTACGACCTTGTCCGCCGCGGGGAATTCCCCTGCCGCGTACTGCCGATAGGCCGTACCACCCGCGTCGTCACCGCCTCGCTCCTCCGGGTACTCGAGAACGGCGAGCCGGAGTACAACACAGCCTCCAGCGCAAGCACCGAGCCGTCTTGACCAACCCTGGCCATGGTCGGCCTCACCCTCGCAGGCCGGGCCGGAGCCCGGATGGCAGGAGTCTTCGGTGTGTCTGTCAGCCGCAGTACGGTGCTGCGGCTGGTCGAGGTGTTGCCCGAGCCGGAGGTGCCGGCCCCGCGGGTAGTCGGCGTCGATGAGTACGCCACACGCAAGGGCCGCGTCTACGGCACTGTGCTGGTCGACTGCGAGACCCGTCGGCCGGTGGGCCTCCTGCCTGACCGGGAGGCGTCCAGCCTGGCCGAGTGGCTGGCGAAGCGGCCGGGCATCGAGGTGGTCTGCCGGGACCGTGCTCCGTTCTTCGCCGAAGGGGCTTCGGCCGGGGCACCCCAGGCGATCCAGGTCGCTGACCGGTGGCATCTTTGGCACAACCTCAGCGAGGCCGCCGAGCGGGCTCTTGTCCGCCACCGCCAGTGCTTACGCGTCCTGACACCCGAACCGGTCGAGGAGGGGTCCGGCGAGCCCGAATCGTCCGCGGTGGACCCGGCCTCGCCCTGGAAGGCGACCGATTCGCCAACCGCATCCGGGTAGACACGCCACGGTCCACGCGATGCTGGAAGCCGGCCACAGCCGCCGTTCCATCGGCCGCCAACTCCACATGACGCATCGCACCGTCAAAAGCCTTGCCGATGGCGCCAGGCCGGAAGACCTCTTCACCGGTCAGTACGAGTTCAACCGAGCGTCCGCTGTGGACGAGTACAAGCCCTACCTCGACGACCGCTGGAACGAGGGCTGCACCAAGGCCTGGAAACTCTGGGAGGAGACCATCCCGCTCGGCGACAAGGGCAGCTACGGCATCGTCAGCGCCTACATCAGGAAGAAGCGCACCTCACCCCGGCCGGTCACCGCACAGCCCCCGGCGCCCCGCCTGGTGACCAGATGGATTCTCAGCCGCCCGGAAACGCTTACGGAAATCGAACAGCTCCGACTCAAGGCCGTGCTGGCCAACTGCCCCGAGCTTGATGCCCTCACCGGCCAGATCCGGTCCTTCGCCGTGATGCTCACCGAACGCCAGGGCGAACGACTCCCCGAGTGGCTCGACGCCGTCCGTCAAGACGACCTGCCAAGCCTCCACACCCTTGCCGCGGGCATCGAGCGCGACCGCGAGGCTGTGATCGCCTGCCTTACCTTGCCCTGGAACTCCGGTGTCGTCGAAGGGCACGTCAACCGCGTCAAGATGCTCAAGCGCCAGATGTTCGGCCGAGCCGGATTCAGCCTGCTACGCAAGCGCGTATTGCTGGCCACCACCTCACCAACTGCCTGACTCTCGATGATAGGAATTCCTTCACGGAACGATGACGAGGGGCGAGGCACAGCATGGACGCGGCAGTAGCGATCAGCCTCATTCGCATGGCCGGTGCAGACCTGTCGATGGCGCCCTGGCAGCGTCCCTCGGACGCCTATCTGGTCCAGCTGGGCCTGGACGCCCTGATGGCCGACGTTGAGGCTCCCTCGCTTCCGCTGCTCGCTGGGCTCGCCCACGGTGAGTACCCTCAGGCCCGCGAGCTGTTCGGCCTTGTGCTGGATGAATTGGGTCTATTGCCGCTGACCTCGGAAGATCTGGCCACGGCGCGGTGGATCGCGGCCCGTTGGTGGGCGGCCCAGATCGTGGCGCGCCAGCTCGATCCCATACACGGAGCCAAGCTGATCTATGAGGAAGCTGCAGCCGAACTCGACTACCCCGACACGCTGCACCCCATCGTTGATCTGGCGAGAAGAATCGACCTGCTGAACGACCAGACTCGGCAAGAGCAGCACATCATCGACGAGGTCACCTCCGCAGCGCAAGACTTTCTCGCCACAGACGCACCCCTGAACACGGGCCTTTGACCGGCGTCGCGTGACCCACCGTGACCAGTTCACGGAAAATGAGCCAGAACCCGAGTTCCGACAGCAGATGTCCACGAGTTTGGACGGCATCCTGATCCGCCGCTGTTCGATTGTGGGGAGGCGGTAGCGCGCCTGGCTTCCACCTGCGGGCTGTCCGGCCCGGGAAGCTCGGGGCAGCCCGCCCGTCAGTCGTTGTGTTGCGGTCAGGGTAGCGTCTTGATCCATTGGGTGAGTACGTCTACGTACTGCTGGGCCATGGGTTCGTGCATGGTGTGCGGCGCGTCGAGCTGCTGGAAGGCGACGGGCTGACCGGTGGACTCCATCAGGCGGCGGGCCTGGGCGGCCTGGATGCCGGTCATGGCGCCCATCAACTGTCCGGTGTCGGGGTCGGTCCTGTGAAAGTGGTGGGTGAGCAGCACCGGTGTCTTGACCTGGGCGAGCATCGTGGCGTGGTCGACCCCGGCGTTGGCGGTGTCGGTGGCCCATGCCTGCCCCCATTCGGGGTCGTACTCCTTCAGGTGCTGCACCGGCGTCGGGGAGGCGCCGGCCTCGGGGTCACCGTCGCCCATCATGAACCCGATCCCGGGGTGCAGGAAGGCTGGCAGCTCTTTGGAGGCGGCCTTGATCATGCCGGACCAGTCGCCGATGGACCACTGCGGTCCGAGCCACTTCGCCCACAGGGCGAAGATCGGCCCCAGCGTCTGCGCCATACCGGGCCCGTAGGGCGGGCGGGCCTGGGAAGAGAACAGCGGAGGGTCCTCCAGCATCGCGCCGCGGACCAGGCCCGGCTTGCCGTACGCGGCCACGTACGCGGCGATGATGCCGCCGGAGGAGTTCCCCGCCACGACCACGGGACGCTTGATGACCAGGTCGATGAACCGCTCCACGTCGGCGCCCCAGGTGCCGAGGTTGTAGCGGCCGGGGGTCCACGTCGAGCGGCCCTGGCCCCGCAGGTCGATCGCGAAGACCCGGAACTCGGAGCTGAGCAGTCCGACCGCGTCCTCGTAGCCCCACCAGGACTCGCCCTGGGCAGGCACGAGCAACAGCGCCGGGGAAGCCGGGTCGCCTTCGGCGACGTAGTTCATGCGGATCTCGCCCAGGTCCACCAGCTGCTCGGTGAACCGGTGCGCAACGAAGGTATCGGTGCGGTCGGCGGCCTCGGAGATGCCCATGGTCGTACTCCTTGCACGTGCGGCAGGCAGCCCAGGTAGTCAGCGGCTGCCCTCGTCATCCTTGCTACAGGTCACCCGATTGGCGACCCGGCACGACCGTAGGGGCCCATTAGGACAGACAAGGTCCTCAATCCGCATGCGGGCACTCCCGGCTTCCGAGTGTGTTCGAATGACCAGCCCCGGCAGGGTGCCGTCGGAACTGGCGAACATCTGCTGTCGGAACTCGGTTCTGGCACAGATCTTGGGGAGTCGTCGCGGAGCGTGACATCGTTGTTCGATTGCGAGGGCCTGGCTCGTACGAGAGGGCGTACGCCTTGTCGCCCGACGGCCGGAAGTGACGCTCCCTCAGGTGCATTCCGTTCGCTGCTGTGGTCGGCGGTGGACCGTGATGGTGCTGGTCATGCAGGCCGACGCGCTGTTCTGGGACTCGCTGGTGTTCGAGGGGATCGACGAGGTGGAGGTCGAGGCGGTCACGGCCGCGTTCGGCACGGTCGAGGTGGCGGCGAAAGGCCGCGCGGTCGCGGTGGCATGTCCGGACTGCGGCCTCATCTCGGATCGAGTCCACGATCGTTGCCAGCGCAGGCTGAAGGACCTTCCGCTCGCTGATCAGGGCTTTGTGATCCGGCTGACGGTCAGACGTTTCATCTGTGGGTCGGCAGACTGCCCGCGTCGGACGTTCGCCGAGCCGTTCTCCCGGCTGACTGTCCCGCACGCTCGGTTCACCACGCGGCTCAACCCTGCTTTGGAACGGGTGGGACTCGCCCTGGCGGGGCGGGCCGGCACATGGCTGGCGGCCCAGCTCGGCCTCGGTGCGGGACGGATGACCTTGTTACGCAGGCCATGGCACTGCCCGATCCGCGATTCAGTACTCCACGGGTGCTGGGCGTGGACGACTTCGCGATCCGTCGCGGCCAGACCTACTCCACGGTCTTGACCAGCGTCGAAGACCATCGCGTGGTCAACGTGCTCCCGACCCGCGAGGGCGGACCGCTGGCCGCCTGGCTGATCCGCCACCCCCGCGTGGAGATCATCTGCCGGGACCGGGCGGGCGCCTACGCCGAGGGCGTCCGCCGCGGCGCCCCTAATGCCCTGCAGGTCGCTGACCGGTTTCATCTGTGGCAGGGACTCGGCCGGGCCGTAGAGCGCTGCGTCGCCGCCCATCGCGACTGCCTGCGTAACCCGATGCCCAGCGGCACGCTGCCGCAGGACACCCCACCGGCTTCCGAGCGGCCGCAGAACGGCGCGGAGCCGGTCGGCCGGCGGGCCGAGCGGAAGAAGGCTGCACATGCCCTGGTCCACGAGATGCTCGCCCAGGGGCACTCACGTCGGGCGATCGCCCGGCACCTGGGCTGTGGCCTCAACACCGTGCGCCGGTACGCGAACGCCGCACGCTGGCAGGACACCATCCGCGACAACCGGCCCCGGCCCAGCAGACTGGCCCCTTACAAGCCCTACCTGGAGCGACGCTTCGCCGAGGGATGCACCAGCCTCACCCAACTCCACGGCGAGCTGGTCGCCGAGCACGCTCCTGCCACCTACGGCATGGTCCGAGCCCACATCGCCACCTTGCGCGGGGCTCCGTCCGCCGCGCCGCCGCGGCCGCCGACGGTACGGCAGGTGACCGGGTGGCTCACCCGCCACCCCACCGCGCTGAGCGAGCAGGACCGCGTCGGCCTGAAGAACGTCCTGGCCCGCTGTCCCGAACTGGTCACGGCCGCCAGACACGTCCGCGATTTCGGTGAGATACTCAGCGGCCGCCTGGGCGCCACGCTCCTTGTCTGGATCGACGCTGTCGATGCCAGCCAGCTGCCCGGGCTCACCGGCTTCGCACTTCACCTGCTCCGAGACCTCGACGCCGTGACCGCCGGCCTCACTCTGGACCGGAGCTCCGGCAGCATCGAGGGCGCCGTGAACCGCATCAAGAAGAACAAGATACAGCTCTACGGCCGAGCCGGATTCGAACTCCTACGCAAGATGATCTTGCTTCAATAGCGCACCGCCCGAGGTGCCGACTCGCCAGCTTCCCGGCCCTTTGAGATCAGAGATCGGCCGTCCAGATCCCGACAGGATGGTCACGCGAAGGGAGCCACAACTGAGGCTGTGAGTCGCGATGCCTCTCGTCAGCCTGCTCATCCCAGTGGAAACGGCCCTCGACATCAGGCCACGCGACTTGCAGCACGGGGAGAGGCGGCCGCCGGTAGAACCCGATGGCCTGCCCGAAGAAGGTCCGGTACCAGCTGCGATCGACCTGCCTGAGCGCGACTCGATACCCGTCGACGACATCAGGATGGCTCTGGCCGTCCGCCAGCACTTCGCCCGCGGCAGACTTCTCTCCGAGCGTGTTGAGCATGGGGTGCATGGCATGGACATCGAGCCCGAACATGGCGAGTTCAGGTCCGCCGTGGGTGTGCGCGAGGCCGATCGTGTAGGCGAATCCAGGACCGATCTCGTCTTCGGGAACCATCACGACGTGCCATCCGTGCTGCTGCACGTGCTCGATGACCGTCAGATCCATGCGGTCCGCTTCGTCCCGGTCGCCGTAGTCATGGCAGAGGACACACCGGCACTGGAACGGATCATCAGTCATGTGCGGAGGGTATGAGGTGAGCCTTCAGGTCGAACGACCGGGGCTCGGACCCTCTCAATCGAACAGCGCCATCACCCTCCGCGACGGCTCCCCAAGATCTGTGCCAGAACCCACGACTCGCCAACAAAGCCACCCGATTTCCCCGATACTCCACAGCGCGGCCGATGAGTTTGTTGCTCCCGGCCGGGCCGAGCTCGCGGCACCCCACGAAAGGACACCGCCATGTCGGAGCTTCTTGTCGACTTCATCACCTCCCTCGACGGCCATGCATCGGGAGAGGGATGGCCCGGCTTCTGGGGCCTCGAGGGCCCGGAGTACCTCACATGGCTCGGCGAGCAGCCCGAGGCCACCTACCTGATGGGAGCGAACACCTACCGCCAGATGTCGAGCTTCGCCGCAGGCGAGGTCCCGAAGGGCCAAGACGAGTTCAGGCCCGAAGAAGAGACGTTCGTCGACGAGCTCACGCAAGCGCCCAAGGTGGTGTTCTCCTCCTCACTCAAGGAGCCACTGACGTGGGCCAACTCCACGCTCGTCCGCGACGACGCCGTCGAGGCGGTCCGCGCCATGAAGTCGAGTGGCTCGGAGCTCCTCACCACGATCGGCAGCCTCAGCCTGTGCCGGTCCCTGCTACGAGCCGGACTCGTCGACCGCTTCCGGGTCACGCTGTTCCCGGTGATCACCGGGGCCACGGGCGAAGAACGCATCTACGACGGCTATCCGGACGTTGCCCTCGAGATGATCGAACACCGCACCTTCGACGGCCGCATCCAGATGGTCGAGTACAAGCCCCGCGTGCTCGAGCACCCGCCGCTCGGCGACCCTGCGTGACATTGCCCCGTCCGCCGGACTGGACGACACCAGGCCGGCACCAACGGGCGCGGAGCAAGACTTTGGCAGGGGGGCGAACGGCCATCGTCAGGACGCTCAGAGGTCGGACGTCCTCCACCGGATGACGTTCGACAACATCGTTTCCCCGACCGGCGGCGACCCCCTCACGTACGGCCCGGGGACCCCCGGGCCTACTCCGACAGGAGAATCAGCACGCCGAGGCCCGCCACCAAGACCAGTGCGACCGCAATCACGTACAACGCCTCCAGCATGTCTTTCCGGCCCAGCTTCTCGATCCGCTGCCGCAGTGCCTCGCTGCCCTCCTCCGTGTCCCTGCGCCAAAGAGGCTGGAGTACGGCTGTGCCATCGGCGATCGCGCCGGCGACCCGCTGCGCGTCGCCGGCGTGGAAAACGGTCGGATGATAGGTGCGGCCCCACGTGCCCGACACGGACTCGGTCACGGTCCGAACACCGTTGGCTTTGACGACCGCTTCGATGTCCGCGACGACCGGCCAGGCGCGTACGAGCTCGTCCCGACGGAGGTAACCGTCGGGGTAGGTGCGCCACTTCTCCCGCTGCGCGATCAACTCCGCGACCGGGACGGGAGCAGGAATGTCCTGAGTCATGAGGCACCTCCGATCAGGCTGCGCGCCCATCACTCTGCCGCGCGACAGCTGCTCCCACAAGGACCGTCCGGGCCGGCGGAGCGGCGTTGCGGCACGCGTCGGCCGGCCGCTGGCTGATCACGGCCTTGGGGGCTCCAAGCACAGAGGGCTACGTGTCGCTCATCAAACCGGGCCGAGGAGCCGGATGAGGTGGTGGCCAACCAGGTCGAAGAAGCGTCGGCGATCCGCCGCGGCTGCTGCTGCCCCGCCGCGGCACCGACCTGAGCACTCCCTACGAAACGGTGCTCTACGACCGCCGCACGCACCGGGACTTCACCCGCACCCCGGTGTCGCTGAACACCCTGGCCACGCTGCTGTCCACAGTCTTCGGGCCAGTAGACTTCATCGACAGCGGCCATGGCCCGGTCTACCGCCGCACGAGCCCCTCCGGCGGCTCCCGTCAGGAACTCGACGCCTACCTCGGCGCGCTCAACGTCGACGGCCTCGCTCCCGGCTGGTACCACTACAACAGCCTGCAGCACTCGGTGGAACTGCTCTGCGACGGCTTCACTCCCGAGGAAGCAGCGCACCTGTGCGCCGACCAGGACTGGGCCGGCGATGCCGCCTTCCTGGTGGTGCTCGCCGCCCGGCTGGAGCGCATGAGCGTGAAGTACCACACCCCTCGCTGCTACCGGGTGTGCCTGCTCAATGCCGGACACCTGGGGCAGACCTTCGCCCTGACCGCCACCGCGCTCGGTCTCGGCCCGGCCCAGACCGGAGCCTTCCGCGACGCGGCCCTCGCACAACGCTGCACACTGAACAACACCGGACACACCCCCCTCTACGTCCTGGCGGCCGGCCGCCCCCACCCGCAACCCCACGAAGCGCCACCGCCGGCAACCCTCGACGCCTTCAGGAAGGCACCCCTCGAAGCGGCAGCCAGCCCAAGCCCGGGCGTTCCCGCTCTGAACGACAAGCACAGCCGGTTCCCACAGGCACCCCCACAGCCAGCTTGACTCTCTCGGGCGGGCACCCGGTGCCCGCCTCACCGCCGGTGCACGCTGGGAACGTCAGCCCGCAGCCGCTTGTTGTGCGCGCAAAGGGAGGCGATATGCGCAGGCCCGCCCTGCCCGAGGGGCTTTGGCCCGGAACCGCGTGCGCCTGCCGACATCTCGCGGCCCGTGCGGTCACCGCCACCGCGGCCCTGGGCCTGGGGCTGGCGGGCGTGCCGGCCCACTGGGTCTGTGCCGGGCGGCGACCGGATGCTCCGCGCTGGTTCGCCCTCGCCGCTTGGCATGATGCGACCGATCGGGGCATCTGCGCCCGGGCGCGGGCCGCCCTCAACCGGACGGCGCAGACGAACTCCGCACCGACGGCAGGGTCGAGGGCGCTGCCCGACGGGTCCTGGGAGACGGTCGAATGCCTGGCCGCCATGATCCGCCACCATGCCACCGTCCCCACCGTGATCGTTGACATCTCGTCGGTGGAGCGGCTGAACATCGACACCCTGGCGATTCTGGTCCGCAAGGCCATGCGCCTGCGCTCGGCCGGAGGGGAACTGCTGCTGGCCGGCCCCGCTCCGGCTGTTCGCAAGCTCATCGAACGGACCGGAACCGGATGCTTACTGCACACATCGCCCGGCTGGGCTGCCGCGGTGGGCCACCTGGCCCGGGACGGCCGCACCTGGCACCCGGTCAGCCTGGCAGATGGGCCGGGCGCCCTCTTCACCGACCTGCTCGAAGCCCCCTGCCGCACCTGACCCGGTGCGGCCCTGCCCGGGAGCGGGGGTCAGTCACGCGCCTGCTGCCGGCCGACGAGACGGGAACGCTGACGTCGGAGCCGGTAGTTCTCGTCGAGCAGCCGCCAGTTCTCCTCCGCCACCACACGTTTCCTGCCCCGAAGTTCACGAGCGTGCTCAAGAGCTGTCTCCAGCCGCTTCAGGAGAGCGGACAACTGCGGTTCCGCTGGCATGAGGGGCTACTTCCCCGTCCCCGTCCCTGTCATGGGGGCTCAAAGGGAACCCGCCTGCCGGGCGGTGAAGGTCAGGCCGGCCACGGCCTGCGCCGACGGGGTTCGTATCAGCGGTTGAGCCGCCGCAGGGCTCTGGGCGGCCGAGTTCACTGGCTGCTCTTCGCCTTGGGCTGCGGCGGAAGAAGCGGAGGTGAAGCCCAGCGGGCTGTTTCCCGCCGGGGCGGGCGCCGGCTGGTATCGGGGCCGTCGTGCAGGCTCCGGCCGCCGGGACGGTGACGGCACGCACGCGGTTTCGTTTCCCTGGCGGACAGGTGGACCGCGTCGGCCGGACACCGATGCGGGCCCGGACGGAAGGACATCGACATGCCGGTCATCAAGCAGGCGCTCACGGTCGCAGTGGCCGCAGCCGGCCTGGTCGGCGCGGCCGCTGGTACGGCGGCGGCGACGACAGTCATCGGTGCGGGCAACAGCGCGCACGACAACCACTGCGCCAACAAGGGGGCGGCGCGCACGCAGGCCAGGGCGAATACTGCTGGCGATCTGGTCGGCGAGGTGTTCGCGCTGACACTGAGTGCCCCGGCCAATCAGTGTGGTGACCTCGGCCTGCCCAAGGAGGACAAGGCCGACCAGCCGACGGAGAACGCGCACGTCGACATGGCCGAGTAGGTCCTGCTCCCGTGCGCAGCACCGGCAGCGTGAGCTTCTGCGTCACCTTCGGCGCAGCGGTCCCGGTGGCCTGGCGGCACCGGCGCCGGCTGCGAGGGCGATGAGGCGGACCGCGTCTTTGCGGCGAGCCTGGCGCTGTGCCGGGAGCGCGGAGGCGCTGGGTGCGGCAGAGGTGGCGGTGGACCGTGGACGCGGCGTTCGCGAGTGCGCGTTGTCCTGCCCGTCCTGCACGCGTCGCTGGCCGCGGTGGCGGAGCGCAGCGAGCCGGGCGGGCAGGCCGCGACCCCGTCCCGGCGCGGTGGCCGCCGACCGCAAGAAGCGCGGCTCACGTGGCGGCCTGTTGCCGCGATGCCGGCACGTGACAGTGCTCCCGACGCCAGCCGGTGGACCCCGACTGCACGACCATGTGCCGGCATGGGCCTGGCCGCCGCAAGCAGCACCGTCTGCCGCCGTCACCGGCTCGCGCTCGTACGGCCGTCTGTGCCTGGCCGCGCCCGGCTGCCGGGCGCACCGTGGCCTGAGGGGCTGTGCGCACGGCCGGGGCCTGCGGGCGGCCCGAGATGCGAGCATGGGAGTGTCATGCCAGAGGATCAGCAGGACAACCGGCTGTCGTTGTTCACCACTGAGCCCCTGCGGCCCGGCGCCGACATTCCGGTCTTCTACCAGAGCCGGGAGAGCAAGCCGAACAACTGGATCGGTCTGCACCGCAAGGACCAGAACGAGCACTGTGCCTTCGCCTACGCGCCGGGCAGCGCCGGCGTGGCCACCTTCTCGGGCTCCTCCTTCGACGCCCGCGGCGGCGTGGGGCCGGGCGACTACCAGCTCTATCTCTACGAGGGCGCCGGCCGCACCGTACTGGCGGGCCCGCTGGCCCTGCGCCTGACCCGTGCCCCGTACTTCCTGGTGGACGCGCTGACCGCCGCGAACGTGCAGGCCGGGCAGGAGTGCCGGGTGGCGCTGGGTGGCCTGCTGGAGGCGTTCGGCCAGAAGGTCTCCTTCGCCAAGGTGCGCGGGGATTGCTGGCTGGAGGTCACCGGCGACGGCATCGTCGCCGGCACGGTTCCCGAGAGCCTGGCGGGCCGCTACGGGTTGATCACCGTGGCCGCCTGCGTGCCTGAGGGCGGGGAGCGCACCACCGTGACGGTGCGGGTGCCAGTGCGCCCGGAGCAGGGGCCGCTCGTCGACGAGTTGCGCGTGGCCACCTGGAACCTGTGGTACGACGCCGCCAAGGTCTGGGGCGCCAAGTCCAAGGTGCTGCGCATGGTGGCTGAGCAGAACCTCGACATCGTCGCGATGCAGGAGGTCCGTCAGCAGTACGGCACCGTCAAGGAGCTGGCCACGCGCCTGGGCTGGTACTACCAGGAGCATCCCTGCGGCAAGGACGTCGGCATCATGAGCCGCTACCCCATCGATGCGGACCGAAGCGGCCACGGCGCGGAGTACCTGCGCGCCGCCGTCACGGCGGGTGACCTGCTCGTGCACGTGTGCTGCGTGCACCTGGACTACCACCACTACGGGCCCTACCAGGCGCCCGAAGGCGCGCGGCAGTTCACCCTCGCTGTACAGGAGGAGGAGAAGCAGTCCCGGCGGGCCGACGAGATGCGCGACGAGATCCTCGCCAAGATCGCGCCACAGCTCGATACGGCGCACCGGTCTCCGGTGATCGTGCTGGGCGACTTCAACTGCCCCTCCCACCGCGACTGGACCTCCGAGGTCACCTCCCAGCCCGCCAACTGGCCCGCCACCCTGCTGCTTGAGAAGGCCGGCCTGCACGACTCCTACCGCACCGCCCACCCCGACCCGCGCGCCCATCCGGGCCTGACCTGGTCACCGGCCCAGCCCTGGGATCAGACCTACCTCAAGCCCGCGCGCGTGGAGCCGCAGGACCGGGTCGACTTCATCTTCCACAAGGGCGACCGGCTCCAGGTCGCCGACTCGGTGACCCATGTCGCCGGGCAGCCGGCACCCGCCGAAGACCACCCTCAGTGGAAGCCCTCCCGCTCCTGGCCGGCCCCGCTGTGGTGGTACAACGCCTGGCCCTCCGACCACGCCAGCGTGATCACGACCTACCGTGTTCAGCACTGAGCGCCTTCCCGGTTGTATACGGCTCGTCGGCGGCCTGTTGCGGCCTCCGCGCCGAGGGCGGGCTGCAACGGGCCGCCGGGGCTCGCCGAGGAGGCTGTGCCCGTACGCTCCGGCCCGGGCCGGTAGCGAGCGTCAGCGGGCGTCGGGCCGGTGGCCACGCGGGACTCGGCAATCGACGGATGGTTCTTGCCGGGTTGCCGGAATCACGGTTTGGGGACGAGTGTCATATCTTTAACTCCCCCGCCGGGCCGGTCCGTGCAGGCATAACGCTGCTGGGACGGGTTTCGCCTTTTCGCCTCGTAGAATTTGGTGAGGCAGGTGCCGAGTGCTTGTTGGCCGTACGCATTGGGGTGCACGGACTCTTCCAACTGTCCCTGCATCGTCTTGGTGATGGTCTGGGTGACGAAGCGGATCCACTCGGCCTGCGCGCCGGGCAGCGGCTTCGCCAAAGTGTTGCCTCGCTCGGCCTGCTTCGTGTCGTTGCGGCACAGCGTGTGGTGCTCAAAGGCGTTTTGCAGGTCCAGAAAGTCCACCTGGTTTTGGTTGGCGACCTCCTCCAGCATCTGAGAGAGGCCGTGGACGACGCCTTGACGCGCCCAGGCGGCTTCCACGTCGAAGAAGGGGCAGCCGCCGGGGGACCACCGTGCGGACGTCAGGCGTTGCCCCTGCGGATAGCGGAAGTCTTGGGGGTCGGGGATCGGCGCCGGGTATGACTGCAGGACAATTCTGTAAGACTTGTTCAGCCCCTCCTTGCCCATGGCGTTGATAATGGCCTGGAGCGCTTCGCTGACCCGCGGACGCATGTACCCCTTTTCAGGATGCGTGCTGAGCGCTTCCGCGATGGGCTTTTCCCATTTCCCCTTGCAGGGCGTTCTCGTCGGGGTGAGGAACCTGGCCGCACAGTCTTTGATCACGTCCGAGAACTGCAAATCGTTTCCCCCGATGGAAACGTGAATCATCTTGATGCTATATTTTGCCCGCTTGTCGATCAATTGGTCTTTCTGGGCCTTCTCTCTTCGGGTGTACACCTTGGTGATGTGCCACGCGAGGGCGCCCGAGCAGGCGATGTTGAGTGCCGTCGCACGGCCGTCCGCAGACGGCCACCGGGCACTGCGGATTTCGGCGACGTCCGACCGATGGCAGCCCGCGAACTCGTCTGCGTCGCCCTTTTTGGCAGAAGGGTTTTTGTAGGAGCCTCCGTAGACCCGCTCAGGGTCCTTCTTGCAGTTCTTGCCCTCGGCGTCACATGCGTAGGCGGCGCGATCAGTGCCGAAAATATCTTTGGTCTCTTCGTACTTCTTGTCGACGTTGCCCTGCCAGCGGCCGGCCTCGCCGGAGATGAAGCTGTCCCCCAGGGAAATAATGGCCTTTTCACGGTTGACGGCGACTGGGGCCGAGCCGGCCCTGGAGGCCGCGAGCACAGGCGCCGCTGTGGCGGTCAGGGCGGCCAGGACGAGCAGGCATCCGGTGCGACGGCCCGAGGCCGGACGGGAGCAAGGGCGGGCTGGGCGCATGACGCTCCCGATTCTTGAGGGTGAAAAGGAAGGGCCGAGCAGGGTCCGGCCGGTGGCGCAGACCGACGGTACCGGCGGCCAAAGGCACACCGGCTGCGCCAGGGCCATGAGGAGCAAAAGTCAACCCGTGCAGGCCAACAAAGCCGCCTCGCCGGTTTCCCGGAGAGGCATATGTCGTAGGCATATGTCGATCGGGTAGCGGTGCGGGCGCCGAGAAGGACGCTGGCTGCTTTACCCCGGCCGCGGGACTCGCCGGCCCGCCCGCGTCTCGGGGTGCGCGGCCGCCGCCCCGCCATCTTGGCGATCTGGCGGCGGTGCGGCACCGCTCTGCGTTCTCAGCCGCTCGCCCGCCCGGGGTGGCTGTGTCGACCCGTGCCGCCCGGCGGCTTCAGGAGGTGAGATGAACTGTGGCGCTGACCAGGAAAGAGCTCGTAGCCCGGCGGCAAAAGCTGACGGGCAAAACTTCATTCGCCGTCTACTGGGGCGAACTGGGACTTTCAGACATCGAGAAAGCCTTTTCCCCTTATCTGGAACGAGGCGTGCAGGCCAACGACGCCAGTTGCACCGATGAGGCACGTTACGGCGTGCGCGGGCAAGTGATCCTCAAAAACAGCTACCCGGCTGACGGCACCTTCAGCTTCTTCCTACGTAACGATGTCGTGGCGGGCCTGAACCTGCGGTGTGCCCCGAAGGGGTGGAAGCTGCTCAGCTTCCCTGACATCGACTTCGCTTTCCTGAAGGACAAGGTCTCGGGCGACCGCGGCAGCCTGTCCTTCTTGCTGCTGGCCGAGCCCGACAGCAAAGGCACAGTCATTCCGCACGCCTCCGCCTCGCTGGAGTTTTCTGTGCTGGGCAAAACGGCGCAGATGATCCTGCAGAACGGGGCCACGAAGAATACTGCCGAGTTCCGTGTCCTGTTCGATGCGGGCAGGCCACTGCAGCAGTTGGACCACCTGAAAAATGAGTACCCACCGCTGCGGGAGCAGGCGCTCGGAGAACTGCTGCGTGATCTGACGACGAAGCCTACGGGATGGGTGCTGCAGGGCCTGAGCGCAACGGTGGCCCCCTCCCGCGGCGCGCTCTTGCAGGCATCGGCCAAGGTAGGACTGACCGGCGCCCAGTGGCAGTGCCTACCCGGGATCACGCTGCACAGCATCGCGGGCACCTTCGTCTACGACGTCGGCACCGGTATGCGGCTGGTGCTGGAGGCCACCTGCTCCATCTACGGCCTGGCCCTGACGGCGCAGGTCGACACCGAGGGACTGCTGCTCGCCGCCCTCAAAGGGCCGGTGAACCAGCCGCAGCAGACCAAGGACATCCTGGAGAACACACCCCTCAAAGACGCCGCTCTGGCCGAGATCGGCCTGCAAGCGACCTTGGGGGACAAGGCCTACATCTTCACCGCTGCCCTGGACCGGTCCTGGGCCATCGACGCCACCGACCACATCGAGCTCATCGATGTGCGTCTGGCCCTGTCCGGGAAAGGCGCTGGCGCTCCCGAGGCGACGCTCGCGGGAACACTGAAGCTCGGCACGGCCGCGACGCTCAGCGCCTGCGCCGCCTACACCGGCGGAAGCTGGAGCGTTGCGGCCAGCGCCCACGACCTCGCCTTCGCTCCGGTGGCCGAGTGGCTCGCCAAGCGCAACGTGCCGGTTCCCGACAGCGTCAAAGGCCTGGAGCTGGTGGAGCTGGGCGTCATCTGGAAACAGGGCGGCACGGTGCAGCTGACCGTGCAGCTCCGCTTCCCCCTGGAGGGGGCCCTGGTGGACTACCGGGGCACCTTCACCAAGAAGACGACCTGGTCCTCCACGCACCAGCTGCGGCTGACAGCCGGCCTGCACCAGCTGGACCTGCAAGCGAAGATTAAACAGGGCAGCGTCCTGGCCAGCTGGCAAGCCCCGACCGCGCAGGGCGTACCCGCCGGAGACCTGCTGTCGGCGTGCGGGATCCAGGTGCCCGCGCTGCCCTCGGCGATGCTGCCGGCTCTGCACTCCTTCGCCCTGTACTACGATCGCACCAAGCATGTCTTGGTCCTGTACGTCAAGACCGATAGGGTGCGCATCGCGTTCGGCCGCTTGGGCGCCACCGTCACCGAGCGGCGGCACGCCGTGCAGACCAGCGCCACCATCCCGTCTTCGATGCCGGCCCGGTTGTCGGACCTGCCGCTGCTCAAGGGGCACCTGCCGCCGTCCGAGGACGTCTGCGTCACCGGCTTGACCTTCGAATCCGCCCAGTTGGGCAACGGCGACCTCAAGGCCCTCAACGAGGCCCTGGAGAACATCAACGGCGACCCGTTCGGCAACCTGCAGCGCGGTACCGCTGTGACGGCCACCGTGAAGGTCCTGGGCGAAACCCACAAGCTGTCCGCGGGCCCGGGCAGCGTACGTACGGCCGACGCCGAAGACCGGGCCGGTTTCCCCGACTGCGCGGCCGGAGCGTCGCTGCCCGCGTCACCAGCAGCGGCACCGGCCGATGCGGTGACCTGGCTGAACGTGGGCAAGTCCCTGGGGCCCCTGCGGATCGAACGCGTCGGGCTGGGCCTGGGCAGCAAACACCTGCAGATCCTGTTCGACGCATCCCTGACGCTGGCCGGGCTCACCTTCGGCGTGCAGGGCCTGGCCATCAAGATCGCGATGGCCGACGAGAGCGTCACCGCCGGGCTGCAGGGCCTGAGCCTGGCCTACCGCAACCCCGCCGTCTCCATCGCCGGAGCCGTCGTCAACCGCTCCGGCACCGACCCCAACTTCGACGTGGACCTGGCCGGAATGCTGGCGCTGACCACGCCCAAGCTGGCCCTGGCCGCCCTCGGCGGCTACCAGCACCATGTGCCGCCGAGGGAGTACACCTCGGTGTTCGTCTTCGCCCGCGTCGGCGGCGAGCTGGGCGGCCCGCCCCCGTTCGTGCTGGAGGGCCTGTGCGGCGGCCTGGGCATCAACAACACCCTGACCATCCCCGCTCTGGAGGATCTGGGCAGCTTCCCGCTGCTGGCCGGCATCCACAGCAACCAGGACCCCGGCGAGATCCTGGCCGAGCTGCGCGAGCGGATGACGCCCGTGCCGGGGGCCATGTGGGCGGCACTGGGCATCGACTTCGCCTCCTTCCGCTACGCCTCCTGCAGCGCCCTGCTCATCGCCGAATTCGGTCCCGACCTGGTCATCGCGCTGCTGGGCCGGTGCACCGCCGCCTTCCCGCTGGCCTCCGACCCTGGCGGCCTCAAACCCTTCGCCCAGGCCCAGCTCGATATCCGCGCGGTCTACCAGCACTCCAAGGACCAGCTGAGCATCGCGGGCCGGCTGACCCCCCAGTCCTACCTGTTGAGCGCCGACTGTGTGCTGCACGGCGGGTTCGCCTTCGACAACTGGTTCGGCGCCAGCGCCCACCCCGGCGACTTCGTCTACACCCTCGGCGGCTACCACCCCGCCTTCAAGCCCCCCGCCCATTACCCGCGCCCGGCCGAGGTGGGCTTTTCCTGGAATCCGGGCGGGGAACTTGCGGTGGACGGCGGCAGCTACCTGGCGCTGACGCCGGGGGCGGTGATGGCCGGCGGGCACCTGCGCGCCGCCTACCAGACCTCCGGATCGCTCGGCAGCCTCTCGGCGGGCTTCACTGTGCAGGCCGATGTGCTCATCGAGTGGAGCCCTTTTCACTTCGAGGCGGACTTTACCGTGCGGGCCTGGTACCGCGTCATCTCCAGTCTGCTGTTCTGGCACGGCGGGGAGATGAGCGGCGAGGTGCAGTTCTCGCTCGATCTGTGGGGCCCGCCGACCGGCGGCAACGTCCACATCGACGTGTGGAAGTTTTCCTTCGATGTACCCTTCGGCCAGCTGCGTCCCGGCAAACCGGCACTGAGCTGGAAAGAGTTCGAAGCCCAGCACCACCCCTGGCTGAGCATCACCCCGGCCAAGGGAGTGCTGCCGCTGGCCGCCCCGGAACCAGGCAAACCCCTGGTGGTCGCCAACCACGACGTGTGCTTCATCACCCGCAGCGTGATGCCCGCCACCGCCCTGACGTTCACCGCCACCGACCGCGACCCGCAGTCCGCCACCGGCTCCCGGGTGGACATCCGGCCCCTGCCCGACTGCAACAACATCACCTCCACCCACACCGTCACCCTGCGCACCCTCGACGCCCCGCTCAACTCGCCATGCCGGCACTGGACAGATCCGGCCTGCCCGCACTGGACACTGCCCCCGAAGACGAAGCAGGCCACCTGGACCGCGCAGGCGGCCTGCGCCAAAGCCCCGGCTGCCCTGTGGAGCGCACAGGCCCTGCCGCCCGTGCCCGAGCCGCAGCAGGCGCTGGTAGCCGCCACCACCGGCTGGAAGATCACCTCAGCCCCTGTCCAACGGACCGGCGGCAACCTGGCCGCCGCCCGCAAGCAGTTCGAAGCCGACCCCGTCCAGCCGGGCGGCAGATGTCCCCTCGCACCGGCCTCAAGCCCGCAGGGCCCTGTCGCCCGGACCGACACCGACGCCTACGGCAAGGTCTCGGCCCAGCTCGCCGGCGGGGCCGGGTCCCGGCGCACGGTCCGCGAAGCCCTGGCCCCCTACGGCCTGCCGGTCACCGGACAAGACGATGAAGACCTTAAGCGGCTGAGCCGGAACCTGAACCACTACCTGACCCACCCGCCTCTGCTGACCGGGACCGCCCCATGAGCACCCCCGCTGATACCTCAGCGCCCCCCACCTCACCGGCCACCGCCGCCCCGGCAGGCTCCCTGACCTTCCACGGAGACCTGATCCCTGCCGTGCCGGCCGGGCACTACCGCCTGACGGCCGAGCACACCGCCGAGCACACGGCGCTGGGCGGCAGGCAACCCCTGCCGAAGGCCGAGCAGTTCTTCGAGGTGCGGGCCCCGCGCTTTGCCCTGGACCCGTCCTTCGTCCACGCGCAATACCCCCCGCCGGGCACCGCCGGCGCCTTCCACACCACGCTGGCGCACCTCAGCCTGACCCGCACGGCTCTGCCCTGGGAGCGGGTCCTGCCGAAACAGGACCCGAAGCAGGACCGGGCGCCGTGGCTGGCGCTGCTGCTGTTCACCGAGAATGAGCTGCCCGGCGACCCGCAGGCCCACGGCTTGGTGGAAACCATGACCGTCGGCCGATTCCTGGACCAGGTCCCGCCGGCGCAGAGCCAGTCCGAGCGGGTCGGGCCGGAAGACCGCGACAGCCTGTGCGCCACGGTGCGCGTGCCCCAGGCTCTGTACAAGGCGGTGGCCCCAGCCGTGGCCGAACTACGCTACCTGGCCCACGTCCGCGAGGGCACGGTCGACACCCCCGGGCAACGGCCCGGCCCGCCGGGCAAGGACGGCTACGCCGTCATCGTCACCAACCGTTTCCCCTACGAAGCCAAGACCCAGCGCTACGTCGCCCACCTCGTCTCCCAGGAACTGATCGGCAAATCTTCCGCGGACGAGGTGCGGCTGCTGTCGCTGCACTCCTGGTCCTTCACCTCCACCAAGGACGCCCCCAAGGCGAAGGCGTTCTCTGCCGTCGCCGGCGGCCTGGCCGCCGAGAGCCGACAGCCGCCCTTTGCCGCTCTGACCCTGCCCAACATCAGCGACGGCACCGGCACGGTGGGCAAGGCGGTCACCGACCGGCTGAGAACCGGCTGCTATGCCCTGGCGCTGCACACCTGGACCGGCGAGCGCAGCTTCGCCTTCCACCGCGGCCCGCTGGCGGCCGCCAAGCCCCAGCCCCTGCCCCGGACGCACGGCCAATTCCTGCTGGCCGCAGGCCGCCCGGACCCCTCCCGCCTTTTGATCTACGACCAGACGGTGGCCAGCTTCGATGCCAGCTACGCCACCGCCTTCAGCCTCGGACGCCTGCTGGCCCTGTGCGACGCCGACTTCACCACCGCCTACGCCCGCGCCCTGCAGCGCCGCCACCCCCGCCATCTTCGCCCCTCCCATATCAAAGCCCCCGTGACGCGGCCCGTGCACGCCGCCACCCCCGACCCGGCCGACACCGCCCGCGTCACCGCCTGGCTCGCCACCCTGCGCCAGCTGCGCAGCGTCCCGTTCGCCTACCTGGTGCCCGACCAGCGCCTGCTGCCCCGCGAATCCGTCCGCTTCGCCTACCTGGACGCCGACTGGCTGGACGCGGCCACTTCGGGCGCGTTGAGCGTCGCCCTGAGCGACAAAGACGCCCTCATGGCCCGCGACAAACTGCTCACCGAGATCAAGAGCACACTGCCGACCCCGGCCGCGGCCATGCTCATCCGCTCCGAGCTCGTCATCCGCTGGCCCGCACTGGAAATCACCGCCGTGCACGACAGGACCAGCGTGCCGGCTGCCTGTCACCGGCCCGCCCCCGACACCCTGGTGTGCTTGTTCGACGCCGTCCCCACCGCCGTCACGCTCGCCGAACCCCACCACGGCTGGCACTTCGGCACCGAGGACACCGGCAAGATCCGTCTGCGGGAGATCAGCGGAAGCACCACCGGCAAGATCAAAGACGAATGGGTTCCCCTTGCCCTGCGAGGCCCCGATCACTACCGGGTGCTGCACGTCGTCGGCCAGCGCGGACAGTTCAATACCAAGCTGGGCAGTGACATCTCGCCGGCAGCGTTCGCCCTGCAGTTCATCGCCGCCCCCCGCACCCTGACCTTCACAAAGGCCCGCTGACATGCCGCCCACCGCCTTGTATGTGCCCATGGACGTCCAGGCACTGGTCCTCAACCAGCAGGTGCTCGAAGCCGAGGGCTTTCACCGCTGGCAGCCCGACTTCACGAAGGTGGCCGACAACGCCCCCATCGAGCCCGAACCCCTCGTCCCCCTCCCGCCGCTGCCGCCGGACGATGAACTGGCGCCGGGCATCCATCTGCGCTGGCAGTTGCCCGCCGCCCTGTGCCGGGCCCAGTCCGACCGAGGGGGCGGCGGGCACAGTTTTCCCCTGGTGCCCAACCGCTGGCTGGCGGTGCGCCACACCACTCCCAAACAGGGCGCCGGATCCCTGACCGGCGCCTGGCTGGTCCACAGCGACTACCTCGGCGCGGACGGCGCCAGCGCGATCCCCGACGCCCCCGACGGCAAGGGCATCACCACCACCCGGCTGGGGCGCATCCAGGACCTGATGGCCAAGCCGTGGAGCGAGCCCAGCCGCCAGGAGCCCTTCCTGACCGCCCAGATCAGCGGGCTGCCCACCTTCGCCGCCTTCCAGCCATACCACCACGGCGTCTTCTCCCTGCACGACCCGCTCACCGCACGCGAGAAGGAGTTCGGCGCGAAGCACAGCTATCTGGTCACTGGTTGGTACACCGAAGCCGACGTCCCCGCCGCCTGGAGCGCGCAGGACTTCCGCCGCTTCGGCTGGAGTCTGGGGCGCGCCCTGCCCGGCGGCGAACGGCGCACTTTCTGTACCGGCACCGTCCTGCGCGTGCCCTGGGACGACAAGCTCCCTGTCAGCGGCCGGCCCGAGAGCGACGACATCCGCGTCGCGGTCGGCACCAGCGGCGTCGACGCCTTCGCCGAGACCCTGTGCCACCCAAAAACCCTCAAGGAACTCGGTGTCACAGAACCGCCCGACTTCTCCCGCGACTTTCTGGACAAGAACACGCTCACCGCTTTGCATCACGGCACCCTCGATGCCCTGGCCGGCGATGCCGACAGTGAATTCCGCTTCGCCCAGTACGTCCATCAGGCGTCCTTCGCCGCCCGCCCCAGCGGCTCCTGGTGGACACTGACCGAACGCGGCGCCCCCGCAAAAAACCACCCGCACGACGCTGACAAGCTAAGCACGTTGAACTCCCAGCAGTCGCGCTACGAGAACATGGCCGGTCAGTTGCGGGCCCGGCAGCACAGGCTCCTCTACCTCTCCCACCTCGCCGACCTCCCTCTTACCGACCTTCCCCGGGACCTGGAGCCGAAGGAGGTCGCCGCCAAACGCGATGCCCTCGCCACGGACACCAACGACTTCCGCCAGTGGCTGGCCGATCGGCTCTTCGCGCTGCCCGACCCGCACACCCCCGACGACCCCCGGCTGCACCCGGCCCTGCGGGGCCGGGTCGTCGCGGCCCCCCGCAGCGCGTATCACCGCAGCGCCGACCCCGTCATCGTCCTGCTCGGCGCCCACCCCGCCACCGACCTGACCGGCACAGCCCTGCGCTGCCGCTGGCCCGACGAACTGCCCCCACCCGACAACGGCACGTACGGCTTCCTGGCCAACCTGCCCGACGAGGTGCGACGGCCGCTGGCCGAACTGCAGAAACTGGCCAACGACCTGCAGGGCACCGCGGGCTGGAAGGCACAGCCCTGGCAGCCGCTGTTCGTCGAATGGGAGGTCCAGTACACCCCGGTACCCATGACCCGCAAGGAACCGCTCACCCGCGCCGACAAAGCCAACTGGAACTTCGACGGCACCGACTACCGCTGGAGCCAAAACGGCGCGCAGCCCGAACGGGTCATCACCGTGCGGGGGCGGCAAGTCCTCGGCCCGCACCTGTCGCGTACCCTGCTGGCCAACGTGGACCGCTACCGCGCCACGCACCCCGACCTGCGCGAGCCCGCCCCCAAGGAGCTCGACCGGCTGGCCGCCGCCATCAAGAAGATCAACCCGCTCTCCCAGACCCTGGCCGGCCTGACCGACCAGCTTGCCCAACGCCGGCCCCCCACCGGACGCCTGCACCACCCGGACGTCGACCAAGCCATCGACCGCGCTCCCGAGCACCGCTGTCTGCCCGGCGCCACCACCACCGGGCACGAGTGGCCGCCGTCCGCCTACCACGACCTGCGCGCCGGCCTCATGGCCTTCAGCCGTCTGGTCGTCGTAGATGTCTTCGGACGCACCCTGGACATCATCACCGACGACAACAAGGGAATGTCGCGGCTGCTGCTGCCGCCCGACCTGCGCGGCGACCAACGCGACCAGGTCATCGGCCCCTACCACCGCACCGTGGAACTGCGCCCGCGCCTGACCCAAAGCGCCCGCACCCGCTTCGACTTCGTCAGCGCCACCGACGACACGGTCAGCAGCGAGCAGCGCTCACCCCTGTGCGGGTGGGTATGGCCCAACTACGTCGACAGCTCCCTGCTGTTCTTCGACCCCGACGGCCGGCCCCTGGTCAGCCTCGTGCCCCTGGCCGGACAGCGCGACAAGGCCGCCGCTCTGCCCCTGCCCGGCTTCGCACACCCACACCTCAACGACCTCCAGGACCCGCGGCTGCGCCACCTCAAGGCCCTGGTCACCGACTCCTGCACAGGCCCGGCCTTCACCACCCTGTACGAGGCCATCGAGCGGATCCTGCCCACCATCACCCCCCACCACCCCGAAGGCGCCCAGCACCACGCGAGTCTGACCGGCCGCCCCCTGGCCCTGGTCCGCGTGCGGCTGGGCATCGAACTCGACGGCCCACCGCTGACCGACCCCAGCTGGCAACACCTCTACAACGAGATCAAACAAGGCACCGCGCCGCCCAGCCCGTTCCTGACCCACACCTGGCCCGTGCGCCTGGGCAACAGCCAGCGGCTGACCGACGGCCTGATCGGCTTCCACGCCTACGAGCAAAACAGCCTGCCCGCCATCGGCTCCCTGCACCCGGCCGACCGCAACACCCCCGGCAACTACATCCACTGCACCCCCGAACCTCCCGGCCAGTCCGAGAAAGCCCACCACCTGACGGTGCTGATGGACCCGCACGCTCCCCTCCACGCCGCCACCGGCATCCTGCCCGTGGCCGATCTGCGCCTGCCCGACCGCCTGTCCCGCGGCCCCCTATCCCGCCTGCGCATCTCCTACCGGATCGGCCCCCTGTTGGCTGGCCAGCGCGAAAAACGCCTGGTCATGCCGCTGCCAGCCGCCACCACCGATACGTGGGCCTGGGCCCAGACCCGCACCAGCACCTGCGACTGGACCTACCAGGACCTCACCCGGGCCGACACCACCGCCCGCCTGCCCGACGACGCCCTGCACCTGCTCACCGGCTACCTGCACTGCCAAACACCCCAGGAGGCCCAAAAATGAGCCAGAACACCCTGCTCAGCTACCACACCGTCACCTACCCCGACCCACTGCGCACCACCACCGACAACGGCGAGAGCATCGGCACCGTCCACCTCATCGTCTTCAACCATCACAAAACGACCGCCACCTGGGAGACCATCGAAATCATCGTGCCGGAGGGCACGGAATCCAAGGATCTGACCACCGATCCCGGCCGCATCAGCCCCAGCGCCTCCGCCGACAACAAATTCGAGCGCAAACAACCGAGCAGGAACGTGTTCCTGGCCACCCCGGGGAAGAGCAGGGGAGAGCTGTACCGCGGCGACTCCCTGGTCCTCACCCTGGACAACGTACTGATCAACAAGACGGCAGGGCTATCCGTTCTCACTGTCGTAGAAACAGCCGCAGGCGGAGACACGAAAGCCGTGAAAGACCTCCGGTACGGCGCTGCGGGGGTCCTCAAGCTCGACGCCTCAAAAATCCCGCCCCCCAAGCCCGCCAACATCCCCCGCAACTTCCGACCCGAAAAAGCCATCGTCGCCGACGGGAAAGACGTCGTCCTCAACTGGGAAGGCCCGGACGCCGAATACACCATCCTGCTCGCCGACGGCACGAGAATCCCCATGGATAAGACGACAGCTCGCGCCTGGAAGCCCCAAAGAAAAGAACACTTCTCGCGCCGGGACACCACCTACACGCTCGTTGCCACCCTCGGCGGCCAGAACATCGCCTATCTCACCACCACCGTCCACATCGAAAAACCCGACTTCAGCCAAGGTCTGTACACCCCCTGGGTGCAGAGCGCAGACAAGGCCAGCTGGATTCAGCTGACGAAGGACCAGGTCAACATCAAACTCGGAGAAAAGATTCAGGGCATCTACCCCTGGGGCAAACTGGCAACAGGGAAGGTGGACACCAACAGTGTCACGGCGGCCGAAGACGTCGAGGTAAAGGGGGCCTTCACCGTCACCAAACTCCTGACCGCCAAGGGAGACATCAGCGTCTCCTACGGAAGTCAGCAAAAGATCACGACATCCGGTACGAACGGCGCGCACATCGGCGGGGGCCTCCAAGTGGACGAATCTCTCACCGTTAACGGATACCTGACCGCCGAGAGCGACATCACTGTCCTGTATGACAAGAAGGAGAAATTCACGACATCCGGCGTGCAGGGGCTCAAGGTCGACGGAAAGGACGTAGCCTGCCGCGGCGTGAACTACCAAATCGTCGACTCTCAGTACGGGCGCTATGTGAACGCACTGGACGACCGCAACGTGTATCTGAACGACGGGCCGGGACACTGCCGATTCAGTTTCCGCTAAGCCGGCGGGGCGTCTGGCGACGGCTGTGTCCGGGCGCCGCTTACCGCGTCAACGACACGTCGAAAGGTGCGAAGGGGCGGGCCGTGGTCCTGGCCCCGGAGCGCTGCTTTCGCAGCACAGCCGAATCCGGTGTGATGCGGAGGTTGCCAAGAGGCAGGACTGATCTTGCGGGCGATCGCGGGCGGGGGGACCGTCCTGGTCCGTGCGGTCTATCGGAGCAGCTTCGCAGTGCGTTGGCGGGTGGGCCGCGTGATGTAACGCATTGCGGGTGAAAGGCGATGGCGAACACGCGCATCAGGTGCAGCGGGTCATCGATCCGGAACGACTGCCAGGCTGCGCCCGCTTACCGACGCGTGAAGGTCGGCAAGCGGGTGCAAGGAACTCGTGAGCGGTCGACAGTCACTCTCATCGTCTCGCGACTGAGGGAGTCATCTTCATGTCGGGAGCCGCTTTCGCCTCACTGCCGCCCCCAGACCCAGGTCGAGCCTCCTCGCGGCCGACACGGAGCGTAACCGATTTACACCTGACGCCCCATCAGAAAAGTCAGCATCGAGTCAGCATCAGTACGACCACAGGCGGCCTGAGGTGATCGAACTTGCACATCCACCCCGACCCGTCACGCCCCCTGCGACCTGCAAAACGCAGGTCGCAGGGGGTGTGACCGGCATCATGGCCGCCTGGGTCGGGCGATCCCCCGCGTCGCCCGACCCAGGCGGCTCGTCCGGTGTCCTGGCCGCGTCGGGGCGGACATCCGGAGGCCTGCTGAGTATATTGGCTCTCAGCCAGTCAACGCAGGAGTTATCAGCATGTCCCCCCGCAGCCCCTCGGTCAATGAAGAGTTGCGGCGGCGTTCCCGGGAGCGTTTGTTGCAGGCGACCGTCGAGCTGGTGGACGAGCGCGGGTACGAGGCGACGACGCTCGGGGACATCGCCTGCCGTGCCGGGTCGGCGCGTGGGCTGATCTCGTACTACTTCCCCGGGAAGCGGCAGCTGCTGCAGTCGGCCGTGCACCGGCTGATGCACCATTCCTTGCAGGCCGCGCTCGACCGGGAACCGGTGCCGGCGGGCGAGGGCGCCGGCCGTGAGCGGCTGGCGCGGGCCATCGACGCGATTCTGGGGCTGGCGCAGGAGCGTCCGCTGCTGATGCGTACGCACATGGCCGGCATTCTGACGGCGGAAGGTTTCATCCAGTGTCCCGAACAGCAGCGACTGGCGTTCCTGCTGCGTGACACGGTGGAGCGGTACGGCACCGAGGACGCGGACACGGACTACCGGCTGTTGCGGGCGTTGCTGATGGGGTCGGTGGTGGCGGTGTTGTTGCCGGGCGCCCCGATGCCTGCCGCGCGGCTTCGGGCGGAGTTGTTCCAGCGGTACGGGTTGGACTGGGAACTGGGGACCCCGCCGAGCGAAGGACCGGAGCCGCCCCTGGAGGGCCCGCCGCCGCTTCAGGAGCCGCCGCCGGTGCTCGATCCGCCGCAGGTGCTGGACCCGCCGCAGGTGCTGGATCCGCCGGCGGTTCAGGAGACGTCGTCGGTGCAGGATTCGTCACCGGTGCAGGAGACGTTGCCGGTGCAGGATTCGACGCCGGTTCTGGGGCGGGAAGGTGCTGCTGCGGAGGGGTAGGGGGGCGGGCTCCAGGGCGCCGCGGAATCGCTCGATCGGGTGAGTGCCGACTCGGGCGCCAGGTTCACTCTGCCGGGTTGCGGGCTGCCGTCGCCGCCCTTCCGTCGGGTAGGCCCGGCGGACACCTCCCGCGCGTCCCACACCGGTGCGACTCTGGAAGTACTCCGCGGGAAGGGGCCTTCCGTGCTTCGTGTCGCAGTGATCGGTTCGGGACCCAGTGGCGTCTACACCGCTCAGGCGCTGGTCGGGCAGGACGCCGTGCCCGACGTCGAGGTGTATGTGCTCGACCGGCTGCCGTGCCCGTACGGGCTGGTCCGGTACGGGGTCGCGCCCGACCACGAGAAGATCAAGTCGTTGCAGCACAACCTCCGTACGGTGCTGGAGCACCCGCGCGTGCACTTCCTCGGCAATGTCGACGTCGGGGCCGACGGTCTCGGGCCGCGGGAGCTGCGGCGCATGTTCCACGCGGTGGTGTACTGCGTGGGGGCCGCCACCGACCGCCACCTCGGCATCCCGGGTGAGGACCTGCCCGGCAGCCACTCCGCCACCGACTTCGTCTCCTGGTACAGCGCGCACCCGGACGCGGCGGACGGCCGCTTCCCGCTGACCGCGCGGTCGGCGGTGGTGATCGGCGTCGGCAATGTCGCGGTGGACGTGGCGCGGATCCTCGCCCGCGGGGCCGACGAGCTGGCGCGTACGGACGTGCCGCAGGCGGCGCTCGGCGCACTCGCGGAGAGCCGGGTCGAGGACGTGTGGATGGTGGGGCGGAGGGGGCCGTCGCAGGCCAAGTTCACCACCAAGGAACTGCGCGAACTGGGCGCGCTGCCGGGCGCCGACGTGCTCGTACAGCCCGGGGAGCTGGCGCTGGACCCGGCGTACGGCGACCCGTCGGGACTGCCCGCGGTGAACCGGCGCAATGTGGAGGTGCTGCGCGGCTGGGCCGAGGGGGAGGGGACCGAGGGGAAGGGGGCGGAGGGGGTAGGGGAAGGAATGGGGCAAGGAGTGTTCGGGGGGCGGCGGCGGGTGCGGTTGCGGTTCTTTCTGCGGCCGGTCGAGGTGGTCGGTGACGCGGAGTCGGGGGTGCGGGGGGTGCGGTTCGAGCGGACGGCTCCGGACGGGCTGGGCGGGGTCACGGGGACCGGACAGTACGAGGAGATCGCGGCGCAGCTGGTCCTGCGCTCGGTCGGGTACCAGGGGACGCCACAGCCGGGGCTGCCGTTCGACGCGGCCACCGGGACCGTGCCGCACGCGGAGGGCCGGGTGCTGCGGGAGGGTGTGCCGTGTCCCGGCGAGTACGTGGCGGGGTGGATCAAGCGGGGGCCGACCGGGGTGATCGGCACGAACCGGCCGTGTGCGAAGCAGACCGCGGCCGCGCTGCTGGCGGACGCGGACGAGCTGGCGCGCGAGCCGTTGCCGGACGATCCGGTGACCGCGTTGCTGCGTAGCGGGCAGCGGCCGGTCCGCTGGCCGGGCTGGCTGGGCATCGAGGCGGCGGAGGCGGCACTCGGCCGGGGGCTGGGGCGGACCGTCGTGAAGATCGCCGACTGGTCCGAGCTGCTGGCGGCAGCCGGGGGCGGGGAGGAAGGCAGGGACGGGGGCGGGGGTGGCTGAGCCGGGGCGCCGGGGCGGTCCGGCGGTCCCTGGGTGCCGTTATGCGTCGAGGCGTTCGTCCTGGAGTTCCGCCGCCTTCAGGACACGTTCGATCAGGCCGGGGAAGAGTTCGTCCAGGTCCGCGCGGCGCAGCACGTTCATCTTGGCGGTGCCGCGGTAGATCTGGCTGATGACGCCGTGCTCGCGCAGTACGCGGTAGTGGTGCGTACAGGTGGACTTGCTGACGGGCAGCTCGATGACCGTGCAGGACAGTTCGCCCTGGGCGGCGGCCAGGCGGCGTACGATCCGCAGCCGCATCGGGTCGGCGAGCGCGTGCAGTACGTCTTCGAGACGGATCGCCGAACGGTCCGGGTGGTCCAGGACGCGGGCACCGGGCCGGTCGGCGGATGTCGTCGTGGTGGTCGTCATGGCGGCTCCTGGAAGTCGGCTCCGGGCGGTCGGTTCCTGCCGGGGATCATCATTGTACGAGGAACGTCGTATTTTGACATCCTCGCAGGACGCGGGGCGGACGACCGGGCCGTGACCGGCCGGCTCCGGCGGAGCAGCCGCCGGTGCGGAGGGACTGACGCGGTCTCAGCCGCGGGTGGCCGACATGCATGCGGCCCGTCGGGGCACTCGTGGCGAAAGAGTGAACCGGCGGGGTCCGGCGGGCCGTGGGAGCCCTGTCGGGAACGAGTGAGGTACCTGTGAGGTACGCGAGGCTGAGGTACCTGTGAGGTACGCGAGGCACGAACGAGTGGCGTACGCGTTGAACAACGGCTGACCACGATCGCCGGACCGCGACCCGGTCGCCGGTTCGCGCCGGAGGGGCGATGACGAAGAGGACCGGCTCGTGACCCGCGCATGGCGGCCCCTGCCGCGCCGGGAGCGGGGGCTTTCGCGCCGGGGGCAGGAGCTCGTCGATACGGAGTGGCGGCTTCCGCGTGCCGAGCCGCGGCCGCCTTCGCCGGAGAGGGGCCGCTCGGGGCCAGGGCGGCGCCCGGCGGACGCCGACCGTGCGGCCGGCGGGCCGCGGGAGCGCGCGACCGGCCTGCCGGCGCGCATCGGCCGGGCTCTCCTGGCGCAGTGGCACCGCGTCGCCGGGCCGACCTGGACAGCGCTGTGCCGTCGCCGCCTGGCCGCGGTACCCCTGACGGCGGCCTCCACCCTCCTCGTGATCGTCTTTCACGCCCTCGCGCTGACGGACGCCGGAGAACGGCTGGTCTGGTCGCTCGGCGGCGTGCGGGCGGACGTCCCGGTCTGGCTGGTGCTGCTGCGACTGCCGCTGTCGCTGTTCGCGCCCGCGCCGGGGCTCCCGTGGTGGGGGGCGCTCCTGCAAGTGGCCGTGATCTTCGGCGTGGCCGAGTGCGTCCTCGGGACGCTGCGCACACTGACCGTGTCCCTCGTCGTCACGGCCGCGGCGACGTTCTTCGCGCGCTTCCTGCTCACCCTCGGCCCGGGCCACGTCCTGGCGGTCCCGCCGGCCGAGGCGACGCTGGCCGACACCGGCCCGTCCGCGGCCGTACTGGGGCTGCTGATCTGCACCGGATGGGCCTGCCGGGCTCCCGTACTGAGCGTGGGTACGGTGGTGACCTTCTCGCTGGAATGCGTGCTGACCACCACTCTCTCCAGCCGCGCCCACCTGGGCGGCATCGCGGCCGCCCTGCTGTACGCCGCGGTGGCCTGCCGGCCCCCGGCCCGCGCCGCTCCCCCCTCCCCCGTGCCCGTCACCACCGGCCAGGACACCGTGCGGTGATTCCGGGCCCGTACGCCCCGGTACGAGTGGCGTACTCCCTCGGACTTGGAGCGTGGGCTCACGGGCCCGCCAGCCAGTCGGTGTACCAGGCACGGAAGTCGGGACCGATCGGCACGAAGCCGCCCCAGTCGGGATCGATCTGCCAGATCCCGCCCGTGTACGGGCCGTTCAGGACGAGCCGGACGAAGATGCCGCAGCCCTGTTCGGCCAGCATCAGGGTGCCCCGGGTCAGCTCGTCGACCGGCGTCCCGATCCGGCCCGGCAGCGGTGCGGTGAGCGGGAACGGTGCGGCGAGCCGGCCCGGCAGCCGGTCTTCCGCCCACGCGTCGTCCACGGCCCACTCCTCGCCGGCCTCCGGACGGGGAACGGTCAGCGGCATCAGGCCGTGGTCGGGCCCGGCCGGGCCGTTGCCCACCTCGGCGACGAAGGACCGGTTCTCCGCGGGCAGCGCGATGCCGTGGAATTCCTCGAACGCCCGGATTTCCGCCTCCGGGAGCGGCGGCGCCAAGGCGTAGCCGTGCGTGCACGCCCCGAAACGCTTCCGTTCCGGGTCTCGTGTGGCCATCTCCCGTATCCGTGCGCGGATGCCGCCCCCGTGCCAGTTCCCCATCCGGCGACCGTAGGCGATGACGTCCGCATGCTCGCGTCCACCCGCCTGTTCATCGGCTCCGAGGTCCGGGACCGGGGACAGACCGTTCGAGAGCCAGGGACAGACCGTTCGGGACGGGACGACGGAAGGATTAGACTCGAACGAGTGAGCGAATTGCCCCCTGACCTGCCGCGCCTCCGCACCCTGGAGACGTGGCTGCGCCTGCAGCTCGCCGCCGTCCGGGCCCGTATCCAGCACCTCGAACAGGAGGAGCGCGACCGCCCCGTACCGGTCCGGCCGCCCCGGCCCGACTGGCTGCTGGAGACCGAGCGGCTCGGGGGCCGCGACGGGCGGCCCGTCCGCGTCCACGTCGGCGGGTGCGGCCAGGCGCGCGGCCGGGCCATCAGCCGTGCGCAGGCGGCCGACGCCCTCGGGCAGGGCGTCGAGGCGTGTTACGGCTGCCGTCCGGACACCGAGCTGGGGATTCTCGGCTGAGGTCGAGGCCGAGGAGGACCCGAGGCCGAGGAAAAGGCCAAGGCGGCGGGCGGTGTCCGTCCGCCCGTCACCGCCTTCGGCGTGCCCGCAAGGTGGCGATCAGGGGCACGGCCGGCTGGACGAGTATGCCGACCCGGTGGGGCACTTCCCCCGGTGTGACGTCCAGATGGAAGCGCTGCGCCAGCGTGGCCAGCAGCAGTGCCACTTCCACCTGCGCGAACCGCGCGCCGATGCAGCCGCGCGGGCCGCCGCCGAAGGGGAACCAGGCGTGGTCGGGGACGGCGTCGGGGGCGTCGGCGTCCCAGCGTTCGGGGCGGAAGGCGGTCGGGTCGGGGAACCAGCGCGGGTCGCGGTGGGCCGTCCACTGGCTGCACCACACCGCCGTACCGGCCGGGACAGCGGTGCCGCCCAGCACAGCGCCCTCCCGGGCCACGGCGGGAATCACCCAGGACGGCGGATAGATCCGCAGGGCTTCCTTGACGATCTGCCGGGTCCAGGTGAGCTGTTCGTAGTCGTCGACGGTGGGCGGGCGCCCGTCGAGCACCCGGTCCAGTTCGCCGTCCAGCCGGGCCCGCGCTTCCGGAGACCCCGACAGCAGGTACCAGATCCAGGTCAGCGCGGTGGAGGTGGTCTCGTGGCCGGCCGCCCAGAGCGTCACCGCTTCGTCGCGGACCTCCTGGGCGGTGAGCGGGCGGCCTTCCTCGTCCCGGGCTTCGAGGAGCCGGTCCAGCAGGTCGCCGCCGCCATCGCCGCCGCCGGCGGCGGGTCCGTCGTGCCGCGCGCTGATCAGCCGGTGCACCTCGGCGTCGATGACTGCGAGGGCGCGGAGCAGGCGCCTCCTGGAGGGCGTACGCACCCGGTCGGGCAGGAAGAGTCCGATGCCGCGCAGTTCGCGGGCCATCACCTGCTCGGCCACCGCCATCGCCGCTCCGAGCGCCCGGGCCCGGTCGCCGAGGTCGTTGCCGAACAGCGTACGGATGACGACGCGCTGGCCGAGGACCACCATCTCCCGGTGCACGTCGACGTGTCCCCCGTCATACCACCGGTCGGCCGCCGCGAGAGCGCTGTCGACCATGGCCCGGGCATGGTGGCGCACTTGACGCGGGCGGACGGCCGGCTGGACCAGGCCGCGTTTGCGGCGCCAGTCGGCACCCGTACTGCGGATGACGCTCCTGCCGGTGATCCGCTGGAACGACCAGCCGACCTCCAGAAGGCCGTAGCTGTGCTCCCGGGAGGCGAGGAACTCGGCGATGTGCTGCGGGTGGGAGAGGAACAGGCTGCGCCACGGGCCCAGGGACCACGTCACGGCGTCCCCGTACTCGTCCCGAAGCCGGGTCATGAAGGCGAGCGGGTCCTTGCCGAAGGCGGGCAGGTTCCCGAGCCATGGCAGGCCGCGAGGGCCGGGTACGGGTCGGAGCGGGACGGTCTGCACGGGCACGGCTCCTCCAAGCGGGGTGCGGCGGTGGGCCCCGGCCGTTTCTCGCCGCCGGGGCCGCCCGGTGTCCGGTCTCACTGCCTAAGGTCCCAGATCGCCGCCTGCTGCCGCTTCACCTCGTCGATACGGTCCGCGGGGAGGAAATTGCGGAAGAGACCGGACTCCTCCTCCGCGACCTTCACGAAGAGTCCGACGATCTCCTCGGGGTCCCGCTGGCTCTCCCCGGTCATCTCGTGGTAATCGTCGGCGAGCCGGACCTCGACGCCGAGGTCCGTGGTGAAGTGCTCGGCGCTGAAGGATTTCTCCCGGTCGAACCAGACGCGCAGCGCGTCGCCCATCCGGTCGTTGAAGCCGGTCCGGTACGGGCCCGGGTTGATGGTGCACACCTGGACGCCGAGCGGCTTGAGTTCGTCGTGCATCGCCTGGGCGATCGACTCGATGGCGTACTTGGAGGCGCAGTACGGGCCGAGATACGGATTGGTCGTCAAGCCGGCGATGGAGGACAGCCAGACGATGCGGCCGCTGCCGCGTCCGGCCATCTGCCGGGCGAATCCCTGGGCCAGGGCGAGGTGGCCGAACACATTCACCTCGAAGACCTGCCGGAGCAGTTCCAGGGGAATTTCGGACAGCGGGCCCATTTCCCCGACGGCGGCATTGTTGAACAGCACGTCCACGTCCCAGGTGTGCGCCTGGCGGCGGTGGAGTGCGCTGGTGACGTCCAGGTTCTCCACCTGGAGCGCGACGCCGCGCCGGTCCGCTTCCCGGGTCAGCTCGGTCATCTGCGGACGATTCTCGGCCGCCGCGATCACCTGGTGTCCGCGTTCGGCGAGGCGCAGGGCGGCGTCACGGCCGAAGCCGGAGCCCGCGCCGGTGATGAGAATGCGTTTGCCGGCTGTCACGGCAGCTCCTTTCCGCGGGCGGTGACCGGCTTTCGCGGCGGTAATCTCACCCGTTCGACGACATGCGCAGACAGTAGCTGAATGGCTACGCTTTGTGTATGAACCGAGGGGGCTGCCGGGGCCACCGATCCGTGGGACGGACCGGTGTCCTGGTGCTGATCGCCGTGCTGCTCGCCCTGTGCGGTGCGGCGCCCGCGGCCCTCGAACCGGGTGCCGGGCCGGCCGAGGCCGCCGCCATGTCGGCGGAGCCTGCGTCCGACGACAGCGTCCCTCAGGCTGCCGCGCTCCGGGCGCCCCGGTCCGGACGTACCGGCCGCTCCCCCGCGGCGCGGACCCTCACCACGTCCCTGCCGTGCCAGGCCGGACGTCTCGCCAGGCTTTTCGCCCGCTGGGCCGATCTGCGGTCGGACGTACGCGACGCCGCCGGTGACCGCGCGCGCCACACCGTCCTGCGCTGCTGACCGGGACCGCGCTCCCGCACTCGCGCGGAGCGCTCCCGCACCAGCACCAGCACAGCAGCGATCAGCAGGAGAGGTGCTTCCATCATGCCCATCGACCCCCAGCGCGCGCTGGAAGGCTATCTGCGTGCCCTGAGTTACGACCCGCACGAAGCCGAGCCGAAGCCCGAGCCGCAATCAGAGCCGCAACCCGAGCCGAAGTCCGAGCCGAATCAGAACCCCACTGACCCGGCCCCCGCCCCCGCCTCCCACTCCACCCCCGCCGCCAAGTCCGCTCCGCGCAAGACGCCCGTCCCCGCCCCCGCGGCGGAGCCGGCGCCCGCTGCCGCGGCCGGGCCCGGACTTCTGTGGCGGCTGCGGCTGCTGTCCCTGCGCCGCGGCCCGGCGGCCGCCGAGGAAACACGCCGGGCCTGAGCCACAGCGGCGTCCACGGCTGAACCACAGCGGTGTCCACGGCTGAGCCGCCCCTCCGGCCGTCCCTCGCACCGGGCCTCCCCCGGCGCGAGGGACGGCCGGTGCACCCTTCCGGGTGGCGGCGGCCTGCCCCGCACCGTGGGCACCGGCGATCCGGCCGTCACCGGTGCCAGGCTGTCGGGTGACCGGTCGGCGGCCGCGCGCCGGACCGGTGTGCGCGTGCCGCGCGGTACGGGTCGGCGTGCCCGCGTCGGTCTCCGGCGTGGGCCGGGCGGAGGTTCATGGTCATCGAGGTCGGGCAGGACGCGCGTACGCAGGGCGGCGCGGCGCTCCGTGACGATGCGGCGCCCCGCAACACGGTGGGCCATGCGGTACGCCGCTGGCTGACCACCACCGATCACAAGGTGATCGGAAACCTCTATCTCGTGACCGCCTTTGGCTTCTTTCTGCTGGCGGGCGCGCTGGCGATGGTGATGCGCGCCGAACTGGCCCGGCCCGGGCTGCAGATCGTCAGCAACGAGCAGTACAACCAGCTCTTCACCATCCACGGCACGGTCATGATGCTGCTGTTCGCGACGCCCATGTTCGCCGGGTTCGCGAACGCGGTGATGCCGGTCCAGATCGGCGCCCCCGACGTGGCCTTTCCCCGTCTGAACGCCCTGACGTACTGGCTGTTCCTCTTCGGCGGCCTGACGGTGGTCTCGGGGTTCCTCACCCCGGGGGGCGCCGCGTCGTTCGGATGGTTCGCCTACGCGCCGCTCAACGGCGCCGTCCGCAGTCCGGGCGCGGGCGGTGATCTGTGGACCATGGGCCTGGTGGTGTCGGGGCTCAGCACCACGCTGGGCGCGGTGAACTTCATCGCCACCATCATGTGCCTGCGCGCCCCGGGCATGACCATGTTCCGGATGCCGATCTTCACCTGGAACGTGCTGTTCACCTCGATCCTGGCGCTGCTCGCCTTCCCCGTGCTGACGGCCGCGCTGCTCGCCCTGGAAGCGGACCGGAAATTCGGTGCGCACCTCTACGACCCCGCGTTCGGCGGAGCGGTCCTGTGGCAGCACCTGTTCTGGTTCTTCGGGCATCCGGAGGTCTACATCGTCGCCCTGCCGTTCTTCGGCGTGATCACGGAGATCGTCCCGGTCTTCAGCCGTAAACCGGTGTTCGGATACCTCGGCATGGTCGGCGCGACCATCGCCATCACCATGCTCTCGGCGACCGTGTGGGCGCATCACATGTTCGCCACGGGCGCGGTGCTGCTGCCGTTCTTCTCGCTGATGTCCTTTCTGATCGCGGCGCCGACCGGGGTGAAGTTCTTCAACTGGATCGGCACCATGTGGCGGGGCAGTGTCTCGTTCGAGACGCCGATGCTGTGGGCGGGCGGTTTTCTGGTGACCTTTCTGCTCGGTGGCCTGAGCGGTGTGCTGATCGCGTCACCGCCGCTGGACTTCCACGTCACCGACTCGTACTTCATCGTCGCGCATCTGCATTACGTACTGTTCGGGACGGTGGTCTTCGCGATGTTCGGCGGTTTCTACTTCTGGTGGCCGAAGCTGACCGGCCGGATGCTCGACGAGCGGCTGGGGAGGATTCACTTCTGGTCGCTGTTCACGGGTTTCCAGCTGACGTTCCTGGTGCAGCACTGGCTGGGTTCGAGCGGCATGCCCCGGCGGTACGCCGACTATCTGGCCGCCGACGGGTTCACCGTACTGAATTCGGTCTCCTCGGCCGGTGCGTTCCTGCTGGGGATTTCCACGCTGCCGTTCCTGTACAACGTGTGGCGTACGGCGCGGCGGGCGCCGAAGGTGCTGGTGGACGATCCGTGGGGGTGGGGCAGGTCGCTGGAGTGGGCGACGTCCTGCCCGCCGCCCCGGCACAACTTCCACGCGCTGCCCCGGGTGCGGTCCGACTCCCCCGCCTTCGACCTGCACCATCCCGAGGTGCTGCGGCTGCCCGCTCCCCAGCGCGGCGGGGACGTGCCGTCCCCCGACCCGCACCAGGAGCGTCACCCGTGAAGGCCGAGGCGCTGCTGTTCGCCGGTGTGGCGGGGTTCTTCCTCGTGGCCGGGCTCGGCTACGCGCTGTGGTCCCGGGAACCCGCCGGTACGGCGGCGCTGGCCGTCTCGTGTCTGATGGCGCTTCTCGTGAGCGGGTTCTGCACGGTCAACCACCGCAGGCGCGGGCCGCGGCCGGAGGACCGCAAGGAGGCGGAGGTGCGCGAGCGGTCCGGCGGGCTCGGGTTCTTCCCGCCGCGCAGCGGCTATCCGCCGCTGACCGGTCTGGCGGTGGCGCTGACCGCGCTGGGGGTCGTCTTCGGCCTGTGGCTGTTCGTCATCGGGGTCGGCCTGCTGGTGGCGGGGGTGGTCGGCATGGTGGCGGAGTTCGCCGGGCGGTCGTGAGGAAGGTCGTACGGGCACCTCTTCAGCTGCGGTCCGGGCTCCGCTCCGGTGCGGCCGTGTGCTCGGCGATACGGGCCCGTTGCTCGGGAGTGACCGGCAGTTCGACCCGGTCACGGTGGTACCAGTGGCTCAGCGCCAGCCGGACCCGCTGCCGGCGCGCGGGACGGGCGGTGTCCGCAGGCGGCAGGAGCGGCTCGGGGAGGTCGCGCACGAGCAGCCGGTACCGGCGGTCGGCGGACAGGCGGCGGCGTCCCTCGCCGAGCCCGCCGCAGACGTCCTGCGTCACCTCGCCCGTCTCCTCCCCTTCCGTCAGCGCGTCGCGGTCCTCGCGCTGGAGGGCGAGGCAGAGCCGCTTGGTGAGCCAGAAGGCGAGGACCGGAGCCGCTACGAGGGCGATACGGAAGAACCAGGTCAGGGCGTTCACCGAGACGCGGAAGCCGAAGGCGGTCACGTCGTTGCCGCCGGCGGCCAGGAGCACGGCGTAGCCGACGAGGCCGGCGACTCCGAGGCCCGTGCGGGTGGGCCGGTTCCGCGGCCGGTCGCACAGGTGGTGTTCCTTGCTGTCCCTGGTCAGCCAGGCTTCGCAGAACGGATAGAGGTACAGGACGAGGAAGAGCAGGCCGGGCAGGACCACCGCGGGGAGCAGGACGCTCCACAGGACCGTGTGGCCCCAGAGGTAGCTCTCCCACGGCGGCATGAGCCGCAGCGCGCCCTCCAGGAAGCCGACGTACCAGTCGGGCTGCGCGTCGGTGGCGACCTGGTCCGCGCGGTACGGCCCGTACTCCCACACGGGGTTGATCTGGGCCAGCGCCCCCAGGAGCGTCAGAACGCCCGCGGTCATGAAGAACAGGCCCGCGGACTTCGCGGTGAAGTGGGGGTACATCGGGCGGCCGACGACGTTGCGGTTGGTCCGGCCGCGCTCGTTCCACTGCGTGTGCTTGAGGTGGACGACCAGGATCAGATGTGCCGTGATCAGCGCGACCAGGATGCCCGGGACGAGCAGGATGTGCAGCCCGTACAGCCGGTTGACGAGGTCCGTGCCCGGGAACGGGCCGCCCCACAGGAAGAAGCTCAGGTACGTGCCGGCGAGCGGGATCGACATCACGATGGTGTGCGCGGTGCGCAGGCCGGTGCCGGACAGCGAGTCGTCGGGCAGCGAGTACCCGGCGAAGCCCTCCAGCATCGCCAGCATGAACAGCGTCACGCCGATGATCCAGTTGACTTCCCTGGGCCTGCGGAAGGCGCCGGTGAAGAAGACGCGGAGCAGATGGACGCCGATGGCGGCGACGAAGACCAGCGCGGCCCAGTGGTGGATCTGCCGGATCAGCAGTCCGCCGCGCACGTCGAAACTGATGCGCAGAGTGGAGGAGTACGCCTGCGACATGGGCAGTCCGGACAGCGGGGTGTGCCGGCCGTGGTAGACGGTCTGCGCGGTCACCGGGTCGAAGAACAGGGTCAGGTACGTGCCGGTGAGGACGAGGACGAGGAAGCCGTAGAGCGCGAGTTCGCCGAGCAGGAACGACCAGTGGTCCGGGAACGCCTTGCGCAGCAGGGCCTTGGCGCCCTCGGCCAGCGGCAGGCGGCGGTCGAGTGCTTCGAAGGCGGTGGGGGCCGGGCCGGCGGTGCGGGTGCGGGGCGGTGCGGGGGGCTTCCGCCGGGGGAAGACCATGGGGCGCGGCCTCAGCCGTTGCCGAACGAGCCGCTCTTCCCCTCGTTCCACGGCGGCGGTTCGTCGGAGTCGCCGGGGCGCGTCCCGTACTCGCCCATGTCCTTGGCCCCGGCAGCCGGCGCCGCGTCATGGCTCTCCCGGGACACCCCGTCGGTCGCCCGTGCCGAAGTGCCGTTCCGGGCCGCCGTCCTCGCGTGCCGGGGCCGTGCGTGGGCGCGCGGCGGGCGGTCCTTGTTGCGCGCGCGGCGCCGGTAGCCGTACACCACGGCGCCGATGAGCAGGAGGACGACGACGATGCCCGCGATGAGGGGGCCGATGCCGATGGCCAGGTGGGAGGCGGCCGTCGGCGCTTCGACCGGCAGGGGGGCGGCCGTCAGGGGAGCATCGAGAGACATGGGGGCTGATTACCCGTTGGTCCCGGTTTGCCATCCAAGGCGCCCCCAAACGAGTGGGGCGCCGGTGCGCACACGGCGGGGCACGGGCGGCCTGCCCGTGCCCCGCCGTCCGCGCCCTACCGCTCTCCGGCGTGCGCCCTGCGGACGGCCGCGAGGTCGATCTTGTGCATCTGGAACATCGCCTCGCTGGCCCGCTTCGCCTTGGCCGGGTCGGAGTCGGTCACCAGGTGCAGGAGTTCCGTGGGGAAGACCTGCCACGACACGCCGTACCTGTCCTTGAGCCAGCCGCACTGACCTTCTTCGCCGCCGTCGGTGAGCTTCGCCCAGTAGTAGTCCACCTCTTCCTGGTCGGCGCAGCGGACCTGGAACGAGACGGCTTCGCTGAACGTGAACTCCGGGCCGCCGTTGAGGCCCATGAACTTCTGGCCGTTGAGGACGAACTCGACCGCCATCACCGCGCCGGGCGTTCCGGGCCCGGCCTCGTTGTAACGGGCGATGTGCCCGAGCTGGGAGTTCTTGAAGATGGACAGGTAGTGGTGGGCCGCTTCCTCGGCCTGGCCGTCGAACCACAGACAGGTCGTGAAGTCGTCGATCGCCATGGTGTGCCTCCCGTCGTGTGGGCTCGTGTATACCCGTACGGCGGAGGCCGCGCCATAACCAAACCGGTGTTCGAACCGGAGTGCACGGTGATTGACGGAGGTGCGCCCACGCCGCGTACACCATCGTGCCTACGGTCCGGCGCAGCCGCACCCCGTCCCCGCGGGCGTGCGCGGTGCGCTCAGTCGGTGGAGAGGGCTTCGAGGAGGTCGCCCGCCTTGGAGTCGGGCAGGGCGCGGGCCACGTCGGCCAGCGCGACCATGCCGACCAGGCGGTGGCCGTCGATCACCGGCAGGCGCCGGACCTGGTGCCGGGTCATGGTCGCGAGGATCTCCTCCGCGCCGTCGTCGGCGCCGATCGTCACGGCCTCGCCCTGGGCCAGTTCCCCGGCCTTGGTCTGCGCGGGATCCTTGCCCCGGCCCAGCACCTTGACGACGATGTCCCGGTCCGTCAGGACGCCCTTGAGCCGGTCGTCCGTACCGCAGATCGGGACCGCTCCGACGCCGAGGTCGGTGAGCTTGCGGGCCGCGTCGAGGACGCTCTCCTCGGCGCCGACGCACTCGGCTCCGGGAGTCATGATGTCGCGTGCAGCAGGCATGGTTCCGCCTTTCTTCGTGAGATGTGCCGGTGCGTGACCGCGGCCTCGCGGGGCGGGCTGAACGCCCCGTTCCGGCCGCCGGCACACGCGTTCCCCGCTGGTCGGATCGCTAACGTCGCCAGCGCGGATTGGGCCGGATGCCGTTGCGCGTCACGTCAGGGGCCGGGCCGCGGCTCGGGCGCGGTGGCCGAGCCCAGGGAGCCCCTCCGTGGCACACGGCACGCGGGCTCCGCGGAGCGCACCGTCCGGCCGCCCCGGCCCTCCGGATGTGCGCACGGCGGAGCGTTGCTCTACTGGGAGGTCCGGCCGCCGCGGCCCGCGCGGCCGCCGCCGAACCGGAGGGACGGACCGTGGCCGAGGTGTCGCCGGGGAACGGGCCGGGGCGGCCCGAGCGGGTCGGCGCGCTCGTCGTCGGGTCCGGCTTCGGGGGCTCGGTGGCGGCGTACCGGCTGGCGGAGGCGGGGCTGTCCGTCGTCGTCCTGGAGCGCGGCCGGACGTATCCGCCGGGGAGTTTCCCCCGGACCCCGGCAGAGCTGGGACGGGCCCTGTGGGACCCGAGCGAGGGGCTGTACGGCCTGTTCGACGTCTGGCGGTTCGGGGGCTGCGACTCCCTCGTCTCCAGCGGGCTGGGCGGCGGTTCACTGATCTACGCCAACGTGCTGCTCCGCAAGGAGCCGCACTGGTTCGTACGGCGGGAGGAACTGCCCGGCGGCGGCCACGAGTGCTGGCCGCTGACCCGCGCGGACCTCGATCCGCACTACGACGCGGTCGAGTCGGTGCTGCGCCCGGTCCCGTACCCGGTGGACACCGAGCCGTACGCCCGTACGCCGAAGACCCGGGCGCTGCGGGAGGCGGCCGGGCGGGCGGGGCTGCCGTGGTCACCGGCACCGCTCGCGGTCAGCTTCGCCCCCCGCCCCGGCGCGCCGCCCGCCCCCGGCCTGCCGCTGGCGGACGAGCCGTACGGCAATCTCCACGGCGTGCCGCGCGGCACCTGCCGGCTCACCGGTGAGTGCGACCTGGGCTGCAACAACGGCGCGAAGAACACCCTCGACCACACCTATCTGTCCGCCGCGCGCCACCACGGCGCCGACCTGCGGACCGGGCACCAGGCCGTGACCGTGGAGCCGCTGGAGGACGGCGGTTACCGGGTGGGGTACGTCGTGCACGACGTGGACGGCGCCGGACCGCCGGTACGCACCGCCGACCTGCCGCGGCGCCACATCGACTGCGACCGGCTGGTGCTGGCGGCGGGCACGTACGGCACGGTGCACCTGCTGCTGGCCAACCGGGCGCGGCTGCCCGGTCTGGGCCCCGCGCTGGGCACCCGGTTCTGCGGCAACGGTGATCTGCTGACCTTCCTCTACGGCAGGCGGGGCACGCCGGCGCCGCCCCCGGACCGGGGGCCGGTGATCACCGGCGTGGTGGGCGAGCCGGACGGCGGCCCGGGGCGCGGGCACATCGTCCAGGACGGCGGCTATCCGGGCTTCCTGAACTGGCTCGCGGAGGGCGTGCGGCTGGTCGGAGGCGCCGGGCGGCTGGCCGCGTTCGCCGCCGGTCTGGCGCGGGACCACGTCCTCGGCGCGGCGGACAGCAACCTCTCCGGCGAGATCGCCGCCCTGCTCGGGCCCGGCAAGGGCTTCCCCGGGGTGCTGCCGCTGCTGGGCGTGGGCCGGGACGTACCCGACGGGGTGATGGGGCTGCGGGACGGCCGGCTGGACGTCCGGTGGACGACCGCCACGAGCCGGGCGTACTACGAGGGCGTCCGCACCACGATGCGGCGGCTCGCCGACGCGATGGGGACGGGGTACCTGGACAACCCCGTCTGGTGGTGGCGGCGGGTGGTCACCGTCCACCCGGTGGGCGGCGCGCCCATCGGCGACCGCCCGGAGGAGGCCGTCTGCGACCCGTACGGCGAGGTGTTCGGCCACCCGCGCCTGTACGTGGCGGACGCCGCGGCGCTGCCGGGGCCGGTCGGGGTGAACCCGTCGCTGACCATCGCGGCGCTGGCGGACCGGATGAGCACCCGGCTGCTGGAGGACCGGCCGCCCCGGCGGGCGCACCGCCCGCCCACCGCGCCGGCCACGGCCCTGACCTTCGCCGAGGTCATGCGCGGCGCGCTGGCCGACGGGCCGGGGCTCGTCCTGCGTCTGACCGTCACCGTCGACGACGTGGACGCCTTCATCGACTCGCCGGACCACCGGGCCGCCGTGCGCGGCGCGGTCGACTGCGATCCGCTGGGCGGCCGGCTGCCGGTACGGGAGGGCTGGTTCAACCTGTTCGTACCGGGCGGGCCGCCGGGGCGCCGGCGGATGCTCTACCACCTCGACCTGGACGGGCCGCAGGGCCGCCCGCTGACCCTCACCGGCCGCAAGGAGGTGGGTGACGACCCCGGGCCCGACCTGTGGGCGGACACGACCACCCTGGCGGTCGAGATCCGTCACGGGCGGCACGCACCGGGCGAGGAGACCGGACAGCCGCCGCTCTGTTCCGGTGTGGTGCGCGTGGGCCGGCTGGACTTCGTCCGGCAGCTGGCCTCCATGCGCGCGACGGGGCCCGCGCCGCTCGCCGCGCTCGCCCGGTTCGGGGAGTTCTTCGCCGGGGAGCTGTGGGGGGTGTACGGGCCGGGGCGGTGACCGGCGCCGGGGTGCTCACCGCGTGCGGGTCACCGCGCGTGCGCGTCCAGGAAGGCGGTCAGGTACGGGAAGATGTCGCGTGCGCTGTCCCGGCCCATGAACACGTCCTGGTGGCCGTAGCCCGGGAAGACGTGCAGCCGGGACACGCCGGGGGCGCGGGCCGCGAGTTCGCGCTGGCAGGCGGGGTTGGAGTCGGCCATGACGCGGTTGTTCTCGCCGGTGGTCAGCAGGAGCGGGGTGGTCAGACCGGCGGCCGCCTCCAGGTAGTCGTCGGGCAGGTCGCGGTACGCCGGGTCGCCGGGCCGGTACTTGACGGCCCGGCCGGCCCGGACGATCGCCCGGATGTGCCGGTAGTAGTGCACCCCCGTGGCGCCGAACAGGTCCGCGACGCGCTCGTGGGTGACCGGTGACATCCGGGCGTGGTCGTACAGCGCGGGCCGCCCGGAGCCCCACATCGCGCTCACCATGTGGCAGGCGGGCTCCCGGCATTCGGGGTGGAAGAGCGACACCAGGCGGGCGATCATCCGGCCGCGGGTGAACCGGGCGTCCTGCGGCCAGGCGGGATTGAGGTAGGGCAGGCCGAGCACGTACTCGGTCAGGCCGGGGACGACGAGAAGCTTGCAGCGGGACCACCGGGGCGGCCGCAGGACGAGGGCGGAGCTGTTGACGACCGCGCTGGTCACGCCGGTGACGAGACCGGCCGCCAGGCTCATCGCGAAGGTCACCCCGCCCAGGCAGTGCGCGATCACGTGCAGCCGGGCCGCCGGGCCGATGTGCGCCCGGATCTCGGCGAACGCGGCGGGGAAGTCGTGCAGGGCGACGTCGTCGAGGGTGAAGCGGTGCGCGGCCAGGTCGTACGGGAAGCGGTTACTCATCCGGTGGTCGAGGGCCCAGACGTCCGGGTAGCCGTGGTCGAGCAGGTAGGTGGTGAGGTCCTCGTGCTCGGGCATGACGAACATGTCGCTCGACGTGGTGAGGCCGTGCACGAGCAGCACCGCGTCGGCCGGTGCGGGCCCGGCGGCCCGCGGGCGGCGGTAGCGGGTCAGGGTCAGGCCCAGCCCGTCGCCCGCGGCGAACGGATGGACGGTGACCTCGGCGTCCCGTACGCCCGCACTGGTGAACAGGGGGATGCGGCGCTGCATACGGCTCTGTCCCTCCTCCGCCCCCGTCGCTCAGCCCCCGGCACCGGCACGAATTGCCCGGTTGCCCCCTATAGACCAAAATATTCCATTGGGGCGATCTCCGCCGTGCACCCGTCCACCCACCCGCACGACACCCGAACGAAACCGGCCCGCCCGATGCCCGACAGTCCCGCACCGCTCCACGGCAACCGCGCGCTCGTCGGCCGCACGGAGGTCGTACGGCTCCTCGGCAGCGAAGCGGAGCGGGCCGCCGCGGGCGAGTTCCGGCTCGTCGAACTGACCGGGGACCCGGGGGCGGGCAAGACCAGACTCCTCGGCGAGACCGCAGGCGCCGCGCTCCGGCAGGGGCTGACCGTGCTGCGCGGCCGCGGCACCGAGTACGAGAACGACGTCCCCCTCTCGCTGGCCGTGGACGCCCTGGACGACGAGGTGGAGTCCCGGATCGACCAGGTACGGGCGGCCCTGGACCCGGAGAGCGCACGGCTGCTCGCCGACGTCTTCCCCGCCCTGTCGGCGGACCGGCCGGTCCCGGACCCCGCGGCGGCCCCGAGCACCGGCCTCAACCGCTACCGCGTGCACCGCGCCGTACGCCTCCTGCTGGAAGCCCTGGCGGCCCCCGGCGGCCTCGCGGTCCTGCTGGACGACGTGCACTGGGCCGACGAGGGCTCGGTGGAACTGCTCTCCCACCTCGCCCGGCACCCGCCTCGCGGCCCCCTCCTGCTCGCCGTCACCTATCGCACCCGCCAGGCGGGGCCCCGGCTCACCGCCGCCCTCGCCGACGCCGCGCCGGGGCTGCGCACCCGGATCGAGGTCGCGCCGCTCACCCTCCGGGAGGCCGGTGAATTCCTCGGCCCTTCCGTGGGGGCCCGGCGCCGCCGCGCGCTGTACGAGGCCAGCGGCGGCAATCCGCTGTACCTGGAAGCGCTGGCCCGCTCGGCACCGGCCACCGCCGCCCCCACGGGCGACGCCGACGAGAGCGCTGCCCCGGACGACGACGGCCTGCTGCCGAGCGCCGTACGCGAGGCACTGGCCGCCGAACTGGCCGCCCTCCCCGACGACGCGCGGCTGGCCGCCCAGGCCGCCGCCACACTCGGTGACGAGTTCGAGCCGGGCATGGTGGCCGTCGCCGCGCCGACCACCGAGGCGGAGGCCCTGGCGGCCCTCGACGAGCTGGCCGAGCGGGACGTGGTCCGCTGCGCGCCCGCGCCCGGGCGCTTCCGCTTCCGCCACCCCGTCGTCCGGCACCTCGCCTACGCCTCCTCCGGCGCGGGCTGGCGGGTCGCCGCCCACGCGCGCGTCGCCGCCGCCCTGGACGAACGCGACGCGCCCACCGTCACCCGCGCCCGCCACATCGCCCGCTCGGCGCGCTTCGGGGACCTGCTGTCCGTCGGCGTGCTCGTCGAGGCGGCCCGCGCGACCGCGTACCAGTCCCCCGCGACCGCCGCCCAGTGGCTGCGGACCGCCCTGGACCTGCTCCCCGAGAAACCCGGCGGTACGGCGGCCGGACCCGCGCCCGACCGGCTCTCGCTGCTCGTCGAGCTGGCCCGGCTCCAGGGCGTCGGCGGGCGGCTCGTCCAGGGCCGCGACACCGCGCTGGAGGTGCTGCGGCTGCTGCCGCCGGACGCCTGGGCGCAGCGGGCCCGCGCCGCCCGGTTCTGCGCCATCCTGGAACGGCTGCTCAACCGGCAGGCGGAGGGCCGCGCCCTGCTCCGCTCCGAGCTGGGCCGGGTGCCTCCGGAGCACGCGGTGGACGCCGTCCCCCTGCACCTCCAGCTGATCGGCGACAGCCTCATCCGCGCCGACTTCACGGGCGCCGCCGAGCAGTTGGACCGGCTGACCGCCGTACTGTCCCGGCCCGGCGGCGCCGAGACGGCCGGTGACCCGCCCGACGACTGGATGCCGCTGGTGACACTCCGGCTCGGCTGCGCCTACGGCGCGGGCGACCTGGACGCCGCGCACAACCTGGCCGCCCGGGCCGAACGGCTGACGGAGGACGCCACCGACGCCGAGCTGGCCCCCTGGCTGGAGTCGCTCGCCTTCCTGTGCTGGATCGACGCGATGATGGGCCGGCTGCCGCAGGCCGCCCGCACGGTCGAACGGAGCCTGGCCATCGCCAACGCCACCGGGCAGAGCTACCTCTCGCCGTGGATCCTGACCGCGCAGGCGTTCACGTACGGCCGGACGGGGCGCCTCGCGGAGGCCGTCGACCGGGCCGAGGACGCGGTGGACGCCGCGCGGCTGCTCGGTTCCGACGAGTGCGTGGCCCTGGCGCTGGCCGTCAAGTCGCTCATGGTCCGCTGGACGGGCGACGCCGCCGCCGCGCTGGCCCTCGCCGACGAGGCGATCCGGCACGCGGACGGCCGCCGGGAGTGGTGGGCGCGGCTCGGCGCCGTCGGCCGCGGCCTGGCGCTGGTGGGACTCCAGGAGGTGGACGCGGGCGCGGCGCAGGTGCTGGCCGCGTGCGACGAGTTCGTCACCCCGCTGCTGGAGCGCAGCTGCCTGCTGGTGTGCTGCGAGGCGATGGCCGACGCGGAGGCCGAGCGCGGCCGGCCCGGCGCGGCGGCGGGCTGGGCGGACCGCGCCGCGGCGGTGCCGGGCGGCGGTACGGGGTCGGGGCACGCGGTACTGGCGCGGGCCCACGCGGAGCAGGAGGGCGACCCGGCCGCGGCGGCCCGCGGCGCGGTACGGGCGGCGGAGCTGTTCGAGGCGACGGGCGAGCGGCTGTCCGCGGCGCGGGCCTGGCTGCGGGCCGGTACCGCGCACGCCGGCTGCGGGGAGAAGGCCGCGGCGCGTACGGAGCTGGCGCGGGCGGCGGAGGTGTTCGGCGCGTGCGGAGCGCTCGGGCTGCACGCCAGGACCGTACGGGAGCAGCGGCGGCTGGGTGTACGGGCCGGGCGGGCGGCGGCGGACCGGGCCGACGGGCGGCTGTCGCGGCGGGAGGCGGAGGTGGCCGAGCTGGTCCGGCAGGGCTTCAGCAACCAGCGGATCGCGGAGCGGCTGTTCCTGAGCCCCCGGACGGTCGAGACGCACGTGGCCCATGTCTTCGCGAAACTCGGGGTCTCGTCGCGGGCGGCGGTGGCGGGGAAGCTGGCGGGGGTGCGGGGGCCGGAGGGCTGAGGGGGTGGGGGCGAGTGGGGCGGGAGGGCTGAGGGGTGGGGCCTGGAGGTCAGGGGTCTTCGGGCCCTGAGGGGCAGGGGCGGGGCCGTCGGGGCTCAGTAGCGGGCTTCCCCGGCTCCGTACCGGTTCAGTAGTCGGGCACGTGTTTTCCCCGATGTGGGGAGAGGCTGCCGGGGCGCACGGTGAGGGAGTCAACCTTTCCACCGTTCGGAAACGAGCCCCCGAAATGCCTGAGCTGATCGAAACCCCCACCCCGGCGGCCGCCGCCACCGAGCCGGCCGTCCTCACCGAACCGGCTCCCCCGGCCGCCGCCTCCCCGGCGGCCCCGCCGGTCCCGACAGCCCCGGAGATCCCGGTGGCCCCGGAGACCGCTCCGGTCCCGGAGGCCCCGGAGGTCCCGCAGACCCCGGCCGCTCCCGAGGTCCCGCCGCTGAAACCCTTCCTGGACCCGTTGCGGATTCCGCCGGTCCTGCGGCCGGAGGCGGACCCGGAGACCGGCCGCGCCGAGCTGACCGTCACGACCCGGCCCGTCCGCATGAAGTTGCACTCGCAACTCCCTCCGTCGCTGATGTGGGCCTACGAGGGACAGGTCCCCGGGCCGACCGTCGAGGTGCGCCGCGGCACCCGGCTGCGGGTGTCCTGGGCCAACGGGCTGAGCGGCCCGTATCCCCTGATCAAGGTCGAGACGCGGGTGCCGGCGAACATCACGCGCCCCGGTTACGACCCGGCGGCCGACACCTTCGACCGCAAGGTGGCCGCGCTGCCGCCCTGGACCGTGGTGCATCTGCACGGCGCCCGGACCAGCGGCGTCAACGACGGCTGGACCGACAACGCGGTGCCGCCGGGCGAGACCCAGCTCTCCGAGTACGTCAACGACCAGGCGTCCTGCACCCTCTGGTACCACGACCACGCCATGAACATCACCGCGCTGAACGTGATGACGGGCCTGGCCGGCATGTACTGGATCAGGGACGAGGAGGAGACGGCGCTCGGCCTGCCGGACGGCGCCCACGAGATCCCGCTCGTACTGTGCGACCGCAACGTCGACACCGACTGGAAGGGCCGCCCGACCGGTGTGCTGATGCACAAGGTCCTGCGGGACGCCCAGGACGTGCCGCGGCCGTTCTTCGGCCCCTACAACGTCGTCAACGGCGTCGTCCAGCCGCATCTGGAGGTGGCCGCGCGCTGGTACCGCTTCCGGATGGTCAACGGCTCCAACGCGCGGTTCTTCACCCTGCGCCTGTGCCACGAGGACGGCACGCCGGTCGACCCGGAACTGGTCGCCCGTGCCTTCCACCAGATCGGTACGGACAGCGGGCTGCTGCCCGAGCCGGAGCCGCTGCCGGAACAGGGCCTGACCCTGGCACCCGGTGAGCGCGCCGACGTCCTGGCCGACTTCTCCGTCCTGCGGGGGATGCGCGTCCACTGGACCGACACCGCCACCAACCCGCCCGGCCCGGCGCCGTCGCCCGAGGTGATGCAGTTCCGGGTCGCGGACGAGGCGGTGGACGACCCGTTCACGCTGCCGGGCCGCGTCAGCCCGTCCTACGTACGGCTGAGCCACGCCACGGCCCCCGACCACGAGCACCGGTGGATCGTGCTGACCCCGCCGGCCGCGACCGGGATGCCGATGATGTGGGAGATGGAGACCGTCGAGGACGCCTCGTCGGTGGAGATCCCCAGCGACGGCATCGTGCAGGTGCAGCGGCCGGGACAGCCGCTGCTGACGCTGCGCCGGGTCGCCGAGATGTTCAACGACGCCACCACCATCATGGCGCGCGAGGGCGGCTGGGAGCAGTGGAACGTGCTGAACCTGGGCGGCCCCGTGCACCCCTTCCACATCCACCTGATCCGCTTCCAGGAGACCCGGCGGCAGAACTACGACGGCCGCGGCTTCCAGCGGCTGGTCAACGGCGACGGCACGGTGCGCGGTCACGGCACCGTCACCCCCGTCACCTTCACCGGGGACCTGCCCGTCGAGGGCGCCGACCTCGGCTGGAAGGACACCGTACGGGTCGGCGACACCAGGCCGGCGCCCGCCGGGTCCGGCCAGCTGGTGTCCGTACTGGGCCAGTTCGACGGCGGCTCGGGGCGCTACATGTACCACTGCCACATCCTCGAACACGAGGACGAGTCGATGATGCGGCCGTTCACGGTGATGCCCGGTCCGGTGATGGACATGCACCCCGGCATGCACGGGGGCGGCGGCCACGGAGGCTCAGGAGGCCACGGGGGCTCGGGGGGCCACGGAGGTCACACGTCATGACGTATCCGCTTCCCACCCCACAGAACACCGCCCGCGCCGCCCCGAAGGAGCGAACCACCATGACCACCTCGACAGACACCCCCGGCACCCCGCACCTCCGGCACCCCGACGGACGCCGGGTCCGCCCCACCGGCGGCCAGACCCGCGTCCTGCCGGTGGAGACCCCGGCGCAGCTGTGCGAACGGCTGCCGCTCACCTACCACGCGGCGCACACCGTCATGACGGCCCGGCACGACGCCGTACGGATCCTCGACGGCCGGGACGACCGGCTGCTCGTCATCGTCGGGCCGTGCTCCGTGCACGACCGGGCGGCCGCCCTGGACTACGCGTCCCGGCTGCGGGACGCGGCGGCCGCACTGGCGGACGACCTGCTCGTCGTGATGCGGGTCTACGTCGAGAAGCCGCGCACCTGCCTCGGCTGGCCCGGCCTGGTCGGCGACCCCGGCCTGGACGGCGGCGCCGACCTCGGCCGCGGCCTGGCCGAGGCCCGGTCGCTGATGCTCGACATCGCCGAGTCCGGCCTGCCGGTGGGCTGCGAATGGGTCAACCCGGTCACCCCGGCGTACCTGTCCGACGTCGTCGCCTGGGGCTCCGTCGGGGCCCGTACGGCGGCGAGCCAGGTGCACCGCGACCTGGCCAGCGGCCTGCCGATGCCGGTCGGCGTCAAGAACGGCACGGACGGCTCGGTGCAGGTCGCGGTCGACGCCGTACGGGCCGCGGCCGCACCGCACACCTTCCTCGGCGCGTCCGGTGCCGGGCCGGTGTCCGTACTGCGCACCAGCGGCAACCCGGACTGCCACGTCGTCCTGCGCGGTGGCGCGGACGGCCCCAACTACGGTGCGGCGCACGTCCGCCAGGCGGCGGAACTGCTCGCCACTGCCGGACTGCCCGCCCGCGTCCTCGTGGACGCCAGCCACGGCAACAGCGGCAAGCAGCACGAGCGGCAGCACGCGGTCGCCGAGGACCTCGCGGTGCGGATCGCCGACGGTGACACCACCGTGCGCGGCCTGCTGCTGGAGAGCTTCCTCGTCCCCGGCCGCCAGGACGCCGGTGCCGGCCGGCAGCTGGTGTTCGGACAGAGCGTCACCGACGCGTGCATCGGCTGGAGCGGCACCGCCCAGCTGCTGCGGGAACTGGCCGGCGCCGCACGCGCGCGCCGCGCCTCCTGCCCCCGCCCCCGTCGGGCGGCGGCGGACCCCGGTTCCGCCGTCCTCGGCACCACCCCCCTCATGGAGAGGACCTGACCGTGTTCACCCCACTCCGCTACCCCAGTACCGACCGCCACCTGCCGGAGGGCGGTGCCGGCACCGGCGACCGGTCCCCCGGCCGGCCGGCCCCGCGGCCCTTCGACCTCGGTGACATCGCCCGCTTCAGCAGCCCGCTGACCCGGATGCTGCTCGCCAGCGACGGACTGACCACCACCCTGCTGGAGTCCGCGCTCGCCACGCCCCTGCGGCTGCGCGTGCTGCACCAGGGCACCGCGCCCGCCGCCGCGCAGGACGCGCTGGCCCGCCGCTGCCTGAGCCTGGGCCGGGACGAACAGGTCCTGGTCCGCCGCTCGGCGCTGGCCGACGCCGCGCTGACGCCCGTCTCGCTCAACACCGTCGTCGGGCTGGTCCCCGACGACCCGGCGCTGGCCGCGTGCCTGACCAGCGGCCGTACGCCGATCGGTTACGGCCTGCGGGCCGCCGGCGCGATGCGCACCCGGCGGCTGGTGGAGGTCGGCGTGGCCGGGTGGGAACAGGACGGCCGGGTCCGGCCCGCCGTGTTCAAGGCGTACGTGGTGCTCGACGGCGAGCGGCCCTGGCTGTTCATCCGCGAACTGTTCAACCCGCGGCTGGTGCCCGCCGGGACGGAGCACGACGGGCACGGGGGCCCGGCGCCGGGCAGCGGTCCGGCGCCGGTCCGGCCGCAGCCGGTCGTCGTCCCGTCGCCGCCGGCGCGGCAGCGTCTGGCGGGCCGTCCCCGGCCGCTCACCGAGGAGATCGGGCGCGCCGGGCCCGCCGTACCGGACCCGCATCCGGCGCTGGCCCCGACGGCAGGCGGCGAGGCGTTCCTGCTGCATCTCGGGCGCCATGCGACCGGAGCGCTGACGACGGTGGCCTCCGGGCTGGCCCACTACGTGGCCGGTGTCCCCGTCACCGTCGTCACCGGCGGGCACCCGCCCCCGGGTGTGCTGCCGCGCGAGGCGCGGTGGGTTGCCGAGGAGTACCGCGCGGCGTCCCGTTCGCACCCCTGGCTGAGCGACTTCCCGCAGCTGATGTCGTTCCTGGACGCCTGTCCGCCGGCCATCGCCGGGCAGGTCCGGTGGACGGCCGACGGTGACCGGGTGCCGCCGCCCGGCGCGGTGGCCGGCCTGTGTCCCCGGCCGGGGTGCCATCCCCGTGCGGTCGCCGCGCGGTGTGCGGCGCTCAATCCGGGTCGGGTGCCCGGGCGGCTGCTGCTGGCGGTACGGCTCGCGCCGGACCGGATCGTGGCCGAACTGCCCGCGCTGATCGAGGCTGTGGCCACCACCGGCACCCCGGTGACGTGGGTCTGCGCGCCCCGCCCCGGCGGGGCCACGGCGGCGGCCGAGGTCGACACGTTCTTCGACACCCACTACTCGGTGGGCAGCCGGCCCGGCGGTCTGCTGCTCGACGAGAACGGCCGGACGCCGGCCGAGGTGCTGCGGACGGTCCACACCGCCGCTGCCGCCTGGCAGCCGGTGCCCTGACCGGCCCGGCCCGTACCTCTCCCCTCCCGTTCCCCTCCCGCCTGCAAGGAAAGCGAGCCTCTCATGTCCTGCCGACGCCACACCGACATCGCTCTCATCGACGAACAGGGCCCCCTGCCCCGCCGCACGCTGCGCACCGCGGTCACGGCACGCGCCGCCGAGCTGGCCTCGCTGGGGCTGCGCCCCGGCGACCGGGCGGTGCTCTGCCGCCCCAACGGCCGCCGGTGGGTCACGGACCACCTCGCGCTGGCCGAACTGGGCGCCGTGGGCGTGCCGCTGAACGCCGCTTCGGCGCCGGACGAGCTGCGGCACGCGGCCACCGACAGCGGTGCCCTGCTCGTCCTGACCGCCGAAGGGCCCGGTCCACCACCACCCGATTCCGGCCCCCCGCGCTGCTCCCCCGTCACCGACCTCACCGATATCGCCACCATCGCCTACACCTCCGGCACCACGGGACGCCCGAAAGGAGCGCTCCAGACCCGGCGCGCGGTGCGGCTCGGCGGGGAGAACATCGCCCGGCGGCTGGCGCTGGGGCCCGACGACACGGTGCTCAGTCCGCTGCCGCTCGCGCACACGTACGGCACCAACGTCCTGAACGCCGCCCTGTCCGCCGGGGCCACCCTCGTCCTCCTCACCCGCTTCACCGAGGAGGCGGTGGCCGAGGCGCTGCGCCGGCACCGTCCTTCCGTGCTGGCCGGGGTGCCGACGATGTACCGGCGGCTGCTGGCCCACGCGGGGCTGCCGCTGGAGTCGGTGCGCTGTTCGCTCTCCGCGGGGCAGCCCGCCGGCGAACAGCTCGCCCGCGCCTGGCAGGAGCGGTCCGGTGCGGTCTTCGCCGAGGGCTGGGGCATGACCGAACTGGCCGGCCTGGCCTCGCTCACCCCCGCCGACGACCCCGGCCACCCGGGCACCGCGGGTCCGCCCGTGCCGGGTGCCGAGGTCCGTACGGGAGAGGACGGTGAACTGCTGGTACGCGGGCCGTTCGTCACTCCCGGCTACCTCGGCTCCGCCGAGGCCACCGCGCAGGTCCTGACGCCCGGCGGCGAACTGCGTACCGGGGACGTCGGACGGGTGACGGACGACGGCGGGGTGACCGTCCTGGACCGTCTCAAAGACGTGATCCTGTGCGGCGGTTACACGGTCTACCCGGCCGAGGTGGAACGGGTGATCTCCGCCCACCCGTCGGTGGCCGCGGTCGCCGTCACCGCCATGCCGGACGCGGTACGCGGCGAGGCCCCGCAGGCCTGGATCGCGACCGCCGCCGAGGGAGCCGCCGACGAGGCCGCGATCCTCGCGCACTGCCGGGCCCACCTGGCCCCGTACAAGATCCCCCGCCGTACGACGTTCCTGCCCGAACTCCCCACCACCGCGGGCGGCAAGGTCGCGCGCGGCCGGCTGCCCCGCTAGGAGGCCGTCATGGACACCACCGCCACACCGCACGTCCTCGTCGTGGGCGCGGGCCCGGTCGGGCTGGCCACGGCCCTGCTGCTGCGGGCCCGCGGTCCGGCCGTCACCGTCCTGGAGGCGGCGGCGGAGCACGCGCCGCGGCCCGGCAGCCGGGCGATCTTCCTGCACCGGCAGTCGCTGGCCACGCTCGCCGCCGCCGATCCGGCGCTCGGCACCGCGCTGGTCGGCAACGGGCTGGTCTGGGGCGCGAGACGCACGACCTTCGACGGCCGGGAGGTCCATCGCCGTACGTACACCCCGCCTCCGGCGGACCGCGCGCCGTTCTCCAGTCTCCCGCAGCCGGTCATGGAGGAACTGCTGCGCGCGGCCTGCCGCCGCGCCGGTGTCGGCATCCGCTGGGAGAGTCCGGTCACCGGCCTCACCTCCTCGCCCGACGGCGTGGTGGTGCGCACACCGGAGTCCGAGCACCGTGCCCCGTACGCGGTGGGCTGCGACGGGGCCAGGTCGGCCGTGCGCCGGGCCGTCGGCGTACGGCTGCGGGGACCCCGCTCCCCGCACGCGTTCCTGGTGGTCGACGTGGCCGACGACCCCGCGCGTCCGCTGCCGTGCGAGCGGGCGTTCCACTACCGCGATCCGCGGATGGCCGGGCGCCATGTGCTGACCGTGCCGTTCCGCGGCGGGCTGCGCGTGGACGTCCAGTGCCGTCCGGACGACGATCCGGAGGCGCTGGCCGGGGCCGCGGCGGACTGGCTGCCCGGACTGCTGCCGGACGGGCACGCCTGCGCGGTCACCTGGGCCTCGCACTACCGCTTCCAGCAGGTCGTCGCCGACGATTTCACCGACCTGCACGGCCGGGTGCTGCTCGCCGGGGAGGCCGGGCACCTCTTCGCCCCCTTCGGGGCGCGGGGCCTGAACTCGGGCATCGCCGACGCGGCGGCGGCCGCCGGCGCGATCGCCACCGGTGACGTGACCGGCTTCGCGGCCGCCCGCCACCGGGCCGCCCTGCTCAACCGGCAGGCGGCCGGGCGCGCCCTGAGCCACCTCACCGCGCCAGGTTTCCGGCAGCGCGCCGCCCAGCGTCTGGCGGCCGCCGCGGCGCCCCGGTGCGGCCGTGCCGGACGCTGGCTCGACTCCGCCCCGTACGGCCCGCGCGACGCCGGTGTTCCCGGGAGTCGCTACTGAGTGCCCGCGTCGCACGCTTCTCTCCCGTGCGGCGCGAGCGGCCCGTACCGTCAAGCATCACCGGCCTCATACGACTCACTGGTCTCCCCTGGTCACCTCTGCTCCCGAACCACCTTGCGCAGGCCCCCGATTGCTGCATCCTGGTCACTCACGACGGTGGCCACGAGGGGGCGCGGTGCAGTCCCGACGTGATCTGATGATCCGGGAGTTCGTCGGTCGGCGGCTCGTCCGGGCGCGCGGCGAGCACACCCGGTACCCGGCCCTGCTGCTGCTCGGGCCCCGCGGCAGCGGCAAGACCGCGCTGACGGGCCGGCTGGAGACCTGGGGCCGCCGGGCGCCGATGGCCGCCCTGGACCTCTCCGCGCTCGACGACGGCGTCCACCACCCCGTCGACGTCCTGGCCCGGATCGCCTTCCAGCTCAACGCCCGCCGGCCGGACTTCCCGCCGCTGGCCCTGCCGTCCTTCGCCGTCCTGCTGATGGCGCTGTCCGCCGAGGCCGACCCGGAGAGCCGGGACGCCGCGCTCGGCCAGATGCGCGAGGCGCTGCGCACGGGCCGCGCGGAGGACCATTCGCTGGCGGTGCTGCGGGACCTGGTGACGTCGGTCGGTGTGCCGATGGGGCTGCCCGGCTGGTCGGCGGCGGTCGTGCCGCTGATACAGGGGTGGCAGCGGGCCCGGGTGTGGTGGGGCGTGCACCGGCGGGTGGGCCGGACACCGCGCGGCGGCTCCCGGCCCCAGGTCCCGGCGGACGCCCTCGTCGAGCTGAACCAGCACTTCCGGCACGGTACGGCGGCCCAGCGGGAGCGCGCCGAGTCGGTGCTGCTCCAGGCGTTCCTCGCCGATCTCCAGGGCGCGTACACCCGGCACGGCGGCGACCGTGCCCGTACGCTGCGCTGCCTGGTGCTGCTGGACAACGCCGACAGCGAGCTGGGCGACGCGTTCCTCCAGGCCCTGGTCGAGGCACGGGCCGCCGCAGGTCCGGAGCACCAGGACCCGCTGGTGGTCGTGGCGAGCGCGCGCCGCGCCCCGGACGTGCTGCGGCAGCTGGAGCAAGGGCCCCGGCCGCTCGGCAGCTACCTGTCGTGCTGGCAGCCGCCGGAGCAGGTGGACGGGCCGGAGTCGTTCGTGCCGCGGACCGTGGCCCGGCCCGGCGGTGGTGCCCGGCTGGAGGTGGCGCAGTTGCGCCGGCTGGACCGGACCGAGGTGCAGGAGCAGGCCGGTCCGTACGTGAAGCGGATGCCGCAGGCGGCTCTGGCGGGCGTCACGCATCCGGTGGCCTGGCTGGGCCGTACGGTCCACGAGCTGACGCGTGGCCACCCGGCCGCGACCGGTACGGTGCTGGCCGCGCTGGAGGACTTCGCGCCGGACGTGCCCTGCGGGCAGCGGCTGCGCGGGGTGCTGGCGCCCGAAGGGCCGCACTCCGTCGCGGACGAGCTGCTGGAACTGCTCCTCCAGGACCTGCCGCGGGAGCTGGCCGACGGCGCGCTGCCCCGTGCGGCCGCCGCCGTCACCCTCGGGCAGGCGGCGAGCGCCGCCGACCTGTGGCGGCAGGCCGACTCCCCGCCGCGGCTCCTGCGCGGACTGGCCCACGACGACCGGTACGCCGAGCGGATCGTCTTCGACGGCCGGCCGCACAGTGTGCTCCCGGCCATGATCCGCACCCTGCTGCTGGGCCGGCTGGCGCTGGCCACGGCGCCCGCCGACGCCCGCGCGCCCTGGATCCGTACGCACGAGATCCTGCGGGACGCGGCCGAGTCGGGGCGCACCGGGGCCTACCACCGGCTGGCGGCCGGTGACGTCCAGGGCGCCGCGGCGTACCTGCACGAGCGCTTCCTCGACGTGTGCGGGGGCGGCGATTCGGCGCAGGCATGGTGCGCGGAGCTGTCCTTCATCCAGCGCGCGCCGCGCCGCTGGGAGGCGGAGGCGCTGGAACGCTCTGCGGGCGCGGAGTTCCAGCACCGGCTCGCGCGGGCGCAGAGCCCGCCCGACCAGCTGACGGTCACCCGTCTGCTGGTCGCCGGGTGGATCACCACCCACCCGGCGTCCGACCCCTGCGCGTCACTGTGGTCCGACCCGTTGGGCGATCCGGTGGCCGAGCTGTACCCGAAGATTTCCGAAGCACTGCGGACCCTGAGCGGCCGGCTGGGCGACGAGACGGACCACGACGTGCTGTGGCAGCGGGCGGCCGCCTACGAGAGGAAGCCCTGGTGACCGTCGGATGAGTGGCGAGGACCAGCTCACGGCCCCGCGGCCGCAGCCCCGCAGATGGCTGCGCGCCGCCGTCGCCGTGGCCGTCGCGGGCACCCTGGGCGTGGGCGGCTACTGGGTGTACGACCGGGCGTTCGAGCGCTGTGCGGACGGGGTGCGGGAGCAGGGGCCGCGCGACGAGTGCGTGGGCGTCACCGACGGCTCGTACGAGTTCGACGCCGCGCTGCGGGGCATCTCCCGGCAGATCCTCGCCGAGAACCGGCGGGTGGCGGCGTCCGGCAAACCCTGGGTGTCGGTGGCCTACCTCCAGCCGATGACGACGGGCCCCGGGGACCGGGGGCGCGACAGCATACGCCGGGAGCTGGAGGGCGCCTACCTGGCACAGCGCGAGCTGAACGACCCGCGGCGCGGCGGGCGCGGCGACTCCCCGCAGATCAAGCTGCTGCTGGCGAACAGCGGGGCCGGGTCCGCGCAGTGGGAACCGCTGGTGGAGCAGCTCAAGGAGATGAAGGACGGGGACCAGCACCTGGTCGCCGTGGCGGGCCTGGGGCAGAGCCGCCGGACCACCCAGCAGGCGGTCGACGCCCTGCGGGAGGCCAGGATCCCCATGATGGGTTCCACCGTGACCGCCGACGCCATGAACCGGCCCGGGCAGACCGGCTTCTGGCGGGTGGCGGCGACCAACTCCGACCAGGCGTCGGCCGCGGTGCGCTACCTGCGGACCCTGCAGAACCGCCCTGGGCAGCAGCGCCCGTACCGCGTGACGACCATCAAGGACCGCAGCGAGCAGGACACCTACAGCACTTCCCTGTCCCGGAGTTTCACCGCGGCCGCCGCGCGCCACCACCTGAAGGTCACCGACATGGGTCTGGCCTACAGTTCGGCCGATCCCGCCACCGCCAACGCCTTCTCCTCGCTCGCCGACCGGGTGTGTGCCGACCCGCCGGACGCCGTGTACTTCGCGGGCCGGGGGCGCGCGCTGCGCGTCTTCATCGAGGCGATGGCCGCCGCCGGCCGGCGCTGCCCGACCACGGTGGTCACCGCGGACGACGTGGTGGGCGTCTTCGACGTGCCGGAGAGCCACGCCTCGCGCCAGGCGTTCCGCGAGGTGTGGGAGCGCAGCCGGGTCACCGTGCACCACACCGTGCTGGCCCACCCCGACCAGTGGACGGACACGTACCCCGGCTCCGTCAACCCGCTCCCGCAGTTCCGCGACGCCTACCGGCAGGAGATCCGCCGGCTGGACACCGAACTGGCCGACGGACAGGCGATGATGGGCCACGACGCCCTGCTCACCCTGGGCGTGGCGATCCGCGACGGCGCCGGCGGGCAGGGGGACGGCCCGGTCACCACCGGCAGCACCCGCCAGATGCTGCTCCAGATCAGCGGCAGCAAGCCGGTGTACGGCGTGAGCGGGCCGATCCGCTTCGACGACCACGGTGACCCGGTGGGCAAGCCGCTCGCCCTGGTGGAGCTGAAGCCGGACGGCTCGTACGCCTTCCGCAAGGTGGTGTGGCCGTAGGGCCGGGCCGTTCAGGCGGTCGGTGCGGCTTGTGCTGCGCCTGCCTTCGGTCTCGGAAAACATCGCTACAGCGGTTGGCGCCGAGATCGGTCATGGTCGGCCGGCACACCGGTCGGCGGCTCCGCCGGGGGTCGCGGGAAGATCGCCGGGCGGGTGCCGGGGCTGGTTACGGTGCGCCGTTGCCGTCTGGACGATGTTCGGACGTGAGGGGCGCCCGACCCCACTGGGTGCCGCGTTCTCGGATCAATCCGTGACGGGCAGGCACTCGGCGAGCAGGGCGACGATGTCCCGCCAGACGCGCTGGGCGTGCCGTGGGTGGTGGCCGACGCCGGGACGCACGGTGTGGTCGACGGGTGGGTGGTGGAAGGCGTGCAGGGCTCCCCCGTAGACCACGAGGCGCCAGTCGACGCCCGCGGCCTCCATCTCCGCGGTGAACGCCTCCCGTTGGGCGGGCGGCATGATCGGGTCTTCCGACCCGACCCCGGCCCAGACCGGGCAGCGAATGCGTGCCGCCTCGCCCGGTCGGCCCGTGGTGAGTGCGTTGACCGTCCCGATCGCGCGCAGGTCGACGCCGTCGCGCCCGAGTTCGAGCCCGACGGCGCCCCCGGTGCCGTAGCCGACGGCGGCGATCCGGTCGGGGTCGGTCCGTGGTTCGGCGCGCAACACGTCGAGCGCGGCGTGACCGATTCCTCGCATCCGGTCGGGGTCGGCGAGCAGCGGCATGCAACGGGCCAGCATCTCCTCGGGGGCGCCGAGGTAGCGCCCGCCGTGGAGGTCGAAGGCCAGCGCTACGTATCCCAGCTCGGCGAGAGCATCGGCCCGGCGGCGCTCGACGTCGCTGAGCCCCGTGCCCTCGGGTCCGAGCAGCACCGCGGGCCGGCGGTCGGCACCGGCCGGGAGCGCGAGGTGTCCGATCATCGTCAGGTTGTCGGCCGGGTACGCGACCGTACGGGTCGTGATCGTCGTCATGTGACTGGACGGTAATGACTGTCGCGCCCGTTCGGGGTGGTGTTCACCGATGGCAGACAGCCGGCTGTCCCGACTACGACACCCGGCCGCTGTACCGATGTTCCCCGAGTCCCGCCTTGGCGCGCAGACGCGTGCCGTAGCGGCGCAGGAGCAGGACGGCGGTGGTGGCGAGGCCGGTGAGGAGGCCGAGCCAGATGCCGAGGGTGTGCAGCCCGGCGGCGAAGGCCAGGAGCCAGGCCGCGGGCAGGCCCACGCCCCAGTAGCCGATGAGGGTGATGCGGAAGCCACTCCTGGTGTCGTCCAGCCCGCGCAGCAGACCTACGCCGATGTTCTGGGCGCAGTCGAAGAATTGCAGGACCATGACGACGAGCAGCAGGTGGGTGGCGATGGCGACGGCTTCGGTGTCCCGGGTGCCGTCGGTGTCGAAGAACGGGGCGAGGACGAGTCCGGGCAGCGTGGCGTAGACGACCGCGACGACGGCCATCATGGCGCCCGCGCAGGCCAGTGCGGTGTTCTTGATGCGCAGCGCGGTGTCGGTGCGGCCGAGGGCGAGTTCGCGGCTGACGTTGACGGACGCGGCGTGGGAGAGGCCGACGGCGACCTGGAAGACGATGTAGACGAGCTGGTTGACGGCGGTGTGCGCGGCCAGCGCGGCGCTGCCGAAGGAGCCGGCCATCAGGGCCGTGACGGAGAAGAATCCGGCTTCCGACCCGTAGGTCGCGGCGATCGGCACACCGAGACGGACGATGCGGACGGCCGCGGCGCGGTCGGCCCCGGCGATGTTCAGGCTCAGGTGGGGGCCGAGCACCGGGTCGCGCTTCGCCGCGGCGTACAGCGCCAGGAAGGAGAGGAAGTACACCAGCGTGGTGGCCACGCCCACGCCGCGCAGGCCCAGCTCGGGCAGCCCCCAGGTGCCGTGGATCAGCCCCCAGTCGAGCGCGGCGTTGACGGCGACGGAGACGACGGTGATGCGCAGCAGCGCCTGCGGCCGCCGCATGCCCACGGTGAACTGGCGGACGGCCTGGAACCACAGGCACGGCAGCAGGCCCGGCGCGAGGACGAGCAGCATCGTCCGTGCCCGGCCGACGACGTCCGTCTCCTGGCCGAGCCAGATCAGCGCCTGGCCGATGAGCAGCATGAGGACGGCGCCCGCCAGCCCGGCGAGGGTCGCCACGGCCAGCCCGGCGCGGACGGTCGTACGGACCTCTTCGCTGCCCTCGCGCGCGTCGGCGCCCGTTCCCTCCGCCCGTGCGAACGCGGCGGCCGTGCGGTTGCCGATGGAGGTGACGAGCCCGACGCCCATGGTGCGCAGCTGGTTGAAGATGACGATGGCGAGCCCGCCCGCCGCCAGGTCGGCCGTGCCGAGCATCCCCATCATCACGGTGTCGGTGGTCGTCAGGGCGACCTGGGCGAGCTGGGTCAGGACGAGGGGTACGGCGAGGGCGGCCAGGGCGCGGCTGTCGCGGAGGAGTACGGCGGGCTGCATGGCGTGGCTCACCCCTTGCGGAGCTTGGTAAGCGTCTCGTCGATCTCCCGTTCCAGGCCACGGTCGACGAGATCGCGGGCGTGCATCCAGTCGTCGTCGAAGACGGTGTCCAGATACTTCTCACCGCCGTCGTTGACCAGCGCGACCATAGTGGAACCCGGTGCCAGAGCAGGGAGCCTGGCCAGGGCCTCGTGGACGACGCCGCCCGCCGAGCCGCCGATGAGGAGCCCGGTGGCGCGGGCGATGGCGCGGGCGGTGGCGAAGGCTTCCACGTCGCCGACCTTCGCGCCCTCGCCGATCAGGTCGAAGTCGACCAGCGCGCCGATCTCGGCGCCGTCGGGCGTGCCGGTGCCGGACTGGTAGTAGTCGTGGGCCGGGCCGCCGAAGGCGATGGAGCCCTTGGGCTCGACGCCGACCGTCGTACAGCCGGGGACGAGGGCCCGCAGTGCGCGGGCGGTGCCGCAGAGCCCGCCGCCGGTGCCCACCGCGCCGATCAGGACGTCGATCCTCCCGTCCAGGGCCTGGTGCAGCTCATGGGCCACGGGGAAGTAACCGACGCCGTTGCTGGGGTTGTTGTGCTGTTCGGTGAAGACGGTGTTGTACTGGTCACGGGCCAGCTCCGCGGCCAGTTCCTCGCGGGCGGCGGTGGCCAGCTCGTCGGTGCCGCCGTCGGCGGCGTAGACGAGTTCGGTGCCCAGGGCCCGCATGGCGCGCAGTTTGTCGGCGCAGGCGTGGTGGTCGACGACGGCGGTGAAGGTGTAGCCGCGCTCGGCGGCGATGACCGCGAGGCCGAGGCCGGTGTTGCCGGAGGTGGACTCGACGATGCGGCCACCGGGCCGCAGTTCGCCGCGCGCCTCGGCGTCGAGGACCATCTGGCGGGCCATCCGGATCTTGGCGGTGCCGGTCGGGTTGAACATCTCCAGTTTGAGCAGCAGGCGGCTGCCCGTCTCGGTACGGCACAGCTCGTACAGCGGGGTGCGGCCGATGAGATCGGATATGCGGGAGACCACGGCGGGGCGCACGAGGGCCTCTTTCACTGGGCGGCTCCTGAGCGGGGAAGGGCTGGTCATGAAGGGGTGGCGCGACGACGGGCCGGGGCGCGTTCCTCAGCGGGCGGGACGCCGGTCGAGACGCCAGCGCGGCCGCAGGCCCAGGCGGTCCACGACGACCTTGGGCGGCAGCGGCAGGTCGTGGAACGGGGATTCGTTTGAATCCATCTGGTATCCGGCGGTGTTCGGGTAGACCAGCAGGTCACCGACGCGCGGCCGGGCGGGGAACGGGACCTTGCGCCAGGTGAGCAGGTCCGACTCCAGGCAGGTCGCGCCGCCGACGCACGCGGGGTGCGCCGCGTCACCGCGGGCCCGTCCGTCCGGGGTGACGAGGTACGGGTCGGGCAGGTACTCGCTGTTGAACCACTGCTCGGAGAGGCTGAGACTGGTGCCGTCGACCGTGAGGACGCGGTAGCCGTCGCGTTCCTTGACGCCCTGGACGCGGAAGACCGACGCGCCGGCGCCGTCGAGCAGGGCCCGGCCGGGCTCCGCCATCAGCAGTGTGCCGGTCTGCCGGAGCCGGCCGGCCAGACTGGTACGGCCGCCTGCGGGGACGGTGTCGAGGACGGCGCGCAGGGCGTCGGCCCCGGCGACGGGCGAATGGTACGGGTAGAAGCCGTCGGCCTCGAACGTCTTGTGCGCGTGGTAGTGCTCGGGGCGCTGCGCGGCGAGGAACGCCTGCCAGTGGTGGGCGTCGCTGTAGTCGACGGCGAAGCCGCCGCCGATGCTGATCCGGTCGGCCCGCAGGCCCAGTTCCCGCGCGCAGGCAGTGGTCGAGAAGTTGCCCGGCGAGGTCGGCGCGCGGCCGGACGGCGTAGCCGGACAGGTGGAAGCTGAAGCCTTCCATCCGTACGGCGTCCCCGGCGCGTACGCACCGGTCGAGTGCGGTGTCCAGCTCGGCGGCCGTCATCCCGAAGCGGCTGTGCGGCTGCGCGGACGGCAGGCGGCGCAGCAGCAGGCGGGCGGGGCGGGCGGTGCCGGTCAGGGCGAGCGTGATGAGCAGGTCGAGTTCGTCGAGCGCGTCGACGGCGACCAGGCAGCCCTGGAGTGCGGCCAGGCGCAGCAGGGTGTCGCTCTTGGCCGGTCCGGTGACGACGATGTTCTCGCCGCGCACGCCGTGGCCGAGGGCTTCGCGCAGTTCCGGGACGCTCGCCACGTCCACGCCCGCCCCGTGGACGGCGCAGCGTTCCGCCCACACGGCGGCCTTGTTGGCCTTCTTCGCGTAGTACACGCGCCCGGCCACCCCGGCGTCGTCGAGGGCGGCGCGGAAGGCGGTGAGGTGGGCGTCGAAGCGGTCCGGGAGCAGGAAGTGGAAGGGGCCGTCGAAGGCGTAGGACAGTTCGTGCAGCAGGCCGCTGTCCATGAGCCGGTCGGTGCCGGGGTCGGGGTGGGCGGGCAGCGTCGGTACGTCGGCGGGCCGCGGTCCGGTCACTGCCACAGCGCCACCTGCGTCCCCAGCCCCTGGTCGAGGGCGAGTTGGGCGAAACGGTGGCCGAGGGCGATGTCGGTGACGACCAGTCCGCTGTTGTAGGCGAAGACGCGTTCCCGCGCCGTGCCGCGGCCGGTGGCGGTACCGGCCAGGACGGCCGGGAACTCGGCGTCCACGGCGGGGAACCGGCCGGCCGCGTCGGCCATGTCGGTGCCGGTGACCTTCATCTGCGCCTCGCTGGTCGCCACGACCCGGTCGGCGCGGTGCAGGGTGGACGGCGCCAGGCCGTGCCCGACGAGGACGGACAGCGCGCCGGGCCGGAGCCAGTCGGCCTCGACGGCCGCCGCGGTGTGGCCGCCCGCGGTCGCCACGACGATGTCGGCGTCGGCCGCCGCGGCCCGCAGGTCGGTGACGAGCTCCACGTCCCGGTCCGGGAAGTGGGCGCGCAGCTCTTCGCGTACCGCCGCAATGCCGTCGGGGTGGCTGCCGTACAGCATCAGGCGCTCCAGGCCCGGCAGCGTCGTCAGCAGGAACGGGAGGGCCAGGCGACCTTGCGTGCCGGTGCCGATGACCAGGCTGCTTCGGGCGCCGGGCGGGGCGCATTCACGGGCCAGCAGGGCGGAGACGGCCGGGGTGCGCAACGAGCCGATGCGGCCGCAGTCCATCATCGCGACGGGCAGGCCGGTGACGTCGTCGTAGAGCGTCAGCGTCGTGTAGTAGTGCTGGCTCCCGCGGTCCCTGTCCAGGCCGTGCTTGTACGAGGTCTTGACGGCGACGACGTCGCGGGAACCGTCCCGGCCGAGCATCGCGTAGGCGACGGAGTGCCCGTCGGCGGGTTGGACGGTGAGTTTGCGCGGGTTGTCGGAGCCGCCCGCGGCGAGGGTGCGGTAGGCCCCTTCGACGGTGGCCACGACGTCGGCGTGGGTGATGCCGAGGCCGGCCAGGTCGCTGGTGGTCAGGATGCGCAGGGTGCGGTGGTCGGCGGGTAGGGAGCGAGGATCGGCGGACGGGAAGCCTGGGCCGGCGGGTATGGAGCGGGCGTCGCCGGACAGGAAGCCTGGGTCGGCGGGTATGGAGCGGGCGTCGCCGGACAGGGGGCCTGGGCCGGTGGGTATGGAGCGGGGGCCGGCGGATGTGGAGCGGGGGCCGGCGGACGCGGTGCTGTCGGTCATGTCCGTCCTCGGGGAGCTGCGGGCTGTCGCCCGGTGTGGACTGTCATCCGGTGTGGGCTTCGACGGCGGCCTGACCGTAACCGTGCTCCGACGCCTCGGCCAGGGGGCGTGTACGGCGCGTGGGGACACGGACGGAGGCACGCTTGAGCCAGCGGTCGGTGCCGTCGTAGCGGGCCCGGAAAGGCACCCGGCCGTGTACGACCAGGTCGTTGTCCACGACGAGCACCTCGCCCGGTTCCAGGCACACGGCGCCCGAGACGCGGGCGAGTTCGCGCTCCAGGCGCTTGTAGGCGGCGCGGTGGGCGTGGGGCGCGTCGTCCAGGGGGGTGTAGGCGGGGTCGAAGCGCAGGGTCAGGCCGTCGTCCGACCGGTGGAGGGTGGGGACCGCGGGCGGCGGGCCGCCGTCGAAGTTCCGGGCCGCGGTGTACGCGTCGTCGGGGAGGATCGGCAGCAGCGGACGGCTCAGCAGCTCGATGTCGGCCGCGTCGAGCCGTACGTTGCGGATGCCGGCCGCCGTGGTGGCGACGCGGTCGTGGTTGCGCATGCAGCTGAGCATGAGCAGGTGGGCGCGGCCGGGGTGGAAGGCGTCCTCGGTGTGCGGGCTGAGCAGCACGGTGCTGCCGGCGCCGGTCTGCTCGGTCTCGCGGCCCGGGGCGGGAACGATGTTGTGCACGAAGCGGCCGTCCTGCTGGCCCTCCCAGGCGATGGGGTTGCCCATGACGGTGGCGAGCAGCAGCAGGACGACGTCGTGCACGGCGCCGCTGTCGGCCGCGGCGGCCCAGCCGACGGGGGTGGGGCCGAGTGCGGGGTCGTCGACGTGCAGTCCACGCAGCACGAACAGACCGTCGTCGGTGTCGGCCGGCCGCAGCTGGTGACGGACCGTGGCGGGCAGGGCGGCGGCGGACTCGGCGACACGGGCGAGGAGGTGCGGGGAGGCGGCGGAGGTACCGGCCGCGGCGAGGATCTCCTCGGCGGTGCGGCGCAGTTCCGTGGCGTCGGCGGGGTCGAGCTGGCGGACGGGGGCGGCTCCCGTGGTCATGTCGAGGCAGTCCGTTTCCGTTGAGGGTGGGAATCGGGTCCGGTGCGACGCCGCGCGGGCAGGGCGCGGCGCGCTCGACGGACCGGGCAGGGGACGGCCATGGCTGCCGCTCCGTGTCCGGGGTCCAGCGGACAGTAACGACGCTACCGACCCAACTTAGGTTAGGCAAACCTCACTTCTTTTGTCGCACCTGCCCGCCTTCCGGTAACTCCCGCCCGTTAACGCCCAGTTGACGACGGCCAATAGGCGCACTCGGCGGCGAGCGCCCTTGCGTACCCCGATCTCATTAGGGTAGGCAACCCTAAGTGACCGAACGAACAGAGCGAGGCGGCGTGGACTTCAGCAGAAGGCAACTGCTCGCGGCCGGCGGGGGCTTGGGCGCGGCCGCGCTGCTCTCGGCGTGCGGCGGTGACGGCACGGCACCCGCCGCCGGCGGCTCCCCGCGGCAGGGCGGCACCCTGCGCATCGGCGCCCTGGGCCGTCCCTCGGCGATCACCCGCGACCCGCACGGCACCCAGGGCAACGAGAGCGACTACCTCGTCATCGCCCTCGTGTACGACACGCTGACCGCGCCGGGCGACAAGGACAACACCGTCGGCCGCCTCGCCTCCGCCTTCACTCCCTCGAAGGACCTGAAGACCTGGCGCTTCACCGTCGCCGAGGGCGCCGCCTTCCACGACGGGACCCCCGTCACGGCCGACGACGTGGTCTGGTCCCTGCGCCGCCTGCGCGCCACCCCGTCCGGGGCGGCCCGGCTGCCCGGCGTCACGGCCGGCCACATCACCGCCGACGGCAAGCGCACCGTCGTCCTCGTCTCCGACTACCCCAACGCCGAACTCCCCCTGCTCACCAGGCTCACGACGTTCGTCCTCAAGAAGGACACCGCCGACCGGGACCTGCCCAAGGCCCCGGGAACAGGTCCCTTCACGCTGGACTGGTACCGCGACGGCAACGCCCGGCTGCTGCGCAACGCCGACTGGCACGGCGGCGCGGTCCACCTCGACGCCGTCGAGGTCACCATGTTCCAGAGCCCGCAGGCGATGGCCAACGCGATGCTGTCCGGGCAGATCGACGTGGCGTCCAACGTCGGCGCCGTCGCCGCCCGTACGGCCAAGGCCCGCCAGGACATCCGGATCGTCCGGCGCCCGGACGACATGGCCATGCCCATCGTGATGCGTACCTCCAGCGGCCCGTTCGCCGATCCGAAGGTACGCGAGGCGATGAAGCTGCTGGTGGACCGCGAGGCGATGGTCGCCCAGGTACTGTCCGGGTACGGGACGGTCGCCAACGACGTCCTCGGCACCGGCGACCCCGCGTACGCCGCGGACCTCCCGCAGCGCACGCGCGACCTGGCGGGGGCCCGACGGCTGCTGACCGAGGCCGGCTTCGACTTCTCCCGTACGTACCGGCTCGTGACCACCGAGGACGTCGCCGGGCTCGCCGAGTCGGCCACCCTCTTCGCCTCCCAGGCCCGCGAGGCAGGCGTCCGGATCGAGGTCGTCAAGCAGGAGTCCGGCGCCTTCTACCAGCAGACCTGGCTCAAGGGCGACTTCTACACCAACTACTGGGGCACCAACGACTCGGTGGTGTTCTTCGCCTCCAAGACCCTGACCACCGGGGCCGGCCAGAACGAGGCGGACTGGTCCGACACGGCGTTCGACGCCGCCTGTCGCAAGGTCATGGCCACCGCCGACCGCACGGCCCGCACCGCCGCCCTGCGCGACCTCCAGCGCATCGAGCACGAGCGGTCCGGCTATCTGCTGTGGGGCATGGCGGACGGTATCGACCTGGCCGCGCCGAAGGTGCACGGCCTGCCGAAGCTGCCCGGCTACGGGCGCGTCCAGCTCGAAAACGTCTGGCTCGCCCCGTGACGGAGACCGGCACCCGGCCCGCCGAGGCGGCTGCCCGGCCCGTGCCGAAGCCCGCGGCGCGGCGTGCTGGTGCTCTGGCCGCGCGAGTGGCGGGCGTCCTGGGCAAGCGCGTGCTGATGCTGGTGGTGCTGCTCGCGCTCGTCTTCGCCGCGATCGAACTGCTGCCGGGCGACGCGGCCACGGCCACGGCGGAGCGCGGCGAGGGGGCTGCGGGCGTCGCCGCGCGCCGTCGGCTGCTCGGCCTGGACCGGCCGGTGTGGGAGCGCTTCTGGGACTGGATCACCGCGCTGCCCGCCGGCGACCTGGGCACCTCGGCCCGCGGCGAACGGGTCGGCGACCTGCTCGCGGCGCCGCTGCCCAACACCGTCCTGCTGGGCAGCACCGCCTTCGTGCTGACCGTCCTCGGCGCGCTGGCCCTGGGCACCTGGGCCGCCGCGCGCCCGAAGGGCCTGGTGGACCGGACCGTGGACCTCGCCTCCACCGCCGCCTTCGCGCTGCCCGAATTCGTGGTAGCCGTCGGCCTGTTGCTCGTCCTGTCGCTCTGGACGGGCTGGCTGCCCGCCGCCACCGTCACCGGCGCCGACGGCACCCCGGCCGGCTGGACCACGCTGGTCATGCCGGTGCTGGCGCTCACCGTGCCGCAGACGGGCTGGAACACCCGTATCGTCCGCGGTGCCCTCGCCGACCAGGCCGCCACCCCGCACGTCGAAGCGGCCCGCCTGGACGGGCTGTCCACCCGTCAGGTGCTGCTCCGGCACGCCCTGCCGGGCGCCTGGCCCGCCATCGCCACCGGCGTCGCCACGTCCACCGGCATGCTGCTCGGCGGCACGGTCGTCGTCGAGACGCTTTTCAACTACCCCGGCATCGGCACGGTGCTGGCCGGGGCCGTCGCCGACCGCGACACCCCGGTCATCGCGGCCGTCGTCGCCTGCTCGGCCGCGCTGATCACCGTCGTCCTGCTGCTGGCCGACCTGGTACGTGCCCGCACCCTGGGAGCCCGCTCATGACCACCGCCGAGGTGTCCGTGCGGCCCCGCCCGCGCCGTCCGGAACCCCGTGTCCTGGCCCCTGTCGTCCCCGCCGTGCTGCTCCTCCTGGTGGCGCTGGCGGGTCCGCTGCTCGCGGCGCACCCGGTCGACAAGCCGGTCACCGCCCCGTACGGGGAGGCGGGCGCGAGCGGCGCGCTGCTGGGCGGGGACCAGCTCGGCCGGGACGTGCTCAGCCGCCTGCTGAACGGCGGGAGCGCGCTGATCGGCAGCGCGCTCGTGGTGGCCGTGGTGGTCACCTTCCTGGCCACCCTGCTCGGCTGCTTCGCCGTCCTCGGCCCGCGGCTGGGGCGGCTGGTCGAACGCGCGGCGGACACCGCGATCCTGCTCCCGCCCGTGCTGGGCATCCTGCTGCTCGCGCTGGCCTGGCCGGGCGGCGGCCGCCTCGCGATCACTGTGGCCGCCGTCCTGCTCGGGGTTCCGTACGCGGTACGGATCGTCGCGGGGGCCGCGGCGCCGGTCGCCGCCACCGGGTTCGTCGAGGCCGCCGTCGCGAGCGGCGAGCGTCCGGGACACCTGGCGCTGCGGGAGATCCTGCCCAACCTCCGCGCCACCGTCCTCGCGCTGTTCGGTCTGCGCTTCGTCGACGCGGTGTACGTCATCTCCATGGCCGGTTTCCTCCAGCTCGGCCCCCGGCCGCCGGAGGCCGACTGGGCCCTGATGATCCGGGAGAACGGCCCCGGCATCCTCCTCAATCCGTGGGCGGTGGTCGCGCCCGGCCTCGCCATCGGCCTGCTCGCCATCAGCGTCAACCTCGCCGCCAACGCCCTGGCACCCGCCACCGCGCGCAGGGCCGCCCTGCGCTGACCTCCGGCCGCCCCGCGCTCGCGCGCCCGCTCCCCAGGACTCCGCCGTGCCCGACTCCCCGCCGCCCGTCACCGTCACCGGCCTCGAAATCGGCCTCGTCTCCGGCCCCTTGCTCCTGCGCCGCACCAGCCTCCGCCTGCACGGCGGCCGGATCACCGCCCTCACCGGACCGTCCGGTTCCGGCAAAACGACATTGCTGCGCGCCGTGATCGGTGAGCTGCCGCAGGGAGCGCGCGTCACGTCCGGCAGCATCGACGTGCTGGGGCAGGACGTGATGGCGCTCGCGCCCGGGGCGCTGCGCACCCTGCGCCGCCGGCACGTCGCCTACGTGGGCCAGGACCCGGGGTCGGCCCTCGACCCCCGGATGACGGCCCGCCGCCTGATCACCGAACTGGCCGCCGACGCCTCGCCCGAGGCCGTCGAACGGGTCATGGCCGAGTGCCGTCTGCCCACTCCGCTCGCCCATCACCGCCCCGGCGCCCTGTCCGGCGGGCAGCAGCGACGGCTCGCGCTGGCCCGCGCCCTCGCCCGGCGGCCCGACGTGCTGCTGCTGGACGAGCCCACCGCCGGACTCGACGCGGACCTGCGCGACGACATCACCGCGCTGCTGCGGCGGCTGGCCGCCGCACACGGTCTCGCCGTCATCATGGCCAGCCACGATCCGCAGGTGGTCGAGGCCTGTGCCGATTCGGTGATCGCCTTGGACGCCGGGGGCGGGGCTGCTCCGTACGGACCCGTCGCCGCGGCACTGCCCGCGCAGAGCCGTCCGCCGGGCCGGTCCGCTGCTGCCTCGGCCCCAGCCCCGGCCTCGGCCCCCGTGTCTGCTCCTGCTTCGACTCCGGCTCCTGCTTCGGCTTCGGCTTCGGCTTCGGCTTCGGTCGAGGGGGCCACGACTGCCCCCGGCGGTCTGTACGCCGACAACCTGCACGTCGCCTTCACCCACCGCGGCCACACCCACCACGCCCTGGTGGGCGCCGGTCTCCACATCCCCATCGGCTCCGCCACCGGCATCACCGGCCCGTCCGGGTGCGGCAAGACGACCCTCCTGCGGACGCTCGCCGGCCTCCAGGTTCCGCAGACCGGCAGCCTGACCTGGAACGGCCGGCCACTGCCCGCCAACGCCCGCCGGCGCAGCCGCGACCAGCAACGGCGCATCCAGTTCGTCCCGCAGAACCCTCTGGGCGCTCTCAACCCCTCGCGCACCATAGGCGCCACCCTCACTCGCCCGCTCCGGCTCCATCGCGTCGTCGCCGCCCCGGACCTGCCCGAACGGGTCGGCACTCTCCTCGAAGCCGTCGGCCTCCCCCGCGACTTCGCCCGCCGCTACCCACACGAACTCTCCGGCGGGCAGCGCCAACGCGCCTCCATAGCCCGTGCCCTCGCCACCGAACCGGACCTCCTCCTGTGCGACGAGGTCACCTCCGCCCTCGACCCGGCGACCGCCACCGCGGTCCTGGACCTGCTCACCCGCCTGCGCGCCGAACGCCGGCTGACGCTCGTCCTGGTCAGCCACCAACTGGACCTGGTGGCCGCCCGCACCGACACCGTCCACCTCCTGCGGGCCGGACGCGTCGTCCGGCCCGCGGCCCGCCGCGAAGGCGCCGCCTCGGCCTGAGAAAAATCGGCCCAGGAGGGCTGTTCGGCCCGGTGAAGGGGCTGTTCGGCCCGTCCCGGAGCGCCCGCCCCCGGCGGATCCTTGGGACATGGGAACCGCTGGTCCCGAAGGGCCCGCCCGGTACGGCCGCGGGCTCCGGTGCCACGCAGGAAGGGGAGGTGGGGCGGTGAGGACGATGAACGCACGGCTCGGTGCACTGCCCGCGGAACACCGTGAGCGGCTGATGGCACGGGCCCGGGAGGTGTCCTTCCCTGCCGGGACACGGATCTTAGAGGAGGACCGGAAGGCCGACCGCTTCTGGATCCTGCGTACCGGAACGGTCCAGCTCGACCTCCGGGTACCGGGCCGCCGCGCCGCGGTCGTCGAGACGCTGCACCCGGGCGACCTGCTCGGCTGGTCCTGGCTGTTTCCGCCGTACAGCTGGCACTTGGGCGCGGAGACGCTGAGCCCCGTACGGGCCTGGGAGTTCGACGCGCGGGAGATACGGGCGCTGTGCGAGGAGGACCCCGCGCTCGGGCACGCGCTGGTGCTCCGGTACTCCCAGGTGATCGGGGACCGGCTGCGGTGCGCGCGGACCCGGCTGCTCGACCTCTTCGGCCCGTACGGGAGCGGCGTGCGCTGACCACCTGTGTCCGGGCCCTGGCCGGGCGCCCGGGGCCCGGGCACAGGTTTCGGCCGTCGGGGCCGGCGGATCCTCCTCACGCCGCCGGCCCCGGCTGCGGGCCGGTGGACGGGTGTGTGGTGCACGGGCCCGAGATGCACAACCCTGGGGGGAAGGAGCCCGCGCTGAAGGAGTCCGTGATGCAGGAGCCCGTGACGCCGGCGAACAACAGCCCCCGCACCGTCGGCGACGTGATGACCCACACCGTGATCAGTATCGGCCGTGCCGCCCCCTTCAAGGAGATCGTCCGCACGATGGAGCAGTGGAAGGTCAGCGCCCTGCCCGTCGTCGAGGGGGAGGGACGGGTGGTCGGTGTGGTGTCCGAGGCCGATCTGCTGCCCAAGGAGGAGTTCCGCGACCACACCCCCTCACGCATCGAGCAGATGCGCGTCCTGGACGCCCTGATCAAGTCCGGCGGTGTCACCGCCGACGAGCTGATGACGGCGCCCGCCGTCACCGTGCACGCGGACGCCAGCCTCGCCCAGGCGGCCCGCACCATGGCCTGGTACCGGATCAAACGGATGCCGGTGGTGGACGCCCTCGGCAGGCTCGAAGGAGTCGTCAGCCGCAGCGACCTCCTCAAGGTCTTCCTGCGCGAGGACGACGACATCGCCGAGGAGGTGCGGCGGACGGTCGTCGGCCAGCTCTTCGCGTCCCGGCGGCAGGAGGTGCGGGTGGAGGTGTCCGAGGGCATCGTCACCCTCGCCGGGGCCATCGCCGACACCTCGCTCATACCGGTGGCCGCGCGTCTCGCCCGGGCCGTCGAAGGGGTGGTCGACGTCGACATGCGGCTCAGGGGCGACGGCAGCCCCTGAAGCGCGGGAGGGGCGGGCGGCGACGGCCGGCCGCCCCTCCTCGTCCTCGTGACACCGCGCGACGGCCGGCCTCAGCCCCGCGTCCCGGTCAACCACGTGCCCCTCCCCTCATCACTTCGCGGCGTGCCGCGTCGCCGTGCGCTTCGCTTCTCCGCGCGTGTCGGTAATGCGGGCGTAGGCCGACGCGCGCGCGGGGTGTTCTCCGCGCGCAGAGAGATCGAGGTGGGCGCATCATGCATCGACGCGAGCGACTTCCCTGTCGCCGTACCGCACTGGCCGGTGCCCTTGCCGCCGGGGCGCTGGCCCTTGCGGCCTGCGGCGGCGACGACGGCGGCGGGCCGCGGACGGCGAGCGGCTCCGCCGCGGCGTCCCCCAGCGGTTCTCGCACGGACGCCGCGCACAACGACGCGGACGTACGGTTCATGCAGCGGATGATCCCGCACCACCGGCAGGCCGTGGAGATGACGGAACCGGCCGGTGCCCGCGCCTCCGACCAGGAGGTCAAGAGCCTGGCGGCGGCGATCTCGAAGGAGCAGACCGCCGAGATCGCCACCATGCGAGGGTGGCTGCGGTCCTGGGGCGAGCCGGAGGCGGCGGCGACCGGCTCCGGCGACCCGGGGTCGCCCTCCGCCGAGCACAGTCCGCACGGCATGGACCACGGGCAGGTCGGACGGGACGAGTCGGACATGGACGGGATGGTGTCCGACCAGGACATGGCCGCCCTGAAGGACGCCGAGGGCGCCGCCTTCGACCGGAAGTTCACCGAGATGATGATCAGCCACCACGAAGGCGCGATCCAGATGGCGCGCACCGAGCGCAAACTGGGCCGGGACACGGGCGCGAAGCAGCTCGCCGACTCCGTCGTACGGAGCCAGTCGGCGCAGGTGGCCCAGCTCAAGGCGGTCCGCGACCGGCTCTCGTCCCGCTGACCCGCCCCGCCACGGCACACCGGCACACGGCCCGGGCCTCCCCTGCCGTCCCACCGAGGGGAGACCGCCCGGGCCGTGTGGCGTACGTCATGCCGTACCGCACCTCAGCCCCTCCATGCATGAGCAAGCGCGCCACGCCAGACACTTTTCAGACATCACACGCTGTTCATCGGCAGGACACCTTCATACGGCAACCAGTTGTTAACTTACCGAGAAGTGGTAATCGCCTACATCAGTAGGGAGACATACTTCATGACCACCGAATTCCTTGCCGCAGAGGTGAATTCCCCGACGCACGGCTTCCGCTCCTACGTCGAATCCCTCCTCGCCGTCCTGGCGGAAACTCCGGACCGTCCCGTCATCACCACGGCGGACGGCCGGGAGGTCACCGCCGGGGAATTCCGCGACAGCGTGTACCGCATGGCGCGGGAGCTGTCCGGCTGGGGCATCGGGCGCGGCAGCACCGTGTCTCTGCTCTCCGGGAACCGGCCGGAGGCCCTCACCGCGCGGTACGCCGCCAATCTGCTCGGCGCCCGGGCCGTCTTCCTGTACCAGGGCATGGCCCCCGAGACGCTCGCCCACATCGCGGAGAGCGTCGACACCGAGCTGCTGCTGATCGACCCGGACCTGCCGGACGCCACCGAGAGCCTGCTCGCCCGCGCCCGGCCCCCGTACGTCCTCTCCTTCGGCCCCGGCCCGCACGGCCAGGACCTGCTCGCGCGTGCCGCACGCCACGAGCCCCGTCCCGTTCGGAGCGCGGCGCGCCCCGAGGACGACTGGTGCATACGCCACACCGGCGGCACCACCGGCGTCCCCAAGGGTGTGCGCATGGCGCACGGCCCCTACCAGGACATGCTCGCCTTCGGCTCCCTCGGCGCGGGCGAGCCGCCGCGCTTCCTGGCCTGCACCACCCTCGCGCACGTGGCCGGCAACATCGCCGACGCCACCTTCCTGGCCGGCGGCTCCGTCGTGCTCCAGCACGCCTTCGACCCCGGCGAGGTGCTCGCCGCCGTCGAGCGCGAGCGCATCACCCACCTGTGGCTGCTGCCCCCGCTGATCTACCGCCTGCTCGACCACCCCGGCCTGGCCGGCACCGACCTGTCCAGCGTCCAGCGGATCACCTACGGCGGCTGCGCCGCCTCACCGACACGGCTGCGGCAGGCGCACGAGGCCTTCGGCGCGGTGCTGTTCGGCGGCTACGGCCAGTCCGAGGCGGGCCACATCACCGTCATCGGCCCGGACGAGCACCGGAACATGTCCCCGGAGGGGCAGGCCACGGTGGGCCGGGTGATCCCGGGCGTCGAGGTCGTCATCCACGACGAGCGGGGCGCGCCCGTCCCCGTCGGGTCGGTGGGCGAGATCCGGGTCCGTTCCGGCCAGGCCATGACCGGCTACTGGAAGCAGCCCGGCCTCACCGCCGAGGTGCTGCGGGACGGGTGGGTGCACACCGGCGACCTGGGCTACCTCGACCACCAGGGCTATCTGTACCTCGTCGACCGGCTCAAGGACATGATCATCGTGGTGGGCGGCCACGTCTACACCAGCGAGCTGGAGGACCTGCTGCTCACCCACCCGGCCGTCGCCCACTGCGCGGCGTTCGGCGTGCGCCGCGCGGACGCCGGCGAGGAGGTGCACGTCGCGGTCGTCCCCGCGCCGGAACACTCGCTGGACCTGGACCGGCTGCGGGGCTTCGTCACCCGCCACAAGGGTGCGATGTACGCGCCCACCGGGCTGCACCTGGTCACCGAGATCCCGCTGACACCGGTCGGCAAGCCGGACAAGAAGCGCATCCGGGCCGTACTCGGCGCGTGAACGGGCCGGGTACGGCCCGTACCGGTCCCGGCCGCCGCCGGCCGAAAAGGCCGGGACCGGATGTTCCGGCTCTTTCGCCGGCACCCCTTCAGCGGTCCGGTTCCGCGAAGAAATCAATGATCGCGGAATTCACCGGACCGGGCTTTTCCAGATAGCCGAAATGGCCGCACCCGGATATCTCGGTGTACCGGCAGCCGGGAATGCACGCGGCCACTTCCTCGGCCAGCCGCGGCCTGACGACCCGGTCGTCCGCGAATCCGACGACCAGACACGGACACCGGATGTGCCGGTAGGCGGCCCGCCGGTCCTCGATCACCTGAAGTCCGAGCTGCCCGCGCAGGCCGGCGAAACTCACCGTCGCCGTCATCTCGAACACGTCCAGCCAGCCGCGCAGCCGGTCCGGATCGCCGAGCGTCTCCCCCGACAGGTACTGCAACGCCTGGACGTACGCCGCGTACCGGGGCGGGAGCGCGACCCCGCTGTCGCACAGGTCGATCTCGGCCGCCGCCATGGCGCGGACCAGTGTGTCCGCCCGGCCGATGGTCGCCATCAGCACGGCCCTGCGGACCAGCTCCGGCCGGGCCACGAGCAGTTCCTGCACGACGACCGAGCCCAGCGAGAAGCCCACCACGCGGCAGGGTCCGGGGCTGACGTGGGCCAGCAGACCGGCTAGGTCGGCCGCCATGTCGTCGAGGGTGAAGGGCTGTTCGGACGCACCGTCCGGCGCGAGGCCCCGGTGGTCGAACGTGATCACCCGGTACCCGGCCGCGGTCAGGGCGGGCACCTGGTGCGCACGCCACACCCGTCCCGGCGCGCCGGTCCCGGTGACCATCACGACCGGCTCCCCGGCACCGTACTCCTCGTAGTCGAGACTGATCCCGTTGGTCCGCACCACCGGCATGGGCCCGCCCCCTTCGTCCGCCGCGTCCCGTGCCCCTCCATCAGAGCAGGTACGGCCCGGCTTGTGCGGGTGTCCGACCGACCGCGCACCGGCCTGTGGACGCGGCCGCCCGCGCCCGCCCGCATCGCGCCACTCCGTGGCCGCCCGACCCCTTGTGCCATGTCGCGCGAGCGTTTCCCATGTCAGCAGACACGAAAAAGCCGTCCTGCTGACCGTCGCCGGTCGAGAGAGGCTGTCGTATGCGGAGTGTGGGAGTGGAAGAAGAGCTTCTCCTGGTGGACCCGCACTCAGGGCAGCCGCGAGCTGCCTCCGGGACCGTACTGGCCTCGGCCCCGGCCGATTCCACCCTGGACAAGGAACTGCACCGCGAGCAGCTGGAGATCGCGACCCGCCCCCGGCTGCTGATGGAGGACCTGGCGGCGGAGGTCGCCCACTGGCGCGGCGAGGCGGCGCGCCAGGCCCGCCGGGCCGGTACGGAACTGGTGGCCCTGGCCACCTCGCCGCTGCCCGTCGTCCCGTCCCTCAATTTCGACGAGCGGTACCAGCGGCTGGCCGAGGAGTTCGGCCGCACCGCGCAGGAACAGCTCGCCTGCGGCTGCCACATCCATGTGTCCGTCGAGTCGGACGACGAGGGCGTGGCCGTGCTGGACCGCATCCGCCCGTGGCTGCCGACGCTGCTCGCCCTGAGCGCCAACTCGCCCTTCTGGCAGGGCAAGGACACCCGGTACAGCAGCTACCGGAGCCGGGTGTGGGGCCGCTGGCCGTCGTCCGGGCCGGTGGAGCTGTTCGGCTGCGCGGAGAACTACCACCGGCGGGTGCAGGAGATGCTGGCGACCGCGACCCTGCTGGACGAGGGCATGATCTACTTCGACGCCCGGCTGTCGCGGCACTACCCCACCGTCGAGATCAGGGTGGCCGACGTCTGCCTGCAATCCGACGACACGGTGCTGATCGCCGCTCTCACCCGCGGGCTGGTGGAGACCGCGGCCCGCGCGTGGCGCGCGGGCGAGCCGCCGGACCCGGCCGGGATCGGCCTGTTGCGGCTGGCGACCTGGCGGGCCGGCCGGTCCGGGCTGTCCGGCCGCCTCATCCACCCGCTCACCTGGACCCCGGCGCCCGCCGAGGCCGTGGTCCGCGCCCTGCTCGACCATGTCGGCGAGGCGCTGGAGGACTCCGGTGACCTGGGGCTCGCCAAGGAGCGCCTGGACACCCTGATGGGCCGCGGCAACGGAGCGCACATCCAGCGGGAGCGGCTGCGCCGTACGGGCAGCCTGCGGGCGGTCGTCGAGGAGTGTGTACGGCTCACGACGCTGTGACGGCCGCGTGGCCGCGTATCGAGGCCCCGGCCTGCGGTCGGGCTCCGGTGCCCCGTGGTGGCCTGTGGTGCCTCCGCGGTGGTCTGTGGTGCCTCTGCGGTGGCCTTCGGTCCGTTCTTCGGTCACCCCGTGGTCGTACCGTGAAGACCGTCGCCCGACCGCCGCCCGACAATCGGGATGGCCGGTTCCTGCCCCGCCGGAGCCGGCAACCGACGATCGACGGAGGCGAGATGCTGACCGGTAGCGACCGGCTGGACCCCGGTACCGCGGAGGGCGCGGACTGGGTGGGCGCGCACATCTTCTACGACACCGGCCAGGACGCGCTGCTGACCGAGGTCGTCCGCCCGCTGGTCGCACGGCTGACCGACGACGGTTTCGTGCAGCGGTGGTTCTTCCTGCGGTACTGGGAGGGCGGCCCGCACGTCCGGCTGCGCTTTCTCCCGGCCCGTACCGCCGACCGCGCCGCGATCGAGCGGTTGACCGGACAGCACGTCCGCGCGTTCCTGGAGGCCAGCCCGTCCCCCGACGTCGTGGACCGTACGCGCTTCGCCCAGGTCTCCGAGGGGCTGGCCAGCCTGGAGGGCCGGTCCGACCAGGATCAGCACGAGGAGGTGCGGCCCAACAACTCCCTGGAGTTCCGGCCGTACGAGCGGGAGAACTCCGACTTCGGGTACCGCACCGCCATCGCCGCCGTGGAGCGGCACTTCCGCGAGTCCAGCGAGCTGGCCCTGTCCGTCGTCGGCACCGGCGCGACCGTCGAACAGCGCGCGATGCTGGCGTTCGACCTGGTCGTCGGGGTGTTCGCGCTCCTCGACGAGGTCCGCGACCGGTGGTCGCGCAACGGGGGCCCGCCCCTGCCCTTCGGCAGCGGCCCGGAGGCCGAGGACGTCGGGCCGCGGTACCGCGCCCAGCAGGCGCAGCTCCAGGAGCGCGCCCGGCGCGTCTGGCGGCTGGCGACCGCGCCCGAGGAGGCGCTCACCGGCGCGGGCGCGGACCCCCGCGCGTACTGGATGGCGTCCCTGCGCCGGCTGCGGGACGCGCTCCACGAGCTGGAGGACGCGGGCAGCTTCACCAACGAGTGGACGGACTCACCGCTCGTCGGGCCGCTCGAACTGGCCGAGACCGCGCATCCCGCCACGAGCCTGGTGCTGCTGCGCAGCGGTCACCTGGTCAACAACCGGCTCGGACTGACCCTGTGGCAGGAGAGCCAGGTGCGGTTCCTCGTCGGCCGGGTCCTCGCCGAACTGCCCGAGGCGCTGACCGCCTCATGAGCGGGGCGTCCGCCGAGTGGCACAGCATCCACGTCCACCACCACGACGAGAGCACCGAGCCCGCGCTCGTACTGGACGCCGTCCGCCCGGCCTTCGAAGCCGTCCGGGCGTCGGTCGACGGCGCCTGGTTCGGCCGGCACTGGCTGCGCGGCCCGCACCTGCGTCTGAACTTCCGTACCACGGCCGAGGAGTGGTCCTCGCACGTACGCCCGCGGGTCGTCACAGCGCTGGAGACGTACGTCCGCGACCACCCCTCCACGGTCCGGCTGGACGAGGACGCGCTCGCGCCGGTGCACGAGCGGCTGGCGGAACTGGAGATGGAGACCGGCCCCCGGCACCCCTGGGTACCGGACAACACCGTGCTCGAACAGCCCTACGACCACCGGCTGCCGGTGCTGGGTTCGATGCGGGGCAGCGAGGTGCTGGCCGATTTCCTGAGCGACACGAACGACCTGGCGTTCGCGATGTACGAGCACCTGCGGGGCGGGGGCGCCCTGCCCGTACTGGCGCTGGACCTGATGTGGACCACCGCGTCGGTGGCCGCCGTCCCGTTCGACGAGGGCGGCGCGCCGCTCGCCCGCGGCTTCCTGTCCCTGCGGTCGCACGCCGACGCGTTCCTGTCCCGCACCCACGACCCGGCCGGCTACCGGGCCGCTTTCGACGAGCGGTACCGGCGGCAGGCCGACGCGCTGACCACCCGGCTGCGTACGGTGGAGTCCGTCCTGTCCGCGGAGCCCGGCTCCACCGAGGCCGCGGACGCGGGCGCCACCGTGCCGTTCGTACGGGAGTGGGCCGAGGCCGTACGCCGGTGCCAGCGTGTCGCGTACCCGCTGCTGGAGTCGGGCGAGCTGACGCTCAGCGGCGCCGGCCTGGCCCCCCGGCTGCCGACCCGGCAGCTCAGCGATTTCCACCGGCTCCTGCAGACCGACCACGGCCACGACGGCTTCCTCCGCGACGACCACTGGTTCGCCTCCTTCCGGCTGGTGGTCAACTACCTCTACATCCACCTCAACCGCCTCGGGCTGAAACCGGTGGACCGCGGCCTGCTGTGCCACCTGGCGGCGAACACGGTCGAAACGGTGCACGGCGTCACCGCGGAAGACGCCTTCCGCCGTCATGTCGTGTCCTCCTCCCCCACCGCGGCCGCCCCCGAGTGGTCCCGGCTGAGCAAGGAGTGGGCCGACGGACGGGCCGAGGGCGCGGGCACCGTGGAGTGACGTCCCGTTCCGAGTGACGTTCCGTTCCGAGTGACGTTCCGTTCCGGGTGGTCAGTACCGCGGGGGTTGTACATCCGCCGCCGTTACCGCGGTCGGTGGAGCGCGGATGTCGGCTTCTGGTTGCGCCGGTCTCAACTCGTGGGCTGACGCCGGGCGCCGCTCCGGCGGATAGCTTCTTCCCGTACCGCGCCGGGGCGGACGGGGAGCACCACCACCAGGGCCGCCGCTGCGCCGTACGGCCATGAGGGGGAGCGCCGAGGCGTCCGGTGACGTACGCGCCGGGCGGGTCGGGCGGTGCCCCCGGAACCCGAAGGGGGAAAAGGAATGCGACCCAATGCTGTGACGAGGACCCTCGTCAGTGTCACCGCCGCCGTGGGGATCTTCGCCGGCGGCCTGGCGGGGGCGGGCGCGAGCTTCGCCGCGTCCGCGCCGGCCGCGCAGCCCGCGGTGACGGCCGAGGCCGTCACACCGCTCGCGGTGAACAACCTCGGACTGAGCGCCGCACAGGCCAGGAAGGTCCAGGGCTGGCTGAAGAAGCACTGGCAGTACCGCGGGCAGATCGACGGGGCGCTGGGCACCGAGAGCTGGAAGGCGTTCCAGCGCTGCCTCAAGAAGTACTGGAAGTACCAGGGCGCGATCGACGGGAAGCCCGGTGTCAACACGGTGAAGGCGCTGCAGCGCCTGCTGAAGGACAGCTGGGGTTACACCGGCAAGATCGACGGGGACCCCGGGACGAAGACCAAGGCCGCGTTCAAGCGGTTCGCCAACGCCCTTTAGAGCCACGGCTCCGGAGGTGAACTGACGCCGTCGGGCGGCGCGCCGGCCAGGCGCGCCGCCCGATCGGGTGTGCGGGGCCGGTGCCCGCCGGTGCAGGGGGGCGGCCGGTCCCGTGGGGCCGCCGGTCCAGGGGATCGCCGGTCCGGTGGAGCCGCCGGTCCGTCGTCACCCGAGCACGCGGACCGGTGAGCCCGCCAGGTACGCCTGGATGTCCTCGACCGCCTGGCCGTAGTACGTACGGTAGTTGTCCCAGGTCACGTAGCCGAGGTGGGGCGTGGCCAGCAGCCGGGGCGCGGTGCGTACCGGGTGGTCGGCGGGCAGCGGCTCGGTGTCGAAGACGTCGATGCCCGCGCCGGCGAACCGGCCCTCGTGCAGTGCGGCGAGCAGGGCGTCCTGGTCGACGACGGCCGCCCGGGACGTGTTCACCAGGTACGCGGTCGGCTTGAGCAGCGCCAGCTCGGGGGCGCCGAGCAGGCCCCGGGTGCGGTCCCCCAGCGCCAGGTGGACCGAGACGAAGTCGCTGGTGGCGAGGAGTTCCTCCTTGCTCGCCGCGCGGCCGACGCCGACCTCGGCGGTCCGCTCCTCGGTGAGGTTCTGGCTCCAGGCCACCACGTCCATGCCGAAGGCCGTACCGACCTGGGCGCCCCGGCTGCCGATCTTGCCCAGTCCGAGCAGTCCGAGTCGCCGGCCGTGCAGGTCGGTGCCGACCGTGGACTGCCACGGGCCGCCCCGGCGCAGCGCGGCGCTCTCGGCCGCCACACCGCGGGCGAGGCCCAGGAGCAGTGCCCAGGTCAGCTCGACGGGCGGGGTGGAGGCGCTCTGTGTGCCGCACACGGTGACCCCGTGCTCCGCCGCCGCGGCGAAGTCGATCACGGAGTTGCGCAGGCCGGAGGCGACCAGGAGCCGGAGCCGGGGCAGCCGGGCGAAGAGGGAGGCCGGGAAGGGGACCCGTTCGCGCAGGGTGACGACGATGTCGAAACCGGCCAGCTCCGCCGCCAGTTCGTCCTCGGTGGCGAAGTGCCGGGTGAAGGAGACGACGTCCACACGGTCCTGGACGGGGGTCCAGTCGGCCGCCGTCGTGGCGATGTCCTGGAAGTCGTCGAGCACGGCACAGCGCAGGGGCACGGCAGTCGTCTCCGTAGGTGCGATACGTGGGGGCGCGCCCCGGGGAGCACGCGGCAGGATGATCACATTACGGCGGGCGGAAGCGCATGGGAACGGGGGGCGTTCGGGCCGGCGGACACGGGAGCCGAGGCGGCTCCGTACGGCCCCGTACGGCTCCGGTGGCCGGCGGCCCGGCGCGGCCCGTCCTCCGTGAGTGTGGCGGGGCCCGGCCGGACCCGGCGGCACCGGGCTCCGGAGCCGAGAGAAGGAGTGCCTGAACGACATCTCAGGTTTCAGCGACGTGGCGGCGGGCTTCCCCGTGTACGCGCGCGGCGTCATCCCCGTTCCGGGCACCAAGGCGGCCGTCGCGCCGCTCAACGGCCCGGTGCGCTGCGGCGGCGTGACCGTACGGTCCGGCGACATCGTGGTGGCCGACGAGGAGGGCGTCGTGGTCACTCCCGCGGACCGCCGGGACGAAGTACTCCTCGACGCGGAGAAGAAGCTGGCCAAGGAGGCCGCCGCGACCCTCGCCGACCGGGAAGCGGCCCACCGGGACCGGATCGACACCATCCTGCGGGGGCAAAGCTTCACGGGCTGAGCAACCCCTGCGGGGCGCCGGCTCACCGTGTCGGCGCCCCGCCCCCATCGTGCGCCGCTGCCGGGCCCCCGCCACGCTTTCCGCGCATCCGGCACCGCTCGCAAACCCCTCGTCCAGGTCGTATCTCCCCCGCCGTGGGGCGCATCGCGGTACGGGCGGTGGTACACCGCTCACGACGCGGCTCAACTTTGCTGACCGGAACGTTCCGCATCATCCGCAAGAGTGAACAGCGGCAGCGGATTGCTGGGTAAGTGCCTAATGCACCCGCTTTCCGGGTGACATGGAAGGCACACCGAGACGGGCGTCCGGCCCCGGCGCGGCCCGGCCACGAGGCCGGCCGGTCCACCGCCGGCGGGACCGTCCGGACGCGGCTCGCGCGGTGCCGCACCGCTGCCTCCGGCTCCTCTCCCACCGCCTTCAGCCGACCCGGGCCACCCGGTTCCGCCCGGAACCGCGCGCCCCGGCCGTCCGGGCGCTCCGACCGCGGTACTCCGACCGTTCCGAGGTATTGACCATGCTGCGACCCTCCCAGGTGCCCGGCCGGCCGGACCGGCACGCACCCTGGAACGACACGGCCACGCCGTACCCCCGCGACCGCTGCCTGCACGAGCTGTTCGAGGAGCGGGCGCTGGCCGCCCCCGGGGCGCCCGCCGTCCGGCACGGCGACCGCACCCTGACCTTCGGCGAGCTGAGCCGGCACTCCGACGCCCTCGCCCGGCGGCTGCTGACCGCCGGTGTCCGTACCGGCAGTACGGTCGGTGTGCTCGGCGGCCGGTGCCCCGAGGCGCTGGTGGCGTTCCTCGCCGTCGTCAAGTGCGGCGCGGCGTACGTACCGTTGGACGACGCGTACCCGCCCGCCCGGTTGCGTGCGATGGCCGAGGAGGCGGACGTACGGGTGGCCGTCGCGCTGCCGGGCAGCACGAGCCGGGTGCGCAGACTGCGGGCCTGTGTGGACGGCGGTCTCGCCGCGCCGGCCCCGGCAGCGGACGCCCCGGCCGAAGCCCCCGACCCACCGGCCGGAACCCCCGCGCCACCGGCCGGTGCCCCCTCCCCACCAGGCGTGACCGTCACCCCGGAGGACTGCGCCTACGTCATGTTCACCTCCGGCTCGACCGGCCGCCCGAAGCCGGTGGCCGTCCCGCACCGCGGCGTCGTGCGGCTGGCCGCCTCCGGCTCCTGGCTGTCGCCTCCGGCACCCGGCGAACGGGTGCTGCACGCGTACAGCTGCTCCTCGGACGCCTCGACGATCGAGATCTGGACGGCGCTGCTGTCCGGCGCCTGCCTCGTCGTCGCCGAGCGGGAACACCTGCTGTCCGTGGACGCGCTGGAGCGGCTGCTGCGCGAGGAGGACGTGGCGGTGGCGTTCCTGACCGCGGGGGTGCTGCATCACGTGGCCCGCACCCGGCCGGAGGCGCTGCGCAGCCTGCGGTTCGTCTCGGCGGGCGGCGAGGCGCTCGACCCGCGGCTGTGCCGCCGGGTGCTGTCCGCCTGCCCCGGGACCACCTTGGTCAACTTCTACGGGCCCACCGAGAACAGCGTCGTCTCCAGCGCGTACGTCGTACGGGAGCTGCCCGCCGACGCGGCCGCCGTGCCCATCGGCCGTCCCTTTCCCAACTCGACCTGCCATGTGCTCCGCGAGGACGGCACCCCCGCCGGGCCGGGCGAGGAGGGTGAACTGCTCGTCGGGGGCGACGGCATCGCCATCGGGTACCTCAACGACCCGGCGCTGACCGCCGAACGCTTCCTCGACGACCCGTTCGGGCCCCGCCCCGGCGGGCGCCTGTACCGCACGGGTGACCGCGCCCGGTGGCGGCCGGACGGCACGCTGGAGTACCGGGGGCGCCGCGACCGGCAGGTCAAACTGCGCGGTTTCCGCGTGGAACTGGACGAGGTCGAGGCGCGTTTGCGCGCGCACGAGACGGTCGCGGAGGCCGTGGTGGAGATCGACGGGGAGGGGCCGCGCGCCCAGCCGGTGGCCTTCGTGACGCCGGCCCGCCCCGGCGCGGCGGTCCCGGCCGATCAGGTGCGCGCCTACCTGGGGTCCTGGCTGCCCGCGCCCGCCGTGCCGGGGCGCATCCACGTCCTGGACCGCTTCCCGGTCACCGGGGCCGGAAAGGTCGACCGGCGTGCCCTGCTCGCACGGTCGGCGGTGCCCGCCGGGCAAACGCGTGCGACCGGGAACGGTCATGCGAACGCAAACGAGCAACCGCGCCTGGAGGAGCCGGATGCCGCGGCTGCCGGAAGCGGCGGTCCGGCGGCCGTGCTCGCCGGCGTCTGGGAGCACGTCCTGCGCGTCCGGCCCGCTCCCGACGACGATTTCTTCGCCCTCGGCGGCGACTCGCTGCTCGTCGCCGAGGTGACCACCAGGACCATGACCGCACTGCACATGGACGCGGCGCACGGCACCTTCCTCGTACGCAGTCTGCTGCGGTCGCCGACGCTCGGCGCGTACACGGCGGCGGTGGACCGGGCGCTGCGGGACAGCCGGGCCGGCCGCCGGACCGGCCCCGCGCCCGCGTCGGAGGCGGACTTCCTGCGGGAAGCGCGTCTCGGGCTGCGATTGCCGCCGGTGCGGGGGCCTCTTCCCCGCCCACGCGACCCGGCGCGCGTCCTGGTCACCGGCGCCACCGGCTACATAGGCGCGTTCCTGCTCGACCGGCTCGCGCGGGTCACCGGCGCCGAGCTGCTGTGCCCCGTACGGGCCCGGGACGCGGCGCACGCGCGGCGCCGGGTGTGTTCCAACGCCGCTCGGTACGGCCTGGACCTGTCCCCGTACGAGCAGCGGCTGACCTGCTTCCCGGCCGACCTGACCGTCCCGCGCCTGGGACTGACGGAAGCGCGGTTCGGTCAGCTGGGCGAGACCGCCGACCTGATCCTGCACGCCGGGGCACACGTCAGCTTCCTGCACCCGTACGCCGCGCTGCGCGCTGCCAACGTCGGCGGCACCCGGGAACTGGTCCGGCTGGCCGCCGGGCGGCGCGTCCCGCTGCACTTCCTGTCCACCGTCGCGGTGCTCGCGGGATTCGGCACCGCCGGGGTGCGGGAGGTGGACGAGGACACCCTGCCGGCCCACGCCGACCACCTGTCGATGGGGTACGCGGAGAGCAAGTGGGTGGCCGAGCGGATGCTCGCGGAGGCGGCGGAGGCGGGGCTGCCGGTGGCGGTGCACCGCCCGTACGAGGTCACCGGCGAGGAGCACACCGGCATCTGCAACACCGAGACGGCCATCAGCTCACTGTTCCGCGTCATCGCGGAGACGGGCCTGGCGCCGGACGTGCCGCTGCCGCTGGACTTCGTGCCGGTCGACCATGTGGCCGCCGCCGTGGTGCACCTGGCGACCCGCGAACCGGCCGACGGCCGCACCTACCACCTCACCAACCCCCGGCCGGCCCGCCTCGCCGACATGGTGGACCGGATGCGGGCGGCGGGCTACGGCATCCGCGAACTGCCGTACGACGCCTGGGTGGCGGAGCTGGTACGGCATGTCGCGCGCAACCCCGGCAGCCCCACGGCCCCGTTCGTCTCGCTCTGTGTGGACCGCAGCAACAAGTCCGACATCAGCGTGAAGGAGATGTACCTCGATGACGTCTTCCCACGGCTCGGACGCGCGAACACCGAACGGGGCCTGCGGGACAGCGGACTGCGCTGCCCGCCCACCGACGCCGCCCTCCTCGACCGCTACCTCGCCTTCTTCCGCTCCAGTGGCTTCCTGCCCCCGCCGCTCCCCCGCGCCGGCGAGTGAGCCGGCGGCGGGGGCGCGGGGGGGGCTCACAGCGGGCGGGCGCCCGCCAGGAGTTCGAAGGTGCGGCGCTGCACGTCGGCCGGGTAGTTGTCCGCGAAGGCCGTGCTGTTCAGTTCGTCCTCGCGGACGCAGTCGAAGACGACGGTCGGCCCGGTGCCGGACCCCCGTTCCTTCTCGTGGTAGCAGACCATCAGGTGCATGATCGCGGTGTCGGGCAGGACGTGGATGCCGTCGGTGGGGTGTGAGCGGGTCGCGAAACCCCACAGCACGTCACGGACGTCCGTCGGGTCGATGTCGCTGTCCAGGACCATGATCCGGGTGACCCACCAGCCGCCGTGCGGGAAGGCGTCGACGGCCTCGCCGACTGCCCGGCACAGCTCCTGCGACGACGTGAACGACGTCCGCTCGCGCCAGTCCGGGTCGACGGTGACGGCCAGCACGTGCACGGCGGTCTCCGGGATCATCCAGGCGGCGGCCACCGGGATGCCGGCCTCGCGCAGGTAGTGGGTCCAGCGGGCCGAGTGGGTCAGGCCGATCAGGGTGTGGTCCTCGTCCACCGGCTTGCCCGCGCACACCACCGGCATGACGGGGTCGTCGCGGTGGGTGACCGCGGTGACGTGGTAGGCGGGCAGCGACCAGCTCCCCTCGGGAACGTAGCCGGCGAACTCCCCCATCGGTCCCTCCGGCAGCAGTTCGTCGTGGTCGATGTACCCCTCGACGACGATCTCGGCGGTGGCGGGCACTTCGAGGTCGACGGTCTTGCACCGTACGACCTCGACCGGCTCGCCGAAGTAGGCGCCCAGGTACGCCGCTTCGTCGACGTGCTCGGGCAGCGACATGGTCGACACCAGCGGAACGGCCGGCTCGGCGCCCAGGACCAGCGCGAAGGGCGTCCGCTCGCCGCGTGCCCGCCACATGTCGTCGATGACGCCGATGTGCTGCGGCGAGCCGGTGAAGGCGACGATGCGGCGCGCGTCGTGCAGCATGGCGCGCGCGATGCCCCAGTTGGTCCACTTGCGGTCCGGGCTGCGCAGTACGAACGTGCCGACGGTGTTGGCGTACCGGCCGCCGTCGCCCTGGTGGAGCAGCGGGAACGGCAGCTGGGTGAGGTCGATGTCGGAGCCGAGCAGGACGTTCTCCTGGCACGGGCCGGAGTCCAGGACGACGGGCGGTACGGGCGGTGCCGACTGCGCGGCGACCAGGCCGTCCATCAGCTTCCGCGGCGGCGTGTCCGGGTCGAGGCCCAGTGACAGCGCGAGTCGCGCGTAGGGCGCTCCCGGCCGGCTGCTCAGCGCGGCGGGCGCGGCGAGCACCCGGAAGCCGGGGCGGCAGCCGCGGATGCGGGAGAGCAGCTGGGCCGGGGCCTGGTGCTCGGTGGCGTAGCGGGCTATCGCGCCGATCTCCAGTACGGGGTCCACCTCGTCGTCGATCACGCGCAGGTCGTCGAGTTCGGCCAGGGCGTCCAGGTAGTCACGGAGGCTGGTGAGGTGCTTCATGGGCGGCTGCTCATCCTTTGCGGGTGGGGGCGGGACAGGGCAGGGCGGAGCGGGGGCGGCAGGAACGGGGGTGGTCAGGTGAACGGAGGTGGTCAGGGACGGCCGGGGGCGGGCGCCGGTGCCGCGCGGTGCCCCTCCGCGGCGCGGGCCTGCTGACGGGCCGCGTACATCCCGCTCCAGCGGTACGCCTTGGGCGTGTCGATGCCGAACTGGTCGAGCACCCGGGTCACCGTGTGTTCCACGATGTCGTCGACCGTGGCCGGGTGCTGGTAGAAGGCGGGCACCGGCGGCAGCATCACCGCGCCCATCCGGGCCAGCGTGAGCATGTTGTCCAGGTGGATCTCGCTCAGCGGCGCCTCCCGCGGCACCAGCACCAGCTTGCGGCGCTCCTTGAGGGTGACGTCGGCGGCGCGGGCGATCAGACCGTCGGCGTAGCCCATGCGGATCGCCGCCAGCGTCTTCATGCTGCACGGGGCGATCACCATGCCGTCCACCCGGAACGAGCCGGAGGAGATCGCCGCGCCCTGGTCCTCCGGGCTGTGGACGACATCGGCGAGTGCGCCGACCTCGCGCACGCTCATCGAGGTCTCCCACTCGATGGTGCTGCGCGCCCATCGGCTGATCACCAGGTGGGTCTCCACGCCGCCGTGCGCGCGCAGCTGCTCCAGCAGCCGTACGCCGAGCACGGCGCCCGTCGCCCCCGTGATGCCGACCACGAGCCGCGCCGGTGCGGCGCTGCCGCCGCCGATCATGTCTGTCCTGTCCGCGGTGTCTGCCATGTGTCCCTCATGTCGTCCGTGTACGGGTGCTGCCGTGTCGTGCGGGTGCCGGGACGGCCCCGAGGGGCGGGGCCGTCCCGGCGTGCCGTGCGGTGTCACCGCAGGTGTTCGGTGAGCCACTGGTGGACGGCGAGCGCGGTCGTCTCCGCGTGCTCGTCGAGCATCGAGAAGTGGTCCCCCGTCACCTCCACGCGGGCGTGCGCCGGCTGCCAGGCGGGCCTGCGGCCGTCTCCGAGCAGCTGGTCCACGGGGGTCCGGGCGGCCACGAAGAGGGCCGGTGTCGTCACCGGTTCCGGGCGCCAGCCGTCGAACAGCTCCGCGTACCAGGCCATCGCGGTGAGCTGGTCGCCGTCCAGCGGCAGTTGGGGGAACCGGTCGAGCAGCAGACGCGATATCCCGGCCATCCGGTGGCACAGGGACTCGCCGGTCGGGTCCGCTCCGCCGGTCGAGCCGGGCGAGTCGAGCAGGACCAGTGCGGCCGGCGGGGCTCCCGCCGCCTCCAGGCGCCGTACGACCTCGTGGGCCGGCCAGGCGCCGGAGGAGTACGCCGCGAGGGCGAACGGCCGTCCGGCGAACCGCCGGAGCAGGGCGTCGGCCTGTACCGCCGCCGCGTCCGCCGGTGTCTGCGGCAGCGCGTCACCGGTCCCGTAGCCGGGCTGCCCGGCGGTCCACACCTCGCGCCGGCCGCGGAGCGCGGCGGCGAACTTGACGTACTGGTAGGGGCCCGTGGGGGCGATGAGGGACGGCAGGCAGACCAGCGCGGGCCGCTCCGCGCCGTCCGCCAGCCGCAGGATCTCCGGCTCGTGGCCGGCCCCGGCGGAGGTGAACCGCGGCCGGAGCCGGGCCGCCGCGGTCAGCAGTTCGCTGCCCTGCCGGAGGCTGCCGCCGCGCGACGCGGCCTGGAAGAGGGCGCTGACGGAATGCGCCGCGGAAGCGGCTTCCGGGGCGGCGGGCGCCGGTTCGGCGGACACGGGTGTGGCGGGCACGGGCGCGGTGGCCGCGTCGTCCACGTCGTCCACATCGCCCGCGTCGCCCGCGTCCTTCGCTGCCGCTTCCGGCCGCAGCCCGGCGACCAGCGCGTCCACGCGGTCGGCCGAGGCGGTGAGGAAGTGGGCGCACAGCTGGTCCAGGGACTCGGCGTCGAACAGCAGCGTGGAGGAGACCTCGCCGAGGTCCGCACGGAGTGCGTTGGTCAGTTGCAGGACGAGGATCGAGTCCATGCCGTACGTGCTGAGCGGCTGGGCGGCGTCGATGCGCTCCGCGGGCACCCCGAGGGTTTCGGCGGCCTTGTCGCGGAGGTAGGCGGTCAGCGTCGCGGCCCGGTCGGCCGGGGCCGGGGCGGGGGCCGGTGCGGCGGGGAGGGACGGTTCCGTACGGACGGGCTCCGTACGGACATGCTCCCTACGGACGGGTTCCGTACGAGCGGGCTCCGTACGGACAAGCTCGGACTCGGGCACTGCCGGGCCCGCCGTACGAGCCGCCTCCGTCACCTCTGTCACCGGGGTCACCGGGGTCACCGGGGTCACCGGCCGACGCTCTCCCCCAACCACCCGCTGCCGGGCGACCCCGTCGCTCTCCGCGGCGATGATCTGCTGCCCCAGCTCCCGGGCCTGCGGCAGGACGAAGACGACCTCCGGGAAGCCCTCGCTGTGCAGCACGTCGCGCCAGCTCTCGGGCGACAGCGCGGGCGAGCCGGGGATGCGCAGCGGTGCGTCCTCGAACAGCCACCAGCCTTCCAGCAGGCCGAACGTGAGGTGGCTGAAGACGTCGAACGCCACCAGTTCGTTCAGCAGGAGCCAGCCGCCGTCGCGCAGGGCGGCCTTGGCGTTGCGCAGGGTGTTGCGGGTGTCGCGGGTGGCGTGCAGCACGTTGGCGGCGACGACCAGGTCGTAGCTGCCGGCTTCGATGCCCTGGCCGGCCAGGGGCTGTTCGGCGTCGAAGCGGGTGCAGGAGAGGTAGGGCGCGTCGGGTCCGTACGCGGTCCGCGCGTGGTTCAGGAACGCCTTGGACAGGTCGGTGTAGGTGTACGTCTCGATGTGGTCCCGGTACGGACGCAGCGCGGCGAACAGGCCCACGCTCGTACCGCCGGTGCCCGCGCCGATCTCCAGGATGCGCAGGCGCGCCCCCGGGTCCTGGCGCAGCCGCTGCGTGACGATGTCCACGGCGGCACCGGCCAGTGCGCGGTTGTAGGTGTCGGCGACCCGGTTGTCGCGGTAGCAGCCCTCGACCAGTTCGACGGAGCCGCGCGGGAAGAGGATGTCCGTGGGGCGGGTCCGGCCGGTCAGGATGTCGGGCAGGGCCCGCAGGGTGGCGTCGACCAGCTCCAGTTCGGCTTTCTTGTCGGGGTCGGCGGACCAGGCGGCGCGGCGGTCGTCCCACTCGCGGAAGAGCGTGGCGAGCGGCGGGGCGGTGTCGGGCAGGACGCGCAGGGCGTGTTCGAGCCAGGTCGTGTAGCGGTCGTGGAGGCCGGCCCGGCGACCGATCCGGCGGGCGTCGTCGCGGGTGTTCTCGCCGGGGGCCGGGGTGCCCGGGCCGACGGCGCCGAGCGCTTCCAGGTGACCGCGGAGCATCCGGGCGAGCAGCGGGTCGCGTGCGGTGCGACGCCAGTCCGCCACCGCGCGCAGGTTCGCGGCATCACCCGTGAGGTCGTCCGCGGCGCCGAGGGTCACGCGGGCCGCCGGGGACCGTCCGTAGACCGTGGTGCGGATGCCGGGATCGACGGCCTCCAAGGCGTCGGGCCGGGTCAGCTTAGTGAAGCTGATCTGCGGCTGCGGGCCGCCGAGGAGGGTGCCGAGCGCGTCCATGGCCTCGGGCGGTTCGATCGAGGCGAAGCCCCAGGCGGTCATGCGCCGCCGGTGGTAGTCGGAGGAGGCGCTGCCCAGGCTGCCCCACCAGCCCCAGTTCATCACCTTGACCGGGCAGGTCCAGTGCCGGGACAGCTGGTGGGCGTAGGCGTCGGCGAAGGTGCAGCCGGCCGCGTAATTGCCCTGTCCCGCGGCGGTCGTGAAGGACTGGACCGAGGAGAAGAACACCGCGAAGTCCAGGGGTTCGCCGTCGAACACCTCGGCCATGGCCGCGCTCACGCCGACCTTGGCGGCCAGGCTCGTCCGCAGGGCGGTCTCGTCCATCTTGGCGAAGCTCTGGTCGCGCAGGACGAGGGCCGCCTGCACGACACCGTGGATGTGCGGGTGGCGGGCCTTGATCTCGGCGTGCGCGCGGCGCAGTGCCACGGGGTCGGCGGCGTCGGCGGAGAGGTAGCGGACGTCGCCACGGCCGCTGACGGTACGCAGTTTGGCGTCCACCGACGCGTCGTGCGGGCTGCGGCCGATCCATATGACGTGGGCGCCGTACCGTTCGACCAGGTGCCGGGTCCACGCGGTGCCCACGCCGCCGGCGCCGCCGATCACGACGTACACGCCGCCTTCGCGGTACGGGACGGCCGGTACGGGGCCGGTGTCGCACGGGGTCCAGCGGCGGACGAGCCACTGGCCCGCGCGCCGTGCCCAGGTGTCGCCCTGGGAGTGGGCCGGGAGCGCCGTGACGGCGGCGAGCCAGGTGTCCGGCGTCTCCTCCGGGGTGCCGGCGGGTTCGTCGAGGTCGACACGCCGGACGGTCCAGTTGGTGTACTCGCGGCCGAGCGAGCCGAACAGGCCGTGCAGGCCCGCGTGGGCCGGACGGATGTCCTCGGCCGCGTGGGTGGCCAGGCCGCGCCGGGTGACGAGGGTGACGCCGAGCGGGCGGGCGTCGTGATCCGTACGGATCAGGGCCTTGATCATGCGGAAGGCCGCGACGACGCCGTCCTCCTGGGCGGCCGCGACGGCGGCCGCGTCGGTGAGTGCGGGCGCGGCCCCGGGGGCCAGCCACAGCAGATGGTCCACGGGCCCGGCGGCGGCGAGGAACGAGGTGACCTCGTCGAGCGGCGCGGACGGGGCCAGGGGCCAGGCCGTGGCGCGCGGGTGCCGGACGGCGACCGCGGCGCGCTCGGCGGCCGTACCGCCGACGACCAGGACCCGGTCGGTGCGGGACGGGACGGCCGCTGCCTCACCGCCGTCCGTCTCCGTGCCCGGCAGCGGTTCCCACACGGGCGCGAACAGGGACGGCAGCGGCTCCTTCACCCGGCGCGAGGTGTAGCCGGTCATCCGGACGCACACCGCCCCGTCGGTGCCGAGCAGATCGATGTCGAGCTTGCTGAGGGCGCTGGCCGCGCCGTCGTCGGCGACGCGGACGACGGCCCACATGGAGTCCGCGCAGGGCGCGAAGAGTTCCAGCCGCTCCAGCGCGAACGGCACCACCGTTTCGCGGGACGCCTCTCCCCCGGCCAGTTGCAGGGCGATCGACGCCTGTACGGCCGAGTCCATCAGCGCCGGGTGCAGGACGTACGGCGTGGCGGGCCGGTCGGCGGCGTCGGGCACGTGCAGCTCGGCGAGGACCACGCCGTCACCCGCGTACGCCGCGCGGACCGCGCGCAGGGACGGGCCGTGGGTGATGCCCATCGCCACCAGCGCCGCGCTGATGCGCTCGGGCGTCACCGGCGTCGGGCACTGCGCGCGGAGCGCCGCGAGGTCGGTACGGGGCGGGCGCGGTGTGTCGGAGCGGCTGACGCGTCCTTCGGAGCAGACGGCGGGGTCGGCGGTCCCGGAGGTGACGCGGAAGGAGACGGTGTGCTCGTCCACCGGGGTGACGAGGACCGCGGCCTCGGTGGGCGTACCGTCGGCGACGAGCGGCTGGACCCAGGTGATGTCCCGGATGCGCAGCGGGGTCGTGGCGTCGGCGCCGAGTACGTGCCGGGCCGTCTCGCGGGCCATCTCCAGGTGGGCGACGCCCGGCAGGACCCGCCGGCCGCCGACCTGATGGTCGCGGAGGATCGATTCCTCGCCGGTCAGGACCGTTACGGTGCGCACCGCGCCGGCAGCGCCGGACGACGGCGCGCCGTCCGTCGCGGAACCCGGAGCGGGCTCGGCGGACCGTGCAGCGGCAGGCCGCGCCGGCGCGGGCCGGAACGCTTCCGCCCGGGCGGGCGGGGTGTCCGTCGCCCAGTGGCTCTCCTTGGCGAACGGGTACGTCGGCAGCGGCACGCGCAGGTAGGCGCCGGGTGTGAACAGCGCGCCGGGGTCGAGGTCGTGGCCCCGTACATAGCGCTCGGCGAGGGACTTCAGACCGGCCAGAACCTCCGCGTCCGTACGGCCGCCCGATGCTCCCTCGGTGCTGCCGCCGAGACCTGCCGCGCCGCCACCGGAAGCACCCGGGCCTCCGGTGAACGCGTGCGGCCCGTCGAGTCCTTCGTCCAGGACCCGCACCAGTTCGTCACGGTCCTGTACGACGCAGGCGAAGCGGTGCGCGAAGTGCTCCCGGCCGACGACGAGCGTGTGGGCGAGGTCGCCGCAGTCCGTCGACGGCTCGCGGCGGCAGTGCGCCGCCAGGCGCGTCAGCTGTTCGGCCAGCTGGTCGCGGGAGTGCGCGGACAGCACGACGAGGTGGCCCGGGGTCCGCGGGCGGGGCCGGGAGCGCGGTACCGGCGGTGCTTCCTCGACGAGGACGTGGGCGTTGGTGCCGCTGGCCCCGAAGGAGCTGACCGCGCCGAGGCGCGGGACGCCGGGCAGCGCCTGCCACGCGTGGGTGCGGGTGCTGAGGTAGAAGGGGCTGCCGTCGAGCGGGACGGCCTCGTTCGCCTTCTCGAAGTGCAGCGAGGCGGGGATCTGCCGGTGCCGCAGCGCGAGCAGGATCTTCAGTACGCCGGCCACGCCCGCCGCGAACTGGGTGTGCCCGAGGTTGGTCTTGAGCGAACCGAGCGCGCAGTATCCGGTCTTGTCGGTGCTCGCCCGGAACGCCCGGGTCAGCGCGCCGAACTCGATCGGGTCGCCGAGCTTGGTGCCGGTGCCGTGCGCCTCGACGAGCTGGATGTGCCCGGCGTCGACACCGAAACCGTCGTACACCTCGCGCAGCAGGCTCTCCTGCGAGACGGAGCTGGGGGCGGTGATGCCGTTGGTCGCACCGTCGTGGTTGGTGCCGCAGCCGCGGATCACGCCGTGCACGTGGTCACCGTCGGCGAGCGCGTCGTCGAGCCGCTTGAGGACCAGCACCCCGACGCCCTCGCCCGGCACGAAGCCGTCCGCGCGGTGGTCGAAGGTGTGGCAGCGCCCGGTCGGCGAGAGCATGTTGGCGCGCCCGGCCAGGTCGTACAGGCGCGGTGTGGACTGGACGAAGACGCCGCCCGCCAGCGCCATTTCCGTCTCACCGGACCAGAGGTCCTTGCAGGCGAGGTCGAGGGCGACGAGCGAGCTGGAGCACGACGTGTCGACGGCGACGGCAGGGCCCTTGAGGTTGAGGAAGTACGAGACCCGGCTGGGGATGAAGGAGGCGGTGTTGCCCCAGAACGCCTGGGCGGGGGCGTCGGCGCCGATCAGTTCGGCGTAGTCGCCGTTCCAGCAGCCGACGTAGACACCGCAGCGGCGCTCGCTCAGCTGCCGGCCCGCGTACCCGGCGTCCTCCAGGGCCTTCCACGACTCCTCCAGCAGGAGCCGCTGCTGCGGGTCCATGGTGGCGGCCTCGACGCCGGAGATGTTGAAGAACAGCGGGTCGAAGGCGTCGATACGGTCGAGGAAGCCGCCCCGGGTGCAGCGGCGCGCCGCGTCGGCGGGGTCGGGCCCTGACAGGTCCCAGCGGGTGGCCTCGGTGACGAGTTCGTCGCCGTCGACCAGGTGGTCCCAGAGGTCGTCCAGCGTGTCGGAGCCCGCGAAGCGTCCGCTCATGCCGACGACGGCGATGGGGGGCCGGGGGTCGGCGGACGTGGTGTGGCCGGGCCGGGGGCGGGTCCCGGTGGTGGGTACGGGGGCGGATACGGGGGCGGATACGGGGGGAGCGGCCTGCTCCGGCGTGCCGGTGAACGTGATGGTGTCGCGGTGGTCGGTCAGCAGGTGGGCGGTGAGGCGGTCGGCCGAGCTGTGGTCGTAGATGACGCTCGTCGACAGGTCCAGGCAGAGCGCTTCGTTGAGTTCGTGGACGAGGCGGACTCCGAGGATGGAGTCGACGCCGTAGTCGGCGAAGGCGAGCGCGCCGTCGATCTCGTCCTCGCCCATGGCGAGGGCCCGCGCCAGCTTCTCCCGCACCACGCGGGCGACCCGCTCGTCCAAGGGCTCCGAGGATTCCGGGAACCCCGAGGCCTCAGCGATCACCGGCTCGATGGCCTGCGGCGGCGCGACGGGCGGGCCGCTCTGCGCGGCCTCCTCGCGCACCGGGTCGAGATCCCCGATCCAGTAACGGTCCCGCGTGAAGGGATACGTCGGCAGCGCGACCCGCCGGGGTGTGTCCGGCCCGTGCAGTACGCGCCAGTCGAGCGGTACCCCACCGGTCCAGAGCGCGGCCAGCCGGTCCAGCTTCCCGGCCCGTACCCAGCGTTCGACGAGCAGTTCCTGAAGGTCGTCGTCGGCAGCCAGCTCCGCGAAGGCGCCCTGTGCAGCCCCGGCAGTGCCCCGGTGGACGCCCGGCACCGCGTCCGCGCCGTCGAGGTGGGCGAGCAGGGCGCTGCGCAGGTCCTGTGCCGAGGCCGCGACCACCGCGAGACGTTCGGTCATGGCCTCGCGACCCGTCTGGAGGGTGAAGGCGAGGGCGGCCGGGTCGGTGTCCGTACCGCTGTCGCTGCCGAGGTGGGCCGCCAGGCGTTCGGCGGAGCGGCGCAGGTGCTCGGGGGTACGGGCCGACAGCACGAAGAGCTGGTCGCGGCCGGCCGCCGTGCTCGGCGCGGGACCGGCGTCGAACTCCTCCAGGATGACGTGGGCGTTCGAGCCGCCCGCGCCGAACGAGGAGACCGCCGCGATCCGCGAGCCCCCGGGCGTCTCCCACGGTGTCAGCTCGCGCTGTACGAAGAACGGCGTCTTCCCGAAGGCGATGTTCGGGTTGGGCTCCTCGGCGTGCAGGCTCGGGACGAGCTGCCGGTGCTGGAGCTGGAGCACGGCCTTGGTGAGCCCGGCGATGCCCGCCGCGGCCTCCAGGTGGCCGATCGCCGATTTCACCGAGCCGATCGCGCAGAACTGCCGGTCCGCCGTGTCCTGTTCGAAGGCGCTGGTCAGGCCCTTGATCTCGATCGGGTCGCCGAGTTCCGTACCGGTGCCGTGCGCCTCGACGTAGCTCACGTCACGCGCCGCGACGCCGGCGCGCGCCAGGGCGTCGCGCAGCAGTTCCGCCTGGGCCCGGGGGTTGGGCACCGTGTAGCCGTTGGACCGTCCGCCGTGGTTGATGCTGGTGCCCCGGACGACCGCGCGGATGTGGTCGCCGTCGGCGAGGGCGCGCGAGAGCGGCTTGAGCAGGACGCAGCCGACGCCTTCGCCCGGGACGAATCCGTCGCCGCCGCTGCCGAAGCTGCGGCAGCGGGCGTCCGTGGACAGCATCGTGGAGCGGCAGAGTTCGACGTAGTCCAGCGGGTGGAGGTACAGGTTCACCCCACCGGCGACGGCCATCTCGCAGGCGCCCCGGTAGAGGTGCTCGCACGCCTCGTGGACCGCGGTGAGCGACGCCGAGCACATGGTGTCGATGGTCAGGCTCGGCCCGCACAGGTCCAGGACGTACGACGTACGGGCGCTGAGCGAGGCGAAGGACAGCGCGGGGACGACGGTCTCCCCCGAGGGGAGGCGCCCGGCACCGTGCCGCCCGTGGCCGGTCTTGGTGACTCCGGCGAACACGCCGACGCGCTTGCCGTGCCGGCGCGCGATCTCCTCGCGGGAGTATCCGGCGTCCTCGAACACCTGCCACGCCGCCTGGAGGAACAGCCGCTCCTGCGGGTCCATGGCGTAGGCGTCCCGCGGCGCGATCCGGAAGTGCAGCGGGTCGAACGCGGCGAAGTCGTCCAGGAAGCCGCCCCACTTGCTGTAGCTGCGTCCGGTGGCGACGGCCTTCTCGCGGTCCGGTTCGAAGAAGCCGTCCAGCGGCCAGCGGTCGGCCGGTATCTCGCCGACGCAGTCCCGTCCGGCCTTCAGGTTCTCCCAGAACGCGGCGGGGTCGGCGGCCTGCGGGTAGCGGCCGCTCACACCGATGATCGCGATGGGTTCGCGGTCAGCGGGGGCGGTGGAAGCGGACGCGGGGGCGGCGTACGGCGCGGATCCACGGCCCGCCACCCTACCGGCGGACGGCGCCGGGGCGGCCGTCGCCGGTTCACCGGCCCAGGCGCGGGCCGTCTCCGGGTGCTCGGCCGCCAGGTGCCCGGCGATCGCCCGCAGGGTCGGGAACTCGTAGAAGAGCGTCGTCGGTATGTCCGCGAACACGGCGGCCAGCTCCTTGTTCAACTGGACGATCAGGATCGAGTCGAGGCCCATCGCGCCCAGTTCCCCGTCGGCGTCCACGGCCCGCGCGGGGAGTTTGGTGACGCGGGCGAAGAGCGCGACCAGCAGGCGCAGGGTTTCGCGGGCAAGGCGCCCGTCCACCGGGGCCGCTGCCGATGGGGCCCGTACCGGCGCCTGTGCGGCGGCGGTACGGCCCGACGCCTCCGGCACCCGTGCCGTGTCACCGTGGTACACCCACACCTGTTCCGCTCCCAGCCGCCAGGCGCCGGTGAGCGCCGCGAGCCCGTCGGCCGTCTCCATGGGCGCCAGGCCGCGGCTGCGCCACAACTGGGCGAGTGTGCCCGCGTCGACGGTCATCCCGCCGTCCTTCCACAGCGGCCAGGCGACCGACAGGGTGCGGCCGGCCCGCTCCCCCACCGCGACCCGCGCGTCGCGGAGCGCGGCGAAGGCGTCGAGGAAGGCGTTGGCCGTGGCGTAGTCCGCCTGGCCGGGGTTGCCGGTGACCGCGGCGCCCGAGGAGAAGGTGAGGAAGAAGTCGAGCGGGTCGTGCCGGGTGGCCCGGTCGAGGTGGACCAGGCCGTCGGTCTTCGGCGCGAGCACCTCCTCCCAGTCCTCGGACGTCTTGCCGGTGAGCGAGGCGTCGCGCAGGACGCCGGCGGCGTGCACGACGCCGGAGATCTCACCGGCGTGCTCCCGGACCCGGACGAGGAGGTGGCGTACCTCTTCCCAGCGCGAGACGTCCGCGCACTCGTAGCGGGCGACGGCGCCGGCGGTGCGCAGTTCGCCCAGGAGCGCTTCGACACGGGCGTCCTGCGGCGACCTGCCGACGAGGACGAGCACCGGGCGTTCGACGTCCCGCGCGATACGGCGGGCCACGGCCGCGCCGATACCGCCCGCGCCGCCCGTGATCAGGTATCCGCCGCCCGCGCGCCACGGCAGGTCCGCGGCGTCCGCCGGGGGCGTCGCCGCGTGCCAGGTCCGTACGGAGCGCTCGGCGCCCTCGTGGCGGACCAGGTCGGCTTCCGTGTCCCGGGCGTCCTCCACGACGGCGGCCGCCACGGCGTCGTCCGTACGGGCACCCTGGAAGGCGATCAACTGGGATGTCAAAGAGGCACATTCGAGTGACGCGGTGCGGAGCAGCCCGGCGAGAGCCAGGTTGACCGCCTCGTCACCGTCCGCCGGTGTCACGACCTGGACGAGGGTGGTACTGCCGCCGGGCGCGCCGGCGACCACGTCCCGGACCAGCTCGAAGACCTGCTGTGACACGTCCCTGAAGCGGCTGTCCAAGCGCTGCTTGGCCGACTCGACGGTCAGGCAGCGCACACCGGGCACGCTCCGCTCGACCGCTCCGCGCGCGGAGGTGAGCGCGCCGCACAGGATCACGACGCGGTGGTCGGCGGTGCTACCGGGGACGGTGCTCGGCGGCACGGGTCGCGGAGTCCACCGCGGTGTCAGGAGTGTCGTACCGATCTCGGGGCTGCCGTTGGCTGCGCTTCCGGATGCGTCCTCGGCACGCGTGCCAGGGATCCAGTAACGCCCGCGGGCGAACGGGTACGTGGGCAGATGGGCCCGCTTCGGTACGCGTGACCCGTACAGCGCGCGCCAGTCGACGGCCGCGCCCCCGGTCCAGCGCGCCAGTATCTGACTGCGTGCCGTCTCGTCCTCCGGCCGTTCGCCGTCCGTGACGAAGGCGCGCAGTTTGCCGATGAGTTCCTCGCGTGAGCGGACCACCCAGCCCACCCGCTCGGCCATCGCCTGGCGGCCCGCCTGAAGGGTCCAGGCGACCGAGCGGAGGGCGGCCGGTTCGGGGCCTTCGAGGTACGCGAGGAGGTTTCCCGCCGCCTCGGTCAGCTGCTGCGGCGTCCGTGCCGAGAGGGGCACGATCACATCGGTGGTGTCGGTGGCGTCCACTGTCTCGCTGGCCTCCGGGGCCTCGGTTCCGGCATCGTCCTGCACGTATTCCTCCACCACGACATGGCAGTTGGCGCCGCCGAAGCCGAAGCTGCTCACGCCCGCGCGCCGGGGCGCGGGCCGGCCGTCCGCGGTGCGCGGGCGCGGCCACGGTTCGTTCTCGCGCACGATCCGGAACGGGCCGCCGTCGAGTTCGATGTACGGGTTGATCTCGCGGCAGTGCAGCGTCGCCGGGAGGACGCCGTGCCGCATCGCGAGGACGGCCTTCAGGAGCCCCGCGATGCCGGCGGCCGCCTCCAGGTGGCCGATGTTGGTCTTGACCGACCCGAGTCCGCAGGCGGCCCGGCCGGTGGCGCCGAGCCGGCGGAACGCGGTGTGCAGGGCCCGTACCTCGACGGGGTCGCCCAGTGCGGTGCCCGTGCCGTGGGCCTCGATGTAGCCGACCGTGTCGGGGTCGGTGCCGCGCATCGCCGTGGTGACCAGTTCGGCCTGGGCGTCGGCGTTCGGCGCGGTCAGCGAGTTGGCCCGGCCGCCGTGGTTCTCCGCGCTGCCGCGCAGCACCGCGAGGATCGCGTCCCCGTCGCGTTCGGCCGCGGCCAGCGGCTTGAGCACCACGGCACCGACGCCTTCGCCGCGCACATACCCGTCCGCGTCGCTCGCGAAGGTCTTGCACCGGCCGTCCGGGCTGAGCATCCCGGCGCGGTGCGCGCTGACGAACGTGTCGACGCTGAGCAGCAGGTTGACCCCGCCGGCCACGGCCGCCTCGCACGCGCCCGACCGGATGGCCTCGACGGCCCGGTGGACGGCGACCAGCGAGCTGGAGCAGGCGGTGTCGACCGGTTCGCTGGGGCCGCGCAGGTCCAGTACGTACGAGATGCGATTGGCGAGCATCGAGTGCGCGTTGCCGGTCGAGGTGAACGCGTCCGGCTCCACCCCGTACGTCGTGAGCAGCGTCGCGTAGTCGGTACCCGAGACACCGAGGAACAGGCCGGTGTTCCGGGGCAGGTCGGCGGGCGTGTACGCGCTGTCCTCCAGCGCGCTCCAGACCGTTTCCAGGGCGAGGCGGTGCTGCGGGTCCATCAGCTCCGCCTCGCGCGGGTAGACGCGGAAGAACTCCGCGTCGAAGGCGTCCACGTCGTCCAGGACACCGGCGTGCCGGGGGAAGTCGGCGGCCTCGGCGACACGCCGGTACGCCGCGTCGTAGCGGTCCAGGGGGAAGGCGGTGACCGAGTCCCGGCCCGCGACGAGGTTGGCCCAGTAGGTGTCCAGGTCGGGCGCGCCGGGGAAGCGGCCCGCGGCGCCGATGACGGCGATGGGCTGCGGGAAGTCCGCGGGCGAGGCGGGGGCGGGAGCCGGTGCGGTACGCACGGGAGCCGTCGGCTCAGGGGTGACGCTGGCCGCCGCCGGGGCGGCCCCCTCCGCCGCGCTCCCCGACCGCTCGTACGCGGCCCGCACCGGCTCCCCGTGCTCCGTGACGAGGTGCCGGGCCAGCGCATCGAAGGTGTTCACGTCGAAGAACGCGGCGGGCGTCACCTCGGCGCCGAACCGCTCCCCGATGAGCCGGGAGAAGGTGACGAAGGAGATCGAGTCGAAGCCGAAGGCGTCGAAGCCGGTGTAGGGGTCGAGTTCGGCGGGCTCGTACTTGAGGATGCCGGACGCCAGGGTCCGCAGCTCGGCGACGGCGAACGCGGTGAGGCCGTCGCCGGGGGCCTCGGGTTCCGTACGCGGAACACGCTGCCGCTCGCGCGGTTCATGCGGCACGACGTCGGGTACGCCGTCGTCGTCGCACCTGACCCCCACGCACTCCGCGCGCACCTCGCCGCTGCCGTCCAGCAGCCGGACCGTGCCCTCGAACGGCCGGTCACCGGCGGACGAAGGATTCGGCGCGAGGACGACGTGTGCCACCTCGCCGTCGCCCGCCGCGCCGAGGACGCGCACTTCCGCGATCCGGTGCGGCCGTGTCTCCCGCCAGTGCGGCAGGCCGCGGTGCTTCGCGTCGAGCCGCAGGCCCTGGGTGACGGCAGCGAGGACGTGCGGGGCGATAGTGACGTTGCGCCGTACGGTGTCGCGCCGCAGTTCCGGCAGGGTGACGTCCAGGACGAGCCGTCCGTCGGACAGCCAGTACGCGCCCGTGACCCCGGAGAGCAGCGCCGGGTGGACGAGCCCGCCCTCGGCGAACTCCGCCCGCACCTCGTCGGCACCGAGCGCACGGACCGCACTGTCACGCAGACCGGCCGGCGACGCGTCGCGCTCGGAGCGCCGGGCCGGCGGGCCCGCCTCGTGCGCGTCGTACGCCTCGAAGGCGGCGACGAGCGTACGGGCGCCCGACGTGTCCTGCGCGAACACCGCGCCGGTCGCCGCGCCTTCGCCCACGGGCTCGATCACCGTGGTGACCAGCCGCTCGGTGGTGTCCCAGGCGACCGGGGCGGGCAGCCGCAGGGCGCGTACCACGGGGTCGGCCGTGAAGCCGGAGACTTTCGCCGCGGCGAGCGCCAGGTCGAGGGCGAAGGTGGGGACGACCCGCGGTTCCTTGTCCCGCTGGTAGCCGTAGTCGCCGAGGTCGTCCAGGTGCACGTCGAGGCCGTACCGCAGGCCGTCGAGGTCGGACTCGTTGCGGCCGAGGAACGGGTGGAGCTTGTCGCGCAGGGCGAGCGGCGCGAGGACGGTCGGCGCGCCGTCCTCCTGCGGCACCCAGCACCGCACCCGCTCGAACGGGTAGGCGGGCAGCGGGACGCGCCGTAACCTGCGTGTTCCGGTCAGCCGGGCCCAGTCGACGCTCTTGCCGCCGGTCCAGGTCACGGCCAGCTCGCGGGCCTCCGCGGCGCGCGGATCGTCGCTCGCCAGGGCGGCGTCCAGGTCGCCTTCTCCCGCGAGCCGGCGTTCGACGGCCCGCAGGGCTTCTTGGACGTCCTTGGCGAAGAAGGCCCAGCGGCGCGGCAGTTCGTTCTTGCCGACGCGCAGGGTGTGGGCGACAGCAGGCAGCTCGGCCGGGTCGGCCTGCTCCAGGTACGTGCGGAAGCGGTCGAGGGATGCCTCCAGCGCTGTGTCGGTCATCGCGGAGAAGACGAAGAGTTCGTCGCGGCCGTCGGTGGTGGCGTACGGGCGCGCGGCGGTGTCCGGGACGTATTCCTCGATGATGATGTGCGAGTTCATGCCGCCCGCGCCGATGGAGGTGAGCCCGGCGCGCCGCGGGTGGACGACAGTGCGTCCGCCGTCCTCGGTGACCGCCGGTTCCCACGGGGCGAGTTCGCGCTGCACGCGGAAGGGCGTGCCGGAGAAGTCGATGTCGGGGTTGAGTTCCGCGCTGTGCAGCGACGGGACGAGGGTGCGCTTGTCCAGCTGGAGGAGCACCTTCGCCAGGCCGACCATGCCGGCCGCGTGCAGCAGATGCCCCATGTTGGACTTGACCGAGCCGAGGGCGCAGAACCCGGAATCCGCCGTGTGTTCGCGGAAGGCGGTGGTCAGCGCCTTGACCTCGATGGGGTCGCCGAGCGACGTGCCCGAGCCGTGCCCTTCGACGTAGCTGACCGTACGGGCGTCGATCCCCGCGTCCTGGACCGCCTTGCCGATCGCGCGGGCCTGGGCGTGCGGGCTGGGGACGGTGAAGCCGTTGCGGGCGCCCGCGTTGGACAGGGCGGTGCCCTTAATGACGCCGTACACGTGGTCGCCGTCGCGTTCGGCCTCGGCGAGCGGTTTGAGGACGACGGCGCCGACGCCCTCGCCGAGGATCGTGCCGTCCGCGCCGAGCCCGAAGCTGCGGATCACGTCGGAGGTGGCCGTGGTGAAGTGCTCGTGCGAGGAGGTGACGAGGTTGTAGGGGTGCAGGAGCAGGTTGACGCCGCCGGCCACCGCCATCCGGCACTCGCCGGCGCGCAGCATCTGGACGGCCTGGTGCACACAGGTGGACGAGCCGGAGCACATCGTGTCGAGGAAGATCGACGGGCCGGTGAACCCGTAGAAGTACGACAGCATGTTGGGCAGCGTCCCGGTGTAGCTGCCGCTGGCGGGTGAGCCGCGCAGCAGGCTGTTCTGGAAGCCGTGCAGCCCGTAGTGGTTGCTCATGGCGCCGACGAGCACGCCCACGTCGCCGTCGTACTGCCGCCGGAGGGTCTCGCGGGAGTACCCCGCGTCCTCCAGGGCCTCCACGCCCGTCTGGAGGAAGAGGCGCACCTCCGGGGACATCAGCTCCGCGTCGCGCTTGGAGATACGGAAGTAGCGCGGGTCGAACCGGTCGATGCCGCGGAGGAACGTGCCGGTGCGGATGGCGCTCTTGCCGGGGACGCCGCGGTCGGGGCTGTAGATCGCGTCGTGGTCCCAGCGGTCGCGCGGGACCTCTTCGAAGGTGTGGCGGCCTTCTTCGAGGAGCGTCCACAGCTCGTCGAGCGTGTCCGCGCCGGGGTAGGTGCCCGAGATGCCGATGACGGCGATGTCGTGGCGGTCGTCGCGGTCGTCGCGGTCCTGGCGGTCGTCGCGGTCGGGTACAGCGGGCCGAGTGATGCCGGTACGGGCCGGTGCGGTACGGGCTGGAGCAGTACGGGCGAACCGTGCGCGCGGGGCGGGCGGTTCACCGGCCGATGCCGCCTGCGCCTCGCCGCCGTCCTCCGGCCCGTCCGCCGCGCCCAGCACGGCCGTCAGCTTGTCGCGGTGCGTCCCGGCGAAGTACTCGGCGACCCCTTCGATCGTGAGGTACTCGAAGAAGATCGTTTTCGGCAGCTGTCCGAAGAGCGCTTCGAGGCGCGCGGTCATCTCCAGGATGCTGAGCGAGTCGATCCCGTACTCGACGAGGTTGACCGTCGCGTCCATCGCGGCCGGGTCGTGGTGCAGCACGTCGGCCAGGTGGTGTTTGAGCAGGTCGGCCGTGCGCTCCAGCAATTCCGCGTCATCCAGCCCGGCCACGGGCGCGGACTGACCGGACGCACCGGACGTGCCCGGTGCCGCTCCGGCGGCGGGCAGGCGCCGCTCCAGGACGACGGTGGCATCCGCCCCGAAGGCCACGACGACATGGGTGGGGGCGTCGTCGTCCAGGACGCGCCCCAGGACCCGCAGGCCCTCCTCGGTCGGCAGGGGCTCCCAGCCGCGTTCCGCCCGCATCGTCGCGCGCGTCACGGCGTCGGCCGTCATGCCGCCGTCGGCCCACAGGGGCCAGCTCACGGCGGCGGTGCGGCCGGAGCGTTCCCCGACGCCGACGAGGGCCTGCCGGTGCTGCGCGAAGGCGTCCAGGAAGGCGTTGGCCGCGGCGTAGTCGGCCTGCCCGGCGTTGCCGTACACGCCCGCCACGGAGGAGAAGACGACGAAGAAGTCGAGCGCGAGGTCGCGGGTCGCGGCGTCGAGGTGCAGCGCGCCGCGTACCTTGGGGGCCGTCACCAGGGGAAGGTCGGCGGCGTCCTTGTGCAGCAGATAGGCGTCGCGCAGGATGCCCGCGGCGTGCACGACGCCGTCGAGCCGGCCGTGCTCGCCGGTGATGGCGCGGACGGCGCGCTCCACGTCGTCCTTACGGGTGACGTCGGCGGCCAGGTAGTGCGCCTCGGCACCGGCTTCGCGGAGCGCGGCGAGGGTGGCGTCGCCCGCTTCCGCGAGCTCCGTCCTGCCGCTCAGCACGACGGTGACACCGGGGCACCGCGCGAAGTACCGCACCAGGTGCAGCCCGAGCCCGCCGAAGCCGCCCGTGACCCAGTAGACGCCGCCTTCCTTCAGCGGCGGCACACGCGGCCCGTCGCCGAGCGCGACGTCCACGGGCCGCCACTCCTGGCGGGTGGCGGAACCCTCCTCGGGGCGCCGGAGTTCGCAGGCGTCGTACGGGTCCGCGCCTTCCTCGGCGAGGAGGCGGGCGATCCGCTCGGGCGTGGCGGTGTCGAGTCCGGCGACGCGTACCAGCCGTCCGCCGACGAGCGGGTTCTCCAGGGCGGCGGTCCGGAAGAGGCCGGTGAGCGGCGCGTGGAAGTGCCGGGGCACCCGGTCGTCCACGAGGACGACGAAGCGGTGGGGCCGGTCGGGTCTGGCGCCGAGCACGTCCCGCAGCCGTCCGGTGAGAAGCCCGAGTACGGCGTCCACGCCGTCGGCCACCCGGTCGGCGGTGACGGCGGGCAGTGCGGTCACGGGGCTTCCGGCGGCGGTCGCGACCGCGGCGGCGTGGCTGGCGGCCCGTCCCGCGAGGAAACCGTGCACCGCGGTGGTGCCGGGCGCGTCCGTGGTGCTGCCCGGCCCGTCCGTGGCGGACGGCCCGTCCGTGGCGGACGGCGCGTCCGTGGCGGGCAGCGCGTCCGTGGCGGGCGGCGCGTCCACCCAGCGGCAGGTGCCCGCGACGACACGCGGCGCCGCGTCACCGGCGGCCGGGGCGCCGGCCTGTGCGGATGCGCCGTCAGCCGGTGCGGAGCGCTGCACCAGTCCCCGCAGGCTGGCACCGACGACGCCCTCGCCGTCGCAGAGATCGATGTCGAAGGTGTCGCCGCCGCCGCTGTCGGCGCTGCGCCGTACCCAGGCCCAGGTGCCGGAGCCGCAGGGCCGGTGGATGTCCACCCGGTCCAGCGTGAAGGGCAGCGCCGGCCCTGCCGCCGGGCCCGGCGCGGTGTGCGCCATCAGGACCAGCGTGGCCTGGAGCGCCGCGTCCAGCACGCTGGGCGGCAGGACGTGTCCGGTGCCCTCCTCGCCGGAGCGCGGCTGTTCGATCCGGACGAGGAGTTCCGTGCCGCCCAGCCGGAGTTCGCTCATGCCGCGCATCCCGGGGCCGTACTGGAGGCCCTGCTCGCGCAGTGCGGCGTACGCGTCCGTGGGCTCGTACGGGGTGGGGCAGGCCGCGCGCAGCGCGTTCAGGTCGAGGGCCTGCGGCTCCTCGGGGGCGTCCGCCTCGGCGGTGCCCCAGCAGTGGACGACGGCCGTCGGGTCGAGCGCCGACGGGCCCGTGTACACCGTGAGCGAGACGGTGCCGTCGTCGTCCTCCCCGGGGAAGAGCCCCACCTGTACTTCGGCAGGGGCGTCTCCCACGACCAGCGGGCGCAGCCACGCGATGTCGCGCAGGCGGACGGCCGGGCTCCGGCCGTCGCCGTGGCCCACAGCCGCCGCCACCGCGGCACGCAGCATCTCCACGTACGCGGCGGCGGGCAGCACGCGTGCGCCGCGTACCTGGTGGGAGGCGAGGAAGGGCTCGTCGCCCGTGAAGGCCGAGGTGTAGCGCTGCTCGGAGAGGCTGGAGGTGTTGCGGTGGAGGAGCGGGTGCAGCGCCGTGCGCGGGTCCGGCGCGGCATCCTCCGAGGGGGCGCGGAACCAGTGGCGTTCGCGGGCGAACGGGTAGACGGGCAGCCGTACGCGTCGCGGGCGGGCATGCTCGTCCTGCGTGGCGGACTTCGCGGCCCAGTCCTCTTCGGGGCCGCCCTCGGCCCAGCGCGTCGCGGTCTCCAGGAGCCCGGCCGCGTCCTCGGCCGCCGTCCCGGCGCCGGTGTGCGCCGCGGAGTCCGCGAGCGTGCCGTCCAGGAAGGCGTCGAGGGACGCGGCCAGTTCGGCGCGGTCGCCCACGACGAACGCGACGCGTGCGGCCATCGGTTCCCGGCCGGTCTGCAAGGTGTACGCGATGTCGGCGAGCCGCTGTGCGGGCCGCAGCGCGGCGGTGGGGCCGTTCTCGTCCTCCGACGCGCGCAAGTGGCCGAGAAGGGCGCGGGCGACGGCGCGCAGCCGGTCGGGGGTCTTCGCGGAGAGCGGTACGAGGTGCGGGCCGCCGGGTTCGTCGGCCGGCGCGTCGTCGGCCGCGGGCAGGTGCTCCTCCAGCACCACGTGCGCGTTGGTGCCGCCGAAGCCGAAGGAGCTGACGCCCGCGCGACGCGGCGCCGCGCCACCGTCGGGACCGGGCGGCGGCGCGTCCCAGTGCTGGGTGTCGCGCACGATGCGGAACGGGCTGCCGTCGAGCTTGACCAGCTTGTTCTGCCGCGTGAAGTTGACCGTCGCGGGCAGTGTCCGGCAGGCGAGGGCTCCGATCACCTTGATCATCCCGGCGACGCCCGCGGCGCCTTCGAGGTGCCCGATGTTGGTCTTGACCGACCCGATGCCGCAGCTCTCCGGCCGCGGTTCGGTGCCGTGCGCGGCGTGCAGGGCGCGGAACGCCCGCTTGAGCGCGACCACTTCGATCGGGTCGCCGACCGGGGTGCCCGGCCCGTGCGCCTCGATGTACGTCACCGAGTCGGGGCGGATGCCGGCGCTCGTGTAGAGCCCTTCGACGAGGTCCGCCTGCGCGGCCGGGTTGGTGACGGTCAGGGAGCTGGTCCGCCCGCCGTGGTTGGTGGCGATGCCCTTGATCACGGCGTGCACCTGGTCGCCGTCGGCCAGCGCCTGTGCGAGGGGCTTCAGCACGAGGACCGCGCCGCCCTCGCCCCGTACGTACCCGTCGGCGTCCTGGTCGAAGGCGCGCGAGCGGCCGGTGCGCGAGAGCATGCTCGCCTGGCTGAAGGCGATGAAGTGCTTCGGCGACCAGATCAGGTTGACGCCGCCGGCCAGGGCGAGGCCGCACTCGCCGTTGCGCAGCGCGGAGACCGCTTCGTAGACCGAGACCAGCGAGCTGGAGCACGCGGTGTCGTTGGTGATGCTCGGGCCCTGGAGGTCGAAGAAGTACGACACGCGGTTGGCGATGACGGAATACGCCGTACCGGTGGGGAAGTACACGTCGGTGGGCGACTTTTCGCGCTCCATGAGTTCCGCGTAGTCGGCGTGGCAGACACCCATGAAGACACCGGTCCGGGTGCCCGCGAAGGCGCTCGCCCGGTATCCGGCGTCCTCGATCGCCTGCCAGGAGAGTTCCAGCGCGAACCGCTGCTGCGGGTCCATGCTCTCGGCTTCCCGCGGCGAGATGCCGAAGAACGACGCGTCGAAGCGGTCGGCGTGCTCGATGAAGCCGCCCCAGACGCTGCTCGTGCGGTCGGTGCCGCTCTTCGGCTCGCCGAAATAGCGCTCCTTCGACCAGCGTTCGGGCGGTACCTCGGATATCAGCGACCGGCCCTCGACGAGATGGCCGAACAGCTCGGGCAGATTCTCGGAGCCGGGAAAGCGGAGGGCGAGACCGATGACCGCCACGTCGTCCGGGTGCGGGGACTGCGGATCGCTCATCGGGTGCCTCCGGCGCTCAGCCGCGCCCGGCGGTGGTCCACGGTCGTACGCAACGTCAGTCCGGCTTCGGATGGGGTACCCATATACCTTTCCCGGTCGAGGACGAACTGCTGGTGGAGGACCGCGGTCGAGAGCAGGTAGACGAACGCCTGGTCCTCTTTGGTGCTGATCTGCTCGTCAGGGGTGGTCATGATCTTGTTGACAAGTTTTCTCGCGAAGACGGGATCGACCCAGTCGAACTTGGCCAGCTCCGCGTCGGAGAGCAGCAGATCGAGATAGTCGGGGCGCTGCTTCTTGAACACGGCGGCACCCGGTGCGCGATAGGGCTGTTTGGGGCGGGTCAGGCTCGATTCCGGCAGTTCGCCGCGGAACGCCTTCTTGAGAATCGCCTTCTCCTCGAATCCGTCGTCGAAGCGCAGGTTCACCGAAGCGGCCGCGCGGACGACGGCGGGGTCGAGGAACGGGCAGCGGTTCTCGACGCTGTGGGCCAGGCTCATGCGTTCCCCCTGGGTCGACAGGAGGTAGCCGGCCAGCAGCGTCTTGTATTCGAGCCACTGCGCCTTCTGCACCGGCGACAGGGCCGCGTACCCGGGGTCCGCGCGCAGCATGGCGAGGAGATCCGCGAACGGTTCGTCGCGGTCCTTCAGGAGCCGTACGGCGAATCGGCCGTTCTGGTAGCGGAGTTCGTGGGAGAAGAGCCCCGGCAGGCTTTCGGTGGAGAACTGGCGGAACAGGCCTGTGAGGTGTTTGCGGTGCGCGGGACCGAAATGCTCCAGCTCCGGGTAGAGACCCGCGAGCCTGCGCTGCCTCTCGTCCTCGTCCAGGTCGTGCCAGGAAGCGCGCAGCAGCGTCTCGCGGAACAGCGAATAGCCGAGGAACGCCTCGTCGGCCCCCTCGCCGCTGAGGACCGTCTTGATCCCGGCGTCCCGCACATGGCGCGACAGCAGGTACATCGGCACGAAAGCGGTCCGGAACGCCGGGACCTCGGCGTGGTACACCGCCGACTCGAATCCCTCGGCGATGTCCGCGCCGGTGACGGAGATGGCGGAGTGCCGCGTCCCGAGATGGCCGGCCACCACCCGCTGGCTGTCCGACTCGTCGAACGACGCCTCCTCGAACTGGACGGAGAAGGTGCGCACCTGGTGCGGCGAGAGGTCGGTGGCCAGTTTGGTGACGATGGACGAGTCGAGGCCGCCGCTGAGGTAGACGCCGACCTCGACGTCGCTGCGCAGGCGCAGCTCGACGCTGGCGCGCAGCGCCTCCCGGACGTGGGCGGCCGCCTCGGCCTCCGTACCGGTGAACGCCGGTGCGTCGACCCGCAGCTCCTCGTACGTGCGCAGGCTGCGGCGGTCCCCGCGGACGGTCAGCACGCCGCCGACCGGCAGCTGGCGGACGCCCCGGAACGGGGTGCGGTCGGGCAGCGGGGTCCACAGGGCGTAGACGGAGGCCAGCTCGCGCGGGTCGAGGGCGAACCCGAACCCGGGGAACGCGCGAAATGCCTTCATCTCCGACGCGAAGAGGAACGCGTCACCGTGGTCGGTGTAGAACAGCGGGCGCTTGCCGTACCGGTCCCGGGCGAGGACGAGGTCCCCCGAGAGCGCGTCACGGATCGCGAGGGCGAAGGCACCGTTGAAGCGCGGCAGGCAGGCCTCGCCCCACTGGATCCACGCCTGGAGCACCACTTCGGTGTCGGAGTCGGTGCGGAACGGCCGGCCGAGGCGGCGCAGTTCCTCGCGGAGTTCGATGTGGTTGTACAGTTCACCGTTGAAGCAGATCCAGTACCGTTCGTCAGGATCCGCCATGGGCTGCGCGCCGGTGGCCAGCCCGACGATCGACAGGCGTACCGCACCCATCGTGACACCGTCGTCGAGGTAGTACCCCGCCTCGTCCGGGCCGCGGTGCCGGATGTGTCCCAGCATCGAGGTGATGACCCCGGGCGCGTCGTCGGCCGGGAGCGCCGGGGCGATGAAGCCGGCTAGTCCGCACACGGTACGCCTCCTTGTCCGGCGCCCGCCCGGGCGCGTTTTTCGGCCACGCTCGCGACGAAGGCGTCGAGGTCCGCGAGCGAGACGAAGACGTTCGCGAGGAGATCGTCGTCGGAGATCCGCAGCTCGAACTCGTCCTCGATGAAGGACATGAGCTGGATGTAGCCGAAGGAGTCGATCACCCCCGCTTTGAAGAGGTCCGTCTCGGCCGTCACCTCACCGCCGAACTCGACGAGGAAGCGCTCCTCGATGAACTGCTGGATCTTCTGTGTTCTGTCCATGCCTCAGGTCCTGGGGTCGAGGGGGGCGGGCGGGGTGGCGGCCGCCCGGATCTTTTCCACCATGCGCAGCAGCGACTTTCCGCCCACCTCTTCGCATTCCGTTCCGGGGTCCACGGAAAGGAGGTGGCGGACGCTGTCCGTCCAGCGCACCGGTTCGACGAGTTGTGCGCTCAGCGTGGAAACGACGGCGCCCTTTTCGTACGGCCGGCCGGTGACGTTGGCGACGACTTCCGGTTTCGGATCGGCGAAGATGAACTTGCGAAGGTATTCCTCGAATTCGGCGCGGGCGGATGCCATGTAACGGGAATGGAAGGGCGCGCTGACCCGGAGCGGGGCGAAGCGGATCTTCCTGCGTTCCAGCGCGGCGTGGACGGCGCCCAGCGGTCCGGCGGGCCCGGCCACGACGATCTGTTCGTCGGTGTTGTACCCCGCCACGTCAATGCCCTCGATGCCGTCCTGCGCAAGGATTTCGTCCAGCCGGGAAGCTGTCGTGCCCAGGACGGCGGTCATTCCGCCGCCGCTCGCCGCGGCCATGAGTTCGCCGCGTTTCTTCACGAGCCGGAGGCCCGTCTCGAAATCGAAGACACCCGCGGCCAGCAGGGCGTTGTATTCGCCGAGACTGTGCCCGAGGTAGCAGTCGGCCGGCCGGTCCTCGCGCCGCGTGCGTTCGAAGGTGTGCAACGCGTTGACGGTGTAGAGGGCGGGCTGGGTGTACCGCGTCTGCGAAAGCAGTCCGTCCGGGTCGTCGCGGCACAGCGCGACGAGATCGTATTCCAGGAGGTCGCAGGCGAACCGGGTGAGACCGGGATACCGCCCGAAGACGTCCGCACCCATACCGCGGAACTGTGCCCCCTGTCCGGGGAAAAGGATCGCTGAGCGCACGGCACCCCTCAGGCGGTCGCGGGCCGGCGGGCGGCCGGGGAGCCGGTGCGGTCCGTGCCGCGGTGCGCCGGGCTGCGCCCGGCGCTGCTGTCGTGGCCTTCTGTGAGCATGTCGTCCCTGTTCGCGAGGTGGTTGCTTCGGTTCGGTGCGACGCGCCCGCCCGGCCCGGCGACGGTCGTCGGCCGGACCGGAAGGCGGCTGCCGCCATCGTGTGCCAGCCCCCTTGCGACCCCTTGGTCCGGCCGCTGACGGACGCTTGCCGGCCACCCCGCCGCGGCTTTCCGCTTCCTTGTCGTTCCGCTTGCCGGACGATTGCCTTGGCTGGTTGCCGATCTTTGAACGTCTCGCCACATATGCCATGATCACTTTCCGGATGGACCCGGTTACGGTCCGGCACGTCCCCTGCACAGCCGCCGGCGTGAGAACGATTGGGACCGACATGTGCACACCCCACACCCCGCCCCCCACACCCCTGCCGGAACTCTCCGGCACCGCCGGGCCCCGGCCGGCCGGCCCCGAGCCCGTACTGCGCGTCCTGGGCCCGATGTCGGCCCGGCTCGGCGGTACCGACCTCCCCCTCGGCCCGCCACGACGGCGGGCCCTGCTCGCCCTGCTCCTCGTCCGCCTCGGCAGAGTCGTCCCCACCGAACTGCTCGTCGAGGAACTCTGGTGCGAGGGGCCCCCGCGGCACCCCGTGCCCACCCTCCAGAGCCACCTCTCCCACCTGCGCCGGGTGCTCGCCCCGGCAGCCGGTCAGGGCACCTCGTCCGTCCTGCGCTACCAGGCGCCCGGATACGTGCTCCAGCTCGTCCCGGACCAGGTCGACGCGTTCCGCTTCGAGCAGATGGTCGCCGACGGGCGGCAGCTCCTGGACCGGCGCGACCCGCGCGGCGCCCGCGACCGGCTCACCGAGGCCCTGGAGCTGTGGCGCGGCGCCCCCTACACGGAGTTCGGCGCCCAGCCGCCGCTCTCCGACGAGACCACCCGCCTGGAACAGGTCCGGCTCACCGCGCTGGAATCCTGCGCGGAGGCCCGGCTCGCACTCGGGGCGGCCGAGGAGGTGGCGGCCGAACTGGGCCTGGAGGTACGCCGCAACCCGGCCCGTGAACGCCTGGTCGGGCATCTGATCACGGCACTGTCCCGCCTGGGACGGCAGGCCGAGGCGCTGGAGGTGTACGAGCGGACGCGCTGCCACCTGGTGGAGGAGTTCGGTGTGGACACCACCGCCGAACTCCAGCGGGTGTACACCGCCATCCTCCGCCAGGAGCTGGACGACAGCGGCCCGGCGGTCCGCCTCGCGGCCGCTCCGGCCGCCGACGGGCCACCCGGTCCGCCCGGTCCTCCTGGCTCCCCCGGCCCGCCGGAAGGCCCGCCGCGGGAGCCGGACTTCCCGTCGGAGCACCCCCCGGCGGACGCGGCCGTGTATCCGCAGGAAGCCGCCGCGCCGGCCCGTGCCGCGCGGGTCCGCAGGTCCGCGCGGAACACGGACCGGGGTGCGGCGGTGCCGGGCCCGGCCAGAGGCGCACGGACGACAGGGCCGCGGCGACTGCGCGGCGTCAGCCGGCTGCCCGCCCGGCCGGCCCCCGCCCCGGACGACTGCCCGGGCTCCGGGTCCGAAGGAGTGGCGGCGCCCTGGCCGTTCACCGGCCGGGACCAGGAGCTGCACCGCCTGACCACGTCATCGGCCGGCGCGACCACCGGACACGGGTACCTGGCCTGCGTACTCGGCGCCGCCGGGGTCGGCAAGACGCGGCTGCTGATGGAGCTGGCCCCGGCGCTGGAGGCCGCCGGGGACGCGCTCGACGTGGTCTGGAGCCACTGCTTCCCCGGTGAGGGCGTACCGCCGTACTGGCTGTGGACCCAGGTGCTGCGCCACCTGTCGGCCACCCGGCCGGACGCCTTCCGCACCGCCACCGCGCCCTTCGACACGCTGCTCGCCCCGGTGATGCCCGAGCGGGCGGCCGCGGCCGGCGGGCAGGGGCACGAGAACGACTGGGCCCAGGCCCGGTTCCTGACCCACGACGCGGTGTGCGAGGTGCTGCTCGCGCTGGCCGCCGAGCGGCCGCTGGTGCTGCTCCTGGAGGACCTGCACTGGGCCGACGCCGCCTCCCTCGACCTGCTGCGGCTGCTCGGCACCCGCCGCCACGGGCACCGGATCAGCATCGTGCTCACCGCCCGGGACTTCGAGGCGGACTCCGACGCCACGATCCGCCGGGTGCTGGCCGACATCCTGCGGGGCCCCAGGACCGAGACGCTGCGGCTCGGCGGGCTGTCCCGCGGTGCCGTCGCGTCCCTGGTGGAGGCGCAGGCCGGGCGCGGGGTCGGCGCGGACGTCGTGGACGCGCTGCACGAGCGCAGCAAGGGCAACCCGTACTTCGTCATGCAGCTGCTGTCACTCCTCGGCGACGCGCGGCGCCTGCACGACGCGGACGCCACCGACGTGCTGCGGGCGCAGGTGCCGACCGGGGTGCGCGAGGCGCTGCGCCAGCGGTTCGCCGCCCTGCCGGAGCCCGCCCTGCGGGTGCTGCGGCTGTGTGCCGTCATCGGCACCGAGATCGACACGGACCTGCTGCACTGCACCGCCGCCGAGGACGAACCGGTGGCGCCCTCCCTGACGGAGGCGATCCGGGCGGGCCTGCTCGGCGAGGACCCGCACCATCCAGGGCGGCTGCACTTCGTGCACGCGCTGGTCCGCGAGACACTCCTGGACGTGCTCGCGCGCGACGAGCGCCACCGGCTGCACGCCCGGGTGGCCGAATCACTGTGCACGCGCGGCGGCGACCAGGTGGGCGACGAGGAGTTCGAGCGCCTGGCCCACCACACCTGGCACGCCCAGGACGCGCTGCCCGCCCGGCAGGCCCTCCCCCGGCTGTTGCGCGCCGCCGAGCAGGCCGAGCAGCACCTGGCGTACGAGAAGGTCGAGACGTGGCTGCGCCGGGCCGTGCATCTCGCGGGCCTGCTGCCCCGTGACGACGCGTCCGCCCGTGCCCTGGAGCAGCGGCTGTACATCCAGCTGGGGCAGTTGCTCGCCATGGTCCGCGGGTACGGCGACGCCGAGGCGGAGGCGGCGCTGAGCCGGGGCCGCGCCCTGGGGGCGGTCACCCGGGCGCCCGAGGACCCGTCGGTGCTGTGGGCACTGTGCTCGGCGTTCCTGGTCACCGGCCGGTACGACGAGTCCCGGCAGTTCTCCCGGCTGCTGCGGGACATCGGCAGCCGTACGCGCCATCCGGTGGCGCTGCTGGGCGCGGCGTACGGCAAGGGCGTCGCGCTGCACGTACGCGGCCGGCTGCCGGAGGCGCTCGCGGAACTGGAGCGGAGCGTCGGGCTGGCGGATCGTTTCGCCCGGGAGGGCCGCACCCTGGCCCGTACGTTCCAGCACGACCCGCGCGTCTCCTGCCGGTCCTACGACGCCTTCACCCACTGGATCCTGGGCGACCGGGACACGGCCCGCGCCCGCCGGAGCCAGCTCCAGGGCCTGACGGCGTACGAAAGCAGGCCCTCCGACCGGTCCTTCGCCCTGTACGTGGACGCGGTCCTCGCCGCCTGGGAAGGCGACGCCGAGACCGCGCGGGCCTCCTCCGCCGAAGGGGCGCGGCTGGCCGAGGAGCACGGGCTGCTGTACTGGACGGCGATGCTGCGCCTGACCGAGGGCTGGTCCCTGACCCATCTGGGCCGCGAGGACGAGGGCCTCGCCCAGATGCAGGCCGGCCTGACCGAACTCCGCCCCTCCCGCTCCCATCTGCGTCTCCCCCTGCACCTCGGCCTGCTCGCCCAGGCCCAGCACCACGCCGGCCGCCGCGACGACGCCACGGCCACCCTCCGCACGATGCTCGCCGTCATCGAACACCGCCGCGAGCACGTCTACCTCCACCACGCCCTGCCCACCACCGCCCTGCTGCACGACCTCCTGGGCCGGCACGTGACCGACGTCGCCCTCTCGGGCTGAGGCCGGGCGCCACGGCCCGGCCGGCCGGCCCGCTCCCCTCGGGACGCGCGGCCGGTCAGCCGGACGCGGTGGCCACGCGCGTCCGCATCCACGGCCCGCCCCACCACATCCGCCAGCCCGCCGAGCGGACACCGAGCCCGCTGACCGGCAGCGTCTCCAGGACGTCGCGGTAGAAGGACACGGAGCCGCCGATGTCGACGATCACCAGGCGCCCTCCGGGCCGCAGGACGCGTACCGCCTCGGTCACCGCCCGGCGCCGCCCCTCGGCGTCCTTGATGTTGTGGATGGCCAGACTGGACAGCACGACGTCGAACTCGCCGTCGCCGAAGGGCAGGTCCCGCAGGTCGCCGGTGCGCAGCTCCACCCGGTCCTGCACGCTCTCGACCCGCGCGTTGCGCGCCGTGGCGCTCGCCGCGTTGCCCGTCTGGTCGACGCCGCGCCACAGGTCCACCCCCACCGCCCGGCCCTGCGGTACGCGACGGGCGCCCGCCAGCAGTACGGCGCCGCGCCCGCACCCGAGGTCCAGGAGCCGCTCGTTCCCGCGCAGCTCCAGTCCGTCCAGCAGGTCCTCCCAGACGGTGAACTTGCCCCGCCGGGTGGCGTGCACGTAGAGCACGAAGGCGGCCGCCATCACGAGCGCGCACAGAAACGGCAGCCAGGCCACCCCGGTCCCGGGCCCCGAGAGCGTGCCGAATCCCGCCAGCGTCGCCCCGACCGCTCCGCAGCCGAGGCCGAACAACGCGTACGGGGCGTCGACGCCGTACACCCCCTGCCGTCGCTTGCGCTGTCCACCGGTCCCGCTCGGCACGATACGGCCCCTCCGAAAAAACACGATCAGTTGCGACGCCATCGTACGAGTCACCCTCGCACCCGGCTTGAGCGGCTTACATCCGAAACGTTCCGCAGCGGCGGACGAGCCCCGCGCGTCCGGCGCCGGCAGCGGACGCCAACCGTCCGTTCCGGGCCAACCAGGCGTACATATCCGCGACTTCAGGACATCTGAGTCCATTGGGGGTTGTGGGGCGGCCGCGGTCGAATGAAACTCATGTGCTCGGGAGTGCTTCGTGAGCCGCCGCCCCCTGAAGCCCGTGCGCCGGCGCACCGAGCGCGCCGGCGACGGCAACGCACCGGCCGCTCCCTGCCGTTGCGCATCGCCGGGCGCATCGCGGCCCGGCAACGGCTGCCCGAGACATCTCCCGGCACCTACCCGAACCCACTCGGACGAGGAGACATCATGCGCGCATCCAGACGCTGGAGGACGACGGTCTGCGGCGTGGTAGCCGTCACCGGTATCGCCCTCGGCACCGGCACGGCCCACGCCGTGCCGATCGGCCAGACCATGAACGGCAAGATGACCTACTACAACGACAAGGGCTACGGCGCCTGCGGCACGCCCATCGACGCCACCGCGCAGGACCTGGTCGCCGTCTCGGCCTCCTACTGGACCACGCCCAACCCGAACAACGACCCGCTGTGTTCCGGTATCAAGGTGCAGGTCAGCTACAACGGCCGGACCATCACCGTGCCGGTCAAGGACAAGTGCCCGTCCTGCGCCCCGACGCACATCGACCTCAGCCAGAAGGCGTTCCGCAAGCTGGTGCCCGCGGGCACCGACATGGTCCCGAACGTCAGCTGGAAGTTCGTCCGCTGAACCGGCCGCGGCCGGCCGTCCTGAAGTGACGGCGGCGGCCGCGGCGGAGCGGGTCCGACGGGCACCGGTGCGCTCTCGCGCCGCCGCGCCTGCCCTCGGGCCCGCTCGCGTTCCGGCGGCACCGCAAATTACTTGCGTTGTTTGCGCTAGCGTTGCGTACATGACGCGACGACTTGCGCTGGTGGCGAAAAAGGTGGGCGTCTCCGAGGCGACCGTCAGCCGGGTGCTGAACGGCAAGCCCGGTGTCTCGGAGGCCACCCGGCAGGCGGTGCTCACCGCGCTGGACGTGCTCGGCTACGAGCGGCCGACCCAACTGCGCGGGGAGCGCGGCAAGCTCATCGGGCTGGTGCTGCCGGAGCTGTCGAACCCGATCTTCCCCGCCTTCGCCGAGGTCGTCGGGGGCGCGCTCGCCCAGCGCGGGCTGACCCCCGTCCTCTGCACCCAGACGCCGGGCGGCATCCAGGAGACGGACTACGTCGACCTCCTGCTCCAGCAGCAGGTCTCCGGCGTGGTGTTCGCGGGCGGGCTGTACGCCCAGGCGGACGCGCCGCACGACCACTACCGGCTGCTGCACGCCAGGAACCTGCCCGTGGTGCTGGTCAACGCGCCGATCCCGGGCCTCGACTTCCCCTGCGTCTCCACCGACGACGCGGTCGCGGTGGAGCAGGCCTGGCGCCACCTCACCTCACTCGGGCACGAACGGATCGGTCTGGCGCTCGGCCCGTCCGACCACGTCCCCTCGCGGCGCAAGCTCGCCGCCGGGCAGGCGGTGGCCCGGGCCGCGGGCGGCGCCGGGCTGCCGCCGGAGCACGTGGTGCGCGGGATGTACTCCATGGAGGGCGGCCACGCGGCGGCCTCCCGCCTGCTGGACGCCGGGGTGACCGGCATCGTCTGCGCCAGCGACATCATCGCGCTGGGCGCGGTGCGGGCCGCGCGACGGCGCGGGCTGCGGGTGCCGCAGGACGTGTCGGTGGTGGGGTACGACGACTCGCCGCTGATGACCGTGACCGAGCCGCCGCTGTCGACGGTCCGGCAGCCGATCGACGCGCTGGGCCGTACCGCGGTGCAACTGCTGACGGCGCAGATCGACGGCCGGGAGGTGGTCCGTGACGAGATCCTGTTCGAACCGGAGCTGGTCGTACGGGGATCGACGGGACCCCGCGCCGCGCGGTAGCCCGGAAGACCGCCGGAACCCGGAAGGCTGCCGCACCCGGGAAGGCCGCCGCACCCCGGACGACCGCCGGAAGCGTCGGCAGCGCGGGCGCCAAGCTGCCCAAAGTGCTGTCAAAAATTTGCAGATTGCGCACGCGATATTGCGCTCTTCTGACCCCGGTGCTTGAGTGAGCGCCAGTGCCCGCCGCCTCGCCCGCCGCCTCGCTCACGCTCAGAGGGGTCCACCGATGTCATCCACGAGAAGACGCGGACGCACGCTCGCCTGCGTCACCGTCGTGTCCCTGACCGCGCTCACCGCCTGCGGCACCAGCAGCACCGACGGCACCGAGGACGCGCCCGGCGGCACGGTGCGGCTCACCGTCAACGGGCAGCCGCCCACGACGCAGGCGTTCGAGCGTGCGCTCTTCGACAAGCACGTGAAGCAGTTCGAGAAGGCCAACCCCGGCATCGACATCGTGCCGCACGAGGGCTTCATGGACCCGAAGACCTTCAACGCCAAGCTGGCGGGCGGCAAGCTCGAGGACGTCTTCTACGTGTACTTCACCGACGCCCGTGGCCTGGTGGCGAAGCGTCAGGCGGCCGACCTCACCGACCACGTCAAGGACATGCCGCACCGCACGGACGTCCAGGACGAGTTGATGAAGGTGTTCCAGGACGAGAAAGGCCGCCAGTACGGCCTGCCGACCGCCAACTACTCGATGGGCCTGCTCTACAACCGCGCGCTGTTCCAGAAGGCCGGGCTCGACCCGGACAAGCCGCCGCGGACCTGGGCGGACGTCCGCGCCGCGGCGCTGCGCATCGCCGCGCTCGGCGACAACACCGCCGGTTACGCCGACTTCTCCAAGAACAACCAGGGCGGCTGGCACTTCACCGCCGAGCTGTACTCCCGGGGCGGCCGGATCGCCACCGAGCAGGACGGCCGCTGGAAGGCCACGTTCAACTCGGCGGCCGGCAAGGCCACCCTCCAGGACCTGCACGACATGCGCTGGAAGGACGACTCGATGGGCAGCAGACAGCTGCTCCAGGCCGAGGACGTCCAGCGGATGATGGGCAGCGGCAAACTCGGGATGTACATCGCCGCCGCCGACAACCTCACCGTCATCGCCAAGCAGTTCGGCGGCAGGTACCAGGACTACGGCCTCGCGCCCGTACCCGAGGGCAGGTCCACCCTGATCGGCGGCGAGGGCTACATGATCAACCCCAAGGCCTCCCCGAAGAAGATCGCGGCCGGGATCAAGTGGCTCCAGTGGAAGTACCTCGACCCGGACCTCGTCGAGCAGAACATCCGGGACAACCTCGACGCGAAGCTGCCCGTCGGACTGCCCATGCCGCCCACCCCCGACATCTGGAAGGGCTCCGTCCGCGACCGGGTGGAGGCGGCCAAGCGCAAGTACGCCAACATCCCCGTCGGCAACTACCAGCCCTTCACGGACGCGGCACCCCGCGTCACCGGCGTACTCGAACCCCCGGAGGCACAGCGGGTCTACGCCGTGCTCGACAACGCGATGCAGGCGGTCCTCACCGACAAGGACGCCGACGTCGACGCGCTGCTCGCCGCCGCGCAGAAGAAGGCCGACCAGATCTACAGCGCGCTCCGATGACCACCGCGCCCCTGCTGAAGAAGCCGTCCTCCCGGTCACCGGCCACCGCGGAGCACGGACGGCGGGCTGCCCGCCTGCGCCGCTCGGTGCGCGAGCACCTGACCGCGTACGGATTCCTGTGCGCCGCCGTGGTGATCTTCGCGCTGTTCTCGTGGTGGCCGATCGTCCGCAACGTGCTGCTGGCCTTCCAGGACGTCAACTTCGCCACCGGCAGCTCCTGGACGGGCCTGACCAACTTCGAGAAGCTCTTCGCCGACCCCCTGCTGGCCACGGCGTGGCGCAACACCGCGGTGTTCACCGCGTACGCGCTGGTGCTGGGCTTCTTCGTGCCGTTCCTGACCGCGGTGCTGCTGAACGAGTTCCGGCACGCCCGGGCGTACTTCCGCGTGCTGGTGCATCTGCCGGTCATGCTGCCGCCGGTGGTCGTGGCGCTGATGTGGAAGTGGTTCTACGACCCGGGCCCGGGACTGCTCAACGAGATCCTGCGCACCCTTCACCTGCCGACCTCCGCCTGGCTCGACTCCTCGTCCACCTCACTGGTCTCCCTGGTGATCGTCTCCACCTGGGCCAACATGGGCACCGCCACCCTGATCTACCTCGCGGCGCTCCAGACCGTCCCGGGCGAGCTGTACGAGGCGGCGGAACTGGACGGCGCCAACCTGTGGCAGCGGCTGCGCCACGTCACGATCCCGCAGACCCGGTTCGTCCTGCTGGTCCTCCTGCTGCTCCAGATCGTCGCGACGATGCAGGTGTTCACCGAGCCGTACGTGATGACCGGCGGCGGGCCCGACGACTCCACGGTCACCGTGATGTTCCTGGTCTACCGCTACGCCTTTGTCTACAACGACTTCGGTGCCGCGAGCGCGCTCAGCCTGATGCTGCTCCTCGTCCTCGCCGCGTTCTCCGCCCTCTACCTGCGCCTGACCCGCACCAAGGAGGGCTGATGGCCGCCTCGACCCGTACGCTCGTCCGCCCCGCCGTCCTGCGCACCCGTAAGGGCAAGCTGGTCTACTGGTCGGTGCTGGCCGTGGCCCTGGCGCTGTTCACCGTCGCGTTCCTGGTGCCGCTGTACTGGGCCGTGACCGGCGCGATGAAGTCACCGGCCGAGCTGGCGCAGAACCCGCCCACCTACGTGCCTGCCGAGTGGCACCCGGAGAACTACGGCCGTGCCTGGCGGGAGATGGACCTGACCCGCTACTTCCTCAACACGGTGCTGCTGGCGGGCGGTGCCTGGCTGCTCCAGCTCGCGGTGCAGGTACCGGCCGCGTACGCGCTGTCCAAACTGCGGACCCGGTTCGGGAACGTGGTCCTGGCGCTGATGCTGGTCACCTTGATGATGCCCGCCACCGCGCTGCTGGTGCCCGTCTACCTCACGGTCGTCGACGTCCCGCTGTTCCACCGCAACCTGCTCGACAGCCCGAGCGCGGTCTGGCTGCCCGCCGCCGCCAACGCCTTCAACATCTACATCCTGAAGAACTTCTTCGACCGGGTGCCGGACGAACTGCTGGACGCCGCCCGGATCGACGGCGCCGGCCCGCTGGGCACCCTGTGGCGGATCGTGCTGCCGCTGTCCCGGCCGATCCTCGCCGTGGTGTCGATCCTGTCGGTCGTCGCCGCGTGGAAGGACTTCCTCTGGCCCCTGCTGGTGCTGCCGGACCCGGCGAAGCAGCCGCTGAGCGTCTTCCTCCAGCGCGTGTCCCAGGACACCCCGCTCAACAGCCTGGTGGCGGGTCTGGTCCTGGCCTCGCTGCCGCTGATCGCGCTGTTCCTGGTCTTCCAGCGGCAGATCGTCGCCGGTCTCGGCGCGGGCAGCCTCAAGGGCTGACCGCACCGCACCGCCCTCCCCCTCCCCCGTACACCTCGCACCGCGCACGAAAGGACTCCCCCTTTGTCCCGCACGGACTGGTGGCGTACCGCTGCCATCTACCAGGTGTACGTCCGCTCCTTCGCCGACGGGAACGGCGACGGCACCGGCGATCTGGCCGGGGTCCGCGCCCGGCTGCCGTACCTGGCGGAACTCGGCGTGGACGCCCTGTGGTTCACCCCTTGGTACCTCTCGCCCCTCGCCGACGGCGGCTACGACGTCACCGACTACCGCACCGTCGACCCGGCCTTCGGCACCCTCGCCGAGGCGGAGAAACTGCTGGCCGAGGCGCACGGGCTGGGGCTGCGCACCATCGTGGACATCGTGCCGAACCATGTCTCGGACCAGCACCCGTGGTTCAAGGCGGCGCTCGCCGCCGGCCCCGGATCGCCGGAACAGGACCGGTTCCACTTCCGGCCGCCCTCCCCCGGGCCGCCGAACGACTGGGTGAGCGAGTTCGGCGGCGTGCCCTGGTCGCGCACGGAGCACGGGCAGTGGTACCTGCACCTGTTCAGCCCCGAGCAGCCGGACCTCGACTGGAGCCACCCGGAGGTGCGCCGCGAGCACGAGGACGTGCTGCGGTTCTGGTTCGAGCGCGGCGCGGACGGTGTACGCATCGACTCCGCCGCGCTGCTCGCCAAGGCCGACGGCCTGCCCGACATACCCCGCGACGGCGGCCCGCACCCCTTCCACGACCGGCCGGAGCTGCACGGCATCTACCGCTCCTGGCGGCGGCTGGCCGACGAGCACGGCGCCGTGCTGATCGGGGAGATCTGGCTGCCCGACGCCGAGCGGTTCGCCCGCTACCTGCGCCCCGACGAGCTGCACACCGCCTTCAACTTCGACTTCCTGGCCCGCCCCTGGGACGCGGCCGAACTGCGCGCGTCCATCGACCTCACGCTGGCCGCGCACGCCCCCGTCGGCGCTCCCGCCACCTGGGTGCTGGCCAACCATGACGTGACCCGTACGGTCACCCGTTACGGACGGGCCGAGGACACCGGATTCGCCTTCGAACGCAAACGCTTCGGAGTCCCCACCGACCTCGCCCTCGGCACCCGCAGGGCACGCGCCGCCGCGCTGCTCACCCTGGCCCTGCCCGGTTCCGTCTACCTCTATCAGGGCGAGGAGCTGGGCCTGCCGGAGGCCGAGATCCCGCGTGAGCTGATCCAGGACCCGATGTACGCGCGCTCGGGCGGAGCTGCCCCGGGCCGGGACGGCTGCCGGGTGCCGCTGCCCTGGCACGCGGACGGCGACGGACCGTCCTGGCTGCCCCGCCCCGACGGCTGGGAACGGTACGCCGCCGACCGCCAGAACGCCGACCCGGACTCGATGCTCTCGCTGTACCGCACCGCGCTGCGGCTGCGCGGCGCCTTCCGGGACGCGGGCCCGCTGCGCTGGCTGCCCACGGACGCGCCGCAGGCGCTCTCCTTCGCACGCGACGTGCCGGGCGGCGGCAGCGTGCTGTGCGTGGTCAATCTCGGTACGGCCGACCTGGCGCCGCCCCCGCACTCCGAACTTCTGCTGGCTTCCGCCCCGCTGACACCAGTGGGCGCGCTGCCGCAGGACACGGCGGTCTGGCTACGGGCCTGACCCGGGCCGACCGCCGCCCTCTCCCCACAGAAGGGAAAGTCATGGGCTCCACGCAACGCACCACCCCACTGCGCAGAAGGGCCTGGCGGCCAGTCCTGGCCGCCGTGCTCAGCACCGGCCTGCTGGCGACCAGCTGGCAGGCATTCTCCGCCGAAGCCGCAGCAGCCGCGCCCAGACCGGCCGACTCCGGCGCCGGCCCCCTGACGGCGCGTCTCAGCGGCGACGGGGCAGCCCGCGCCCAGGACGGCGACCCGGACACCTACGCGAAGGGCAGCGCCGCCCGCTGGATACAGGCCGACCTCGGCGCGACCCGCCGCCTGGACCGGGTCAAGCTCACGCTGCCCGGCAAGGCCCAGCAGGTCCAGCTCCAAGGTTCCGTCAACGGCCGCGACTTCGTCGAGCTGTCCGACTCCAAGGCCCGCCAGGGCGACGTCACCCTGCGCCTGGACGGCGCGCCGATGCGGTACGTCCGGGTGGCCGGAGCGCAGCGGGTCGGCGAACTCGCCCTGTTCCCCACGGCGTCGGGTGACACGGCGCCCCCCGAGGCACCTCGGAACGTACGGCTGGACGGCGCGACGCTGCGCTGGGCGCAGACCCCCGGTGCGACCGGCTACGACGTGTATGCCGACGGCCGGCTGCGTGCCGGGCTGCCCGCGACGGCGACGCACTGGGAGGACACCACCGCGCCCGGCGGCACGACGCACCGGACCGTCTACAGCGTGCGGGCCCGGGACACGGCAGGCGACCAGTCACCTGACGGGCGTACGGCCACCCGGACCGTCGCGGCGGGCAAGGGCTCGGCCCGCGCGGCTTTCACCCCGTCGCCCGCGAAGCCCGCACCGCAGCCCCGGCGCGCCGGGGCCGGAGCCACGACCGGCGCGACCATGCCGTACACCACTGTCGAGGCGGAGTCCGGCAGCGTCGGCGGCGGCGCGCAGGTGGTCGGCCCGAACCGCAGGATCGGCGACCTGGCGGGCGAGGCATCGGGACGCAAGGCCGTGACCCTCAAGCAGACCGGCCAGTACGTGGAGTTCACCACCCCGGTGGAGACCAACACCCTGGTCACCCGCTTCTCCATTCCGGACGCTCCCGGCGGCGGCGGAACGAACGCGAAGCTCAACGTCTACGTGAACGGCCAGAAGGCCAAGCCCTTCGACCTGACGTCGAAATACGCCTGGCTGTACGGTCCGGAGGCGGCCCCGGTGAACGACCCGGGCGCGGGCCCGGCCCGGCACATCTACGACGAGGCGCATCTCGACCTCGGCCGCACCGTGCCGGCGGGCAGCAGGATCCGGCTCCAGAAGGACGCCGACAACCCCTCCTCGTACGCGGTCGACTTCGTCGACTTCGAGAAGGTGGCCGCGGCGCCCAACCCGGACCGGCAGGCGTTCGTGGAACCGGCCGGTTTCGGCCACCAGGACGTGCAGAACGCGCTGGACCGGGCCCGGATGGACACCACCGGCCGGATCAAGGGCGTCTATCTGCCGCCGGGCGACTACCAGACGTCGAGCAAGTTCCAGGTCTACCTCAAGCCGGTGAAGGTGATCGGCGCCGGGCCGTGGTTCACCCGCTTCCACGCCCCGGCCGGCCAGCAGAACACCGACGTGGGCTTCCGCGCCGCCGACGGCGCCGGCGGCTCGACGTTCGCCGGCTTCGCGTACTTCGGCAACTACACCTCGCGCATCGACGGCCCCGGCAAGGTCTTCGACTTCCAGAACATCTCCGGCATCACCATCGAGAACATCTGGGCCGAGCACATGGTCTGCCTCTACTGGGGCGCCAACACCGACCGGATGACGATCCGGAACAACCGCATCCGCAACACCTTCGCCGACGGTCTGAACATGACCAACGGCTCCAGCGACAACCTGGTGACCAACAACGAGGCACGGGCCACCGGTGACGACTCCTTCGCGCTGTTCTCCGCGCTCGACTCGGGCGGCGGCGAACAGACACACAACGTCTACGAGAACCTCACCTCCAAGCTCACCTGGCGGGCCGCCGGCCTGGCCGTGTACGGCGGGCAGCTCAACACCTTCCGCAACATCCGCGTCGTGGACACCCTGGTCTACGCCGGCGTGACCGTCTCCTCGCTGGACTTCGGCATCCCGATGAACGGCTTCGGCCCCGGGCAGACCACGTTCGAGAACCTCGGCATCGAGCGCGCGGGCGGCCACTTCTGGAACGGCCAGACCTTCCCCGGCATCTGGCTCTACTCGGCGTCGAAGCCCTTCCGGGCGATCCGGGTGAAGGGCGCCACGATCACCGACCCGACGTACCACGGCATCATGTTCCAGACGAACTACGTCGGCCAGCAGCCGCAGAACCCGGTCCAGGACACCGAACTCTCCGACGTGACCGTCTCCGGGGCGAAGAAGAGCGGTGACGAGTACAACGACCGGTCCGGCTTCGGCATCTGGGCCAACGAAGCGGCCGGCGGCCCGGCCGTGGGCCAGGCGTCCTTCCACCGTCTGACGCTCCGCGACAACGCGCAGAACATCCGCAACACCACTTCCACCTTCAAGATCAACGTGGACTGACACCGGCGAGCGGGGCGGGCGGCCGGGCGCCGGCGGTCCGTCCCCCGGCAGGGTGACGGCGAATCCTGCACTGACCTGGAGAAATAATACGCTGATTCGATCTCCACCCTAAATAGGGTGAACACCTGCCGTTCTTCGCGACAAACGGCGCCGCATCGGGTTGATTGGTTGTCGGCGGCCCACCAGCCGTGGTGGCGGGCACCGGGTGTCCCCGCCAGGCCGCCTGTCCTTTTTTCTCAATGTACGAGGAGTAACCTTCCATGTCGCGTGCCATCAAGACTGCCGTCGCCGCCGCGGGAACCTGCGCCATCATCCTGGGCGGCGCGAGCCTCGCGACTGCCGACTCCGGGGCCCAGGGCGCGGCGCTGAACTCGCCCGGCGTGATCTCCGGCAACACCGTGCAGGTTCCGGTCCACGTGCCGGTCAACGCCTGTGGCAACACCATCAACGTCATCGGCCTGCTCAACCCGGCCTTCGGCAACACCTGCGTCAACGACTGACGTTGACCACCTGACGCGCCACCACCCCCGGGCGGACCGGCGTGCGATGCCCGGTGCGGGACGGCTGTACGGCTGTCCCGCACCTTCGTCGTGTGCGCGTCCCCCTTGTGCGTCTCGCGGGCCCGTACGGTCACCCGCCGCCGGCGTCGCGCGGCAGGCGCAGCCGCCCGGCGACCACGTCACGGGCCACATCCGTGATGGGACGGTCACTGGCGAAGGCATGGGCGCGCAGCCGCGCCAGGGCGCTGGCCAGGGGCACCCTGAGGTGGACGCTGAGGATTCCGGTGGCCTGGTGGACTTCCGTACGGTGCAGGTCCGAAGGGCGCAGTACCCGCGTACGGGCGTGCCGGCCGCCGAGCAGGAACAGGGTCAGCGCGTCCGCGAGCGTCAGCGCGTCGGCGGCGCTCTCCGGTGCGATCCGGTGGGGCGTGCGCCGGTGGCAGGTCAGAGCGCCGACGTGTAGCGCACCGAGCCGCAGGGGGAAGGCGAAGACCGCCCGGATGCCCAGTTCCCGTGCTTGTGCGGCGAACATCGGCCACCGGGAGCCGCAGGAACGGGACAGGTCGGCGACCAGACACAGGGCACCGTCGCGGGCCGCGTCCAGCCCAGGCCCCTCGCCCAGGGTGAACTGGAGATCGTCCAGACAGGCCCCGTCCGGGTCGCTGTGCCACAGCAGTTGGGAGCCGTCGAAGTAGAGCGAGACCGCCGTGCCGTCCACGTCCAGCAGCGCGGCGCACTGGGCGCACCACAGACGGGACGGTCCCGGTCCACCGGGTCGCAGTTTCTCGATCAGGCTCGCGACGGTCTGTCCCGACATGCTTCCCCCACCCACCGCAGCGGACCGGCCTGGGCCGCCGCCTGCCGCTGTCACGCCAATGTATGACAGTCCCGGGCCGGCGGGTGCACCGAACGCGGTCTCACGGCCCCGCGTCCGCGCGTCGGAGACCGGGGAAGGCGGCGGGGGCCGCCCAGCCGCGCAGTACGGCGTCAACCGTCGACCGGAACGCGGTCTCGGCCACGTCGCCTTCGAGGGCGCCGGCGAGTTCGAGGGTCACGAGTCCGTGGAGGGCGACCCACAGCGAGACGGCGATCCGAGTGGTGTCGCCCGCGAGGACACTATCCGCCACGGCGCGGTCGATCGCCGCGACCAGCGGCCGCACCGGGTCACGGTCGCCGACCCGGGCCGACGGGACGAAGGACTGCGCGCCACCGAACAACACCGAGTACAGGTGGCGGTGCCGGCGTCCCCAATGGCGATAGGCCACGGCCAGCGCGTACAGGTCGTCCAAGGCGGCCTCCGAGCCAGGAACGGCCGTCAGGTCCTGGAACAGACCGGCGACCGCCTGGTCGCGCACCTCGCGGACCAGCCCGTCCTTCCCCTGGAACAACGTGTAGACCGCCGCCGTCGACGTGCCGGCGGCAGCGGCCAGCGCGCGGACCGTGACCGACTCCTGGGGGCGGGTGGCGAACATCTCGGTCGCGCAGGCCACCAGCCGTTCCCGGACAGCGGCGTCGTTCGTTCTGGGCCTTCCCATGAGGGACACCTTACCCGTCCTGCTAACATCGTTTCAAAACAGCGTTTCAAAAGTGGGGAGAGAACACCGTGCCGCCCTCCGTCCGCCGCCCCTTACGCTTCCTCGGCCTCCTGCTCGTATCCACCGCCGCCACGACGGGGCTGACCGCCTTCTTCCTCGCGCTCGTCATCGCCACCGACGGCGCGGGCTCGGGATTCCCCGCATGGTCCGCGACGGTGGGGGCCGCCATCGTCGCGGCGCTCTGGCGGGGCCGCCGCCGCTCCTGGCGGGGACGGCTGCTCCCCTTCCTGCCGGTGCTCGTCGCGGCGGCCCTGACGCTGTCGGTGTGCGTCCCCACCGTCCCCACGACACGCCGCCATCCGCCCGCCCTGCCATTCGTGACCACCGAGCACTGGCGCCTGCCCACCGGCAGCCGGGTCGCGGTCTACCACTATCCGCCCACCGGCAGCGGCCCCCGGCACCGCGCGCCGCTCGTCTACCTCAACGGCGGTCCGGTGCGCGGCATTTCGGTGCTGGACCACCACTTCCTGCAGCGGCTCGCGGGGCAGGGCCACGACGTGTACGCCTACGAGCAGGCCGGTGGCGGACGCAGCGACCTGCTGCCCATGGACCAGTACTCGATCACCCGGTCCGTCCACGATCTCGGCGCCTTCGTCGGCGAACTCGGCAAGCTCGGCAAGGGCCGCGCCGACGTGCTGGGCTTCTCCTCGGGCGCGGTCGTGCTCACCCGCGCGCTGGCCGATCCGGCCGTCGCCGCCCGCCTGCGCCGGGCGGTCATCGCCGAGCCGGGCCCGATGGACGGCCCCACCGCCCGGATCGCGGGGCGGCAGGGCCGGCCGTCGGCCCGCGACATCGCGCCGGCCATGACCGGGCCGCGCTCCACCCACGTCCCGCGGTACGCGGTCACCTTCGGTCTCCTGCGGCTGGGTCTCCTGAGCCCCGGCAACGGGCTGACGGGCCAGGCGGAGGGCGACAACGCCTTCACCGCCGCCGATCTGGGCAGCGACACCGCGTCCGCCTACTGCGCGCGGGACGCGCACCGCATCCCGGTCGAGGACACGGCGCGGAACTTCTCCTTCAGCGCCGCGGCCAGCCTCCGCGTCCAGCGGACGATCGAGGACTCCCCTTCCCTCACCCCCCGGCTGAGGCACTCCCGGACCCCCGCGATGCTGATGATCGCCGAATGCTCCTCCCAGGTCCGGCAGTGGGAGACCGCGGTCCTCGCGGCCGACCCCGCCGTCCGGCGCACCCAGTACATGCCCGGCGTCGGCCACCACATGTGGAACGGTCTGGACGACAACGACCGACGGGCCGCAGCCGTCATCACCGCGTTCCTCCAGGACAAGCCCGCACCCCTGCCCGACTACCCGGCCCGGGCCGACATCCCGGCCTTCCTCCGTGACCACAAGTAGACGGACAGGCGCCCGTTCCGATCCCTGTCCTCAGGTCTGCTGCCCGGAAGCGGCGAACGCGCGGATCATCTCCTCGATGTCGTGCAGGCCCAGCACATGGTCCACGGCACCGGCCTCCAGCGTGGCCCGGGGCATGCCGGGATAGTCGGCGGTCTCCGGGTCCTGGACCACGACGGTGCCGCCGCCGTCCTTGACGGCCCGGGCCCCCACCGCGCCGTCGCGCCCGGTGCCGCTGAGCACGAAGGCCCAGGCCCGGTCCCGGTACGTCTCGGCGACCGAGGTGAACAGCCGGTCCGCGGCGGGCCTGACCCGGTTCACCCGTTCGGTGTCCGACAGGGCCAGGGTGTTGCCGGGCCCGATGAGCAGATGCCGGTCGGGAGGCGCCAGGTAGACCCGCCCGGCCGCGGCCCGCTCGCCGTCCCGGGCCATGCTGATCGGCACCCGCGTACGCCGCTGGAGGACCGTGTCGAGCAGCGTACGGTGACGCGGGCTCAGGTGCTGTACGACCAGGGTCGGCACCGGCGGCCCCGCGGTGAAGGAGCCGAACAGCTCCAGCAGCGCGAACACGCCTCCGGCCGAGGCGGCGATGGCCACCATGGCACAACTCTCGTCGATGCACCGTGCCGCTGCCATGCGGCGAGCCTAACGGCGGACGGTCACGGCGACATCCCGCACATCCCGTTTCACTTCCCCGGCGGGGGCAGCAGCGTCGGATTCACGCCGTCGAGTATCTGCTGGGCCCGGTGCTCGATGTGGTCCCGGTATGCCGGGTGGGCCAGGACGTGGAAGCGTTGCTCGCGTCTCAGTCGAGCGTGCGGCGTACGCACTCGGTGACCACGCCCCGCAGGCTGCCCGTGCTGCGCAGCAGCTCCCGTTGCACACGGGCGCCGTTACCCGTCTTCAGCAGGGTGGCCAGCGCCTCCTGTGCGTGCCTGAGGTCGCCGCTGTCCTCCAGGGCGTCGCGTACATGATCGAACAGGGCCCGTACGACGGCTTCGGCGGGGGCCGGCCGCATCGTGACGGGGTGGATGAGTTCGCCTTCCAGCCCCGAGCGGGCGGCTCGCCACGTGGCCAGGCGCAGCAGCGCGACGGTGTGGCGGCCGGGCGGGACGCCGTCGTGCCACTGGCGTACCGCCGTCTCCACGAGACCGCGTATCAAGGTGGCCAGCAGCACGGTGGTGGACGGGTCCAGGCACACATCGGCGACCCGGGTCTCGACGGTGGGGTACGTACGGGACAGGCGGGCGTCGAAGTAGACCATGCCCTCGTCCTTCAGCACACCGCTGGCGGTCATATCGCCGACCTGCTCGTGGTAGCGGTCGGCGGAGCCGAACACCTCGACCGGGCCGGCCGACGGCCAGCGTCCCCACACCCGGTTGCGGTAGCTGCTGTAGCGGCTGTCCTCGCCCTGCCAGAACGGCGAGTTCGCGCTCATCGCCAGGAGGACGGACAGCCAGGGCCGCATCCGGTCCAGTACGGCCACGCCTTCCTCGTCGGAGTCCACGGAGACGTGGATGTGGCAGCCGCACGTCAGCTGTTCCTGGGCGGTGAGGCCGAAGTGCTCCGCGAGCCACTGGTGGCGTTCGCCGCTGCCGATGGCCGGGCTCACCTCCAGCGGCGAGGTGGCCAGGGCGGCCACCGACGCCTGTACGCCCTCGGCGTGGCGTGCCGCCTCCGCCCGCCAGCGCCGTATCTCCTTGGCCAGGTCGCCCATGTCCGTCTGCGGCCGGGTGGCGAATTCCAGCTGCTGCCGGTGCAGCTCGCTCTCGAAGACGTCCTCGTTGCCCAGCGGGTCACGCGACGCTGCCGCGAGGACCGCCGCCGAGAGCGCCCGCGGCTCGCCGGTCCGCGCGTCCACCAGCAGCAGTTCCTCCTCCACACCCACACTGCGCACGTCGTCCACCCTTCCTCCGTCTTCGGAACCGCTCGCGTACCCCGGCCCCGGCCGCTCACGCCCGGTGACTTCCCGGAGCCCCGTGAACCGGCCGGGGCCCCGGCGCCGGACAGCCTACGGCCGGGGCCCTGCGGCCACGGCGTACGCGGGCGGGGGCGTACCCGGACGGCGGCGCGCCGGACGGGCGGCGTGCCCGGGTCAGGCCGACCGTGCGGCCGCCAGCCCGTCGGTGGCCGGCAGGTCCTCGCCGTAGGCGTCCCGCAGCCAGGTGTTGCGGTAGACGGTGTCGAGGTAGCGCTCGCCGAGGTCCGGGGCGATGGCGACGGCGGTGAGGCGGTGCGGGTGGTGGCGGCCGAGCCAGGCGGTGGCGCCGCTGACGACGGTGCCGGTGGAACCGCCGAAGAGGAAGCCGCGGCCGGCCAGCCGGTGACAGGTGCGGATGGTCTCCGTCTCCTCCACCCGGACCACCTCGTCCACGTAGGAGGTGTCGAGCAGGTGCGGTGGCACGCTGGTGCCCAGGCCGGGGATCATCCGGCGGCCCGGGGCGCCCCCGAAGGACACCGAGCCGACGCTGTCCACCGCGACGACGTGCACCGGGCGGTGCCAGGTGCGGAAGTAGCGGGCACAGCCCATGAGGGTCCCGGTGGTGCCGGCGCCGACGAACAGGACGTCCAGGCGTGGGAACTGGCGGGCGATGGCCGGTGCGGTACTGCGGTAGTGCGCCTTCCAGTTGTCGGGGCTGGTGAACTGGTTGAGCCAGACGTAGCGGTCGTCCGAGGCGGTCAGGTCGCGTACGTAGGCGATACGCGCGCCGAGGAAGCCCTGGCCGGCGTCCGGCTCGGTGATGACATGGACCTGGCTGCCCAGCGCCTCCATCATCCGCCGGGCCGACAGGTTGCAGCGGGCGTCCGTCACGCACAGGAAGCCGTAGCCCTTGCTCGCCGCGATGATGCTCAGCGCCACGCCCAGATTCCCGGACGAGGATTCGACCAGGGTGGCCCCCGGTGTGAGCACCCCGTCGCGTTCCGCGGCCGCCACCATCTCCGTGGCGGCCTTCAGTTTGATCGAACCGGCGAAGTTGAAGCCCTCGCACTTCAGGTAGAGCGGATGCCCGAACGTCGCCCGCAGGTCGACGTAGAGGTCCTCCTCGTTGAAATCCAACGGCAAGGATATGACTGGCACTTTGTCCCCCCTCGTTCTGCAATGCACGCAGTCGTTCATCCGGGCCGGCGCGGCCGGTTGTCCTGTACCGGCACCGCGTTCACCCGTACCGGCGTAATGCGTGGAAGAAATCGTCGATGAGGTGCAGGGCCCCGGCGCGGGCCACTTCGTCGTGGACGAAGGCGCCGACGGCCAGATCGAGCACGCCCAGGCCGAAGGGCGAGAAGACCACCGTCCGGTCCGCGGGCACGCTCACCCGGCCGGCCAGGACGTCCGCCAGCGTCCCGGTGACGAAGCGGCGGTCGCCGGTGAGCTGTTCGGCGAGGTGGGGTGAGGTGCCGGCGCGCAGACAGTGGTCGGCGTCGTCGACGAAGTTGGCCGCGTCGAGCAGGATTCCGGGGGCCAGGTCGCGCAGTGACACGTGCAGCACCAGCGGGTGGTGCGCGAACCACGAGAGGTCGCCGACGTGCGGCCGGGCGGCGACGGTGGCGAAGACGACGAGATCGCTGGTGCGGATCAGCTGCCCCGGGTCGGTGTGCACAGTGACCCGGCCGGCGCCGGCCGAAGGCTCTTCCCGACCCGTCACGGCCGCCGATTCCAGGTACGTGCAGAAGCCCGCCGCGCTGTCGGCGGACACGTCGTACACCCCGACCGCGTCGAACTGCCAGCCGGTGGCGGCCAGGAAGGTGTGGATGTAGCGGGCGATCAGGCCGGTGCCGAAGAAGCCGACGCGGCACGGGCGCGGACGGCCGCGGCTGAGCCGGTCGGCCGCCGCGGCCGCGGACGCCGCCGTCCTGGTGGCGCTGATGATCGAACTCTCCAGGCAGGCGTACGGGTACCCGGTGGCAGGGTCGTTGAGGATCAGCACGGCCGAGGCCCTGGGCAGGCCGGCGGCCACGTTCCGCGGGAAGCTGGAGATCCACTTGAGGCCGTCCACCGGTGTGGGCCCGCCGATCGAGGCGGGCAGCGCGATGATGCGGGAGTCCGGCCGGTCGGGGAGGTCCAGGAAGTACGACGGCGGATCGACCGTGTCACCGGCGCCGTGCAGCCGGTACGCGGTTTCGACCAGCTGGACGATCTGCCGTTCGCGGCCGCGCAGGGCCTCCTGCACCTGGGCGCCGGAGATCACCGCGAAGGACGGCGCGGTGTGCGGCGCCCGCGGTCCGGCCGCCGTCCCGGCGGGGCGGGTGGACGTCATGACGCGATCGCCTCCGTCCCGGACGCGCGGGCGGTCAGGTGCACCGCGTCGGTCATCGCCACGAGCACGTCGCGCGGCCCTTCGTAGGCCTCCCTGCTGTGGGCCGTACGGATGTTGTCGACGATCATCAGGTCACCGGGCTGCCACGGCTCGCGCGCGGTGTGGGCCGCGTAGACGGTGTTGAGCAGGTGCACGACGTCCTCGCCGATCGGGTCGCCGCCGCCGTAGCGCGTGTCGAACGGCAGCGCGTCGGCGCCGTACATGTCGGTGAGGTATGCGCGCACCTCCGGGTCCATCGTCCAGGCGTTGAGGAAGGCGATCTGGTTGAACCAGCAGCGGTGGCCGGTGACGGGGTGACGCAGCACGGCGCCGCGCCGCTGGCGGGTGCGCAGGCCGCCGTCGGGCTGCCAGGCGAAGTCGATGGCGTGGCCACGGCAGTAGCGTTCGACGGCACGGCGGTCGTCGGTGCCGAAGGCCTCGGTCAGGGAGGCTCCGACCTCGTCGTTGTAGCTCCTGGTGAGCAGCCAGCCCTCCCGCTCGAAGCGTCCGGCCAGCTCGGCGGGGAGCGCGTCGAGGACGGCGGACGCGTCGGCGACGGCGGTGGCGCCGCCGCTGCCCGGTGCGGTCAGGCAGGCGAAGAGCAGCAGGCCGGGGGCCGTGAGGGTGTAGCTGAGTTCGTGGTGCATGCACATCGGCTGGTAGGGCGGCCACTTCGCGGAGGAGTACACGCCCTCGGCGTACTCCTGTCGCGGGGCGAAGGCCTCACGTTCCGTGAGCAGGCCGGTGGCCAGGTGCCGGAAGACGGCGCCGGCCTGGTCGGCGTCGTGCAGCCCGAGGCCGCGTACCAGGACCGCGCCGTGCTCGACGGCGAGGGTGCGCAGGGTGTCCCGGTATCCGGCGGCCCAGCTCGCCGCGTCGCCGGTGGGTTCGGCGAGGAGGACCGGGGGCGTGCCGGGGAGCAGGTTCAGGTCGAGTGGCGGGGTGGCGGGCGAGTGCGGCATGGCAGGCTCTTTCGGTCGAGTTCGGTCTAGTTCGGTCGAGTTCGGGTGCGGGTGGCGGTCCGCGGGAAGGGTCCGGGGCCTTCAGGAGGGCGCGAGGAGTTCGGCGGCGCGCAGTACGGCACGCGCCGTGTCGGCCGGCCGGGTGCGCGGGAAGCAGGGGCCGCCGGTCGTCAGGACGTACAGGTCGACGTGTGCGGCCAGCGGGCTCCAGTCCCGGTAGCGGTGCCGGAAGCGCGCGGTGCGCGGGTCGTCGGCGGCGACGACCGCGGTGACCGGTGTGGACAGCCGGGCGGTGGGCGGGGTGGCCAGGGCGTGGGCGAGATAGTGGTGAGCCCGTTCGTCGGCGGCATCGCGCTCGTCGTGGCCGTCACCGGGCAACTGCGCTCCGATGAACAGCCGCCGGGCCGCCGTACCGCGCTCCTCCAGTTGCCTGGCCGCCTCCACGGCGTACGCGGCTCCCGAGGAGTGTCCCCACAGCAGCGGTCCGGTCAGGCCGAGGCGGACGATGTCGGCGACGATCTCCGCGACGACTTCCGCGACGGCCTGCGCCGATGCCGTGGGCGGGCCGCCCGGTGCGGTCGTGTCGAGGGCGGGCAGTCCGACTCCGTAGACCGCCCGCCCGCTGTCGCGCAGCGCGTCGGCCAGCGGCTGGAAGGCCGCCGCGTCGGCGTCCGCCCAGGGGAAGCACACCAGGGCACCGTCGTGCGCGCCGTCCGGTGCCGTCAGCGGCCGCAGCAGCTCCGTGCCCGGCGGCCGGGACCTGCCGTCGAGCACGTCCGCCAGGTCGGCGAGGACGGGGTGCCGGGTGACGTCCTTGAGGGAGACCGCGCGGTCCAGGAGGATCGCCAGCTTCACCGCGGCCAGCGAGGTGCCGCCCCGGTCGAAGAAGTGGTCCCGGCGGCCGATGCGGGTCTGCGGGACGCCGAGCACCGTGGCCCACGCGGTGGCGAGCCGCCGCTCGGCCGGTGTCCGCGGCGCGACGTGCCGGCCGCCCGCGTCGTCGAGTTCGGCGGCGAGCGCCGCGAGGGCCTTGCGGTCGGTCTTGCTGTTGGCGGTCAGCGGCAACGGGCCGTCGTGCCGGTGGAAGGCCGAGGGCACCATGTACGCGGGCAGCGACTGTTCCAGCCGGCTGCGCAGCAGGTCGGCCGCGAGGGCCCGCCGACCGCGGTAGAAGGCCACCAGGCGTGCGCCCTGGCCTGCGCGTTCGGTGACGATCACGGCGCCGTCGCGGACACCGGGCACGCGCAGCAGGGCGTTCTCCACCTCGCCGGTCTCGATACGGAAGCCGCGGACCTTGACCTGGGCGTCGCGGCGCCCGAGGTAGTCCAGTTTCCCGTCGGGCCGCCAGCGTCCGAAGTCGCCTCCCTGGTAGAGGCGTTGTCCGGGCCGGTGCGGGTCGGTGCCGAAGCAGGCGCGGGTGCGTTCGGGGTCGTTGACGTAGCCGCGGCCGACGCAGACGCCGGAGAAGACGATCGCGCCGGGGGCGCCGAGCGGGACCGGTGCGAGATGCTCGTCGACGACGTACACCCGTACGTTGGCGACGGGCGGGCCGAGCGGGACCCGTGCCCCGCCCGGTGCGCGGCGCATCACCTCGTGGTTGGTGTCGTCCGAGGTCTCGGTCAGCCCGTAGGCGTTGACCAGGGCGGTGCCGGGCCGGGCGGCGAACCAGCGCTGCGCCGGTTCCGGCTTCAGCGCCTCACCGGTCACGGAGACGTACCGCAGGTCGGGCAGGGCGCGGGGGTGCTGCTCCAGGAAGGACAGCACGGCTTCCAGGTACGACGGTACGACCTGGAGGACGTTCACCCGGCCCTCGGCGATCCGGTCGACGAACCGGGGGACGTCCAGGACCGCGTCCTGTTCGACCAGGAGCGTCCGGCCGCCGACGAGGAGCGCGGCGATCAGCTGCCACAGCGAGATGTCGAAGCACTGGGGCGCGGTCTGGGCGACCACCTGTCCCGGGCCGATCTCCAGGTCGTCGATCTTCGCGAAGAGGTGGTTGAGCAGGCCCGCGTGCTCGCACATCGCGCCCTTGGGCTCGCCGGTGGAGCCGGAGGTGAAGTAGATGTAGGCGAGCTGTCCGGCGGTCACCGTACTGCCCAGGTCGCCCTCGGCGTGCTGTTCCGCGTACGCCGTGTCGACGGTCAGGCACCGCACCTCGGGCAGCTCCTTCAGGGCCTGGTCGAGGGTGCCGGTGCTGCCGTGCTCGGTCAGCACGAGGGAGCAGCCGGCCCGGGTGAGGGTGGTGGCGACACGGTCGGCGGGGAAGTGCGGCTCGATCGGCAGGTAGACGCCGCCCGCCTTGAGGACGGCGAGGACGGCGGCCGTCCAGTCGAGGTTCCGCTCGGTGACCACCGCGACGACTCCTTCGCGGCGCAGCCCGCGGGCCAGCAAGGCCCGGCCGAGCTGGTTGGCACGGGCGTTGAGCTGCGCGTACGTCCAGCTGCGGTCGCCGTGGACGGCCGCGACGGCGTCGGGCCGGGCCGCCACCTGCTGTTCGAAGAGTTCGTGCGCGCGGTGGTCGGGCAGATCCCTGCGGGGGCCCGCGAGGCCTTCCAGCTGGTGGTGGAGTTCGTCGGCGGAGAGCAGGCTCTGCCGGGTGTGGTCGGCGTGCGGGTCGGCGGCGATCAGTGCGAGGGCGGTGAGGTGGTATCCGGCGATCCTGGCGGCGCACTCGGTGTCGAGCGCGTCGGTGCGATGGCGCAGCCGCAAGGTGAGGCGGCCGTGACACCGGGCGACGCCGGCCGACAGGACGACGCCCTCGGGGAGCCCGTCACCGGTGTCGTGCGGATCGAAGACCGCCTCGGACAGCAGCGCCTGCCGGTCCGGATGGCGCGCCGGCTCGCCGGGCCGGACGTCCTGGTGCGCCAGCAGCCGTGACTCGGCACGGCGGGTGTGCAGCACCAGGGCCCGCCACGAGCCGGGGGCGGCTGTCAGCCGGCAGGGCAGCGGCCGGCCGCCCGGCGCCGCGGCGTACCCGGTCGTGACCTCCTGGTCGCCGGTCAGCGCGGCGAGCACCTTGGCGTGTGCCGCCAGCAGTACGGTCCGGAGCGGCACCGCCAGTTCGTCCGCGACGCCTTCCAGGGCCGTGACGAGACCGGCCGGGACCGCCGCCCGGTACTCGGCCAGTCCGGGGACGGGACGGTGTGCCCACCGGGGAACGGCGGTGAAGCCGCCGCCGTCGAACACGCCGCGCCAGAACGCGCGGCCGGCTTCCTCCGCTGTCTTCGCCATCGGTCTTCCTCCGCTCTCAGTCCGTACGCTCGGGGTGGTGCGGGGCCTGCGAACCGCTCCGTGGGGCGGGGGCGGGCAGCTCCCTGGCCGGTGTCTCCCTTACGGGCAGCTCCCCTGCGGGCATCTCCCGTGCGGGGTTGCCACCCCATCGCGCGTGCCGGGGCACCTCCTCGCCCTTCATGAGGAAGGAGTCGGGTGCGAGCGCCGCGCCGTCGCCCACCGTGACGCCGTAGTGGACCAGGGCCCGGGTGCCGAGGGTGCAGCCGCTGCCGATGACGATGCGCTCGGACTTGAAGGTGCCGTCCTCCTGCGAGTGGCACTGGACGACGCTGCCCGCGTTGAGGGTGCAGTGGTCCCCGATCGTGACGAGGGAACGTTCGGGCATGCCGCAGCCGTCGTCGTACAGCCGCCGTCCGAGCCGTACGCCGAGCGCCCGCCAGACCAGGCTCTTGAACGGGGTGCCGTTCAAGAAACGCGACGGCATGGCGTGCAGCTTCCAGAAACGTTCGTGCCGCCAGAAGTACGGCGTGTAGATCGAGCAGTAGCGCGGCGTCAGACGCCGGAACCCGGTGACGGCCCGCTCGACGCACACCGAGTACGTGAGCGAGAAGAGCAGCGCGAGGACGGAGGCCGCCGCGATCGCCGCGGCGCCGAGCGTGTGGTACCGGTCGGCGGCGGCCCAGGCGAGCAGGGTCAGGACGTACACCTGCCCCCACCGGGCCAGCAGGTACAGGCCCATCGTCCGGAGGTTGAAGGCGTTCTTGGCGGCCAGGTGGCGCCGGAGCGCGTCACCTTCCCGCAGATGGTCGAAGGCGGCGTCGCGCTCGACGGAGCGCGGGATCTCGAAGCAGGGCGAACCGAGGAGGCCCACGCCTTCCCGTACGGGCCCGTCGAGGGGTACCGCGACCTTCGTCGCGAGCAGGCAGTTCTCGCCCGTCCTGCCCCCTGGCGGGTAGCAGACGTCGTTGCCGAGGAAGTTGTGGGGGCCGATCGTGACACGGGAGAGCCGGAAGGAGGTCCGGGAGTACTCCGCGTTCATCAGGGACAGGCCGTCGGCGGCCATCGTGCCGCTGCCGACCGAACTGAGGTACGGGGACTCGTGCTTGACGTCCGTGCCGAAGTTGGACCCCGTCTGTTCGACACGGGACAGGTCGTAGCCGAGGCGGCCGAGGTAGGAGACGATGTAGGAGCTGTCGCCGAAGAGCGCCGTGAAGAACTTGACGTTGGTCATCCGCGCGATCGTGCGGTGCAGCGCATAGTGCCGGCCGTACATCCGGTAGACCCGGCCCGGTTCGATGGCGAGGTGGAGCAGCCGGGGCACGGTGACCACCACGAGCAGTCCGGCGGTCAGCGTGCCGAAGAAGAGCGCGGCCGAGGCCGCCAGTGCCTGACCGTAGAACGACCAGCCCGTGAAGGCCGGCGGCCCCGGGGCCAGGAGCGTCGCGAGGTACGGCACCGCGGCCAGCAGCATGCTCGCCCCGCCGATGGCCAGCGGCAGGTACACGAGCAGGGCGCTCAGCAGTTGCAGGATCGCGTAGGCCGCGCGCGGCGTGCTGCGGAAGGCCGCGTCGGGCATCCGGTGACCGGCCTCCGTACGCTGCGCGGGCGAGCCGTGCCAGTGCTCCCCGGCGGGCACGGCCTGGCCCGTGTGGAGGGCGGAGGCGTGGCCGAGCCGGGCCCCGTCGCCCAGCGACGTACCGATGTCCAGCACCGTCGCCTCACTGACCAGCACGTTCTGGCCGAGGACGACCGGACCGGTCCGGATCACCCCCGCGTCGGCCCGGTAGCAGGTGAAGTACGCGTCCTTGCGGACGACCGTGCCCGCTCCGACGGTCAGCAGGTCGGTGCAGACGGGCACGTGCTGGGACAGGATCGTGACGTCCCGTCCGATCTTCGCGCCCAGCGCCCTGAGGTAGCCGGCGTAGAGCGGTGAGCCGGTGAACAGGACCAGCGGATTCGCCTGCACGAGCGTCCTGACGGCCCAGAACCGGAAGTACGCCAGGCTCCAGACGCGTATCTCCCGCTGCGTCCACCGCCCGACCAGCACCCACTTGGCGAGGACCGGGAAGGCGCACAGGCCGAGGAAGACCGCGGCTCCGCAGAGGACCGCCCGTACGTAGATGCCGCCCGCGCCGGACGCGTCGGACATCCAGTCCCAGCAGCGGGCGGTGGCGACGGCGGCGAGGTAGGAGTAGCCGAGGAACGTCAGGAGTTGCAGGGTGCCGCAGAGGAGGTACGCGAGTGTGCCGACGGGAGGCGGGGGCGGTGGCGCGGACGCGGCCTGGGCCGGGGCAGGGGGCTGGGGTGCGGCGGAGGCGGCGGAGGCAGCGGCCGGAGACGGAGCCGAGGGCGGGGCCGGTGGCTGTCCTGGTGCGGTGCCGATGAGGGCCGCCGCCAGACCGGTGATCGTCGGGTACCGGTAGACGTCCCGCATCGACACCGACGGGAGACCGGCGCGTTTCCTGACCCGGGCACAGAAGTGGGCCATGACCAGCGAGTCGGCGCCCAGGTCGGTGAAGAAGTGGGCGTCGGGCGCGACGCGTTCGGCACGGAGGACGTCCGCCAGTACCGCGGCGAGGACGTCGGCGAGGGCGGCCGGTTCGGGCGGGACTGCTGGCGCGGACGGCGTTGCTGGTGCGGGCGGTCCGGCTGATCCGGGCGGAACTGCTGGTTCGGACGGTGCTGTCGGTTCGGACGGTCCGGCTGATCCGGGCGGTGCTGCTGCCGGTGGTGCCTCGACGGATTTTCCCACCACGTGAGCTCCTCGGGGTAGCGGAGTCACGGGCCCGGCGGACCGGGCCCCTCGTCGATGAGGCGTGAACGGGCGGGGAACACCGTGAAAATTCACGTAACACCCGGGAAAAGCCTCCCGGACCGGGCCGTCCGACGGAGGCCGTCCGCCGTAGGGGCAGTACGTCCGCGGCAGCCGTGCCGCCGCTCCAGCCCCTGCCTCACCGGTGGCGCCGCACAGCTCACCGGCCTCCGCCGGCCGGTCGACGCCCTGCACGACCCGCAGGTCAGAACCGTTACCGGCAGAACACCAAGCCGGTTTCGGTTGTTTCGCCGCCCGGCGCGAACCTATTCTCGCGAGCGGGGGGTGGCGCTTCGATGCGCCGCTGGGTTGGAGCGTCGAAGATGGTGTCGGCCGGAGGACCGAAGGAACTGCCCGCGCCGCTGACGACTTTCGTCGGCCGGCACCGCGAAGCCGCCGGAGTCCGCGCGCGCCTGGAACGGAACCGGCTGGTCACCCTGACCGGGGCCGGCGGGGCGGGCAAGAGCCGGCTCGCCATCGAGGTGGCCGCGAGTCTCACGTCCCACTACCGGGACGGAGCGCGTTTCGTGGAACTGGCGGGACTGAGCGAGCCGCTGCTGGTCACCCATGCCGTCGCGGCGGGGCTGGACGTCCAGGAACAGGCGGGCAGAACGCTGCCGGACGTCCTGGCGGAACGGCTCCGCGACAAGGTCATGCTGCTGGTGCTGGACTGCTGCGAACATCTCGTGGAAGCGGTCGCGCAGCTCGTGCTGCCGCTGCTGTCCGCCTGCCGGAACCTACGCGTCATGGCGACGAGCCGGGAACGTCTCGGCATCCCCGGTGAAGCCCTCTGGCCGGTCACCGGGCTCGCCACACCGCCCGCACAGGCCGCCGGGGCCGCCGTCCTGGAGTACGACGCGGTCCGGCTGTTCGCGGACCGGGCCGCGGCGGTCGAGCCGGGCTTCGCGGTCACCGAGGCGAACGCGGCGGCGGTGGCCGAGATCTGCCGGAAGCTGGACGGCCTGCCGCTGGCCATCGAACTGGCCGCGGCGCGGACCAACGCGCTCGACGCCGAGCAGCTCAGCCGCTGGCTCGACGACCGGTTCCGGCTGCTGGCCTGGGAGACCCGGGCCCCGCTGCGCCGCCACCGGACCCTGGACAGCGTCGTCGAATGGAGCTACGACCTGCTCAGCGAGCCCGAACGGAAGCTGTTCGAGCGGCTGTCGGTCTTCGCCGGCGCCGTCACCCTGGACGCCGTGGAGGCCGTCGCCACGGCGGACAGCGGCACCGCCTGTCCGGGCGACCTGCTCCTGCGGCTCGTCGACAAGTCGCTGGTGACGGTGGTCCCCCGGCACTCCCCCACCCGCTACCGGCTGCTGAAGACGCTGCGCGCCTACGGGCTCGCCCGGCTGCGGCAGCGGGGCGAGCTCGGCCCGCTGTCCGCGCAGCACGCCGCGTACTTCCACGACCTCGCCGAGCAGGCGTGGGAGCGGTTCCGGAGTCCGCACCAGGCGGTGTGGCTGGACCGGCTCAAGGCCGAGCACGACGATCTGCGTGCCGCCCTCGAATGGCTGCTGACCTCCAACGACATCGACGGCGCGGTCCGTATGGCCGGGGCCCTCGCGTCCTTCTGGGACGTTCAGGGGCGCTACGCCGAGGGACGCGTCTGGCTCGAACGGGCGCTGGCGGCCGACCGGAACGCCGCCGCCAAAGGCCGCGTACGGGCCCTGAACGGGCTGGGGCTGCTCGCCGTGATCCAGGGCGACCCGGAGCGCGCCTGGCTCTCCTGCTCCGAGGCCGAGCGCCTGTCACGGCGCGACGGCGACCTGCCGGGGCTGGTGTGTTCCTTGCAGTACGTCGGGTTCGGCGCGCTGCTGCTCGGGAACCCGGACGCCGCGGTGGAGACACTGAGCGAGTCGCTGACGGCCGCGCTGAAGACCGACGAGCCGTGGCTGGTGGGCTGGTCCTACCTGTTCCTGGCCATGGTGGAGGTCACCCGGAGCGACTTCGCGCAGGCGGAGCACCACGGCCGGACGGCGTTCCGCCTGCTGTGCGAGGCCGGGGAGCCGAAGAGCATCGCCTGGGCCGAACTCACCCTCGCCACCGCTTCGTGGGGCCTGGGTGACGTGCGCGACGCCCGTGCCCGTACGGGAGAGGCGCTGCGCCTGTTCCACCGGCTCGACGCTCCGTGGGGCCTCGCCGAGGTCTTCCAGATCACCGCCATGCTGGCCGTGTCCGACCAGCACTACGAGCAGGCCGCCGTGCTGTTCGGCGCGTCGGACACGGCCCGGAAGAAGTCCGGCGCCGCGCTGCTGTCGTTCCTCAAGGGCTGGCGGGCGGCCGGTATCGCCAAGGCCCGCAGGAAACTGGGCGACCGGCGCTTCGAGGAGGCACGCGACCACGGCCGGCAGTGGCCGCTCGCGACCGCCGTCCTGGTCACCGCGGCGGAACTCGGTACGGACCCGCCGCTCCCGTCCCCCGCGCCGGACGGACCGCGCGGCACCGGCGACACGCCGTCGGCAGCGCCGCACCAGGCGTCGCTGCGCAGGCGGGGGGACTACTGGGCGCTCGCCCACGACGGCCGCACCGTCCACCTCAAGCACACGGTGGGCCTGGGCTACCTGGCCCGGCTGCTCGCCGCGCCCGACCGGGAGTTCCCGGCACGCGAACTGGCCGCGGCCGACCGCGGTACGGCACGGGGCCGCCCGGCCGCGCCGGACGGGCCGGGGTCCCCGGAAACGGGCGACGCCGGGCCGGTCCTCGACGCCCGGGCGAAGGACGCCTACCGCAGGCGGCTGCGCGAGCTGGCCGAGGAACTGGACGAGGCGGAACGTTTCCACGACACCGGTCGGGCCGAACAGGCCCGTATCGAACTCGACGCTGTGACCGAGCAGCTCGCCGGTGCCGTCGGCCTCGGCGGCCGCGACCGCCGGGCGGCGTCCGACGGCGAGCGGGCCCGGCTGAGCGTCACCAAGGCCCTGAAAGCGGCGGTCAAACGCGTCTTCGCGCACGATCCCGTCCTCGGACAGCACCTGGAACGCAGCGTACGGACGGGCGCGTACTGCTCGTACGCGCCGGATCCCGCCACCCGGATCGTCTGGGAGGACGTCTCGCCTGGCTGAAAGACGCCTGCCGGCCAGGGAGCGGGTTCCTTCGCGGGCGTCCTGGTGGGACAGTCGGCGCCGCGATGTGCGCCGGAGGACCGTGCGGCGTCCCGCATCCGGAACGCCACGCCGTTTCCGGACATTCTCTGAATAACGGCGTGGCGATGTTGAGATAGGTGTACTCGGTCTGGGCGCGGGGTGCTGTGGTGCGGGTCGAGGAGCAGTCATGTATTGCAGCCGGTGTGGTGCTCAGGTAATTCAGGGACCGGATGGCGGGTGGTCGTGCAACTGTGGAGCGTCCGGATGACAGAGGGTGAATCAGGGCCGGGTGGCGTGGCCACCGGGGACGCGGCCGGGCGGCGGCCGGAGTACTTCACCACCGCCCCGTGTCCACGCTGCCAGACGGCCAACGACGGACTGAACGGCCGCTTCGCCTGCGACGCCTGCGGCCATGCGTACAGCTTCCACGAGTCGCCGTGACCGGTGGGCCGGTTCCGGCGCGCGCCGGAGAGAGCGCCCGTTGCGGCACGGCGGGCGCCGGGTAGGAGGTGGAGGTGGAACTCGTGGTGGTGTTACTGCTCGGGTCGGTACTCGTCGGCGGGCTCGTGCTCTTCGCCATAGAAGCCGGCGTACGGCGCACGCGGTCCATGGCCGCCCGCGACGATCAGGAGATCAGCGAGCTGCACCGGCGTTACGGTGACGGCCGGTGGTGACAGCCGGCCGTACCGGCCTGTGGTGACGGGCTGCGGTGACGGCCTGTGAGGACGGCCGACGGCGGCAGCGGGAGAGTGACCTGAGCGCCCTTCAGGGCCGGTCTCTGTCCTGCTGCCGCCTCGTGTCCGAACCGCCGGACCGGCCGGGTCCGCCGGTGGTCCGGTCCGGTTCAGCCGGGTGTCCGGATCAGCCGGTCACCGGCGCCGGGTAGGTCGGGTACTCCACCCCGGAGACGTGCTGGACGACGCGGATGACCTGGCAGGAGTAGCCGAACTCGTTGTCGTACCAGAGGTAGAGGATCGCGTTGTCGCCGTCGACCTTGGTGGCGCCGGCGTCGACGATCGAGGCGTGCCGCGAGCCGATGAAGTCGTTCGAGACCGCGTCGGGGGCGCTGGTGAAGTCGATCTGACGCCGCAGCGGCGAGGTCAGCGACACGTCCCGGAGGTGTTCGAGGACCTCCTCGCGGCTGGTCTCGCGCGCGAGCTGGAGGTTGAGGATCGCGATCGAGACGTCCGGCACCGGGACCCGGATCGAGCTGCCGGTGATCTTCGCCTGGAGGTCGGGCAGCGCCTTCGCGACGGCGGAGGCGGCACCGGTCTCGGTGATGACCATGTTGAGCGGCGCCGAGCGGCCGCGGCGGTCGGCCTTGTGGTAATTGTCCAGCAGGTTCTGGTCGTTGGTGAACGAGTGGACGGTCTCGACGTGACCGCGCAGCACCCCGTACTCGTCGTCCATCGCCTTCAGCGGCGGGACGATGGCGTTGGTGGTGCAGGACGCGCAGGACAGGATCTGCTCGTCCGGCTTGATCGTGTCGTGGTTGACGCCGTGCACGATGTTCGGGACGTCGCCCTTGCCCGGGGCGGTCAGGACGACCTTGTCGACGCCGGGGCGCAGGTGCTTCGAGAGCCCCTCGCGGTCGCGCCACTTGCCCGTGTTGTCGATGAGGATGGCGTCCTTGATGCCGTACGCCGTGTAGTCCACCTCCGACGGGTCGTCGGCGTAGATCACCTTGATCACGTTGCCGTTGGCGACGATGGTGCTGTTCGCCTCGTCGACGGTGATGGTGCCCTGGAACTGGCCGTGGATGGAGTCGCGGCGCAGCAGCGAGGCGCGCTTGACGAGATCCTCATCGGCCCGCCCACCGCCCCTGCGCACGACGACCGCGCGCAGCCGCAGGCCGTTGCCGGAGCCGGCCTTCTCGATGAGCAGCCGGGCGACGAGCCGGCCGATGCGGCCGAAGCCGTAGAGGACGACGTCGCGCCCCTCCCGGCGTTCGATCTTGTCGGCGCCCAGGGCGCCCGCGACGGCCTCGGCGGTGAACTCCGCCACCGACAGGCCGCGCTCGTCGGCCTTGTACGTCTCGGCGAGCCGGCCGATGTCGATCTGGGAGGGACCGAGGTCGAGAGCGGTGAGGGCCTCAAGGAACGGGAACGTCTCGGTGATCGAGAGTTCCTCGCCGGCTATCTGGCGCGCGAATCGGTGCGTCTTCAGGATGCTGACCACCGACTTGTTCACCAGGGAGCGGCTGTGGAGCAGGACCGTGACGTCCCGTTCCCGGTGCAGCTTCCCGATGATCGGGATCATCGACTCCGCGATCTCCTCGCGGTTCTTCCAGTTTGTGAACGAGTCCTCGTTGACAGTCACAGGTCCATCTTTCGAGCTAGGCGGTGCTCAGATGCTAACCCCACCGCTCTTTCGTTGTGCACGGGGTGCCGTAGTGACCGGCGACACGTAGCTTTCTGTCGAGAACATGACAACACAACCCGAAGGCACTCGCCCCGCCGGACCGGGCACCCGTCGTACGGGCATCCGGACCGGCAGGGCGGGCCTTACGCCTCAGGAACGGTGGTACGGGTTGGGGATGTGGACGTCGGCGCCCAGCTCGCGGGCCGCGTTGCGGGCGAAGTACGGGTCGCGCAGCAGCTCGCGGCCGATGAGGGCGGCGTCCGCCCGGCCGTCCACGATGATCTTCTCGGCCTGCTGGGCCTCGGTGATCAGACCGACCGCGCCGACCGGCAGCCCGGTCTCCTTCTTGACCCGCTCAGCGAAGGGCACCTGGTAGTCGGGCCCCACCGCGATCTTCGCACCGGGGGCGTTGCCGCCGGTGGAGGTGTCCAGCAGGTCCACGCCGTGCGCCTTCAGGTCGGCGGCGAAGCGCACGGTGTCGTCGGCGGTCCAGCCCTCGCGCTCGTCGTCCGCGTTCTCCGACAGCCAGTCCGTCGCCGAGATCCGGAAGAACACCGGCAGCTCCTCGGGCCACACGGCCCGCACCGCGTCCACGACCTCCAGCGCGAACCGGGTGCGGTTCTCGTACGAGCCGCCGTACTCGTCGTTACGCCGGTTGGTGTACGGCGAGAGGAACTCGTTGATCAGGTAGCCGTGCGCGCCGTGGATCTCCGCCACCTCGAAGCCGGCCTCCAGGGCCCGCCGCGCGGTCGCCGCGAACTGCCCGACGATCTCCTGGATCTCCTCGGCCGACAGCTCCGCCGGCTCGGCGGACGCCTCGTCGAACGCCAGCGGGCTCGGGCCCACCGGCCGCCATCCGTGCCCCTCACCAGGGGCGATCGGGGCGCCGCGGTCCACCCACGTACGCTCGGTGGAGGCCTTGCGCCCCGCGTGGGCGATCTGGATGCCCGGCACGGAGCCGTGCGCCTTCAGGAAGTCGGTGATGCGGCGGAACGCGGCGGTCTGCGTGTCGTTCCAGAGCCCCAGGTCGTACGGGCTGATGCGCCCCTCCGGGCTCACCGCCGTCGCCTCGGTCAGGATCAGCCCGGTGCCGCCGACGGCGCGCGAGGCCAGGTGCTGGAAGTGCCAGTCGTTGGGCGCGCCCTGCTCCGGACCGTCCGGCGCCGCCGAGTACATGCACATGGGAGCCATCCATATGCGGTTGGGGATGGTCAGCGACCGGAGGGTGAGGGGCTCGAACAGTGCGCTCACGACGGACTCCCGCGTTCGGTGATGCTTCGGCTTGACGCTTCGTACGATAACCCTCGTAGTACGGGGGCTGTCAAACTACGAAGGTTCTCGTACTTGCCGTGAGGGGGCCCGAGGGGCCACACGTCGGCGCACGCAAACGGGGCCGGCCCTCGATGGGTCCGGCCCCGCACGTCGTTCCACGGTTCCACGCCGCTGTCCGTCCGGCTCGCGGCGTACCCCCGTACCGCCGCGACCGGCCGTCCTGGCCCGGAGCACCGCCCTGGGCCGACTGGCTCACGATAAGGGCCCCCGGACATCTCGTTCGAGCGATTTTTGACGCCCCGGGTGAGCTCCGCCGCAAGCTCCGCCGCGGGACGCCTCAGTGTGGGAGATCCGGGCAGTGGCCGGCTCCCGGACCGCGTGGCCGTTCGGCCGCGGCCGTGCCGGACACCCGTAGGGGTGACCCCGCCCCCGTATCGCCGCCCCCTTCCGCGGCATCCCGAGGAGGACGCGCACATGGCCACGCGCGGCATCGACCACATCGGCGTCACGGTTCCCGACATCGACGCGGCGACCGCCTTCTTCGCGGCGGCGCTGGACGCGGAGGTCCTGTACGACACGCTGTCCCGGGAGGACGGCCCCAACGGCGGGGAGGGCGTCGAGCGGCGCCTCGGGGTGCCGCCGGGCACCGCGCAGGCGGCCATGCGGATGCTGGCCCTGCCGAACGGGCCCGGCATCGAGTTGTTCGAGTTCACCGGACCGCGGCAGCGGCCCCCCGCCATCCCCTGCGACCTGGGGTGGCAGCACCTGGCCTGTTACGTGGACGACCTGGACGCCGCGGTGGCGCGGGCCGAGGAGGCGGGCGCGGTGGCTCTCGGGCCGCCGCAGCCCCTGCCCGGGCCGGAGGAGGGGGCGCGCAATCGGTTCGTGTATCTGCGCACACCCTGGGGCAGCACGCTGGAACTGCTGACCTACCCGGATCCGCAGCCATACGAGCGGACGGCCCGCCGGTACCGGTGGCGCCCCTGAGCGCCGCGGCCGCACGGACGCGCCGGAGGGGGTCGCACAGAGAACCGATGCACTTGCAGTGTTTCGATCCGCAAAAGCGGGAAACACCAGAGTCGAAGCGTTTTGATCTTATTTGTGAACGAGGTGAGCTGCCATGGGAATCATCGCGTGGATCCTGATCGGGTTGCTGGCGGGTGCGATCGCGAAGGCACTGATGCCGGGTAAGGACCCGGGTGGATGCCTCGTCACCATGCTGATCGGCATCGTCGGCGGTCTGCTGGGCGGCTGGCTCGGCAAGGTGATTTTCGGGGTGGAGTCGATCAACGGCTTCTTCCACCTGTCGACGTGGATCGCGGCCATCATCGGGTCGGTGATCGTCCTGGTGATCTACCGCGTGACCATCGGCCGTAACCAACGGCACTGACGCGGCACGGCCGAACGACGGCGAAGAGCCGGTCCCCTGGTGACAGGGGGCCGGCTCTTCCCGTTGCCCGGCCGGCCGGCTCCGAGCGATCAGCTCCGAGCCGGCCGCTCGGAGCTGATCGCTCGGAGCCGGCCGAGAACGGCAGGCACACACATGCTGACCTGCGCGAACGGGGCGCCGGAGGGCCGTTGTCAGTGGTCGGGTGCAGACTGAACTACACCTGAGACAACGGCGTCCCGGAGGTGTTCGGCATGGCATCCGGCAAGACATCCAAGACACCGCACAAGACAGACGTCCTCCTCGCGGTGGGCACACGCAAAGGGCTGTTCCTCGGCCGGCGGCGGCGCGGCGACTGGGAGCTGGCCGGGCCGTACTTCGCCGCGCAGGCGGTGTATGCGATCGGCATCGACACCCGCCGTCCGACGCCCCGGGTGCTGGTCGGCGCGGACAGCACCCACTGGGGACCCTCGGTCTTCCACTCCGACGACCTCGGCGAGACCTGGCGGGAGCCGTCCCGCCCGCCCGTCAAGTACCCGCCGGACACGGAGACTTCCCTGGAGCGGGTGTGGCAGCTCCATCCGGCGGGCCCGGCCGCGCCCGACGTGGTGTACGCCGGGACGGAGCCCGGCGGACTGTTCCGGTCGGCGGACGGGGGCGAGACGTTCGAGCTGGTCCGCCCCCTGTGGGACCACCCGTCCCGGGAGCGGTGGGTGCCCGGCGGTGGCGGGCTGGCGGTGCACACGGTGATCACGGACCCGCGGGACGCGGACGCGGTGACGGTCGCGGTCTCCGCCGCCGGTGTGTTCCGTACGAAGGACGGCGGCCGCAGCTGGGCCCCGTCGAACAGCGGCGTGAAGGCCGTGTTCCTCCCGGACCCCGACCCGGAGTTCGGACAGTGCGTACACAAGATCGCGCAGGACCCGGTGGACCGGGACCGGCTCTATCTGCAGAACCACTGGGGCGTCTACCGGAGCGACGACGCGGGCGCGCAGTGGACGGACATCGGCGGCGGGCTGCCCTCCGACTTCGGGTTCGCGGCGGCGGCCCACCCGCGCCGGGCCGACGTGGCGTACGTCTTCCCCATCACCGCCGACATCGACCGGGTCCCGGCGGAGCACCGCTGCCGGGTGTACCGCACCGAGGACGCCGGTGCGAGCTGGGAGGCGCTCAGCGACGGCCTGCCCCGGGAGGACCACTACGGCACGGTGCTCAGGGACGCGCTGTGCGTCGACGACACCGACCCCGCCGGGGTCTACTTCGGCAACCGCAACGGAGAGGTCTTCGCCAGCGCGGACGACGGCGACAGCTGGCAGCAGCTCGCCTCCCACCTGCCGGACGTGCTGTGCGTACGGGCAGCCGCCGTCGGCTGAGCGGGGCGGCGGATCGGGCCGTCGGTTGAAGAGGATCACCCTGCGGCCAGTAGGGTGACGGTCGTGGCTGCACGACCTCTTCATGAAATCGTCGAACCCGGCTGGGCCAAGGCACTTGAGCCGGTCGCCGGGCAGATCGCCAGGATGGGCGAGTTCCTGCGGGCGGAGATCGCCGCGGGGCGTACCTATCTCCCGGCGGGCAGCAATGTGCTGCGCGCCTTCCAACAGCCCTTCGACGACGTCCGGGTGCTCATCGTCGGGCAGGATCCGTATCCGACGCCCGGTCACGCGGTGGGCCTGAGTTTCTCCGTCGCGCCGGACGTCCGTCCGCTGCCCGGGAGTCTGGAGAACATCTACCGCGAGATGGCCTCGGACCTCGGGCTGCCGCGGCCGTCCAACGGCGATCTGACGCCGTGGACGCGGCAGGGCGTCCTGCTGCTCAACAGGGCGCTGACGACGGCGCCGCGCAAACCGGCGGCGCACCGCGGCAAGGGCTGGGAGGAGGTCACGGAGCAGGCCATCCGGGCCCTGGTCGCCCGGGGCCGCCCGATGGTGTCGGTGCTGTGGGGCCGCGACGCGCGCAATCTGCGGCCGCTCCTCGGCGACCTGCCCTCGGTGGAGTCGGCGCACCCCTCCCCCATGTCGGCCGACCGGGGGTTCTTCGGCTCGCGCCCGTTCAGCCGGACCAACGACCTGCTCGTGCGGCAGGGCGCACAGCCGGTGGACTGGAGACTGCCCTGACCCTGCGGGATAGTGTGCCCGCATGACGAACGCGAACATCCCTGCGGGCTGGTACGCCGACCCGCAGGGCACGCCCGACCTGCTGCGCTGGTGGGACGGGTCCCGGTGGACCGAGCACACGCACGAGGGCCGTCCGGCCCAGGCGCAGACATCGGCCTCGCACAGGGCGGCCCAGCAGATGCCGCAGCAGGCCCAGCAGCAGCAAGCGCAGCAGCCGTCGTACGTGAAGGCCGGGCAGCAGAGCGCCCCTCAGCAGCAGGGCGGGCAGCCGCACGGCCAGCAGGGCCCCGGCCAGGCCTACGCGCCCCAGCAGCAGGGCGCCGGGCAGCCGATGCCGCAGCAGTACGCGCCGCAGGCCGGGCAGCCGGTACCGGCCGGGCAGCACGCCGGGGCCGGGCAGCCGATGCACGGCGGGCCGGTGCCGGGAGCGCAGCCGGGTTACGGGCAGCAGCCGGGCGGCAACCCGGGACAGGTGCAGTACCAGGTGCAGCAGCAGGCCGGGGTCGCGCCCACCGCCCAGGGCGGCGGGACGCTGTTCACCGAACCGGTCCTGGTGGTGAACCAGAAGGCCAAGCTGATCGAGGTGACGAACGAATACAGCGTCTTCGACCAGCACGGCAACACCCTCGGCACGGTCGTCCAGGTCGGCCAGAGCACCGCGAAGAAGGTGCTGCGGATCGTCTCCAGCCTCGACCAGTACATGACGCACCGGCTGGAGATCCGCGACGCCTACGGGCAGCCTCAGCTGGCGCTGACCCGCCCCGCGAAGTTCATCAAGTCGAAGGTGCTGGTGGAGCGGCCCGACGGGCAGCCGGTCGGCGAGATCGTGCAGCAGAACGCCATCGGCAAGATCAATTTCGCGATGATGGCGGGCGGACAGCAGGTCGGCGCCATCAAGGCGGAGAACTGGCGCGCCTGGAACTTCGCCATCGTCGACCACACCGACACCGAGGTCGCCCGGATCACCAAGACCTGGGAGGGCCTGGCCAAGACGATGTTCACCACCGCGGACAACTACGTCCTGCAGGTCCACGCCCAGCTTCCCGAGCCGCTGCGGAGCCTGGTCGTCGCCACGGCGCTGACCGTGGACACCGCCCTCAAGCAGGACGCGCGCGGATTTGGCTGAGACCGGGAGCGGTGCGGCAGGTCCGGCGCCCGGTCATGTCCTCGGCGTGGACTCGGGCGGCTCCGGGCTGCGGATCGCCGTCGCCCGTGCGGACGGCGGGGACGCGCGGCCGCTCGCCTCGTACACCTCCGAGGAGCCGATCGGCACCGGCCCGAACGGTCTGGACGCCCATCAGCTGCTCAAGCAACTGGTGCCGGCCGCGCAGGACCTGATGCGGGACACGGGGGCCCGGCGGTTCGACGCGGTGTGTGTCGGCGCCGCCGGCATGGCGTCGCTCGGCACGGAGCTGCGTGCCGAGCTGCCCGGGGCGCTGGCGGAGGCGTTCGGGGTGCGGCGGCTCGCGCTGGCCGCCGACGCCGTGACGGCGTACGCCGGGGCGCTCGGTCAGACGCCGGGCGCCGTCGTCGCGGTCGGCACCGGCGTCATCGCGACGGGCACGGACCTCACCGCGGCCGGCGGCTGGCGCCGCGCCGACGGCTGGGGGCACCTGCTGGGCGACTGCGGCAGCGGCGCCTGGATCGGCAGGGCCGGGCTGGAGGCCGCGCTGCGCGCCCATGACGGGCGTACGGGCGGCTCCCCCGCGCTGCTGGCCCGTATGGAGGCGCTCTGGGGACCGGCGGCCGAGCTGCCCGGCATGCTGTATCCGCGCACCGACCGGACGGCCGTCCTCGCGTCGTTCGCACCCGAGGTCGCGGCCTGTGCCGGGTACGACCCCGTGGCCGCGGACATCCTGGACAGGGCCGCGCGGCACCTGACGGAGGCGGCAGCGGCGGTCTGCCCCGCGGCGGACGGCAGCGTGGTGGCCTTCACCGGGGGCCTGCTGCATCTGGGAGAGCCGCTTCTGGCGCCGCTGCGCACGGCGTTCGACGCACTGCTGCCGCACGCCCGGCGGGTCGAGGCGGAGGGTGACCCGCTGACCGGGGCACTGCGCGTCGCCGCGGCGCTGGCCACCGGCCGGCTGCTCCTGCCCACGGACGAGAAGCTGCTGCGGGTCACGCGGTAGGGGGACGCGGCAGGGGGCACGAGGTGGCGCGGGTGCCCGTGGATGACGTAAAGCCGTAAAGCCGTGAATTCCGGAAGTTGTCATGAATGCCCGCTGAATCGTTCCAGCGACGGAGGGCCCGGACAGCTCGCGGGAGCGCGCCCGCCGGGCCGCGGACCGGCTCTCGCCGCCAAGGCCCCGACGGACTCGCACCGACGCTCGATTCGGGCTCTGACCTGCTCATACGGCGCGCGGGACAATTCGGGACGGATACCTCCCGACCCAGCCCTCCCGCCGCGCGGGACACCCCCGAGGCGTTAACATGCGACGCCATGAGTTCCCCCACTGGGCCCGCACCCGGCTCGCCCCGTTTTGACGAAGTTTCTCCGAGCTCGGGCGCCGCACCTGGCCTGCCTGTACGAATGCCGCGTCCCCGGCAGTCCGGTCGCCACCGCCGACCGGAACCCGTCGCCGCGCCCGAGGGCGCGCCCTCCCTGGTTCTCGCCGTTCCCGGCACCCCCACCCCCGCCACGCGCAGTCTGGCGGCGGAGGTGACCAGCATCGCCCGCTCCGAGCTGCCCGGCCTCGACGCCCGGATCGGCTTCGTGGACGGCGGCGACACCGAGTACCCGGCGCTGGAGGCCGTGCTCGCCCAGGCCGCCAATGAGCACAAGGCGCGGACCGGCGACGGCTCGCAGCCCGAGCGGCAGGGCCCGCCCGCGGTGGTCGTGCCGCTGCTCGCCGGGCCGGACAGCGCGCTGCTGCGGCGTATACGCCAGGCCGTCATGAACAGCGGTTCGGCCGCCGAGCTGACCGAGGTGCTCGGCCCGCACCCGCTGCTCGCCGAGGCCCTGCACGTCCGCCTCTCCGAAGCCGGTCTGGCCCGTGCCGACCGGGCGCGCCTGTTCACGGTCGCGACGGCCGCCGACGGCATCGTCCTCGCCACCGTGGGCGGCGAGGAGGCGGTACAGGCCGCCGGGATCACCGGCATGCTGCTCTCCGCCCGCCTGGCCGTGCCGGTGCTGGCCGCCGCGCTGGACGAGGAGGGCGCCATCTCCCGTACGGCGGACGAGCTGCGTTCCTCGGGCTCGCAGCAGCTGGCCCTGGCCCCGTACCTGATCGGCCCCGAGATCGCCGACGGCCTGGTGGGGGCGGCGGCAGCGGAGGCCGGCTGCTCGGCGGCGGAGCCCCTGGGCGCGTACGGGACGGTCGGCCGCCTGGTGCTGTCGAACTACGCGTCGGCGCTGGGCATCACGCTGCAGGCGGCGGGACAGCACGCGCCCGCGCGGTGATTTCGTCAGCCGGTGACCATGTGGCCGCACGGCCTGTCCGTACGACTTCCGTACGGACAGGCCGTGCGGCGGTTCAGGCGAAGACCACGCAGGAAGCGGCTGGGACCGCGATCGAACCGCCGGCTTCCGGTGTCCCGGTCGCGGGGTCGAGGGAGAACCAGGTCACGTCACCGGAGCGCTCGTTGGCGGCGTAGAGGTGCCGCCCTCCCGGATGCAGTGCCAGGTCGCGCGGCCAGTGCCCGCCGCACGGCACGGTGGTGACCAGGGTGAGGCCGTCCCCGGACGGATCGACGGCCAGGACCGAGATGCTGTCGTGGCCGCGGTTCGCCGCCCAGACGAAGCGGCCGTCGGGCGAGACGACCAGTGCGGACGGGTGGTTGTCGCCCGCGTCCGGGGGCAGAATCGCCGTCTCGGTCAGCGGCGTGAGGGTGCCGGTGGTGGCGTCCCAGCGGCACGGCGTGACCGTGGAGGCCAGCTCGTGGACGACGTACGCGTGGCCGCCGCGCGGGTGGAAGGCGAGGTGCCGGGGCCCGCTGCCCGCCCGCAGCCGTACCTCGTGACGGACCACGGGTTCCCCGCTCGCCGGGTCGAGTTCGCAGACGCGTACGGAATCGGTGCCCAGATCGACACTGAGCAGCCAGCGGCCGGAGGGGTCGGGTGACACGGCGTGCGCGTGCGGGCCCTCCTGGCGGTCGGAGTTCGGGCCGTGGCCCTCGTGCCGGAGCACGGCGGCGGGCTCCGAGAGGCTGCCGTCGGCCGCTACGCGCAGCGCGCTGACGCTGCCGGAGGTGTAGTTGGCGGTCAGCAGGTGTCCGCCCCAGAGGGCGAGGTGCGTGGGGGCGGCGCCCCGCACCGGTACGGGCACGCCGAGCGGCACCGGGCCGTTCTCGCTGAGGGTGAAGGCGGCGGCAGCGCCGTCGGACGTCTCGCTCACCGCGTAGAGGCGGTGACCGTCGGGTGAGACGGCGAGATAGCTCGGGTCGGACACCTCGTCGGTGGCGTGCAGCGGGATCAGGGCGCCTGTCTCCGGGTCGACCGCCGCCGTACTGACACCGCGCCCGCCCGCGGACGTGAACGACCCGATGTACGCCCGCCGTCCGCTGCCTGTCGTACCCATCGGCGTCTCGCCTGCCCTTCGTCCGCCCTGCGCGTCGTACGGAGTTGTAAGGAGTCGTACGCGCTGACGCTAACAGGCCGGTGGGGGTCTGCCGTCGGGTGCGGGCCGTCGGACGACGGGTCGCGGGGCACGGTCCGCTCGGTGGCTTCGTACCGGCCGGTGCGGCGTGCACCGGCCGGTACGGCCGCCGTTCCGTCAGGCGTCGGCCAGCGGCGGGCGCGGGGAGCTGCGCAGCGGGGCTGCCAGTTCGGCCAGGGCGCGCTCCAGGCTGTGCAGGTGGGCGAGCGCCGGTTCCAGGGCGGGTGCGTGCGGTGCGGTGGCCGCGGTGGCAGCCGCGACCTCACGAGGCTGTCGCGGAGTGGTGAGCGCTTCGACGGCGGCCTCCACACGCTGGCAGGCCGCGGTCAGCCGGGCGTCGTGCGACGCCACCGGATCGGCGGCGATGGACGCCAGCCCGCGGACCTCACGGGCACAGTCGTCCAGCAGCGCCAGCACCTGCCGGGCCCGTTCCCGGCGGGCGCGCATCGGGGCCAGCGGATGCACCAGCGGGGCGAGGGACATCCGTACCTTGCGGAGCAGCACCTCCAGCTCCGCGACGAGCGGGGCCGGGTCGGCGCTCTCCGTGCCCGCGATGCGCGCCGCGGCCTCGGCGGTGCAGTGGTGCACACAGCGCAGCGCGCGCTGGACCCAGGCGTCCGTCGTGGCGTGCGTGGTGACTGGCAGTACGACCAGGACGGCCAGCAGCGCGCTGAGCGCGCCGACGCCGGTCTCAGCCAGGCGCAGCGCGAGCAGCCCCGGGTCGAGGACGCCCAGCAGCCCGTACAGCAGGCCGACCATCAGGGTCACCGCGAGCATGTTCCAGGTGTAGGAGACCGGCGACGCGTAGAAGATCGAGAAGACGCAGACGGCGATGAGGACGGCCGTGGGCGCCAGGGCCCCGTGCAGGGGGACGGCGATCAGCAGGCCCGCGGGGATGCCGAGGAGGGTGCCGAGCATCCGGCGGAAGCCGCGCACCACGGTCTCGCCGCGTGAAGCGGTGTTGACGAAGATCCACCACATGGCGCCGACCGCCCAGTACCAGCGTTCGTGGGAGAGCAGCTGGCCCGCGGCCAGGGCGATGGCTCCGCCGACGGTCGCCTGGAGTGCCTGGCGGGTCGTCGCGCGGGCGAGTCCCTTGCCGCCCGGGAGGACGGGGACGGCGGGCGGCGGCGTACGGCGTTCGTAGCACCACAGTCCGAAGCGGACGACGGAGCAGGCGAGGAGCGCGAGCGCGGTGGCGGCGTACAGCTCCGGCAGCTGCTCGGGCACCGTACGCAGGAACTGGGCCTCGAAGAAGGACATGAACGCGAAGATGCCGAGCGCGTTGCCGCGCGGGCCCCAGCGGCGGGCGTAGACGCCCACGCCGACCGTGACGAGGAAGGCGATGTCCCGTACCAGCGGGTAGTCGTGCAGCAGCGCTGCGGCGGCCAGCACCGGGAACCCGACCAGGGGCAGCAGGGCGGTGGAGACCATCTGCCCGCGCACCGTCGAGTCCGCGACGGTGAAGAAGGCGAGCAGCGCGGCGACCCCGCCCACCACGGCACCGACCAGCGAGTGGCCGACGGCGGCGCACACGGCCACCGCCAGTCCGACGCCCACGACGGCCCGCGCGGCGCTGCGCAGCCGCAGCCGCCCCGGGTCCGGCGCCACGAACACCCTCTTCAACACGGTTTCCCACCCCTTGGCGATCAGTTCTGTGCTGTTCGACCCTGTGTCGATCAGCTCGGTGTCACTTCAGCTCTGTTGTCGTGCAGCTCTGTTGTCGTGCAGCTCTGTCGTCGTACAGCTCTGTTGTCGTTCGGCCCGGCGCTTCGGCTCCGCTCTGCGGCTCCGCTGCCTCGGCTCGGTGACGCGGCCGCCGGCGCGCCGCTCCGTGGGCGCGGCTCCGCGTCTTCGCATCAAAAAGGCGCCGCGGAGATCCGCAGCGCCATCGACTCGCCTATGACAACATCAACACTGCTGTTGGCTCAACAGAGCCGGAAAAGACTGTGCCATTGGCCCAGCTTCGACAACGTCGCCTGGGCCAGCAGGTGGCCATTGGCGCGAAGGATGGCCCGACGGCTCGAATCGTCCCCTTTCCGGGCCCGCGCCCCGCCCGCATCCCCGCCGTGCCCAGTTCACTTCCCAGTGCCGTACCCCATCCCCGTCTCACCGCGTCTCATCCACCCGTCCACATGACGGAACACCGCGACCGCGTGCAACGCCCACGCATTACCCTCGTCGTCATGTCCGCACCCGCACGCCTCCTCTGTCTCGCGCTCTTCGCGAACTCGGCCTGGTGCGTCGACGACGGGCTCTGTCCCCGCTGAAGCCTGCCGCCGGCGCCGCACCGAAGGCGCCGACGTCCGTGATCACCGCTTCCCCGCCCCCGGCCTTTCCGGGGTGACGTGCGCCTCGGGCACCCGGGGCACCGCCCTGTGCCGTCCCGCCCCGCGCCGCGCCGTACGCCCCTCCCCGCTGCTCGGCCCGCCGCTCACCGCTCACCTCACGGAGCCCGCTGTGACCACAGCTCCCCCTGACCCGCTCGTCGGAACCCCCCGCCCCGCCGCGCCCCTGCTCGCCCCCTCCCCCACCTCCCGGCCCCGGCCCGCCGCTCCTCCGGCCCCGCCCGTCCGCCGTCTGCCGCTCGCCGTCGGCCTGCTGATCGCCGTGGCGCTGGCGGGCCACGTCTTCGCGTCGTACGGGGCGAAGCCCGGCGTCCTGCTGCTGCTCGGGCTCGGGCTGGGGGTGGCCCTGTTCCACTCGCGGTTCGGGTTCACCTCGGCGTGGCGGCAGCTGGTCACCGTCGGCAACGGGGCCGGGCTGCGCGCCCACGCGCTCCTGCTGGGAACGACGGCCACGCTGTTCGCCCTGGTCATCGGCGCCGGCACCGGACTGTTCGGATCGACTCCCGAGCCCTCCGGCGGGCCGCTCGGCGTGGGGCTGCTCCTCGGCTCGTTCGTGTTCGCCGTCGGTATGCAGCTGGGCGGTGCCTGCGCCTCCGGCACGCTGTTCGCGGTGGGGTCGGGACAGACCTCCATCGTGCTGACGCTGGGCGGTTTCATCGCGGGTTCGACCCTGGCCGCCTGGCAGTTCGACCTGTGGCGGGACCTGCCCGCGTTCGAGCCCGTCGTGTTCGCCGACCACATCGGCTGGTTCGGCTCGTGGGCCGTCACGATCCTGGCGCTGGCCGCCGTCGTGGCCGTCAGCCGGGCGGTCCAGGCACGCCGCAACCCGCCGCCGACCGGCCCGGTGCCGTCGGCGAAGACCCGGGCCGCACGTGTCCTGCGCGGCTCGTGGCCGCTGGCCACCGGCGCGGTGGTATTGGCGGTACTGGGCGGTGGCGTGCTCCTCGTGTCCGGCGGGGCGTGGGGTGTGACCAGCGCGTTCAGCCTGTGGGGCGCGAAGCTGGTGAGCGCGCTGGGTGGGCATCCGGAGACCTGGTCGTACTGGCAGAAGCCTGCGAACGCCCACACGCTGTCCAGCCCCGTACTGGCCGACAAGACCAGCCTCACCGACATCGGCATCATGATCGGCGCGGCGGTGGCGGCCGCTCTGGGCGGCACCTGGGCCCTGCACCGGGGCACCCCCTGGCGCACCGCGGTCGCGGCGGTCGCGGGCGGCGTGCTGATGGGCATCGGTGCCCGGCTGGCCGGCGGCTGCAACATCGGTGCCTACCTCGCCGGCATCGCCTCCGGCAGCCTGCACGGCTGGATCTGGGGTGCGACGGCACTGCTCGGCACCTGGGCAGGTCTGAAACTGCGGCCCGTCTTCCGGCTGGCCAACCCGAAGCCCGGCGACGGTGTCTGCTGACAGATGACGGTGAATGACAGCCGACAGGTGACGGCGGCCGGCGCCGGCGCCTGAGGGCCGCCGGCTGCCGGCCGCTGGCCGCTGGCCGCTGGCCGCTGGCCGGGCGACCACTACGCGGTGGCTTCCAGCCCTGGCCACCGACCGCCCCTACACGCCACCAACTGGGCCGTTGGTACAGTCGTCGAACCCCGTACCGCCCCCGAGGAGGCCGTTGGCCCATGGCCGTGGACACGCTCGACGCGAAGATCCTGCGGCTGCTGCTGGAGCAGCCGCGCACCAGCGTGCGGGAGTACGCCCGTATCCTCGGCATCGCCCGGGGCACCGTCCAGGCGCGTCTGGACCGGCTGGAGCGGGACGGGGTGATCACCGCGTACGGGCCCCGCCTCTCGCCCGCCGCGCTCGGCCATCCCGTGCTCGCCTTCGTGCACATCGAGGTCACCCAGGGGCACCTGGAAGACGTCGCCGACGAGCTGGCCGAGGTACCGGAGATCATCGAGGCGTTCTCCACGACCGGCGGCGGCGACCTGATCACACGGGTCGTCGCCCGGGACGCGGCGCACCTGGAGGACGTGATCCAGCGGCTGATCAAGATGTCGGGCGTGGTCCGTACGCGGACCGAGGTGGCCCTGCGGGAACGGGTGCCGCACCGGATGCTGCCGCTGGTCGAAGCGGTGGGCGGGACCACCGGGCCGCGCTGACAGGCGCCTTGGCATGCTGGCCCCATGAGCATTTCCGCCGGCGCTTCCCCCGCCACTCCTCCCGCCGCTTCCCCCTCGCCCGTCATCTTCGACCTGGACGGCACGCTCGTGGACAGCGAGCCGAACTACTACGAGGCGGGACGCAGGGTCCTCGCCCAGTACGGCGTCACCGACTTCACCTGGGAACACCACACCCGCTTCATCGGCATCGGCACCCGCGAGACCCTGGAGACGCTCCAGCGGGAGTACGGCATCGACGCGCCCGTCGACGAGCTGCTGGCCGGCAAGAACCGCGCCTACCTCGAACTGGCCCGGGCGCACACCGAGGTCTTCCCCGAGATGCGGACGTTCGTGGAGCGGCTGCACACGGCCGGGCACCCGATGGCGGTGGCCTCCGGCTCCTCGCGGTCCGCGATCGAGACGGTGCTCGCGGCCACCGGCCTGGACGCGTGGCTGACGGTTCTCGTCTCCGCCGAGGAGGTCGCGCAGGGCAAGCCGGCGCCCGACGTCTTCCTGGAAGCGGCACGGCGGCTGGGTGCCGCGCCGGAGACCTGCGTGGTGCTGGAGGACGCGCCGCCCGGCGCCGAGGCGGCACGCCGGGCCGGGATGCGGTGCGTGGCGATCCCGTACGTACCGGAGACGGCGACGGACCCGGCGTTCGGCAGCGCGAGACTGTTCCTGCCGGGCGGACAGAAGGATTTCACGGCGGACGCCGCGCACCGGTGGATCACGAAGGACGAGAAGTACGAGGACCGGCGGGTCCGGTAGTCCTTTGCCCGTGGGATCACGGAGCGTGCGCTCCGCCATGTGCAGCAATGCTGCCGGCCCGCGGACCGGCGCCCTGCCACAGCTGGTGAACGCGCCCGGGGCCCCGGAAGGAAGCGCTTCCCGGAGGCTGGCGGAGTCGGCCCCGCACCCGTGCGGGAGCCCGCCGGCACCGGTTGGCCCGCCCCGCCCCGTATTCACCGGTTCGTGCGACATTGCCGTCCGGCTCATGCCGAGTGCCGCCCCGCCGGGCACCCCTTTCCTGCCACCCGCGTCCGCCACGCCCCCGGAACACCGGGGACGTCGCCGATCCGCCCACCCCGAAAGCAGGTAGGAAAGACATGCGTCACACAGCGCCCGTAAGGAAGTCCCTGATAGCCGTCTGCCTGGCCGTGACGGCGACCGCGCTGTCCGCGGCGGCCGCACCCGCCGCCACACCCCCCGAGCCGTCCCACACCTCCCCCCGGGCCGCGAAGGAGTACGTCTCGCTGGACACCGGTGTCCTGATCCACGCCAAGCAGTCCACGGCGTACCTGAACCGGCTCGACACCGCCATGGGAAAGCGGCGGCCGTGCATCGTGCCGCAGGTGAACAGTGAGTTCGGAGCAGGCGGCAACACGGAACGGGCCTGGCTCAACACCTTCCTGAAGAACCGGTCGGGAAAGAAGAGCAGCACCTACGCGAGCACCGCCGTGATCGACAAACTGCGGGCCCGGGCCGCCGCGACGGGGCAGAACCTGGAGGCCAAGGACACCCAGGTGGTCGGCCAGACCAAGATGCTGCGCCTCTCCCTGATCACCGCGGACGTGCGGCTCGCCAACAACCTGGAGATCATCAACCGGACGTACCCGAAGGCCTACCCGGTGGAGCGGCTGCGGTTCGCGAACCGCCTCTCCCCCGCCTCCCGGCCCTCGCCCGCCTCCCCCGTGCGGGCGGCGGCCGCGTGCAAGTGACGCCGGACGCTCCGCACCCCGCGGCCCGGCCCCGGGCCTGACGGCGGAGCTCCCCACGTGACGCGCCCGTGGGGAGCTCCGTCCGTGCGACGGCGACGGTGGTCCGGCGGACGACGAAGACCTTTCCCGCGACGGCGGCAACCTTCTCCGCACCAACGGCAACTCTTCCCACCCCGGCGGCGACCTTTTCCACCCCGGCGGCAACCTTTCCCGAACCGGCGGCAACTGAGGGGCTGACAGAGTGTCCCCGACCGAGAGAGCCCGCCCGTGGTCAGCCCCTTCCCCCGCATCGGTCACCGGCCGCAGCCGCCGCGTCCCGGAGGGCCGGCATGATCTCGTCCGCCGCCCCTCCGAGAAGCGCACGCGACGCCCCCTGCACCGCTGAGGCGTCGGCGGAGTTCCACGCCTTCTTCGAACGCCACCACGCCGAACTGGCCCGCCTGGCCCACCTGCTCACCGGGGAGACGGACGCCGCCGACGACCTGGCGGCGGACGCGCTGCTCGCCCTGTGGCACCGCTGGGACCGCGTGCGCGACGCGGAACACCCGGTGGCCTACGCCCGGGGTGTGGTGGCCAACATGGCCCGCGGCCGCATTCGCAGCACCGTGCGCGAGCGGCGCCGGGTCGCCCTGTTCTGGTCCCAGCGCTCCGAGCGGTCGGACGGCCCCGACGTGGCCGCCGTCGTGGACGTCCGGCAGGCGCTGGAGCGGCTGCCGTTCCGTAAGCGCGCGTGCGTGGTGCTGCGGCACGCGTTCGACCTGTCGGAACGGGACACCGCCCTGGCGCTGGGCATATCGGTCGGAACGGTCAAGAGCCAGACCTCCCGCGGCCTGACGGAACTCCAGCGGCACCTGGGCGCGGGGGTCGTGGACGACCTCGCGGGGAGGAGGAAGTGATGGGGGACGACGACGTGCGCGGTCAGCTGCGTGACGCGGCGCAGGCCCACCGCCCCGACCGCGCCCGGATGCTCGCGCGGGTGGAGCGCGGCATGGCGGGTTCCGCCGGGAGCGGTACGGCGTCGCGCCGCCGGTCGGCGCCGTACCGGTCGTGGCCGCGGGTCGCCCTCGCGGCCGCCGCGACGGTGGGGGCGCTCGTCGCCGGTGGTTACACGGTGGCGACGGTCGTGCAGCCTCCCGGCCCGGGAAAGGTGACGACGCGCCCGGCCGGCCCCGCCGGACCGGACGAGGACCGGCGCGCCTCCCCCGCTATTCCGTACCGCACCGAGGACGGCCCGCTGTGGTCGGACGGCTCGGTGGACCCGTACAGCAACACCTACTGGGCGCAGAGCAACGTCACCCTCCGGACGAAGCGGCCGCTGACCACGCTCACCGTGGAGCTGCGGATCGCCCAGACCGGCGGTGTGGCGACCACCGGTCACTGGAGCACGCTGCCCCCGGCCGACTTCACGGTGTCCGTGGACGAGCACGACGGTGCGCTGGTCTACCGGTGGACGCTGAAGCCGGGCCGGACCGTGCCCGCCGGGCGGCACGTCTTCGCGGGCCAGTACAACCACGCGGAAGGCGGCCGCGACGCCAAGGACGACGCGTACGCGGCGACGGCCCGGGCGCCGGACGGAGCGTCCGGTGGCGACCTGCGCGTACGGGGGGCCTTCTGAGCCTCCCCCGACGGACCCGCGCCGCGCGTCACTTCTTCGCGCGGCTCGGCTGCACCCGCTTCGGTTCGCCCTTCACCTTCGGGTGCTCCGGCGGGTAGGGGAGGTCTCCGAGCCCGTGCTCGCGCTCGTCGCGGTCGGCGAGTTCGAGCGCGGCCTCCAGGCGGCAGGGGTGCCGGTCCATGGTGGCGTGCAGGTCGCCCAGTTCGGCGAAGCGGGCCGGCATGGTGCCGAGGTCGAAGTCCTCCGGTACGGCGTCGGCCAGTTCCTCCCAGCGCAGCGGGGCGGACACCGGCGCGTGCGGGAAGGGCCGTACGGAGTAGGCGCTGGCGATGGTGCGGTCCCGCGCGGTCTGGTTGTAGTCCACGAAGATCTTGGCGCCGCGCTCCTCCTTCCACCAGGAGGTGGTGATCCGCCCGGGGTCGCGCCGCTCCAGCTCCCGGGCCACCGCGATCGCCGAGCGCCGGACCTGGGTGAAGGTCCAGTCGGGCACGATGGGCACGAAGACGTGCAGGCCGCGGCCGCCGGAGGTCTTGGGCCAGCCGGTGAGTCCGAGGCCGTCCAGGACGTCCTGGAGGGCGAGGGCGGCCCGTACCGCGTCCGCGTAGCCGGTGCCCGGCTGCGGGTCGAGGTCGATGCGCAGCTCGTCCGGGTGGTCGGTGTCGCTCCGGCGGACCGGCCAGGGGTGGAAGGTCAGACAGCCGAGGTTGGCCGCCCACAGGACGGCGGCGGGCTCGGTGGGACAGATCTCGTCGGCGTACCGGCCGCTGGGGAAGGAGATCCGGCCGGTGGGGATCCAGTCGGGGAGGTTCTTCGGCGCACGCTTCTGGAAAAACGATTCACCGCCCACGCCGTCGGGGTACCGCTCCAGCGTGGTGGGCCGGTCCCGGAGGGCGCGCAGCACGCCGTCGCCGACGCTTCGGTAGTAACGGACCACGTCGGCCTTGGTGAAGCCGCGCTGCGGGAAGTAGACCTTGTCCGGGTGCGACACCCGGACCGTCCGTCCCCCCACGTCCAGCTCCAGCGACTCTGCCATGCCCCCAAACTAGGCCGTACGGGCACCCACCGCCCCTCGGCGGGCGCGTACCGCCGCCCGGACGGCAGGCCCCGCCGCACAATCGCCGCATGGATCTTCCCGTGATGCCCCCGGTGGAGCCGATGCTGGCCAAGGCCGCCCCCGACATCCCGCCCGGCATACAGTACGAGGCCAAGTGGGACGGCTTCCGGGCCATCGTCTTCCGCGACGGCGCCGAGATCGAGCTGGGCAGCCGTTCGGGCAAGCCGCTCACCCGCTACTTCCCCGAGCTGATGGAGACCCTGCGTACCGAGCTGCCGCCGCGCTGCGTACTGGACGGTGAGATCGTCATCGCCCGGGAAGGACGGCTGGACTTCGACGCCCTGCTGGAGCGCATCCACCCCGCCGACTCCCGGGTACGCCACCTGGCGGAGGTGACTCCGGCGTCCTTCGTCGCGTTCGACCTGCTGGCGCTGGGCGACGAGTCGCTGATGTCCGTACCGCAGCGGGACCGCAGGGACGCCCTGGAGACTGCGCTGCGCGAGGCCGCCGACCCGGTGTTCACCGCGCCCGTCACCGAGGACCTCGACGTGGCCCGCGACTGGTTCGAGCAGTACGAGGGAGCCGGGCTGGACGGGATCGTCGCGAAGCCGCCCGGGATGCCGTACCGGCCGGGCCGGCGGGTGATGGTCAAGACGAAGCACGAGCGGACCGCCGACTGCGTCGTGGCGGGCCTGCGGCCGCACAAGAGCGGCCCGGTCGTGGGGTCCCTGCTGCTGGGCCTGTACGACACGGAGGGCCGCCTCCAGCACGTCGGTGTGTGCGCCTCCTTCCCCATGCGCCGGCGACAGGAGCTGATGGAGGAGCTGGCGCCGCTGCGGATGGAGTCCGTCGCGGGCCATCCGTGGGAGGAGTGGACCAGCGAGGAGGCTCAGGCGGCGGGCCGGCTGCCGGGTGGCCCCAGCCGGTGGACGGGCAAGAAGGACCTGTCCTGGGTGCCGCTGCGCCCGGAGCGTGTGGTGGAGGTCGCCTACGACCACATGCAGGGTGACCGGTTCCGGCACACCGCCCAGTTCCGACGCTGGCGCCCCGACCGCGAACCGGCGTCGTGCACGTACGCACAGCTGGAGGAGCCGGTCCGCTACGACCTCTCCGCGGTCCTCGGGGCATGACGCCCGGCGCCGTGCCCGTTCCGCCCACCTGCCGTCGCCGCGCATTCACGAGGTGTACGCGTCACCGAACGACCGTGCAACGCCAGCGGTGTTGAGCTTCACGCAATACCCCGCGAACTCCGCGCTCTTCTCCCGGCCATAATCATTGGCCGCCGCATAAGCGCAGGCACGGGCCGCCGCATAAACACGGTCATGGTCACTTCCGCTGCGCAGGATTCGCCCTGGACGCCGGCATGGACATAAGAGCGCCGGCACATCCTTTCCGACACCGGCAGTGCCATACGCGCTGGTCCCGGCCCCACGGGACGCGCACCACCGGCGCCATTTCCAGGATCGTCACAACCCCGCCACAAACCCCGGCCCTCCCCCCACGACCGCCACCGGACAATTACCGGTCATGGGATGCTGAAGCGTCGGCAGTTCACGGTGGAGACGGGAGAGTACGGCAGCGTGGGGGCAGTGATACGACGGAGTCTGACCGGCGTGTGGGACCGATTCGCGGCGTCCGATCCCGGACTGCTGCGGCTGATGGCGGGACTGCGGACGGTGGCGGCCATCGCGCTCACCCTCGTCGTCCTCGCGGTCGTCGGCACCGACGTCACGCACCTCGTCGCGGGTGCCATGACGGCGATGGTCGCCACCTTCGCCATCAAGGAGAAGCAGGTACGCGGCCAGGCGGTCACCCTCGCGCTCGGCCTGCCGACGGCGCTCGCCGCGGTCTCCCTCGGCGCGCTGCTGCACAGCCAGGTGATCGCGGGCGACATCTTCTTCGTCGCCCTCATCTTCGGCGCCGTCTACTGCCGCCGCTTCGGTGACCGCGGCACCGCCCTGGGCCTGATCGGCTTCCAGACCTACTTCGTCTCCCTCTTTGTCGGCGCCACCCTCGCCGCTCTCCCCGTCCTCGCGCTGACCCTGGGCATCGCCTTCGCGTGCAGCGCCGTCGTCCGCTTCACCGTCGTACCGGAGACCCCGCAGCGCATCCTGCGGTGGCTGCGCGGCGCCTTCCGGGCCCGGGTCGCCCAGCTGGTCGCCACCCACATCGAGCTGCTGGACGCCCGTCCCGACCAGCTCGACAAGGTCCTCGACGACCTGCGGCGGCACACCGCGCGGCTGCACGAGTCGGCGCTGATGATCCAGGGCCGCCTGGAGGACGGCACGCGGGACGCGGCCGGTGCCGCGCTCTTGCAACGCCGCATCGCGGACGCCGAGATCGCCACCGAGCGGCTGGGCGTCCTGCTGCTCAACGCGCGCACCGCCGAGCGTGCCGACACCCTCACCCTCCACCTGCCGCAGGCACCGCTGCCCACGGCGAAGAACGAGATGCCGGCCGAGGACGCCGCGACCGTCACGCTGCGCCGCGACCTCAACGCCCTGCACCTGCTGGTGTCCCGGGGAGCGTCCGACCAGCCGGGCACGGCCGTCGCCCACGTACGCAACCGGCTGCTCGGCTACCGCGACGAGGACAACCTGCCGCGCGCCTCGATCGCCGTCCAGGACGTCTTCCGCGGCATCGGCGAGGCCGCCCGCTCGGTCCTGGGCCTCCGGCTCGCGCTGGACGGACCGCAGGACGAATCCGACGACACCCCTGCCACGACCCGCTCCCGCGAGGAGTTCGACGCCGAGGACGTCGCGCTGGCCGGCGCCGAGGAGCCCGAGGAGGACGACCGCACGGGCCTGGAGCGCCCCACCACCCGGGCCGCTTTCCAGATCGCGGTGGGCTCCACGCTCGCCATCATCGGCGGCGAGTTCCTGTCCGCCCAGCGCTGGTACTGGGCCGTGCTGACCTGCTGGGTCGTCTTCCTCAACACCGCCTCGACGGGCGAGATCATCATCAAGGGCTACCGGCGGCTGCTCGGTACGGTCCTCGGCGTGGTCGCCGGGGTCGGGCTCGCGGGCCTGGTCGGCAACCACACCTGGACGGCGTTCGCGCTCATCCTCCTCTTCGTCTTCGCCATGTTCTTCACGGCGCCCCTCTCCTACGCCCTGATGTCCTTCTTCGTCACGGCGATGCTCGGCCTGCTCTACACCCTCCTGAACACCTACAGCCTCGACGTCCTCATCCTGCGCATCGAGGAGACCGCCCTCGGCGCCGCCTGCGGCATCATCGCCGCCGCCATCGTCCTGCCGGTCCACACCGACCGGCGCACCGACGACCTCCTCGGCACCGTCCTGACCAAGCTCGACGAGGTCGTCTCCGCCTCCGTCGACCAGCTCAGCGGCGCCCCCGCCGCCGACCTGCTGGGCCTCTCCCGCGACCTGGACACCGCCCTCGACGAACTGCGGGCCTCCACCCGCCCGCTGACCCACCCGATCAGCCCGCTCCGCGTCCGCCGCCAGACCGTCCGCTACCTCGTCGCCCTGCTGGAGACCAGCGCCTACCACGCCCGTTCCCTGGCAGCCACCGCCGAACTGCTCCCGTACAGCAAGACCATCGCCGCCGACCCCCGCCTGGAACGCGTCGGCCGGCGCATCGCCCACAACATCGAGACCATCACCGCCCATGTACGCGGCGACAAGACCGACGCCAAGGTCAGCTCCGGCGCCACCATCATCTCCCTCCTCGAATCCGACGGCTCCGGCGCGCCGAACCCCGGCACGGTGACCTACCGCGTCCTGCGCCACCTCCAGCGCCTCGACGAGGGAGTCTCCGGCCTCGCCCGCCCGCTGGGCGTACCGGTGGCGGGACGGCCGGAGCCGAAGGGCAAGAACAGCGACCGTCGCGGGGCCGAGTCCGCGCGGGCCTGAAGCCGCCGGGTCAGCAAGGTTCGGAGGCCTCCGACAGGCCGTCGGCCCCGCCCTCCAGGCCGGAGCCGACGGCCCGACCGGTCTCCCGCGCCGTCAGATACGGCCTGACATCGTGCGCCTTGGCGCCGTTGTGGACCAGTCGGTCCTCGACCCGGTCGCCGAAGGCCGGCGCCAGGGTCTTCACCAGGGCGACCACGTCACCGCGGTCCGCGATGTTGCACCAGGCCCGCACGCCCGCCGGCCAGACCGCACGTCCTTCCGCCGGAGCGGGCCGCAGCCGGTCGAAGACGATGTTCCGGACGGCGAGCGGGGAGCCCAGGGTCACCAGGGTGAGGTCACGCCGCTCAGGGTGGGCGCACAGCCACTCGTAGGCCACCACCGAACCGAGTGAATGGGCCACGATCACCCGGGTCCGGTCGGTCACCGCGGCGGTCATCCGGCTCTGCACCTGCCGCCGTACCGCCGAATCCGTGAGGTAGCTCCGCACCTGGCGGACGCCGGCAATCATCAGCCGTTCGCTCAGCCCGGCGAAGAAGGACGAGTGGCTGAGGGCGTTCAGGGCCCGCTGGACGACGTACGGGGTTCTCAGCCGCGTACGGTCGCCCGGCCCTTCGACACCTGCCTCCTGGCGGGCGGCCTGTTCCCACCACGCCAGCAGCATCGCGCGCTCCAGGTCGTCGGTGACATCGGAGGCGTCCAGGTCCGGCACGCCGACGCCACGGTGCCCGGCGGGGCGGAAGAGGTCACCGTAGAACGCCATGGTCACTTCCGCCCGGTCCACCCGGGCACCGTTCAGGGCGAGGCCGTCGGCGAGGCAGGGGTACCAGCTGTCGGCCAGCGAGTGCCCGCCGCTGACCTGCTGGCCGATGCCGTGGACCAGGACTATGCGGCTCATGGGCGCTCCTCTGGCCGGCCGTCCGTCGCCCGGAGGAAGGACAAGGCGGCCAGGCCCATGTCCGTGGCGAAGAACACCTGTCCGTCGTCGGTCATGGCGAGGTCGTTGATGCCGCCTCCCAAGTCGGCCTCGGCGAAGCAGACGGAGGTGTCCAGGTCCCAGACCCGCACCAGCCCGTGGCTGTCGGCCACGAGGGCGGTGGGCCGGTCGTGGAAGGTGGACAGTCGTACGGTGGTGAGCGCGCCCGGAGAACGCTCCGCTTCCACCGGTAGCGCGCGCCCGGTGGCGATCTCCCACATCCGCAGTCGTCCGTCGCCCGCGCCGGTCAGCGCCACGTCACGCCCGTCGACTTGGCCGATCTCCACGGCCTGCGCTCCCGACGGGTGACCAGGCAGGACCGCTCCGAACGGCTCGCCCGTACGGAGGTTCCACAGCCGGACCGTGCCGTCCAGCGAGGCACTGGCGGCAATCTCGTGTCCGGAGAGTGTGGCCGTCCGCATGTCTTGTACCTGCGCGCTGTGGCCGCTCATGGGAGCGCAGACGGGTGCCTTGGTGGTCAGGTCCCAGATGTGGATGGACCGGTCGTAGGAAGCGGCCACGATCAGCGTGCGGTCGGCGAGCGGGTGGATACGCGCCAGGTTCCAGCGGCCCGGTTGCTCCCACAGCAGCTCGCGGCTGCTCACGTTCCAGACCTCCATGGCCATGAAGTCACACCTGACCATGAGGCACGCGCCGTCCACGTCGGCAGTCGCCAAGGAGGAGAGCAGCCGGGCGGAGGTCAGGTGCGGAGCCGCGGCACGGCCGTCCTCCAAGGCATGGGTGCGTAGCGTCCCGTTGTCGGCACCAGTGACGACGGTCTGTCCTCGTGCAGTATTGCTGATGGCAACCGCCTTCAGCCTCATCTGCCCGCCACACAGCGGCTCGCCCACAGGCTGCATGGTGTTCAGATCCCACACCCGCACCTCGCGGAAGAACGCGGTGATGCCCAACGGTCTCCCACCGTCCCGGCCGAAGACGAGCCCGGGGGCCGTCCGGTTCCGGACGCCGGCCACTTGGCCGACGATCGGTGCTCCCAGCGCGTCACCGGTTTCCGGGTCCCACATCCGGACAGTGTCGTCGGAACTCATCGAAGCCACGACGTCGCGCGTACCGATGCGCCCCAGGACACCCGACCACACCGTGCTCACATGACCTGCGAAGGGTGTGCCGACCAGGGTGCCCGTGCTGATGTCGTGGAGGCGAACGGTGTTTGCCACATTCGTGGACAACACCACCGGCCGGGCTCCGAGGAAGGCGGCACCGATGGTGAACACTGTGTCTTTCCGTTTCTCGGCACTGAGGTGGTGTCGCATCGTCGCGGACAGTTCCCCATCGTGGTCGGTGAGGTCCCATACGTAAGCGTGGTCGAGCGAGGTGGCGACGGCGATCTCGGTACCGCGGCCACACTGCCGTATCGCCAGATGGGTCACGGACCCGATGTGCCCACTGAGCGGTCCGAGCAATGACCGGTGCGTCATGGTGTCCCAGACGCGCAGAGTTCCGTCGCCGCTGCCGCTGATCAGGACGGTCCGGCCCGCCACTGTGGTCAGGCCCAGACAGTTCACACTGTTGGTATGGCCTTCGAGCGGTGGGCCCAGCTGTTCGCCGCTCAGCACGTCCCACAGCCGTACGGTGCTGTCGGAGCCGCCCGTCACCGCGAGCACGCGACCGTTCACCGTTCCCAGAGCCGCCGATTCCACGGCGCCCGCATGGCCTTCCATGGGCCTGCCCACCTGATCACGTGTGCGCAGGTCCCACGCCCTGGCCGTGCCGTCCTCGCTGCCGGTCATCGCCAACGGCCGACCGCACCACTCCGTGAAGGCCAGCGCGAGCACCCGGTGGGTGTGGCTGCCGGCCGGCTGGTCGGCCGTCAGGTCCCAGATGCGCGCCGTACGGTCCGTGCCCACCGTCACCGCCATCGGACTGTCAGGGCGGTCGGACAAGGCACTGCTCCGGATCTGGCCGACGTGTCCCCGCAGGGGGTGGGCGAGCTGCCGCAGGGTGCACAGGTCCCAGAGCTTGGCCTCCTCCTTGCCGCTCGTGAGCGCCACCGGAGTGCCGTTCAGCACTCCGGCCGCGACCGCATTGACGCCGCCCCGGACGAAGTGCACGTGCGCCGCCACCGGCTCCCCGATCTGCCGACGCTCCGCCAGGTCCCAGAGCGACACCATCCCGCTGCCGTCACCGAGCAGCGCCACCGCACGCCCGTCCCGCTCGCCCATCGCCACGGCAGTGATCTCGTCGATGTGGCCGGTGAGCCAACCGCCGTCCGTTTCCGGCTCGCCGCCACTCAGCAAGGTCGTGAGGTCCCAGACGTAGGCCCGCTTGTCCGCTCCTCCGGTGAGGGCGACAGGGCGGCCGCCGACCTCCCCCAACGCGGCGGAATGAACCGTGCGCTTGTGCGCCGTCATATCCCGTCCCAGCTGCCGTCTGCTCGCCAGGTCCCACAGGCGCGCGGTACCGTCCGCACTCGCTGTGAGGGCGACCGGGCATCCGTTGATGCCAGTGATCGCGATGTCCATGACGGAGTTGGTGTGACCCGCCAGTCCTTGCCCGTACTCCTGCCCCGCCGAGAGATCCCAGACCCGTACGCTGCCGTCCAGCCCGCCGGTCAGAGCGACGGTGTAGTCGCCGATGTCACCGATCGCGACCGCACTGACGCCGATGCCGACGGCGAGCGGCTCGCCGATCTGCTGCTGAGTGGTCAGGTCCCACACACGAGCCGTCCGGTCGTTGCCACGTCCGCCCGTCACCGCGATGGGGCGTCCGTCGAGAGCGCCGACAGCCACGCAGCCCACCCAGCCTGTATGCCCGTTGAGCAGCCGGTGCGTCCCGCTGGCCGACCACCATGCCCACCGCGTGGACCAGGGCAGTGCCAGACCGAGGCCGTCGATACGATCGGCAAGTGCGTCCGCCCCGCAGCGCCGTGACGAGAGCTGGAGTTCGGCGGCACGATGGCTCAACACGCGGTCGGGCGCCATACGGTGCGCGATCTGCTCGTACGAACTGCGGATACGACGCGGACCGTCCGCCGCCTCGTCCACCGAGACGGAAGTCAGGGCGCGCAGCAACGCCAGCGACTCGCTGGCGAGCAGAAAACCAGGGTCCTTGATCAGGGTGACGAGCTGCCCGGCGGCCTCCGCATGCGTGGCCAGATGCTGCCGCACGTACGGCGGAGCCGCGAACCAGTCCGGCGATACCCCGTCGGGTGCCCGGGGCACCGTAGCGGTCAGCGCATCGACGACCGCCCGCTGAATTTCCTCCGAAGACCGGTCAGCGGTCCTCCTCAAATGCTCGGCCAGCGCCTTGTGGTAGAGGCGGTAGGCCGAGCGCCGGTCATCGTCCGTCACCTCCGCGATGTATGCCTCGGCCACGTCGAGCACCCACGTGATGTCCTCCTCGGTGCAGGGCGCGCCCGAGATGACGGAGGTGAGCGTCGTCCAGATGTGTCCGCGAGGCAGCCCCTTCCCTTCGGAGAAGGCCAACGACAGCAGCATCCGCCGGACCCGGGGTTCGTCGGGGCCGAAGCGGGCGAGGTAATCGTCGAAAGCCTCCCCGATCTCGCTGGGCAGTTCATCGGCCCAGCCCGGTCGTGACACGTCCACCGCGGCACCGTCCGAACGCAGGGTACGGGCGGTGGTCCTCGCGTACAGGTACACACCGGCGGCCCGGCCCGCCACCTCACAGGCGACCGTACGGGCCAGCTCCTGCCGCTCGCGGTACGGCGTCGGCACCCCGGGTTCCTCGGCGGCCAGCAGCACCTTCGTCACGTAGCCGGTCACGTCGTTCTCGTCGGCCCGGTAGACGGGGTCGTCCAGGTCGAGCACGGTGAACGTGGGGCCGAGGCTGGTGACCAGTTCGTGGCGGGTGCCCACCAGCAGCCGTACGCCGGAGATCTCGGACATGGGGCGCAGCAGTTCCCGGGTGATCCGGCGCGGCTCGCCGTGCCCGCCCGCGTCCGCCGCGGTGTCCGAGCCGGCCTCGTCCACGGCGTCGACCACGATGACGACCGGCGCGCCCTGCCGTCCCCGCCGGGTGAGTTCCTGGAGCAGGGCCGCCGTTCCGCCGGGTTCCGCCCCCAGGGTGCGGGCGATCCGCTCGACCACCTCCTCCAGCCGCTTGTGGCGCGCGTGCACGGCGGCCGTGACGCATCCTTCGGGGACGATCGTCGTCGGGTCGACGCCCGAGAGGTCGAGCCGGTCGCGGTAGAGGCTGTCGGACAGAGCGACCACCCTGCCCAGCACGGCCGACTTGCCGCACCCCGGGCTGCCGGTGACGACCCGTCCACGTCCGTCTCCGTCGGCTGCGGTGAGCCACCGCACCAGGTGCGACAGGACGCGGACCCGGCCGCTGAAGTAGATCCCCTGCTCCGACTCGAACTCGACGCCCCGTGAGCGGGGGCCGAAGTGTTCCGTGAGGTCGTGGCCGGCCACCCGGCGCTGGACCTCCAGGTCCGTACCGACCGGCGGCAGGTCCTCACGGAAGCCGCTGTTCGGGAGGAACGGCGCCAGCCCGGTGACCAGCCCGCTCGCCAGCTCCGCGCGCTGCCCCCGGCCGTCGGCGTCGAGGCGCTCGTTGACCGCCTTGACCAGCTCGGTGAGGTCCAGGTACTGCTGCCGCTGTCCCGTACGACCGGTCGTGGTCTCCACGGCGGCCCGGAACGCCGATACGAACGTCCCCTCCTGGGCGACGTCCTTGCGGCGGGCGGACGCCAGGAACCACAGCCCGGTCGAGGTGTCGCCACCGCTCTGCCGGTACACGATGGTCTGGAGCGCGACCCCGGCGCCCTCCGCCGCTCCGGCTCCGCCCGCGCAGGTGTCCAGGACGACCAGGAGCCGGCGGAGCGGCCCCTGGCAGAGAATGCGCACCACGTCCTCGGTGGCCAGTGCCGTCGCGGCCAGATCGTCGTCCCGGGAGTCCCAGCACAGCAGGTAGTGGCGCCCCCGGTCCTCGACCACTCCGTGGCCGGCGAAGTACAGTACGACGACGTCGTCGGCCGTCAGCTCGCAGTCCCTGGACCAGTGACTCAGTTTCCGGCGGATCTGTTCGGCACCGTCGTACTCCCCCAGTCCGGCGAGGACGCGCCGGTATCCGAATTCTTCCAGCAGTTCCGTCATGGCCACGATGTCCGTGGCCACGACCGGTAGTTGGTCCTCCTCGGGCAAGTTGCAGTAACGCCCGCTCCCCAGCGCGATGAATAATCGCCGCCCCACGCCTGCCCCACCGCCGTCCCCTGCGCGCTGCACCTGCATCCGGCCGGCCCGCCACGGCACACATGCCGTACGGGGCCGGATGTGCACACTAGCGTCGGCGATTTTCCGGTACACCGATACGGAACGGCCAAGATGCCGCACCGCCGTCCGCCGCTCCACCGGCCGCACGTGCGGCCCTGTCACGTGCGGCCGGTGGACCAGCCGGTGCTCGGCGATATCTTCGACGGTGGGCGGCTCGCGGAGGAATGTCAGGAGCGCAGCGTGTCGAGGTCGGCTTGTGGACGTGGACCGGTACGTCGTAGTCGCCGAGGCCCGCGATGTGGTCCTCGTGCGCGTGGCTGACCAGTACCAGGTCCGCGGGTGGCGCGTCCGCAACGAGCGACAGTGACGGGTCGATGACCAGCGACGCGCTCGTGCCCCGTACGAGCAGCGAGTTGGCGTACGGGTAAGCGCCCGGCCGGGGCGCACCAGCACACTCACCCCCGCCGTATTCCTCCGCGATATGTCCCGTGGTGCGTGTTGCCACGGCTATCGCTTCCCCGCCCGGTCCGACAGCCGGTCGAGCGCCCAGGCGGCCCGCAGCGCCGGGGCGTTGGCGACCGGTGAGGGAGCGAAGCGCGGCCGCTTCCGCCATACGGCGCCGAGGCCGCCGTGGAGGGCCCCGCCCGCGAGCCGGTCGGCGAGCAGCGTGCCGAGGTAGGGGGTCTGGGCGAGGCCGTGGCCGTTGCAGCCGAGCGACGCGGGTCCAGTCCCGGCACAGCTCGCGCGCGTGCGGGTCGAGGAAGACGAAGCGGGCCTGGTTCCGCTCGGCCGCGGGGAGCGTGCGTCGTGGAGCCTGGCGTCTTCCGCACCGACTTCCCCGACACCAGTTCCCCGTGTCGACCGCGGGCCGGCGCCACACCGCCTACGACGGCACACCCGCCCACACCACCCTGGACTGGATCGACACCGCCAACCACACCCAGCTCGGTGACCCGGTCAAGGGCGCCGCCCTGAGCTACGAGATCACCAGTGGGGACGAGCTCCCCCAGCATCTGGCCTTGGGCCGCGACGCGATCGAACGTCAGCTGGTCAAGATCCGCGGTCTTCAGCACGACCTCGCGACCTGGCAGGACGAGTCCGCCGCCACCGCCGAGAAGCCTCCGCGGACTCTCGCCGAGGAGCCTCCGCGGACTCCCGGGCGCCTGCCCGAAAAACGGCACCGCTGCATTTACACTTCTGCTGCTCCGGGAAGGCGGACGCGCACATGTATGGAGGAGCTTGTTGGCACATTCCTGGCTCTCCGAACGCCGTCGGGCAACCTGGAGTTTCGCCATTTCGGCCTGCACGGCGGCAGTTCTGGTCTTCGCGGTCGACGACAGCATCATGCAGGTATCAGCAGCGGACATCGGCGTATTCGCGCTGTTCGCCTATCTCTCCAGTTATCTCGTCGCCACACTGATCGCTTTTTCGACGGCCGGCCCGGAGCGGATCCGTCTCTGGGCGCGACGCACGGCCCGCGGCACGGTCGTCCAGCGGTACGTGCTGGGGACCGCGCCCGGGCCCGGGGTGTCGATCTCCATCGCGGCCGCCGCCCTCGCGGTGTCGGTGGTGTGGCGCCCCGGGTACGTCGCGTCGTCGCTCCCGCTGGCTCCCCGTGTCGCGGTGGCGCTCGTCCTCGTCGCCGACGCCTGGGTCTGTGTGATGGCGTCCTTCGCGGTCGCCTTTCACGCCGACGACCTGTTGGAGAACCAGCGCGGGCTGGAATTCCCCGGCGCAGAGCCCGTGGCCTGGGCCGACTATGTCTATTTCGCCCTGTCGGTCATGACGACATTCGGCACGACCGACGTGAACGTCACCTCACGGGAAATGCGACGGACGGTAGCGGCCAACGCGGTCGTCGCCTTCGTCTTCAACACCGTCATCGTGGCCAGTCTGGTAGCCGCTCTGGACAAGGGCTGAACCGGCCGCGTCCTATCCGAGAAAACTCAGCCGGACCATACGGTTCGGATTGTCCCCGTTCGTGTCCACCAGGCAGACGGACTGCCAGGTGCCGAGCGCCAGCTCGCCGCTGACGACGGGAAGCGTGGCGTGCGGCGGTACGAGTGCGGGCAGCACGTGGTCCCGGCCGTGGCCGCGGCTTCCGTGCTGGTGGCGCCACCGGTCGTCCGCCGGGAGCAGGTCCTGCAGCGCGGCCAGCAGGTCGTCGTCGCTGCCCGCGCCCGTCTCGATCAGGGCCACACCCATAGTTGCGTGCGGTACAAAAACATTGAGCAGACCGTCCCGGCCGTCGGCGACCTCCCGCAGGAAGGACGCGCACTCCCGGGTCAGGTCGTGGACCACCTCTTGCGAACCGGTCCTGACGTCGATCTCTCGCGTCGTGAAACTAGCAGCCATATGCCGATCCTCTCAGATCGGACATACGAATCGCGGCACGCCGGCCGCCCGACCCGCGCGCAACGCCCGCGCAACAATGGTCCAGCAGGCGAGACGCTGTTTGACCCTTCTTCAGGCGCGCCGCTACGTTCAGCGCCATGCCTACGTCAGCCCGGCTCACCACGCGCGGTCACATCGACCTGCTGCGGGTGGCGTCCTCCGCGTGTCGCCGCGGCTGTTGATGTCTTCACGTCGCTGACGTCCCGGCGCTCCGTCGGCGTACCCCAGGTCGCCGGTGCCACTCGTGCCGCTGATCGGGCGGCGTTTCCTGACGGTTTTCGACGCCTGAGCTGCGTGCTCCGGCGTGTTCTTGGCGCATCCCTTTCCCTTCATGGGTTCGGTTCGGCGCAGCCGTGCCGCGTACCCGGTGCCGTGCTCCCGCGGTACGCGGCGCGGAAGGGGTGAGCTGCCGCCTCTGACTTGGAGTGTTCATGACTGTTGATCAGGCCGCGCCGGCCGGTGCCGCGCCGCCGCGCGCCGAGCGGCCGGTGGCGCCGCGGACGCCGGTGTCGCCGACGGCCGGGCCGCGTACCGGGCCGGAACTCGTCCCTGTCGTACCCGTGTCGGCAGGCCACCGAAGCGCACCGCGCTGGCTGCGCCGGGCCGTGGTGCCGGTGTTCCTGCTCGCGCTGTGGCAGGTGCTGAGTGCGAGCGGGGCGCTGGAGAGCGACATCCTCGCCTCGCCCGGGAGCATCGCCCGTACGGCCTGGACGCTGGTGTCGGACGGGACGTTGCCGTCGGCGATGTTCGTGTCACTGCAACGTGTCGCCGTCGGGCTCGTGATCGGCGTGCTCGCCGGGGTGCTGCTGGCGCTGGCGTCCGGGCTGTCGCGGCTGGGTGAGGACCTGGTGGATCCCGTGGTGCAGATGCTGCGGTCCGTGCCGTGGGTGGGGGTCATCCCGCTGTTCATCATCTGGCTGGGCATCGGCGAGGCGCCGAAGATCGCGCTGATCTCGCTCGGTGTGGCTTTTCACCTGTATCTGAATGTGTACGCCGGGATTCGCGGCGTGGACGCGCAGTTGGTGGAGGCCGGTACCTCCCTGGGACTCGGGCGTTGGGGGCTGATCCGGCACGTCGTACTGCCGGGGGCGTTGCCGGGTGCCTTGACGGGGCTGCGTTATTCGCTCGCCACCGCCTGGCTGGCGCTCGTCTTCGGTGAGCAGGTCAACGCCGACGACGGCCTCGGGTTCCTGATGAACCAGGCCAGGGAGTTCTTCCGCACCGACGTGATCGTGGTCTGCCTGGTGGTGTACGCGGCCCTCGGGCTGCTCGCCGACTTCATCGTCCGCACTCTCGAAAGGCTGCTGCTGCAATGGCGACCGACGTTCACCGGCCGGTGACGGAGACAGTTACGGGGCCCGCGCCGGAAGCGGCGAGAGTGCTGGATGGCGCTGCTGTACGGGTGCGGGGGCTCGGCCGGGCGTTCGGTGGCCGGGCCGTCATCGACGGGCTGCGGCTGGACGTGGCGCCGGGCGAGTTCGTCGCGCTGCTCGGGCGCAGCGGCTGCGGCAAGTCGACGCTGCTGCGGGTACTGGCCGGGCTGGACCGGGAGGTCGAGGGCCAGGTGCTGGTACCACGGCGCAAGGCCGTCGCTTTCCAGGCGCCCCGGCTGATGCCATGGAAGCGGGTGTGGCGCAATGTGCTGCTCGGGTTGCCGGGCAGACCGGAACGGGGGCTGGCGGAGCGGGCCTTGGCCGAGGTGGGTCTCGGGCACCGTGCGGATGCCTGGCCCAAGACGCTGTCCGGCGGTGAGGCTCAGCGGGCGTCACTGGCCCGCGCGCTGGTACGCGAACCCGACCTGCTGCTGCTGGACGAGCCGTTCGGTGCGCTGGACGCGCTGACGCGCATCAAGGCGCAGAAGCTGGTGGCCGAACTGTGGCAGGAGCGCGGCTGCGCGGTGCTGCTGGTCACGCATGACGTGGACGAGGCGCTGCTGCTGGCCGACCGCGCGCTGGTGATGGAGAACGGTGTGATCGCGTACGAGAACGAGATCGACCTGCCCCGCCCGCGCGACATCGCCGACCCCCGGTTCGCCGACCTACGCGCACAGTTGCTGGACCGCTTGGGTGTGGAGGGGGTGCACAGTGCTGTCGGGCAGTGAGGCTTCGCAGGCGGCGGAGGACATGAAGCTACGCAACGGACCTCGCATCCATGCGCGTAACCGGCCGCACCACCCGCCCGCTTCAGTGCACGACTCCCCAGCCACCCCGTGGCATCGCTCCCGAACCTCCCGGAAACACCGGACGACCTCCCTCCTGCTCCCCCTCCTCCTGACGCTCACCGCGTGCGGCGGGACGTCCCGGGCGAACGGTTCGGAGAGCGGCGGAGCCCGAGGCGGGACGGACGGCAAGGGGTCGGTGACCCTCAACGTCGGTGATCAGAAGGGCGGTTCCGAGGCCGTTATGCGGGCGGCCGGGGAACTCGAAGACCTCCCCTACCGCATCCAGTGGTCGACCTTCACCTCCGGCCCGCCCCTGCTGGAGGCGGTCAACGCCGGGGCCGTGGACGTCGGCGGGGTCGGCAACACGCCGCCCGTCTTCGCCGCGGCCGCGCACTCGAAATTCAAGGTGATCGCGGCGACGCACGGCTCGTCCGCGGGCGAGACGGTGCTGGTGAAGAAGGACTCCCCGCTCACCCGGCCCGCGCAGCTGAAGGGGAAGTCCATCGCGGTGGCGCAGGGCAGCTCCGCGCACTACCAGCTCGTGGCCTCCCTGAAGAAGGCCGGGCTGACGCCGCAGGACGTGACGCTGAACCACCTCCAGCCGGCCGACGCGCTGGCCGCGTTCAGCCGCGGCCGGGTGGACGCCTGGGCGGTGTGGGACCCGTACACCTCGCAGGCTCTCGACCAGACCGACGCGCGGATCCTGACCACCGGCGAAGGTGTCGTCAACGGTCTCAGCTTCCAGGTCGCCGCGCCCGCCGCCCTGGACGATCCCGAGAAAGCGGCGGCGCTCAAGGACTACGTCGACCGGCTGCGGCGGGCGCAGGACTGGGTCCACGGGCACCCGGACGCCTGGGCGAAGGCGTGGGCCGCGGAGACCGGCCTGCCCCGGGACGTGGCACTGGCGGCAGTCAAACGGACGCGGGGTACGGCGGTGACGGTGGCCCTGGACCCGCCGGCCGTCGCATCCGAGCAGCAGATCGCCGACACCTTCGCCGCGCTCCGGCTGATCCCCGGCCGCGTCGACTTCTCCTCCTTCGTCGACACCCGATTCAACGGCAGCCTGCCGCCTTCGAGCACGGCTCCGCGTACCTACGACTCCGCGGGCACCGGCAGTCCCCCGGGCGCCGGCGGCCCTCCGCACACCGACAGCTCTCCAGGAAAGGCCGGCTGAACACCGTGACCGTGCATCTTCATTGGTTCCTGCCGACCGGCGGCGACGGGCGCACCCTCGTCGACCGGCACGCGTACACCGACGGCGGCGTCCGGCGCGACCGCATCACCCCGGTCAGCGGCGTACGGGCACCCGACATCGACTACCTGGCGCAGATCGCCAAGGCCGCCGAGCAGCTGGGCTTCGAGGCGGTCCTCACACCGACCGGAACGTGGTGCGAGGACGCCTGGCTGACCACCACCGCGCTCACCCAGGTCACCGACCGGCTGAAGTTCCTGGTGGCCTTCCGGCCCGGGGTGATCTCGCCGGTGCTGGCGGCGCAGATGGCCGCCACGTACCAGCGGATTTCCGGGGGCCGGCTGCTGCTGAACGTGGTGACCGGCGGCGACTCCACCGAGCAGCGGCGCTTCGGTGACGCGCTGGACCACGATCGGCGCTATGCCCGTACGGACGAGTTCTTGCAGGTGGTACGGGGTGTGTGGGGTGGCGCCCCGTTCGACTTCCACGGGGAGCACTACCAGGTGGAGGGCGGCCTGACCGCGCTGCCGCCGGACCCGCTGCCGGAGATCTTCTTCGGCGGTTCGTCGGCGGCCGCCGGGCCGGTCGCCGCCCGCAACGTCGATGTGTACCTCACCTGGGGCGAGCCGCCCGAGCAGGTCAAGCAGAAGATCGACTGGATCTCGGGGCTCGCCGCGCGGGAAGGCCGTACGGTGCGCTTCGGCATCCGGCTGCACACCGTCTCGCGCGATTCGGCGAAGGAGGCATGGGCCACTGCGGACCGGCTGCTGGGCGACCTGGACGCGGACACCGTGGCCGCAGCGCAACAGGCGCTGGGCAAGAGCGAGTCGGTGGGCCAGCAGCGGATGCTGGCCCTGCACGGCGGTTCCCGCGACAAGCTGGAGATCTCCCCGAACCTCTGGGCCGGGGTGGGCCTGGTGCGCGGCGGGGCGGGAACGGCGCTGGTCGGCAGCCATACGGAGGTGGCCGACCGGATCGAGGAGTACCACGCGCTCGGCATCGAGCACTTCGTCCTGTCCGGCTATCCGCATCTGGAGGAGGCGTACTGGTTCGGTGAGGGGGTACGGCCCGAGCTGGCCGCCCGGGGGCTGCTGCCCGGTGTCCTCGACCGGCCCGGTGGTCCGGCGGCCGGCGGGCGTCCGGCCTCCGCCCCGGGGGCGGCGCCGCTGCTGGTCGCGGGAGGACGTTGAAGGGGCGGGGGCTGAAGGGGCGGGGACTGAAGGCGTAAGGGTCTGCGGGGCCGCGGAAGATTTTCACCCCCACCCTGACTGGTAGAAACATGAACAACATCGGGGTGCGGGAGACCGAGGTCGTCGTGGCCGGAGCCGGCCAGGCCGGCCTGGCCGCCGCCTTCCACCTGCGGCGGGCGGGGTACGAGCCGGACCGGGACTTCGTCGTGCTGGACCACGCGCCGCGGCCGGGCGGCGCGTGGCCGTTCCGCTGGCCCACCCTGACGTACGGGAAGGTCCACGGGATGCACGCGCTGCCCGGTATGGAGCTGACCGGCGCCGACCCGGACCGGCCGTCCTCCAAGGTGATCGGCGCGTACTTCGGCACGTACGAGCGGACCTTCGGGCTGCGGGTGCACCGGCCGGTGGACGTCCGGACCGTACGCGACGGCGCGGACGGCCCGCTCCTGCTGGAGACCTCGGAAGGGACGTACGCCACCCGGGCCCTGGTCAACGCGACCGGCACCTGGGACCGGCCCTTCTGGCCGCGCTTCCCCGGCCAGGAAGTCTTCACAAGGCGCCCTGGTCCGCCACCCCATGTTCAACCGCATCACCGAAACCGGCGTCTGCCGGCTGGACGGCGCACGAGACGACGGCGTGACCAGAATCGACGCCGACGCCATCCTCTACGCCACCGGCTTCCACCCCACCCTGGGCCACCTGGCCCCGCTCCAACTGAGCGAGCACCGGCCGCCGGAACAGTCACCTCGGCGCACCTTCGCGGCGGAGGCGGCCAGGACGCTTGAGCCGCACCGCGCCGGCAAACGGCTGCCCGGGACAGGGCTGCCCAGACACCCTTCACGCCGTCCGCTCGAAGGCCGGGCCGCCTGCTTCGTCCGGGTCCGGCGCGGTTGCGGTCGGAGGGCATGGGTCGGTGGGACCGCTTCATGACTGGCGGTGTCGGCCCGCAACCGCCCGAGCGGGACATCAGTCGGCCTGCTCCCGCCCGGCTGATGACGGCCAGCTCTCACCCCGGCCCCTGCCCGAGGCCCCGGATGCTGTGCGTGCATGATCCTCAGTTCACCAGTCAGACCGGTCGGCGTGCTCCGCCCCGACGGGCCGTACAGGGCCCTGGGCCGGCGTCCCGACCACGCTGTGCCGGCTCGCGGCTACGAGACAATCGGCCGCCGCCACCGCCACCAGCGGCGGACGCTGGACAGGCTCGTCACCCAGGATCGCTGACGGCATCCGGCGGCGCCCCTGCCCTTTCCTTTCCGGATCTGCTCTTTCCTGCCCTCTACTTTCCTGTTCCGCCCTTTCCTGTCCCGCCGTCGGCCGGTCTGCGGAGGACGACGTGGTCCGGCGCCGCGCCGCTCTCCCCGAATTCCTATGAATTCGCCGACTCGTCGCGCTCCATCACCCTCGTCCCGATTCCCCTTCCCCTTCCCGATCCCCTTCACGATCCATCCGCCTGAAGGCTGCCCCGTAAGCGCTGGTCCCGAATGAGATGGTCTTGCCGTGTTGGTGTGATCACGGCGTCGGAGCCCTGTGCCCCTATCCACCGAAGATCGATAGCAGCGACGGCTCGGCATACCGGAAAGGTAGGTAGTAGGCTCTGTGACTTGTCGAGACCCTGGGGAGGGTTCTTGATCGACTATCGGAACGAGCAGTACGAGCACTGGCCGCACTACGAAGACATCACCGACAAGTACTACAGATCCGGCCGGTTCTTCTACGGCGAGGACAGGGGCGGGCAACTGCAGACAGGACGGGTTGTCGCCTTCTACCGGGCGTCCAGTGGAGTCATCACCCCTGCTATCGAGCCGGTCGTACGATTTTTCGATCAGGAGGGGAAAGAAGGTCTGCCCGAGTATGTATCTCTGGGAATCCGGACTGAGAGATATTGGATGGGCCAGACGGTTCAGGACGTGGAGAATGCGTGGCGGGAAGCCTCGTCCGCTGGATCTTGGCCGCAGCCGCACGGCCGGCAATGGATTCACAGCGCTGCTCCGTTTTACGTCGACCCGGCGCACTACCTGCTGTACTACGCAGCCCTGGGTGACGAGGGGGAGACCTACCTCGGCCGGGTCGTGGGATGGGATCCTCCCAAGTTCGCCGACGAGCTCCCGACGCCGATAGTCCGCCTCTATCGACCGGATGGCGATCTTGACGGGGAAGGCAAGTACGTGGGGTTGGACCTGCCGGACAGCTACTGGATGACAGGGTCCCTCGAATCGGCCCGGAAAGACCTCGCAGAGGAAATCACCCGGAGATCAGCGGAACCGGGCCTTCCTGACGGCCCCTGGACGCGTGGCGCTGAGGAATGACGGCGTCCATTCCCTCTTCGCACGCCTTCCAACCGCCTCGCCGGCGCAGCGGACGGCGGGCCACGCGGCTCGCGGGCCGGTTCGTGCTCACACCTGCGCGTGGGTGAGAACGGTGTCACGGGGGGCAGGTGGTCCGGGGCGGGTAGAGCGCGTGGCGAGGGGCGTACACCGGTGATTCGAGACGGAGAATGTGCGCCTTGCCGCCCGCGGCGGGGCTCGGTGCCGTGGTGACGAAGGCGATGTGGCGGGTGCCGATGACGGCGGTGACCGGGGGTGTGCCCTGCCGGTCGGTGCGTTCGGTACGGGGTTCGAAGCCGGCCTGGCGGCAGTGGCCGATGAGGAGGTCGGTGTAGGCGGAATGGCCGGGGGCCCCAGACCATGAAGGGCTCGTCGGCGAGTTCGGGGAGGGTCACGGTGGTGCGGGCGGCGAGGGGGTGGTCGGAGGCGACGGCGATGTGCAGGCGCTGGTGGCCCAGGGTGGTGCGGGACAGGCCGTGGGCTGCGTGATGAAGTGGTCCAGTGCCTCACCCTGCCGGTCCTCCGGGTAGAGCGCGCACATCAGGAGGGCCCGCGGTCGCTCCCTGAGCGGGAAGGCGGCCACGTGCTTCTGCAACTCCAGCACGTCCAGCTCGCGCGCGAGGCGGTCCTCCCGCACCTCGAGCCGGTGGTCGCCGAGCCGCACCCGCTGCGCGTCGAAGTAAGCGCTCCGGAGGCCCTCCAGGGGCTCGCCGTCGCCGTCGTCGACGATCTCCGCGCGGACCGTGTACCCGCCGGCCCTGGACTTCAGATCCAGCTCAGGAAGCGCCTTACGGATCTTGTACATATACGTCCGCAACGCCATCACCGCGCTCGGGTTCGGGTCGTCCCAGACCATGCCGATCAACTGGTTGCTGCTCAGCCGGATGCCATTGTTGAGCAACAACGCCGCCAGCACCGCCCGCTGCTGGCGCGGCCCCGGCCCGATCTCCTCTTCGTCGCGCCAGGCACGTACCGGGCCCATCAGTGAGAATCGCAAACTCATACCGCAGCACAACGCCCGCGCGCATGCCCGGCTTCCCCGTACCTGTCGCGGTCACCGAGAGGGCTCGGCGGGGGACCGTTCACGGCGAGGGCGAGATCACGACGGCGGGGTGGTCGAAGCGTTTGGTGCCGGTGCCGTGGTGGGCGCTCCGGCGGGTGCGGAAGTCGTCGCTGCGGGTGGACGGCTCACCGACTGAGTCGTGCAGCTCCTTGTCGTGGCGAGCGCGTCCGGTTTCCGTACGCAGGCTGGCCACAGCGGTGTCGGCGGCCTGTTCCCCTCCCACCGTCCGTCGACGCGCGGTCAGCCGACGCCTGGCTCGGTACGTGTGACGGTGACAGCGGCCGGCCTCAGCCGGGCTGGGCAACACGACAGCGGGTGGCCACAGGCTTACCTGTGACCACCCGCCGAGAACGCTCAGCCCTTACGAGGACACCACCGGTGAGTGCCGACCCAGGGATGCGTACCCCCGTCGGCCGACGCTCCCCTCGAAGCCCTGCACCATCAGTCGGCGGCCAGCCGTTGCAGTGCGACCATCATCCGGTCCAGCGTCGCGACGTAGGCATGGAACTTCTGCTTGACTTGCAGTTCTTCGTCCGTCGTGGTGCTCACCGAAGCGAATGCGCTCAGGAGATTCTTGACCGCGCGGGCGTGCTCGTCCAGATCCGGGATGTCCGAAGCGCTCAGGTCGCCGCTGTCGACCTGGCCCGCATAGCCCGCGATCTGATAGTCGATGTCGAGCAGGTCGGAACCCAGATCCTGCAGCTTTCCGGGTTTCGGGCGGTCAGGGTAGGGCATGGCGCGAAATGCCCGGTAGGCATGCCGGAAGTCGGAGCTGCCCGTCAGTCCCACCATGTCACGATCTTCCCGTCGTCGGTGTAAATGCCTTCACCACTCCACAGGCCACCCTTGATTTTCCAGCCCTTCTTGCCGTGCCCCACCTCGACGCGAATGCGGTCCTTGGCCGGTGTCTTGTCCCAGAGGGCCTTGGCCTCCTTCGTGTATTCGGCGAAGGTTCGCCCCTTGCCGTGCTTGCCGATGTGGTACCTGGCGCTCTCTTCAACGCTACTGCTTCGCCCCTTGTCCCACTCCTCCATCGCCTTGAGGTCTTCGTCGCACCAGTTGTTGTCGTTGTGGACGAGGACAGGCTGGTCGCCGGCGACCACGTAGTAGGTGTGCAGATCGGCGACTGTCAGGTTGTGGACCCGCTGGCCGGGCACAGTCCACGTCTTGATGGCGTTGACCGGCACCGACGCCCCGGAGCTGCTGAGCAGCTTCATTCCGGGCTTCAGCTCTGCGGCGTCGAGCCATGCGCCGTTGCCGCCGGTCTCCCAGAAGCGGTGCTTGTCGGTGGCGACGACGGTGCCGCCGGACTGAGCGCCGGAACGGGGGACGGTGATGCTGACGAGGTTCTTCTCGCCGCTGCCGGTGATGGTGTCCTGGACGGCCTTCGCCTCGGTGCGGCCGGTCTGCGGGTCTGTTGCGATCACCCGGTCGCCGATGCGGACGTCTTCAATCGGCTTGGTTTGGTGACCGGCCATCAGGACGCGGGTGCCCGGGACGAAGCTGTTGGGCCGGCATCTCTTCTTGAGCCCCTTCAGCGCCTTCACCTTGAGAGCGCTCATCGCGAGGTCGGGAAGGCACTTGGCGGACTTCGTCTGGAGGCAGTGCTCGATTTCGTCGGCACCTATGTACCAGGCGATCAAACGGTCCAGATAGGTGGTCGTGATGCAGCCCATGCCGCCGGCCCCGTCACCACCGCAGACCAGGACCGTCTCACCCGGCTTCAGGTCACCGTTCCCCCAGGCTTCGCGGCGCCATGTGAAAAGCCGCTTTTCCAGGGAAGCACGAAGCTCCTTGTCCGAGATCGGCTTACTGGGCTTGAGTGCCTCTTCCCGTATCTGGGCCTTGAGCTCCTCGACCAGCTTGTCAGCCGCGATCTTCAATGCCTCGGTGGACGCCTTGGCAGCCGCGAGAGCGTCCTGGTCGGCGGCCGCGGCGGAGTTGCGCGCCTGATAGGCGGAGGTGTGCGCCTGCGACGAGTAGTGCGAGGCGCGAACCGCGGAATGCTGGGCCTGCTGTGCGGACTGCTCCGCGGCCCGTGCGTCCTTTTGTGCGGCCGCGGCGGCGTTGCGGGCCGTCTTGGCGGACGCGGCGGCCCGCTTGGACGACTCCTCTGCCTGGTCGGCCGACTTGTCGGCCTGCTGGGCGTACATGGCCGCGTCGTCGGAGGACTTCTTCGCCGCGTTCTTCCACTTGATGGCCTCGGCGGCCTCGTTGCGGGCATGCGCCGCCACCCGCTGAGCCTCGGCCGCGTCCTTGTGCGCAAGGGCTGCCGACCGGTCGGCAGCCGCCAGCAGCGTGTCGATCTCGGCGATGTGGGCGGCCGCGTTGGCATCGCGCTGCTGCGCCTTGTACAGGCCGACCTGCAAGAAGGACCGCAGTCCCGACGCAGGGCCCGACAAGGCCGCCTGGGCCGCCGACTTGGTCTCGGGACCGCCGTTGGCCATGGCCTGCGCGGCGGCGACGCGGTCGTCTGCTTCACGGGCCTCGTACTGACCGGCCATCAGGAACCGGTACAGGTCGTCCGCGGTGCCGTCCAGTGCCTTGTTGGCGGCGGCCTGCACGCCCGGACCGCCTGTGGTCATGAGCTGAGAGACCGTGATGCGGTCGTCGTGTTCCTTGCCCGGGTAGGCCCGGGTACGCAGGAACTCCCGCACCTGGTCGATCGGCTTGTCCACCACGGCCACGGCAGCCTGCCGCTGCTCGGGCTTCTCGGCGGTGGCCGCGATGTGCGCCACGCTGGCGCGGTCGTCCTGCTCCAGGGCGACCGTCAGCCCGGCGCGTACGAACTCGGACACATCCGCGTCGGTGCCCTCCAGCGCCATCTCGGCATTGCTGCGGACCCAGGTCCCACCGGAGTTGAGGAGGTTGACCGCGAGGTGCCGCCCCTTGGCCGCGGCGACCTTCGGGTCGGTGGCGGCTTCGGCCTCCTTGCGCAGCTCTTGCGTCTCGGCATTGAGCTGGTGGATCCGCCCGGCCTCCCATTCGGCAGCGGCGACCTCGGTGTCATGGGCCTTCTTGGCCTCTTCGGCCGCGAGGATGTTCTCGTCCTCTTGTTCGGCCAGCCGCTCGGCGTCGGCCTTGCGCGCCAGCGCGGCCACGTTCTTCGCCTGCTTCGCGGCAGTCTGCGCGTTGTTGGCCGCCGTCGTCGCGGCGTCGGCTGCTTCCTTGGCCTGCTTGGCCGCGTTCACCGCCTTGCCGGCCTCGTCCGCGGCTTTCTCCGCTGCCTTGGCCGCTGCCTCGGCATGCCGCGCGGCGTCATTGGCGGCGTCCCGTGACTGCCGTGCGGCCTTGGCGGCGTCACGGGCGTTGGCCTCTGCGGCGTTGGCCGCACGCGTGGCTTTGTCGGCCAGCCGCTTGGCCCTGGCTGCCGCGGACCTTGCCTCCTCGGCCTTGCCGCCAGCCTGGCCCGCCCACTGGCCCGCCTCGGCCGCTGCCGCGGCGGCCGCAGCGGCATTGACGCCCGACCGGGCCGCGGCCCCCGCCGCGACCGCAGCGTTCTCTGCCGCTTCGCCGGCGTGGTCTGCGGCAACGGCTGCCTTCTTGGCTCCCGCAGCTGCTTCGCGGGAGACCTCCGCTGCTTTACGGGCCTCCTTGGCGCGGTTGGCATCACCGGCGGCCGCCGCAGCGGCCGATCTGGCCGAAGCCGCTGCGTTGCCTGCCCGGCTGGCGGCATAGGCCGCCTGGGCCGCAGCGCTGGAAGCCACCCGTGCTGCCCGGTTGGCGCCCGCGGCCGCGGACACCGCCGTACGAGCCGACTGCGCCGCCCGGTCGGCCGCGGCGGCCGCTCTGCGGGCAGCAGCGGCGGCCTCCTGCGCCGAGGACTTGGCCTCCTTGGCCTGACGGGCTGCTTCTTCCGCTGCCGCCTTGGCCCGGGCCGTGGCCTTCTCGGCCTTGGCCGCTTCCTCCTTGGCCTTCTCGGTCAACTGCTTGGCCCGCTTCTGGGCCTTGTCGGCGAGCTGCGCCAACTGGGATACGGACAGCTTCTCCTGGTCACGCGCGGCAGCGACCTGCCACCCGTGGTCCAGGAAATCCTGGATGTCTTCGGCGGAACCGTCCAAGGCCTGCTGGGCGAGCTTCTGCACATTCGGGCCGCCCGCCACCATCAGCTGGGAAACCTGGACGCGGTTGTCGTCCTCGGCCGGCTTGAGCTGCCCCTGGCTGATGAACTTGCGCCAGTCTTCAGGAGTGCCGTCCAGCGACTTGCCCGCCGCCTCCTGCACGCCCGGGCCGCCGGCGGCCATGATCTGCGAGACACGGACGCGCAGGTCGTCGTCGTACGGCTGGACAATTCCGTCGTCCAGGAAATCCTGGAGCTCCTTGACCCCGCCGTCCAGTGCGATGTTGGCGGCTTCGCTCACTCCCGGACCGCCGATGGCCATGATCTGTGCGACCTGGACGCGCAGATCCTGTTCCTCAAGGGCCGGGAGGTCCTTGGCCATGAAGGTACGGATGTCTTCGTCCGAGCCCTGCAATGCGGTTGCGGCGGCCTGGCGTACTCCGGGGCCGCCGACTCTCCATGCCTCCAGGACGTCCGACCGGCCGTACACCGGTGTGTCAGCGGCTGCGGCCGACGGTGCGTCCATTCCGGCGGCCAGGGTCAGGCCCATGACCGCGGCCACGACGCCGCGCCATCTGGGCGCGCGTCTGTATCTGGTTGCCAATGTCTTCTCCTTCATCCCACGAGAGGGTTGAGGTGCCTTCTGGTCCCGGCAGGCCGGCCAGGAATTCCTGCCTGCCGGAGAATGTGCCGAGAGGTCACTTCGCGGCGCAGTAGCCCTGCCGCCACTTGAGGAACTCGTCCGGACGGTTGGTGATCATTCCGTCGATCCCCCACGACGTGGCCGACTTCCATTCGCTTTCACGGTCGACCGTCCAGACGAACGTCCCGACACCGGCGGCCCTGAGCTGATTCACCACGCCCGGCCGGGCCGAGAGTCCCTTGAAGCCCACTGCGTAGGCGCTGAGATTGAATGCGCGGGCGGTCGCCACGGGATCCGCGTCGAGCTTGGAGCGCAGCAGTGCGACCTTGAATGTGTGGGGAGAGGCGGCCGCGTGGCGCACGATGCCCTCGTCGAACGACTGCACCATGGTGCGCTCGGCCATGCCGGCTTCGACGACGAGCCCGAGTGCGCGGTCAAGGTCTGCCGATGGCTGGGGCCCCTTGAATTCCAAAAGGAGCCGCGCGGACCTGACCTTGGGCGAAGCCAGTACCTGTTCGAGCGTGGGAACGCGTCCGCCGCCCTTCACGGTCAGCTTGGCGATTTCCTCAGCCGTGAGCTGATCGACGCGTCCTTTGCCGTCGGTCGTCCTCTCCACGGTGTCGTCGTGCATGATGACGGGCCGGCCGTCCTTGGTGAACTGCACATCGGTTTCCACCCAGTCCGCGCCGTGATCGACCGCCGCCTCCAGGGACGCGACGGTGTTCTCCGGCGCGAGCTGGGGAGCGCCGCGGTGCCCGACCGTTTGCGTCGGAGAGCAGTGGGCAGTGGGGCCTTCCCCCGAGATACGGATGTCGTCGATGGTCCCGGCGGCGTACTCCTGCCAGGAGCTCTTGTAGAAGAGCCGGCCGATCTGCAGGCCGCCCTTGGCCTGCCACGGGGTCGTGAACTTCACCGTCTGCTGAAGCTGGCCGTTCACAGCCAGCGAGACCGTCTGCTGGGAAGCGTCGTACGTACCTGTCAGATGCGTCCATTCGCCGGACCTGGCTGAGGCATTGCTCATGGCGCGGACGATTTTCGTGTCGTCGGTATCGGCGGCGTGACGGTTGAAGACCCACTTGTCATAGGTCTTGGAGTAGTAGATCTGAAAACCGCTGGCGTGGTCACCGGCCTGCGACAAGAACGTGT
>NZ_JAFIQY010000011.1 GCF_022271435.1 Streptomyces monomycini | reverse complement strand
ATCCCCGACGCACGCACGGCCCCCATTGGACACCAGAGACGGAAAACCTCGGCTCTCGCCCGCTCCCCGCTCACGCATAACCGCTGGTCACTCGTGACCAATTGGACACGGAACGGGGGAACCTACAAATCCCTCACCCGGCGCGCCCAGTTCACCCACGAAGCCGCCCCCAAGGACACGGCCTGGGCCTTCGCCGCCTACGACTCCCCCGTCGGTGACCGCCTCTGGCACGCCACCGCCAGTGCCCGGACGCCCGCGGCCCTCGTCCGTATCCTGCTCGACACCCTCGCTTCCCCGGACGCGCACCGCCCCGGGCCCGAGAGCAACGGGCCCGAACACGCCCGCGCCACAGGCTCCGAACCAGCCCTGGCCACGGCAGCCTCCACCTTGCTGGAAGCGGGCTGGCAGCAGACGAGCTACACCTGGGGCATCCAGTGGACACCGCCCAACGGCGACGGCGCCGGCCTGCGCTTCGACGCCCGCACCACCAGGACCGCCGACAGCCTGCCGGGCTGGACCGCCTGGGCCGGCACCAGCATCGACCGGCCCACCTGGCGCTTCCGACTCTCGCCGCACACTCCCGTCACGGTCCTTGAGGAACTCGCCAACGAACTCGGCCATGGGCACATCACCCGTCGGCTGCCCTCCCCAGGCTCACCGCGCCGGACTCACCACACCGCTCCGGCACCCGCCCTCCCGCCCAAGCCCCCCGCAACCCGCGCCTCCCGGACAAGCAAATAGGCAAGCGAAAGTACGGCCCCGATCCGCCACAGGGTCGGGGCCGATTGCGTCTGGCATCACCGTCACCAGCTCGCTGTGCCCAGTGGGGGAGGGCTGGCGGGGCAGGGCAGGATCAGAAGCCCGGCACAGCAGAGGGTCAGGCGCCAGGCCGGGCGACGGCGTCTACCGCAAGGTGGACCAAGCGGCTGCCCAGCGCGGAGCCGGCGCCGAAGGCGAGGCCGCCGCAGAACATGACGGTGACCGCGGCGCCACCCCACCGCACCGTGGACCAGGGCTGCGGCGCGTGCGGCGTCGGTACTGTTTTTGCCGACGGTTTCCCCAGGGGGGTCGGCGCCGACGCATCTGGCGCAGGGATCTGACTGGTCTGTGCCGTTAGAGGCTGGACGGGTGCGGGGGCACGGCGAATGCAGGGGATGCGGCTCACGGCTGCAGCCTTGGCCAGCTGCTTGCCGACGGGCTGCTTGTCCCAGGCCAGGACGTGCAGCTCGCCGAGAGAGGCGAGGGAGGCGAAGGCAGCGTCGGCGGAGACGACAGTGAAATGGCGTACGCCCTCGGCTGCGGCCTGGCGGGCACGGTTCAGCAGGACCTTGTCGGCGGCGTTGGGCCCGGTGCCGGCGGACAGCATCTTTACGCCGTGGTCGGTCAGGGCGCGTGCGACATCGGGTCGGATGCGTGAGGGCGGGCAGGCGGCGACGACGAGGGCCTCAGCAGGGGCGTGTTCCAGCAACACGGTCAGCCGGGCGAGGGCCACGGAGGGCTGGGCGCGGGCGCCGATCGCATTCTCGATATCGATCAGCACCAAGGCGGTCTTGTGCGGCGGGCGGGGGATGGTCATCGGCTGCTGCCTTCGCGCGGGGCAAGGATGCGCAAGTTCCGCACCCTTGCGGTCGAGGACGTAGTGGCGGCGTCATTCGAGGCCCCGTGAACGAGAACGAGACCACCATGGCAACCGTCACCGGACCGATCGACGCTGGCCTGCTGGTCGAGTCCGAGGACGGCATCACCACCTTGGCCGACGGCGTCCAGTGCGCCCTCCGCCTCACCAGCTGCGACAGCGCTATTCCCTACCGGCATAGCCGCTGCCGAGCGGCCCGCGTGTCCTGAACTCCGATGCGGCAGTTCACGCACTTTCAGCCACTGCCTGGGAGCTGCACTCCGACAGCGTTTGACCACATTTGGGCAGCGACATTCGGAGCGTGAGTTGCGTTTGAACCCCCGCGCCGGTCCGCATGTTCACCTTCCGTACCATGCCTAGGGATGACGAAAGAGACGGTGCAGTCAGTGCACGAGCGAGCAGTCGCAACGCGCGAGAAAATCATTCGGGCAGCTTCCGAAGTGTTCGATGAATACGGCTACAGCGGCGCAAGCGTCAGCAAAATCTTGAGCCGGGCTGGAATCACCCCTGGCGCCCTGTATTTCCACTTTTCGGGGAAGCAGGCTCTGGCCCACGCGGTCATGGTGGAGCAGGGCGACGGGCTGGAATCACCCCCCGGAGACGACGGCCTGCAGCGCCTCATCGACATCAACCTCTACCTCGCAGGCGAGCTGCAGACCAACTCGCTGCTGCGCGCCGGCGTGCGGCTGGCCGTCGAGCAGGGGGAATTCGGCGCTCCGGACGATACCCCGTACCAATACTGGGTCGCCCAGTTCGCCGAGCAACTGCTCGCCGCCCAGGAGAAAGGTGAACTGCTGCCGGACGTCGACGTTCATGAACTGGCCTGGACGCTGGTCAGCTCCTATTCCGGCACGCAGCTCCTTTCCCAGATCTCCACTGGCCGCTCCGATCTGTACCAACGCCTGGTGTCCCTGTGGCGCTATCTGCTGCCCGGGATCGCCACCCCCGCCGCCCGCTCCCGGTTGGCCTTCAGCAGCCAGTGGGACCGCTCGGTGGCGTGAAGACGGACCCGCTGGTCCGGGTCGTATCCGGCGCTCAGGACTGGCCGGGCCTGGTCACATAGCGCAAGACCAGTGCACAGAGCAGCCCGAAGGCCGTAAGGACGCCAGCTACCGTCAGGCCCCACCGGAGCCATGCGAGCCATTGGTCCGTGAGAGCGGCGAGTACGACGCCGCACCACAGCACCAGCACGACCAAGAGGAACGCGAAGACACCAATTCGGGCTCCCTGCGTCAAGGACGCACCCCGGCCCGAATCTCCTTTGCTCATACCGTGACGTTTCCTTTCATCAAACGACCCGCAGGGAAGGCGGTCGGCGGTGCCGGTCACCTCTCCAACGCCGTGTAGCGGTACGTGCCTAGCTACCCAAACCAGCGGGTCGCAACACTATTGCAGGTCCGCCGTCGCTCCCACTGCCCGTGCCACCAGGAGCCCGCCTTGTGGGTAATCCCACACGCCTTTGCGGCCAGGTGCGGTGCCACGAGTTCGGCGAAGCGCCGACGGCATGGGGTATATAAGGCGTCCCGTCGTGCAGCATGTCGCGCCGAGATGGAAACACAGCGAACTGCACCGATCCCAGAAGCCGACATGCCCGCCACGCTGATCTACGGTCAGCTCGCGGGCATGGCCGTTATTTGATGCCCCGTCGTGGCAGGAGCGCGCTTTTCAAGCACCTCGTGCCCCCATAGATGCCGCTACGCCTGCACACCTTCGGGCGTGAGAAGTCTGCGCACCGGCGGCGCGGACCCTAATGGCTCCCACTGACAATGCTTCAAGCGCCGCCTGAAGATCATTTTGCGTGCTCCAAACGGCCCTGTTTGCATGTCGGTCACCTCGCCGCCCCTGTGACGCTGGCGAGCCCCTTCAACTGACCGACAAGTAAGAGAAGGCGGCATGTCCTACCCGTTTTCCGTGGCCGATAACGGCTGGATTCCCGTGCGGGTCCGTTTCGACCTGGACGCCGATGAGACCGAGGAACTGCGGTCCCTGGTGCCGGAAGCCAGTCCCGGGGAATGCGCCCGGGTGGGTCTGCGCTGTCTCTTCCAGGGCGCCCATCTGTTCGCCGACCTCGACTTCACGGTCCCTCCGGTCGAGGCCGTCGCACGTCGCCTACTCGCCGCGGTGACTGCACGGGTAACGGGCCTGGACACCGGCACCTCCGCCCAGTGGCCTGACGCACGTGATGACCTCCTGGCCACCGGCCGGTTCGACGCGGATCGCGTGGACGAGTACCTGGAGACCCACTCGCACCGCCTGAACCTGTACGACAGTACGCAGCCGTTCCTCCAGGACATCCGGCTCGCGCAGGAGTGCGGCAAGGGGCAGGCGCCCGGCCGGCTGGTGATGGACCGCCCCTCGGGGAACAACGCGGTGTGGACCACGCACCTCGCCCAGGACGTGCCGGTGCCCGGGCCGGATGCGGTGCAGTGGCTTTTGGCCTGGTACGGATACGGCCCGTCCGGCACCGCCACGCCCCGCACCCACGCCTCCCGTACCAGTGGTTCCTGTAAGGCCGGGCCGTACCGCTCGCTCGTCTCCTACTTCCCGCACGCCCCGGAGCGGCTGTTCGCGTCGCTGGTGGCGTCCGTGCCCGGCCCGTCGGCCTGGCCCACCGGCCCGGGCCCGGACCTGGCGCCGTGGGAGAGCGATGAGCTGCCCGATCCGCTGGCCCCGGCCCCGGCGTGCGGGCCGGTGTCGCTGCTGACCGGCCGCACCGCCCACGCGCTCCTGCTCACCGGCGACGACGCCGGGCAGACCACCGGCTGCAAGATCACCTGGAACACCGCGGTCGACCTGCCAGCCGCCGTGGACCCCTACGTCATCGAGCGCACCAAGGGCGGGCCGCTGCGCGCCGACCGGACCCGCTCGGCCTGGCGCGACCTGGACGCCCTGCTGCTGAAGACCCAGCCCGGCTCGAAGAGCACGCTGCGGCGCCCCACGGTCTTCGACGCCGTGGCCGAGCTTGCCCCGGCGGTCCAGCGTCAGCTGGGGGTGCGGGTGCTGGCCTGGGACCAGGAGCGCCAGGAGAAGGACAACCAGTGGTACGCCGCCACCACGCCCCCCGTCCTGCAGCACATCGAAGAGTCTGATGCGCAGGGCGCGGCGGCCATCGCCACCGCCCGGCGCAGCGCCGAGGCCGCCGCCGGCGACTTGGCCCGCGCCCTGTCGGCTGCCTGGCTCGGCGTCCACGTCAAGCGGGATCCCCAGCAGCGGCACGGCTTCGTGGAGGCGGCGCGCGCCCAGTTCTGGGAACGCGCCGAGGAGGAGTTCTGGCAGGCCGTCCGCGCCCCGGACCCGGACCGTCGGCCGGCCTTCCGGCGCCTGGCCCTCGAACGGTTCGACCAGGCCACCGCGACGCTGAAGTCCACCGTGCACGGGATGAGCGCGGTCGCCAAGGCCCGAGCCCGGCTGGCCCGCCCCCGCACGTGACCCCGTTCCCCCGTACCCACGCAACCCGTTCGACCAGGAAGAGGACGCGATGAGCACCACGGCCGCCACCGCTGATACCGACAGCGCGCCCGTGCCTCCCAAATGGCTCGCCCGCCACGTTGCCTTCATGGAACACGTGGCCGAGGTGTGCAGCAGCCCCGGGGGACGCAGCGATCTGCGCACCGGGCAGACCCGCCGGGGGCTGACCGAGCCGTGGCTCATGCTCCCGCACCTGCAGTCCCGCATCCCGCGCGGCCTGCCAGAGCGCAAGACGGCCTATCTGGCGGCGGCGGCCATGTTCGCCGCCCACGCCCCCAGCCCGGCCAGCACCACCGCGCAGGCGGCCAGCGTGTATGACGCCCGGCGCGGCAACCTCGGCTGGTCGCTGGCCCGGGCGGTGCGCAGCGGGCTGCTGAGCCAGGACACCGCCACCGAACTGCTGCAGCTGATGGCCCGCCAGCGCCGCCTGATGGGCCTGCTGCACCACCTGCAGCCCCTGGTCGACCGGCTCGCCGCTGAGCAGGTCCCGCTGTCGTGGCCGCACCTGCTGCGCGACCTGACCCGCTGGACGCGCTACCGCACCGAGGTGGCGGACCAGTGGATGTCCAGCCACTACGACCCCGCCGACACCACCGAAGACACTGCCGAGGAGCACACCGCGTGAGCATCTTCATCGACGTCCACATCGTCCACAGCTTCCCGCTGTCCAACCTCAACCGCGACTACTACGGATCGCCGAAGGTAGCGGTCTACGGGGGTGTGGAACGGGGCCGCATCTCCTCGGCCGCCCTCAAGCGCGGCTCACGCACCGAGATCGAGAAGTTCCTCGGGGACAAGGCGCTGCGCACCCGCCGGGTGCCCGGCCAGGTCGCGGCCGAGCTGGAAGCGCGCGGCTGGACGGCCGAGGAGGCCGCCGAGGCCGGACGCAACGTGGCGCTGGCCGCGGGCGTCGGCGGGCTGGGCATCGAGGAGGCCGGCACCACCAACGTCATGCTCTACCTGCCGGCCGCGGCCATCGGCGCCCTGGCCGACCTGGTGGAAGAACAGCGGACGCAGATCGACGCCGCCGCCAAGGGCGCCCTCGCGGAAGCCAAGGCTGGCAAGAGCAAGAAGACCAAGACGAAGGCGGACCGGGAAATCGCCAAGCGGATCCAGGAGGTGCTGGCCACCCGCAACGCCTCCATCGCCGCCTTCGGCCGGATGCTCGCCAACGCCCCCGAGGTCACCGTCGACGGCGCCATCTCGGTCGCGCACGCCATCACCACCCACGCCACCGAAGAACAGAGCGACTTCTTCACCGCCGTCGACGACGTCCCCGGCGACGACAACGGCTCCGCCCACATGGGCCACGGCGCCTACACCTCCGGCAGCTTCTACAAGTACAGCTCCATCAGCCTCGACGGCCTGCTCACCAACCTGGGCCACGACCGCGATGCCGCCCGCGAGCTGGTGCGCGCCTACCTCGCCGAATTCGCCGTGCACGTGCCCCGGGCCAAGAAGAACAGCACCGCGCCCTTCACGCCCCCGGCCCTGGCCTACGTCACCGTCCGCAGCGACCGGCCCGTCAGCCTGGCCGGCGCCTTCGAGGCCCCCGTCGTCGCCGACGAGAGCACCGGCTGGACCTCCCCCAGCATCAAGCAGCTCGACGAGCACGCCCAGGCCGTCAACGCCTTCTTCGGCCCCGAGCCCGTCATCGCCGCCGCCTACACCGGTACCGCCGCGGGCCTCGCCTCCCTGACCGCGCTGGGCCGGCACATACCCCAGCTGTCCGACCTGGCCGAGACCATCACCACCGCGGCCTTCGACGCAGCAGAGGATCCCAAGTGAGTGCCGGCCTCCTGCTGCACCTGTCCGCGCCGCAGCAGTGCTGGGGCGGCGGCCAGGGCGGGCGGGTACGCGACACCCACGCCCACCCCACCCGCAGCGGCCTGACCGGGCTGATCGCCGCCGCCCAGGGACGCCCCCGCGGCGGCGACCTGAGCGACCTGGCCTGCCTCGGCTTCACCGTGCGCATCGACCGGCCCGGACAGCGCCTGCTGGACTTCCACACCGTCGGAGGCGGCTACCCCGCCGAGCACACCGTCATGAACGCCAACGGCGGACGGCGCGGCACCGCCCTCATCTTCGAGGACTGGTACCTCAACGACGCGGCCTTCAGCGTCGCCGTCACCGGACCCGCCGACCTCATCGCACAGGCCGCCGCCGCCCTGCGCCGTCCCGTCTACCCGCCGCACCTGGGCCGCCGGGCCTGCCCGCCGGACACCCCGGTGCTCATCGAGCGGACCCAGGATGCCGAGCACGCCCTGCGGCACCTGCCGCTGCACCGCGAGGCGCCCCAGCGCGCCGACAGCGTCGAGACCGTCTTCCTCAGCGAAGCCCCGCCCGAGGACGAGCCGTCCCTGCCGGCCACCCGGGCCGTGCGCGACGTGGCCCTGCCCGGCCGGACCTTCGGCTCCCGCAACCTCTGGGAAACCCGCCGCCAGCTGCCGAGTGGTCTGTGCGCCGGCACCGGCACCGCCTACCTGCGCCGCCTGACCCAGTACCGCCAGGGCCGCTGACCACCGAGCCCGCCGTCCGCACCGCAACGGAACCCGACATGACCACCACCCTCGCACCGCCCGCCACCGCACATCTCACCAAGATCCAGATCAACCCCCGATCCGACGATGCGGGACCGGACCTGACCAACGCCCAACGTCTCCACCACCGGGTCCTCAGCCTCACCCCCGTCCCACCCGGCACCGGAACACGGCAGGCAGCAGGGGTCCTCTACCGCCTCGAACGCGACCGCACCACACACACCCTCCTCATCCAGTCCACCGCGCCCCTGGACCTGACCCAGCTGCCGGCGGACTACGCCACCGCCACCGACCACCGCGACATCACCCCCCTGCTCACCTGGTGCCAAGAAGGCTGCGCCATCCGCTACCGGCTCGACGCAGCCCCCCAACGCTCCCAGCCCTCCACCACAACCGACGCCAAAGGCCGCCGCCACCGCGGCAAGCTCTTGCCCCTGTACGGCGAGGAGGCCACCGCCTGGTGGCACCGCAAAGCCACCGAAGCCGGCCTCACCCTCGACCCCGACACCGTCCTTACCGCGAGCCAGCCCGCGATCTTCGGCCGCAAAAAACACCCGCACGAACCCGGCCGGATGCGCTTCCACATGCCGGTCACGCGCTTCGAAGGCCACGCCACCATCACCGACCCCGACGCCCTCCGCACAGCCATCACCACCGGAATAGGCCGAGCCCGCGCCTACGGAGCAGGACTCCTGTCCATCGCCCCCTCCCGGTAACCCCGGCGACCACGTCCACGTGCCAAACCCCCGACACGAACCTTGATAACGAAACAGCAAAGCCACCCAAGCACCGCAGGTCGCGAAGGGTCCGACCCGCACGCGCAGGTATCGACCGGAGCAGCGGGAGACCCTGACCCGGGCCGGAGCGTCCGACCCGCACGCGCAGGTATCGACCGCAGACCGAGGCGTCGTTGACGGCGTTGCCCATGTCCGACCCGCACGCGCAGGTATCGACCGGGTCCGTTGACCGACGGTTCGCGGCTGCGGCTGTCCGACCCGCACGCGCAGGTATCAACCGCCGGTGGGCGAGGACGCCGACGGCAACCCGCAGTCCGACCCGCACGCGCAGGTATCGACCGACCGCCGAGACCGACCGCACGGTGGCCGTGGCGTCCGACCCGCACGCGCAGGTATCGACCGCATGGGTTTCTCCTGTGTGTAGTGGTGTGGTTGTCCGACCCGCACGCGCAGGTATCGACCGAACCGTGCCCGGGCGATGACCGCCACCAGGCCGTCCGACCCGCACGCGCAGGTATCGACCGCGGTGGGCCTGGCCGTGGATGACGTTGGCCAGGTCCGACCCGCACGCGCAGGTATCAACCGGCCCTTCGGTGCCTGCGGTGTTGAGCGCCCCTGTCCGACCCGCACGCGCAGGTATCAACCGGTGGCTGGGGGCTCCACGATCCTGCGGTGGTCGTCCGACCCGCACGCGCAGGTATCAACCGCCCCGGGGCCTCAACAACCACGAAGACAACCCGTCCGACCCGCACGCGCAGGTATCAACCGCGTGACGCCCTGGGCAAGGTCGACGACGCGCGGTCCGACCCGCACGCGCAGGTATCAACCGACCGGTGAGGTGGTCTCCCGCCGGCGGGAGGTGTCCGACCCGCACGCGCAGGTATCAACCGGAAATGGACGAGATCCACAACGCCAGATGCTCGTCCGACCCGCACGCGCAGGTATCAACCGGCGGCGTTCTCCCTCAGTGCGGCCGGCGCCTGGTCCGACCCGCACGCGCAGGTATCAACCGCTGGACTGGATCGCCTGGGACAGGCCGCCGCTGTCCGACCCGCACGCGCAGGTATCAACCGCTCCTGGTAGACGCGGCCGACGAACGACGGGGGTCCGACCCGCACGCGCAGGTATCAACCGTCGGCGTTCGGGGCCGCCACGGTCAAGAAGCTGTCCGACCCGCACGCGCAGGTATCAACCGCACTCCGCCGGTTCCTGACCGGTGAGTTCATGGTCCGACCCGCACGCGCAGGTATCAACCGCGGTCTGCTTGTCGGCGGGTTCGGTATGAACGGTCCGACCCGCACGCGCAGGTATCAACCGGCCCTTCGGTGCCTGCGGTGTTGAGCGCCCCTGTCCGACCCGCACGCGCAGGTATCAACCGCCGATCGCCTGCATCCCGGCCGCCACCTGGTAGTCCGACCCGCACGCGCAGGTATCAACCGCCGCCCCCCACCGATCCGTACGTACTGGCCGAGTCCGACCCGCACGCGCAGGTATCAACCGGGGCTACAGGCCGCTCTGTTCGCGTACCAGCGGTCCGACCCGCACGCGCAGGTATCAACCGCGGCCGGAGTATTGCCGTGATGAGGACGGCAGTCCGACCCGCACGCGCGGGTATCAACCGCCAGTCGATACCGGGCCGGGTGCCTTCAGGGGGTCCGACCCGCACGCGCAGGTATCAACCGGAGACGGCGATGTCGCCGATGTCCTCCATCTCGTCCGACCCGCACGCGCAGGTATCAACCACTCGACGGCATCGTCTCCGCCGGCGGTGCCCAGCCCGACCCGCACGCGCAGGTATCAACCGGCCCTCCCGGTCGCTGAGATTCCCGGCATCAGGTCCGACCCGCACGCGCAGGTATCAACCGTCAGACGGCACGCTGGTCGTGGCTACCCAGGCGCCCGACCCGTACGCGCAGGTATCAACCGACCCGGCGCATCAGCATCCCGCGCGCCCGCCGGTCCGACCCTCACACGCAGGTATCAACCGTGATCGCCGATGCGGTGTCCGACGTACAGGGCGTCCGACCCGCACTCGCAGGTATCAACCGCAGGGGACATCGCCCTTCACGCCGTCTCCGCAGTCCGACCTGCACGCGCAGGTACCAACCGGTGACTGCTCCGCGGCGGGTGGCGTAGATGCCGTCCGACCCGCACGCGCAGGTATCAGTCGGCCGAGCTGGAGGCCGTGGGTATCCCCTGGCGTCCGACTCGCACACGCAGGTATCAACCGATGGCGGTGACCGGGCAGTCGAAGTACATCGGTTCCGACCCGCACGCGCAGGTGTCAGCCAGTCCATGAGACTCACCGGGCCCGACCCGCACATGCGGCGCCATCCGCCTTCCTCTACGCCGACGTAGCGGCTCCCTGACCGCACGCATGGGCGTCTGCTTACACAAATTGCAACTATTCACCGTCAACGTTCGCAAGAACGGTTCGGCTTCGTTCGGAGGTTTTATGCCTGACAGTTTCACCCCAGACCAAGACGTATGGGGAAAGTGGGACGGCCTCCTCTTTCCTTACCCCTTGGGCTGCCACTTCCTCGACACTGCCGCAATAGCAGGGGAACTTTGGGACACCTACCTCACGGAACAGCAACGTGCTGCCACCGCCGATGCCTTCGGTGTATCGGTGGCGGATGCTCGCGGGATGGTCTGCTTCTGGGCAGGGTTGCACGATCTAGGTAAGTGCTGTCCCTCGTTTCAGGGTCAGCCGTCGGGCCCTGATCCGGCATTCCTCAAAGAGCCGGATTTCGCCGCTCCTTCCGGTTGGATGTTTGAGGGGGCGGTGCGGCACGAGCGGGTCACGCACTTGGTGCTGCCCTCCCTCCTGGCGCCGTACGGGTATGACGCCACGTCGCGTCCGGGCAGGTCGGTGGCTCACCAGGTGGCGCAGATCCTCGGTGGGCATCACGGGGTGTACGGGGCGATGCTCGACCGGGTGCTGATGGCCGCCCCGGAGCAGGGCGAGCCGCGCGTGGGGGCCGCAGCGGGCTGGACGCGGCAGCGGGCCGCGTTGGTGGGGATGCTCTACGAAGCGACCGGACGGCCGGTGGCTCCGGTACAGGTGGCGCCGGCCGGTGCGGCTGTCATGGTCACCGCTCTGGTGGTGCTGGCCGACTGGCTGGCTTCCAAAGTCGGCTGGGTGCGTGCACGGCTCGCCGAATGGAGGGCTGCTGAGGGAAATTGGCAGGCGCACTATCAGCGGGCGGTCGGCCATGCGGCCCAGGCGGTGGCGGATGCCCAGTTGGCTGCGCCCCTTTGGAACCCGGCGGATTCTTTCGGCGAGGTCTTCCCTGCTATTCGTCAGCCCTATCCGCTGCAGAGCGATGTCGGGTTGCGGTTGCCGAGGGTGGTGTCGAAGGGGGCGGGTTTGTTGCTGGTGACGGCTCCCACCGGGGACGGCAAGACCGAGGTCGGGCTCTACGGGGCCCAGGTGCTGGGGGCCGCCTCGGACCGGGCGGGCCTGGCCGTGCTGCTGCCGACCATGGCCACCACCGAGGCGATGTGGCAGCGCGTGCGCGACTACGTCGCGCGCAGCACCCAGACGGACACTCCGGTCACGCTGCTGCACGGCCTGGCGTGGCTGAATGAGGAATACGCCGAGGACGGCAGCGACGCCGTGCTCGGGGAGGGCTGCGTCTCCACCACGGCCGGGGAGTTCCTGCGCGGACGTCACCTCGGGCTCGTCGCCGGCGTCGCGGTGGGAACGTGGGATCAGGCGGCGATGGCGACTCTGCCGGTGCGGTTCAATGTGCTGCGCTGGCTCGGCCTGTCCGGCAAGACGCTGATCATTGATGAGGCCCATGCGTATGACGCGTACGGGCATGCGCTCACTGTGCGTCTGCTGGAGTGGCTGGGGCATCTGGGGGTGCCGGTGGTCCTGCTGTCGGCCACCTTGGCCGGGTCGCTGGCGCGCCGTCTGGTCGACGCCTACCTGCGCGGGGCCGGGCACCCGGGCGCCGGTGACGTTGCCCCCGCGTATCCGGGCTGGCTGTTCGCCGATGCCGCATCCGGCACCGTGACCGCCTCGCCGGTCATTGAAAGCCGCCGGCAGCGCTCGCTCGTCATCGACCTGCACGAGGCACGGAATACGCACGATCCGGAGCGCCGTGACGGCCGGGCGCGGCGCCTGGCCGAGGAGATCGCTCCGCTCTACGAGGCCGGGCAGGACCCCGGGGCGGTGCTGGTGGTGTGCAATACCGTGCCGGATGCCCAGCAGACGTTCCTCGCCCTGAAGGAACGCCGGGGATCGCGCCGGCCGCGGCTGTTGCTGCTGCACGCCCGGATGCCGGTGTGGCAGCGCGACGCCACCACCCAGCTGCTGCTGGACCTGCTGGGGCCCAAGGCGTCGCGTCCGGACGAGCCGCTGATCGTCGTCGCGACGCAGGTGGCCGAGCAGTCCCTGGACGTGGACTTCGACCTGGTGATCAGTGACCTGGCACCGCTGGCCCAGTTGCTGCAGCGGGCCGGCCGCGGTCACCGTCACCAGCTCGGCGAACGCGGCGCGCGCCCCTCCTGGGCCCGCGTCCCCCGCCTGGTGGTCTGCTCCCCCAGCGGATCGCTGCCGCCGCCGGCCTGGGGGGAGGTCTACGACGCGGCGCTGCTGCGCCGCACCCGCGACCTGCTCGCCGACCGGGCCGGGCAACCCCTGGACATGCCCGGCGAGGTGGCCGAGGCGATCGAGACGGTCTACGCCGACCTCAACGACCTGGCCGACCAGGCGCTCTCCGATGACCGGCAGCGCGCGGTGCGCGAGACGGCCCAGGCCGCCGCGGCCGATGCCGTCGCCATCCCCGCCCCGCACCAGGTCACCGACCTGTACCCGCTGACCGACCGCGAGATCGATCCTGCAGCGGTCACCACGCGGCTGGGCGCCGACTCCGAACGGCTCCTGCCCCTCTACACCACCGCCGACGGCCGCCGATGGCTCGACCCGGAATGCTCCCAGCCGCTGCCGACGCCCCCCGCACCGCAGCAACGCCTGGACCGCGACACCGTCGCCCGGCTGGTACGCCTGACCGTCCAAGCCCCCGGCAGCTACCTGCCCCACGACGACCAGCACACCTTCCCCCCGAAGGAATGGGAACGCACCCCCACCGCCCGCGACCTGCGGCTGCTGCCCCACCCCGTCGCCGGGGACGGCTCCATCGAAGCGTACGAAGCCCCCCAGCACGTCCTGCGTCTGGACCCCGAGCTGGGGCTCGTCCGCAGCACCGCCCGCTGACACGCCTCCCGCAGCGGCCCCGTATAACGCGAGATCCCCGGTTAGCCAAACCGGGGATCCACCGCATCATTGAGAGTCCACCGCCACTTCCCCAGCACCCGTCGAAAGGCAGCGCCACTGCCCACGCACAACTTCACCGCGTCCGCGAGCCCCAGGCGGGCCGCCCGCAGCGGTGCGCTACGCCGCGGCGTAGCTGAGACGGAACAGGTCCCGGGCCCGCTCCAGGTCCCGCTCCGAGCGCAGTCGGACCTCCAGGTCGCCGGTGCCGTGGTGGCCCAGCCTCGTCACGTCCCGGGTGAAGCCGGGCACCAGGCCGGCCTCCTTCGGGTCGGCCTTGAGGTAGACGAGCAGCTTGCTCTTCTGCGGCGGGCACACGCAGGCGAAGTTCCGCAACCGCCGGTACGCCCGGTAAAGGCGGTTCTCGGCCCTGGTGATGTCCGGCCCCAGACCCAGCAGCGTCTCATCGACCGCGGCGGCCAGCTCCGCCATCGCCCCCTGGGCCAGGTGCCCGCGCTTCTTCTCGGCCGCGCGAGCGCGACGGGCCGTCCCGGAAGCCGCCGCCTGCCCGGTGACGGAGGCCACCGTCTCCAGGCCGACGAGTTGCTCGCCGTAGAAGCGGTAGCGGACCAAGTCGATGCTGCGCCGGTGCTCGCGCACGGCGTGCACGTCGTAGCGGGTGAAGTCGCCCGCCACGCAGATCAGCCGCGGCGCGCTCCACCGCACCTGCGAGGCGGCTGCCGCTCCCAGGCGCTCGCGGACCAGGTGACCGAACTCGGCCCGGTGGTCCATCAGCCATGCCAGGTAGAACAGGCCCTGGTTGATCACGCCGGCATCCGTGCCGCGCTTGTACTCGACGACCACCGGCGCGTCGTTCTCGTCCAGGCCCAGCGAGTCGATCCGTCCGCCGTGCACCGGTCCGGTGCGGTACTCGCTCGCCAGGAACCGCACGCCCAGCATCGTCTCCATGTGCGCTTCGATGAGGTGCTGCACGTCCGCCTCGACCTCTGCAAGACGCGGCGCGACCTCGGCCACGTTGCCGTTCATCGTGTGGAACAGCTTCAGTCCCGACACCTTCCCCTCTTCGACTCCGCGACCTGCAACGCCTGCGAGGGTCACGATTGTTTCTGCGGAGGGCCGCGAATCGGTGGAGATGATGTGAGAGCCTGACAGCGGGCACTCAGACCTCTCGTGTCCCCCAGACATCGAAAGCCTGCCGTTCCCCGATGCGTCCCCCACGTCCCGGAGGACAGCCCTGGAAGAGCACGTTTGCCCAGGTCAGACGCCATGCACTCGATGATGGATCGAGTGCCTTCTAAGCACCCGCTCCTTGACCAGTGATCATTCGGGAAAGCCGATAGGGCGTGCGGCGGCTCCAGCACCGGGCTGGCACGCGGCGGCGCACGACGAGTGCTCTGGGGGCGCCGAGGGCAGCATGAAGTCAGCACTCACGGGGTCACCGGCGCGCGGACCCGCAACCTGGGCATTCGACGAGGAGGCGGAGCCCACGGCGGCGCGGTCGTTCACCATGCACGCCCCCACCCACCCACGGCCCGCCCCACACGAATCCAACCGGACCGGCCACGATCTCCAGGGTTCTGCGCGCCCACCCACACCCGAATTACCCGATCAGTGTGATTTCCTCCCATTCACCGCGGACCGCAGTGCGCGTGCGGCCGGGCCCGGTGACAACGCACGGAAGCCCTCCACGGTTCCCGACGATGCCGGCCGTCCTTTGGCTCCCTTCGAGGAATGCATCGTCCGTATGCGCCTGCCAGTGTTTCCAACCCTGCCCTCTCTGGCACCAAGCCGCTGTGCACCGTCCGCGCCGCCCGGACGCACATCGACAGTTCAGATGCGCAGACGCGCCCATACCGTTTTCCCAGTCCCGTCGGAGAGCAGGGTGCAGCCCCACTCTTCGCTGAGTCTGTGCACCACACGAAGACCGCGTCGGCAGTCACTGCTGTCGGTCTGAGACTGGACTGGTTCGGGGAGACGCGTGCTGGGGTCGGTGACGGTGCACAGAATGAAGTGTTCGGTGCCCGCGAGGCCGAGCCAGGCGTGAGCGTCCCCCAAGGCGTGACGCGCTGCGTTCGCCGCCAGTTCGCTGACAACCGTGAGCGCGTCATGCATGCACACCGGCACGTCCCAGGCTCGAAGGGTGCGGCGGATGAAGGGGGGCAGGGCCCGCAGGGAGTCCGGATGAGCGGTGAAGCGGCGGGCGGTGAACTGGGGAACCCCCAGGCCCATGGCGAGCTCGTGGTTGAGGACGTAGAGAGGGCGTGGCGCGGAGGGGTCCTGGGTCACGGCTGGGGCCTCGTACTCAGTTCGTTGGCGTGCGCAGGGAACTGCGGGCAGGGAAGGGCACCCTTTAGGGGGACGCGGCCGTATCGGGGTTCTGGCTACGCTTTTCCTGTCGCCATGCAATTGCATATGGGATTGCATGGCCATCACAAAGGCGAGCAAAAGGGGCACCGACCTCCTGAGTCTTCAGCTCGCCTGGGAATCGAACGAGCGAGGGAGAGTGGCATGCGCTTCGACAATGGCTTCCCGGCGAACGCCATCCCCGACGGGGCCTGGGTAAAGAGCAGGTCGAGCGTCAGGGACGGGAATTGCGTGGAACTTACCGCGCTCCCGCAAGGGGATGTGGCGGTTCGCAACTCCCGTCACCCCGGCGGGCCTGCTCTGGTATACACACGCCAGGAGATCTCAGCCTTCCTGGAGGGCGCCAAAGCGTCAGAATTCGATCACCTGATCGGAACATGAGAGCTGACTGAGAATAAGCCGAACCCAGCGGATGTGCGGGCTCGAATCTGAAACACTGCTTTTCCTTGTCGGTGTTCAGAAGGAGTTCGCATGTCCGCTGTGCCGAGCCATGCCGCGGGAGAGCCTCTGGCGTCCGTGCACCCGTTGGCCCAGGGCAGCAAACGGGAGGCAGCCGCGCGCTTGGTGGGTGAGCAGTTGCGGCGGATGCGGCAAGAGCGCGGGCTTGCGCTGAAAGATGTGGCCCCGCTCATCCGCGGTTCGGTGTCCAAGGTCAGCCGCCTGGAACGGGGCGAGAGCCCGCCAAAGGAGCGCGACGTATTCGATCTGATCCGGCACTACGGGGCATCCGAGGAGCAGCAGCGGGAGATCGACAGTCTGCTGCGCCAGGCCCAGGACAGCGCCTGGTGGCAGCAGTACAGTGACGTGACGCCGAGCTTCCTCAAGCGGCTGATCGGGTTGGAGGACGCCGCCGAAAAGATCTACACCTACGAAAACCATGTGGTCCCGGGGATCTTGCAGATCCCCGACTACGCCCGGGTGCTCGTCGCCGCCGCGATGCCCAGCGTCTCGCCGGATGCAGTCGAGCGCCCCGTGGCCCTGCGGATGGCTCGCCAGCGGCTGCTGTTCAAGGAGAACCCTCCCGAGGTGCTCGCACTGCTGGAGGAGGGCATTCTGCGGCGGCCGGTCGGCGGGCCGGCCGTGATGTGCGCGCAGTTGGAGCATCTCAAACGCGTGGCGGAGCTGCCGCACGTCCATCTGCGCATCGTGGAGTTCGAGTACGGCGCCAGTGCCGCCCCCACCTTCCCAATCACCCACTTGCGGTTCGGTGACGGCGGGCCGGCCGAACTCGTCTACGTGGAGCAGATCAGCAGCGCGCAGTACCTGACGAAGACCGCGGAGGTAGAGCAGCACCGGCATATTCTGGACGAGCTGCGCTTCGTGGCGGCCTCCCGGGAGAAGAGTGTGCAGATTCTGGACGCGGCTCTCGACCGTTACCGGCGCAGGCTGTGTGAGCAGGACTGACGAGGCGGTGGGCTCGGCGGTCAGAGCTGGGCGACGCCTCCCCATTCGACCCAATCGGTTGCGCGGCGTTCCGGGGGCGGGGGCTGTGCGTCGGGGCGCCAGTCGACGACGTCGGTCAGCCCTGGCCGGATGACCCGCATTCCTTCGAAGTAGGCGGCGACTTCACGCTGTTCGCGCACCCGCCCCCAGTTGCCGTGTGTGCTGCGTTCCATCAGGGCGGTCACGCCCTCGCGTACGGACGGTTTGTCGCTGACCAGTTGGCAGATGACCATGAGGCTGCCGGCCGGAAGCCGGGCGGCGACTCGTTTCACGAGTGTCCCTGGAGCCTTGTCGTCGCCGGTGTCGGGCAGGCAGTGCAGGACCGAGACGAACAGCGCGGCCACCGGCTGGGTCAAATCGATCAGCCGCTGGACAGCGGGGTGGGCGAAGATCACCTCGGTGTCCCGCATGTCGGCGTTGATCACTGCGGTCCGGTCGTTGGCGGCCAGGGTGGTGCGGCCGTGGGCCTGCACGATGGGGTCGTTGTCGATGTAGACGACGCGGCTGGCGGGGTCGATGCCCTGGGCGATCTGGTGCACGTTGTCCTGGGTGGGCAGGCCGGAGCCGTGGTCAAGGAACTGTCGGATCCGGTACTCCTTGGCCAGGACGCGCACCACTCTGCGCAGGAAGGCGCGGTTGTTGCGGGCCAGGGCCTGCGTGCTGGGTGCGATGGTCAGTAACTCGGCGCAGGCGTTGCGGTCGGACTGGTAGTTGTCGATGCCGCCCAGCAGCCAGTCGTACATGCGGGCGACGCTGGGCGTGTGGACATCGATGGCGTGCGAAATGCATTTCTCCCCGTCGCGCATCCGCGCTCCTGACCTTTGGGCTGCGAGGCACCAGTCTCCAGGAACTCGCAGCTTAATGGCCGGGGTTGGACGGAAACACGACACGATCAGGGGACGGCGTGCCAGGATGAGACCCGTTTCGCCTGGGCAAGCGAAAAGGATTCTCCCCTACCCGTGCGGATCGGGAACCTGTGCACCTTGGGTGCGTGGGCGTTCTCGGCGACGGGCCGTCGGCCCGGCGAGCCGTAAGGCGGCGCGCAGCATGTGCAGCTCGATTCCCACGGTTTCGGCTGCCCGTTCCAGGGGCAGGTCCCGCTCGCAGTGCAGCCGTAGCGCGTCGGCAGTCCGCCCTGGGGGCAGGCTGCCCTCCGGCCCGCGGGAGGTGCCGTAGGCGGACAGCGTCTGCGTCAGGATGGCCCAGGCGTGGGCGGCCGGGCAGGCGCTGCTGAGCACCGTCGGCCAGCGGTCCTGCAACTGGACGAAGGCCGCCGCGACGGCCTGCTCGGCCAGCAGTACGTTTCCGGTGCGCAGGTGGGCGTAGTGCAAGTAGGCGCCATGGTAGAGCTGGCAGAAGGCCGCGTACGCCAGGGGCGAGGTGACAGCGAGCACCGGCTCGCGGACGGCGGCCTGCGGGTCGGGGTGCGCGGTTGGCGGTCCGGGCTGAGCGGTCATGGTGCGCCCCCGGTGCCGGTTGAATCCTCCGAGGGCGGGTGGAGGTCGGTCAGGCCGACGGCGGGGAAGATGTCGCGGGAGGCCAGGACGGCGTAGTGCACGTCTTCCCACAGGGCTTTGATGGCGGCGGGCTGCGCTCCGAGCCGGGTAACGAGGCAGGCGAGGGTAGGCCAGTCCGGAATGTGGTCACCGCCCAGCGTGTCGCGCACCATCTCGGGATCCAGGACGGTCGTCGCGCAGATGTCGGCCACGGCGGGGCGCGCAGCGGCCAGGTGCAAACCGCGCAGGGCCTCGTGCAGCCTCTGAGCAGCGGCAGGCAGCGATGGCCGCGTGGTGTGGCCGAGGCCCTGGGCGGCCTCCCAGAGCAGGCGCAGCTCGGCGGCGTTGCCGTGAAAGATGGTGGCGATCATGTGCACGACCGGCCAGGCCGGCGTCCGATCACCAGACAGGATCCGCGATACGTAGGACGGGGAAAGGTCTGCCTGCCGTGCCGCGTCGCCGATGGCAACCTTCGACGCCCGCTGAAGGTAGGACAATGCCGCCGCCAGGGCACGAGGCGGCAGCAACAACCTGGGGTGCTCGGTGCGCGGGGAGTCCGCAGCGGGCCCGGGCGCCGAGCCAGGCATGGATAGAACGCTGCCCGCCGAGCGCCCCGGACTCTGGCGGGCGCGGCGTTCCAGCCTCCGGCGCACGGTAATTTCGCGCCACCGGGTACGGGCGGTCGGCGCGGAGACGCCGCCCGCGACGGCGATCTCGTCCCAGGTGCTGCCCTGCTGCCGGGCATCATGGACCGCGGCAGCAGTGAAGAAGTCGACCTCTTGGCGCAGGTCAGCCGCGTGGCCGAGCAGGACGTGCAGGCCGGCGCCTGCGGACTGGGCGGTGGCCAGGCGGGCGGCCTGGGCCTGGAGGTCGTCAGCGATCTGCTGGGCCCACGGCTGGCGCGCCGCCTGCAGCGCCGGCGCCTGTCCGTCGCGCCGGCGCTGCGCGCGGCGTCGGCACCGCACGGTGCAGTAGTCCTTCCGTCGGCCGGGGCCGGTGCGCTGGAGAAAGCGGTGACCGCAGAATTCGCACACGGCATGGCGCGGCGCATCAGACATGAATAAATCTCCCCACATGCGCTTAGGGAATGGTGCTGCTCGGGCAGCAAAAGGCCGGTCGGAGCCGTGGCGCTCCGCGTGCGCCCCGGGGCCGGCTGCCCGGGGACGAGGCGCCCCCGGGCAGCCGGCCGACCACGGGTCAGGTGCGGTAAACGCGCAGGTGGTGCAGGAAGGAGTGCCGTGCGCCCAGCAGCGACATCCCCACGGCAGTGCACGTCAGCGAGGCCGAACCGGTCCCGGAGACGAGCACCCATACGGCGATCAGCACTGCGCCTACGAGCGCCAGGCTCACCCTGACATCCCAGACACACTCCATCGTGCGCCCTGGAGTCCCCGAGCGAGGGCTGTTATTTTTCCCATACGCCGATGGCGGGTTCTGGCCGCCTCGGCTGTTTCGGTTAGGCATGTCTATTCCTGTGTTTGATCGAACGGCCCCGGGGTGCATCCCGGGGCCGTTTTCTTGTAGACCCCATGAAGAATGGGGCCACATGAGTGAGTTGACGTTAGCGCCCCGCGCCCGGGATTCGCCAGACAAGCCAACCAGGATGCAAATCGGGCTCCGGTGCAAAGATCTGCTGCGCTGACGCAGCGAGCCGAAGAGAGTAGCCCGAACATAGATCTACTGAACACCTAATCCGAGTTCTTGACAAAACCGCTCACCGAACGAACAAAAGGCATCACCGAACGGGCCGACACGAACTCCGGACCGCACGCAGGGACGAGTGGGGGCGGCTTCGCAACTCGAACCCATTCACTCATATTGAGTAACTTGCATAAAAGAGGAATGACGACACCCACTTGGATGCACGTGCAAATGCAAAACCGATCTGATTGCACTTGCTAAACCGTCACGGCCACGCCGTCAGCGGTCGGCATGGGAATGCGCGGGCCTCTTTGCGAGGTGGGTGCCCGTGGACATGCCATCAGTTCGCCTGGAGGGCGACGGCGGTGTGCGTGCCGGTACCGAGCCGGCGCGAAAGGCCAGGTGGAGGCCGCGCCGACGGCCGGGGCGGCCGAGCACCTCGACGGATCATCAGGTACACACTCGACAGGGCGCCCGGCACCGCCGTAGCGCAGGCGTGGGGCGGGGCCTGGTGGCCTCGGTGGACGGGATGCGGTTCGTCGTCCCCGTCCCGAGCGGGTATGCGCGGCCGAACCCGAAGTACTTCGGGCGCCGGGGCGGTGCCACGTGGCTGAACATGATCAACGACCAGGCGGCTGGCTTGGGCGGGAAGGTCGTGGCCGGCACCCCGCGCGACTCCCTGTACGTGCTGGACGTCCTCTACGACCGCGACAGCGGCCGTCGTCCGGAGATGATCGTCACCGACACCGCCTCCTACAGCGACATCGTGTTCGGGCTGCTGCCCCTGGCCGGGTTCGCCTACGCCCCGCAGTTCGCCGACCTGCCGGATCAGAAGATGTGGCGCATCGACCGCACGGCCGAGTACGGGGCCTTCCAGGACGCGGCCCGCGGCCGGGTCGACCTGGCCCGGATCGAGCGGCACTGGGAGGACATCCTGCGGATCATCGGCTCCATCCACACCGGAGCCGTCCGCGCCTACGACGTCATCCGGATGCTCTCCCGGGACGGACGCCCTACCCCGCTGGGCGACGCCATCGCGCACTACGGGCGGATCGCGAAGACCCTGCACATCCTGCACCTGGCCGACGAGCCCGGCTACCGACGGCAGATCAAGGTGCAGGCCAACCTCCAGGAAGGCCGCCACGCCCTCGCTCGGAAGATCTTCCACAGGCGTGCCGGGCAGCTCTACCAGCGCTACCAGGACGGCATGGAAGACCAGATCGGCGCCCTCGGCCTGGTCCTCAACTCCCTCGTGCTGTTCAACACCCGCTACATGGACGCTGCGGTGAACCAGCTGCGCGCGGACGGCTTCGACGTCCGCGACGAGGACGCGGCCCGCCATTTTCGCCGTTCGTCCGCCACCACATCAACGTGCTGGGCCGGTACTCCTTCCAACTCCCCGACCTGCCCGGCGGCCTGCGCCCGCTGCGCGCCCCGGACGCCCTCGACGAGTGACCGGCCGCCCGGCCGCCGACCGCAGCGGCCCCTCCGCGGCGCCGCGAGCGTTCTGCTACCTGCGGCGGGGCAAGTTTCCAGGGTCGCCGCCCGCCCCGCACGCACGCACGGCGCGGGGCGGGCGGACAACGAGGGGCCGATGCCCGCAGCCGAGCCGCTGGCCCGCCAGATCGGCGGCCGCCCCGAGGCTCCGCTGAGCCCCAGAACTCGCCGGTTACGAGTCTGCGCTGGGGTCCACCAACTGCTGGCGCCTGTCCTCCAGCCGAACCTGCATGGCCAAGGGGAGCGCAGCCGTCAGAAGGCCCAGTGCAGCGGCTACCACGGGGCCTCCAGCCCAGGGAGCGGTTGCAACGAGAATGACGATGACGACGGTAATCAACCAGTACCAGCGGGCCGGTCGCAGGCTTTGGAGATCGTTGGAGACTGTACGTGCCACGGGACTTCCCCCTTCTTCGTGTGACCGTGTAGGGGGTTGGCGCCAACCCGTACGGAGTATGGCACCAGGTGGTCTCCGGCAGGCTTCTGATCTGGAGTTTTGATCTGAGCTTTTCGTGAGGTTCGCCTGGCCCGGCTTGAGTACCAGCACGTCCCGCCATCAGCAGAATCGGCTGACACCCGAGGCGCCCGAGCCTTCTCCTGCCCGGCGTTGGTGACGGCGATCTGGCTCGATTGTGCGGCCTGTTCCCCTGCGAACCCGGTGGTCAGCCCGGACACCTGGCGCCCCGACAATTTCAACCCGTGAGGGCTTCAGCGGCGGCTGTCGCCAGGTGCTAGGAGGCTGGTGACCTCGGCGATCGCTTCCGTAGACGGCTTGAAGTACCGGCGGACGTTCTCTGGCTTCTTGTGCCGCGACCTCGCCATCAGCATCAGCAGGGAGGCACTCTGAACACCGAGCTCCGTCAGCCCGGAATGGCGGTACTCGTGCAGGTCCCATCCGGTCCCCGGCCCGCATACGGCGGTGTGCTCATCGAGGAGGGCGCGGGCCTGCCCGTAGGAGAGGCGGGCCAGGCCCGTGTCCGGGCATACGTCGCGCGGGCTGACGACCTTCCCCGGACCGGGAGCCGCCTCATCGAACGCTACAGCCGCTGGCGCCTGAAGCGGCGGCTACGGGGTCAGTCCCGCACCGCACCCGTGACCGCTGGCGCCTTTCTCCGGGCCAAGCAGCACCTCACCGTCGCCGTCCAGCTCCTGCACTGGCTCGGAAACCGCGGCCATCGACTGGATGAGTGCACCCAACACGACATCGACACGTGGTTCGCTAACGGCACCACCACCCGCCAGCATGCCAACAACTTCCTCTACTGGGCCATCCGACAGCGTCTCGACCACAACATCGCCCTCCCCCTGCCGACAAGCCGCACCAACCCCCTGGCCAGCGAGGAGGAACACCTCAACGCCCTGCGAACGCTCCTGCTGCACGACGCACTGCCCGCCGCCCACCGAGCCATCGGCCTGATGCTCGTCCTGTTCGGTCAGCCGCTCTCACGGATCGTCAGTCTGCGCGCTGATCAACTAGGCGTGGCCCGGGCGCCTTCCAAATGTCAGCTTCGGGTCGGATTGGCTGAACGTGCCGGAACCGGCGGCAGCCGTGATCCGTGTCCACCTGGGGGCCCGCCCAGGGCTCAACACAGCTGCGAACCCAACCTCTCACCTGCTCTTTCCTGGCTTCAAGCCTGGCCGTCCCATGCACGTCCACGCTGTCGCGAACATCCTCCGCGCGATCGGCATCCGGCCCTTAGCCGCCCGTTCGCGCGCCTGGCTGCAGATGGCCCGCGAGGCCCCGCCCTCTGTCCTCGCGGATGCCCTGGGCATCCGCGCCAAATCCGCGATGCGCTACGCAGAGCGGGCCGGCACCGACTACCTCGCCTACGCATCGTTGAAGCGCCCCCTCTGACCAAGCCAATCCTCCAGCCCAAGCATCCTCGGGCATCCCCCCGTGGAGCACGTGATCACAAGGGCGGCAGTGTCGGACCAACCCGCTCGGTCAGGCCCCTATACGCATCGGCGAGGCGTTCTCGGTTCTCCGCCTCGGATGCGGCGCCCCGGACGATCCCCCGCTCAAGACGAGAGGCGAAGTAGATGGCATGACACACCCACCGCAGCCTGACGAAGACACCCATATGCGGCAGTTCTCCGCTGACCTCAGAAGCACCCCGCCGGTAGCCCTCCAGCCACGGGGCCAGCGACTCCGGGTTTGTCCGGGTCACCACGGCGAAGCTGGCGAGATCGTAAAGGAACGGCGCCTCCATGGCGGCGGCCCAGTCAATCAGTCCATCCTCTTGCGGAGCCTCATCACGAAGGCGGAAGGCGTCCATGCCCGGATCACCGTGCACCACCCCCATGCGGGGCGACACGCGTGCTGTGACCTCGCGGGCCTCGTCGAGAGCACGCGCTGCCGCGTCGTGGATCTCCGACGCCAGGGGCAGGTTCTGCAAGCAGCCGTCAGCCCATGGCCACGGCCACGCATGCTGCTCATCCACTCTTGTCCCGCTGGCCCCGACAGCCAGGTGGGCCCGAGCCAGGATGCCTCCGGCGCGTCGCATATCGTCCACCGAAGCAGTCGAGGGCGAGCGTCCAGGCACGTACTCCAGTAGGGCAAGCACTCCCTCCGGCAGCTCAACAACCAGACGACCGTCGGCTGTGAGAACGGGAGCCCCGCTCGGGAAACCACCGGAAGCAGCAGCACTCGCTACCCGCAACCCGCAACGGAACGCATCACCGTCCTCGGAGTCGGCTAGCTTGGCCACACACTGGGCGGGCTTGTCACCGACGGTCACCTGGACAAGCCAGGTCGTCGAGTTCCAACCGCCCCTAAGCTTCTGGACCGACTGCACGGGCCGTCCCCACAGAGCGAGTACCGCGAGTAACTGATCAGCGTTGATGCCGGCACCTCCTCGCACCAGAATGACGGACCAGGCTACCGCTCCCCACCTGCGTGTGATCGCAAGGCACAAGGAGCACTCACCCCTGACCAATAGCCGTCATTACCACCAGAACTTCAGACCGGCCTCGCGGCCGATGCCCCGTCAGCTGCCCATCAGGGACGACGAACGCTTAGCGCACGATCTGACACGGATGGTCCTCGACCCCCTACCCCAACTCGCCATGTAGGACACCGTCTTACTGGGCGCCCTGGCCACCCAACTGACGGTGGAAAGGTCGATGCCGCGGTCCACACGGCCCACCGTTCCATCACCTCCACGGCCACCTGCCCGCCCCCTGGCCGGCCAGTACCGCAGACGATTCGCCCCCTACCGCACCCAGCTCGCTGTCCGGGACCTCCTCGGTCTCCTGGCCGGCTCCCTCACAGCGGCCTGAACAGGACTGATACCAGCGGCTCCCGTTCGCGCGACAAAGCCGACAACTGGCGTCTCCCGGCTGTCGAGTTACGGAGCGGCGTCGGCCGATGCCGCCGCGAGTCTGGGTTGTTCGACGGAAGGGGGGAACGACAGCCCCCACTGCGCACCCCGGCGGCAGGGAATGCCGCTGGGACGGGGTGGTCCAGGGGCATCACTGGTTCACCAGGATTGCTCCAACCGCTCGTTACCGCTGGGTCGAACCCGTCCGAACGCATGTGGCATTCGGTTCACGCCATGCCCGTATCGCAGCCGGTCAGGACTCGTTTAACGCAGGTCAAGCGAAAGAGGAATAGCCATCCAGGGGGCGTACGGTTGCACGAAGGGGCGGCCGTACGGACAAAAGTGGCGCATCGAGTGCCGCACCGGTGCTACGCGGAGAAAATTCTGACCGCCTAGACGCCTGCCATAGAACGCCACTCGCCCGTTGGCGCACCGGCGCCCCTGGTTCAACTCACTGCTCATACCACGCAAGGGCCCACTACGCTCAAGGCCCCGCTAACTGTTCCACTCACCTGGTCGCACCCCGGAAAGCCTTGGCTGATTCGTGGCTTACTTGGCAACGAGCCACCGATCCATGATGTGGGCTGCTGGCGCGCCATGGCACTCCCGGTAAACCATATTCAGCCTCGATGGTTATTACCGCGGGGTCTCCAGAGCCTGCCGTGACCGTCATTCATTTTCTACAGAGAGACGTTCATGGAACACAGACCCGAGCCCGGCCTATGCGCCACATCCGCACTCGAAGCCGATGGCCCCCTGGGCGGCCTTCCACTGGTCCGCAGGCTGCGGGCCACCGTCCCCGGGCGATGCACCGCAATGGTCATCGCGTCGGCTCGTGCACTCGCGTACTGCCGCCTGCCGCGCACCGGCTTGCGCAGACGCTCCTCCGGCCTCGTGCCGGCCTGCGTGGTATGGGGTACCCCAGCGGTCCCTTCTCTCCCCGGCCCCTTCGGCTTCCTCGGCCGGGAGCCTGCGCAGGGCACAGGCACCAGGGAGGTCGCGTCGTGCTGAGTGCGCCCCGCGGGCTGCTCTTCTGGTTCGTCTTGATCGTCCTTTTGTTCCTCATCGCCATCGCTCCGGTCCAGACGGCCCACACCCTCATCGACATCGTGCACGGCATCGGCCGGTTCTTCCTGGGACTGAAGAAGTTCATCGAGACGTTGAGCGATCCCTGACCGCTTCACCACGCTGGACCGAGCAGGAAGGCGGGCACCATGTCGCGACTGGCCTTCGGAGTACTGTGCTGCGTCGCCGCGGCTTGTGTGAGCTGCAGCGCGGTGCACTCCATAACCCTGGCCCCGTACGCCGGAGCGCCACCGGCGGCCGGAGCACCTTCGCCTACTGCACGCCCCTTGCACGACACACCGCAACCTCACCCCGCTGCAACCGTCACCGTCACCACCACCCCGGCTCCCGCCCCCATCGGCGCGAAGGACACCACGGCTCACGACGCCCCCTCCGCTTCTCCGCCCCCATCGCCCAGTGCCAGTTCCTCACCACCCCCCTCGGCCTCCATGCCCTCATGCCCCGGACCGTCAGGCGGCCCGACTTCATCTCCCGCAGACACCTCCGCGTCTCCCCCGTGCTCTCCCTCACCTACGACGGCGTTGCCCTCATGTCCGTCTGTCTCCGCCTCACCTGCGCCGCAGAGCTCTCACAATGACGCGACATCTGAAGCCACCACGCAGAGACTCCGGCCGACTCCTGGGGCCACGCACCGGCCCGGCCAGCCGAACGGGGTACCGCCGGTGGACGGAACCCGGTAACTCGAGTGGCCGTAGGGCCTGCTTCAAGCAGGTACGGGTTTGGGCCCGCGCCAGGTGTGCGGTGTCCAGGGGCCTGCCGGCCGAGTGCAGTGCTGCGATGATGCACCGGCGTCCGCTGCCCGGCCTGCTCCCCACCGATCCCCACGACGCGTCGTGGGGATCGGTGGGGAGCAGGCCGGCTGTGACGTCTGAGCCGAAGTCCGTGACTCTGGGGAAGACGAACACGCCCTGCCTCCTCTCGTAGGGCGGTCACGGGCGGCGACGCCGGTGCAGCAGCCAGGCAGCGACTGCGGCGGCGATGAGTTTGTGCTCGATCCGCCGCACCTGGCCGTTTCGCCGGTGGTCCACCAGGGAGAATTTACGCGCTACGGCAGTGTGCTGGAGGGTGAGTTCTCCGGCGGCGAGGCTGCGGGTCACCGTGCGGACGTGGGGCAGCAGCGTCTCGAAGGCGGACAGCATCTGCAGTCCGGTGTAGCCGAGTTGCTGCCGAGACAGTGTCTGGCAGGCGAATTCGGTGAGCACGCGCTGGGTCTGGGTGACCAGGACGTCGGTCACCGACAGGTGGGGAGCCAGATAGCGTACGGAGCCCTCGACGTTGGCGAAGGACTTGCCCAGAATGCCGACCATGGGGTTGGTCTGGATTCCCCGCTTGGTGGAGTAGCGCAGCAGCGTGGCCAGGGAGGAGCCGAATTTCAGCTGTTCCAGGGGGGCGGCGTGCAGTTTCGGTACCAGGGAGGCCATGTCCTGCTCGAAGCCGCCGATGTCGGCCCAGGCGGTGGCCCGGCCCATCTCGGGCCAGGTGCGGGCCACCGCCTGCGCGTCGTTGTTGGCCAGGCCGAGCAGCGTCATCATCAGGGCCATGCTCAGGTGCCGGTCGATCCGCCCCACCATGCCCCAGTCGATCAGGGTGGTGGGGCCGTCCGGGCAGACGAAGATGTTGCCCGGGTGGGGGTCGGCGTGGAAGTGGCGGTCGATGAAGTAGCCCTGGTACATCACGGCCAGCAGGTCCGAGCCGATGCGTTCGCGTTCGGCGTCCTTGAACGCGGTGGGGTCCGCGTCGCGGATGCTGCTTCCGGGCGCGCGGCGCTGTATCAGTACGCCTTCGGTCGCGTGGATCACTCCGGGCACTTCGATACCGGGCACGGCGGCCACCGCGGCGCGGGCCTGTTCCATGTTGGCCGCTTCGAGGGTGAAGTCGAGTTCGTGGCGCATCGCGTCGAAGATCACGCCGAGCATGGCGTCGAAGTCGATGGTCTCGCTCAGCACTGGGGTGCGCTTGCTGAGCATCCGGGTGACGGTGCGCAGCAGGCGCATGTCGGTAGCCATCATCGCGGTGATGCCGGGGCGCTGGACCTTGACGACCACGGGCAGGCCGTCGGTGAGGGTGGCGCTGTACGCCTGGGCCAGCGAGGCGCACCCCAGGGGCCGGCGGGTGTCGAAGTCCCGGAAGTAGCTGCGCCAGTCGGCGCCCAGTTCGGCCTCCAGCACCGGGGCCATGCGGTCGAAGGGGTATTCCGTAGCGCGATCGTGGAGGTTTTCCAGTTCCTGGGCGATGACGGGGGAGATCAGGTCCTGACGGGTGGAGAGGATCTGGCCGACCTTGATGTAGAGGGGGCCCAGCCGTTCCAGCGCCTGGCGGATGCGCACGGGCCTGTCCTGCGGCCGGGGGCTGCTGCCGGACAGCACCGGCCTGCGGCCGCGCAGCCCTCGTGCTTCTTGTGCCAGGAGTTCCGTACCTACGCGAAGCAGGAGCTTGCCGCGGTCAGCGAGCACTGATTGCCTCCAGTTGTCCGTGCATGCCTGCCGGGGCCCACTTCGCCATATAGGAATGCGCGCCCCGTATTCACTGCACGTTTTCACGCGGTCGGGGCAGGCAGCCATGACCTTTCATGCGCGGCTCAACCGACAGGGAGCTGCGACTCGTCCTGTGTAGTTTCAGCACCTTTCACGCGCCTGTCAACGCGGCCCCTTTTGCCGACGCAAGGCCGCACGCCTGGATTCGGCCATCCCGGTGGGCCAGGACGCCGGAAAGCGCGGGTTTTCCTCCTCTCTGCAGTCCCAGCACGGCACTGGCACCTCTGCGGCAGCTCCGAGAGGCTGTCGAGGCTTTGCCGGAGGCGGGTGTGGCGAGAATCCATCCCGTAGCGCTATTCGTTTCCCGCGACGACGTCGCGCTCCGGCGCACGCGATAACAATGCGCAGCACAGTTGGCAACAGGCGCACGGGAGTGACCCGCGGTCGTTGTGGAAGCACGCGCGGACTCCGTGTGCTCCCAGAACCTTCCCAGTGGCCTTGCGGCCGGGTTCTGCCCCGCTGCATCGTGGGCCGAGGACCGGCCAGTGCCTGGTTGCCCGTGAGCCTCAAGGCGCTGCACTTCTCACGCATTCCGGCAGCGCCAACGGCCTCCCCGCCGAGCACGTAGCGCAGCCTGGCGCCTGACGAGCCGTTCACCCGCCGGCCGGGCCAGGCCGGTCTCGAATTCCGTGAATTCAGGGAGTTGGCATGACTGTGTCCGCGCAAGAATTACCAGGCACCGCAGGTGCGCATGACCTGCCGTACGAATTCGGCGCGCTGGTCGCCGGGCGGGCGGTGCGCGGCGACGGCGGCTGGGTGTACTCGGTGCGCGCCGGCGCCGTGGTCGAGGACCCGCTGGGAGCCATCGCGTACAAACGGTCCCTGGACCAGGGCGTCATGTCGCCCGGCGAGGCCCCCGAGGCGGTGCTGGGGCGCTGCGCGCTGTCGGGGCCGGAGGACATGGAGCAGGCGCTACGCGGGGCGAGGGAGGCTGCCGCGGCGTGGGCCGCCGTGCCTCTGGAGCGGCGGCTGGCCTTCGCCGAGCGGTTCCGCGCCGAGGTCAAACGGCACGCCCCCCAGTTGACGGAGCTTCTGGTCGGGGAAGGCCACCCGGTGCGGCTGGCGGCATCCGAGATCTCCAACATCCTCGCGTTCTTCGGCCCCGAGACCACGCAGTGGTGCGCGCGGCAGATGCACACCGAGGCGAAGCTGGAGCAGCGCCGGGTGACCCTGCTGCGCCGGCCGGACGGCGTGGTGTGCGTGCAGCCTCCGCAGAACACGCCGCTGGTCAGTGTCGCGGCCGCGCTGCAGGCGGTGATGGCCGGCAACTGCCTGGTCGTCCGCCTGTCCCGGCAGGCGCCGCTGGCCGCCATGTATCTGCTCCAGCGCATCGCCGCGCCCGTCCTGGCCAGTCTCGGGGCGCCCGCGGCGGTGCTGTCCGCCCTGTGCGCGGAGCCCTCGGCCACCCTGACCGCCTGGCTGGACAGCCCGCTGGTCGACGACGTCTTCTACTTCGGGGACAGCACCCGCGGGCTGCGGATGCAGGCGGACTGCCTGGCGCGCGGCAAGAAGCCGGTCCTGGAGCTGGCCGGCAACGACGTGGTCGTGGTGTGGAAGGACGCCGACCTGGACCGGTCGGTGCAGGCTCTGGCCGAGTCGTTCTACGCGGCCGGGCAGATCTGCTGCGCGCCCAACCTCGTCGTCGCCCACCCGGATGTCGCCGACGAACTGCTGCAGCGGATCGCCCGCGTCGCCCGGGAGACAGGCCCGGGGTATCCGGAAGATCCGCGGACCGTCCTCGCGCCGTCCGCCTCCAGCGCCGGATACGACCATGCCCTGGCCGATGCCCGCCGCCACGGGGCCCAGGTCCTCACGGGCGGCCGGCACCTGGACGTGGGCGGCCACGAGAGCGACACCGGCATCTTCCTGGAGCCTGCCGTCGTACGCGTCGACGGGTTCGCCACGGCCCGCCAGCTCCGGTCCGTCCGCGAAGAAACGTTCTTCCCCCTGCTCACCGTCATCGTGCCCGACGCCGGGCACGACCAGCTGCTGGAGGAGGTCCTGGACTTTGTCGCCGCCAACTCCTACGGGCTGCGCTGCTCCCTGTGGAGCGGTGACGCACATGTCGCCGACCGCTTCCTGAACCGCGTCACCGGCTACGGTCAGCTGCGCGTCAACGACTCCCACCTTGTATCGGGCCCGTACCTGTCCAACCACGGCGGCACCGGCCTGAGCGGTGGCGCCTTCGGGGAAGCCAACTACCCCATGCTGCGCACCAGCCACCTCCAGGCGGTCTCGGTGGGCGAGAACGTCTCCCCGCAGCGCCTGCTGACCGAGGACTTCGAGCGCGAGGTCGGCCTCGCCCACGTCACACCGGCCCGTCGGCCACCGGCTCGCGCCTCCCACGCGCACCCGGACGGCTGGCCGCCGCCGGACCTGCCCGGCGGGCTGCCGGCCCCCTTCACGCCGCGCTTCCAGCAGGATCCCCACCCCACTTTGCGGTGGTACCGGGACAACCGGCCGGTGTGCAAGATCGTGACGCCGGACGGCCCGGGCTGGCTGCTGACGCGCTACGACGACGTACGCCAGGCCCACCGCGACAAGCGGGTCAGCTGCGACAGCAAACGCACGCCCGCGGGCATCCTGTGGGGCAGCGAGTGGCCCGAGGAGATGCGCCGGCGTCTGTTCACCCACCTGCTGGACAGCGACGACCCGCGCCACGGCGAGATGCGCCGCCTGATGGCCCCGCTGTTCACCCCCGCCCGCCAGGCCCAGTGGCACGACCGCATCACCGAGATCGTCAACGAGCGCATCGATACGATGGCTTCGCGCGGCCGAGCCGACCTGATGGCCGAGGTCGCCTACCCCCTCGGGGCCCATGTCCTGTTCTCGGTCCTGGGCGCGCCGGTGCCCGACCTGGCCCAGCTGCGGAGCCTGATCTGGCGCCTGGTCGACTGGAACACCGCGGTGCCCTATTTCCGCGCCCTGACCTACCAGGCCGATGCCATGATGAGCGACGTCCTGCGCGACAAGCGGCGCCGCCCCGGCGAAGACCTCCTGTCCCTGCTGGTGCGCGCCTGCGACGAAGAGCACCTGATCAGCGAGGACGAGCTGCAAGGGATGTTCCTGCTCATGCTGGTCGCCGGCCAGGACCCCAGCATCAACAGCGTGGGCAACAGTATGCACACCCTGCTCACCCACCCCGAGCACGCCGACCTGCTGCGCTGCGAGCCGGGCCTGCTCGGCACGGCCGTCGACGAACTCCTGCGGTACAACAGCCCGCTGACGTTCACCAGCTGGCGCGGCACCCTGGAGACCGTCGAGTTCAGCGGCGTGAGCGTCCCCGCGAACGAGTCGCTGATCCTCTCTTTGGGGTCGGCCAACCGCGACGAGCGGCAGTTCACCGACCCCGACCGCCTCGACTTCCGGCGCAGCCCCAACCACCACCTCGCCTACGGCCACGGCATCCACTACTGCCTGGGCGCGCAGATCGGCCGCCTGACGGCCGAAACCGCGATCATGACCCTCCTGCGCCGCCTGCCGGACCTGCGCCTGGCCGAGCCCGCCCGGTTCCGCCCCGGCCAGTTCGAACGCGGCCTCGAAGCGCTCCGCGTCACCTGGGACCCGCACAAGGCCCAGCCCCGCTGACCGGGCCGGCCGTCCGACCGCGGCGCCACGCGCACACCGCGTGCCGCCGCGGCCACCGGCCGGAGAGCTGCCGCAGTCCATGCGCCGCCCGAAGTCAGCCGGCAAGGAGAAACGCACGTGGACCGAGAAACCATCCTCAAGAACCTGACCGAGATCGTGCGCGAGACCGTCGACGTTCCTGCCGCGCGTGTCGCGGAGGACATGTCGCTCGTACACGATCTGGAACTCGACTCCCTGCTCATGGTCCGCATCGCGGTCGCCGCGGAGGACCGGTTCGGCGTCGCCCTGAGCGACGAGGACACCTGGGCTCTGCACACCGTCGCCGACGCCGTCACCTTCATCGAGCGCGCGCTGGAGCACACCGCTGCCCGCATCCCACGGCAAGCCGCCGGGACCGCGACCGGCGGGCAGGACGACAGGAGCCGCCAGTGAAGACCTTCGTCGACTGTTTACGGCAGCAAGCCGCCCGGCACGGGGACACCCGCGGATACGTCTTCGTCGAGGACCGGCGCCGCCGCATGACCGAAACCGGCCGCCTGACCTACGGTGGCCTGGACCGCCAGGCCATGCGTCTGGGTGCTGGCCTGGTCGAAGACGGCCTGGCCGACCATCCCGTCCTGCTGCTGTACCCGGCCGGGCTGCCCTTCCTCAGCGCCTTCTTCGGGTGCCTGTACGCCCGCGCCATCGCGGTCCCGGCACCGCTTCCCGACACCGACCCGCGTGCCCTGGAGCGCGCCGAGAACATTATCAACGACGCCGGGATCCGCCTCGTCCTCACCGACACCGCCCACGCACAGACGCTGCGGCGCTGGCTGGCCGAGGCCGGTCTGGACCGTAGCGTACGGCTGCTGGCGACCGACGCGTCACCTGCCGCCGAGACCCGCCCGGATCAGCGGAGCCTGCCCGCGGTCCGCCCGGAGACCACCGCGTACCTGCAGTACACCTCCGGCTCCACCGGTGAACCGCGCGGGGTGATCGTCTCCCACGGCAATCTGCTGCACAACTCACGGCAGATACACCACCTGCTCGGCTCCCCCCGGGACGGCTGGGGCGCCGGCTGGCTGCCGCACTACCACGACATGGGCCTGGTCGGACAGCTCCTCCAACCCCTCTACACGGGCGCCAACATGGCGCTCGCCTCCCCGGTGGCCTTCGTCGCCCGGCCGCCCCTGTGGCTGGAGATGATCAGCCACTACCGGGCGCGGGCCACTATGGCGCCCAACTTCGCCTACGAGTGGCTGGCGCGCACCCTGCGCGACGAGCACCTGCGCGGCCTGGACCTGTCCTGCCTGGAGTGGGCCCTCAACGGAGCCGAGCCGCTGCGCGCCTCCACCCTGGACAAGCTCACCGAACGGCTGGGACCGGCCGGCTTCCGCAGGCGCATGTGGGCACCGGCCTACGGGCTGGCCGAGGCGACGCTGCTGGTCACCGGCACCCCCCGCGACCAGGGCCCCCGCACGGCCCACTTCGCCCCCACCCACCTCGAACAGCACCGCGCCGTCCGCGCTCCCCAGAGCAGCGGCACAGAATTGATCTCCAGCGGGCACACCGTGGACACCGATCTCCTCATCGTGGACCCGCACACGCACATTCCCGTCGCGGACGGGCACATCGGGGAGGTGTGGGTGGCCGGCCCGAGTGTCGCGCAAGGGTACTGGCGCCGGTCCGCCGCGACCGAGGAAACGTTCCACGCCTGCACGCGGGACCGCAGCGGACCGTTCCTGCGCACCGGCGACCTCGGCTTCCTGGCCGACGGCGAACTCTTCGTCACCGGGCGCCTCAAAGAGCTCATGATCGTCAACGGGCGCAACCTGTACCCGCAGGACATCGAGGAAGCTGCCCACCGCGTGCACCCGGCCGCCGGAGCTGCCGCGGCCTTCTCCGTGACCTCCGACGGCGAACACATCGTCTTGGTCCAGGAAGTGCGTCCCAACCGGCTCGACGGCCTGCCACAGGCCGACCTGGCCGCCAGGATCCGGCGGCACACCAAGAAGGCCGCCGGCTGCCCGGTGAGCGTCCTGCTCGTCGAGCGCAACGCCGTGCCCCGTACCACCAGCGGAAAGATCCGCCGGCTGCGTGCCAAGTCCCTGCTGTTGGCAGACGAGTTGCCCGTGCTGCACGCGGACGTCCACTCCCGCCTGGCCCCCCTCCTGCCCACGCCCACCGCGCAGTCCACGCAACGCCCCGATCCCTTACGAAAGGACACCCTCGCGCCATGATTCTTCGCCGCGTCCACCTGGGACGCTTCCTCCACGAGATCGTCGACGACACCAAGACCCTCCTGGACGACGTCATCGACGCCTTCGAAGACACCGACGACGACCGGCGCACGCTGCGGCGTGGCCTGCGACGCGAAGGCGGCCGCCCGTCCAGCGTCCGGCCCACGAACGGGGACTCCGCGCTCCAGGACCAGCTCGACGACCTGCGGGCCGAGCTCGGCAAGCTGCGAGAGGTGCTGTCCGCTGAAACCGGCAAGGCCGCCTCCTAGCCGCGGCGCACCCGGCCGCCGGACGTGCACGTCCGGCGGCCCTGCTCTCATTCCCACGCCCGGCCGCCCGCCCGCCAACACAGTATCCCGACTGCCCCCATGCGGGCGCCGGCCCGCGTCCACCGCACTCAGGGAAGTGACTTCCATGACCGCCATCAACGAAACCCTCGCCCAGTGCCTGATCAGCGGGCTCGGCGTGCCCGAAGACACCCTCACCCCCGACGCGACCTTCGAAGACCTCGGCCTGGACTCCCTGGCCCTGCTCGAACTAGCCGTCATCTACCAGGAACGCACCGGCTTCGAACCGGACGGTCTGACCGCCCAGTCCACCCTCGCCGACGCCACCACCCTCATCGCCGGTCAGAGCGCAGCGCCCGCCTCCGCGCCGGAGCACGCCTCATGAACGAGCACACAGCGGCCGTCACCGGCATCGGCATGGTCACCCCCCTCGGCATCGGCACCCGACCCACCTGGCAGGGCCTGCTCTCCGGCCGCTCGGCTGCGGCAAGCGACCCCGAACTCAAAGGGCTGCCCGTCGACTTCTCGTGCCAGGTGAGCGATCTCGACGCCTGCGGCCGGCTCACCCCGCGCCTGGCTTTGCGCCTGGACCGCTTCTGCCAAATGGCGCTGATCGCCGCCCGCGAGGCCGTCGCCGACGCCGGGCTCAGCCCTGAGCGCTGGGATGCCACCCGTGTCGCCGTCGTCATCGGCGTCGGCACCACCAGTTTCGAACGCCTGCAGCCCGAAGTGCTCAAACTCGCGGCCGACCGGGTCCGCAGCGTCTCTCCTCTGATGATCCCCCGCAGCATCCCCAACATCGCCGCCGGAGAGATCGCCCTGGACCTGGGAGCCCGTGGCCCGGCCCTGGCCGTCAGCACCGCGTGCGCCTCCGGGGCCAGCGCCCTGGGCACCGCCTTGCTCATGCTGCGCTGCGGACAGTGCGACATCGCCCTGGCCGGAGGCGCCGAATCCGTGCGCAACCGCATCTCCAGCGCCGGCTTCTCCCAGCTCGGGGCCCTCTCCACGCGTACCTCGGATCCCGCCGGGGCCTCCCGGCCCTTCGACAGCAAACGGGACGGCTTCGTGCTCTCGGAGGGCGCCGCGGTCCTGGTCCTCGAACGCCCCGCCCACGCCGAGGCCCGCCGCGCCCGCGCCCGGGCCCTGCTGCGCGGCTACGGAGCCAGCTGCGACGCCCACCACCCCACCGCCCCTCCCCCTGACGGACGAGGTGCCGCCGACGCCATCCTCAGCGCCCTGCACGACGCCGACCTGAGCGCCGCCGACATCGGCCACATCAACGCACACGGCACCAGCACCCCGCTGAACGACGCGGCCGAAGCCCACGCCCTGCGCACCGTCTTCGCCGAACCGCCCCCCGTCACATCCGTCAAGGGCGCGCTGGGCCACACCATCGGCGCCGCCGGAGCCATCGAAGCGGCCACCACCGCCCTGACGCTGCAGCACCACATGATCCCGCCCACCGCCAACCACGAGAACCCCGACCCCTCGCTGGAGCTCGACATCGTCGCCGCCACGCCGCGCCCGGTACGCACCCGCGCGGCCCTCAGCAACTCCTTCGGTTTCGGCGGCCAAAACGCCGCTCTGGTCCTCACCAGCGCCTAGAAGACATGCGTCCTGCTGCCGGGCCACGGCACGGGCCAGCCGCCGGCATTCGGCCGAGCTGGCACTCCCGAGCCCGCACCGCCCCCGCCGTCCCGCACGGCAGGGCCGGCCCGGCCGCCCCGCACCCATGGAAAGGCCCATCACCATGCTCGTCCTGACAGGAGCCACGGGTTTCCTCGGCTCGCACTACCTGGCCGCCTACCTGGCCCGGCACCCACAAGAGCGCGCCATCGCCCTGGGGCGCGACGCACCCCACCGGGCCCGAGCCCGGCTGCAGGCCGCGCTGTCCGCCACCGGGCAACCGGTCGATCGCACCCACCTCCAGCGGGTCAAACCCATGCAGATCAATATCGAAGACCCGCTGCTGGGGCTGGACGGCCGTGTCTACGCGGCTCTCGCCGAGCGCGCCACCACCCTGTGTCACTTCGCGGGCCACATCGGCCTCGACGCCTCGGTCGAGGTGCTGCACACGGTCAACGTCACCGGCACCGACCATCTGCTGCGCCTGGCCCGGGCCGCCGGGCCCCGCCTGAAGTTCGTGCACATCAGCACCGCCTACGTCGCCGGGCGCCGCCGTACCGGTACAGCCCCCGAGGCGACCGTCCGGCCCCCCGGCGGCTTCCTGACCCCCTACGAAGAGTCGAAGTACGAAGCCGAACTCTTGGTGCACCACTACGCGACAGGCACCGGCCGCTCAGCGCTCATCGCGCGCCCCAGCCTGCTGGTCACTAACCGTCCCGGTCTGTCGGAGGCCCCCCGGTCTCCCCTGCACAGGCTGGGGGCCGCCGCGGCCAGCATCAGGCGCCTCGCTGACTGCGCCGCCGAGCGTGGCCAGCTCGGTCCCGGGCACCCGGCCACCGCACGACTGCCCGGATCCTCCCACGCCACACTGAACCTGCTGCAGGTCGAGTACGCAGCCCGGGCTCTCGTGCATCTGACCGACTGCGCGGACACTCGCTCCGGCAGCGCCGAAGTGGTCCACTTGGTACACCCCCACGAAGTCGCCGTGCCCGTCCTGCTCGACGCCCTGCTGTGCCACCTACCCGGCCTGCGCCTGACGCTGTCCCCGCGCATCGCGGACCCCACCCCCCTGGAGAAGCTCCTGCAGCACATGAGCCAGGGGGCCTGCCTCTACATGAACCTGAACCGCCAGTACGCGCGGTCCCACTACCTGGAGCACCTGCACCACCTGCCCGCCCCCTCGATACTCACCCCCGCCTATCTCACCGACGCGTTCGCCACACCGAGCCCCGCAGCCCATCAGCCGCTCTCTCCGGGCCATGCTCCTGCAGCCGAAGCGCTTCGATAACCCCCTCTCGGATTCCGAGCAGTACGGCCGACTCACCGCTGACCGACAGGCCCGGAGTCTGTCCGCCGACCGCGACCGCCGACAGTGAGGTGCCCGTGAGCGCGCAACCACCGCTCGCCGACGCATACGAGACCACCGGCAACCCCCTCTTCCCGGTTCTGCGCGCCCTAGGCTGGGGCGACCTGGTCAACCTCGGCTACTACACACCACTGACCTGGCCCCGGCTGCTCACCGGCCTGGCGCCCTTCCAGCGGGCGCTGGCCGAGCGGTCCATCGGCTTGCTCAACCTTGCCGACGGCGACCGGGTCCTGGACGTCGCCTGCGGCACCGGATACACCACCCGCTGCATCCGCGATCGCGGCGCCACCGTCACCGGCGTCGACCTCTACCCGCCCCACATCGCCACCGCCGTCCAGCGCCACGGCCACCGCCCCGGCGTCTGCTTCCTCACCGCCGACGCCACCGACCTCGGCCCCGCCGTGACCAGCCGGCCCAGCACCCGGCCCTCTTTCGGCGACGCCACCTACAACAAGATCCACTGCCTGGAGGCGGCGTTCCATTTCGGCCCCCAGGGCCGGCGCTCCTTCCTGGAACAGGCATACCGCATCCTCGCCCCCGGCGGCCGCCTGGTCCTGGTCGACTTCGCATGGAGCACCAACCAGCCCGGCGACATCGCTGCCGCGGACCCCGGACGGCTCGTCCGCACCGCCTGGGCCTTCGAGGAATTCGAACCCGTGGGCCGCTACATCCGTCACGCCATCGACATCGGCTTCGCCCCCTGCCGCGTCCACGACTGGACCCACGCGGTCACCCGCCCCTTCATGGCCCTCGGCACGCTGATAGCCCGCCTGGCCCTGTCCGCCACCGGACGGCGCCTGCTGTGCAGCCGCTGGCCTGGCCTCCAGGACCTCACCTCAGCCCAGTGGCTCACCTTCGCCGCCACCGCCGTCGCCCACCGCCCCGTCCAACGCGCCAGCCGCTACATCGCCCTGACCCTCGACAAATCCCCAAGTGCCACCACCGGTCGTAACGCGGAGATTTGAGGAGGAGGCGCCGGGCGTCTGTGCACAAGTTGCTCGCTGGCCTAAAGATGCCCAGTTCGCGCTGAGCCAAGGCCCGGGGCGGGCGGCAGAATTCCGTGAGGTGCCGGCCAGATGCCGGATTTAGCGGGGGATGCGGGCCAGCGGTGGTCGCAATACGCCGTGGACGCTCAAGCGCTGGGATGGGGCGGCCTTCGTGTGGCCGGCGCACACCGACTCGGTCCGGTTCAGGACACTGGCCGGCTCCGCCCAACACCGAGATCGCTGACGACGCAGCACGCGGCGGACGGGCTGCGGGCGGCCGACGCACTGGCCGGTCGGCTGCGGACCCGGGCCCTCGCCTCGGGCCGCCCGCTGACCGAGACCGCCCGCGACATCCTCCAGGCTGTTGACACGAACGTACCCGGCGGACGAGAGACAGGTAGCGGAGTGCCTGCACTGGTCCACTGCGCTCCCCGGCTCGACGCGGCGACTGCCCGAACCGCGGCCCCTGGTCGGGCCGACTCGGTGACAGCCGTTCAGCACATCAGCCCGGGCGGGGCTGACAACGCCCCGCGGCGCGCCACGGCCCGGGCCCGGAAAACTTCTCCGGGGAAGTGCCCCCAACGGGCCCGCCCGCGAACCCTTCTCCTACGACCGTCTTCCAGCCGGAACAGTCGAGGGAGAAGAACCATGAATCGGAAGCTGCTGCCGGACGTGGTGCGGGTGGCACTACTGGGCTCGGTGATGGCGCTGACGGACCTGCTGCTGCCCGCTGGCACGCTCAGGGACCTGCTGGTGCTGTGCGCCGATGCCGTCATCGGCGCCGTCGCGCTCCGTCCGCGCCCCCTGCACCACCGTGCGCCCCGGCCGTGGCGGGCCGCCGCGCGAGCCCGCGTGCGACGCTCGTGCTCCGGCCGCGGGCCGGAGCACACGGGGGTGGAGCAGTGACCGCATCAATCAGCATCAGGCGGACGGCGACCGGCAAGGACAGCGCCGCCCTGGTCAGGCGCTTCCAGGCCACCACCGACCGGCTGGTACACCGCGACCTCTTCGACGAGCTGTACCGGGAGCACGGCGCGCGCCTGTACGGCTTCTGTCTCAAGCGGCTGCTGCCCGACCGGGACGCCGCGCAAGATGCCCTCCAGGAGACCTTTCTGACGGCCTGGGCGAACCTCAAAGACCTCAAGCGCCCCGAGGCCCTGGAACCCTGGCTCTACGAGATCGCCCGGCGGCGCTGTGCCGAGCAGTGGCGAAAGAAGGACCGGGCCGCCCGGCCCCTCGGCATTCCCCTGGAGCGCTGGGAGGAGACGGCCGGCCCGGAGTCCGCCCACCGGCTGCGGCAGGTCGTCGCGGACGACACCGACTTCACGGCCCGGCGCAGCCGTGCCCTGGCGCTGGTCAGGAACATCGCGGCGGCGCAGGGTCCGGTCCGGCAGCGGTTCCACGAGCTGTACGCCGGTGAGGAGCTGACCGGAGACGTCTTGGCGCAGGGGCTCGGACTCGCCAGCGGGAGCACCAAGGACCACCTGGAGGCGCTGCAGAAAGCCTTCAAGTCCAATGTGCTGGCCAAGGACCCGCGCAACCGGGATGCGTGCGGTGGGCTCAACAAACTCCTCAACGGCGCCGTGACGTCCCGAAAGGCCGCTGCCCTGGCCGCCGAGGCCGAGGGAGACCACGCGGCGGCCGAACGGCACCGGCGCCAGGCAGCAGCCCTGGAACGGTTCCTCGCCGTCCCCGCCAGTGCCGAAGCCCTGCCGCACTTCGTGTGCGGTTCCGTGACCCGCCACACCGGCACGTGCCGTACGTGCAAGGGCAACGGCAGGCGCAGTGTCGCCCGTTGGTTCCCCGTCGCCGTGCCCTTCGCGTTCGCCGACCTCCTGGCGGACGTGGCTCGGGACCGGTTCGACCTGGTTGCCGCCAGCTTCCCGGCCGACGGCGGGCCCACGACGGAGGCCAAGAGCCCATCGGCGCCGCAAAGCGGCTGGTATGCGCGCCGCAGCGGCCGAAAGGCCGGCCGGAACCGTGTTCCGGCCGCCTGCGCCGGCAGCCGCGGCCGGCCGGGCGGTTCACCGGGCATCGGGCGCCGCATCACGGTCAACACCCTCGTGGCGCTCGCGCTGGCCCTGGGCGTGGCCTACGGAAACGGTGGCGCCGATCTGCCGATGACGCAGCTCCCCTGGAGCAACACGGCCCCGCCCGGGGAGCCGCACGGCACCTCGTCGGCGCCCGGTGGCGGCTCGGCCCGCCACACGGGCCCGGGGCAGGCAGGCCCCGGGCCGGCGCCGAGCGGTTCCGCGGCCACAGCGCCGACTCCCGGGCCCGCCCCGAAGGCGCAGAAGCCGGCGGGCCCGTCTGCCGGCCCGCCGGGAGACGCCCGATCTTCGGTTTCGGCACCGGCCCCCGCCGGGACCTCACCGTCCACACCTCAGACGTCTTCCCCGGAACAGCCGCCGAAAGAGAAGGTGACGCAGCCGTTCGAACAGCCGCCGGCCGGTGACGGCACGCGCGTCGGGCCGTCCGAATCGCAGGCGCCGACGGGGGAACCGCCGACGGACGGATCGTCCGGAACCGGTCCCTTCGCCAACCGGCCGGGCCACTACCAGGATTTCGTCGTCCGGCCGACTGCTCCCACCGACGAACCCGGCTAGGCCCACCGCGCCGTCGCCGGACATGGCTCCGACCGGAGAGCTGGCCGGCGCCCCGCGTAAGGGTGTAGGCGATCACTGCGCGGGATGGTCCGCCTGCCCGAGATCAGGGCCAGGCAGACATAGTCGACTCCGGCGTGGGCAGGCCGAGACGGATGTCCAGCACCGGGCCCTGACCGCACTGCACACCGCGACCGCCGACCAGGACCGGGCCGTAGGCCGCTCGTGCGAGAACAACCACGCCGGCGCGCCGCGTACGAGGCGATCCCACCGTGCCTGGCCGCCTGCCAGCGCGACGCCACCGAGGCGTATGCCGACGCACAGCTGGTCCGACCGCGCCAGCCGCAGGCGGCCGGTCGGTGTCAGCGGGGCGATACGGTACATCACACTCGATGGCAGATGTCGCACTCCGTACCGAGCCAGAAGGCCCTCACCTCTTTCAAGCACCCTTCGCCGGAGTGTCACCAACTCCCCGAACAACACGCGGACCGCGGACAGCGGCCGTACTCGACCGCACAGCAGAGCGCCTACGGCTGACGGTCACCGCGCCGCGGGGAACCGCAGCACCGCCGCTCGCAGAAATAGCGGTAGAAACACGACATGCCCACGAACGAGAGAGACTCCAGCCGCCTGCCGGGAGAACGGACGGCCCTGTGGGATCAGCCCGCCCGGCAGGTATCCGCACGCAGCCGTGCCATGCGCAGGCACGCCGAGACCACGGTGCGACGTGCCCGTCAGATGTGCGAGCGAGCCGCAGAACAACGGCTCACGGCCGAACGGATACGCCTCGATACGCAGAGCCTGTTGATCAGGCTGGGCTGCTTCGGGGCCGGGGAACGCTCGACTGTCTCCTCACGCGACGACGCGCCGCGGTCCGTCTCGGGAGCATGCCACGACGGCGGGCCCTGAGAGGAACGTACGGCCCGGCGAAACCGGCCATTGCGTGGGGGTCGGCGTTACGTGGCGGAGCCGGCCGCCGGGTCAAGGCCGCGGGCGGTGACCAGGTGGGCGGTGCCGTCGGCCAGCCGGTACGACAGGCCCACCACCGCCACCCGACCGGCATCAACGGCCTCAGCCAGCGACCGTGAACGCTCCAGCAGCAGATCGACCGTGTGCCGGATGTGCTCGGCGATGAACTCCGCGTCCTCGGTGTGCCCGGCGGCACGGGCGGCCAGCACGCTGGGCGTGACCCGTTCGATCACATCGCGCACATAGCCCCCGGCCGTCGTGCCGTCCTGGACGGCAGCGCGGGTCGCCGCCACCGCACCGCACGCATCGTGCCCCAGCACCACGACCAGCGGGCTGGCCAGCAGGCTTACCCCGTACTCGATGCTGCCCAGCACCTCCGGACCCGTCACGTGTCCCGCCGTGCGCACCACGAACAGGTCCCCCAGCCCCCGGTCGAAGATGATCTCCGCGGCCAGGCGGGAGTCCGAGCAGCCGAACAGCACGGCAAACGGGTTCTGCCCCGGTGTGATCTCCGTACGGCGTGCGGCGTCCTGGTTCGGGTGCTGGGGTGTGCCGGCGACGAACCGTTCGTTGCCGGCCAGCAGCAAGTCGAGAGCGTCGCGGGGCTTCAGATCTACGGTCATGGCCAAAACTCTACGATCGGATCCGGACGGACACATGCGTCCTCCGTCCGCCCGGTGCCGAGGCGACCGGCACTTCACCTCCCGGATCGGCGGCGCGGTTCCCCGCAGGCAGCGGTCGTTGCTGCCGCCCGGAGAACACGAGATCACTTCAGGTAATGGCCATTCGGGCTCCGTCCGGCCAAGCGGGAGCTCACTCGTGAACTGCACCCAGGTAGTTCCGAACAGTCGTCGGACCGGTTGGCTGAATAGCTCGCCCACCGCGACATGTTGGTGGCGTCAGGCGGACCGGCCGTTGTCGTCGCCGTCTGGGGGGTGGCGGTGGTGGAGGATGGCGTGGGCCAGCGCGGGCAGGGGGCGGCCGGTGGCGAAGGCCAGGGCGCGCAGGCGTGCGTGGGCGTTGGGAAGGGAGGTGTCCAGGATGCCGGCCAGGACTCCGGTGGCCCGGTAGGTGGTGCCCCAGTGTGCGTCCAGGGTTTCGGCGGGCTCCCACGGCAGGGGTTCGTCGGCGGCAAGGTGGGGCAGGCAGAAGTCGGCGACCAGGCCCGCTGTCGCATCCACGGCCGCGGCGGTGTGGGCCAGGGCCATGGCGTCCAGGCGCAGCGGGTCGAAGCGCAGGCACTGTGCGGTGCCGAAGGTGTGGGTGCCGAGGGTGAGGGGGAAGGCGTAGACGGCGGCGATGTCGGCGGCTACTTCGTGCAGGCGGGGTGCGAAGAAGGGGTAGGGCATCGGTTGCGTATGCAGGTCGGGGTAGAGCACGGGCCGGCCGGTGGTGGCGGCGTCGGTGCCGGGGCCTTCGCCGGTTTCGAACTGCACCTCCTCCAGGCGCAGTACGGCCGTTCCGCAGGTGCCCAGCATCTGCTGGGAGGTAGGGCCGGTGGACAGGCACAGGGACACCTCGTCCACCGGCAGGCCGCGGCAAAGGGCCGCACACAGCCGCTCAGGAAAGTGTGCTCGGTCCCGCTTGCGGGCGGCCGCGTGCACCAGATGCACCACCTCGAACCCGGTCGTCCGGCGTCCCCTGCTCCCGCTGCGATGGCACATTCGTGCCGAGTCCCCGTAGCGTACGGCTGCCAACGTGTCCTTTCAGCCAAACCGGAATACGGCAGTCAGCATGGATGCTGGCCGTGTGCGACGCTGCCGGTGCGCGCTCGGGCACGCAGAAGCAGAAGAGACCACCGACATGGTGGCGACCGCTGAGATGAGACGTGTGCGCGGGGCCGACGGCCGGGGCCCTGTGCCGGGGCCGGGCCTGGTCGCATGGGACCACCTGATCCGCACTGTCAGCTCCCAGGACACGTACAGCCTGCACCTACCCGTACGCAGGTCGGACTGTGCCCGCAGGCGGAATCCCCATGGGCCCGCCGAAGGCGCCGTTGCCGCTATCCGCGGGGCCGCCAGAATGGCAGCAGGCACCCGGGACGACAGAGTTGTCCAGCGGCAGTTGTGGCATCCCGGCAGCTTCACCGCACCGTGGGCTGGTCGCGGCAGCTCAGGGCGGCACGCAGATGGCCGGAAGCAGCGTCCCCCGCCGGCCCGGCGTGCCCAGCCGCTCGGCAGGCGGCTCCTCTGGGACCAGCGGTCCCTGCCGACAGACAGTGGTCACCAGGCGTACGGGCGGTTTTTCCCCCCCCCCGACGTCCGCACACTCGCCCGGCACATGTGACGGCTCAACCGTCAACAAGGGCCTGCCGGCAGTTCGCCGAGACCGGCCTCACCTCGTGCCTGGCACAGGACGTCTCTGCTCTGCGTGGAAGGCCACTCGCCCTACAGACACGTAGAGCCGGATGGCCTGTCCTGCCTGGAGGGCACATTGAACTCGCCGTAGCTGAACGAAGTCCGACGGCAAAACGAGCCTTCTTCGGCTGCCGCCCCGCACCGAAAGAGCTGTCGGGTCGGCGCCCGACCAAGTTGATCAATAGTGCATCATGGGCGGCCGCGGAGACTTTTGGCGCATATTCCGGCTCATGCGGGCAGCCTGCCCCGCCCCGGCGTCATGAGCCAGAGCGAAGTCGACCACACGCCGACGTTGAACACCTCCGCCCCGGGGGCCGGGCGGAGGTGGGGCCCGAGAGCGGCCAGCAGCTCGGATGGATGTCGCTCACGCTACGGCAGTCAAGGAGACGCCGATGCGGCGGACAGGTTTCGGTCGTTGTCACCGTGCCCGTGGATCACGCAGACGTGCTGCGCCACCCACGGCCAGGCCCGGTACCCTGGATTTATGGGCCCCACTTCGGCAGATGAATCGGCCCGTAATGCACCAGGCCCACTTCCTTGTAGTTGGCGTGCAGAAGGAACGTGGCGTTATGAGCGTCAGTGCTTCCGACCGGCCCAATCCGGTTGAATTCTCCAGTACCGACCCGGAAGCCTGCCGGGCCTTCCTCGATGCCGCATACGGCGCCCGGCTTCAGGTCCACACCCTGGCCCCAGGCGAATGCATCACTCACTTCCGTTACGGGATGGGGGCGTTCACCCTTGACCGGATGACGCTGGCGGCCGACATCACCTACCGCAGCGAGCCCCAGCAGCCGTTGCTCGTCTCGGATCTCCAAGGAGAGGGGTGTCGTTTGGAGCACTCCCGGGCCCGGTCCAGCGAACGTTTCGGACCGGGCGACGTGCTGTTGATCTCCCAGCCCGACGACCCCTGCATCGGACGGGTATCGCACGCCCACTTGCGCACGGTCGGTCTGCCACCGGGATCGCTGGCTGCGGCCGCGGCAACAGCGGGCCTGCCCAAAGGTCCGGTGCGCTTCACCGACTCCAGGCCGGTCAGCCCGGCCCTTGCCGGATACTGGAAGCGCGCGGTCGGCTTCGCCACTGCGGAGATCACAACCCACATGGAGGTCGCCGCCCAGCCCCTGGTCCTCTCCGGCCTCACCCGCCTCCTGGCCACAGCCGCACTCAGTGCCTTCCCCAACACTCTGACCCAGCACAATGACCCCGCCGCTCCCAAGCTGCGCGACGCGACGCCGACGACGGTGCGCCGCGCGGTGGCCTTCATCGACTCGCACCCCGACGCCGACATCGGGCTGGCCGAGATGGCTGAGGCTGCACATGTCAGCCCGCGGGCCCTCCAGCACGCTTTCCGCCGCCATATGGACACCACGCCCACCGGCTACCTGCGGCGCGTCCGCCTCGCCCACGCTCATCAAGACCTCGTTGACGCCACTCCGGGCAGTGGCGTCACGGTCACGGCGGTAGCCGGCCGGTGGGGTTTCGCCCACCAGGGCCGTTTCGCCGCCCTCTACCGCGCCGCCTACGGCCGAACTCCCCAGCAGACGCTGCGCGCGACATGAGGCTCCTGCTCATCTGGTAGTGAACGGCGAAGGACGACCGTGCCTGGGGGCCGGCCTTCGCCGCCTTGAGCGCACCAGCGGGGTCGGGGCCAGTGCAGGCAGTGAACAGGTCCACGTGGCTGACTGTTCACGATCTATCGTCCTCAGCCGTGCTGCCGACGGACAGCACACGAAACGACACCCGGCGGGCAGGCCGATCCGCAAAACGACACTGCTACTTGCTCGTACCCCTGTGCGGCGACAGGCCGAAAGCGACCTCCAAGCGGACAAGGCAAGGACCGAACGGCTTACACCGGCGGTGGAGGGGTTGAGCCGATGCGATACACCGCGGAACACCGGGGAACAGTTACGGGCTGCGCATGTCGTCGCCACCGGCTCCCGGCCGCCGTCCGGCCCGCCGCCTCGCGCGCCTCCTGGCCCAGCCGGCAGTGTCTGCCCGCCCAGAGGAGCGGACCCGGCTGTACCGTCCTGACGGTCTGCTCGGGGGGCGGGTCTGCAGCTGGGCAGTAATAATGAGCAATACGACTTTGCACACCTGAAGGTTCAAAAAGGGGTAATAGGCGTTTCTCCTTGCGCTGTGGTGCCGTTGCGGGAAGCGTGAGCGTTCTTCCACAGGCCCATGTGCTGCCCGTGCGCCGGCTCGGCCGCTGGGTACTCAAACCTGCTCCGGCCCATGCGGCGGTAGGGCCGGCATCCTCGGTCTACGTCCTGCAGTGCGGCACTGAGCGCGTCGCGCTCGCGTACTGCGCCGACCTGCTGGTGCGCCTGCTGTTCGACCTCGATCGCATTCGTCAGCCCCCACCGCTGCAGCCGTCAGAGCCGCACCATGACACCGCTTCCTTCCAGACCCGGGCTTCTCCCTGAGGCGCCAGCCCCTCGCGCTGCCTCCTGTCCTGTGAGTGAAAGATCGTTGTGTACGAACCTCCCTTACTGCACCTGCTGGAGCCCGTCACAGACCCGGTCAGCCAGCAGCACCCGGACGCCGGCCTGAGCGGCACCGCGCCAGGCTTCCATGTAACGACGACGGTCTCCGGCTTCGCAGCGCATTCCTCCGCCGACCGCCGGCCAGGCTCAGGCGAAGAGGCGCATGCGGCACGAACAGCGGATCGCTGTTTCGCGGCCAGAAAGAACCGGGAGCCCTCAGCGACCTGGATGACGCCGCCCGCCACCCGGTGGTTTCCGATGACCTGGATGCCGAACTGGCTGTACTGCTGCACACCGCCGAGCAGTCTCCCGCCCCGGCATCGCCCGAGGCGGGACCGGCGCGGCACCGCCGACAAGTTGACCACTGCGGTCGTCGTAACCGTCAGCGTGTTCAGCGCGGCGGCCTGCTACCGACCGCTGCGCCAGGCCGCATCTGGCGCCGACCCGCCCGGCGTCGCGTCGCTGTGGCCTCTGCTGATCTACGCACCATATTGCGGCGACCCAGTCAGTCGATGCTGCGTGGCCCCGCGTCCACCGCCGGCGTACCGCTCTCGCCTGGTGCGTGCTCGTCTGCTGTGCGGCCGTAACCACCACTCTTTGTGTGCTGTGTGCTCCCGCCACACCGACCGGTATCGTCGTCACCGCCCTGCACCGATCACGGTCGTGCTCTGCTTCCAGCAGTTCGTACGTCAGCTGGACCAGGCCGCCCCCGGCAGCTTTCATGCCTGCCCGGCACGCCGCAGGGGCCCGTGGCCACCACCGGCCGTCAGGCCGGTAAGCCGCAAGGAGACGAGATACCGGCCATCAGCCTCCGCCAGCGGTCAGCCACGGCCGGGGTGGCCCCGGCCATGCTCATCCCGTAGTGGGGACCGGGGCCTGGCCCGCATGCTCCATGGTGCGGGCTGCCGAGAGCCTAGCGCCCGTCCGGCGATCCACGCCGGGCGACCCACCGGCACTGAACGGCAATAGCGGCCTGCCCGCCACGGAGCCGGTGGAGCAGGTTGAGCCCGTCGTTAAATGCCTCGACAGCGATCGCGGTGATCGGAGACGCTTCGTGCGATGACCAGAATCGACGACACACCACCCGTGTGGGACGAGCGCACCCAGCTCACCACCTTCCTCGACTACACACGGGAGACCGCCCGCACCAAGTGCGAGGGCATCTCTGCGGAGAACGCGCGCAAGGCGCTCCTGCCGGGCTCACCGCTGATGACCGTGAGCGGAGTGATCAACCATCTGCGCTGGGTCGAGTACTACTGGTTCCAGGTGGTCTTCCTCGGCGAGGAAGACCGGGCCCCCATGACGGATGAGGATCCCGACCGCGAGATGCGTATCGCCGTCGGCTTCCCGCTTACGCAGTTGCTCGACGAATACGCCGAACAGAGCGCCCGTTACCGCGAACTGGTCGCCGGGAACGATCTGGGCAAGCAGGCCGAGGGAACCATCCGCAACGGTCTTCACGTCGACCTGCGCTGGATCCTGCTCCACCTCATCGAGGAGACCGCCCGCCACAACGGCCACCTGGACATCCTGCGCGAGATGCTCGACGGTACGACCGGCGGTTAGGACGGTCCGTGAAGGCGTTCAAGCGGCGCCTGAGCCGGTGACACGGGCTTTCCGTCGCGTTGCGAACCCTCACATGCGGACCGCTGCGACTGTTGCAGCAGCGTCGTGGCATGTGAGACCCAGGAGCCATTGGGCGGCGCTGACCAGCTCGGTGAGGTGGGCCCGAGTGGGCGGCTGGCGCTCGCGCAGCGGACGGCGGATGACGTGGTCGAGGTCGTCCAGGCGCGCGGTCAGCCGGTCCCATTCCACGTCGCCGCGCCACAGCGTGTTCGCACGGGCTCGCACGGGCGCCGCCAGCACGGTGATGTGACCGCACAAGGCGGCCTCCACCGCCGTCCGGTCATCGGGCTCGGCGGCGGCATCACCGCACACCTGCCCTGCGCGGGCCAGGGCACCCTGCAGGGCCCCGCCTTCCCACGGAGTTCCGGCCAGAACGCCGGCGGCCGACAGGGCAGAGCGCGACCGGGGAGTGATCTTCACAGTCTGCACGGCTCCACCGTGCCGTTCACGAACGGCGCCCGCCGGCCTGAAAAGGGTGGTTCACCGTGAAGTTGGTATCAGTGGGCGGGTGTTCGCCTGGCCCGGGACCGGAGCACACTATGCGCCTGCCGTGTCCCCTACTGCTCTGCATCGGTCCTGGGGCGATCATTTTGCGGAACTGAACAGACATTGTCGTACGCGCAGGAGACAAGGACGCGCTAAGGCGGCGCTGACGGGGTAGTGGTGGTGAAATATGCGCACTCGCCGGGCTTGGACCGCGCGAGGCGTGCGGGCCTTGTTCAAGCCGGCCCGGATGCCGGTCTGTCGGGCGAAATGAGGCAGCAATGACGTCAGCGGCACCCGCACGCCACGGTGTGCGCCGTCCGGAACTGTTCCGGGACCTGGTGGAGTGCTCGCAGGATGCCATCTTGATCAAGACGGTCGACGGGCAGATCACCTTCTGGAACACCGCCGCCGAGCGCCTGTTCGGCTGCCACCCCGGCGAGGCCCTGGGCCAGCACATCGGACTGATCATCCCGCCGCACCTGCGGAAGGAGGAGGCCGAACTCCTCCGGCGCATCAGCAGCGGCGAGTTGGTCGAGCACTACGAAACCCAGCGCCTGACCCGAAGCGGACGCCTGGTGGACATCGATGTGTCACTGTGGCCGCTGCGCGGTGCGGACGGCACCGTCCACACCGCCTGTTCGGTCATGCGCGACATCACCGCCCGCAAACGCGCTGATGCCCGCACTGACGAACTGGCGGTCCTCGTCGAATCCTCCCAGGACGCCACCCTTATCAAGACGGTCGACGGCCGGATCACCTTCTGGAACGCGGCCTCTGAGCGCCTGTTCGGCCACCCCGCAGCCCGGGCCCTCGGCCAGCACGTCGGGCTGATCATCCCGCCAGAGCTGCGGGAGGAGGAAGCCAGCCTTCTGATGCGCATCGCCGGTGGGGAGCGGATCGAGCACTACGAAACCCACCGCCTGACCCGCGACGGGCGGCTGCTGGACATCGACGTGACGCTGTGGCCGATCCGCGACCGCAGCGGGAACGTCACCGGTGCCTGCGACCATGCGCGACATCACCTGCCGCAAAAGCACGGAGAAGGAGATCGCCGAGCTACGGCACCTGTCCCTGGCACTGCGCCTGATGGGCGAGGCCGAACGCATCCCCGGCACCGACGCGGCCGCCCGCTACCTGCCCTCCACCCAAGGGCGCGGGGTGGGCGGGGACTGGTACGACCTGATCGACCTCGGGGCCGGGCGCACCGGGATCATCATCGGCGATGTGATGGGCCGCGGTCTGGAAGCCGCCGTGGTCATGGGGCAGCTGCGTTCGGCGGCCCGGGCCCTGGCGTTGCACGGGGCTCAGCCGCGGGAGCTGATGGCGACGCTGGACACCTTCACCCGTGGTCTGCCCGAGCAGTTCGTCACCTGCCTGTACGCGGAGGCCGACCCGGGCCAGGGTGAGGTGACCGTGTGCTCGGCCGGACACCTGCCCGCGTTGCAGGTCACACCGGGCGGAGCGGTGGAGCCCCTGGAGGTGCCGACAGGCGTGCCGCTGGGAGTGGGCGGGGTATCGCACCAGCAGGTACGGCTGCCGCTGCGGGCCGGCACCACCTTGGCCCTGTACACCGACGGCCTGGTCGAGACCTCGCACAGCGACATCGACACCCGCATCACCGCCCTGACGGCGACGCTACGGGAAGCCTGCTCGCAGACCGGCGGTCTGGAGACGGCTGCCGACCACGTCGTGCAGGCCATGCTGCCCGACGCCACCGCGACCGACACCGCTGACGATGTGACCCTGCTCCTGATCGGCTTCCCCGCACCCGCGCTGGACGCCACGAGAGCCGGATACTGACGCTGGCCAACACCGACTGCTCCGGGTCTTCGAGTTGCTGGCCCATGCGCGCCGCCACGCCCAGGGCAATGAGGAAGGGCGTGGGTAGGGCACATGCCGAACTGAAGGCGGCAAAGCATCACTTCAGCATGGCTCGAAATCACGGTGCGGGAGCTCTGCACCGGCCATACCGAACAGCCTGGACCGAACGCGCTGACCGGGAACGAGTTCCAGGCCAGCGCGCCGAGTACTGGGACCTCGTGTCAGCTCAGATGCCGAGCGAAGAACCGCAGCGAGCTGTCCACTTCGAACGACGGCACATCCCCGTGCCTGCCGGGGTTGGCGTGCAGCGTCTTCTCAGCCGAGGCCAGGGCGTCGAACAACGCCAGACTGAGCTCCCGCGGAACCATCTGATCGTCCCACTGGACCAGGAACTGCACCGGCACGGTGATCCGCCCGGCGTCCTCGGCCAGCCCACACAGGCCGAGCAGGCCCAGCACTGCCGCGCGGATCCGGGGTTCTGCGGCGATGAGCGGGATACCGAGCCCGCAGCCCATCGACATGCCGCAGTAGCCCACGGGGCCGACGCCGACCTGGTCGAGGCGCTGGACCGCGGTCAGGACCGCTCGCCAGTCCGCGACGGCCTGAGGGGCCAGATAGCTGTGCAAGCCGGCGACCAGCGCGCCCGGATTCTCACCGGCAGCCATGCCGGCCCGCATCTCGGCCGCGATCCGGCCGAACTCCTCGTCCCTGGCCCTGTCTCCGTGGTTGGGCGCGTCAATCGCGACGACCGCGAAACCCTCGGCGGCGTAGCGGCGCGCGCGGGACACGGTGCCAGGGGCCATCTTGTGCTGCCCGCCGCCATGTCCCAGCAGAATCAGGGGACGAGTACCGCAGGCGTCTTCCGGCGTCCACAGCACGCCAGGAATCTCGTTGAGGGTGAAGAACTGCTCGGTGACGCCGTCCGACGACGTCTGGGAGGTGAAGCGCATCAGCGTTTCAAGCCTTTCGGGATGCCTTGTGCAGGCGCTCCCTAGGCCATGCAAAGGAGGGAGCCCCGACTGGTCACAGCGTTAATCGGACTCACCTCCTCGAATGTGCAGTGGTGCACGGCGGCGCCGAAGGTATCACGGAGATCATCACCCGCACCTCGGCAGGGCGAACGTTGCCTGATGCGGCTCTAGGTCCGTGCTGGCCGGGGAGAGCCAGCGCGGTCTCGGGCCTTGGGGGCAGTCCGCGTCAGCCGTCAGATGAGCGGGCGGCGTGACTGAGCTGTGGTGCGTGATGCAGGCGGTCGTGGCGCTCGTAGAGGGCGCGCAGGAGCCGGGCAAGGTTTTGCACGCCGGTGACCGTGGGCCGTGGTGGTGGTGCCAGGCGTCGTTCGGCTTCGCCGAGCACGATCTCGGTCAGGGCCCGTATCGCACTGGCCTTCGGCAGTGCCATGCAGCAGCGTCGCACGTCGTCGGCGACGCTGCGGGCGTGGCCGGCCAGTTGCAGCGCGATCTGTTCGTAGTCGCGGGGCTGGAGCACTTCGTACGGTCCGGACCAGGCCAGAACTGCCTGGGCCAACGTCAGGTAGGGCTCGCGGTCGCAGGGCGGCACCGCGTGGGGGGCGTCGCGCCCGGCCGGTGCCGAAAGTGTGGTCATCGCGATCTCCGCCAGGGTTCATTTCGGGGGCTGGGCCGCGTGGTTGGGGAGCGCTAGCATCCTCGTCGGCCGCCCGTCGCTGCAAGTACATCTGCAATTGCATCGGCAAGAACGGCCGCGCGGGGCCCATATCCCGCCATGCGCTTGCGGCCCCGGCACAGTCGGCATCCGGTCCTGGATGAGGAGGGAACATGGAGGAGTCATATTCCAACGGCGTATCTGCCGAAGCGGTCGAGGGGGCGGTGTGGCGCAAGAGTTCCCGCAGCAATCCCTACGGGAACTGCGTTGAGCTGGCTGTTCTGGCTGATGGCCGGGTGGCGATGCGCAACTCCCGCCACCCGGCGGGTCCGGCCCTGGTCTACACCCGCGCCGAGATCGCGGCTTTCGTCCAAGGAGCCAAGGACGGGGACTTCGACGAACTCACCACGGCCGGCTGACGCATATGTCGGCCGGATACTCACCACTCCCACCGGGCCTGCCGGGTCGACGAGGAACGTTCGTCCGACCTGAGGGACGTGAGGGTGTTCGGGAGGCGGCAGGCATCACCCCGAATGCGGCCGGAGACGTCATTCGCGGCTCGCACGTCAAGATGTGCCACCTCGAACTGGGCCGTGAGACGCTCCCCGGCCTGGAAGAGGCCGCCTCGGCCATCCGCCCTACAAGGGGCAGTTCGTGCCCGGGCGGCAGCAGATGGCCGGCTACGCCCGGGCGGTGGGCCGGCTCGGCACCTCGCAGGTGACCGGAGAGGAGATCGCACGCCGGGTCGACCTGCGCCTGCGGCGGCAGAGTCTGCTGAGCGCACCCGGTGCGCCCCGGTTGTGGGCGGTGCTGGGTGAGGCATGTCTGCGCCGCCCGCTCGGCAGCCGTCGAGAGGAGGCTTCCACGGAGCCGGACTTCGCCGACCGGGCTGGAGCCCGGTCGGCCCCCGGTGAGCCGCCTGACAGACACCGGCATGGTCGCGCGTCTGCGGGGACGCTGGAGGGGCTTGAGCGCCTGGCGGCCAGCGGGCCGCCAGGGGTCAGGCCGTGCCGGTATGCCGGCCGTCGGCGGGCGTGGTGCGCTCTTGTTCGTCCCGCACGAGCAGGGAGAGCAGGGCGGCCACGGTCAGGCCGAGGTCTGCTTCGGCCGGGTGCCGCAACGTTTTGCCGGGTTCGATCCGGTAGGCGTTGGAGCGCCCTTCGCGGGTGCGGGAGAGGTACCCGTCGCCTTCCAGGTCGACGATGATCTTCTGCACGGCGCGTTCGGTCAGCCGGCAGTGCGCGGCGATGTCGCGGATGCGGGCGTGATCGTTGTCGGCGATGACCGCCAGCACCCGGGCGTGATTGGTCAAAAACGTCCATCCGGCGTGGGGCTCGGGCACCTCATACATGCCCCGACTATAGCGACCTGCGTTTCACGCACCACAAAGCACGTACCATTCTTCACGTATTGATTGACGTGCGTGTCCGGGGTGGACGACTCTGGACACCAAGGCAGGTGCATGCACGACGGAGAGGACGGCCATGCCCGAGCCCGCGCCCAGCGCTCCCCGCTTCACCGGGCAGGACCCCGGGCCCTCCTCCAGCGGCGCGCCTCCGCCGGGACCGACGACGTCCGGGCCGCACCTGCTGGCGATCGAGGTCACCGCCGATGGTGACCGGGCCAGCCTGGTGATAAAGGGTGAACTCGACTGGGAGGCCGGCCGGCACATCGAACCGGGCCTGCACGCAGCCCTCGCCCACTGCGGCCACGGCCTCGACCTGCATTTGGGCGCCGTGCACTTTTGCGACTGCGCCGGGCTGGGCCTGCTGCTGGACCTGCGCAGGCGCGCCCTCGCCCAGGACAAGAGCCTGGTCATCGCCACCCGCAGCCGCGCCGTCGACCGGATCCTGGACCTGACCGGCACCCGGGACCTGTTCCAGGCCCCGTCCGCGAACGGCCAGCCCTCCCTGTCCCCCCCCATCCCCGGCGAACGCACCAGCCTCCAGGACGGCACCGGTCAGGACTTGCGCACGGAAGTGGCCCAGCTGCGCCGGGCCATGCAGACCCGGCCGGTCATCGACCTGGCCCGCGGCATCCTGATGGCCACCTTCAGCCTGTCCGCCGAAGCAGCCTGGACCGCCCTGGTCACCACCTCGCAGAAGACCAACACCAAACTGCACCGCCTCGCCCAACAGCTGCTCGACAGCCACCACGGCACCGCCCTTGCCGACACCACACGCAAGCACCTGACTGACGCGGTCACCGCAGTGAAGGCGGACACCCCCAAACCGCCGGACCCGCCTGCCCACACCGGCACCATCCCCGGACAACGCACCACCCCACCAGCCCCGTAGCCGCCAACGGCGCCTCGCCCTCGCCGGCTGCGCACCGCCTCCCGGCCCCGGCCCACGAAGAGTGCACCGATGGCACGCAGTACGGAGACGGTCGGCCAGGCTGAGGGAAGACCGCCTCGGGCCCGCTGCGTCGAGCGCACCGGCAAGAAGGTGCCGGCTTATCGCCGCCGCCGTTTGCCCGACGGCAGCGACCGCTCACCGCGGCCTGCCGGCCGACTGCGGTGAACATTCCCTGACCCTCTTGCACACCGGTCAAGGTCATGGCCGGGTAGCCCTGCCCCGGGGCCATAAACCCCCTCTAGAGACGCCAGTTGCCGCACGGCACCCGTTGCGTCCCGTGCGTACGAAGACTCAAGCAGGCGATCCGGGATGCTGCTGAGTCTTAAGGGTTTGCCAGAGGCACGGTGACGCGCTGAACCGTGGAGCCGAAACGCTCCGGAACCGAGGCGTCCATCCCTACGCGCGGAAGGGTTTCGTTGCTCTTGTCCCGACCTGCTCAGTACCACCTGCTGTGGCTGCCGGACGGATCGTCGGAGACGGTCAGCTGCCTGGCGTCGGTCATCCGGTGCCGCGCCACCACCCCGACCGTGATCGTCGACGTGTCGGCGGTGGAGCGGCTGACCATCGATGCCCTGGCCGTCCTGGTCCGCAAAGCCATGCGCCTGCGCTCGGCCGGCGGCGAACCGCTGCTCGCCGGCCCCGGACCGGCCCTACGCAAGGTCATCGAACGCACCGGCACCGGACCGCTGCTGCCCGCCTTCTACGACAGCGCGGCTGCGCTCTGTGCCCTGGGCGACGACGCCCGTGCCTGGGCGCGCGTCGAGTCGTCCGAGGGGCAAAGCGCCCTCTTCTGCGAGCCGGCACAGGAACCGTACTGACGCCACCGTCCGTGACCATCGGGTGAAGGAACTGCAACGGTACGTGACCGGCTGCGGAGGCGGTTCGTTGCTCCGTCCAGAAGACCACCCAGGCCGCGAAGGGACAGCCGGTGATGCAGGACGCACCGTCAGAGACGAAGGCGAGACGCGTCCCGTGGACCTGTCCGGCGCCGGGCGGCTGCTGTGCCCGAGCAGGAAGGCCCGCCTGGCGGCGCCCGGGCCGGGAGCCGCCAGGCGGGGCTGGTCACGCAGTGCCGAAGGGAGACGCCTCAGGCGCGCAAGCTCCGGCTGCGGCGTACGAGCACCGCGCCACCGAGCAGCAGCGCACCACTGGTGGCGGCCGCCGCACCCAGGTGATCGCTGCCGGTGTGTGCCAGTGCCTGGTCCTGCACGGCTTGCCCGACCTCCCGGCCCTTCCCGCCGGCCGGGGACGTGTCCGGCGGGATACGGGAGTCCACCTCACCGGCGACATCGGTCGGCGGCCGGTGCCCCGGCCCCGGAGAACCGGGGCCTTCATGCCCCGGCGGCTTGTGACCAGGAGGCCGGTTCCCAGGCGGCTGGTGGCCGGGAGGCTGGTGATGCCCGGGAGGCTTGTGGCCCGGAGGCTGGTGGCCGGGAGGCTGGTGATTTCCGGGCGGCTTGTGGCCGGGAGGCTTATGACCGGGAGGCTGGTGATTTCCGGGCGGCTTGTGTCCCGGAGGCTTATGGCCAGGCGGCTTGTGGCCGGGAGGCTTATGGCCAGGCGGCTTATGACCGGGGGGCTTGTGGCCCGGAGGCTTGTGACCGGGTGGGTGGTGGTGGCCGCCGGGATTGGCGCAGTGGTTGCCGAAGACGGGATTGAGCAGGCCGACGACGTTGACGGTGTTGCCGCACAGGTTCACCGGCAGATGGACGGGGGCCTGGAGCAGGTTGCCCGCGAGCACTCCGGGGGAGGCCGCGGTGCGCCCCGCGGCGCCGGAGTCGGCGTGCGCGCCTGCCGCCGTGCCGGCCAGTATCCCGGTCGCCGTCGCGGCGACCAGCACGCTGTGTTTCACGAGTTGGTGCACGTGTGGTCCTTCATCTTTCGAAGATGACGAACCGGGCACCTGATGTTGACCAGGCGCCCGTATCCCGTACGGGATATCGCCCAGCCCCTGCGCCGGGCATCGCTGCCCGAGCGGCGAACGCCCGTCGCTCCCGCCTCGGTTGGTCAGCCATGACAGAAGCGGGCCGGGGTGCTGAGCGCGTCGTATCGGGCCAAACGATCGTCGGGCCCGGAGGAAACGCACGGCGTTGCGGGCGCCCCGCTGCCTGAACGGTTCTTCGCCCGCCCGCGGCTTCCTCGCGGGCCGTTCTCATCATGGACATGCGTTCCCTGACCTCCGGTGCTCTGCGCGCACGCCTGTACGCAACGCCACCCTCACAGAGCCATGCCTCGACGAAGCCGCAGCTCATCGCCGAAATATGTGCGGCGCGCCGGGGGCGCGCGGCTGACGGCCGGGCGCGGGGGCGTGCACTGCGGACGTAGAAGAGTTGTGCAAATGTCCGTGTTCTGTGATGGCCCGTCGCACCTTCAACCACGGCCAGGTCGGCGGGCGCACAGTGAGTGCTCCCGGCAGCCGTCCGGGCATCTCGTCCCACCGGCCCCGCTCCGCGGCGGGGCTGCCGCAGGAGGTCCGCCATGTCCCGTTCCGCCCGTCTCACGGCCGTCGTCCTCGGCTCGGCCGCCCTGGTCACCGCCGCCCTGCCCGCCACCGCCGCCACCGGTTCCCACACCCTGCCGGCCCCGCACCGCTCCCCCGTCGTCATCGGCGCGGTGCAGGCCGACTCCCCCGGGCGCGACGACGGCTCCAACCGGTCCCTGAACGCCGAGTGGGTCACCGTGAAAAACACCAGCCACCGCCCGGTCAGCCTCCAGGGCTGGTCGCTGACCAGCGAGCGCACTCACAAGACCTACCGCTTCCACAACCTGCGTCTGGGCGGACGTCAGGAAGTCCGGGTCCACACCGGTCACGGCCGTGACACCTGGCGCGACGTCTTCCAGAACCGCCGCGACTACGCCTGGGACAACCGGCGTGACACCGCCACCCTGCGCAACGACCGTCGCAACGTGGTCGACACCAAGCACTGGGGCCGTCACCTGCGCTAGCCACAGCGCGGGGCCGCCTCCCAGCGGCCCCGCCTTGCCAGGTGCGCCGCAGCCACGGGGAAGGCTGCGGCGCACCGCCGACCCGTGGCGGCCGGTACCGCCCTTGGGCTCACCGTCCGGCGGCGCGACAATGAGCTTCGCGCCGGCGTGCGCCCGGCGTGAGGAGATGGCCGTGCTTCCCACCATGGCCACGCACGGCTGCGCGCCGCAGCACCACCGCTCGCAGACCGATGACGGCCTCGTGGTCACCGAAGAGTGCACGCGATGCGGCTACCGGATCTCCTGCAGCCCCGCAGGCCGCGACCGGCTCCTTCCAGCCTCCCGTCCCGCCTACATGTGGGCATCCAGCGCCCCCTCGCCCACCTTCACCGGCAGACAGCGTCACTGTGGCGTCGGGCGTGTCCGGTAAGCGGCGGGACACGCCGGTCGTGCCGCGGGAGACTGGCAGGGCGGTGCCGTAGCCGCAGGGTGCGCGGGCTGCTGCTGCCCGCGCACCCGCTGCACGCGCTCACAGTTGGCACCGGGAATCGGGGGAGGTCGCGGCGGTGAGGGGTGGCGCGCACAGTATTTCCTCCCCGGGGGCGTCGCAGACGTCGAGGCGTTCGCTGAAAGCGTCCACAATGGCCAGGCCACGGCCCTGCTCCCGCTCGCTAGTGCTGTGACCGGGAAGGTTTGCCGGGTTGTCGGTTGTGCTAGTCGGGTGTCAGCACGCCGACTGGCATGGGAGGCGGGTATGGCTTTACCGGTCAAGGTCCGCAGGCTGACTGAGCAGGAAGGACAGAAGCTCCAACACATCGTTCGGCGGGGCAGCACGAACTCTGTGCGATTTCGCCGGGCGATGATGCTCCTGGCCTCAGCCGGCGGCAGCACGGTCCCAGTGATCGCGCACCTGGTCCAGGCGGACGAGGACACCGTCCGTGACGTGATCCACCGCTTCAACGAGATCGGGCTCGCATGCCTGGACCCTCAGTGGACGGGAGGCCGTCCCCGCCTGCTGAGCGGTGACGACGAGGACTTCGTCGTCCGGACGGCCGCCGCCCGCCCCACTGTGCTGGGCAAGCCCTTCACCCGCTGGTCGATCCGCAAACTCGCCGACCACCTGCGCCGCGACGTTGCCAGGCCCGTCCGGATCGGCCGGGAGACACTGCGCTGCCTGCCGGCCCGCCGGGGGATCTCCTTCCAGCGCACCAAGACCTGGAAGGAGCCCCGGACCCGACGTTCGACGCCAAGCTGGAACACATTGAGTACGCGCTCAATGAGCGCGCGGACCGCACGTTCGCGTTCGACGAGTTCGGGCCGCTGGGCATCCGCCCCACTGCCGGCTCCTGCTGGGCCGGACACGGCAGGCCCGAGCGGCTGCCGGCCACGTTCCGCCGCACCCACGGCATCACCTATTTCCACGGCTGCTACTCGGTCGGCGACGACAAACTGTGGGGCGTCAACCGCAAGCGCAAAGGCATCGACCACACCTGGGCCGCCCTGCGCTCCATCCGCGCGGCCCGCCCGGACGGCGCCCCGCTCTACGTGATCCTCGACAACCTCTCCGCCCACCTGAACTGGCGCATCCGCAGGTGGGCAGTCCGCAAGAACGTCGCGCTGTGCTTCACCCCGACCTACGCGTCCTGGGCCAACCCCATCGAGGCCCACTTCGGGCCCCTGCGGCAGTTCACCCTGGCCAACTCCGACCATCCCAACCACACCGTCCAGACCAGAGCCCTGCACGCCTACCTGCGCTGGCGCAACCAGCACACCCGTCACCCCGACGTCCTCGCCGCCCAACGTCGCGAACGCGCCCGCATCCGCAGCGTAAAAGGCGTCCGCTGGGGCGGCAGACCATTGCCTGCCGCGGCCTGACCACCAACCCGGCAAACCTTCCCGGTCACAGCACTAGACGGCGCAGCGATGCGCGGCCAGTCCGGGCTGTCGTCGTGCACTTCCACGGCCAGCCGGTGCGGCTGGGCGTTCAGGCGCAGTCGGCAGCGGCTCTTGGTGTGGCGGGTGACGTTGGCGACCAGTTCCGTGACCACCAGCGCGGCATCCGCCGGATCAGCACGCAGCGGGCCGGCCGAAGGCGATGGTCAGCCGCCGGGCCCAGAACACCGTCCCGCAGGCATGCGGCAGCAGGTACTCCACGGCCCGCGGGACGCGGACGCTGGTGGACGGATTCGCTGGTTCCACCATCGTGGGTCTCCCGGCTCGTGGAGGGTGGGCGGCACCTCACCAACGGGTGAAGGGCCGAAGGCATGTCTCCGGCGTACCCCGCCCGGGGGCCGCCGACGCGAAGGCCCAGCGGCGATCCGTCCGGCCAGGAGTGCGCGCCCCCGGCCGCGCGCCCGCGTGCGCCACACGCCAGCGGCAGCGGTGACCTTGTGGCGCCTGCCTCTGACACGCGAGCCCTACAGGATTGCGTCACCTTGTGTTCTGTGGCCGAGGGGCGAGGGTCGGGGCGCGCCTCGAAGACCTCTTGCGGCAGCTTTCCGGCTGCCGTAAGGCTGCCCGGCTATCGCCACATGCGGCCGAAGGCTGCCATGGCTGGCTCCCGCAGCGAAACCCGCCCCTCCAAGCGGCGCTGGCCCGGCCGCAAAACGCTGCCGGTAACAGGGTCCCGCCAGGCGGTGCCACCGGCCGTGTCCGCCCAGAAGATGCCGTAGTCCTCTTCCGGAGCCACCGCCCAGGCCGCATAGGCATCCACCGTTCCCCAGTCGGCGAAGCCGACCCCGCGCAGCGAACGCACGGGCGCGGCGACCGGGAGCGACCAGTGGCGTGCGGCGTCGTCGCAGATCGAGCACCACACGCGTCCGTCGTGATCCGGCCAGGCCAGCAGCAGACGCTCCGCGCGCCCGGCCCGGCCGGCGAGCGAAGGCCAGGCGCTCACCGCCATGGCCGGCCCCACGGTGACGTCGCCGTGATTCCAGAGCGTGCCGTCGGGTGAAGGGCACAGGTGGACGGTCCGGTCCTGACCCGCGCCGGTGAACGCCAGCCACACGCTGGTGGTGTGGGTGGCGGTCGCAGCGGGGCGGGAGGCCGTCATCGGCCAGCCGTCGAACAGCGCCTGCGGCGGTGACCAGGACCGGCCGTCGAACATGGTCTGCCACAGCCGTTCGTCCCCGCCCGCTCCCTTCCAGTACAGATGCAGCCCGCCACGGTTGGCCACCAGGGCGGGAGCGTGGCTGGAGGCCGCACCTGGCACCGGCCGCGGCCCGCTCCAGCCCCGCCCGTCGTACGCTGCCCACCACAGCGTCTGGTCCGGGCCCGCGTCGCGCCAGGCCAGGTACAACAGGCCGCGCCACGCCGCCAGTGCCGGCTTCTCCGTCGATGCCGCACCGAACACCCGCTGCTGCGGCGACCAGATCTTCCCGTCGCGGGTCTGCGACCACCACAGCCGCGTATCACCGAACGAGCCTCGCCAGGCCATGAACAACGCCACGCTGCACCCCACACCAGGTTCCGGCCGCAGCGCGCACCCATGCGAAGCCACGGCTCCTGCACACAGTGTTCACAAGGAAGCACCGAGTTCACCACGGACTTCGGTCCACTCCCACGGAGGCGGCTGCGGCTGCGGCTGCGGCTGCGGCTGCTGGTTCATCATCGCAAGCCGGGCCTTGGAGGTCATATCGCTTGCGCGCGGCACTGCGGGCGCAGAGCCGCGAGGGAGCTGCGGGCACGGGGCGTCAGCGGGGTGCAAAGACACACTCAGGGCGCATTCGCGCCCGCTGGGTTCGAGGCCGCCCAGTGACTTGCTGACGGGTTGTGCAGCATGGTGAGCGGGGGTGGTGACATCACGGAGGTGTCATGTCGTCTCTACGGATCCACTTCACCGCTGAAGACCTGGTGTGCACACAGGTCGCAGCCGATGCTGATCCACACTATGCGAATGCGAGGGACGCCGACGGTGCGTCGTGCCCGATGTCCATGAGGAATGCCAGCATCCGCGCGCTCCGCCCCTACATTGCCACCGCTCGGGAACCGCGGCGACTCCGAGTAACTCTGTATAGCGACCCCGGGGGTGACCTGGCCATGGGGCTCCGAAAAACCGTTCGGCGGATGTGGGCGGCCCCTGCTACATTTCCAATGGCCGTGCGAGAGATCGAGGAGGTGGTACCCGTGAACGCAGTATCGACATGGGTGCTCTCCTCCGGGGTCACGGTCGGACGTTAGGTCGTCCGGGAGCACCGTTCCAGTGCACTCCCGAAAGGCACGACCATGCATTTCTCTTCGGAACAGCGTCTCGACGGCGGCGTCCTCGAACGCGCATTCACCCTGGGCGAGGTCCCCGGCATCCTGTGGACTCCTGTGTCCGTATCCGCACCGGTGCCGCTGATCCTGCTCGGCCACCCCGGCGGGCTGCGCAAGATGTACCCCCGGCTGGTGGGACGGGCCCGGCACTGTGCGGCGGGCGGCTTCGCCACGGCCACCATCGAGCTTCCCGGAAGCGGCGACCGGCCCCGTTGGCCCGCCGCCGAGCAGGCCCGCGCTGACCTTCGCCGGGCGATGGAGGCCGGCGAGCCGGTCAGCGACGAGACCGTCGACGCCCTCATCCTCCCGCTGGCCGACAAGGCGGTCCCGGAATGGCAGGCCGCCCTGGACGCCCTCCTGTCGCTGCCCGGGATCGGCGGCCCGGTCGGGTACTCGGGGGGCGTGATCTCCATCGGCGTCCGGCTGGCAGTGGCCGAGCCGCGTATCGCGGCAGCTGTTCTGTTCGCCGGGAGTCTCGTGCCTCGCGCCATGTTCGCGGAGGCCGGCCGGGTCACCATTCCGCTGCACGTGCTGCTGCAGTGGGACGACGAAGGCAACGACCGGCAGGCGGCCCTGGACCTGTTCGACGCCTTCAGCTCCGAGGAGAAGTCCCTGCACGCCCATATGGGCGGGCACACCGGCGTCCCGCAGTACGCGGGGGACGCCGCGGCCCAGTTCTTCACACGGCATCTGAAGTAACGCCGGGCTGCCAGACCGGCAACAGACGGTAGCGGATGCCGGCCGGGATGCCGCTCATCAAGGACAGGCCCTCCGCAGCACTCCTCATGTGGGCCCTCGCCGAACTTTCGGCGGGGGCCCACGCTGCCTGGAGTCATGAACTGCTCGATCTCTGCCGAGCTTCGATTGCCGCCCGGCCTGCGCACCGGCGCTCTCGGTTCGCGTGAACGAGGCACCGCCGATTCCCCGGCAGCAACGGCCACTTAAGGCGGCCTGCCGACCGCGGGCCGGTAACGACCTGCATTGGCCGTGCCCTGAGAACTGGACGGTGCCGGGCCTGGGCCCGTCCGGGGCTGTGAGGCGTACCGGACGGGACGGTGGCCAGTTGGCCGAGGCCGGCACGCTGCCTCTCGCATTCGGAGACGAAGTCAACGGTGTCCGCGGGACGAAGGGCCCGACGGCACCGGATCAGCCCGGGGTGGACAAGTGAATCGAGGAGAGCTTGGCCGCATCGACGACGATGTGGTTGCCGGGGATCCGACATCCGCTGACAGTGAAGGCGCTGGCGGACAGCGGTGCGCCAGCGAAGTTGGGCGCGGCTCCTCTGAAGGGGATGCGAGCCGCACCCATTCCGGATCAGACCGTTTGACTGTGAATGGAGAGCACCGCACTGAGTGCGGTGGCACCGTCGAGGAGTGCTCGGGATCGAGCCGTGATGCTGGCGTCCCTGGCAGCAAGCGCCGCGACGACATCCTGCGATCGGCGGGTGCGCCGCAGCTGCGGCATGAGGGCCCGAAGGGGGGTGATGCGGTATCCGGCCTTGCGCAGTTGGTGAACGATCCGTGCGTCCCGCACCTGAGCCGGTGTGTAGCGCCGCGTTCCGCGCACGGAGTCGCGGTCCGGGATGACGAGAGCCTCCGCGTGCCAGTGCCGCAACGTCGAAGGGCGCACACCGAGGGCGGCAGCGAGTTCGCAGACGCTCATCGAGTCCGATGCGTGCACGTCTTCGATCGGCTCGCTGGAGATCGCCTGGGCGGCTTCCTCGGCCTGCCTCAGTGCCGCGCGCTCCGCATCCAGCCGGGCGTGCGCCGTGTCGAGAAGGGCCAGCGCCTGCGCGATGGGCACCTGGTGGAAGGCCCGAGTGATCTTCTTGGCCTCGACCGGTCCCACACCCGCGGCGAGGGCTCGGTAGGCCCGTGCGGAGTGCAGGTGCACCTCTGTGTAGATCCGGTAGCCCGTGGCCGTGCGCGTCACGGGCGGAAGCACGCCGTCGCGCTCAAGATTGCGGACTTGTTGAACGGAGCATCCGACGTGCCGTGCGACATCAGCGGTACGCATTTCACCTGATTTGAGACTTGGCATCCTCACACCTCTCCATCTCGGCCTCCAAGTCTCCACAAGCACTTCAATGCAACGCTAGAGCACATGACCATCGACGAGATCATCAGCTTCATGGGCGGCCTCGACGGCGTCCTGACCATCAGGCCCGCCCCCGGCGACGGCACGCCGGACATCAGCTGGGGTGACACGTTCTTCTACTACGCGCCTGACGGCGCCACCCCGACGGCGGCCCAACCGTTCGCGACAGTCGTGACCAAGAACTACCCGGGCGACGAAGCATCGCGTCTGGACCGGCCGGACACCTTCCGCGTGAATATCGCCGCCGGAAAGGAAGCCTTCACCCAGTGGACCGGTCACGCGCCACGCGAACCAGCCTCCGCCGAGGTCGACCCCAGCGCCACCGACACCGTGATGGCGCACCCCGTCTACGGCACCGCCGGCTGGCTGGCAGTGGTGAATCCGGGCGAGCGCACCGAAGCGTCAACACGTGAGCTGCTGCGCGTGGCCCATCACTTCGCACGCTCACGCCATGAGCGACGCACTGAATCAACCACGCGGTGAAGGGCCTTGGCTTCTCGCCGCATTCCGGCCATGAAGCCGACTCGATCCGGCTTCGGCTCCGCCCGTGATCTTCGCCGGATCTATCGGCCGGTCGTGCCGTCGAGCATCTCGCGCAGGATGTCCAGGTGGCCGTTGTGGCGGGCGGTCTCCTCGGTGAGGTGGAGGAGGATCCAGCGCAGGTCGACGTGGAGGCCGTTGCGGATGGTTCCCTCGGCCTGCTGGTCCAGGTCGTTGTTGGTGACCAGTTCGCGGTAGCGGGCGCTTTGTTCGGCGTATTCGTCGAGCAGCTGCGTGAGCGGGAAGTCGATGGCGATCCGCATTTCGCGGTCGGGGTCCTCGTCCGTCATGGGGGCCCGGTCTTCCTCGCCGAGGAAGACCACCTGGAACCAGTAGTACTCGACCCAGCGCAGATGGTTGATCACTCCGCTCACGGTCATCAGCGGTGAGCCCGGAAGGAGCGCCTTGCGAGCGTTCTCCGCGGAGACTCCCTCGCATTTGGCGCGGGCGCTCTCCCGTGTGTAGTCGAGGAAGGTGGTGAGCTGGGTGCGCTCGTCCCACGCGGGCGGTGTGTCGTCGATTCTGTTCATCGCGCGAAGCGTCCCCGATCACCGTGCCTGATGTCGAGACATTTACCGGCGGACCCGGCCGCGGCACCGGGCCGCGAGCCGGACTCAGGCCAGTCCGCCCGTCGCCCGCAGGTTCTGGCCGGTGATCCACCTGCCCTCCGGACCCGCGAGGAACGCGACGACAGCGGCCACGTCGGACGCCTTCCCGAGGCGGCCGAGAGGCGTCATGCCGGCGACCGCCTGGAGCGCCTCCGGGGGATTGGCGCTCCGGAGCATTTCCGTGTCGGTCGCGCCGGGAGAGACAGTGTTGACCGTGATACCCCGTGGCCCGAGCTCCCGGGCGGCGACCGCGGTCAGCTGCTCGACCGCACCCTTGCTGGCGGCGTACGGCCCGATACCCGGCACGGGACGCACGGTGTTCATGGTGGAGATGTTCACGATCCGCCCGCCGTCGCGCATCTGCCTGGCCGCGTAACGCATCGTCAGGAAGACCGGCCTGGCGTTGACCGCTATCACGCTGTCGAACACCTCCACCTCGGTCTGGGCGAGCGGGGCCGGGCTGAAGGCCACCGCCGCGTTGTTGACCAGAATGTCCAGGCCGCCGAGATGCGCCTGTGCGGCTTCCATCAGCCGCTCAGGCGCGTCCGGCTCCTTCAGGTCAAGGCACACCGCCCGCACCTTGCCCCCGTCCGCCTCAACGGCGCGGACGACATCGGCCGCGGCTTCCTCGCTGGTGGCGTAGTTGAAGACCACGTCAGCCCCGTCACGGCACAGGCGTTCCACAATCGCCCGGCCGATCCCCCGGGACCCACCCGTAACGACGGCCGTCATGCCTTTGAACACTGTTCCTCCACGCCGGCGAGAAGATGATGTAGGACCTTCGAACCTACTGGCGCCACAGCTCCCGCTCAACGGCCTTCGCCTACGTGATCCGCCGGACAGGCCCGGTATGACGGAAGCCGTAGCCGCGGTCGGCGGACAGACACTTCGGCTTGTGGCGAGGACGGCCGTGGCGGCCACGGATGCACGGAACCGCATCAACGAACGGGATGAGCTGGGTGACGTCGTGCCGGATACCGCCGGCCAGTGCTACGGCAAGCGGGGTGCCGTGGGCGATCGACGATCACATGGCGTTTGCCGCCGGGGCGGCTGCACGACCGGCGCGCTCACCGCGATGACCGCCTGCTCGCACAGCAGGCGCTCCCGTTCCTCCAGGTCCTGGCGGGGTGAGCGCCCTCGCGACGACGTCAAGCGCTGGCCCCCCGGCCAGGTTTCCCGGATGACCACATCGGAACGTACCCGTACGCCCAACCTCGCCGAGTCCCCTACTGCCTTGAGCCCGACCAGCCAATGGAAAGGCCAGGTGGTTTCGTTGTCCTCGGCACCGCCGTCTCCGGGTAGCGACCCGAACCCAATCCCGAGCCCGGGCTCCGGACCAGTGCCTTCACCCCGGCAGCGATCACGCCTGCGCCGGGCCAAAGAGTGGTTCGGCGGACTGGCCGAGACCAGCAAAGTCGCTCTAGTCGCAGCTGTGATCACGACCGTCGGCGGAGGAGCGTTCGGCGTGATCAGCGCCGCCACTTCCGCGCTGGGCGGCAGCGGGGGTGCGGTCAGCGACGGAACGCCGCAGAAAGCGACTCCTGCCGCATCATCTCCCGGGCACAGCACGCCTGGTGGCCGGCCAGACACCTCGGCCACCAGCCGGGCCGCCCAGGCCGCCGAGTGCGAGGTCCGCTCCAAGGTCCTGTACTGCCCGGGCGACAAGGCAGGGGTCAAGTTGTACCGCCAACGCGACTACCGGTCCGAGGTCATCCACACACTCACCGGCACCTCCAGCCGGTATTCGTGCTGGGGGCATGGATTGCCTCACTCCGGAGGCAACGACATCTGGTACTGGACGCACTTCGAGGACGAGGACTACTGGGGCAATGTTCCAGCGGTGGACGTAAGCACGCATCAGGACCCCGCCTCCGGCCTGCCCATGTGCTCGTGACCAACCCTGCTTCAGGGGCACCGCCCTCACCGCCCCGCGCCTTCCGGCCGGGACCAGCACAGCGCCCGGCCGTCAGCGTCGAACTGCCCGAGCTCCGTCATCAGCGCGGCCCCGGTGGCCACCTCCTGCGGCGTCCAGCCGGTGATGTCGAGCAGCAGGCCGCCCAGCGGGTCCGCCCACCAGCTCCGCGTACGCACCGCCCGGCCGCAGACCCGGCTACGACCCGTCGAAGTCCGTACTGTAGGCCAGCCCGGCACCCGCACACACCACTCCCACACCCCGTGTCTGCGCCCAACGACCCACTGACCAGTACAAGCAGCACGGCACGTGTTTCACTCGGGTGATGCTGCACCGGCGAACGAAGCCGTTCGGCCAGCGGCGGCCTCGTCATCACTGCCGCTGCCCGGCCTCGGCGCACGCAGCGGCAGCCGTGGCAGAACAACGTCGCCCCCATCCCAGGCGGCGCTCCAGAGGGCGCGAGCGCCGGGCGTCTTCACTTGGTCCAGGCGGCGTAGTGCCGTACTGATGACGATGGCGCCGGCCTCGCGGCACGGCGCACCGTTGAACCCGGCGACCGGCAGTCCTAACCTGGAATGCGGCCCTGCCCTGGACCCCGGCTGGCCACACGATCGCGGGCTGCATTGCTCCGTCGGCGCATTTCAGTCCGCCGGATCCGTACTTCGCAGCGGACGCACGGATCCGGCTGTCCGCCGCCGCACCGGGGTCCTCCCGCCACCCCGGCCCAGCGGCCCGGACCGGGACACGGAGAGGAGCCGTGCCCGGGCACGGCGGCCGCCCGACCGATGAGGCGGCCGCCGTCTGCCTCCACTGTCCTCCGCCCCCCGCCGTTCGGCACCGGTTCTTCAGGTCACGCCGGAGTCTTTACCGTATGGTCCGTACCACCCGGACCTGGCCCCCCGCTGGACGCATGGCAAGAGTGACGGCACGGACGATAGCGGCGTGCCGGCGGCGGCTCCCCGTCTGCTGGTCCGAACGCAGGGAGCTGCCGTGCCGGACGGCGGCACAGCCAAGCGGGTCCCCACTCAGCCGCCGCCCTGCGACCGGATTCTTCACGCAGCACGACCAAGCGCGGCAACAGCATCGGCTCATCTTCACTCTTCGAGTGGACGGAAGCGGAACACCACCGGTACGGCTGAGCCCGGCCTTGGGGCAGCTTCACCATGCTCTGATCACGCCGCGCGGTTCCCCCGCATGCCTATGATGCGGGGAGCCGGTCGCCATATCCCCGCAGCCGGTCAGGCTGCCCCGGCATCCCGGGCCCCGGTTCCGGGCGGCCGTTCCACAGCGAACCGCCGACAGCCCGCGTGCCAGCCCCACACCGGCACATGTCCCGGCCGCGCAGGCGCCGCATGGCCCGGCCTCGGCCGAAGAGTGGTGGGTGCGAGGACGGGCCGGGGGAAGCCGTCCTCGCACCTCGGTCGCCGCCGCCTGGCGGCGACCGCCTGCTCGAAGGAGCATCCCGCAGCCTGCCACGAGTCTCCAGAACACACCGGCCGCTTTCCGGCCATCCAACGGGCATACAGCCAGGTCTTCTGACGGGTAGCCAGGCCGCTCTACGCACAGCACATCGCTGCCGCGCAGCCCTGGGCGCGGTTCAGGACAGGGTGCTGTTCTCCGCCTGCGGCCCCTTGGCGCCCTGGGTGATGTCCAAGGTCACGGCCTGGCCCTCGAAGAGCTCACGGTAGCCGGTGGCGTTGATCGCCGAGTAGTGGGCGAAGACATCCGGCCCGCCGCCCTTCTGGGCGATGAAACCGAAGCCCTTTTCCGCGTTGAACCACTTGACGGGCTCGCTGGCCATACATCCTCCGAAAACTCACAACGAGCCCCGCCCTCGCGGCGCCCCGGACGACTGCCGACGTCACGAGCAGCACGCCACCAGGACAGGGCCCGCGGACACATCGTCGCAACGACGGCAGACCGTGACGGTATACGGACACACCGCCGCACGAAAGCGCCTTCCTCCGTCTTCGCGAAATGGCCACACCAGGCTCTGCGCCACGAAGCGACAGACCTGAGATGCCTTCGGACGCCGCCGTACAGTCTGGTGTCGCGAACGGCAGTCCGCCGGCCGCGGGGGCACGGAGGCGGGAGCAAGCAGCGTCCCGAAGCCGACGCCCGAGATGCCTTCCGAGAGCTCGGGCACCGGCCACCGCCCCGGCGTCCTTGGTCTTGGCCACCGCTGTGTGCGTCAGCCGGACCGTCAGGGCCACGGTGGGGCCGGGGGTGATGCTGTCCGGGCCAGGCAGGCCGCGATCATCCACGCCGTGGAACGTTCAGCTCCTTGCCTTCTTCAGCCATCGGTTCATACGCAGACGTATCGTGGTGCCGTGCCGGGTGGTGCGCGTTTCGGCGGCGTCGCTGAGCTGCCGGATGATCCATAGCCCGCGTCCGTCCAGGGTGACGGTGACCGGCGGCAGGTACCCGGCCAGTGCGGTGTTCAGTGTTCCCTACGGGTCGGTGACCTGGCAGAAGACCTCGGTGCAGGTCGTCCACACCCGGCAGCTGCCGGAGCCTACGCTGCGACGTAGGGCATTGGCCGCCGCTTCGTCCACGCACACCAGCATGTTGTGCACCCGGTCGGCGGACAGGCCGGCGGCTCCCGTCAGCGGGTGGGAGCCCTCTGGGACTTCCAGCCCCATCAACCGGCACGAATGCGAAACAGCTGAAAGGTCATTCGCGCAGGTCAGCAGCAGTCAGCCACTCGCCATGGCAGGTCACCGCATTCACTGGTCCCTTCCGGGTCATCTGATCAGCAGGACTCAATACGTCTGCACTCGGCGCCCCGTGGATGCTGGCCATCTTGACATGGCCTGAGCTGCCCGAGAAAGAACCTGACGACCCATCAGGACGAGCGTCAAATGAGCGTCACGAGCGTCATTTCAGCGTCAAGATATCGCGCGTAACGCCCATATTGCACATAATGCGCACACACAAAACCGCAGGTCAGAAGCCTTTTGCCGCTCTCTCAAGGATGACAACACACTCCACATGATGCGTAACCGGAAACAGATCGAACGCCCGCATCCTCCGCGGCACGTACCCCTCCCCCGCGAAGTACTTCACATCGCGGGCCAGCGCCGCCGGGTCGCAGGCCACGTAAGCGATGCGTCGCGCGCCCAGCGAAGCGAGATGAGCGACCGTCTGGCGTCCGGCTCCCGCGCGCGGCGGGTCCAGGACGATCAGGTCCACGTCCGAGATTCCCGTGCGCGGGAGGATTGTTTCGACCTTGCCGTGTTCGATGCGGACGCGGTCGAGGTCCTGGAGGTTGTGGCGGGCGTCTTCGACCGCGCGCTTGCTGGACTCGATGCCGAGGACGGCGCCCTTGTCGCCTACGCGGTCGGCGAGGGCGCCGGCGAAGAGGCCGACGCCGCAGTAGAGGTCGAGGGCCATGTCGCCCTTCTTCGGCATCAGGCCCTGCATGACGGCTTCGACCAGGAGGTCGGCGGCCTTGGGGTGGACCTGCCAGAAGCCGCTGTTGCCGACGCGCCAGGTGCGGTCGGCGGCGCGTTCGCGGACGAAGGGGCGGCCGTGGACGCGGTGGATGCCGCCGTCCTTCTCGTGGACGCGGAGGACCGAGACGGGCTTGTCGAGTTCGACGATGGGGAGGCGGCCACCGGGGCGGGGGGTCAGGACGACCTGGCGGTCGTTCGAGCCGGTGGCGGCGATGGCCTCGACGGTGGCGATCTGGGGCCAGTCGCGCTTTTCGATGCCGAGTTCGGAGACGCCAGGGGCCGCGATGAGGCAGTGGTCGACGGGCTGGATGTCGTGCGAGCGGTGCTTGCGGAGGCCCACCCGGCCTTCGGGGTCGATGGCGTACTGGACGCGGGTGCGCCAGGCCGGGACCTCGCCCTTGGGGACCTTGTCGCCGGGGGCCGGTTCGACGGTGCCGTCCCAGCGGGCCTCCTCGGGGGTGAGGCCGGCCAGGCGGGACAGCTGCTCGGTGATGACCTCGGCCTTCAGGCGGCGCTGGGCGCCGGGGGCGGCGTGCTGCCAGTCGCAGCCGCCGCACTTGCCGGGGCCGGAGAAGGGGCAGGGGGCCTCGACGCGGTCCTTGGACGGGGTGAGGATCTCCACGGCGTCGGTGCGCAGGAAGCGGGCGCCTTCTTCGCCGTCGGTGACGCGGGCGATGACGCGTTCGCCGGGGAGGGCGTGCCGGACGAAGAGGACCTGGCCCTCGTCCGTTCGGGCGATGCAGTGGCCGCCGTGCGCGACGGGGCCGACCTCGACCTCGTACTCCTCGCCTACCAGCGACTTCTTGGGTTCTGTCTGCATGGTGGGAGGGCTCCTGAGGTGGGACGGAAGAAGAGGGCGGAGGGGCTGATGCCGACCTGCAAGTCTACGGGTCGGGCGGGCGGAGTCCGAACCGGGAGGGAGAGGGAGGGGGGAGGGAGGGGGGAGGGAGGGAAGGAGGAGAGGGAGGAGGCGGGTGCGGTGGCACGAGGGCCCGGATCCGCCAGGTGGCAGGTCCGGGCCCGGGCGGCAGGCAGGTGTTACTTGCGCGTAGCCGCCTTCTCCTTCTTCGGCTGGGCGACCGGGCCCCGCCGTACCGCCCCCGGCGCGTTCCACTCGGCGCGCTTGCGGGCGCGGCGCTTGGCGGCTTCGGAGGAGTCGAGCTGCCAGGGGACGGAGGTGACCATGACGCCGGGCGTGAAGAGCAGGCGGCCCTTGAGGCGCAGGGCGCTCTGGTTGTGGAGAAGGTGTTCGTACCAGTGGCCGACGACGTACTCCGGGATGTAGACGGAGACGGCGTCGCGCGGGCTCTCCCGGCGCAGGGACTTGACGTAGTCGATGATCGGGCGGGTGATCTCGCGGTAGGGGGAGGCGAGGACCTTCAGGGGGACGTCGATGTTGCGGCGTTCCCACTCCGTCTTCAGGGCCTTGGTCTCGGCGGGGTCGACGTCGACGCTGACCGCCTCCAGGGTGCCCGAGCGCATCAGCTTGGCGTAGCTCAGGGCGCGCAAGGTGGGCTTGTGGACCTTGGAGACGAGGACGACGGAGTGCACGCGGGAGGGCCGTACGGCCTCGTCGCCGGGGGCGTCCTCGGCGGCGATCTCCTCGGCGACCCGGTCGTAGTGGCGGCGGATGGCGGTCATGGTGACGTAGAAGATGACCATGCCGAGGACCGCGACCCAGGCGCCGTGGCTGAACTTTGTCAGCAGCACGACGACGAGCACCAGGCCGGTGAGGGTGGCGCCGAAGGCGTTGATCGCCCGGGAGCGGTGCATCCGGCGGCGCTTGGCCGGGTCCTTCTCGGTCCGCAGGTGGCGGTTCCAGTGGCGGACCATGCCGACCTGGCTGAGCGTGAAGGAGACGAAGACGCCGACGATGTAGAGCTGGATCAGGCGGGTGGAGTCCGCGCCGTAGATGTAGACGAGGACGATGGCCGCGCCGGCGAGCAGCACGATGCCGTTGGAGAAGGCCAGCCGGTCGCCGCGGGTGTGCAGCTGGCGCGGCAGGTAGCGGTCCTGGGCGAGGATCGAGCCGAGCAGCGGGAAGCCGTTGTACGCGGTGTTCGCGGCGAGGAAGAGGACCAGGGCGGTGGCGGCGGCGAGCACGACGAAGAAGAACGTGCCGTCGCCGAAGACCGCGGCGGCGACCTGCGAGATGACCGGGTTCTGGACGTAGCCGGAGCCGACCGGGACGCCGTTGTGCAGCAGGTCCTTGGCCGGGGTCTCGGCCATCTTCACGTCGGTGGCCATGGCCAGGCCGATGATGCCGCAGAACATGGTGACGGCCAGGCCGCCCATGAGCGCCAGGGTGGTGGCGGCGTTCTTCGACTTGGGCTTGCGGAAGGCGGGGACACCGTTGGAGATCGCCTCGACGCCGGTGAGCGCGGCGCAGCCGGAGGAGAAGGCGCGCAGCAGGAGGAAGACGAGGGCGAAGCCGGCCAGGCCGCCCTGTTCGGCGTGGATGGTGAAGTCGGCGGTGGGCGCCTTCATGGTGTCGCCCATGATCGCGCCGCGCACCACGCCCCAAATGATCATGATGAAGACGCCGGCCACGAAGATGTACGTCGGAATCGCGAAGAGTTTGCCGGACTCCTTGACGCCGCGCAGGTTCATCACCGTCAGCAGCGCGATCATGACGATGGCGCAGAGCGTTTTGTGCTCGGTGACGAAGGGGATCGCCGAGCCGAGGTTTTCCACTCCGGAGGAGATGGAGACGGCGACGGTCAGCACGTAATCGACCAGCAGGGCACTGGCGACGGTGAGCCCGGCCTTGGGCCCGAGGTTGGTGTTGGCGACCTCGTAATCGCCGCCACCGCTCGGGTAGGCGTGCACATTCTGCCGGTAGGACGCCACGACCGTGAACATCAGCACCACGACCGCGACCGCGATCCAGGGGCTGAAGTGGTACGCCGACACACCCGCGACGGACAGGACGAGCAGCACCTCGCCCGGGGCGTAGGCCACGGACGAGAGCGGGTCGGAGGCGAACACGGGGAGCGCGATGCGCTTGGGGAGAAGGGTTTCTCCGAGCTTGTCGCTGCGCAGTGCGCGCCCGATAAGGATCCGTTTGGGCACGTCGGTCAGTTTGGACACGCAGAGGATGCTAAGCCTTCGTCAAGGTGGTCGCCCACCCGCCACCCGTGCGGACGGCCGCGATGGGTCCGTATGCCGGGACCGTATTCCGCGGCCGCGGCGGCCACCAGCCCTTTCATCGTGCCTGCACAACCCGGACCGGCGCTCCCCGCCCCCTTCTTCTTCTCTACGACTTCTTAACGCCACGGCTTTTCCATGACTTCGTAAAGGCCGCTGTCCGGCGCCTCGGATTTCTACGCTTTCTTAACGGGCGGGGGCAGTGGCAGGGGCCGGGCCTATGACTTGGCCCCTGACCGTTCGCGGCCCTCCCGCGACCTCCACATCTCTTTCACCTCGGCCCATCGCCGCGCCTGCTCGGGGGTGAGACGGCCGCGCAGCTCGGCCAGCTTCAGGAGGTTGGCCTCGGCACCGGTGGTGAGGGTCTGCGCCTCGCCCCGGTAGTGATCGTCGATGAGCGACACCAGCTCCGCGTCGTTCATGACGGGAACGAGGCGCGCCGCTATCTTGCCGGTGTTGCGGTACGACCCCTGGAGGAGGAACGGCGGCTCGGTACGGGTGGCGTCCGCCTGTGCGGCGGAGGCGATGTAGGCGCGGTTGACGGTCAGCGCCACCTCGCGGACCCGGAGCAGGCCGCGCAGTACGGAGACGATCTCCCGCAGTTCGGCCGTGCCGTAGGGGTGGGCAAGCCGGTCGGCGCGTACGGAGTCGTCCCCCTCCGCCATCCGGACCAGCAGTCCGAGGTCGGCGCGGTCGCGGGCGGCGAGCGGGGCGAGGACCGGGTTGGCCGGCAGCGCGTTCTCGATGTGCGAGTGGGCGAAGAGCGCTTCCTTGCCGCTCAGGACGTCGCCGAGGTTCCAGACATCGGCACGGTTGGCGAGCATGTCCGGCAGCCGGAAGCGCTGTCCCGACTCGGTGTACGGGTTGCCCGCCATGCACACCGCGAAGCGCTTGCCGCGCAGGTCGTACGTACGGGCCTCGCCGTCCCGTACCCCGTCCATCCGGCGCTGGGCATCGCACAGCGGGATGAACTTCTGGAGCAGTTCCGGCGAGGTGTGCTGGATGTCGTCGAGGTAGAGGAGGACATTGCTGCCCGCCTCCAGCGCGAAGGAGATCTTCTCGACCTCGCGGCGGGCGGCGGCGTCGGGGGCCGCGGCGGGGTCGAGCGAGGTGGTGCGGTGCCCGAGGGCCGGGCCGTCCACCTTCACCAGGAGGAGGCCGAGGCGGGCCGCCACGTACTCCATGAGCGTCGTCTTGCCGTACCCCGGCGGCGACAGCAGCAGGAGCAGTCCCTGGCTGTCGGTGCGGCGCTGCTCCCCCGCGGCGCCCGGTCCGGTGCTCGTCCCCAGCTGCTTGGCGAAGTTGTCGCCGATCAGCGGCAGGTAGACCTCGTCGATGAGGCGGTTGCGGACGAAACCGGACATGACCTGGGGGCGGTACGCGTCCAGGCGCAGCCGGTCGCGTTCGGCGGCGAGGAGTTCGGTGCGGCGCCGGGTGTAGGCGCGGTGCGCCGGTACGCGGGTGCGGCGGAACGTTTCGGTCCGGGCGAGCATCTCGTCCAGCCGTACGGGGAGGGTGCCGCCGGCGGCGATCCGCGGGTGGCTGCCGAGCAGGCCGCGTACCTCGTCGCCGGTGGGAGCGGTCAGCTCCCGGCGGCCCAGGGCCGGGCCGCAGACCTCGATCGCGACGGCTTCGGGCAGCGCGTCCGCGGCGGTACCGCGCGCCTCGGCGTACGCGCCGAGCCAGCCGGTGACGAGCTGGTGGCGGGCGGCCAGGTCACCGTCGAGGGCGCGCAGGTCCTCGGCGAGTTCCTTGACGGCGGGCGCGTCGGGGCCGCCGAGGGCGTCCTGGAATCCGGCCAGCAGGTCGCGGGCGGCGGTGCTGGTGGTGAAGCGGGGGCCATCGGCGGCGGCTGGTCCGGGCAGCCCGGACGGTTCGGCCAGCTCGGCCATCAGGTAGTCGCCGAGGGGCGACGACGGGTCGGCCTTCTCTCCGACGAGTTCCACGCCCGCCTCCCGCAGGAATCCGTACGCCGCCCCGCCCAGTTCGGCGGAGAGCGCGCTCCACCCCGGCGGTGTGCCGAACACCGACCGGGCGCGCGCGAGGGAGCAGGCGCGGGTGGTCCACAGCGCGCGGGCGCGGTCGTCGGTGCCGTACGCCCAGAAGAGCTGGGCGGCCGCGCGCAGGTGCGGCGGGTAGCGGAGCGGGCCGGCGGCGGTGTGCAGGCGCAGGAGTACGGCGAGGATCGCGGCGGCGTCGTGGTCGTGGACACCCCGGTCGTACCCCTCGTCGTAGCGGGTCTCGGCCACCTGGCGGACGAGCGGGAGGAGAGTGTCGGTGGCGGCCGCCTCCCGGAGCGCGGCGAGGTCCGGAAGCGGCGCGTCGGCATCCCGTGTGCCCGCGCCTTCCTCCGCCCCCGCCAGGATCAGCGCCGCCAAGTGCTCCGCCCGGTAGACCTCCGGCGATTCGGAGACCAGCGGCTGGTCCCAGAAGGCGCGGTGGGCCGGCAGCCCCGCGTCGTGGACGGGCGCGCGGTAGTCGGTGCCGGTGACGGCGTACGCGAGGTGGTCGCCGTGCGGGACCAGGGTGAGGTCGACGGGCTGGGTGTTGACGGCGAAGCGGTGGCGGCCGAGCCGGATGGTGCCGGTGGTGTCGTAGAGATCGGTGCGGTCGCGCAGGGCGCGGGCCACCTCCTGGCGGGCGGCGCGCAGGCGTCCGTCGAGTTCGTCGGCGCGGACGCCGTCGCCGAGGTCGCGCAGTTCGCCGGTGGTGGTGTGGATCTTCGTGACGAGCGGGTCGGCGGCGAAGAAGGCGTTGATCTCGTCGGGGGTGGTGAGGGCGGCGGCCCGGCGGACGACGGTGGCGAGGACGCGTCCGGCGGAGCCGGCGAGCCGGTCGGTGTGCCGGGCGCGTGCGTCGAGCTGGGCCTGTTTGCGTGCGGAGAAGGCTTCGTGGATCTCCTCGCGCTGGGCGGCGATCCGCTCCAGGTGGGCGTCGGACATGCCGAAGCGCGCTTCGAGGTTCTCCAGTTGCAGGAGGAGGCGGCCGAGTTCGTCGTCGCACTCCTCGGGGGTGCCGGCCGCGGCCAGTGCGCCCGAGACGGCCTGTCCGAGCAGCGCGAACCGGGCCGCGAACTCCTCGCGTCCCTCGGCTTCGAGCAGGTCGCGACGCCGGGCCTCCAGGGTGGCGCGGGCGCGGTTGACGGCGCCGAGCACCTCGCCCGCGCGGGTCAGGACGGCGGTCCGTACGGTCGTGTCCGCGAGGTCGAGGGTGCCGACGACCTCGGTGACGACGCGCAGCCCTTCGGCCTGTTCGTCGATGCGCGCGGCGAGCGGGTCGGCGTCGGCCGCGGTGGCCACCGCGGCGGCTTCCTCGGTCAGGGCCTCGACGGCGCGGTGGGTGGCGGTGAAGGCGTCCGCGCCGCTGAGGAAGGCGATGGCCCGGCGTCCGGCGGCGGCCAGGCCGTCGGTGACGCCCGCGGAGAGTTCCGCGAGGCGGTCGAGGTCGATGTGGCGGGTCTCGCGCAGGGTCTCCAGGCGGCCCTGGGCGTGGCGGAGCGCGGTGAGGTTGCGGACCCAGGCTTCGGCGGTCGCGGGCTGCTCGCCGCGGATCCGCCGCACCAGGGCGGTGGTGCGCTCCACGGCGTCCTCCAGTGCGGCGGCGGCCTGGCGGCGCAGTTCGGTGACGCGCGCGAACTCCTCGACGACCTGGAGGGCGGCGGCCCGTACGGCTGCCAGGGGCTCGCCGAGCGCGCCGAGCCCGTTCTCGTCCAGCCAGTGGTGGCGGTCCGCGACCCGGGCGGCCGCGGTGGCGACGGCCTCGAACACCGGGCCCGCCGGGGCCATGTCGGTGGCCATCCGGGCGACCGAGAGCGCGTCGGACACGCCGCGTACCAGTTCGGCGTTGCCGATCCGGGCCAGCGGGCCGCCGTCGCCGGGCGGCTGTGCCGCGGCGTGCGCGTCGGAGGTGAAGGGGGTGCGCCAGATCTGGACGGGGTGGACGCTGCCGGGCTCGCGGGAGCCGCGCAGTACGGCCAGGGTGCCGTCGTCGAGGAGCGCGTGGCCGTACGCGGTCAGCGGGGCGGCGGCCTCCTCGCGGACGATGTTGTACGGGAGGAGCAGGGCGCGGCCTTCGGCGCGGTCGTGGAACGCGTAGAGGACGTCCTCGCCGTTCGGGGAACGGTGTTCGCGGTCGAAGGCGAGGCCGGTGGTGTCGGTGTCGAAGGTTCTGGTGGTGCCGGTGGTGAGGTAGTGGCCGCCGGGGAAGACGATGCCCTGGTCCTCGGGCAGCGCGCGGCAGGCCTGCCCGATCGCGTCGATCCGGCGCACGTCGTGGGTGCGGGTGTTGAAGACCAGGTACCGGTCGGCGGTCTCCTTGTACGGGCGGACGCGCAGCAGGACCAGCGGCCCGACCCGGGCGTGCGCGACCTCGGCGTCGGCGAGGGACTGCAGGGGCTCGTCCACCGGCTCGGATTACAGACCGTCGTCCGTCTCCGTGTCCGGCTCGGTCTTGAGGGTGAGCGAGCCGCCGGCGGTCGAGAGGAAGACCTCGCCCTGGACGGACAGTTGCGGGTAGCGGCCGGTCACGTGGTCCTCGCGGGTGGCGGGGGTCCACGTGAAGTCGTGGGAGGGCGGGGCGATGTGGTCGCGTTCGCCCTTGGCGTCCAGATAGACGGGCGCGCCGTGCTCCGCCGCATCGCCGGACGCGGTGATCTTCCAGCGGAGCACGCGGATGTCGTCGAGCCGCTCGCCGGTACGGAAGACGGCGAGCAGCAGGGCGCCGGTGCGGTACAGCCGCAGCAGCCGGGCCTGGCGGTAGTAGCGGTACAGCTCCTCGAAGTCCCGCTGGAAGCGCGGGTCGTCGAGGAGACCGGGCACGGCGCCGGGCTCCGCCGGTTCGAGGCGTACGGCGTCGCCGGTGGTGTGCAGGCGGTGCAGGGCGAAGACGTCCGCGACGGTGGTCGCGGGCGCGCCGGGTTCGGGACGGCCGTTGCGGCCGGTCAGCAGCAGGCCGCCGACCTGCGCGACGTCCCGGATCACACAGGCGTCGGCGGTGCGCAGGCCGTCGGTGCCGAGGAGGGCGAGTTCGGTGCCGCCGAAGGTCTCGACGCGGCGGGCGTTGAGGGTACGGGCCCGGTCGGCGAGGTCGGCGGCGGCGGCCGCGAGGCGGTCGCGCAGCAGCTCGTACGTGCCGTCGGCGAGGTCGGTGCCGTGCGCGGTGTCCTGCTGTGGGGGGCCGTCGGGGCCTTCGGGGCCGTGGCCGTGGCGGGCACCGGTTTCCTTCACGAGGTCGTCCTGCACGAGATGCCTCTCCTGTCACTGCGCGCGGACCGAGTCCCGGCCCGCCCGGCCCCGCGCCCGCCTGCGCGCGCTCGCCGTCCACCAGTTGTCACTTCTGAGTCGTGGCTGCGTACGGGATGAGTACGTCCCGTACGCAGCCGTTTTGCCCTTAGCGGGCCGGACCGCGAGGCAGTGCATCCCCCCGGAAGCACTCCCCCACGGCCCGTCCCGCCCGGGCGGCGGCTACTTCGCCGCCACCGCCGCACCGTTGGCCGGCGCCGGAGCCGCGACCGCCTCGGCGATCCGGGTGTCCGCCAGGCCGTTGGCGTGTGCGGCGTCCAGCAGGCTCCGGAGCTGTCCGGACTGCGGGCCGCCCCGGTCGATGAGCTTGGTCAGGGCTCCCGCCAGGGTCAGGTCGCGCAGCCCGGCCGCGCCGAGTCCGCCGAGCATGGTGGTCAGGTCCTTGGTGAAGGTGGACTCGTTCTTGTCCAGCCAGGGGCCGGCGGCCGTGCGGACCGTCTCGGAGCGCTCGACCAGCGCGTCCAGGCCCTTGGCGGCGCCGATCGAGCCGGCCAGCCGGTCGAAGAAGACGCTGTCCCCGCCGACGATGTCGATCTTCGCGTTCTCCAGGCCGGTGGCCAGCACCTTCGCCTGCACTTCGGCGATCTGCCGCTGGGCGTCCAGGCCCGCGAGGCGGACCTCCTTGTCGGCCGCGACCCGCAGCCGGTACTCCTCGTGCTCCCGGCTCGCCGCGTCCAGCGCCGCCATCGCCGCGGCCTTCTCGGTGAGCCCGGCCGCCTCGGCCTTGAGCAGCGCCTCGGCCGCCTCCGCCTCGGCCCGGCCGGCCTTCTCGACGGCGGCCGCGTTCATCTCCCGTACCTTGACCTCGGCCAGTCCGGCGGCCGCCGCCTCGGCCTGGGTGCCCTCGGCGAGCCGGATCTTGGCCTGGGCGTCCAGGTCGGCGGCCTTGCGCCGGCCCTCGGCCAGCGTCAGCGCCTCGGCGGCGCGGTGGGCGGCGGACTGCTCGGCGGCCTCGGCCGCCTTGATGTCCTTGACCAGCCGCTGCTGGGCCTCGGCCTCGGCGCGGATGACCAGCGCCTGGCGCTCGCGCTCGGCCTCCTCGACCGTACGCAGCTTCTTGATCTCCTCCTCCTGGGCGGCGACGGTCTTCTCGACCGCGATCCGCTCCCGTACGACGTCCGCGATCTCCCGCTTCTCGGCCTCGACCTCCTTGTCGGCGGCGATCCGGGTCAGCTGGGTCTCCCGCTCGCGGGCGATGACCTCCAGGAGGCGGTCCTTCTCGATGCGCTCGTTCTCGATGGCGATGACGCGTTCGCGGTTCTTCTGCGCCACCGCGACCTCGCGCTCGCGGTTCTCGTTCTGGATGCCGAGCGCCTCCTCGGTCTTCAGGTGCGCGGAGTGCGAGCGCAGCCGCTCCTCGGCCTGCACGCGGGCCGTCTCGGCCTCCTCCTTGGCGCGTACGGTCGCGATCTCGCGCTGCTGGCGGATCTCGGCGTCGGCCTGCCGGCGCTCCAGCTCCAGGACGGCCTCCCGGGCGTCGACGTTCTGCCGGGTGATCTCCTTCTCCTCGTGGCGCCGGTACTCGTTGGTGCGGACGTGCTCGATCGCGGTCAGCTCGGTGATCTTGCGGATGCCCTGCGCGTCGAGGATGTTGGCGGAGTCGAGCTGGTCCAGCGGGGTCTGCTCCAGGTAGTCGATCGCCGCGTCCTCCAGGCTGTAGCCGTTGAGGTCGGTGCCGATGACGGCGATGATGCGGTCCCGGAACTCGTCGCGCATGGTGTAGAGGTCCTGGAAGTCGAGCTGCTTGCCGACGGTCTTGAGGGCCTCGGAGAACTTGGCGTTGAACAGCTCCTGGAGCGTGCCGACGTCGCTGGCGCGCTCGGTGCCGATGGCCTGGGCGACCTTGACCACGTCCTCACGGGTCTTGTTGACCCGTACGAAGAAGGCGATGCGGATGTCGGCGCGGATGTTGTCCTTGCAGATCAGGCCCTCGTGGCCGGTGCGCCCGATCTCGATGGTCTTCACCGAGATGTCCATCACCTCGGCCTTGTGCAGCACCGGCAGCACCACCGAGCCGGTGAAGGTCACGTCGACCTTGCGGTACTTGGAGACGATCAGGGCCTGGCCCTGGTGGACCTTGCGGTAGAGGCGGGTCAGGGCGAGGACCGTGACGAGCACGATCAGTACGGCCACGGCGACGGTCACGCCGATTCCTACGGTGATGGCATCCATCGGTACATCAGTCCCTGCGGTGTGTCGGGCAGTCGACGGGCGCGGAGGGCGGCTTCGGGGCCGCGGTGCGCTCCGGTCGGTGGTCGGTCGGGCCCGGCCGGTGGTCGGTCAGAACCAGTCGGCGGCCGGTCAGGCCCGGTCGGTGGTCGGTCGGCCCCGTCGGTGGCCGGTCGGTGGTGGATCGGTTCCGCCGGTGGCCGGTCCGTCGTCAGACGGCCGGTCCGTACGGGTCCAGGGCGGCGTCGAAGGGCGCGACCCGGAAGAACTCGCCGTCGGCGTCGTAGTCGAAGATCAGCGCGCTGCTGCCGGCGGTGAGGCCGGCCTCCTCCGTACGGACCTGGACCACGGCCGTCGATCCGTCGTCGGCGCGCACCTCGGCCTGGCCGAAGTCGGACGAGACCCGGCCGGTGCGGACGACGCACACCCGGCCCACGAAGTCCTCACGCGAGGCCACCCGTTCTGGAGGCAGCAGGCGGCGGGCCAGGCGCACCGCGACGCGGGTGCCGGCCCAGGCCGCGAGCAGCGCGAGCACCAGTGCGGCGGCGCGCAGCGGCAGGCTCTCGGTCAGCGCGGCACCGGCCAGGGACACGGCCCAGGCGATCAGCACGCCGAGCGAGAGGGTGACCGTCACGGGCAGCCCGGCGGAGCCGGCGGAGCCGCCGTCGACACCCTCACCCCCGTCGAGGATGTCGACACCTGCCCCGCCGAGCAGCACCAGCAGCCAGTAGGCGGCCACGACCAGCAGCGCGAAGGAGAAGAACACGGCCGGGAAGGCGAGCGCGGCTCGTGTGAACGCTGCGAAGTCACCCATGGCCGTCCGTCCCCCGTTCGCGTGTGTTCCTGCCGGTTCCTAGATCGTGGCAGGGCCGCGGGGGTCCGCACATTGCCGGATCCCGGCAATCTTTATGCGTTCCTGATGACCTGTTAACGGGGCACGGTCTTGCCGCCGGGGGTGGCCGGCCGGTAGAGGCACCGGCCGGTTGTCCCCCTGTTCGCGCCCTACAGCGGCTTGTCCGGCCAGCCCAGCAGCCGCGCGCCCATCGCCGCCGTCTCCAGGGTGAAGCGCTGGAGGCCGTCGGCCGGGTCGTAGCCGGTCAGGAACTTGATCCGCGCCAGGCGGTACGACAGGGTGCGCACGCTCACCTTCAGCCGGCGGGCGGCCTCGGCGTTGACGTACCCGGACGCCGCGAGCGCCCCGATCGTCTCCAGCAGCGGGCCGGCCCCGCCGCGCGACTGCGTCAGCGGCCCGAGGACCGTGTGGACGAGGTCGGCCATGGCGGCGCGGTCGCGCAGCAGGACGGGGAAGACCAGCAGGTCGGCGGCGCGCAGCACCGGTTCGTCCAGCTCCAGCTGCTCGGCCAGTTCCAGCGCGCCCAGCGCCTCCTCGTACGAGTGCACCACCCCGCCCGCGCCGGAGTGCACCCGGCCGATGGCGACCCGCCGCGCGCCGGGCCGGCCCACGTCGGGCCAGCGCGCGTACGTGGCGAAGGCGTCCAGCACCGTACGCTCGCGGCTCGCGCCGACGCAGATCAGCCGGCCCTCCTTGGTGGTGATCAGGACGTCGCGGTCACCGAACCGCCCGAGCAGTTCGCGTTCGACCCGGCGGGCGACCGGGTGGATGTCGTCGAAGGGCTCGTCGCCCTCGGCCACGGCGACGGCGTGCTCGTGGGCCAGCCGCAGCCCGAACCGTTCGGCGCGCTCGGCCAGCCGGCCCAGGTCGCTGCGCCCGTACAGCAGGTCGTCGACGAACTCGCGCCGCGCGGCCTCCTCCTGGCGTACGGCCAGCCGCTGCGCACGCTCGTGGCCTTCCCCGAACGCGGCGATGGCGGCGTCCACCGCGCCCAGCACGGCGTCGCCGGTGTGGGCCCGCTCCGCCGCGCCGGCCGCCCGCGCCACCCCGGGCAGCGTGCCCCAGACCCGCCGTGTCTCCCCCAGGAAGAGCCCGACCAGTTCGCGCAGGCCCTGCCCCGACTCGGCGGCCCGCTCCCCCAGTTCCCGCAGCGCGTCCAGCTCCGCGCGCCGGGGCAGTCGCCCGGTGTCGGACACCTCGGCGAGGAGGGTGGTGTAGCCCTCCAGGTATTCCGGGGACATTCCGCCGTCCTTCACCGTCCGCACTCCCTGCCGTCGCGCCGTGCACCGCCCCGCCTTCGGAGCACCCTCCATCCTGCCGGACGGAGCGCGGGCGTCCGGCCTGGTGAGCCGCAGGGGCCCGGAGGCAGCCCCTTACGCCTCCTGCCGTACCGCCTCCGCCACGCGCGGATTCCGGGAGAGCAGCTCGCCCAGCCCCTGGCGGGTGGCGACGAGCAGGACGCGGTCCTGCGGCCGCAGCGCGTATCCCTCCCCCAGCTCCCGTACGAGCCGGGCGCGGCCGCGCTCCGGCGTCTCCTGGGCGGTGCCGGTCTCCAGGCCCGACGGGTCGTCCGGGGCGGAGGTGTCCACGGCCAGGACGCGCAGCAGTCCTGGCCGGAACACGTCGGCGATCGTGCGGCCCTCCAGGGCGGCGTGGCCGCGCACCTCGACCCGGGCGACGAGCAGGACCCGCCGCTCGACGGGGATGGCGCCGATGATCTGGCGGCCCATCATCGCGCCGGCGAAGGCGGGCGCGGCCAGGAAGCTGACGCTGCGGCTGCGGGTGCGCGCCCGGGGGTGGGCGGCGCGCAGCGTGCGGTAGACGGCGGTGGCGAAGTGGTCGTCGAACAGGCGCAGCGTCACGCGCAGCTGCGGCTTGACGGAGCGGGCGTAGAGGGCTGCTTCCAGATTGGTGGTGTCGTCGCTGGTCAGCGCAAGCAGAGCGTGCGCGCGCTGGATCTTCGCGGCTTCCAGTACACCTTCGTGCGTGACGTCCCCCACCACCGTCGGCACCCGCAGCCGGCGCGCCAGCGCGATGCCGCGCGCTTCGGGGTCCGCCTCCACACACACCACGGGGGTGCCCAGCTCATGCAGCTGGGTCAGTACCCGCGTACCGACCTTTCCGAGACCCAGCAGCACCACGTGCCCGGACAGCCCGCGCGGCGGGCGGCGCAGCGCGGTGGCGTTGCGGAAGGTGCCGAGGCCTTCCAGCGCGGCGGCCACCAGGACGGGCAGCAGCAGCAAACCGGTGAGACCGGACAGGAGTTGCAGGACCTTGCGGGAGACCGGCTCGCCGATGGCAGGTTCGTTGATGGCGAAGAGGTCGAGGAGCGAGAGGTAGGTGGCGTGCAGCGGAGAGTCACCGGTGGTCAAGGAGGAGGCGACGGCCAGTGCGAGGACGGCGCCGACGACGCCGGCCAGCGACCAGCGCAGCCTGCGGGAGAAGAAGGAGCCCAGCGGTACGCCCCGGCCACGCAGGCTGCCCGGTCCCCACCGCGTGGCCGCGCCGTCACGCCGCTGTGGGCGTCCCCGGCCGCTCCGGCTGCCAGGACGCGACTGGCGGCCCTGGTAGGTGACGGTTTCCAGGACGACGGTGCCGCGCCCGGCGGCGGCCGCCGCGGTGAGGTCGTCGGGCAGCAGCTCGGGGCCGTCGTCGGCGGACGGATCGTTCCCGCCCGGCGCGCCCGAAGGAACCGAGGGGTCCGACGGGTCGGTGGCCACGTCCGCCGTCGCCGTCAGGACGGCGAGCGGGCACAGTCCGGAGGCCGCGGCCGGGCTCTGCCGGGCGGGGCTGCGTTCCACGGCGCGCAGCAGCAGACCGTCGGCCTCGATGACCTTGCTGGTGCCCGCGACGGCGGTGGCCGCCAGCGCGGGGGCCACGGTGTCGGCGTCGGACAGGACCGTGGTGGACGCGTCGGCCCCCTCGGTGTCCAGGGCGCCGACGGCCGCCGCCTGGTCCAGCAACTGTTCCAGGTACTGGCCGAGTTTGCGGTTGTAGAGGCGGATCACCAGCCGCAGTCGCGGGTTGAGCCGCCGGGCGCGCAGCGCGGCATGGATGTTGGTCTCGTCATCGTCGTACACCAGCGCGAGCGCTCCGGCCGCGCCGATCCCGGCCTCGGCCAGGGTGTCGTCGTCGGCCTCCGCCGCTTCCAGGACCCGTACGGGCTCGTCGGGCGGTTCCTCGACGCCCCCGAGACCCCCCTCGCCCCCGGCCTCGCCTCCAGGAGCGTCGGGCGAGCCGGTCTGCGTACGCGCCATGGCCGCCGAGACCCGCCCCAGCAGGGCCTGGGCCCGCCCCAGGGCTCCGGCGGGCGGCGGGATGCGGGGCCGGTGCGGTTCCCTGGCGGAGGGGACGACGAGCGTCACCCGCTCCCGGTAGACGTCCTTGAGTTCGGCGGCGAGGCGGCGCGCGAGGGCGTCGTCGCCGCAGACGACCATATGCGGGGCGGGTGCGCCCTGTTGGGGCTGCTGAGGCACGGTGGACACGCCGCTCAGCGTGCCTCACGGAGTGGGCCCGGCGCACGTGACCGCGACCGGCCGCGGGGCCCGGACCGGGGCGAAGAGGGCCGGTCCAGGACAGGCCGGGCGCGCCCGGCACGAACGCCCCGCCCCTTGATCGAGGACCAGATTCCCAGCCGCACCGCAAGGAAACTTACCCGCCCCTTATGTTCTCTTGTCGCGTTCTTAACGCCCGAGAGGGCCGTGCGGGCGAACTGCGTGGATGCAGCGGTCCCCACGCCAGGTAGCGTGGTCGCCGAACACGCCAGGTCGAAGCAGCCGGCGTCACAGCACAGGGAAAGGTGCGAGGTAGGGGCCGATGCACATCGTCATCATGGGGTGCGGGCGGGTGGGTTCCGCGCTCGCACAGACCCTGGAGAGCCAGGGTCATACGATCGCGGTGGTCGACCAGGACCCGACCGCCTTCCGCCGTCTGGGCTCCGGCTTCGGCGGCCGCCGGGTCACCGGGGTCGGCTTCGACCAGGACACCCTGCGCGAAGCCGGGATCGAGGAGGCGGGCGCCTTCGCCGCCGTCAGCAGCGGCGACAACTCCAACATCATCGCGGCCCGGGTGGCCCGCGAGATGTTCGGCGTGGAGAACGTCGCGGCCCGGATCTACGACCCGCGCCGCGCCGAGGTCTACCAGCGCCTGGGCATCCCGACGGTCGCCACCGTGCGCTGGACCGCCGACCAGATGCTGCGCCGGCTGCTGCCCTCCGGGGCAGAGCCGCTGTGGCGCGACCCGAGCGGTGGCGTCCAGCTCGCCGAGGTGCACACCTCGGCGGCCTGGGTGGGCCACAAGATCAGTCAGCTCCAGGAGGAGACCGGCGTCCGCGTCGCCTTCCTCACCCGGCTGGGTGAGGCCATGCTGCCGACGTCGCAGACCGTGCTGCAGGAAGGCGACCTGGTGCACGTGATGATGCGCACCGACGAGGTCGAGAAGGTGGAAGCGGTGTTCGCCGAAGGGCCCGAGGAGGCGCACGCATGAGGGTCGCTATCGCGGGCGCGGGCGCGGTGGGCCGGTCCATCGCGGGCGAGCTGCTGGAGAACGGGCACGAGATCCTGCTCATCGACAAGGCGCCGACGGCGATCTCGGTCGAGCGGGTGCCGCTGGCGGAGTGGCTGCTGGCCGACGCCTGCGAGATCACTTCGCTGGACGAGGCCGCGCTGCAGCGCTGCAACGTCGTCATCGCGGCGACCGGCGACGACAAGGTCAACCTCGTCGTCTCGCTGCTCGCCAAGACCGAGTACGGCGTGCCGCGGGTGGTGGCCCGCGTCAACAACCCCAAGAACGAGTGGCTGTTCAACGAGGCCTGGGGCGTGGACGTCGCCGTCTCCACCCCGCGCCTGATGTCGGCGCTGGTCGAGGAGGCGGTGAGCGTCGGCGATCTCGTACGGCTGCTGCGCTTCAGCCACGGCGACGCCAACCTCGTCGAGCTGACGCTGCCCCCGGAGGCGGCGCTGGCCGGCACCCGGGTCGGGGACGTCGAGTGGCCGGAGGACACCTCGCTGGTCACGATCATCCGCGGCAACCGGGTGCTCACCCCCAACAAGGAGGACGCGCTGGAGGCGGGTGACGAGCTGCTGTTCGTCGCGGCCCAGTCGCGCGAGGAGCAGCTGGAGGACCTGCTGTCGGTACGCCGCGAGGCGTGACGGCGGGCGGTCCGCAGGACGGTACGGCGCAGGGCCGGGAACCTCTGGGGTTCCCGGCCCTGCGTCTTCGTACGGCCCTGCGCCTTCGTACGGCCTTGAGTCAGCGGCAGTCGGTACCGCGGGCCTCAGCCGCGGTGCTGCGGCGCCCGGCCCTGCTGCTCGGCGGCCAGCGCCTGCGGCGTGATGTCCGCGGCGAGGTCCGTGGCCACCCCGTCCAGGACGTCGCTCTCCCGCGCCTCGCGCCCGCGCCGCGCCTTCGCCTCCTCCTCGGCCTTCTCCTTGGCCTCCATCTCCACGAAGACGTCGATGGGCGCCGGTGCCTTCGCGAGGAACAGCCAGGTCAGCCAGACCGCCAGCAGGAACGGCGGGATCTTCAGCCCGATGAGCACCCAGCCCAGGTGCGTGGTGTCCGCCCACCAGTACAGCGGGAAGAGGACCGCGCACTTGGCCAGCAGGATCGCGCCCCAGGCGTAGCTGGCCTTGGCGTACGCCTTCTTGCGGCCCGGGTTGCGGGTGCGCCAGGAGAGGTTCTCCTTGAAGACCGGCCCCAGGATCAGGCCGATCAGCGGCGCTCCGGCCAGCGTGGTGACGATGTAGGCGACGCCCAGGCCCAGCGTGTAGAGCATGCCGGGCAGGTAGAAGTCCTTGGCGTTGCCGGTCATCATCGCGAAGACCACGCCGAAGGCCACCCCGAAGACGCCGCTGAAGGCGTGCTTGACGGTGTCCTTGCGCACCAGGCGGGCGACGGCCAGCACCAGCGAGACCGCCAGTGCGGCGATCGCCGAGATGTGCAGGTCCTTGTTGACCGTGTAGATCGTGACGAACAGCAGGCCGGGCAGCACGGTCTCGACCATGCCGCGCACGCCGCCGAAAGCCTCGAACAGGGCGGCCTCGGTGACGGCTCTCCCGTCCGCGGCGGTGTCCTGCTCCTGGGCCGGCTCGCCGGCCGGTCCGGTGGTTCGGTTCGGTCGGTCGTCAGACGTCACCGGCTACTCCTGTCCGAGTGGTCGGAGTTCGTATTTCGGATTGAACAGCACCCGGCGGCCGTGGCTCATGGAGATCCGGCCGGAGGCGATGAGCTTGCGGCCCGGCTCTATGCCGGTGATGGCACGCCGGCCGAGCCACACCACGTCCAGTGCGGCGGAGCCGTCGAACAGCTCCGCCTCCAGGGCGGGCACACCGGCGCGCGGCCGCAGCGTCACATGCCGCAGGGTGCCGGTGACCTTGACTATCTGCCGGTCGTCGCAGTCGCAGATGCGGGTACAGCCGGTGTTCTGCGCGTCCTGCTGCAGCTCGGCGGACTCCAGCTCCTCCTCGGAGGAGGACAGCCTGTCGAGCATCCGGCGGAAACGGCCTGCCGGCTTCTCGGATCGGGTCCCAGCGCTCATGAGGCCAGCGTACCGGTGCGCGGGGCCCTGGATCACGGCCCCGGACGACGCCGCACCGCCCGGCCTCCCGGGCTCGCGGTCACTGCTCGAAGCGGTAGCCCATGCCGGGCTCGGTGACGAAGTGCCGGGGGTGCGAGGGGTCGCTCTCCAGTTTGCGGCGCAGCTGTGCCATGTAGACCCGCAGGTAGTTGGTCTCGGTGCCGTACGAGGGCCCCCAGACCTCCTGGAGGAGCTGCTTCTGGCTGACGAGACGGCCCGTATTGCGGACCAGGACTTCCAGCAGATGCCACTCGGTCGGCGTAAGGCGCACGTCCCGGCCGTCCCGGTTGACCTTCTTCGCGGCCAGGTCGACGGTGAAGCCCTCGGTCTCCACGACCACCTCGTCCTCGGCGGGCCCGGTCGGCTCGGCCCGGCGCACCGCGGCCCGCAGTCTGGCCAGCAGCTCGTCCATCCCGAACGGCTTGGTGACGTAGTCGTCCGCCCCGGCGTCCAGCGCCTCGACCTTCTCGTCGGAGGTCTGCCGGGCGGAGAGCACCAGGATCGGCACCCGGGTCCAGCCGCGCAGCCCCTTGATCACCTCCACGCCGTCCATGTCGGGCAGCCCGAGGTCCAGGACGATCACGTCGGGGTGGCGGGCGGCGGCCAGCTTGAGGGCGGTGGCCCCGTCGGGGGCGGCGTCGACCTCGTACTTGCGCGCCTTCAGGTTGATCACGAGGGCCCGTACGATCTGCGGCTCGTCATCGACCACAAGCACCCGGTTCACTGTCGTTCTCCTCGTGGTGGGGAAACCCGCCGGGCCGTGCCCGCGGGGTGTCGGCTGGATGGCGGCTCCAGTGGGCCGGGGGGCGGCACGCGCGGTGCCGCCCCGGTGGCGGCGGGACGCCCGTTCACGTCGTCGCCTGGGCCGGGAGGTCGGGCTGTACCGGCGGTCCGCCGGGGGCGGCACGCAGCGTGAGGACCATGGTCATGCCGCCGCCGGGGGTGTCCTCGGCGGCGAGGGTGCCGCCCATCGCCTCGGCGAAGCCGCGGGCGACGGCGAGGCCCAGGCCCACGCCCGCGCCGCGCGGGGCGTCACCGTACCGCTGGAAGGGTTCGAAGATACGGTTCTTGGCGCTGTCCGGCACGCCCGGGCCGCGGTCGGCGATCCGCAGCTCGACACGGTCGCCGAGGGCGCTCGCGGAGACCAGGACGCGCTCGCCCTCCGGGCTGTACTTGACGCCGTTCTCGACCAGGTTGGCGACGGACCGCTCCAGCAGTCCCGGGTCCACGGCGACGATCGGCAGTTCCTCGGGAATGTCCAGGGTGACGCTGCCTTCGGGGACGCCGCCCAGCGCCATCGGCACCACCTCGTCCAGATCGATCTCGCGGATCAGCGGGGTGACCGTGCCGGTCTGCAGGCGGGACATGTCCAGCAGGTTGCCGACCAGGTGGTCCAGCCGGTCGGCGCCCGCCTCGATGCCCTCCAGCAGCTCCGCCTCGTCCTCCTCGGACCAGGCGACGTCGTCGGAGCGCAGCGAGGTCACCGACGCCTTGATGCTCGCCAGCGGCGTCCGCAGGTCGTGGCTGACGGCGGCCAGCAGCGCCGTCCGGATGCGGTTGCCCTCGGCCAGCTCGCGGGCCCGCTCCGCCTCGCCGACCAGCCGCTGGCGGTCCAGTACGACGGCGGCCTGCGCGGCGAAGGCGGCGAGCACCCGGCGGTCCTCGGCGGGCAGCACCCGGCCGGTCAGGGCCAGCGCCATGTGGTCGCCGACCGGCATGTCCACGTCCGCGTCCTCGGGCCGCATCAACGGCCTGGCCTGCGGGTCGCCCTCCGCCGCGCCGCCGACGCGGCCCGCGCAGGTCCACGGCTCGACGTCGCCGGCCCGCTCCAGCAGCGCGACCGATTCCATGCCGAACGTCTCCCGTACCCGTTCCAGCAGCGCGTCCAGCGTCGTCTCGCCGCGCAGCACGCTGCCCGCCAGGAAGGAGAGGATCTCCGACTCGGCACGCAGCCGCGCCGCCTGGTGGGTGCGGCGGGCGGCCAGGTCGACGACCGAGGCCACCGAGACGCCGACCGCGAAGAAGATCAGGATGGCGACGATGTTCTTGGGGTCGGCGATGGTGATCGAGTGGGTGGGCGGGGTGAAGTAGAAGTTCAGCAGCACGGACCCGACCGCGGCCGCGGCGAGCGCCGGCATCAGCCCGCCGAGCAGCGCGGCGGCGACGGTCAGGAAGAGGAAGAGCAGGACGTCGTTGGCCAGGCCGGGGCCGTTGTCGATGGCGGTGAGCAGCAGCGACAGCAGTACGGGCGCGACGGCGCCGACCAGCCACCCGGCGATGATCCGGGCCCGCCCGAGCCGGGCGCCGCGCGCCACCGGCAGCCCGCGCCCCTTGGCGACCTCGTCGTGCGTGACGATGTGGACGTCGAGGTCGGGCCCGGAGTCCCGGGCGACGGTGACGCCGACGCCCGGCCCGAACACGTACTGCCAGGTCTTGCGGCGGCTGGAGCCCAGCACGATCTGGGTGGCGTTGACCCCGCGCGCGAACTCCAGCAGCGCGTTCGGTATGTCGTCGCCGATGACGTGGTGGAACGTGCCGCCGAGATCCTCGACGAGGGTCCGCTGCACGGCGAGTTCCTTGGGCGAGGCGGAGGTCAGTCCGTCGCTGCGCGCGATGTAGACGGCGAGAACCTCGCTGCCCGAGCCCTTGGCCGCCATCCGGGAGGCGCGGCGGATGAGCGTACGCCCCTCGGGCCCGCCGGTGAGACCGACGACGATGCGTTCGCGCCCCGCCCAGATCTTGGAAACACTGTGCTCGGAACGGTACTGCTGCAGATATTCGTCCACCCGGTCGGCGACCCACAACAACGCGAGCTCCCGGAGAGCGGTCAGATTGCCCGGCCGGAAGTAGTTCGAGAGGGCGGCGTCCACCTTGTCCGGCTTGTAGATGTTGCCGTGCGCCATCCGGCGCCGGATCGCCTCGGGCGACATGTCGACCAGCTCGATCTGGTCGGCCCGGCGGACGATCTCGTCCGGCACGGTCTCGCGCTGCCGCACCCCCGTTATCGACTCGACGACGTCACCGAGCGATTCGAGGTGCTGGATGTTGACCGTCGAGATCACGTCGATCCCGGCCTCCAGCAGCTCCTCGACGTCCTGCCAGCGCTTGGTGTTGCGGGAACCCGGCACGTTCGTGTGCGCGAGCTCGTCGACGAGGGCCACCGCGGGCGCGCGGCGCAGCACCGCGTCCACGTCCATCTCGGTGAAGACCGAGCCCCGGTACTCCAGCTCCGCGCGCCGGGTCTGCTCCAGACCGTGCAGCATGACTTCCGTGCGGGGCCGGCCGTGGTGCTCGACGAACGCCACCACGGCGTCCGTGCCGCGCTCCACCCTCCGGTGCGCCTCGGACAGCATCGAGTACGTCTTGCCGACGCCCGGTGCAGCGCCGAGATAGATCCGTAGCTTGCCGCGTGCCATGGCCCCATTGTCTTACGTGAAGGCCGCCCCCACCGGGCTGAACCTGAGCCGACCCTACCGACCCCACACCCGCACAAAAGCCGCAGGTGACGGGTGGGGAGCAGGTCTTGACGCGACTCTGATACGGGGGTGGGGGCGGACGCCGGGCCGGGACCGTACCGACGCCCGGCCCGTGCCGTGCCGCCGCCTGCCCGCCCACGGGCTGAGCAGTCCGACGGCGACCACCAGGACCCTGACCATGCTGACGGCCGTGTTCGCGGCGTCCGGACCGCCCGAACTCCCGATCGCCGCCGGCCCCCGGGCTCCGGAGGCCAGGACCACGAGACCGGGCCGCGGCGGTGACGTGCCGTGGCAGACGCCGGCCTTCAGCCCACTCCGTGTTCGTCGGGCCCTCTGCCCCATGAAGGGAACAACGAGTCAGCAGACCCGGTCATCACAGGGCCTAACCCTCTGGGTAGAAGAGGAACAGCGTGCAGCCGGTGGCGGTCGAGGGCACATGCCACGACCCGGCCGGGGCGTGCAGGAACGCACCGGCAGGGTAGTCGCGCGCTCCGTCGTTGAAGGTGCCGGCGACCACGTACACCTCCTCCGGGCCCGGCTCGTGGACATCGCGGTGCGGCCAGGAGGTGCCCGCCTCCATCTCCAGCACGTTGGCGTGCGCGCCGTCCGGTCCCCGCCACAGGGGACGCAGTCGGATCCCGGGGAACAGCTCATGGACCGGGGCTTCGTCGACAGAGGTGGAGGTGTAACCCTCCTGCGCAAGGATCTCAGGATGCATGCCTGCAACGATGCCGTGCGCGGGCCGGGGCGGGCAGAGACCGCCATGACGTCCTAGGGTACTTTCCTGCCATGCATCGCGTGGTGGCTCTGGTACAGCCGGTGCAGTCGGTCTTCGAACTCGGCTGCGCCATCGAGGTCTTCGGCACGAAGCGGCCCGGGGTGCCGCAGCACTACACGTTCGAAACGTGCACGGAGACGCCCGGCCCCGTGCCGACCACGGGCGGGTATGCGATGACCGTGTCGCAGGGCCTCTCGGCGCTCAAGACCGCGGACACCGTGATCATCCCGGGCTGGCTCCCGGTGGAAAAGCCGCCCTCCGACCTCGTGTGCCGGGCCCTGCTGCGGGCGCACGCGCGCGGGGCCCGGCTGGTCACGATCTGCTCCGGGGTTTTCGCGCTGGCCCGCGTCGGACTGCTGGACGGCCGCTCGGCCACCACACACTGGGCGCGCGCCGAGCAACTGCGGCGTGAGTTTCCCGGGGTGCGCGTGGAACCGGACAGCCTCTACGTGGATCACGGTGACGTCGCCACCAGCGCCGGCGCGGGCGCCGGGTTCGACCTGTGCCTGCATCTCGTCCAGAAGGACCACGGGGCCGCGTACGCCGCTGCGCTCAAGCGGCACATGGTGCTGCCGCCACACCGCGAGGCCGGCCAAGTACCGTACACGCCGCCTCCACCGCCCGGGCACGCGCTCGACGGCCTGCTCACATGGGCCGACGAGCGCCTCGGCACACCGCTGTCGGTGGATGACCTGGCCGCGTACCTCGGCGTTTCGTCCCGCACCCTGGCACGACGCTTCGCCGACCGGCTCGACACCAGCCCGGGTGCATGGTTGCTCTCCCGTCGCGTGGCCGCGGCACGCACCCTGCTGGAGGAGACGGAATTGCCGGTCGAGGCGATCGCAGCCCGCGTCGGTCTCTCCTCCGCGGTCAACCTGCGCCGCCGCTTCCGTTCTGCGACAGGCACGACCCCGGGGGCCTACCGGCGGGCGTTCCGGGTCCCGTGATCCGCCGGACAGGCCACAGGTGCAAGGGGGCGAGGCGCTCGGCCGTCTCACCCCCCCGGGCCGCGAGGCAACCGCCACGAGCGGTTCGGTCGCGGTTCCCGTTCCGCGCCCGAGTGCGGTGGCGGGCCTCCGGGCCGGACGTACGGCTGGTCGGGCGGATGCGACGGGGCTGCGGGTGTGCTCACGGAGCCGTCCCGTCACGATGGGGCAGTACATGACAACGCACCCGGGACCGCGCCACCTGCCCCCTCCGCCCCTGGCTGGCTCTCCCCCGCCAGCTCCACGATCATGGCAGCCATGACCGACGCACGCACCCACCTGGCCCACACAGCGGAACTCGACGCCCGTACCCGCGCCGCGGCCAAGGCACTCCTCCACGACGTCTTCGAGGGCGACATGACCGAGGAGGACTGGGACCACGCACTGGGCGGCGTGCACGCCCTGGTGTGGGAGGGCGACGAGCTGATCGGCCACGCCTCCGTCGTACAACGCCAGATGCTGCACGCCGGCCGCCCCCTGCGCTGCGGCTACGTCGAGGGCGTAGGCGTCCGCGCGGACCGGCGCGGCCGGGGCCACGGCGCCGCCATGATGACGGCCCTGGAACGGGTCGTACGCACCGCCTACGACCTGGGCGCCCTCAGCGCCTCCGAAGGCGCCGCCGACTTCTACGCGGCCCGCGGCTGGCACCTCTGGCAGGGCCCGTCCGCCGTCCTCTCCCCCACCGGCCTGCGCCCCACGAAGGAGGAGGACGGCGCCATCCACGTCCTCCGGACCGAGGTCCCGCTGGATCTCACGGGGCAACTGGCTTGCGACTGGCGGAGTGGGGATGTCTGGTAGGCGGTGCCGGGGGTGGGGTGGGGCGCCTGGCGGCGGCTCCCGGCCGGCCTGCGGCCCGAGTGCTGATCCGGGTTCTTGCCGACAGCCGACTGGAGTCGCGCTCTTCATGCGCGGACCACGTTCCTGGTGACGCCCGCGATCACCGTCGTGGCCAGGACCCACCCCGCCAGCACAGCCGCCCAGGCCACCCACTGCCCCACCCCCTGAGGGGTGAACGCACGTTGCTGCCCCAGGTCGAGCACCGGCAGGAACACATCCGCCGCGTAGGCCGGTGCGGAGAAGTGCGGAGCGCCCTCTTCGGTGGCGCGCTTCGGTGGATGGATCGCGAAGAAGACGGCCGTTGCCGCGATTCCGCTCCCGAGCCAGCCGAGCGCGCGCAGCGGACGGTACCCGTAACCGACCGTTACGTCCTGCAGATGCCCCCACAGTTTCGCCGGCAGACGCAGCGTCTCCCGCCGGTGCCGCTGTTTCGCCAGCAGTACGGTGCGGGCGTCCTCGTCGTGTCCGATGCGCCGGTAATAGGCGGCCAGTTGCTCGTAACACCATGGCTGGTAACCAGTCCGGCCGCGCCGGATCCACGTGATGCGTTCCCGGGCAGGCCGGTACGGGGTGAGCACGACGTATCGGGCTCGGTCCAGGTCGAGGTGTTCCGGCTGGAAGCCGCCATCGTCATGGATCACCTCGACGGTGGTCCCCGACAGTGAGACAACGCCGGGGGCGGACCGGAGCCGGTCGAGGAAGAACGCGCGCACCTGAGCATCCGTGCAGGTGAGCGCCCCGGGCTCGGCGTCACTCAGGTCGGCTCCCCGGAAGGAGAGCCGGCCCTCGACGCGGCAGCCCGACAGCTCGACACCACCGACCGCGCTGAACCCGTCGCCGCATGTGAGATCTCCTGCCACCGTCATGTGCGGCGCTCTGAGCGCGGCACTTCGACGGTTGACGAGCCTGCCGCCTTGCAACTCGACGCCGGCTCCGATCCTCGCGCCGTACAGGTTCACGCCACCCTCGGCCACCATGCCGCCACGACTGTAGAGCCCGCCTCCGACCTTCACGTTGGGAGCATTGAGCGCCCACCCGTCGGTGTTCGTCAATCGGGTCGCATTCAACCAGAACTGTCCGCCGACTTCCGCCCCGAACACGTTGACGCCACCCATGAACACCGCGTTGCGGCACGTCAGGTCCGACGCGACGACGAGGTTGGGGGCTCGGAGGGCGAATCCGCGTGAGTTGACGAGCCTGGCACCGTCCAGGTCGAAACCCGCCCCTACCGAGGCGCCGTACACGTTCACACCACCGTGCGCCGTGAAACCGCCGCCGCAGTACAGGCCCCCCGACACCACCATGTCCGGCGCGTCGAGGGCGTACCCGTCAGCGCGGGTGAGCCGGGCCCCGACCAGCCACAGCCGGCCCTCCACACGTGCCCCGAAGAGGCCGAGTCCGCCCGCGGTGACGTGGCTGAGTACCAGGTCGCCGCGGATGAGCACACCGTAAGCGTCCACCCCGGGTATCCGTGAGCCTCGCAACGACAGGGAGAACACCTCGGCGTGGGCCATGTCCACGGGCTCGTCGAAGGAGCAGTTCTCAAGGAGCAGCGAGCATTCGGTCCTGAGGTGCCGTAAGCAGAGGGTTCCCGTGATCCTTGCCCCGTTCAGGCACAGGGCGGTTACCCCTCCGGACGCCTCGGGCACGCCGCGAAGCAGTGCGGTGAGTGCCGCAGCCCGGACGCGGCGCTCAGGCCCCCACTCGGCCGCCCGCCGTACATCGGTGTGCGCGTCACGGCCTTCCGCCAGATCGAGTCGGCCACCCTCGTTGAAGGCTGCCCACAGCAGGCGCTCAGGCGGGCTCAGGTCTTCCGGTACGCGCATCCAGGCTCCTTCACCATCGGTTCCCGACCCCGTACAGCCGTACAGGAAAAAAGCGGGGGCCGGCCCCTGAATGAAGGATTCAGGGGCCGGCCGGACAGATCGGGGCAGCGGCGAGATCAGGACGCGCCGAGCAGTTCCTTCACCCCCACGTTCAACCGCAGCACATTCACCCGAGGCTCCCCCATGAATCCCAGCACCCGCCCCTCCGTCGTGTCCTTCACCAGGCGTTCGACCTTCGCGCGGTCCAGGTGGTTCTCCTTCGCCACCCGGGTGATCTGGAGTTCCGCGTACGCCGGGGAGATGTCCGGGTCGAGGCCGGAGCCGGAGGAGGTGACGGCGTCGGCCGGGACCTTCGATTCGGGGACGCCGTACGTCTCGGCGACCCACTTCTTGCGTTCCTTGACGGCGGCGATCAGGTCGGTGTTGGTGGCGCCCTGGTTGGTGGCGCCGGAGACCTGGAGGTCGTACTGGGGGTTGACGCCGTTGGTCTTGTTGCTGCCCAGGCCGGCGGACGGGCGGGGCTGGAAGTAGCGCAGGTCGGGGATCGGGTTGCCCTTGGCGTCGGTGCCCTTGTCGTAGCGCTGGCCGAGGAGTTCGGAGCCGACGACCTTGCCGTCCTGCCGTACCTCGGAGCCGTTGGCCTTGTCGTGGAAGGCGGCCTGGGCGACGCCGGTGACCACCAGGGGGTAGAGCACGCCGCAGACCACGGTCAGGACGAGCAGGGCGCGCAGGCCGGCGCCGAGGAGGCGGGCGGTGTTGCGTACCGAGTTGTTCATGAGGATGTCACCCGATCCCGGGGATCGCAGAGATGAGCAGGTCGATGAGTTTGATGCCGATGAAGGGGGCGATCAGGCCGCCGAGTCCGTAGATGCCGAGGTTGCGGCGGAGCATCCGGTCGGCGCTCACCGGGCGGTAGCGCACGCCCTTGAGGGCCAGCGGTACGAGCGCGACGATGATCAGTGCGTTGAAGATGATCGCGGACAGGATCGCGGTCTGTGAGCTGTGCAGCCGCATGATGTTGAGGGTGTCCAGGCCCGGGTAGGCCACCGCGAACATCGCCGGGATGATCGCGAAGTACTTCGCGACGTCGTTGGCGATCGAGAAGGTGGTCAGCGCGCCCCGGGTGATCAGCAGCTGCTTGCCGATCTCGACGATCTCGATGAGCTTGGTCGGGTTGGAGTCCAGGTCCACCATGTTCCCGGCCTCCTTGGCGGCGGAGGTGCCGGTGTTCATGGCCACGCCGACGTCCGCCTGGGCCAGGGCCGGCGCGTCGTTGGTGCCGTCGCCGGTCATGGCGACGAGTTTGCCGCCCGCCTGCTCGCGCTTGATCAGGGCCATCTTGTCCTCGGGAGTGGCCTCCGCGAGGAAGTCGTCCACGCCCGCCTCGTCGGCGATGGCCTTGGCCGTCAGCGGGTTGTCGCCCGTGATCATGACGGTCTTGATGCCCATCTTGCGCAGCTCGACGAAGCGTTCGCGCATGCCGTCCTTGACGACGTCCTTGAGGTGGATGACGCCGAGCACCCGGGCGCCCCGCTCGTCCTCCAGGGCGACCAGCAACGGCGTGCCGCCGGCCTCGGAGATGTCGTTGGCCAGCCGGTCGGCGTCGTCGGGGACGGTGCCGCCCTGCTCCCGTACCCAGGCGATGACCGAACCGGTCGCGCCCTTGCGGACCTTGCGTACGGCGCCGTGCTCGGTCACGTCCACGCCCGACATACGGGTCTGGGCGGTGAAGGGCACCCACTCGGCGTCGGCCAGTTCGCCCTGGTGGCGTTCGCGCAGGCCGTACTTCTCCTTGGCCAGGACGACGATGGAACGGCCTTCGGGGGTCTCGTCGGCGAGCGAGGACAACTGGGCGGCGTCCGCCACCTCGGCCTCGGTCACGCCCTTGACGGGGACGAACTCGGCGGCCTGGCGGTTGCCGAGGGTGATGGTGCCGGTCTTGTCGAGCAGCAGCGTGGAGACGTCGCCGGCGGCCTCGACGGCGCGCCCGGACATCGCCAGTACGTTGCGCTGGACCAGCCGGTCCATGCCCGCGATGCCGATGGCCGACAGCAGCGCGCCGATCGTCGTCGGGATCAGGCAGACCAGCAGCGCCAGCAGGACGATCATGGGCTGCTCGGCGCCCGCGTAGATCGCGAACGGCTGGAGGGTGACCACGGCCAGCAGGAAGACGATGGTCAGCGAGGCGAGCAGGATGTTCAGCGCGATCTCGTTCGGCGTCTTCTGCCGGGCGGCGCCCTCGACCAGGTTGATCATCCGGTCGATGAAGGTCTCGCCGGGCTTCGTCGTGATCTTGATGACGATGCGGTCGGAGAGCACCTTCGTACCGCCGGTCACCGCGGACCGGTCGCCGCCGGACTCGCGGATGACCGGGGCCGACTCGCCCGTGATGGCGGACTCGTCGACCGACGCGACGCCTTCGACCACGTCCCCGTCGCCCGGGATGATGTCGCCGGCCTCGCAGACGACGAGGTCGCCGATGCGCAGCTCCGTGCCGGGCACCCGCTCCTCGGCCGAGCCGTTGAGCCGCCGGGCCACGGTGTCGGTCTTGGCCTTGCGCAGCGTGTCCGCCTGGGCCTTGCCGCGGCCCTCGGCGACCGCCTCCGCCAGGTTGGCGAAGATCACGGTGAGCCAGAGCCAGACGGCGATGGCCCAGCCGAACCAGTCCGAAGGAGACGCCACGGCGAAGCAGGTGGTCAGGACCGATCCGACCTCGACCACGAACATCACCGGGGACTTGATCATCACCCGGGGGTCCAGCTTGCGCAGCGCGTCCGGCAGCGACTTGACCAACTGCTTCGGGTCGAAGAGGCCGCCGCCGACGCGGCCGCCGTCCGGCGGGTGCCCGCCGGGTACGTCCTGGTGGGGCGCGCGGGTCGGGGTCGTGGTGGACACGGAGCGGCGCTCCTCTTGCTGCACGTCGTTCACGTCATTTACGTCGGTGGTCATGACAACCCCTCCGCGATCGGGCCGAGGGCCAGCGCCGGGAAGTACGTCAGGCCGGTGATGATGAGGATCGTGCCGACCAGCAGCCCCGCGAAGAGCGGCTTCTCGGTACGGAGCGTGCCCGCCGTCTCGGGGACCGGCTGCTGCTCGGCGAGCGAGCCGGCCAGGGCGAGGACGAACACCATCGGCAGGAAGCGGCCCAGCAGCATCGCCAGTCCGATCGTGGTGTTGTACCAGGGGGTGTTGGCGTTCAGGCCGCCGAAGGCCGAGCCGTTGTTGTTGGCGCCGGAGGTGAACGCGTACAGCACCTCGGAGAAGCCGTGCGGACCGGCGCCCAGCGCCTTGGTGTTGAGCATCGAGCCCAGCGCGTCCGGCAGCACCATCGAGGCGGCGGTGAAGCCGAGCACCAGGGTCGGGGTGACGAGGATGTAGCAGGCCGCGAGCTTGATCTGGCGGGTGCCGAGCTTCTTGCCCAGGTACTCGGGGGTGCGGCCCACCATCAGCCCCGCGAGGAACACCGCGATCACGGCCATCACGAGCATGCCGTACAGGCCGGAGCCGACGCCGCCGGGCGCGATCTCGCCGAGCATCATGCCCAGCAGCTGGATGCCGCCGCCGAAGGCCGTGAAGGAGTCGTGGAAGCCGTCCACGGCGCCGGTCGAGGTGAGGGTGGTGGCGACCGAGAAGATCGACGAGCCGCCGATGCCGAAGCGGTTCTCCTTGCCCTCCATCGCCGCGCCGGCCGCCTGGAGCGCCGGGCCGCCGTGCGCGAACTCGGTCCACATCATCAGGGCGGTGAAGCCGAGCCAGATGACGCCCATCGTGGCCAGGATCGCGTAGCCCTGCCGTACGTTGCCGACGAGCCGGCCGAAGGTACGGGTCAGCGCGAGCGGGATGACCAGGATGAGGAAGACCTCGAAGAGGTTGGTGAAGCCGTTCGGGTTCTCGAAGGGGTGGGCCGAGTTGGCGTTGAAGTAGCCGCCGCCGTTGGTGCCCAGCTCCTTGATGACCTCCTGGGAGGCGACCGCCCCGCCGTTGGTCTGCTGGGTGCCGCCCAGGAACTGCCCGACCCCGTGGATGCCGGAGAAGTTCTGGATCGCGCCGCACGCGACGAGGACGAGCGCGCCGACGACGGCGATCGGTATCAGGATGCGCACGGTGCCGCGCACCAGGTCGGCCCAGAAGTTGCCCAGGTCGCCGGTACGGGTGCGGGCGAAGCCGCGGACGAGGGCGATCGCGACGGCCATGCCGGTCGCGGCCGAGACGAAGTTCTGCACCGCCAGGCCGGCCGTCTGCACGACGTGGCCCATGGCCTGTTCACCGCTGTACGACTGCCAGTTGGTGTTCGCGACGAACGACGCCGCCGTGTTGAACGCCTGGTCCGGGCTGATCGACGCGAAGCCGAGCGACAGCGGCAGACCGCCCTGGAGGCGCTGCAGCAGATAGAGGAAGAGCACACCGGCGAGCGAGAAGGCCAGAACCCCGCGCAGGTACGCGGGCCAGCGCATCTGCGCGTCCGGGTCGGCACCGATGCAGCGGTAGATCACCTTTTCGACGCGCAGGTGCTTGCGCGAGCTGTACATGGCGGCCATGTGGTCGCCGAGGGGACGGTACGCCAGGGCGAGCGCCGCGACGAGCGCGGTGAGCTGGAGCACGCCGGCCAGGATGGGGCTCATCGGGACGCTCAGAACCTCTCCGGGAAGACGAGGGCGAGGACCAGGTAGCCGAGCAGGGCGATCGCGACGACCAGCCCGACGACGTTCTCGACGGTCACAGCCTCGTCACCCCCTTGGCGACGAGGGCCACCAGCGCGAAGACCGCGAGCATGGTGACGACGAAGGCCACGTCGGCCATCGGGTGCTCCTAGTGGGTTCGGTTGAACGGACACCTAGAGCAAACCGCCAACATGACCGTTTCCGACCGCCGTTGACGCCTCCCTTACGGCCATTAGCGCACCGTTGACGATTCTCATACGCTTACCGATCTGACCTGCGGAAACGGTGATGGGCCGCACCCCGTCGAAAGGGAGTACGGCCCATCGGGGCGCGGGTTTCGAGCCGATCGGGCGCTCTGGGAGGAGCGCCGGTGGCGGCACTGGTCAGGAGGACCAGAGCGACCGCATCAGTTCGCGGCGCTCCGCCGGAGCCTCGGCCCGCACAAAAGCCCCCGAGGTGTTCCGGTGGATGCAGTCGATGCCGTAGCGATGCAGGAGAGCGAGGTCTGTGCGCGCCGGCAGGGACGGGAGCAGAGTACTCAGGCGATCGGGCGGCGCCGGGCAGTACGGCGCGTAGTCCAGCAGCTGACCGAGCGCCTGGCGGACGCACTGGTGCGAGGCGTCGCTCTTGGCCTCGATGAGCTCAGCGCCTTCGGCATCGTCGAGGTAGAGATCGCTGATGCCCGACCGGCAGTAGAAGCGGTCCGCTGGTCCTCGCCCGCAGGACGCGAGGTGCTCCCGGTAGGCAGCCACCAGCCGGGCTTCCCGGCGGTCGACGACGATGAGCCGCCCGGTCCTCCGGTACGTGGTCGAGGAGGTGCGCAGTTCCTCCGCCGCAGCCCGGCGGACGGCTTCGCGGGCCTCGTCCGCGGTCGGTGCGGGGACCGTTTCCGCGCAAGCCCGGCTGAAGAACAGACCAGAAGTGATCATGAAGGCGTCCAGAACGGACTGCGCCTTGTCACCGCGCAGGACCTTCAGTCCCGGGTGGGTGTGGTGCGGCTGGTAACCGAGCACGGCGTTCAGTTCGGTGTACGGGATGTCCACCTCGGCCAGGTCCAGCACGGTGTAGATGGTGTGCCAGCTGGGGCCGCCCCGCGTCGGAGGCCATAAGAGGTCGGCCAGTTCGGCGTTGCGGAAGATCGTCCCGATCTCCCCCACCGCCCGCACCTTGTTCTGCCCGGTGAACAACACGATGTCGCCGGGCACGACATCGTGCAGCTTCGTATCGTGCTTGGGCACCGCGCCCCAGAAACACGCCGTGCCGTCCGGATGGGCAGCCTGCAGCCGGGTGCGCTGATCTGCGGTCAGCGCATCGGCGTACTTGTCGTCGGTGAAGGCCACGGGCTGATCGACGGTGTCGGTCCAGTGGCGACGTGTCGCTGGACTCCCGTAGGAAGGCGATATGAGAACGCGCACGGAAGTGCTTCCTCCGATTCACGGTCCGGGAGGGCAGGCGAGCACCGCCCTCGAATCGGAGGAAGCGTGGCACACCGGGACCGTCCGCCCCGTAGCGGGAGTGCTCCGGCGGGCCGTTACGCACGTCGCTCCCGCAACCGCGAGGGTTACGGGAGCGAGGTGAAGGGGCGTCGGAAGACGCCGCACGTCAGCGGATCTCGGTGATTTCCGGGCCGCGTTCCAGCCGTTCGACGCCGCCGCCGAAGCGGGAGGTTTCCGCGGGCTCCTGCTGGACGCCGTCGGGGACCATCTGGGCGTCGTCGGGGAGCTTGAGGACGATCGGGTCGCGAGGGGCCATGGGGGCCTCGCCGCGGACGACCACGGTGTCCTTGAAGATGTGCTCCAGGATGCCGGCCGCCTCGGGCTGGACCGCGCCCTGGCCGGAGATGACGCCGCGCAGGAACCAGCGCGGGCCGTCGACGCCGACGAAGCGCACGACCTGGACGCCGTTGGTGCCGTCCGGGAGCTGTACGGGGACCTGCGCGCGCAGTTCCCAGCCCAGCGGGCCCTCGACCTCGTCGATGACGCCGCCCTGCTGGGTGATCCCGACGCCGATCTCCTCGCGGACCTCGCCCCAGATGCCCTCCTTCTTGGGCGCGGCGAACGCCTGGAGCTGCACGGCGCTGTCCTGGAGGACCACGGTCGCCGCGACGATCGCGTCGCCCGCGACCTCCACCCGCAGCTCCATGCCCTCGACGCCGGGCACGAACATGCCGCCCAGGTCCACCCGGCCCTCGGCGGCGTCCGTGACCTCGGAGAGGTCCCAGGGGCCGTCGGGACGGGGGGCCGGGGGCAGGTTCACCCGCTGCTCCTCGCCGGACCCGGCACCCTCGTCCGCAAAGGTCTCGTCCGAGGCCGTCTCGTCGGCGGCTTCCGCTGCTGGGACCGACTCTGCGGGAGCCTCGTTCTTCTTGCGACGACCGAACACGTCACTGTCCTTCCCGGTCGGCACCGACCGATGCGTATCCATTCCCACCCGTGGAGCCGTCCACCGCCGCATGACCGCCGGTGGAACCGAATCCCCCCTCGGCCCGCGCCGAGCCGGGAAGTTCCGCCACCTCGTGGAAGCGCACCTTCTCGACCTGCTGGACGACCAGTTGGGCGATCCGGTCGAACCTCTCGAACCGCACACTCTCGCGCGGGTCCAGATTGACCACGATCACCTTGATTTCCCCACGGTACCCGGCATCCACCGTCCCGGGGGCATTCACCAGCGCCACTCCGCACCGGGCGGCCAGGCCCGAGCGGGGGTGCACGAACGCCGCATACCCGTCGGGCAGGGCGAGGGACACTCCGGTGGGGAGCACCGTCCGCTCCCCCGGCGCGAGTTCCGCCGCCTCGGTGGTCACCAGGTCGGCGCCCGCGTCACCGGGATGACCGTAGGCGGGAATCGGCACCTCCGGGTCCAGACGCCGGATCAGCACATCCACCGGATTGCGTACCTGACTCACGGGTTCACCTCAAAAGCACGAGCTCGTCTGACCTGGTCCGGATCGGCCATCGCGGCCTGGATCTCGGCCGGCCTTCCGTTGTCGATGAAGTGGTCGACCTTGACCTCGACGAAGACGGCGTCGGCGCGCACCGCGACCGGTCCTTCGGGTCCGCCGATCCGGCCCACCGCCGTCGAGTAGATCTTCCGGCCGTGGACGGCGGTTATCTCCGCGTCCAGGTGCAGCACCGTGCCGACCGGTACGGGCCGCAGGAAGTCGGTCTCCAGCCGGCCGGTCACCGCGATCACCCGGAGCAGCCAGTTCAGCGAACCCAGCGTCTCGTCCAGAGCGGTGGCCAGCACCCCGCCGTGCGCGAGGCCGGGAGCGCCCTGGTGGGCCTCCTTGACCGTGAACTCGGCGGTCACCCGCACGCCGTCCTCGGCGCGGGCCTGCAGCTGCAGGCCGTGGGCCTGCGCCGCGCCGCAGCCGAAGCAGTGGTCGTAGTGCGCGCCGAGGAGTTCTCCGGGCGCGGGGGCGTCGGGGTGCCGCACCGGGGCGACGGCGTCGGCCGGTGGCGTCAGCCGCGTCGGGGCCTTGTCGGTTCCACTCACGAGTGCAGACCCTACCCGCGCGCGTAACCGGCCCGCGCCGCCGTGCCAAGCTGGAGCCATGCAGTCGTACGAAGAACGCCTCACCGCGCCCCGCTCCTGGTGGGTGATCGCCGGCCTGATCGGCGTGGCCTGCGCCCTGATGCTGCTCCCGCTGGGCACGCTGCCGATGCTCGGCGGGCTGATCGGCGGCGCGGCACTGTCCGCGGTGGCGGTCAGCTCGTACGGCTCGGTACGGATCCGCGTCGTGGGTGACTCGCTGATCGCGGGCGACGCCCGGATCCCGGTGGCGGCGCTGGGCGAGGCCCGGGCGCTGGACCCCGAGGAGGCGGTGGCGTGGCGTACGCACAAGGCCGACACCCGCGCCTTCATGCTGCTGCGCAGCTACATCCGCACCGCTGTGCGGGTGGAGATCACGGACCCGGCGGACCCGACTCCGTACGCGTACCTCTCGACCCGTGAGCCGGAGCGCCTGGTGGCCGCGCTGGCGGCCGTACGGACCTGAACCGACCCCGGGGGGCTCGCCGGGCCAGGCAGGGCGCCGTCGGGCGGCACAGGGGCCTTCCCGAGGGTGCGGGACGGCGTCCCGGAGGTTGCGGAGCGACCCGTTCGGCCTCCGGCCGGGTTCTCAGCGGCCGTCTTCCGGCGGCAGGGCCTCGGCGTGCGGCAGGGCGTCCCACGGCACCTGTCTGGCGCGCAGGTCCTTGCGGATCTTGTCCGCGAGCTTTGCGGTGTCCCGGCGGTTCATCACCGCGCCGACCGCGGCGCCGACCATGAACGGTGTCAGGTTCGGCAGGTTGCGCAGGGTGCGCTTCATGATCTGCTGGCGCAGCTCGCGCTTCATCTGGCCGCCCAGCGCCGCGTTGACGGTCGTGGGCTTGGTGACGTCGATGCCGCGCTCCCCGGTCCAGGACGTCAGGTAGGCGGTGGCGCGCTGCCGGAGCGTGCCCGGCGGGCGCAGGCCGTAGACCTCGTGGAGCTCGGCGATGAGTTTGATCTCCACGGAGGCCACCCCGACGATCTCGGCGGCCAGCTCGGCCGGCATGGCGGGCGGTACCGGCAGCATCGCCGCCGCGCCCACCCCCGCACCGACGGTGGCGGTGCCCCGGGTGGCACCGGCGACCAGCTTGTCGGCCAGTTCCTCGGGGGTCAGACCGGGGAACTGCCGGCGCAACGTCGCCAGGTCACGGACCGGGATCCGCGGGACGTTGTCGATGATGCGCTCGGCGACCGTCGTCAGGCCCTTGCGGGCGCCCGCGCCGCCTTTCCTGGTGCCGCGGCCCACGGCCGCCACGAGCGAGGCCGCACGGCCTCGCTCCTCCGGTGCGTCGGTCGTCCGCTCCGCGGGCAGGGCGGTCGGGTCGGCGGGCACGGGCGCGTTTTCGTCGCGTGATCGTGCGCCGGCCGCCGGGCCTTTCTCGCCCTTGCGTCCCTTACGGAACGGGTTCACGCCTGCCACGGCGTCGACCGGTCCTCAGGCCGCGCAGTCGCGGCAGATCGGCTGGCCGTTCTTGTCCTCGGCGGCCAGCTGGCTGCGGTGGTGGACCAGGAAGCAGCTCATGCACGTGAACTCGTCCTGCTGCTTCGGCAGCACCCGGACGGCGAGTTCTTCGTTGGAAAGGTCGGCGCCGGGCAGTTCCAGGCCCTCGGCCTGCTCGAACTCGTCGACGTCGACGGCCGAGGCGGACTTGTCGTTCCGCCGCGACTTCAGTTCTTCGATGCTGTCCTCGTTGAGGTCGTCATCTGTCTTGCGTGGGGTGTCGTAATCCGTAGCCATGTCGCTCTCCCCCTCTGGGTGTCTGCGGTGTCTCCAGCGCACGTAACGCGTGAGAGGCCGGACTTGTGCCCGACCTGAGGCGGAGATTTTGCCTCACATCAAGGTCTGTTACTCAATCGACACCCAACCGCACCCCTGAAGAGGTGATCGGTTTGGATGGCGATCAGGACCGTACACGGTCCGAATGTCGCACCTCGCGCACGCCATCACGTGTACTTCCCGTGATCAAGGCCCCTGGAAACCCGGATTTTCCCGGCCTTCCGCCAACCGTTCCGATCACGGAGAGTGGGTGGCGCGAATCTCGCGCCTGTGAGGGATCACACACGGACGGGCCGTCGGGCGGACCGGAGGAATTCAGCGCAAAGCGAACTCGGCGAAGGATCCATGGCCGCCCGCCGTCACGTCAAGCCGGGGTGACCGGCGTGCGGAGGGCGACCAAGAGTGCCAAGAGGTGGGGTCCCGGGTCAAAAAGGACAGCAGGGCGCGCCGGGAGCCGCGGGTGGGGCCGCACCCTCACCCGCGGCTCGCCGCCCGTCTGCGGCCCTCACAGCGGCAGGACGACCCGCATCTCCAGTCCGCCGCCCTCGCGCGGCGTGGCCGTGATGCTGCCGTCGTGCGCGCGCACCACGGACCGCACGATGGACAGGCCGAGGCCGACGCCCTTGTCGCTGCCGGTGCGTTCCGTGCGCAGGCGGCGGAACGGCTCGAAGAGGTTCTCCACCTCGTAGGCCGGGACGGCCGGGCCGGTGTTGGAGACGACCAGCACCGCGCAGCCCTGCTGCGGCTCGGTCATGACCTCCACCCACCCGTCCTGGGCCGTGTTGTAGCGCACCGCGTTCTGCACGAGGTTGAGCGCGATGCGCTCCAGCAGTACGCCGTTGCCCTGGACGAACGCCTGCTGGCGCACGCCGCGGATCTCCACGCCCTTGGCCTGGGCCTCGGCGCGGGTCTGGTCGACGGCCTGCGAGGCCACCTCGGCCAGATCCACCGGCTTCTTGTCCACGATCTTGTTCTCGCTGCGGGCCAGCAGCAGCAGGCCCTCGACCAGCTGCTCACTGCGCTCGTTGGTCGCCAGCAGCGTCTTGCCCAGCTGCGCCAGCTCCGGCGAGGCGTCCGGGTCGGCGAGCTGGACCTCCAGCAGCGTCCGGTTGATCGCCAGCGGCGTGCGCAGCTCGTGCGAGGCGTTGGCCACGAAACGGCGCTGCGACTCGAAGGCCCGGTCCAGCCGGTCCAGCATCTCGTCGAAGGTGTCGGCCAGCTCCTTGAGCTCGTCGTCCGGACCGCCCAGCTCGATGCGGCGGTGCAGGTCCGAGCCCGCCACCCGCTGCGCGGTCCGGGTGATCCGCCCCAGCGGCGACAGCACCCGCCCCGCCATCGCGTACCCGAAGGCGAACGCGACGACGGTCAGGCCCAGCAGCGCCAGCAGGGAACGGTTGAGCAGGGTGTTCAGGGCCTGCGCCCGCTGGTGCTGGAGGCAGCTCTGGATCGCCTGGGTGAAGATCTCTCCGGAGGTCTGGCTGGGCAGGTCGCAGACGTTGCTGGTGGCGGCGAAGTTGCCCCGGAGGATCTTGACGGGCAGCTCGCTGCCTTCCTGGAGCGCGTTGGCGGCCAGCATGTAGATGATCGTGAGCAGCACGATGCCCGCCATCAGGAACATGCCGCCGTACAGCAGGGTGAGCCGTATCCGGATGGTCGGGCGCAGCCAGGGGAAGGGCCGGACGTTGACCGGCTTTGGATCCCAGGTGGGCATGGGCGGTGTGGCGGGGGGCGGGGCGGACGCCTTGGAGGAAGCGGGCATCGTCGATCAGATCCGGTAGCCCGACCCGGGCACCGTGACGATCACCGCAGGCTCGCCCAGCTTGCGGCGCAGGGTCATGACCGTCACCCGTACGACGTTGGTGAAGGGGTCGGTGTTCTCGTCCCACGCCTTCTCCAGCAGCTGCTCGGCCGAGACGACCGTGCCCTCGCTGCGCATCAGGACCTCCAGCACCGCGAACTCCTTCGGCGCGAGCTGGACCTCCTTGCCGTCGCGGAAGACCTCGCGGCGGTTCGGGTCCAGCTTGATGCCGGCCCGCTCCAGGACGGGCGGCAGGGCGACCGTCGTACGGCGTCCCAGGGCCCGCACCCGGGCGGTCAGCTCGGTGAAGGCGAAGGGCTTGGGGAGGTAGTCGTCGGCGCCGATCTCCAGGCCCTCGACACGGTCGCTGACGTCGCCGGAGGCGGTGAGCATCAGGACACGGGTGGGCATCCCCAGCTCAACGATCTTGCGGCAGACGTCGTCGCCGTGCACCAGCGGGAGGTCCCGGTCCAGGACCACCACGTCGTAATCATTGATCTCGATGCGTTCCAGGGCGGCCGCGCCGTCGTACACCACGTCGACGGCCATGGCCTCCCGGCGCAGTCCGGTGGCCACCGCATCGGCGAGCAGCTGCTCGTCCTCGACGACGAGAACACGCACGTCGCAAATCCTTCCTCACGGCCCTGGATGTTCCGGGGCACGGCAAACTCGGAGCCCCTCCATCCTGCCCCGAACAGCTGTAAACCGGCAGTAAGAGGGGTGGGTGAGGGCTCGCGGCCCCGTTCCGCGTGGTGCCGGGCGGGCGGGCCGTGGCCCCCTGGCGAGCAGGCCGCAAGGGCCGGGCGGGCGGGCCGCGGGGCCCGGCCCGAGGCGCCGGGAGTCCCGGAACCGTGCCTTCCGGGTCGTTTTCGAATTCCCGTGCCGCTTGAGGTTTCCGTGAGGTTGCCCATGGGGAGGACGTCTGCACACCCGCGATCACGCCCTGTACGGCGCCATGCCGCGCTCTGATCCATTCGCAGGGACCACGCCGTGATCGCCCCGCCCGTCGGCACACCCCCGTGCCACCGACCCACGACGAGGGGGCGCACCATGGACGCGTTCACCGCAGGCATTCTGCAGCGCATACGGACCACCGAGGCCGACCTGGACCGGGCCCGCGAGTCGGGCGACGACTTCCTCGTCGAGGTGGAGCAGGCCGAGCTGGAGGACCTGCAGCGCCTTGCCGCCGAGCACGGCGTGCAGGTCACGGCAGCCAGCGCCTGACCACCTCCCGGCCGCCAACGACGGCAGCGCCCCGGACCCGCGAAGGGTCCGGGGCGCTGTCACGTTCCCGGCGGGTGCCCGGCCTGGTCCGGCTCCGGCGCTCAGTCGTGCCAGGCGCCCAGTTCGTCCAGCAGGGGCTGGAGGGTCCTGAACACCTCCGGCGAGGCGGCCACGGTCAGGTCGTTCGAGGCGGGTTCGCCGGGGCGGCCGCCGGTCAGCGCGCCGGACTCGCGGGCGATCAGGGCGCCGGCGGCCATGTCCCACGGGTTCAGCCCGCGCTCGTAGTAGCCGTCGAGCCGGCCGCAGGCCACGTCGCACAGGTCGATCGCGGCCGAACCGCCGCGCCGGATGTCGCGGACCTGCGGCAGCAGCGTGCGCAGCACCTCGGCCTGGGCGGCCCGGCGCTCGCCGATGTAGGCGAAGCCCGTACCGATCAGGGCCTGGGACAGCGGCGGCGCGGGGCGGCAGCGCACCGGCTCCCCGTCGCGGAACGCGCCGCCGCCCAGGACCGCGTGGTACGTCTCGCCGCGCACCGGCGCAGCGACGACGCCGACGACGGCCTCGCCGTCCCGCTCAGCGGCGATCGACACGGACCAGGAGGGCAGTCCGTACAGGTAGTTGACCGTGCCGTCGACCGGGTCGATGACCCAGCGCACCCCGCTGCTGCCCGCGACGCTGGCGCCCTCCTCCCCCAGGAAACCGTCGTCGGGACGCCGCTCGGCGAGGAAGCCGGTGATCAGCTTCTCGCTGGCGATGTCCATCTCGGTGACGACGTCGATGGGACTGGTCTTCGTGGCGGCCACGCCGAGGTCGGCGGGGCGGCCGTCGCGCAGCAGCTCACCGGCGCGGCGGGCGGCCTCCAGGGCGAGATCGAGAAGTTCGTCCTGCAGCGGATCGGACACGGTGCTCCTTGCTCGTCCGGGCGGCCGCTCGTGACCGCCCTGCGGGGCGGCGCGGCGCCGCCGTCTGTCGTCTCGGTACGGCTCCGGGGCCGCCCTCTGGGCCTACGCCTGGGCCTCCACCACCGGGCCCGCCCAGTCCGCGCCCGCGGCGGCCGGGCGCGGGGTGCGGGCCGGGCAGCAGCCGACCGGGCACAGGTCGTGGCTCGGCCCCAGCTCGCCGAGGGCGCAACGGGCCGGCGCGCGGCCCTGCTCGGCTGCGGCGCGCTCCAGGACGAGGTCGCGGACGGCCGCGGCGAAGCGCGGGTCCGCGCCGACGGTGGCCGAGCGGGCGACGGGCAGGCCCAGCTCGGCGGCCTTGGCGGTGGCTTCGGTGTCGAGGTCGTACTTGACCTCCATGTGATCCGAGACGAAGCCGATGGGCGCCATGACGACCGCGGGGACGCCCGCGCCGTGCACCTCTTCCAGGTGGTCGCAGATGTCCGGCTCCAGCCACGGGATGTGCGGGGCGCCGCTGCGGGACTGGTAGACCAGCCGCCACGGGTGGTCGACGCCGGTCTCCTCGCGGACCGCGTCGGCGATCACCCGGGCCACGTCCAGGTGCTGGGCGACGTACGCGCCGCCCTCGCCGTCGCCCGTGTGGTCCTCGCGGCGGCCGGAGGTGTCGGCCGCCGCGGTCGGGATGGAGTGGGTGGTGAACGCGATGTGGGCGCCGTCGCGGACATCGGCGGGCAGCCCGGCGAGGGAGGCGAGCACGCCGTCGACCATCGGGCGGACGAAGCCGGGGTGGTTGAAGTAGTGCCGGAGCTTGTCCACCCGCGGCACCTCCAGGCCGTCGGCCCGGAGGGTGGCCAGCGCGTCGGCCAGGTTCTCGCGGTACTGCCGGCAGCCGGAGTACGAGGCGTAGGCGCTGGTGGCCAGGACGGCGATACGGCGGTGACCGTCGCGGACCATCTCGCGCAGGGTGTCGGTCAGGTACGGCGCCCAGTTGCGGTTGCCCCAGTAGACCGGCAGGTCCAGGCCGTGTTCGGCGAAGTCCTTGCGCAGCGCGTCCAGCAGCTCACGGTTCTGCGCGTTGATCGGGCTGACGCCGCCGAACAGGAAGTAGTGCTGCCCGACCTCCTTCAGGCGCTCGCGGGGGATGCCGCGGCCACGGGTGACGTTCTCCAGGAAGGGGACGACGTCGTCCGGGCCTTCGGGGCCTCCGAAGGACAGCAGCAACAGGGCGTCGTAGGGAGCGGGGCTCCCCGCGGCGGACGGAAGGGGCGGATCGCACTGTTCGGGCATGTCTTCGATCCTGCCACCAGCCACTGACAGGCGGAAAACCGGAGGCGGCCACCAGGACCGCGCGCGTAAGCTGTCTCGGCCTCAGTCATGCCTTACCGATTTCCGGACCTCCCGGGCGTCGGCTCTTCACCGGCGGAGCTCCCCATGCCTAGCCCGTACCGCGCGCTCTTCGACACGCCCGGCACCAGATCGTTCACGGCCGCCGGCTTCCTGGGCCGGATGACGCTGTCGATGACCAGCATCGGCATCGTCACGATGGTCTCCCTGATCACCGGCAGGTACGGCCTCGCCGGCGCCCTGGCGGCGACCGTCGCGCTGGCCTCGGCGGTGCTCAGCCCGCAGGTCTCCCGGCTGGTGGACCGGCACGGCCAGCGCCGGGTGCTGCGCCCGGTGACCCTGGTCTCGGCGGCGGCGATCGCGGGCCTGCTGCTGAGCGCGCAACAGGGCTGGCCGGACTGGACGCTGTTCGTCTTCACGGCCTGCGCGGGCTGCGTGCCGAGCGTCGGCTCGATGGTCCGGGCCCGCTGGGCGGCCGTCCACCACAGCTCCCCGCGCCTGCTGCACGCCGCCTACTCCTGGGAGTCGATCGTCGACGAGGCGTGCTTCATCGTCGGACCGATCCTCTCCATCGGCCTGTGCACCTCCTGGTTCCCCGAGGCGGGCCCGCTGCTGGCGACGGTCTTCCTGGTGGCGGGGGTCTTCTGGCTGACGGCGCAGCGGGCGACCGAGCCCGCGCCGCATCCGCGCGAACACCTCGCCCAGGGCTCGGCGTTGCGCTCGCGCGGTCTCCAGGTGCTGGTGGTCACGTTCGTGGCGACCGGCGCGATCTTCGGTGCGACCGACGTGGTGACGCTGGCGTTCGCCGAGGAGCAGGGCCACCAGGGCGCCGCCAGCCTGGTGCTGGCGTCCTACGCGCTCGGGTCGTGCGCCGCCGGCGTGGTCTTCGGGATGATCCATTTCAAGGGTCCGGCCGCCCGCCGGTGGCTGGTGGGCGTGTGTGCGATGGCCGTGAGTATGATCCCGCTCCAACTGGTCGGGAACCTTCCGTTGCTGGCCGTGGCGCTCTTCTTCGCGGGCCTGTCCATCGCGCCGACGATGGTGACCACCATGGCCCTCGTCGAGCAGCACGTACCGCGCGCGAACCTGACCGAGGGCATGACCTGGACCAGCACCGGGCTCGCGGTCGGAGTGGCGCTCGGCTCGTCGGCCGCCGGATGGGTGGTGGACGCGGCCGGAGCCGGGCGCGGTTACCTGGTGCCGGCCGTGGCGGGGGCGCTCGCGGCGGCGGTGGCGTTCCTCGGATACCGCCGGCTGCGGCCGGCGCCGCAGCGGGAGGGGACGGGCGCAGATGGCCGAGGCACAGAGGACGACCGGCAGGAACAGGACAGCCGTACGGACGGGAGCGGCCCGCACGGTCCGGGCGATACGGGGGACCAGGCCCCGGCCCGCCTGGCGTAACTGGGCGGGGACCGTCGCCGTGCGGCCGGCCCGGAGTGTCTCGCCGGCCTCCACCGGCGAACTGGCCGCGGCGGTCCGCGCGGCGGCCGCCGACGGGCTCACGGTCAAGGCGGCCGGCACCGGCCACTCCTTCACCGCGGTCGCCGCCACCGACGGGCTGCTCATCCGTCCCGAGCGGCTGACCGGCGTACGGGAGGTGGACCGCGCCGCCGGCACCGTGACCGTGGCGGCCGGCACCACCCTCCAGCAGCTCAACCGGGCCCTCGCCGCGCACGGCCTGTCACTGGCCAACATGGGCGACATCATGGAGCAGACGGTCTCCGGCGCGGCGAGCACCGGCACCCACGGCACCGGCCGCGACTCGGCGTCCATAGCCGCCCAGATCACCGCGCTCGAACTGGTCACCGCCGACGGCTCGGTGCTCACGTGCTCCGCCGCCGAGAACCCGGAGGTCTTCGCGGCGGCCCGGGTGGGCCTGGGGGCGCTGGGCGTGATCGCCTCCGTCACCTTCGCCGTGGAGCCGCAGTTCTGGCTGTCGGCCCGGGAGGAGCCGATGTCCTTCGACCGGGTGACGGCCGAATTCGACCAGCTCGTGGCCGAGAACGAGCACTTCGAGTTCTACTGGTTCCCGCACACCGGAAACTGCAGCACCAAGCGCAACAACCGCAGCCAGGGCCCCGCCGCCCCGCTCGGCCGGGTCAGCGGCTGGATCGACGACGAACTGCTCTCCAACGGGGTCTTCCGCGCCGCGTGCGCCGTCGGCAGGGCGGTGCCCGCCAGCGTCCCGGGGATCGCGCGGCTCTCCAGCCGCGCGCTGTCGGCCCGTACGTACACCGACATCCCGTACAAGGTCTTCACCAGCCCGCGCCGGGTGCGCTTCGTGGAGATGGAGTACGCGCTGCCGCGGGCGGCCGCCGTGGAGGCGCTGCGCGAGCTGCGGGCGCTGGTGGAGCGCTCGGGCTTCCGGGTGAGCTTTCCGGTGGAGGTGCGGACCGCGCCCGCCGACGACATCCCGCTGTCCACCGCCTCCGGACGGGACACCGCCTACCTCGCCGTGCACATGTACCGGGGGACGCCGTACCGGGAGTACTTCACCGCGGCCGAACGGATCATGACCGCGCACGGCGGCCGGCCGCACTGGGGGAAGCTGCACAGCCGCGACGCCGCGTACCTCTCCGGTGTCTACCCGCAATTCGGCGAGTTCACCGCGCTGCGCGACCGGCTGGACCCGCGGCGCCTGTTCACCAACGCCTACCTGCGGCGCGTGCTGGGCGAGTGAGGCCGGGCCGGGCCGGCGGGACCGCCCGGACGGCTGAAACGCTCATTCGGCCCAACGTCCCGCAGGGATGAACGCTTCGGCAGGCCCGGGAGCCCGGCAGCACACCGGCCCGGACCCGGCGTGCTGCCGGGTCCGGGCCGGTTCGGCCGCCGGCCGCGCGGGGCGGCCCCGTCCGTTCTCCCGCCGAAAGGCATTCGGTCCCCGTCGTGGACGGAAATTCCGCGCCGGTTAAGGGGATTCGGTCCCCGGGCGGGACGGCATTACGTCCCGCCCGGGTGCGGATTTCCGTCCCGTGTTCACGAGGATTTCGGGTCGGGCGCCTGCTGTCCGCCGGGCTCCTGCTTGTTCCGGTCGCCGGAATCGCCCTGGGAGTCGTCACCGCTCTTGCCGGCGTCGTCCCCGGTACCGCCGCCGGACTTCGACGGCTGCGGGCTCGGCGGCGGCGTCGGCTTGCCGCTCCGGCTCGCGTCCGGGCTCGGCGTCGGCGTGGACGGCTTGCCCGTACTGCCAGTGCCGTCACCGGTGCCGGCGGAGCCGCTGGGGTCGGGCGACGGCGTGCCGCCGGTGCCGCCCGTCGTGCCGTCTCCGTGGGAGGTCCCGGGGGACGGCGAGTCCGTGGCGGGCGGGGCCTTCGGCTCGGACTTGTGCCCGTTGCCGCCGAAGACGTTGCTCACCGAGGTCCCCGGATCGCCCGACGCGTCCTTGCCGGTGACCAGCTCGACGCAGGTGACGGCGCCCATCGACAGCACGAAGATCGCCAGCGCGGCCAGCGCCGGCCGCTTCCAGCCGCGCAGCCGGGTGCCGTACGTGGCGGTGCTGACCTCGTCGGCCCGCTGCGGCACCGCGGTGGCGCCGGCCGGCGGGTGACCGGGCCTCGCCTGCCCCAGCGCCATGGTCCGGTCGTCGAGGCGCGGCACCAGCTGCGTCTTGTCCGCGGCTCCGGCGTCCGCCCCGGAGGTCCGCGCCGGATCGGCCTGCGGCAACAGCCGCGTACGGTCGGCGTCCGGGTCCCCGGCCTGCGGCAACAGTTGCGTACGGTCGGTGCCACCGGCCCGGCCCTCGTCCTTGGCCGCGACGGACGTGATCTCGTCCTCCGCGCCCTGCCGGTCGAAGGTGGGCAGCACCATGCCGGTGCCGGACCCGGCTCCCGGCGTTCTGCGCGAGACCGAGGACCGGCGCGGCTTCGGCCGGGTGCCGACGGTGGCGGCTTCCTTGAGCTGCTCGCCGGTCCGCCGGAAGAGATGCTGGAAGACCGAGCCGCCGGTCGTGGCCACGACACTCACCACGCCCGCGCCGATGATGGTCCCGTACACGCCGAGCTTGCCGGCGAGAAAGGCGGCGACGGCGGCCGCCAGGGCACTGCCGGCGACCTGAGGAACGCTCAGGTCGAGCCGTTTCTCCTTGTTTTTCGTGTCGGTATCGCTTTTGTTGTCCATCTCCAGCCTTTGATCGCCCCTTCGATCCATCTTGCACGGACAAGTGACCTATGGGCGAAGCCGGTAGTTCCGATTCTGCGGATTCTGTGAACCTCGCCACCCGTCACACCGTGTAGAGAGATCGACAAGGCGACCAACTCCCTTGGCGCAGGTGAACTTCGGCGGCGCGGCGGTCCACCTCAGTGGCCCGAATGGAGTACTGTGGCGAGCCCTGGCCCCGGAATCCCGTCCGGCTGCCCGGATACACGGGAGGGGGCCGGAAGGTGGCACTCACCCCCGGGTGCCGCCACCGGGCACGGGTGACTGGGAGCAGGAACTAGACATGGTCACTGAGCGTTGCGAACAGGTAACCGTGTCATAACGGCGTTTCTGGGCCAAGCCTCGACACGCCGGGTAACTCGGCAATGTTGTGGCAGGCTGCACCCGGGCAGGCCACACTCGACTAGCGGAAGCAGCGACGCACGTGACGTCGGCAGGCACCACCCGGGAGGTCCCCATGCCCGAACTGCGTGTCGTGGCCGTCTCCAACGACGGCACACGGCTGGTGCTCAAAGCTGCGGACAGCACCGAGTACACGCTTCCGATCGACGAGCGGCTGCGCGCCGCGGTCCGCAACGACCGCGCGCGGCTCGGCCAGATCGAGATCGAGGTCGAGAGCCACCTGCGCCCGCGGGACATCCAGGCGCGTATAAGAGCAGGTGCCTCCGCCGAAGAGGTCGCCCAGCTCGCCGGCATCCCGGTCGACCGGGTGCGCCGCTTCGAGGGGCCGGTCCTCGCCGAGCGCGCGTTCATGGCCGAGCGGGCCCGTAAGACACCCGTACGCCGCCCCGGGGAGAACACCGGCCCGCAGCTCGGCGAGGCCGTCGCGGAGCGGCTGCTGCTGCGCGGCGCCGACAAGGACTCCGTGCAGTGGGACTCCTGGCGGCGCGACGACGGCACCTGGGAAGTCCTGCTGGTCTACCGCGTCGCGGCCGAGCCGCACTCGGCGAGCTGGACCTACGACCCGCCGCGGCGCCTGGTCCAGGCCGTCGACGACGAGGCGCGGGCGCTGATCGGCGAGACCGACGACACCCCGGAGCCCAGCTTCCCGTTCGTGCCGCGGATCGCGCGGCTGCCGCGCGACCGGCCGCTGGACCGCGCCCTGGACCGCCAGACGTCCCAGGACCGGGACCGGGACCGGGACCGTGATCGCGATCGGGACCGTGCGGGCGAGGACGACGAGCCGGCACGGGCCGAGGACGGTTCCGGCGAGCGGGAGCGCGACTCCCTCACCAGCCTCCTGGAGGCGGTGCCGAGCTTCCGCGGCGACATGGTCGTCCCCGAGCCGGTGAAGGCACCGGCTCAGGAGGACTCCGTCGAGGACGAGGAGCTGGAGGAGCCGGCCGCTCCGGCGGCGAGCGCGGGCGCGGGCTCGGCCTACGCCGACGTGCTCATGCCACGAGCGGTGGCCGGCCACCGGGACCGCCTCACGGGCACGACCGACCGCCAGGCCGAGGCCGACGGGGTACGGCCCGGGCGGCGCGCCGCCGTACCGAGCTGGGACGAGATCGTCTTCGGGACGCGGCGGAAGAAACCGGAGTAGCGGAGCAGCGGAGAGCGTACGGACGGCGGCCTGCCGGTCAGGGCGCCGTCGTGCACCACTCCGCACGCCCGCCCGTCGTCACGGACGGGCGTACGAACAATTCCGGCCGGGTGTCAGCCCGCCTCGGCGCCGGTGGCCACCGGCCGCGTCGGGTCGCCGGACCACTCGCTCCAGGAGCCCACGTACAGCGCCGCCGGGACGCCGGCGACCGCGAGGGCCAGCACCTCCTGAGCGGCGGAGACGCCCGAGCCGCAGTAGACACCCACCTCGGCGTCCGCGGTGGCCCCGAGGGCCGTGAAGCGCGCGGCCAGCTCGGCGGGCGGCAGGAATGTGCCGTCGGCGGCGAGGTTCTCCGTTGTCGGCGCGGACAGCGCGCCCGGGATGTGCCCGGCGACGCGGTCGATGGGCTCCACCTCGCCCCGGTAGCGCTCCCCGGCCCGCGCGTCCAGCAGGACGCCCCGCCGGGCCAGTGCCGCCGCCTCGTCCGCCGTCAGCAGCGGCAGCGCGCCGGGCGCCGCGGTGAAGTCGCCGGGCTCCGGGGACGGCATCTCGGTGCTCAGGGCTCCCCCGGACGCGGTCCAGGCGGCCAGGCCGCCGTCCAGGACCCGCACCGAGGGGTGGCCGGTGTAGCGCAGCATCCACCACGTACGGGCCGCGGACCAGCCCTGCCCGCCGTCGTAGACCACGACCGGGCGGTCCGCCGAGACCCCGGCCCTGCGCATCGTCTCGGCGAAGGCGTCGAGGTCCGGGAGGGGGTGGCGGCCGGCCGGTCCCGCGGGGCCCGCGAGTTCGCCGTCCATGTCCACGTAGACGGCACCGGGCACGTGCCCCGCCTCGTATTCGGGGCGGCCGGGCGGGCCGCCGAGCCGGTAGCGGACGTCGAGGAGGACCGGCGGGGTCCCGGAGGCCAGTGCGTCCGTCAGTTCGGCGGTGGTGATGAGGGCATTCATGGGGCTCATCCTCGCGCAGGAGGGGCCCGGTTCTGAAGGTGTCCGTGCTGCTGCGGATCTTTTCCGGCTCACGGAACTTCTCCGGGGGCTTACGGGGGTTTACGGGCCTCCCCCGGGGTTTACAGGGCTTCGCCGGCGGCTCACCTCCCGCGTCCCCGAACGGCAACGCCGCCGAAACGGATGCGAAACATCAAATCGGGCATTCTCCCATGGGAACGCGCCGAAGACGGCGCGGCCGGGGCGCACAGCGGATGAGGGGTGCGAGCATCTGCACGGGACGGCGCACTCGCGCCCGGTCCCCGCACGGCCACCACCCCGATGGTCCGAGGAGAGAGTGACGATGACGACCGAGGCAACGACTCGGCGGACGCCCGGCGCGCCTTGCTGGGTGAGTCTCATGGTGCACGACCTGGCCACGACGGAGCAGTTCTACAGCGCGCTGTTCGGCTGGGAGTTCAAACCGGGACCGCAGCACTTCGGTCCGTACGTCCGGGCGTATCTCCACGGGCGGGAGGTGGCCGGTATCGGGGAACTGGCACCCGACCGCCAGCTGCGGGTCGCCTGGACGACCTATCTGGCGAGTGACGACGCGGACGCGGCGGCCGAGCAGATCCGCGGCTGCGGCGGCACTGTCGCCGTCGGGCCGCTGGACGCGGACGACGAGGCGGGGCGGATGGCGATCGCCTCGGACCCGCAGGGTTCGGTCTTCGGGCTGTGGCAGGGCAAGGAGATGGTGGGCGCGGCGCTGGTCGGCGTGCCCGGGGCGCCGGTGTGGAACGAGCTGGTGACCCGGGAGACGGGGGTGACCGCCTTCTACGAAGCGGTGTTCGGGTACGAGACCCGACCCGAGGGCACGATCCCCGGCTACCAGACGCTGCATCTGAAGGGGCGGCCGGTGGCAGGCGTCCACGGTGTCGGTGACGCGCTGCCGAGGGAGTTGGGGCCGCACTGGGTGACGTACTTCGCCGTCTCGGACACCGACGCCGCGGTCCGGCGGGTGGCGGAACTGGGCGGCCAGGAGGTGCGGGCGGCCCGTGACACCGCGTACGGGCGCGTGGCGACGGTCGCCGACCCCGAGGGGGCCGTGTTCGCGGTGCTCCAGCAGCCGGGCTGAGCGGACGGCCGGAGGGGGCGCGTTCGGGGTGCGGCCGAAGAGGCGTGCTCAAGGGGCGCGGCCGGAGCGCGCGGCCGGGGGGCGCGCGGAGCTGAGCGCGGCGCCGTACCGACGCCGCGCGCCCCCCGGTTCCGCCGGCCGGGACTACTCGACGCTGTACACCGGCAGGACGTCCGGGGACAGCGCCGCCGCGTGGGCGGCGGCCGAGGTCTGGCGGCGCCGGTGATGGCGGCGGCAGAGCACCTCGTAGCCGACCTCGGCCGGAGCGCTGTGGACGTCGCCGATGACGACCTGCGCGCCCTCGACGACCATCTGGCCGTCGAGGGTGCGGGCGTTGTGCGTGGCGCGGGCGCCGCACCAGCACAGCGCCTCGACCTGGAGGACCTCTACCCGGTCGGCCAGTTCGACCAGGCGCTGCGAGCCGGGGAAGAGCTTGCTGCGGAAGTCGGTGCTGATGCCGAAGGCGAAGACGTCCAGCTCCAGGTCGTCGACGACGCGTGCGAGCTGGTCGATCTGGTCCGGGGCGAGGAACTGCGCCTCGTCGGCGATGACGTAGTCCACCCGGCCGCCGGAGCTCAGGGCGGCGACGATGTGGGCGTAGAAGTCCATCTCGTCCGTCGCCTCGACGGCCTCGGTGACCAGCCCGAGGCGGGAGGAGAGCTTGCCGCGGCCCGCCCGGTCATCGCGTGTGTAGATCATTCCTTGCAGGCCGCGGGCCGAGCGGTTGTGCTCGATCTGCAGAGCGAGGGTGCTCTTTCCGCAGTCCATCGTTCCGGAGAAGAACACCAGCTCGGGCATGGGAGAACGCGGGCCTTTCGGGCTCGTATCGAGTGGGGGACGGTCGGGAGCGCACGTGGGGGTGGGCTCACCGGGCGGCGGGCGGGCAGGGCAGGGCGTGCGGGGCGGCCGGGCTCAGGCGCTCGGCCCGGGTACGAGGCTCGGGTGCGGGGCTCAGGTGCGGACTTCGAGGAGCGGTACGAGCTGTTCGGCCGGCGTCATCGAGCCGTGCATCCCGACCATCGCGGACTCGCGCGGCTCCGTCTCGCTCGCCACGACCACCATGTCGGCGTGCGCGGCGACGACGACGTCACCGATGCGGGCCCGGACCCGGTCGTCGACCCGGGGGCCGAACCACCCGGCGGCGACGGCCTCGTCACGGCTCGCCACCCACATATGTTCCCCGACCACCTCGCGCCATACCGCGAGCACGTCACCGGCCGCGCCGGGGTGCGCGTACAGATGCCGCGCGCGCCCCTCGCCGCCCAGCAGCCGCACTCCGGCGCGCAGCTCCCAGTCCTCGTCGAAGTCGATGCGGTGGTCCGGGCCGAACGGGATGTCGATCATGCCGTGGTCGGCGGTGACGTACAGGGCGCTGCGCGGCGGCAGTTGCTCGGCGAGGCGCTGGGCGAGGCGGTCGACGTACATCAGCTGGCCGCGCCAGGCGTCGGAGTCGACGCCGTAGCGGTGCCCGGCGCCGTCCACCTCGGCGTAGTAGGTGTAGACCAGCGAGCGGTCGCCGCCGGCGAGCTGCTCGGCCGCCAGGTCCATGCGCTCCTCGCCGGAGAGCCGGCCGTGGAACGTGCCGCCGCTGAGCGCGATCTCGGTGAGCGGGGTGCGCTCGAAGGTCGGCGCGGAGACCTGGCAGGTGTGGATGCCGGCGGCGTGCGCCTGCCGGAAGACGGTCGGGTACGGCTGCCAGGCGTACGGGTCGGTCCACGGGTACCAGCGCAACTGGTTCATCAGCTCGCCGGTGTCCGGGTTCAGACAGGTGTAGCCGGCCAGGCCGTGCTCACCCGGCGGCAGCCCGGTGCCGACGGAGGCCAGCGAGGCGGCGGTGGTGGCCGGGAAGCCCGCGGTGATCGGACGGCCGGTGCGGTTGAACGAGCTGTCCAGAAGGGACGTCAGGAACGGCGCCTCGTCCGGGTGGGCGCGCAGCAGCTCCCAGCCGAGGCCGTCGATGAGGAAGACGCAGACGCGGTCGGCGGGATCCAGCGGCATGCCCGGAGCACCCGCCTGCCCGGCGCCGGGCAGGGTCAGGCCCTGGCCCGCGGTGACGGTGGGCAGCAGGTCGGCGAGCGAGCCGGTGCCGTAAAGGGGCACCGGGGCGCCTGCCAGGTCGAGGGGTTCCGGTTCCGGCCAGGCGGGGGCGGCGTACGCCATCAGCGGGTGGTGGCCGCGGTGGCTTCGGACAGCGCCTGGGCGAAGGCGAGGGTCTGCCGCACGGTGTCCGGGCCGTCGCCGGCCTCGCTGACCCGCAGCGACAGGTCGTCGGCCGTCGAGGAGCCGGTGTAGCCGTGATCGGCCTCGCAGTTCGGGTCGCCGCAGGTGGCGGGCTCCAGGTCCAGACGGGCGACGGCGCCCCAGCCGATGGTCAGGACGACCTCGCGGGGCAGCCGGCCCGGGGTGTAGGACTCGGGATTGGCGACCACCCGGCTGAGGACGACGGACGAGATCCGGCCGAGCTTCACGGACTCGGTGGAGGTCGTCGCGTACGGCGACGGGGAGGTGTCGTCGGCGGACTGCTCGTCGGTGTGGCTGACGATGAAGCGGGTGCCCGTCAGGACCAGGACCGTGACATGGCGGCGGACCTCGTTGGCGTCGAAGGTCGTCTCCTGATGGACCAAGTACGACACCACCGGCTCGCCGCCGACCGCGGCCTGCACCGCCTCGGCCACCAGGGCCGGGTAATAGCCGCTGCGCTCGATCGCCGCGCGCAGCCCTTGGGTCGTCGTACCGGTCTTAGCCATGCGGCCATCTTACGGGGCGTACCGGCCGGGGCGGGTCCGAGCGGCCGCGTCCGGGCCCCGGACCCCCGGCAGGGGTCCCGGTACCGGCTCTCAGTAGGCGGGCATCCGGCGGGGGCCCAGGTCGGTGGTGGCCGGCGGACGGGCCAGGCGGACCGTGGCGTCCAGCACGGCCACGCCGTGCGGCGCGACGACGACCGGCTCCAGGTCGACGCCGACGACCTCGGGGTGGTCGTCGACCAGCCGGGAGACCCGCAGCAGCAGGTCCTCCAGGGCGGCGGTGTCCACCGGCTGGCTGCCGCGCCAGCCGAACAGCAGCGGAGCCGTGCGGATGGACCGTATCTGTTCGGCGACGTCGCGGTCGGTCGCGGGGACGAGGCGGTGCGCCGTGTCGCCCAGCAGCTGCGAAGGGGCGCCGGCCAGGCCGAAGGAGAGGACGGCGCCGGCGGCCGGGTCGATGGCGGCGCGGACGACCGTGTCGACGCCGCGCGGCACCATCGGCTGGACGACCGGCCGCAGCTCCTCCGGCTTGCCGAGGAAGTCGGTCAGCTCGGCGTAGGCGCGGCGCAGCTCCGCCTCGCCGGTCAGGTCGAGGCGGACGCCGCCGAGGTCGGGGCGGTGTCGCAGGTGCGGTGCGGTGGTCTTCAGGGCGACCGGGTAGCCCAGGCGGGCGGCGGCCCGTACAGCGGTGTCCGGGTCGGGGGCCGGGTGGGCGGGGCGTACGGGGATGCCGTACCGGGCCAGCAGGGCGTGGGCGTCGTCGGCCGGCAGCGGGACGGAGCGGGTGATGTCGGCGTGCCGGGCCAGCTCGTCGAGCAGCCGGTCGATGTCGGCGCCGGCGGCGGCCTCCTCGATGTCCTCGAACTCGGGCACCCGGCCCGGGTCGGCGGCGTCCCGGCGCCATTTCGCGTACCGCACCGCCTGGGCGAGCGACCGGACGGCGCGCTCGGCGGCGGGGAAGGCCGGTACGAGGGGGGTGGGCGGGGAGGCGGGGGCTGGGGAGCCGGTGGACGGGGAGGCGGTGGGCGCGCTGTCGGTGGCCGGGCGGGGTGGGGATGTGGCGGGGCTCTGCGGGGGTGTGGCGGGGTCCTGCGGGGCTGCGGTGGCGTCGCCGGGGGGCCCGGGGGCTCCTGGGTGGGTTGGGGCGCCGTCGAGCCGTGGCGAGGCGTTGTGGGAGGGCGACGGGACGTCCTGGGGCGGCGTCAGGGCCTCGCCGGACGGCGCCGGAGCCGCCAGCGCATCGGCGAGGGCGTCCATGGCCAGGTGGACGACGGTGACCGGCTTGGCGGGCGCGGCGGACGAGGCCGCCTCGCGCAGCGCCGCGGCGAGGTCGGCACCCTCGCCCGGGGAGGCCACGCCCTCCTCCCCCACCCAGGGAATGGCCGTGACGACGACGGCGTCGCAGAGCCCGTTGGCCAGGGCCGCGGACAGCGCCGTACGGAAGTCGTCCGGGGTGGCCGCGGCGGCGAGGACGTGCGGACGCAGCGGACGCAGCCCTTCGGTGAGGCAGGCGTCGTACGTCAGCAGGGCGAGGGACTCGCTGTTGCCCAGGATGGCGACGCGCGGGCCGTCCGGCAGCGGCTGGGAGGCGAGCAGCAGTCCGGCGTCGATCAGCTCGGTGACCGTGTCGACCCGGATCACGCCGGCCTGGCGCATCAGGGCGGAGACCGTGCTGTCGGGGATGCGCACCGTGGGGACGGTGTGGCCGAGCGGCGCGGTGCCGGTGTGGCGGGCGCCCTTGGCGACGACGACGGGCTTGACGGCGGCCGTTCGGCGGGCGAGGCGCATGAACTTGCGCGGGTCGCCGATGGACTCCAGGTAGAGGATCGCGACGTCGGTGGCGGGGTCATCGTACCAGTACTGGAGCAGGTCGTTGCCGGAGAGGTCGGCGCGGTTGCCGGCCGACAGGAAGGTGGAGATGCCGGCGATCGATCCGTCGCCGGGGCCGCGCCGGTGCAGTTCGCTGAGCAGGGCGATGCCGATCGCCCCGGACTGCGTGAACAGGCCGATGCGCCCGGCGCCGGGCATCTGGGGGGCGAGCGAGGCGTTCAGCCGGACGTCCGGCGCGGTGTTGATCAGGCCGAAGGCGTTCGGTCCGATGAGCCGCATGCCGTACGAGCGGGCCTGGCGCAGCAGGGCACGCTGGCGCTCGCGCCCCTCGGGGCCGGACTCGGCGTACCCGGAGGAGAGGATCACCAGGCCGCGTACGCCGTGCTCGCCGCAGTCGCGGACCACGTCGGGGACCTGGGCGGCGGGGACTGCGAGCACCGCGAGGTCCACGGGCTCGGGGACCTCCGGCACCGAGCGGTGACCGGGCACGCCCTCGGGGTCGAGGCGGGTGCCGCCCTCGGGGAAGGCGTGGTTGACCGCGTACACCCGGCCCGGGTAGCCGGAGTCGAGGAGGTTGCGCAGGACGGAGCGGCCGACGCCGCCGGGGGTCCGGCCGGTGCCGATGACGGCGACCGAGCCGGGCGCCAGCAGGCGCTGCACGGAGCGGGCCTCGGCGCGCTGCTCGCGGCCGCGCATGACGGCCATGGACTGCTCGGTGGGCTCCAGGTCGAACTCCAGGCGCACCACGCCGTCTTCGAAGGTGCGCTGCTGGGTGTACCCGGCGTCCGTGAAGACCTTGATCATCTTGGTGTTGGCGGGCAGCACCTCGGCCGCGAACCGGCGGATGCCGCGCTCCCGGGCGACCGCGGCGATGTGCTCCAGGAGGGCGGAGGCCACCCCGCGGCCCTGATGGGCGTCCTGCACGAGGAAGGCGACCTCGGCCTGGTCGGCGCCCGGCTCCTTGGCGGGGCGGCCGCGGTCGTCGATGCGGTCGTAGCGGACCGTGGCGATGAACTCGCCGCCCACGGTGGCGGCCAGGCCCACCCGGTCGACGTAGTCGTGGTGGGTGAAGCGGTGCACGTCGCGGTCGGACAGGCGCGGGTAGGGCGCGAAGAAGCGGTAGTACTTCGACTCGTCAGACACCTGTTCGTAGAACGAGACCAGGCGCTGCGCGTCGTCGGGGGCGATGGGGCGGATGCGCGCGGCGCCGCCGTCGCGCAGCACGACATCGGCCTCCCAGTGGGCCGGGTAGACGCTGTCCGACGGGCTCTGCATGGGGGACAGCGTACGGCCGGCCACTGACAACCGGCTCGGTGTGCGGGCCCGTGCGGGCGGGGCAGGGCGGGACGGGACGGTCGGTCCCGGACGGCGGGCCGATGACTGGTCGGCGGCGGGTCCGGACGGTAGGTCCGGATGGTGGGTCCGGACGGTAGGTCCGGAGTCCCGGGCGGCCAGTCGGGGCAGAGGTCCTGAGTGGCCGGACCGACGGTCCCGGACGGCCGGTCGGGACGGCGGCCCCGAGTGGCGGGCCCGGTGGCCCCGAGTGGCGGGCCCGGTGGTCCCGGATGGCGGGCCCGGTGGTCCCGAGTGACGGATCCCGGATGGCGGACGGTACGGGCGCATGCCGGAGAGCCGCCGGTAACGTGCCCCCGGCCTGCGGAAAGCGCTGCCCCGAGCGCCGCCGCGGACTGCCGGAGCACTCCCAGTGCCATGAGACACTGGTCTAGACAACCGTTACGACTTGAAGGGCAACACCATGGCTGAGCGCCGCGTCAATGTCGGTTGGGCCGAGGGTCTGCACGCCCGCCCCGCCTCGATCTTCGTCCGTGCGGCCACCGCCGCCGGGGTTCCCGTGACGATCGCGAAGGCCGACGGCAACCCGGTCAACGCGGCCTCCATGCTGGCCGTGCTGGGCCTGGGCGCCCAGGGTGGCGAGGAGATCGTGCTGGCCTCCGACGCCGAGGGCGCCGACGCCGCGCTCGACCGCCTCGCCAAGCTGGTCGCCGAGGGCCTTGAGGAGCTCCCGGAGACCGTCTGAACCGCTTCGCGGGTCACTGTGTTCGCGGCTCCGCCGCGGTAGCCGGGCCACCGGCGCCGGGGCGGAGCCGTTTTTCGTGCGTTCTCCTACGCCACGGCCGGTGAGCGGCACCCCGGAAAACTCGCACGCCACTACTCGGGACACGTCGAGGAATTCCTCTCACGCCTCACCCGCAGTTCTTCTGCACTCTCTGCGGCCCTTCGTGGAAATTAGCCCGCGCTTTCTCGCAGCCACCGTGCCGCCGCGGAACTCGCACCCACTCCCCGGCATAGCGTGAAATCACCTACCGCCTGTATACGGCCCGCCTGTTAATTCCGTTCGCGCGCCGTGTTTACGGTCTGTTTCGTATCCCTCACCGCCGGCCCGAGGACCACCGGGCGCAGCCGGTACGCCGGGCGCGAGCGCTCGACGTGCGCCGCCATCAGGGCGCGGGCCCGCTCGGCGTCCCCGCGGCTCACCGCGTCCAGCACCGCCCCGTGCTCCTCCCAGGAGCGCTCGTCGCAGGCCGGGAGCTCGACCATGTACATCCAGTCGATCTTGCGCCGCAGCTGGGTGAGCAGCGTCGCCAGGCCGGTACTGCCGGACGCCTGGGCGAGCGTCTCGTGGAACCAGCCGTCGAGTTGGCGCAGCTCGACGTGGTGGCCGTGCAGGGCGCGCTCACGGCCCAGCCGCACGACGCCGCGCAACACCTTGATGTGGGCCGCGGTGCGGCGGGCGGCGGCGCGCGCGGCGCCGAGCGGCTCCAGCAGCGCCCGGACGTCCAGGGCGTCGACCGCCTCGCGCTCGGTCGGCTCGGCCACGCAGGCACCCGCGTGGTGCCGGATGACGACGAAGCCCTCCGACTGCAACGTACGCAACGCCTCACGCACGGGAACGCGCGAGACCCCGTAGCGGCCGGCCAGCATTTCCTCGATCAGCCGGCTGCCCGGCGGAAGAACACCGGACACGATGTCGTCACGGATCGCCGTGCACACCACATGCGCGGAAAGAGGACCTCGCACCGTATGCGCCTCCGCCGTAATTCACTGGAAACTTCCGGGAAATGCCGCCGGACGGCGGCTTTCGACGTGACTCTAGGCGACAGAAAGCAGATCTCCGACGGCCGCGGCGCATTCATGGATATTTTTTGGCCAGGTGCTCCCCGGGCGGAAACGCAGATGCCCCGGCCGCGGGGGCCGGGGCATCGTACGGGGGACGGGTGCGACGGGAGTGAGCCAGCGTGACGGGTGTGCGTCAGACGTTCACACCGTGCGAGCGCAGGTAGGCGACCGGGTCGATGTCCGAGCCGTACTCCGCGGAGGTGCGGGCCTCGAAGTGCAGGTGCGGCCCGGTGGTGTTGCCGGTGTTGCCGGACAGGGCGATCTGCTGGCCCGGGGTGACCGTCTGGCCGACCGAGACGCTGATGGACGACAGGTGGCCGTACTGGGTGTAGGTGCCGTCGTTCATCTTGATGATGACGTTGTTCCCGTACGCGCCGCCCCAGCCGGTCTCGACGACGGTTCCGGAGCCGACGGCGTGCACGGTGGTCCCGTAGGCGGCGTGGAAGTCGATGCCGGTGTGGCTGCCCGAGGACCACAGGCCGCTGGAGGCCTTGTAGCTGGTGGAGACGTAGGAGCCGTCGACCGGCGAGACGTACGTGAGCAGGCGCTTGCGCTCGGCCTCACGGGCGGCGCGCTCCTTGGCTTCCCGCTCCTTCTTCGCCTCGGCCTCGGCCTGACGCTTGGCCTCCTCGGCCTGCTTGCGCGCCTCGGCCTCGGCCTTCGCCTGCGCGGCGGCGGCCTCGGCGGCCTCCTGCTGCGCGTCGGCCTGTGCCTCGATCTGCTCGGCGAGCTCGTCGCCGAGGACGACGGCGTGGTGGAGGCCGGTGTCGTGGTTGCTCGCATCGTCCGGGTTGCCGGCCGCCAGAGCCGGGGAGGCGACGGAGGCGATGACGCCGGAGGCGGCGAGCGTGGCTATGCCGGCGAGGTTACGGGTCGTCCGCGCGCTGCGGCTCGGACCACGGTGCTTCCCGGTGGCACGGGTGAACGCCATGGGCTGGCTGTGTCCTTTCCTTCCCTCTCGCCTACCGGGTTAGCTGACGGGTTCGGAGCAGGAAGGTCTCCTACGGGCGCCTCCGGGAAGGCGTCCGATTCACCCCGGGGGACTTGGGTCCCCGGCTCCCCTGACTCGCGCCGTACGGGGACTCGGCGATGACTGTCCGTGCCGCGGTTGCGGCGGTGATCCTGCGGACAGCCGGATCGACGCTAAACGGGGCAACTTTCAATCGGCAAACAGAACCCCGGTTTTGTGCCGTACGCCACACGGGCACCGTGCAACCACCCCCAACAATTGGGGCATAAAGAAGATCCAGTGGCGCCTGCGCACCACTGGATCCCTTATGTGACCGTTCGTCACTCGTCCGGGTCACGGCCGTCAGCCATCGCGGCAGCCGTCGGCCATCACCGGCCACCACCGGTCACCGGCTGTCCGTCCCGCGCCGGCGCGTCGCGCCTCAGCCCTTGACGACCGTCACCTCCCCGATACCGAGCGCCTTGACGGGCTCCTCGATCGCGGCGGCGTCGCCCACCAGGACCGTCACCAGCCGGTCGACCGGGAAGGCGTTGACGGCCGCGGCGGTCGCCTCGACCGTGCCGGTCTGCGCAAGCCGCTCGTACAGCCGGGCCTGGTAGTCGTCCGGAAGCTGCTGCTCGACCTGGTCGGCGAGGGTGCCCGCGACGGCCGCCGCCGTCTCGTACTTCAGCGGCGCGACCCCGACGAGGTTCTGTACGGCCACGTCGCGCTCGGCGTCCGTCAGGCCCTCCGCCGCGAGGGTGCGCAGCACCTTCCAGAGGTCCTCCAGCGCCGGGCCGGTCGAGGCGGTGTCCACCGAACCGCTGATGGCGAGCATCGCGGCGCCGTCGCCGTCGGCCGAGGAGCGCAGCACCTGCCCGAAGGAGCGCACCCCGTAGGTGTAGCCCTTCTCCTCGCGCAGCACCCGGTCCAGGCGGGAGGTGAGGGTGCCGCCCAGGCAGTACGTGCCGAGCACCTGCGCGGGCCAGACGCGGTCGTGCCGGTCGGCGCCGATCCGGCCGATCAGCAGCTGGGTCTGTACGGCGCCGGGGCGGTCGACGATCACGACGCGGCCGGTGTCGTCGGCGGTGATCGGGCTGGCCTTCACCGGTTCGGCGGGCGACCCCGTCCAGGCGCCGAGGGTCTCCGCGAGGGCCGCGTCCAGATCGACGCCGGAGAAGTCGCCGACGACGACGGCGGTGGCCGTGGCGGGGCGCACATGGGCCTCGTAGAAGGCACGTACGGCCGCCGCGTCGATACGGGTGACGGTCTCCTCGGTGCCCTGGCGCGGCCGGGACATCCGGGAGTCGGCCGGGAACAGCTCCTTAGACAGGGCCATCGCGGCGCGGCGAGCCGGATTGGCCAGCTCGTGCGGGATCTCGTCGAGGCGGTTGGCCACCAGGCGCTCGACCTCGCCGTCCGGGAAGGCGGGGGCGCGCAGAGCGTCGGCGAGCAGGCCGAGCGCCTTGTCCAGCCGGGAGGCCGGGACCTCCAGGGACACCCGGACGCCGGGGTGGTCGGCGTGCGCGTCGAGAGTGGCGCCGCAGCGCTCCAGCTCGGCGGCGAACTCCTCGGCGTCGTGCTTGTCGGTGCCCTCGGACAGGGCGCGCGCCATGATCGTGGCGACGCCGTCCAGGCCCGCCGGCTCGGCCTCCAGGGGCGCGACGACGTCGATCTCGACGGCGACGACCTGCTGGCCCGGGCGGTGGCTGCGCAGGACCGTGAGGCCGTTGGGGAGCCGGCCGCGCTCAGGGGCCGGGAAGGCCCACGGCTTGGGGTCGCCGCCGACCGGCTGCGGGTGGAAGGTCATCGTGCTGCTGACGGCGTCACTCACTGGGCCGCCTCCTCGTCGTTGTCCTCGGCGGCGGTCGGCTCGGTCGGCTCGTACACGAGGACCGCGCGGTTGTCGGGGCGCAGCCGGGCCTTGGCGACCTCCTGCACCTCCTGCGGGGTGATGTCCAGGACGCGCTGCACGGCCGTCAGGGCGAGCTGCGGGTCGCCGAACAGGACCGTGAACCGGCACAGTTCGTCGGCGCGCCCGGCGGCCGTGGCGAGCCGGTCCAGCCACTCGCGCTCCAGCTGGGCCTGCGCGCGCTCCATCTCCTCGGGCGTGGGCCCCTCCTCGGCGAAGCGGGCCAGCTCCTCGTCGACGGCGCTCTCGATGCCGGAGACCTCGACGCCGCCGGAGGTCTTCACGTCCAGCCAGCCCAGCGAGGGGGCGCCGGCCAGCCGGAGCAGGCCGAAGCCCGCCGCCACGGCCGTACGGTCACGGCGCACCAGCCGGTTGTACAGCCGCGAGGACTCGCCGCCGCCGAGCACGGTCAGCGCCAGGTCGGCCGCGTCGGCCTCGCGGGTGCCGTCGTGCGGGAGGCGGTAGGCGGCCATCAGGGCGCGGGAGGGGACGTCCTCCTCGACGACCTCGCGCAGCTCCTTGCCGATGACCTCCGGGAGGGAGCCGTCGCGCGGCGGCTGCTTGCCCTCGTGGCCGGGGATGGTGCCGAAGTACTTCTCCACCCAGGCGAGGGTCTGCTCGGTGTCGATGTCGCCGACGATCGACAGCACCGCGTTGTTGGGCGCGTAGTACGTACGGAAGAAGGCCCGCGCGTCCTCCAGGGAGGCGGCGTCCAGGTCGGCCATCGAACCGATGGGCGTGTGGTGGTACGGGTGTCCCTCCGGGTAGGCCATGGCCGTCAGCTTCTCGAAGGCCGTGCCGTAGGGGACGTTGTCGTAACGCTGGCGGCGCTCGTTCTTGACGACGTCGCGCTGGTTGTCCAGGGACTCCTCGTCGAGCGCCGTGAGCAGGGAGCCCATGCGGTCGGCCTCCAGCCAGAGCGCGAGCTCCAGCTGGTGGGCGGGCATGGTCTCGAAGTAGTTGGTGCGCTCGAAGCTGGTGGTGCCGTTCAGGGAGCCGCCGGCGCCCTGGACCAGTTCGAAGTGGCCGTTGCCCGAGACCTGGGCGGAGCCCTGGAACATGAGGTGCTCGAAGAGGTGGGCCAGGCCCGTGCGCCCCTTGACCTCGTGGCGCGAGCCGACGTCGTACCAGAGGCAGACCGCGGCGACCGGGGTCAGGTGATCTTCGGAGAGCACCACACGCAGGCCGTTGGCCAGCCGGTGCTCGGTCGCTGTCAGGCCGCCGGAGCCGGCTTGTTCTGTGGCCGTGTGACCCATGGGCATGTACGTCCCTTCGATCCGCTTGCGAGGAAGTTCTGTCACTGTATGCAAGCGTGCCGAGCTATGGCGAAGTTCCCGGCCGGGCTGCCTCGTACGAGCGGACTTCGCGGTGACCTCGTCCGGGCCCTGGGGAGGGTCGCGGTCGGCGTTGTCAGTGGGGCGGGCCACAATGGTCCGCGAAAGACCCGAACGTTGATCCCGCATCGGCAAGCAGCAGGACGCAAGCGAAGGAGCCGCAGCCGCGATGGCCCGCCGTAGCACGAAGACCCCGCCGCCGGACGACTTCGAGGAGAGGATCCTCGACATCGACGTCGTCGACGAGATGCAGGGCTCCTTCCTTGAGTACGCGTACTCGGTCATCTACTCCCGCGCCCTCCCGGACGCCCGCGACGGCCTCAAGCCCGTACACCGCCGCATCCTCTACCAGATGAACGAGATGGGGCTGCGCCCCGAGCGCAGCTACGTCAAGTGCGCCCGTGTCGTCGGCGAGGTGATGGGTAAGCTCCACCCGCACGGCGACGCCTCCATCTACGACGCCCTGGTGCGGATGGCGCAGTCCTTCTCCATGCGGCTGCCCCTGGTGGACGGCCACGGCAACTTCGGCTCGCTCGGAAACGACGACCCGCCCGCCGCCATGCGGTACACCGAGTGCAAGATGGCCTCGGCGACCTCCCTGATGACGGAGTCCATCGACGAGGACACCGTCGACTTCGCACCGAACTACGACGGCCAGGAGCAGGAGCCGGTCGCCCTGCCGGCCGCCTACCCGAACCTCCTCGTCAACGGCGCGTCCGGCATCGCGGTCGGCATGGCGACGAACATGCCGCCGCACAACCTCGGCGAGGTCATCGCCGCCGCCCGCCACCTGATCAAGCACCCGAACGCGGACCTCGACACGCTGATGCGCTACGTGCCGGGCCCCGACCTGCCGACCGGCGGCCGGATCGTGGGCCTGGGCGGCATCCGCGACGCGTACGAGTCCGGGCGCGGCACCTTCAAGATCCGTGCCACCGTCGCGGTGGAGAACGTCACCGCCCGCCGCAAGGGCCTGGTCGTCACCGAACTGCCGTTCGCGGTCGGCCCCGAGAAGGTCATCTCCAAGATCAAGGACCTGGTGGGCGCGAAGAAGCTCCAGGGCATCGCGGACGTCAAGGACCTCACCGACCGCGAGCACGGCCTGCGCCTGGTCATCGAGATCAAGAACGGCTTCAACCCGGAAGCCGTCCTGGAGCAGCTCTACAAGCTCACGGCCATGGAGGAGTCCTTCGGCATCAACAACGTCGCGCTGGTGGACGGCCAGCCGCTGACGCTGGGCCTCAAGGAGCTGCTGGAGGTGTACGTCGACCATCGCTTCGACGTGGTGCGCCGGCGCAGCGAATTCCGCCGCACCAAGAAGCGCGACCGTCTCCACCTGGTCGAGGGCCTGCTCACGGCCCTGGTCGACATCGACGAGGTGATCCGCCTCATCCGCTCCAGCGACAACAGCGCCCAGGCCAAGGAGCGGCTGATGGACCGCTTCGCGCTGAGCGACATCCAGACGCAGTACATCCTCGACACCCCGCTGCGCCGCCTGACCAAGTTCGACCGCATCGAGCTGGAGTCGGAGCGCGACAGGCTCAAGGCGGAGATCGAGGAGCTGACCAAGATCCTCGAATCGGACGCCGAGCTGCGCAAGCTGGTCTCCGGCGAGCTGGCCGCGGTGGCCAAGAAGTACGGCACGGACCGGCGCACCGTCCTGCTGGAGTCGGCGGGCGCCCCGGTGGCGGCGGTGCCGCTGGAGGTCGCCGACGACCCGTGCCGGGTGCTGCTGTCCTCCACGGGCCTGCTGGCCCGTACGGCCAACGGCGAGGTGAACTTCGACGCGGAGGCCAAGCGCGTCAAGCACGACGTGATCGTCTCGGCGGTGCCGGCCACCACGCGCGGCGAGGTGGGCGCGGTGACGTCCACCGGCCGGCTGCTGCGGCTCCAGGTGGTCGATCTGCCACAGCTCCCGGACACCATCGCGGCGCCGACCCTGTCGGGCGGCGCGCCGGTCTCCGAGTTCCTCAGCCTCCAGGACGGCGAGACGCTGATCTGCCTGATGACGCTCGACGAATCCTCACCGGGGCTGGCCCTCGGCACGGAAGCGGGCATCGTCAAGCGCGTGGTGCCGGACTATCCCTCCCACAAGGAGGAGTTGGAGGTCATCACCCTCAAGGACGGCGACCGCATCGTGGGCGCCGCGGAGCTGCGTACGGGCGAGGAGGACCTGGTCTTCATCACCGACGAGGCACAGCTGCTCCGCTATCCGGCCGGCCAGGTACGGCCGCAGGGCCGGCCCGCGGGCGGCATGACGGGCATCAAACTGGGCCCGGACGCGAAGGTCATCTTCTTCTCGGCCGTCGACCCGGCCGCCGACGCCATGGTCTTCACCGTCTCCGGCTCGCACGGCACGCTCGACGACTCGGTCTCCACGGCCAAGCTCACCCCCTTCGACCAGTATCCGCGCAAGGGCCGGGCGACCGGTGGCGTGCGCTGCCAGCGGTTCCTGAAGGGCGAGGACTGCCTCTCCCTGGCCTGGGCCGGCGCCGCGCCGGTGCGGGCGGCGAACGCCAAGGGCGTCCCGGTCGACCTGCCGGAGCCGGACCCGCGCCGGGACGGCTCCGGCGTCCCGCTGACGAAGCCGGTCAGCGCGCTGGCCGGGCCGGTGTAGCGGGCGCGGGCGCGGTGCTGCGCCCGGGACGGTGATACGGGTGGCGACGCCTCCGGGACGGCTGGGGCCGGGCCGGAGGCGTCGCCGTACTCGTCGCGCCCGTCGGGGCATCGGGGCGTCAGGCCTGTCGTGCTGTTTACGGGGGCTCGGTGTCCGGACGGGGGCGTGGGCTGCGGCTACCGGTCGTCGGGCTCCTCGGCTGATCCGGCTCCTACTGATCCGGTTCCTGCGGCTCCGACTCCTGCGGCTCCGACTCCTGCGGCTCCGACTCCTGCGGACCGGCGAAGTCGTCGGGCTCGCCGGGTTCACCGGACGCACCGGGCTCTCCGTTGGACGGTACGTACCGGAGTACGCCCCACATGCTGTTGACGTCGGCGCGCTCCGGGCCCGTCTCCCGGCAGTCGGTCAGCTCCTTGCGTACCGCCGCCGTATCGATCCCGCTGCCGATCAGGACGAGCTGGGTGCGGCGCTCCTCGTCCGGCTGCCACGGCGAAGGATAGAAGCGCAGAAAGTCGCCGACCGCGTGCACGGCGAACTTCTGACGGTTCTCCGGCACGTCGAAGTGGACGAACCCCTTGATCCGATAGAGGCCGGCGGGCCTGCTGTCCAGGAAGGCCATGAGCCGGCGCGGGTTCATCGGCTCGTCCGACTCGAATGCGACGCTCTCGTAGGCGGCGTGAAGATGCTGCCGGTGGCCGTGGCCGTGGCACCCCGGTCCGTGCTCGCCGCACGCGTGTTCCCCGGCCGCTTCTCCGCCCGCTCCGGCCTCCGCCTGCGCCTCCGCCTCGGCCTCCGCTTCCGCACGGAACAGGTCCTCGAAGGACAGCTGACGGACCGCCTCGTCGTCCGCGTCGCGCGGCTTGCGGTCGAAGAACAGCTCCGGGTCGATCCGCCCGTACGCGGCGGGCACGACCGGCGTCCCCGGGCTCAGCTCGGCGAGGGTCTCCAGCAGTGACCGCTGCTCCGCCTCCCCGATCCGGTCGGCCTTGTTCAGCACCACCAGATCGGCGATGGCCACATGCCGGTCGATCTCCGGATGCCGGGCTCGGGTGGCCCCGAACTCCGCCGCGTCGACGACCTCGGCCAGCCCGCCGTAGACGATCCGGTCGTTCTCGCTGGCCAGGATCATGCGGATGAGTTCCTGCGGCTCGGCCAGACCGCTCGCCTCGATGACGATGACATCGATACGGGCCGACGGCCGGGCCAGGCGCTCCAGGTACTCGTCCAGCTCGCTGGTGTCGACGGCGCAGCAGAGACAGCCGTTGCCCAGCGAAACCATCGAGTCGACCTGCCCGGCCACCGTCATGGCGTCGATCTCGATGCTGCCGAAGTCGTTGACCACCGCTCCGACGCGGCTGCCGCCGCTGCGGCCCAGCAGATGGTTGAGCAGGGTCGTCTTGCCGGAACCGAGGAATCCGGCGAGCACGATGACCGGAATCTGTCGCGGGGCCTGCGGGGCCAAGGGGGCGCCTCCATCGTCGTACGTCGGTGTCGGCGGCGCGCCGTCGGTCCGGCACGCCGTCAGTTCAGCGCGGCGGGTACCGGCTGCGGCGGGGGCGGACCGACATAGCGGGCCGCCGGGCGGATGATCTTCGAGTCGTCCGCCTGTTCCAGGATATTGGCGCTCCACCCGACCACCCGGGCCGCACAGAAGGTGGGAGTGAACATCTCACGCGGCAGGCCGCACAGCTCCATCACCACACCCGCGTAGAACTCGACATTGGTGTGCAGTTCCCGGCCGGGCTTGAGCTCGGCGAGCAGCGCCTCGACCCGCTCCTCCACCTGCACCGCGAAGTCCACGAGCGGCCCGCCGAACCCCCGGGCGACATCGCGCAGCATCCGCGAACGCGGGTCCTCGGTGCGGTAGACCGGGTGCCCGAAACCCATGATCCGCTCCCCCGAACGGACCCGTTCGCGGATCCAGGCGTCGATACGGTCCGGGCTGCCGATGGCGTCGAGAGCATCCAGCGCCCGGCTGGGCGCGCCGCCGTGCAGCGGCCCGGAGAGCGCGCCGACCGCCCCCGCCAGGCAGGCCGCGAGGTCGGCGCCCGTGGAGGCGATGACGCGGGCGGTGAACGTCGACGCGTTGAAGCCGTGGTCGACGGTGGAGATCAGGTACCGCTCGATGGCGCTGGTGCGCGCGGGGTCGGGCTCCTCGCCGGTGAGCATGTACAGATAGTTGGCGGCGTACGAGAGGTCGTCCCGCGGCTCGACCGGCTCCAGGCCGCGTCCGATGCGGTGCAGCGCGGTGAGCACGGTGGGGACCGCGGCGCATGCGGCGAGCGCGTCAACGCCACGCTGCCGGGTGTCGATGTCGTAGAGAGGCTGGAAGTCCGCTGCCGCCCCGAACAGGGAGAGCGCGGTACGCAGACCGGCGAGCGGACCGCTGCGGGCACTCGCACGGGCGATACCGGGCAGTGCGTCCCGTACGGCGTCGGGCAGATGACGCAGCGCCACGGTCTCCGCCTCGAAGGCCGCGCGCTGCTCCGCGTCCGGCAGGTACCCACGGAACATCAGGTGCCAGACGTCCTCGAAGGAACGACTCTGCGCAAGCTCCACGGCGGAGTACTGCCGGTAGTGGTAGAAGCCCTCCCCGCCCCGCACATCCCCCAGCTCGGTCTCGGTGACGATCACTCCCGCAAGCCCACGGGGCGCGTCGAACGTCGCACCGGCCTCGGCAATCGACATGGCAGTCCTCCCTGTCTTTCCTGGGCGTTCCCCATTGATCCGACTGTCTATTCTGGACTGTATCGCTGTCAATATTGATTGAATCAATATGAGTACAGGGCCAATCGATAGGGTGGACGGCATGGCGGAGCACAAAACGGATGATGGCGGGGGCGCTGAGGAGGCCGGGGGTGGCGCGGCTGCAGGGCCTGGCGACGACGCATGCGGCGGTGACGGTCTCGGAAAGGCCCACGGCGGCAAGGGCGGCGCGCGCGATCTCGGAGGCGCCGATGGCGGCAAGGACGGCGAGGACGCCGGAAGTCTCGGCGGAGGTACCGGCATCGGCGGCGGCTCCGGCGAAGGCAACGGTGGCGCCGCCACCGGCGCCGGTGGCACTGGCGGCCCCGGAGGAAAAGACGGCGATGCCGGCGGACATGACGTCAGTGGCGGTGGAGGCACCGGCAGCGCAGCGGGCGTCAGCAGTGAAGGAGACATCGGCAGCGAAGTAGGCAGCCCCCCAGAGAGGACCGGCGGCGAGCGGCGGCTGTCCACCAGGGAAGCGGCCGACCGGCTCGGAGTGAAGCCGGAGACGATCTACGCATACGTCAGCCGCGGCCAGCTGACCAGCCGACGGGCCCCCGGCGGCCGGGGCAGCACCTTCGACGCCGCGGAAGTGGACGCCCTCGCCCGCCGCGGCGCCCGCCGCGAGCCGCCCGCGGGCAGCGGCGACCTGGCCCTCCGTACCGGCATCACCCTCATCGACGCGGACCGCTGCTACTTCCGCGGCGTGGACACGACCGAGTTGGCCGACCACTACGGCTACGAAGAGGTCGCCGAGTGGCTCTGGACCGGCGTACTGCGCCCCGGGACCCACTTCACCGCACCGGAGGAAGCCCTCGCGGCCGCCCGACGGGCAGTCGACGCACTCCCCGCACACAGCGGCCCGATGGACCGGCTGCGCGTCGCGGTGGTGGCGGCGGCCTCCGCCGACCCGTTGCGTTTCGACCTGTCCGAGGACGCCGTCCTGGGCACGGCGCGCGCCCTCATCCCCGTACTCGTCGACGCCCTGCCCCGCCTGGAGAGCGGTACGGACCGCACCTCCTCCCCGATCGTCCGCCGCCTGTGGTCACGCCTCACCGCACAACATCCTGACGAGGCGTCACTACGAGTGCTGGCCGCGGCACTCGTCCTCCTCATCGACCACGACCTGGCCGCCTCCACCCTGGCCGCCCGGGTGGCCGCCTCCGCGCGAGCCCACCCGTACACCGTCGTATCGGCCGGTTTCGGCGCCCTGGACGGCCCACTGCACGGCGCCGCGAGCAGCCTCACCCACCGTATGCTCCAAGAGGTACTGGAACGGGGCAGCGCGGCGGCCGTGGTGGCGGACCACCTGCGCGCCGGACGCCGGGTACCCGGCCTCGGCCACCGCGTCTACCAGGGCGAAGACCCCCGCGCCCGCGCGCTGTTCCGGCTCCTGGAGGACGTACCCCAGGCCGGCCCAGCACTGCGGGCCGCACGCGAAGTGGCCGCCACGACCGCCCGCCACGCCACGCTGCACGCCAACGTCGACCTCGCCCTGGGCGTACTGACCGTCTCGTCCGGCATGATCCCCGAGGCCGGCGAAACCGTCTTCGCGGTGGCCCGAACCGCCGGCTGGATCGCCCACGCGCTGGAGGAGTACGACGAACGCCCCATGCGCCTGCGCCCCAGCGGCCACTACACAGGCCTACGCCCACCACAGCCCCTACCGTGACCCACCCAGAAGCATCACCCCCCAGTAGCGGCTCCCCCGGCCCGGAGGCGCAGTCCAGGGTGCCTTCGGGCTGCAGGTGAACAGGGCGGCGGTGTCCTCGTCATGGCTGCCGGCCGGTGGCGGTTCTGCTGTTTGCGATCTTTCACGACTGCCCTTCAGGAGCTGCACCCCGGCAAAACAGATGCCCCGGACTGCACGACGACCTAATGCGTGATCCCGGCCGCTGTCTATTACCTGGCCGTTGTACGGCCACACCTTCGGGAGGACTTGATGGTTGCGGACATAGTCGGGACTTGGGTGGCGGGCTGGGCCGTGTCCCGGCGGACGCCCCCGCCCGTCGAGAAGCCCTGGGGGTTCTATGTCGAGGTGGCCGGCAACGCCGACGAAGTGGGACGCCATGTCCTGCCCGAGGCCGAGGAGTTGTCGATCCGCAGCGCCACGGCCTCGGTCTCCGAGCCGCGGACTTGGATGAAGATGCCCGCGGAGCCGGAGGACATCGAGCCCTGGCTGCCCCAGGGGTGGGCCTGGAAGGAGAGCGGCCACCTGATGGCCGTTGACCTGATGGCCACGGATCCGGTCGCGCCTGAGGGGTACACCGCGACCGTGGAGACCATGGGAGCCGTCACCTACGCTCGGGTGCTGGATGCGGCGGGCGAGCAGGCGGCCCAGGGGCAGATGGCGTCCCTCGGGGGAGCTGCGGTCGTGGACCGGGTGGTGACCGAGGAGGCCCATCGGCGGCGTGGGCTGGGCGACTTCGTGATGCGTACGCTTGCCGACCGCGCCCTGGAGGAGGGCGCGGTCCTCGGCGTTCTCGGCGCGACCGACGCCGGGCGCGCGCTGTACGAGACGCTGGGCTGGAAGAAGCACGCGACGCTGGCGGAGTGCGTCTACCGGCCCTGAAGCAGGAGCATTGGCCGTACGCGGGGGTGGGCGGAATCCCCAGAGCCCCAACGGCCTCCGGGCAGTCGCCGCTCCGGCCTTCACACAACTGCGGTCAGGGCCGTCTGCCCCCACCCGGTGCTCATGGCACGGGATGCCGAGCCCAGCCACGACGTCTGGGCTCCGCCTCCGCGGGCGGGGCAGGCTGTGGCGTGCCAGTGATCCACTTCGGCCGATCGGTTCGCCCGCCATGCCCGTCCGCGCTGCCTGCCCGAAGAGCCTTGAGCGCCGCCGAACGCGTGCTGTTGAAGAAGATGGCCTACGGCCACGAGACCAAGCACCAGCTGCGGGTGCGGGCGCCCAGGTGGTGCTCCACGGCGCTCGCGGACGCTCCAACGCGCGCATCGCCCGGGAGACGGTACTGCACCTGGACACCGCGCGCCGCCGGCGAGGCCGGTTCGTCCAGGAGGGCTTCCCCGGGATCAAAGACCGCAGAGGCTGCGGCCGTCCCGCCTCGTTCACACCACTGCAAGCCGCCGAGGTCAAGGCGCTGGCCTGTCGGCTGCGCGCCGAGACCGGGGTGGCGAGGCGTGTCCCGGGGACGCCCGCCCCGAGCGACAACCGCAAGCGCCCCATCGGCGAAGTAACCCGATCCTCAATTCGGTTCGGCACCCACCCCGCTCGACTCCCTGTACGTCTCCCGATCCGCGCGTCTCCGGTCCCCGCTGCACGCGGTTTCGGTTCGGGATTCCCGTCGCTCCGGGGCAGGTTAGGGTTACCTATGTGAGCACGTGCGCAACCGCTTCCCGCGATGCCGCCGAGCCCGTCGCGGGCACTTCGGCCACCGCCCGGACCTGGCTGCTCGTCGAGCAGACCGGGCCCTGGGGCACCGAAGCGCTGACCGAGAGCCACCTCGACCCTCGCATCGGCCGGGCCCTGGAAGCGGCGGCGGACAACACGGGCGTACGCGTGGCCCTCGTCCGCCGGCCGGGCCGGCACGCGGACTGTCACGGGGCCCCCGCCCGCAGGGCTTTTCTCGCCCACACCGCACCCAGCCACTCCTGGATCCGGACCACCTCCGTCGCCGACCCGGAAGCCCTGCTGCACCTCGACTTCGCCCGGTTGGGCGCGGGCGAGCACGGTGGGCTCTGGGATGCGTATGACGGTGAGCCGCTGGTCTTCGTCTGCACCAACGGCAAGCGGGACCGCTGCTGCGCCGTCCTCGGACGTCCGCTGGCCTCCGAACTCGCCGACAGCGGCACCGAGGCGTGGGAGGTCACCCACATCGGCGGTCACCGCTTCTCCCCCACCCTCTTCGTCCTCCCGTACGGCTACGCCTACGGGCGGGCTTCCGCTCCGCTGGTCAAGGAGGCCGTGGCGTCGGCACGGGACGGTCGGATCCTCCTGGACCACTGCCGTGGCCGCTCGACCTGGGAGCGCCCGGCGCAGGCTGCCGACCTCGCCGTTCGCGAGCTGACAGGCGAGGACCGGGCGGACGCGATCGACGTCGTGCACAGCGAATCCGTACCGCCTCCTGACCGCGACGGTGATCACGCGGACGAGACGACGGAAGGGCTTCGCCGCAAGGACACCACTGCGGCGGCCCCGATGCCCCCGGCGGCCGCCCGCCACGAGGAGCCCGCCCCCACCTGGGTCGTCACCGTCACGCACAGCGACGGCCGGTCCTGGCTGGTCACCGTCCAGCAGCGCGCCGACGGCACCTCGGCGCCGGTCAGCTGCGGTTCTCCGCTCGGCACACCCGCCCGGATGGCCGTGCTCTCCGTACGCCCGCTCAACTGATCCAAGCGTTTGACCGCACCCTCTGCGACCTCTGCGGATCCGTCGTTCTCCGTACTCTCCGCCTTTTCCGCATCTCCCGAGCCCTCCGCGGCACCTTCCAGCCCCGCCCGCCGCCTTCGCCCCCATGACGCCCTCCTTGATCCGAACCGGTGGAACTCCCCGCCGACCGCCGGCCCCTCCATCGCTAGCGTTTGGTAACTCTCTGTGACTCTCCGAGGTTAACCACGCCGAGGAAGCTCGCGAAAGCCCTGTGGACAACTGCCTCGCCACTTGCCCACAGGCGCCTCGGCCACCCCGCCCACGATCTCCGCGACTACCGAGCCACACCCCGCCCCGCTTACTGTTCGTTCGTATGAGCGAAAAGGCCGAGAGCGGCGGGCCGCCTGCCGCGCTGTCGACGCTGCGTGCCGTGCTGTCGGCGCTGCGTCTCCGCGTGGGCTGGCCGCGCCGCGTCTTCGCGCAGGTGCTGCTGATGCAGCTGGCCATCGCCGCCGGCGTCACGGCGCTCGCCACCGGCCTCTTCCTCGCTCCGCTCAGCGCCCAGCTCGACGACCAGGCGATGCGCCGCGCCTTGGCCATCGCCCAGACCACCGCCGCCGAGTCACGTCTCGACGACGCGCTGGAAAGCTCCCGCCCGGGCCGCGGCGGCCCCGTCCAGAACGAGGCGGAACGGATCCGCCGTGCCACCGGAGCGGAGTACGTCGTGATCATGGATACGCACGGAGTGCGCTGGTCGCACACCGATCCGGACGAGATCGGGCGGCACGTCTCCACCGATCCCCGTGGCGTCCTGGCGGGCCACGAGGTCATGCAGATCGACGAGGGCACTCTGGGCCGCTCCGCGCGCGGGAAGGTGCCACTGCGGGACGAAGCGGGGAAGATCGTCGGCGCCGTCTCGGTCGGCATCGCGTACGAGAGCGTGCAGCAGCGGCTGCTCAGCACCGTGCCCCAGCTGCTCGCCTACGCGGGCGGGGCGCTCGCCGTCGGGGCGCTGGCCGCCTACCTGGTCGCCCGACGTCTCCAGCGCCGTACGCATGACCTGGCCTTCTCGGACATCTCCGCACTGCTCACCGAGCGCGAGGCGATGCTGCACGGCATCCGGGAGGGTTTTGTCGCGCTCGACGCGCACGGCCGTATCCGTCTGCTGAACGACGAGGCGCAGCGCCTGCTGGACCTGCGTTCCGAGGACACCGGCCGCCCCTTGGCGGAAGCGCTGCCGCCCGGCCGTACCGCGGAAGTGCTCTCCGGGCGGGTCAGCGGCGCCGACCTGCTCACCGTCAGCGGGCAGCGCGTCCTGGTGGCCAACCGGATGCCGACCGACGACGGAGGGGCCGTGGTGACGTTGCGCGACCGTACCGAGCTGGAGCGGCTGGGCCGTGAGCTGGACGGCACCCGGGGGCTCATCGACGCCCTGCGCGCCCAGGACCACGAGCACGCCAACCGCCTCCACACTCTGCTCGGTCTGCTGGAACTGGGGCTGCACGAGGAGGCCGTGGAGTTCGTGACCCAGGCGGTGGGCGTGCACCGGGCGACGGCCGAGCAGGTCACCGAGCGGGTGCACGATCCGTTGCTGGCGTCCTTGCTGGTCGGCAAGGCGACGGTCGCCACCGAGCGCGGCGTCTCGTTGAGCATCGCGCCCGGCAGCCGCCTGCCGGACCGGGTGGTGGATCCGCACAGCCTGGTCACCGTCCTGGGCAACCTGGTCGACAACGCGCTGGACGCCACGGCAGGCAGCCCCGGGGCGTGCGTGGAGGTCGAGATGCGCGCCGAGGACCGCACCGCGGTCGTCCGGGTCCGTGACAACGGACCCGGAGTGCCGGAGGCTCGGCGCGCGGACATTTTCACCGAAGGCTGGACGACCAAGGAACCCCCTGCTCACGGGCAGCGCGGGATCGGCCTCGCACTCGTACGCCGCCTGGCCGAACGGTACGGAGGCACCGCCGAGGTGACCGGGAGCCCCGGCGGTGGCGCGGAGTTCACCGTCACGCTCCCTGATGCGCTGTCCGACGCGCTCTCGGAGGAGATCCCGGGCGGTGGCGCCGATGCGGGCGCACGCGCCCCGGAGGGACGTAGGCGCGACGGCCGTGGTGACGGCTCAAGAGGCGCGCGATGATCGACGTACTGGTCGTGGACGACGACGTACGGGTCGCCGAGATCAATGCCGCGTATGTCGCCAAGGTCCCGGGTTTCCGCGTCAGCCGCCTCGCCCACTCCGCCGCCGAGGCCCTGGACGCCCTGGAGGCCGCCTCCGTCGATCTCGTCCTGCTGGACCACTACCTGCCCGACGAGACCGGCCTCCAGCTCGTCGCACGGCTACGGCAGCGCGGCTTGCAGACCGATGTGATCATGGTGACCGCGGCGCGTGACATCGTGACCGTCCACGCGGCCATGCGTCACGGGGCGTTGCAGTACCTGGTCAAGCCGTTCACGTTCGCCGGTCTCCGCTCCAAGCTGGAGGGTTACGCGGCCCTGCACCGCACCTTCGAGGGCGGTGGCCAGGCCGAACAGTCCGAAGTCGACCGGCTCTTCGGGGCGCTGGGTGCCGTCAACGCCGGCCCCGCGGAGCTGCCCAAGGGGCATTCGACGGCCACCGCCGACCGGGTGCGGTCCGTTCTGCGCTCGGCGGACGCGCCGCTGTCCGCCCAGGAGGTGGCCCGGCAGGCGGGCCTGAGCCGGCAGACCGCGCAGCGCTACCTCAAGCTTCTCGAACGGGCCGGACGGGTCCGCCTCAGTCTCCGGTACGGGGAGACCGGCCGCCCCGAACACCGTTACGTCTGGGTCTGACGGCCGGGCGCCGTTCTCGCGGGCTCTTCACCCCATCAGGTGATGGACGAGCCGGGCGGTTGTGCGAGACCGTGCCGGTAGGCGTAGTGGATCGCCTGGGCCCGGTCCCGCAGCCCGGCCTTGGCGAAGAGATTGTTGATGTGGGTCTTCACGGTCGCGTTCGAGACGTGCAGCGACCGGGCGATCTCCGGGTTGGACAGTCCCTCGGCGACCAGCCTCAGCACCTCCACCTCGCGCGCGGTCAGCCCGTCCGGGGGATCGGCCGGCGCTGTGGGGGCGGCTGTCCGCACGGGCTCCGCGAACCGCTCCAGCAGCCGCCGCTGCACCTTCGGCGACAGCCCGGCCGCGCCCGACAGCACGTCCTCGACGGCCCGGACGATCTCGTCGCCGTCCGCGTCCTTCGTCAGGTAGCCCCGGGCGCCGGCCTCCAGCGCGGGGAAGAGATGGTCGTCGTCCGCGTAGGTCGTCAGGACGACGACCTCGGTGCCCGGGTGCTCCGTCCGGATCCTCCGGGTGGCCTCGACACCGTCGCAGCGGGGCATCCGGAGGTCCATCAGGACGACGTCCGGGGCCAGTTCGGCGGTGAGCCGTACCGCCTCCTCGCCGTCCCCGGCCGAGCCCACGACCTCGATGCCCGGCAGCAGCCCCAGCAGCATCACGATGCCCTCACGCACCACCGTCTGATCGTCGGCGACCACGACGCGCGCCGTCATACCGGCACCCTCAACCGCACCACGAAACCCTCCTCGGCAGGACCGGAATCCAGCGTTCCACCGAGGAGTTCGGCGCGCTCCCGCATCCCCAGCAGACCGTACCCGGAACCGGACGAGCCGAGATCGTCGAGGGTCCCCGGCCCGGTTCCGCGGGGTCTCCTGCGCGTCCCGGAATCGCGTACCTCCAGCTCCACTTCGGCTTCCGCATAGGCGAGCCGTACGGTCACCCGCGCGCCCGGCGCGTGCTTCCGTACGTTCGTGAGCGCCTCCTGGGCCACCCTGCGCAGCGCGAGGCCGGCTTCGGGCGGCAGCTCGTGCCGCTCCCCCGTCACCTCCAGGCGGGCGTTCTCAGCGGCTGTCAGATGGCGCAGGAAGTCCTCCACCGGTGCCATCTCGCCGCGCAGCGCCGACAGTGCCTGACGCGTGCCGTCCAGGCCCTCCCTGGCCATGCCGCGCGCCGCCACGACCCGCTCCAGGATCTGCTGTCGGTCCGCCTCCAGGTCACCGCTGCGCTGGATCAGCTGCCGCGCCGCCTCCAAGTGCACGAGTTGCGCGCTCAGACTGTGCGCGAGCACGTCGTGGACTTCACGGGCGATGCGGCCGCGCTCGGCCAGCGCGGCCGTCTCGGCCTCGGCCTTACGGGCGGCCCGCTCCTGGGCCAGCAGCCGCTGCGCGTTGCCCCGTGCCTCGGAGTCCAGCCGTGAGACGTATCCGGCCAGCCCGAGCCCGATGACGGTCGCCGTGATCGACAGCCAGCTGTCCGGGCTGCGTGTGGCGTACGCGGCCAGGGACACCACCATGCACGGCACGGCCACTGCCAGCGGAAGCCGCGCCATCGAGAGGACGGCGCACGCGCCCCACACCACGGCCGCGGGCACTCTCGCGCCTTCCGTGTGGAACCAGAACGCGCCTGCCTCCAGAAGGGCCAGCAGGCCGAGCGCCGGCCACAGTCGGTGCTCCAAGGTCGTACGGAAGAATCCCCACAGGAGCAGGCCGCAGAGTGCGACCGCGGCCAGCCCCAGCACCGCTCCCGTGTCCCGGAACGCCTGGTCCGCCAGCGCGCTCCACAGCAGACCGGCCATGATCACGGCGCGGATGGCCCTGCCGATCCACACCCGTGTCCTGCTCGAAGCATCGCGGGAGAGCGCTTCCCGCGAGGGCCAGCTCGTCCAGAAATTCAGCGGCACAAACGATCCTTCCGGCACGGTGCTCCCGGGGCCGGGCCGCCGGCCCGTACGGCCGGGACGCGGGACCGTGGTCTCAGCCACCGGCAGCAACACGGTACGTCGGCCGGAGCTGCTGGGCGCGCCATGTCAGGGTGCCCGTACGGGCGAGCAGCGTGGCCGCCACGCTCAGCATCGTGGCCTGGGTGCCCAGGTGGATCCCCACCAGCACCGCGATCCCGTACAGGCCGAAACGCAGTCCCACTCCGAGGAGCCAGGCCACGGCGGTGACCGCGCGCCCGGCGGACCAGACCTGCCCGTCCGCGTCCGTCCAGATCCGCAGGGTCCAGGCCCAGGCGGCACCGGTGAGCAGGCCGAGGAGTACGCCGACGGCCAGGAGGGCGACCGACCCGTCGGGGTGCGCGTGGTCGATCAGGCCGGGTTCGCGGACCGCCAGGAAAGCGAGGACGGCGGGCAGCAGCCACCAGCGCCTGCCCTCCGACGTCAGCCGCTGCGGCTTGAACTGCCGTACGACGACGAACGCGATGACCGCGACGATGACGAGAACGTTGAGCAAGTCGCTCATGGCCTGGGCCTCCGTGGCAGGGGAACAACAACCGTCCCGACGCTACGGAGCGGGCCCCACCGGCCGGATCGGCGTGCGGGTGGGCTCCGGGTGGAAAACGCGGCGGGCGCCTGTCCACCCGTGGGTGGACAGGCGCCCGTACCGGCGCGCGCAGGCGCTTCGCGCGCCCCCGCGGCGGCCCGTCACGTGTCGATGCGCGAGAGGTCCAGCGTGGAGGCGGAGCTGGTGATGAACTCCCGGCGCGGCGCGACCTCATTGCCCATGAGCAGGTCGAAGGCCTTCTCGGCGGCCTCCAGGTCGCTGATGTTGATCCGGCGCAGGGTGCGGTGGCGGGGGTCCATGGTGGTCTCCGCGAGCTGGTCGGCGTCCATCTCGCCCAGACCCTTGTAGCGCTGGATGCTGTCCTTGTAACGGATGTTCTTGCGCTGCAGTTCCAGCAGGGTCTGGCGCAGCTCGTTGTCCGAGTACGTGTAGATGTACTTGTCCTGGCCCTTCTTGGGCTGGGTCAGCTCGACCCGGTGCAGCGGCGGCACGGCCGAGAAGACCCGCCCCTGCTCGACCATCGGACGCATGTAGCGCTGGAAGAGCGTCAGCAGCAGGCACCGGATGTGCGCGCCGTCGACATCGGCGTCCGCGAGGAAGATGACCTTGCCGTAACGGGCCGCGTCGATGTCGAAGGTGCGGCCGGAACCCGCTCCTATGACCTGGATGATCGCACCGCACTCGGCGTTCTTGAGCATGTCCGAGACCGACGACTTCTGGACATTGAGGATCTTGCCGCGGATCGGCAGCAGCGCCTGGAACTCGGAGTTGCGCGCCAGCTTGGCGGTGCCCAGCGCCGAGTCGCCCTCGACGATGAACAGCTCGCTGCGCTCGACGTCGTCGCTGCGGCAGTCGGCCAGCTTGGCGGGCAGCGAGGAGGACTCCAGAGCCGTCTTACGGCGCTGGGCCTCCTTGTGCTGCCGGGCCGCGATGCGGGTACGGGCCGCCGCGACGATCTTGTCGAGGACGGCTCGGGCCTGCTGCTTGGCGTCCCGCTTCGTGGAGGTCAGGAACGCCTTGAGCTCCTTGGCGACGACCTGCGCGACGATCCGGGAGGCGGCCGAGGTGCCCAGCACCTCCTTGGTCTGCCCCTCGAACTGCGGCTCCGCGAGCCGTACGGTGACGACCGCGGTGAGCCCCTCCATGGCGTCGTCCTTGACGACGTCGTCCTCGGCGACGCGCAGGAGCTTGGCCGACCGCAGCACCTCGTTGACGGTCTTGGCTACGGACCGCTCAAAACCGGACACGTGCGTGCCGCCCTTGGGGGTGGCGATGATGTTGACGAAGGACCGGACGGTGGCGTCGTAGCCGGTGCCCCAGCGCAGCGCGATGTCGACGCCCAGCTCCCGGGTCACCTCGGTGGGGGTCATGTGGCCACGGTCGTCCAGGACCGGCACGGTCTCCTTGAAGGTGCCCTGCCCGGTCAGCCGCAACACGTCACAGACGGCCTTGTCCTGCGCCAGGTACTCGCAGAACTCGCTGATGCCGCCGTCGTACCGGAAGGTTTCCTCCGTCGGGCCCTCGCTCTCGACGCCGCGCTCGTCCCGTACGACGAGGGTCAGGCCGGGCACCAGGAAGGCCGTCTGGCGCGCCCGCGCGTGCAGCGTCTCCAGGGAGAGCTTGGCGTCCTTGAGGAAGATCTGCCGGTCGGCCCAGTACCGCACCCGCGTGCCGGTCCGGGTCTTGGGGATGCGCTTGCCCTTGAGCAGGCCGTTGGCCGGATCGAAGGGGGCGTCGGGGCCGGACTCGGTGAAGATGCCGGGCACGCCGCGGCGGAAGCTGATCGAGTGGGTCTTGCTGTTGCGGTCCACCTCGATGTCCAGCCGGGCGGAGAGCGCGTTGACCACCGAGGCGCCGACGCCGTGCAGACCGCCGGAGGCCGCGTACGAGCCGCCGCCGAACTTGCCGCCGGCGTGCAGCTTGGTCATCACGACCTCGACGCCGCTCAGGCCGGTCTTGGGCTCCACGTCGACCGGGATGCCGCGGCCGTTGTCCCGGACCTCCACCGAGCCGTCGTCGTGGAGGACGACGTCGATACGATCGCAGTAGCCGCCCAGCGCCTCGTCGACGGAGTTGTCGATGATCTCCCAGAGGCAGTGCATCAGGCCACGGCTGTCCGTCGAGCCGATGTACATGCCAGGGCGCTTGCGGACGGCCTCCAGTCCCTCCAGGACGAGCAGATGCCGCGCGGTGTAGTTGGACCCGTCCCGGTCAGCCCCGGTCAGCACGGCGGTGGACGGCACGGACATCTCGGCGGTCACGCGGTTCGCTCCTCGCTGAATTACTGGTGGTCCGCATTCCGCGGACCCGGTCGTGGCGGTGTCGCCGGTGAGAGCGTACCGAGGCCCGGTAGAGCCGATGTGACGCCACCCGTGACGGTGTCCATGGTAGTAGACTTTCGTTCAGGTGTTCGATCCCTCGTTGGAGTGAGAGCGCAGTGCCGCGCACATCACGTTCCCTTCGAGGCATGAACCATTTAGGCTCCGGGCACGTCCTCTTGAACAACCGGCAAGCCAGCCGGGAGGACAAAAGCCCAGCAACCAACGTGAATCAGACCACCACGCAATACGGCTCATTCGCCGCCACCCGGCAACACCCGGCCCCCTTGGAAAAAAATTTTCAGGGAATAGGCACGAGCGGGAACGTTTTCGGCCTGGTTGGATGTTGACCCTGGTACGACAGCTCGTCGAGCTAGAGAAGAGGCGACGTGACTACTGTTCTGACCCCCGCGAGCCCGCTGACGGCCGCTGACCGCTGCGACCGCTGCGGCGCCCAGGCATACCTGCGCGTCGTTCTGATGTCCGGCGGCGAACTGCTCTTCTGCGCCCACCACGGCCGCAAGTTCGAGCCAGAACTCAAGAAGATCGCCGCGGAAATACAGGACGAGACGGAGCGGCTGACCGCCTCTCCCGCGTCTGCTTCCGATGAGGAGCGCTGACACATCGCATCCGACGACGAGCGAGTAGCGGCCTAGGGCCGTGCGGCGGGCGGTCCCCCGGCACCACCGGGGGACCGCCCGCACTCGTCTGCTCCCGCACTTCCGCCACCGTCGGCCGGCGCCTCTGGCAGCGCCGCGACGGCTGCACCCTCACGCGCCCCTCGTGGCACCCTCAGGCCCTGCCGCCCCGGATTCCGCCCCTCGGGCCGGGACACCCACTCCGCGGCCCTCAGCCGGCCCCGTGGGCGGTCACATGCTTGATCATCGCCGAGATGCGCGTATAGACGCCCGGCTTGCCCACCCTGCCGCAGCCCGTCCCCCAGGACACCAGTCCCGCCAGACGCCCGCGGGCGACCAGCGGCCCGCCACTGTCGCCCTGACAGGCGTCCCGGCCACCGTTCGGCGCTCCTGCGCACAGCATGGAACCGGACAGATACCTACCGTCCGCATTGCCCGGATACGCCCTGCTACATGCCGCGTTCGAGAACATCTGGACCTGTGCCGAGCGGAGCGTGGACGCGTACGAGCCGTTGCCGGTGGTGTCGCCCCAGCCGTACACGTTCGCCTTCGTACCCGCCTTGTACGCGGCGTCACCGGCCTTGGCCATCGGGAGCGCCCGGCCCTTCGGCATCTGCTTGCCGAGTGTGAGGACCGCGATGTCGCCGGCATTGCTGTAGCTGTCGTACGACGGATTCACCCAGACCCGCCGCGGCACCAGTTCCTCCCCGCCCCTGCCCCGCATGTCCTCGCGCCCCACGATGATCCGCAGGTCCTTGACCTGCTGCCACTCCACACCCAGCACCGCACGGCTCAGGCAGTGCGCCGCCGTGACCACCGTCGCGCGGCCGACCAGCACACCGCCGCAGAACTGCCCCGAGCGGTCGGAGCCGAACCGCGAGCGGGAAGCGACGGCGACCATCCACGGGTTGTCGGAGACCTTCACCTGCCGGCCCCCCACCACCGCCGCGTCCGCCTGCGCGGTGACCGGTACGGCGAGAATCAGGACGAGGGCCCCGAGGACGGCCCGGAGGTAGGCACGCATACACGCTCCTGACTGTGCGGAAGTGTTCGCACACCCAGGGTGAGACAGTTGGGCGCATCACGCACCCGGACACACCGCGGGCCCGGCCCCCACCGAGGGGGACCGGGCCCGCAATGCACTCGTACGGCCGTCCGGAACGGCCGCTTCCGGATCAGTCCAGGTAGTCGCGGAGAACCTGCGAGCGCGACGGGTGACGCAGCTTCGACATCGTCTTGGACTCGATCTGACGGATCCGCTCACGCGTGACGCCGTAGACCTTGCCGATCTCGTCCAGCGTCTTCGGCTGGCCGTCGGTGAGGCCGAAGCGCATGGAGACCACGCCCGCCTCACGCTCACTGAGCGTGTCCAGGACCGAGTGCAGCTGCTCCTGCAGCAGCGTGAAGCTGACCGCGTCGGCCGGCACGACCGCCTCGGAGTCCTCGATCAGGTCACCGAACTCGCTGTCGCCGTCCTCGCCCAGCGGGGTGTGCAGCGAGATCGGCTCACGGCCGTACTTCTGGACCTCGATGACCTTCTCGGGGGTCATGTCCAGTTCCTTGGCCAGCTCCTCCGGGGTGGGCTCGCGGCCCAGGTCCTGGAGCATCTGGCGCTGCACACGGGCCAGCTTGTTGATGACCTCGACCATGTGGACGGGGATACGGATCGTCCGGGCCTGGTCGGCCATCGCGCGGGTGATCGCCTGGCGGATCCACCACGTCGCGTACGTGGAGAACTTGTAACCCTTCGTGTAGTCGAACTTCTCGACCGCACGGATCAGACCCAGGTTGCCTTCCTGGATCAGGTCCAGGAAGAGCATGCCGCGGCCGGTGTAGCGCTTGGCCAGCGAGACCACCAGACGGAGGTTGGCCTCCAGCAGGTGGTTCTTGGCGCGGCGGCCGTCCTCGGCGATGATCTCCAGCTCGCGCTTGAGCTTCGGCGCCAGCTTGTCGGAGTTGGCCAGCTTGTCCTCGGCGAACAGGCCCGCCTCGATGCGCTTGGCGAGCTCGACCTCCTGCTCGGCGTTGAGCAGCGGGACCTTGCCGATCTGCTTGAGGTAGTCCTTGACCGGGTCGGCGGTGGCGCCGGCCGCGGCGACCTGCTGCGCGGGGGCGTCGTCCTCGTCGTCGTCGGACAGGACGAACCCGGCGTTCTCGGCACCCTCGGGCACCTCGGCCGCGGCCTCGCCGCCCTTGCCGGCGGGCGCCGCCTCCTCGATCGGCTCGTCTTCGAGGAGCTCGTCGACGTCCTTCTTGGCGGCGGACTTCTTCGCCACGGTCTTCTTGGCGGCGGTCTTCTTCGCGACCGTCTTCTTGGCGGCGGCCTTCTTGGCCACCGCCTTCTTCTCGGGCCCGCCCTCGGCCTCGCCGTACGACACGTCACCCATCGGGGCGGCCGCGGTGGTGGCCTTCTTCGCCGTGGCCGTCTTGGCCGCGACGGTCTTGGTGGCGGTGCGCTTCGCCGGACTCTTCGCTGCGACGCTCTTGCGGGTGCGCTTGGGCGCCTCTGCGGCACTGACCATCAGCGTCACACCCTCCTCGTCGAGGATCTGGTTGAGGCTGCGCAGAACGTTCTTCCACTGGGTTGGCGGAATCTGGTCAGCCTCGAAGGCCCGACGCACGTCATCGCCGGCGATCTGCCCATCAGCCTTTCCCCGCTCGATGAGCGCCATCACTGACTCGGACTCGGCGATCTCCGGCGGGAGCGTACGGGATGTGCTGGCCGACACGAACAACCTCTCGGAACGATGGAAACGGCTTCCGACCCCGTCCACGGTGGATCGGAGCCGACGACCGTCGGCGGGGATGGACCGACGGCGCAGGGGAAGCCGGGGAGTTGAACAGCGCCGAAAACGCCGCTCGCATTCCCTCCTCGGCTATCACCTCTTAAGTCATCGCGCCTCCCCGGCGAGCGTTACGCCCAATCTGCGTGGCCCGAGTCACACCGCATAACGAGACATTCCCCCCTCTACGGTGCGCAATCCTCCCAAGCAAACGCCGGGCCCGGATCACGCTCCCGGGCCCGGCGGCCTGACGTACATCGGCCCACGCTCGCCGCTCACTCGCGGCGGCGCACCGTCGCGGGCCCCGCGCCCGCGTCCGTGCGCTCCGCCGGCGTCCGCACGCCCCGTGCGCCCCCCTGCACTCTGCGCGCCTGGCGTCTGCGCCTCGCGCCCGGGTGGCCCGCACATTCTCAGCCGGTCCGCGCCGTACGGACGGGCCTCCGTCCCGTAAGGACGCGCCTCGCGTCCCGTACGGGTGCGCGCCTCTCGGCCGGGCCTTCCCGGCCGGTACGGGCCTCCGGGTGGGCGGGGATCTTCGGCGGCACCGGCTCCTCAGTGCTCGCGGGGCGGCGGCACGGTGTGATCCCCGGCACCGCCGGCGCTCTGGCCGCCGGCCTCGCCGTGGGCGGTCAGCAGGGCGCGCATCGCGGACTCGGCGCCCGCCGCGTCGCCGGCGCCGATCGCGTCGACGATCCGCATGTGCTGGCCCACGGTCTTCTCGGCGGGCCGCTCGCAGCCGCCGGACGGGCCGCCCGAGACGTGCAGGGCGGAGGAGACGATGCCGGAGAGGTGCTCCAGCATCCGGTTGCCGGCGAGCTGGAGCAGCAGGGTGTGGAACTCGGCGTCGGCGCGGCCGAAGGTCAGCGCGTCGCCCTGAGCGGCGGCGTGGCCCATGATCTCGACCATGTCGGCGAGACGCTGCTGGATGTCGTCGCGGCCGTGGCCGGCGGCGAGCCGGGCGGCGAGGGGTTCGATGGTCCAGCGCAGCTCGGACAGTTCACGACGCTGGTCGTCGCGCTGTGGGCCGTACGCCCGCCACTCAATGATGTCGGGGTCGAGCAGATTCCAGTCGCTGACCGGACGCACCCGGGTGCCCACGTTCGGGCGGGCGCTGACCAGGCCCTTGGCCTCCAGGACGCGCAGCGACTCACGGACCACGGTGCGGGAGACCTCGAAGCGCTGGCCGATCTCCTCGGGGACGAGCGGACGGTCCGCCCCGAGATCGCCGGAGACGATCATCTGGCCGAGCTGCTGGACGAGTTGGCCGTGCAGCCCGCGTCCGCGGTTGCCCGCCGCACGGCGGCCGGCCCGGGCCATGTCCGCCTCGGGCCCGTCCCAGACGGGCGGCACGCGGTCGGCCCGCTCGGCGCCCGGAGCGTGGGCGACACCGCCGGCGCCGGGCGCGCCCGCGGCGGCGTAGGAGTAGCGGTCAAGCTCGCCCGGGCCGGCGAGGCCGGTGTCGGCGGGGCGAGCCGCGGTCATCATGGTGTGCGCAAGGGTACTCACGCATCATTTGTCGGCGACGCCCCCGGACCCCTTGAGGTCTTTGGTGAAAAGCACACGAAAGGGTGATCGCCCATCATTCCCCAATTGACGCTTTATCGGAAAGAAAGGTGCTCCCCACGGGAGGCCTCGGCCATCGCCGCGCCGACGGGGCGCGAAAGCGGCCCATGACGGTCAGCGGGCCCTCCTTCGCAGGGCGGTCAGGGCATAGGCGAGGACCAGCGCAGTGAGCGACAACGCCAGTGCGCCGGCCACCGGTTGGGCCGCCAGCCGCAGCGCCGCCTCGACGGCCTGGTCGAACCCGGACGGCCATTGCACCAGAGCCGCCGAGCGCAACCGCGCGGGGAATCCCACCAGGCTCCGGGCTGCCGGAGCAGCCAACGCGTGCTGCACGAGCGGGAGAACGGTCACCGGTACGGCCAGGACCACGGCCAGCCCCGTCGCGGTGGACCGGAAGACACCGGCCGCCAGCACACCCACCCACGCACAACCGGCCAGGAGAGCCGCCCAACTGACGGCCAGCACCTTCAGGTCGCCCCCTGGCGGCAGGCCCGCGGAACCGAACAGGCCGTGTACCGCCACGCCGTCGAGCAGTAGCGTACCGATCGCGAGCAGCACCGCCGCGCCGCCGCTGACCAGCAGCTTGGCCGCGAGCAGACCGAGGCGGCGGGGCACCGTGCCCTGTTCGGGAGCGAGCGCCGGGTAGCGGAACTCCTGGCCGAAGGAGAGCGCCCCGATCAGGCCGGCCGCGAGTGCCACCGGAGGGAACGGAAGTTGACGCGGCCAACCGGTGAGCACATGCACCTGGGAATTGTCCCCGGCACGGGCCAGCACCAGCGCGAAGACCAATGCCACCGCCAGCGCCAGCACGATCACGACCGGACCGGCGGGGTCGGTCGTGGCGCGGCGGAGTTCGTAGCGCAGCGGCCATTCCGGGCCACGGCCGGACAGCCGCAGGCTGACGAGCTTCCTGGCCGCGTCTTCCGGTGATGCCGGGGCGGGACCGGGAGAGCCTGGGGGGAGGGAGGTGCGGAGGGGCTTGAGGGGCCTGAGGGGTTTGAAGGTGGAGGTGGGGCGGGCTGCTGGTGAGGCGGGGAGGGGCGAGGCGCTCGGATGAGGCAGGGCGGGCGGGGCGGACGCCAGGTCCGGGCCCGCCGGGACGGACACGGCGGGAGCGAGCCGCGGGTCGGCCGGGGTGGGGGCGGGCGACGGGAGTACGTACGCGGAGGACGTCGCGTCGTCCGGGCCGGGCGGAGGGGTGGGGGTGTAGGGCGAGGCGGGGGCTGGGGCGGGGGGAGCTACAGCGGCAGTGACGGTTGATGTGGCCGATGCCGCGTGCGTCTCGGAGCGCTTGGGAGCTGTGGGGCCGGCGGGAGCCCTGAAGGCCGCGGTAGCCTCCACAGACCCAGCGGCATCATGCGCCTCGGTGACGTCGAGAGCTGTGCCGCCCGGGGCCGCAACATCGGGACGGGCAGGGGCAGGGGGAGGGGCAGCCTGAGACGGTGCGGCAGGATGCTGCGCGGCCGAGACCTGCGCGACCGGGTTCCGCGCGGCCGCGTCCTCTGCGGCGGGATTCGCGGCCGCCGGTACGGCGCGGTTCCTCGCGCGGCCGTCGGCGCGGTGGAGCGGGGCGACGGGTCCGGTGTCCCCCACCTCGTCGGCGAGCCGGTGCACGAGGATGCCGTGCCGGAACGCCGTGTCACCCACGGCGGCGCAGCTGCTGCCGTAGACGGCGATACGGCTCCCGCTCTCCCGTACGACTTCGACCGCACGACGCGCCTGCGGATCCGCCCCCGGGCGGGCGCGCTGTGCCTCGTCGACGAGCAGTGCCGCGAGCCGGTCGGCGTGCGGGGAGCGGACGACGACGCGCGGGCGCAGCCGGGTCCGGGCGAAGTCGGTGGCAGTCTGGTCCGCGACCAGCCTGCCGTCCTCGATGGTGACCACCCGGTGGCCGAGCCGGGCGGCTGCCCGTGCGTCGCTGGAGGTGACCAGTACGGCACCGCCCTGCGCCGCATAGCCCTGCAGCAGCCCGTGCAGCCACGCCGCCTCACGCGGGGAGACGTCCCGGGAGGGCTCGTCGAGGAGGAGGGTGTGCGGGTCGCCGAGGAGAGCGGCGGCCAGGCCGAGCCTGCGGTCCATGCCCCGCGAGAAGGCTCCGAGTTTCTCGTCGGCCAGGCCGCTGAGGCCGACGACATCCAGGACGTCGTCGGCCCGGGAAGCCGGGACCCCCGCCGCGGCGCTGAGCATCCGCAGGTGCCCGCGCGCCGTACGGCCGGGGTGACCGGGTACATCGCCGAAGACCACGCCGATCTCGCGGGCCGGGTTCGGCACACGGTGCAGCGGACGGCCGCGGAAGAGCGCGACGCCGCGGCCGCTCTCCAGCTGGAGCATCAGCCGCAGTGCGGTGGTCTTTCCGGCCCCCTCGTCGCCGAGCAGGACGGTGATCCGGCCGGCGGGGGCCTCGAAGCTGAGGTCGTCGACGGCGGGGCGCCGCCCCTCGCGGGAGCCGCCGGTCAGCCCGATGGCCTGGATCATCGCGCCCCCCACGGGGAGCGGGACCTCACGGAAGCGGCGGGGAGGAGGTGGGGACTCACCTGGTCACGGTAACCCCGCCTGTCCGTTTTGTCGGTAATGCACCCCAGTTGACGCCCACGCGTGTCACGCTCCGCCGGCCAGACCGCCGCACGGCAGGCCGCCCGCTCTCACCACCACCGAACAGCCGTCACCCACCCCGCTGCTACAGCACCCCGTCCCTGGCGAGCCCCACGCGACCGCAGTCCTCGCGAACACAGATCCCCCACCGGCGCGACCCGACACCGACGCAGCCCGGCACCGGCGCGGCCCGCCGCTCAGACCTCCGGACGCAGCATCGGCGGATTGAGCAGGGTCGCACCGCCGGCTCTGAACAGCTGGGCCGGGCGGCCTCCCTGACGGGTCGTCGTTCCACCGGTGGGCACCAGGAACCCCGGCGTGCCGGTGACCTTGCGGTGGAAGTTCCGGGGGTCCAGGACTACGCCCCACACCGCTTCGTACACCCTGCGCAGCTCCCCGACGGTGAACTCCTGGGGGCAGAACGCGGTGGCGAGCGAGGAGTACTCGATCTTCGAGCGGGCCCGCTCCACCCCGTCCGCGAGGATCCGGGCATGATCGAAAGCGAGCGGCGCGGACTGCTCACCCTCGCGGCCCAGGCCACCGTCCCGGTCGAGCAGCGTGTCCACCGGGGCCCAGCGCGCACTGTGGGCGTCACCGCCCGCCGTCGGAGCCGGCAGGTCGGGTGCGAGCACCAGGTGGGCGACGCTGACCACCCGCATACGGGGGTCGCGCTTGGGGTCGCCGTACGTGGCGAGCTGTTCCAGATGCGCGCCGTAGGGCGGCGGCGGGCCCGCCGGGCAGTGGGCGTGCAGCCCGGTCTCCTCGGCCAGCTCCCGGGCGGCGGCGGCCTCCAGGTCCTCGTCGCTCCGCACGAACCCGCCCGGCAGGGCCCAGCGCCCCTGGAACGGCGGCTCGCCGCGCCGCACGGCCAGCGCGCACAGCGCGTGCCTGCGTACGGTGAGCACGACCAGGTCGACGGTAACGGCGAACGGGGGGAAGGCCGACGGGTCGTAGGGAGGCATGGCGCGATCATAGTCGTCCGCCTGACGATAATCAGGCCCTGACGCATCTCACGCCCCCAGTTGCAAGCCATTCGCGGCCTCCTCGACCAGGCCGAGGCCGAGTCTGCTGATCCGTACGGCGAACGGCTGCCCGGCGACGCTGAGCCCGGTGAACTGCATGGCACCGAGCGGCGCGCTGCCGACCGGGCGGACCGCCACGGTCCCCGCCGGGACGTCGGGGCGCACCCCGGCCAGAGCGGTCAGGGCGTGCACCGCGCCCGCCGCGGCCACGGCGGCCGGCCGGCAGGCCGCGGGGTGCGGCACGGGGGCGCCGTCACGGGTGCGCTGCTCGCCCGCGTACATCTCCGGCAGCCGGTAGGCGAAGCTCTGTGCCGCGTCGAGGAGCCCGCGGACCAGGGAGGCGGCCTCCTTCTCATGGCCCGTGGCGGCCAGGCCGGCGACGGCCACCGCCGTCTCGTGGACCCGGACGGCGCCGCTGCGGTGACCGAAGGGGTTGTAGCCGCTCTCCATCGCGCCGAGCCCCCGCAGGCCCCAGCCGGAGTCCATGGCCGGGCTTCCCAGGAGGCGGGCGAGGCGCTCCGTGCGTGCCGCGTCGAGCAGGCCTACGGCGGTGCGCCCGCCGCCGAGCAGCCCGGTGTCCAGGAGGTGGACGGCCGCGGAACCGAAGTGCGGCAGCAGCCGGCCGCCCGGCGTGCGCAGTACGGCCGGGCTGCCACCGCTGCGGCTCTCCACCCAGAACTCCTCACGGAACCGGGTCCGCAGGCCGGCCGCCCACTCCCGCAGCGCGGGCGCTCCCGGTCTGCCGCAGCCGTCGAGGAGGTCGGCGCCGAGCAGCGCGGCGCGGTGCGCGTGAGCCTGGGTCGCGCAGCGGTACGGCCCTCCGGGCGCCGGATCGGGGACGTAGCCGCTGCCTCCGCTCAGGGCTCCGTCGCCGGGTACGTTCCCGTCGCTCACCGCCGTACGCAGCCATCTCAGGCAGCCCTCCGCCGCCGGGAGCAGCTGCTCCGTCTCGCGGTCGGGCAGGCCCCAGCGGCGGGCTTCGGCGAGGACGGCGGGGAACAGCAGCGTCGCCTCGACGCCCGTACAGCTGGGTGGGGCGTACGGGCCCGCGTCCCGCAGCGCGCCCGGAATTCGGCCGGAATCCGCCCCTGCTCCGGTCAGTTGGACATGCGCGAGGGTACGCAGGGTGTTGGCCGCGAGGCGGGTGCCCAGGGGGAGCAACATGCGCGCCGCCCAGAGGGCCTCGGCCGGCGAGAGGCCACAGCGCCAGGGGACCCCGCCCGCGATGTACGTGTCCGTGAGGGCGCCCGGACCACGCATCAGCAGGCCGTGGAGATCGTCGAGCCCTGCCGCCAGCAGCGCGTCGGCCCGGGGGTCGTCGCACTGGAGCCGCGCCGCCGACCACGGGCGAGGCGGTTGCTCGCTGCCGCGTGTGGCCGGGAGCGGCGGACCCGGCCGGCCGGCGGAGGCTCCCGACGTCGCATGCTCCAGCCGGACCCGCACCTCGATGGTGTGATGGCCGCCGGGCGGCAGGTCCAGCTCCCAGCACAGCAGTCCGGCCGAGGCCATGACGTCCGTGGGCGCCGGGGTCGCGGCGATCACGGCATGAGCCCCGGCGGCGGACCAGCGCAACCCCGACCCGTGCACGCTGGCGGGCAGTTCGGGTCCGGCGACACCGACGGCGATCGCGCCGAGGTCGGCGAGATCCGTGCCCAGCCGCAGCTCCACCGGCAGCCGCACCCGGCGCGGCGCGCTGCTGTGGAACGTGATGCGTTCGACCCCGTCGGCGGACCGCAGCCGTTCCACGCGCATCTCGGGGTCCGGGCCGCGGTCGACGGCCGTACGGACCGTCCCGACGAACCTCGCGCGGTCCGACGCGATCAGCCTGCCCTGCACGATGACGGGTTCGGCGCCGCCCGCGATCAGCTGGCAGCGGGACAGGACGCGCCGCCCGGCACGGTAGAAGCCGTCCGTCCCCCGGCCGGTGAGCTGGCCCTGTTCGGAGGAGATGGCGAGCGCCGGCAGAGCCACGCAGATCAAGGTCCGGTGGACAGACTGCGGTTCCGGTGGCCGGGGCACCCCGGAACGGTGATCTCCGGGTGCCCGGCGGGCCGGCTGAGTGGTGGGGACCATGCCTGACACTCTCTGCGCTCCCTGCTGGGGTCTGGGCTCCAAACGGACTGCGCCACAGAGGTGAACGCCGGGGCCGGCGCCCAGGTCACGCCGGCGCTCGCGCGTCGGCGGGCTCACGGCCGGCTCCGGTCACCGTTGCGGACGGAGCGGCGCCCGCCCCGGCCGGTGCTCGTACGGGCGGCGGGACGGGTACTGCCGCGCGGACCGCCAGGGCGGTCGGAACCGCCGCAACGTCCACTGCCACCGGGGCGCCCCGCCCTGCCGGGGCCGTCCGGCACGGCGGGCCGCTCCGCGCCGTCACCGCGGCCGGTCCCTCCCGGCCGGGCCGCCCCCGGGGCCAGGTCGGGCGCAGCCGCGGGGCCGTCCACGAGCACCGGTACGGAGTCACGCCCGGACGCCAGTACGACACCGCTCGCCGACGCGCCATCGGCTCGTTCGTCCCGCTCTTCCCGCAGGCAGCGGCGCAGTGTCTCCGGGTCCAGCCCTTGATTGATGCCGCGGTGCAGCAGCTGCGCGAAGAGGTACTCGGGATCCAGCGTGAGCGCACGGCCCAGCGCGACACGGGCGGACGGCTGGTCCCCCGTCGCCCAGGCGACCCAGCCCGCCAGGGACAGCGGTGCCACGGCGTACTCGGCGTAGCCGCCGACGCAGCGGCGGGAGAGCGCCTGCCACAGGCGCAGCGAGGGCTCGGCGTCGGGCCCCTCCATCCACTCCGCCGCACGGTCGCGGGCCACGCGGTCCTGGAGCCCGAGGATGACACGGGCGGCTTCGGTGTCCGTCAGGAGTGCGTCGTCGCAGGCGTCCCTGGCTCGACGGCTGCCCGTGGGCACATCCTCACGGAACCGGCGGACCAGGTCGCTCGCCCGCGCCAGGGTCTCCGCCCGTACGGGCGCCGCCGCGCCCTCTTCGATCATGCGCGGGACGAGCGCCTGGGCTTCGGCGTCCAGCGCGCTGGTCTGCCCCGCCGCGCGGGGCCCGGTCCAGGCGGCCAGCCGGGACTCCAACTCGCGCAGTGACCCGCGAACTTGGATGCCCGCATAGGCAGCGGCGGCGGCCATCACCGACGTACCCGGCGGGGTCAGGGGCGTACCCACGGCGGGACAGCAACGGAAGTCGGGACAGCAGTAGGACCAGAAACGGCCGTCGGAGATGCACAGCGCGTCGAGCACCGGGACGTCCAGTGCCCCGCAGGCGACGCGCAGCAGCTGCGCGAGCGGGCGGAGACGCTCCTTCACGTCCCGGCCGCTCTCTCCCCGCGCCGGTTCCTGACAGAGGTAGACGATGATTCCTCCGGGGCGGGAGCGGCGCTCCTCTCCGAGCGACACGAGCGAGCCCGCGAGCTGCTCGGACACGTACCCCCACTGGGACCGGTCGGTCGGGATGCCGAGGCGGGCCCGGCTGCCGAACCGCCCCCGCTCGCCGTGCAGGCCGACGAGGACGATGCTGTCGTCCGGGAAGAAGCCGAGGAGGTACGGCAGCGCGTCGGCCAGCTCGGCCGGCCCGCGCAGGGTGACCCTGGCCTCCGCGGTCTCGTCGTCGTCCTCGGTGCCCTTGGCCGTGCCGGCGGTCGTGGCAGCGGTCAGGGCCGGGTGGGCGGACGAGGTCGGCCGGGACGGGGCGGCCGAGGTGGGCGGGCGTGTCGGTACGGACGGGCGGGGCTGGTCGGAACGGCCGGGTCGTTCGGGCTTCGCGAGCCGACCGGGCCGATCCTGCTGACCGGGCTGCTCGGACTGACCGGGCTGCTCGGACTGACCGGGTCCCCCGGACTGCTCGGGCTGCTCGGACTGGCTGGATGATTCGCTGTGCTGGTTCATGGCTCGAAGATCCCGCGATCCGCCGCACCGCCGCGACCCCTGTGGATAACTCGCGGGTGACGGAAGTTGTCCACAGCCTCGGGCGGCGGTTCGCGCGTTGTCAGTGGCATCGGGTTGCATGGAGCCATGAGCAACGAAGACCTGCGCGCCTCGGCCGATGCCGTCCTCTCCCGCCTCGTCGGGGACCCCGGCGGTACGGCCCGGCTGCGCGAGGACCAGTGGCGGGCGATCGAGGCGCTGGTCGCCGAGCACCGCCGCGCGCTCGTGGTGCAGCGGACGGGCTGGGGCAAGTCGGCGGTCTACTTCGTCGCGACCGCGCTGCTGCGCGAGCGCGGCAGCGGCCCGACGGTGATCGTCTCGCCGCTGCTCGCGCTGATGCGCAACCAGGTCGAGGCGGCGGCCCGGGCCGGGATCCGCGCGCGCACGATCAACTCGTCCAACACCGAGGACTGGGACACGATCCAGGCCGAGGTGGCGGCGGGCGAGGTCGATGTCCTGCTCGTGTCGCCGGAGCGTCTGAACAACCCCGACTTCCGTGACCAGGTGCTGCCCAAGCTGGCCGCCGCCACCGGCCTGCTGGTGGTCGACGAGGCGCACTGCATCTCCGACTGGGGCCATGATTTCCGGCCCGACTACCGGCGGCTGCGCACGATGCTCGCCGACCTCCCGCCCGGTGTCCCCGTGCTCGCCACCACCGCGACGGCCAACGCACGGGTCACCGCCGACGTGGCCGAGCAGCTGGGCACGGGCGAGGGGGCCGCCGAGGCGCTCGTCCTGCGGGGGCCGCTGGACCGGGAGAGCCTGAGCCTGGGCGTGCTTCCGCTGCCGGACGCCGCGCACCGGCTGGCCTGGCTGGCCGACCACCTGCACGAGCTGCCGGGCTCGGGGATCATCTACACGCTCACGGTCGCCGCGGCCGAGGAGGTCACCGCCTTCCTGCGGCAGCGCGGCCACACCGTCGCCTCGTACACGGGCAAGACCGAGAACGCGGACCGCCAGCAGGCCGAGGACGACCTGCTCGGCAACCGCGTCAAGGCGCTGGTCGCCACCTCCGCGCTGGGCATGGGCTTCGACAAGCCCGACCTCGGCTTCGTCGTGCACCTCGGTTCGCCGTCCTCCCCCATCGCCTACTACCAGCAGGTCGGTCGTGCCGGGCGCGGTGTCGAGCACGCCGAGGTGCTGCTGCTGCCCGGCCGCGAGGACGAGGCGATCTGGAAGTACTTCGCCTCGCTGGCGTTCCCTCCCGAGGAGCAGGTGCGCCGGACACTGGACGTCCTGGCGGGGTCGGACCGCCCGCTGTCGCTGCCGGCCCTGGAGCCGCTGGTGGAACTGCGCCGCTCGCGCCTGGAGACCATGCTGAAGGTGCTCGACGTGGACGGCGCGGTCCACCGGGTCAAGGGCGGCTGGACCGCGACCGGCCGCCCGTGGACGTACGACGCCGAGCGGTACGCCTGGGTGGCACGGCAGCGTGAAACCGAGCAGCAGGCCATGCGGGACTACGCCACGACCACCGGCTGCCGGATGGAGTTCCTGCGGCGGCAGCTGGACGACGAGGCCGCGGTGCCGTGCGGCCGCTGCGACAACTGCGCGGGAGCACGCTTCACCGCGGAGGTGTCCGCCGCCTCGCTGGACGCGGCACGCGGCGAGCTGGGACGGCCGGGCGTGGAGGTCGAGCCGCGGCGGATGTGGCCGACCGGGCTGCCTGCCGTCGGTGTCGATCTCAAGGGACGTATTCCGGCAGGTGAGCAGGGTGCCACCGGGCGTGCGCTGGGACGGCTCTCCGACATCGGGTGGGGCAACCGGCTGCGTCCGATGCTCACGGCGCAGGCCCCCGACGGGCCGATTCCGGACGATGTCGCGTCCGCGGTGGTGACGGTGCTCGCCGACTGGGCGAAGGGCCCCGGAGGCTGGGCCTCGGGGGCCCCGGACGCCCCGGCGCGTCCGGTGGGGGTCGTGACGCTCGACTCCCGCACCAGGCCGCAGCTGGTCCGTTCCCTGGGAGAGCGCATCGCCGCCGTCGGACGGATGCCGTTCCTGGGGACGGTGGCGTACGGGGAGCACGGACCGGACACCCGGATTCCGCGCAGCAACAGCGCGCAGCGGCTGCGCGCGCTGCACGGGTCGTTGAGTGTCCCGCCGGAGTTGGCGCAGGCCCTGGCGTCGGCGGACGGTCCGGTGCTGTTGGTGGACGACTACGCGGACACCGGCTGGACCTTGGCCGTGGCCGCCCGGCTGCTGCGTCAGGCGGGAGCCGCCGGAGTGTTTCCGCTGGTCCTTGCCGTACAGGGGTGAGGTGAAGGGGGTGATCGGGCGTCAGGGGCCCGTGCGGCGGGCATGAAAGGAGCAGACGCGGCGCCCGATTCCGGCCCTGGGCGCGACGAGTTCATTGCCGCATGTCTGTACGAACGTAAGAATTGGACCTGCTTCCCCGTACCCGCCGTCCGCGGCCCGGTACGGCGGTCCGGAGCCGTGCCCGCACGGCCCGCCGCCGCCCGGTGTGCGGACGCGCAGACGAAGGGAGGACCGTGACCTTCGGCTTCGCCCAGCCCCCGGATGTTTCCCTGCCCACGTCCGCCGATTCCGCCGCCCGGCTGAGCCGCATGCTGGAGCCGTCCGAGTGGGCGTCGGCCGGTATTCCCCTGCTGCGCAATCCGCGTGAGGTCGTCGTTGGTCTGCACGACCGGCACCTGCCGGTCCTCTCGACGGCCGTCGTGGCGGTGCTCGGGCCCGAGGAACGTGTCGTCGCCAGCGCGTCGTTCGTTCAGCGCGCCACAGCCCCGGACGGCTGGGAGTTCCGCAACGCGCTCCTGACCCAGCTGCGTCGGGTGGTACCGCACGACCTGCGCTTACGGGCACCGGTCCGGACGGCCGTCTTGCTCTACTGCCGGGAGGGCGACCCGCGTTGGACGGAGGCGGACGGTGCCTGGATGTGGGGACTGCGCGATGCGTGCACTTTGCACGGGCTTCGCTGCGGCGCGTACATCACGCTGACCCGCGGCGGCTGGCAAGTGCTGGGCGAAGGGCGCGGCGGCCGGCGGCCGCGCTCCGTCACACACCCCGCCCACCTTCGCGATACGGGGCAACAGCAGTACCCCGTACCGGAATCGCACGGTCCGGGCGAGCGGCGAACGGCATCGGAACGGGTCCCGCCGGATGATACGGGGCACGCCGAGAGCGCCGCGCTGCCGGAAGCGCCCGGGCGCACCGGCGGAACACGGCGGTCCGGACCACCATCGCCCGGTTCACCGGAACGAGGCGCTCCGGTGGAGCGGTCCCGTTCCGCGGAACGGACGCACGTGACAGGCCCGCAGCCGTACGCCGCAGAACCGCGGCCCCCTTCGGAACCGCCGCACAACGACGGACGGCGCACACCACGGCGCGGCGCGGCCGGCGCACTGGAGGCGCGACGGCGCGCCGCGGCCCGCTGACGTCCGCGCCTCCGGCACGAGATGCCCGGACGGCCCGTGGCCGCCGGGCTACCCCCTGATTGCGCCGGTCAGGCGTTCACGCCCAGGAGGGCGTTGATCCGCTCCGGGTCACCGCAGACGACCAGGAGCGCACCGGCCCGGGTCATCGCGGCGGGCAGAGCCTGGGCGACGGTCTGCTCGGCGCCACCGTTGACCGCGACGACCACGACGGGCCGTCCGGTCGCACGCTCGGCGGCGGCGTCCGCGTAGAACACGTCGTCCGCGGCATCCTGCTGCGCCCAGTAGGCCGCTTCGCCGAAGGACAGTTCGTGCGCGGCCCACGGGTGCATCTCACCGGTGGTGAGCACCAGGATGTCGCTCGGCGCGCGTCCGGAGTCCAGCAGCAGATCGACGGCCTCTTCGGCGGCGTCGAGCGCGCCGTTCTGCGGGGCCGGGATCAGCTGGATCTGCGCTCCGGAAGCGGCGCCGGCGGCACCGGCGGTCGCAGTGGGCTGCTGGGGGCCCGGGCGCTGCGCCGGAGGAGCGCCGGCCGGCCCGCGGGACGGCGTGGCGGGTCCGGGCTTGCCGGGGCGGGCGCTGGCCGCGGGGGCACCGCGCGGAGGCGCGGGGCGGGGACCGGGACCAGGAACAGGACGGGGGGTCGACGCGGTGCGGCCGGCGGCCGGAGTTGCGCGGGGACCCGGGACACTCTCGTGAATCTGAGGCTCCTCGGGGATGAGAGGCATAAAAGGATGTCTATCAAACGTAGGTGCGGAACACGTCATCGGGTACCGAATTGATGCCCGCACCGCTCAGAAGTCGAAGCCGAGTTGGCCACCGGCCTCCAGAGCGGCTGCTTCGGGGGTGCTGCGCACCTTCTTCAGGTGACGCCAGCGGGGCAGGGCGTCCATGTAGGACCACGACACCCGGTGGTGGGCCGTGGGGCCGTACTCCTCCAGCGCCGTACGGTGCGCCGGCGACGGGTAGCCGGCGTTGTCCGCGAAGGCGAAGTCGGCGTGTACGCCCACCAGTTCACCCATCATCGTGTCGCGACGGACCTTGGCCAGCACGGAGGCCGCGGCCACCGCGATGCAGGACTGGTCACCCTTGATGACCGTCCGGACCTTCCAGGGGCCGCCGAGGTAGTCGTGCTTGCCGTCGAGGATGACCGCGTCCGGACGGACCGGCAGCGCCTCCAGGGCGCGTACGGCCGCGAGCCGGAGTGCCGCGGTCATGCCCAGCTCGTCGATCTCCTCCGGGGAGGCGTGCCCCAGGGCGTGCGCCGTGACCCAGCCGTCGAGCACTTCCGCGAGTTCGTTGCGTCGCTTGGGTGTCAGCAGCTTGGAATCGGTGAGTCCGTCCGGTGGGCGGCGCAGTCCGGTGACGGCTGCGCAGACGCTGACCGGGCCGGCCCAGGCGCCGCGTCCGACTTCGTCCACCCCAGCGATGATCTTGGCGCCCGTGGTGGCGCGAAGCGATCGCTCGACGGTGTGGGTTGGGGGCTCGTACGGCATGGCGCCAGCAAGCGTACGCCTAATCGTGGCGGCCGTGCGCACCGGGTGCCGCCTGACCGTCCCACTGCCGTCGCCGATCACCCTTGGCACCCCGCGCGGAACGGGGACGCAGGGGCTGACCAGCGGCTTTGCGATCAGGCGCTTCCGGGAGGCGGCACCTCAGGCGCACCGGCGCCCCCTCCCGGCGAGGGGAGATCAACTACGCGCCCGACGGGCATCCTTGATCTCCGGCCGCGGCTTGGCCTGGCCTCCTGCGCCGGGCCCGGCCGGAGAGCCACGGCCCGGCCGACGCCCGGGCCTCCCCCGCTAAAGGCTCCGCCGGACAGCCAGAGATCAGCCCGAGAGCTTCGGCATCCAGCTCGGGAGTGGTTCCGTGCGGTCCATCCAGTCCTGGGGCGGGGCAGCACCGCCGGCCGCGACGATCCCGCCCACGATGGCGCAGGTCGTGTCCACGTCTCCGCCCGCCTGCGCGGTGGCCCAGAGCGCCTGCTCGAAGTCGCCGAGGTGACGCGCGGCGGCCCACAGCGTGAACGGGACGGTGTCGTGGGCGCTGGTCCGACGCCCACAGCCCAGCACCGCGGCGACCGTGCCGGCGTTGCCGTAGTCGAGCATGTCCCGGGCCCGCCGCAGACCGGCCTGTACGGCACTGCGCGGGATCAGCGCCAGGACGTCGTCCAGAAGCGCCTCGGGGGCCGGGGCGCCGCCGGGGGCGGCGGCCAGCGCGGCCGCGGCGGCCACCGCCATCGCACCGACCACCGCCTCCCGGTGCTGGTGAGTGGTGTACGCGGAGATCTCGGCCTGGTGCGTCGCCTGCTCGGGGTCGTCCGCGTACCAGGCGCCGAGCGGGGCGATGCGCATGGCCGCGCCGTTGCCCCAGGAGCCCTGGCCGTTGAAGAGCGCCGAGGCCAGCTCGCGCCAGTCGCCGCCCTCCCGGACCAGTCGGAGCATGCGGTTCACGGCCGGGCCGTAGCCGCGGTCGAAGTCGTGGTGGTCGGCGAAGGACCGGGCGAGGGCGTCCTGGTCGATGCGGCCGTGGTCCGCGAGCACGGCGACGACCGAACAGGCCATCTCCGTGTCGTCGGTCCACTGCCACGGCGACGGCGGCAGCTCACGGCGTTTGAGGTTGGGGTAGTTGGCGGGAACGAAGAACTGGGAGCCGAGGGCATCGCCCAGGGAAAGTCCGCGCAGGCTGTCGAGGGCCCGCTCGAAGCGGTCTGCGTCACGGTGGTCGGCGCTCATCGGTGTGCACTCTAACCGGTGGTGCCGTACGACTCCGGTTCACACCAGCGTTCGAACGGCCGGTCCAGCGTGTACCGGCCGTGCGGGCCGAGCAGCAGTGAGCGCCATTCCGCGTTGCCCGGGTTGGACAGGCACTCGAACTCCGCCACGGACCAGTGGAACCACCGCATGCAGAAGAGCCGCATGGTCAGCCCATGGGTGACGATCAGGACGTTGGGCGGGTGGTCCGGTTGCTCGAAGCTGCGCCACAGGCTCTCCAGGAACGCGCCCACACGGTCGTACACATCGGCACCGGACTCCCCCTGCGCGAAGCGGTAGAAGAAGTGACCGTAGGCGTCGCGATAGACCTTCTGCAGGCGTACGTCCTCGCGGTCCTGCCAGTTCCCCCAGTCCTGCTCGCGCAGCCGCGGCTCCTCCCGGACCCGGACCCGGTCCATGTCGAGCCCGAGCGCCTGGAAGGTCTGGTGCGTACGGCGGTACGGCGACACGTACGCGGAGATCCCCTCGTCGCCGAACATCGCACGCAGCGAACCGCCGGCCTCCTCGGCCTGCCGCAGCCCGTCCTTCGTCAGGCTCAGCGCGTGGTCGGGCTCCCGCTCGTAGACCGTGTCGTCGGTGTTCCCCTCCGATTCTCCGTGGCGGATGAGGACGATGCGTCGGGGCCGTGCCATGCCGCCACCCTAAAACGGTTGCTCTGTACATGCCTCATGCCCCGGTACCCCGTTGCCGCCGGGGCAGGCACACCGTCACCGTCCGTTTCCCCTGGTCGGCCTTCGGTCACCGATCGGTGCACACCGCCCTCCCGGCCCGTATCTCACACCGGCGGCCGCCGAACCGGCGGCCGAGCAGCCGGTCGTGCGAGACGACGACCAGCGCACCGGGCCAGACGGCGAGCGCCGCTTCCAGTTCCTCCACCAGGCCGAGTGCCAGATGGTTGGTCGGCTCGTCCAGGAGCAGGAGATCGGCGGGGCGGGCCAGCAGGCGCGCCAGGGCCAGCCGACGCCGCTGTCCTGTCGAGAGGGACCCCACCGGCACCTGCAGATCGCCCTTCCGGAACAGGCCGGACGACAGCAGAAGTTCGGCCAGCTCTTCCGGATCACCGGACAGGCCGCGGCCGAAGGCCGACAGCAACCGCTCCCGCGGCCGGGAGACCGGTATTTCCTGCGCCAGATAGCCGATACGACCCCGTCGCGCGACAGTGCCCGCATCCGGCTCCCGCACCCCCGCGAGCACCCGCAGCAGTGTGCTCTTCCCCGCGCCGTTGGCTCCGTGGACGAGCAGCCGCTCCCCTGCGGCGACGGTCAGCGCGTCCACCGACAGCCTGTCCCCCACCCGTACGCCGTCCAGCTCCACCAGCGCGCCCTCGGCGTCCCCGGTCGCCGGGCCGGCGCGGAAACGGAGGGGCTCGGGCGGCTCGGGCACCGGAGCCGCGTGCAGCCGGCGGAGCCGCTCCTGGACGTTGCGCACCCGTCCGGCCACCGACGCCTGGACCCGCCCGCCGGCCCGGTCGTACGCCATCTTGTTGTTGTCCTTGATCACCCGTCCCTGGGCGACGTCACGCGCGGTGCCCGCCGCGAACTCCGCCAGCCGCGCCGTCTCGGCGCACCACTGCTCGTACTCCTGCTCCCAGCGGCGGCGGGCCGCGGCCTTGGCGGCGGTGAAGGTGCCGTACCCGCCGCCGTACCGGACGACGGTCCGGCGATCCGCGTCGACCTCGACGATCGTGCCCGCCACGCGTTGCAGGAAGAGACGGTCGTGCGAGACCGCGAGGACCGTGCCACGGTGGGCCGTCAGCGCGCCTTCCAGCCAGTCCAGCGCCTCCGCGTCGAGGTGGTTGGTCGGCTCGTCGAGCAGCATCACCTCGGGTGACGCGGCGATCAGACAGGCGATGCCCAGCCTGGCCTGCTCGCCGCCGGAGAGGCTGCCGAACGGCCGGTCCCGCTCCAGGTGCCCCACCCCGAGGCCGTGGAGCGCCTTGTCGACACGCGCGTCGGCCTCATAACCACCGCGCAGTTCGAAGATTCCCAGCAGCCGGCCGTACTCCTCCATGTCCTCCGGTCTCCCGGCACCCAGGCGCGCCTCCAGCGCGCGCAGTCGGCTTTCCATGTCACGGAACTCCGCCAGGGCCGCGTCCACCGCCTGACCGACCGTGCAGTCGGACGGCAGGTCGGGGACCTGACCGAGGTACCCCGTGCCGCCGTCGGCGGTCAGGACGACGCGACCGTCGTCCGGTCGTTCGAGACCCGCCACGATCCGCAGCAGGGTCGACTTGCCCGCACCGTTCTCCCCCACGATGCCGACCCGGTCGCCGGGGCGCACCGAGAGGGAGACGCCGTTCAGCAGAAGCCGGTCGCCGTAGGACTTGGTCACCTCGTGAAGCGAGATCTGCGTGGTCATGCGGGCCCCCCGACTCGTAGGTGCGACACCGCACCACGAACTCAAACGCTACGCTTGTAGCATTACGTCGATGATGGCACGGTCGCCGCACTAATACAACAGGAGTTGCAGTTGCCCGAAGTCCCGGAGTCTCCCGCCCCCGGCCCCGGCACCCGTCGCCCGGGCGGGCGCACCGCCCGCACCCGCACCGCCGTCCGCGACGCCGTGCTGGCCGGACTGGTCGAACACGGCTACCCCGGCCTCACCGTCGAGTACGTCGCGGAGCATTCAGGGGTGCACAAGACGACGCTCTACCGCCGCTGGGGCAGCCTCGAAGGGCTGCTGGCCGACGCGCTCGACCTGGCCGGCGAAGACAGCTGGACACCACCCGACACCGGGTCGCTGGAAGGCGATCTGCGGGCGCTCGCCCGCGAGGTGGTGGAGTCGTTCACCGACCCGTCCACATCGGTGTCCGGCTCCGCGATCATCGCGGCCGCTTTCCAGTCGCAGCGGGCCGCCGACGCGCTGAGCGCCTACTACGGGGAACGCTTCAAGCGCTGCGAGCCCCTGGTGCAACGCGCGGTCGAACGCGGCGAGCTGCCGGCCGCCCGAGAAGAAGGCATCGACGCCGGAGCGCTTTCGCGCGCCGCGTGCGCACCGCTCTTCTTCCGCCTCTTCATCACCCGCGAACCGGTCGACGAGCACACCGCCGACCAGGCTGCCGCAGCGGCCGTGGCAGCCGCGCAAGCCGGAATTTTCACCCCGCCGAGGGACGCGGCGCGCGCCGCGTCAGACAGCGGCGCCACCGCATCGGAAGAGAAGGACGCGACCACGTAGCCGTGAGCCGAGCGCCCGCACAGCCGGGAACCGACCGCCCGCGGCGAGGCTCGCGCCGGTGCTCGCCTCGCCGCGAGCAGAGGCACCCGTACCCCTGGAAGCAGGAATGCGCGCACCACCGCAAGCGGGGACGCGGTGCACGCACCACCGGAAGCGGGGATGCATGCACCCCCGGAAACAGGGCGCGCACACCTCCGGCGGCAGCAGTGCCGCTCACACCGTCCACGACGGTTCGAGATCGGCCACATCACCCGTCACGGCCCGCACGTCGGCCTCCGTCTGCGCGCGCAGGCCGAGCCGTTCCACCCGCTCCGGCCGGTACTTCCCCCGCTCGGCCGCCGACTCCCACATCGACAGGATCAGGAACTCCTCCCCCGGCGCGCGCCCCAGCAACCCGCGCAGCATCCCCGGGGAGCCCGCCATGGCCGGATTCCACACCTTCTCCTGCATCAGCATGAAGTGCTCGACCCGGTCGGCACGCACCTGGCAGTGCGCCATCCGCAGTACGTCGGCGTCGGCGAACACGGGCCGGAAGCCCACCTTCACGTCGAGTTCGTACTCGAACAGGCGGACCCGGGAGTCCTTGAAGGTGCCCACCTGGGACGCCGCCAGCCGGTCGTGCGAGCGCGCCATGAAGGAGTCGTAGAACGCCCTGCTCTCCCAGAAGGCGACCAGATGCGCGACCGACGGCCGGGTCCGGCTCCACCCGCCGCCCTGCCCACGGAAGCCCGGCTCACCGAGCAGCCCCGCCCATTTGCGCTGCCCTCTCTCGAACCCCCGGCGGTCCACGACCGTGCATCTAATCCACTTGACCAGCACCGCGCCATCGTACGGCCCAACGGGGCCCGGCATCACCGCGCGTCACGCTCCCCTCACCCCGAACTCCCCTACGGACGCGGGTCGATGGGAGTGATCACTCCGAGCCTCCGCTCCACGGCCTCGGCAGCCTCCAGGCACAGGTCCTCCCGGTAGGCGCGGCCGATGAGCTGCACGCCGTACGGAAGCCCCGCGACCACTCCGGTCGGCACGGCCACCGCCGGTACACCCACGAAGCTCGTGGCCGTGCACAGGCGCATCGCCCGCTGGACACGCGCGTGCCCCTCCAGGTCGCGCACCTCCAGCCCCGGCTCGAAGGGCGGTTCGGTGAAGACGGGCCCCAGCACCAGTGGATAGGTGTCCAGGAATTCGGCCCACGCCCGCTGGATGCCGAGCCGCTCGCCGGTCAGGCGGAGGTATTCCGGCACGTCCGTCGGCACGGCGTCCCGTGCCTCCATCGACATCTCGATGTACCGGTGCCCTTCCTTGCCCAGAAGGTTCCGCACCACGGGCCAGGTAGGGGCGAATTCGGCCAACGTCATACGGCCGTACACCTCCAGGGCTTCATCCAGACGCGGTACGTCCGGGACCTCGCACACCTCGTACCCGGCGTCGCGCAGCGCGTCAGCAGCGTCCTCGACCGCCTTGCGGACCGAGGGGTGCACCCCCGCGCCACCCGGGTCGGTGACCATCGCGATCTTCATCGGCCGCGGGATCTCCGCACCGTACAGAGGCACCGCCACGGCCCTCGGGTCCCGCGGATCGGTGCCGGCGAGCGCTTCGTACGCCAGGCGCAGGTCGCCGACCGTACGGGCCAGCGGCCCGTCGACCACCAGCGTCTGTGTGGCGAACGCCGGATCCTCCGCGCCCATCCGGTGGTCGGCGGGAAAACGCCCGTACGTGGGCTTCAGGCCCGCCACACCGCAGAAGGACGCCGGCATCCGCACCGAACCGCCGGAGTCGTTGCCCAGCCCGATCGCGGCCATGCCACTGGCCACGGCGGCCGCGTCGCCTCCGCTGGTCCCGCCCGGCGTGACACCGGACGCCCAGGGGTTGGCGGTGTCCCCGTACAGCTCACTGCGCGTGTGGACGCCCGCGAGAATGAGCGTGGGCATGTTGCTGTGCCCGATCGGGACGGCGCCCGCGGCGCGCAGCCGCGCCACCGGGGGCGCATCGGAGTGCGCGACGTGGTGGCGGAAGCGCTCCGCGCCGTACGTGGTCGGCACCCCTTCGATGCCGGTGGTCTCCTTGACCGTGAAAGGCACCCCGGCGAGCGGCCCCGGGTCCTCCCCCGTGGCGCGCCGCCGGTCCACCGCGGCCGCGGCCGCGCGTGCCCGGTCGGCGAGGAGCTGCGTGACGGCGTTGACGGCCGGGTTGACCTCGGCGATCCGTTCCAGGTGGCGTTCGATCACCTCGACGGCGGTGACGTCGCCGCTTCGTACGGCGGCCGCCTGGGCCCCGGCCGACAGTTCCCACAGAGCCTGGTGCGTTCCCACTTCGCGCTCCCTCGTCCTTGGGCGTCCGCGACGGACAGGCCGCCGCACACCCGTTCCGATGCAAGTGCATCACATCGTACCCTTGTCATCGATACACACGCATCGGATTACGGGAGCGCCCCATGCCCAAGCAGGTGGACCACGAGAGCCGCCGCCGGCAGATCGCCGAGGCCGTCTGCCTCCTCGCCGACGAGCACGGCCTGGAGGGCGTCACCCTCAGAGACGTGGCGGCGCGCGCCGACGTTTCCATGGGCGCGGTGCAGCGCTGCTTCCGCACCAAGGAGGAGATGCTGGTCTTCGCGCTCGGCCACATCGGAGCGCGGATCTCCGCCCGAGTGGCGGCGCGGCTCGCCGAGTCCCCCGCACAATCGGCCCGCACCGCACTCGGACACGCGACCACCGAGATCTCCCTGCTGCGCCCCGAGCACCGGGCCGAGGCGCGCGTCTGGCTCGCCTTCGTGGCCCAGGCCGCGGTCAGCCCCGCGCTCGCCGAGATCCTGCGCGGCAACTACACCGGCCTGCACGGCCTGTTCACGCGCCTCATCGCCGAGGCCACCGCGACACCCGACGCGGAGCGCGAGGCGCGCACCCTGCTCGCCCTGACCGACGGCCTGACCACCCACGTCCTGGTCGGCCACCTCGCCCCGGAGGCGGCGCTCGACGCACTGGACAGCCATTTGGCGCGGCTTTGGGGCGACATGGCCGCCTGACCGGCACTCCGTACTCACAGGCCGCGACCCGCGGCCCGCGGCCTACCGGTCCCGCCCGGCGTCAACTCGCCGCCTACGACGGCCATATCGCGGCGCGGCCACACAACGGCCCTGACCAGGGCCTCAACCGTCGCCCGCCCCGACGCGCGTACTCCGTACGGGTCACTGATGGAACTTCAGTCCTACTCAACACGTCGGAGTAGCAGTACGCGTACCAGTCCTGCCGACCGGACGGCGTCGCCCCGACCGCCGGGGCAGGGCTTGCGGAACGTGACACCATTGGTGGAGCGCCTCGCACAGCCCGGGAGTTGCAACACCGGAAGGGATCTCTGTGAGCAGCCTCAACAAAGGGATCGGCAAAGTCGAAGTGACCCTCAAGTGGGACCCCAGCCCCGCGGGCACTCCGGCCCACGACCTGGACCTCATCGCCGCGACCTACACCAAGGACGACCCGCGCGGGGCACCCGACTACCTCGTGCACTTCGACAGCCGCTCGCCCGACGGCACCATCATCCTCAGCCGTGACAGCCGCACCGGCCTGGGCTTCGGCACCGACGAGGCTCTGGTGCTGGAGCTGAACCGGTTGGCGGGCACCTACGCACGTGTGGTCGTCGGCGTGGCCATTCAGCAGCGTGGCGGACGCAAGACGTTCGGGGAAATAGCCAATACCGTCTTCCGCGTCAACGAGGGCTACGACGAACTGGCGGCGGGCGACTTCTCGGTGGTCGCCGGAGCCACCGCGGCGGTGATAGCGGAATTTGAACGGGACGAGTCGGACGAGTGGCGGTTCCACTCTTCCGTACGGGGCTTCGACACCGACCCGGAAACGTTCGTCACGGTCATGGGTGCCTGAAAAGCATGGGTGCCTGAATGCCATGAGTGCCTGAAAAACCGCACCCTCCGAGGCGTCGGTGAAAACGCCGTCGGAAGCCGGACAACCACCGGCATTCCACTGAATCCTGCGAGCGGCCCCGCGCGGTCCGTCCGGGGAGGCGACCCGCGCGGTCCGGGCACGAAGTCCGGGCACGAAGACGCGGGGTGGGGAACCGGAATTCCGGTTCCCCACCCCGCGTCAATCAGTCACCCGAGGGTGCCGGTGTCAGCTGCACCCACTGGTCGAGCCGCAGCCCTCGCACAGGTAGCAGCTGCCCGCGCGCTGCATCTTCGTGCCGCAGGAGAAGCACAGCGGAGCGTCGGCGTTGATGCCGAGCTGCATCTCCACCAGTTCCGCGTTGGTGTGCGCCTGCTTGGGGGCCGGGGCAGCGGTCTCCTCGACGACCTCGGCCGTCGAGGACGCCGCCGACTCCGGGCGGCGCGGCGCCGACTGGGCCAGGCTCTCGACGTCCAGCTCCTCCTCGTCGACCGGCTCGTACGAACCGGTCTCCAGGTGGCGCTGACGCTCCTCGACGGAGTGGATGCCGAGCGCGGAGCGGGTCTCGAAGGGCAGGAAGTCCAGCGCCAGGCGGCGGAAGATGTAGTCGACGATCGACTGCGCCATCCGCACGTCCGGGTCGTCCGTCATGCCGGCCGGCTCGAAGCGCATGTTGGTGAACTTCGAGACGTACGTCTCCAGCGGCACGCCGTACTGGAGGCCCACCGAGACGGCGATGGAGAAGGCGTCCATCATGCCCGCGAGGGTCGAGCCCTGCTTGGACATCTTCAGGAAGACCTCGCCCAGGCCGTCGTCCGGGTAGGAATTGGCGGTCATGTAGCCCTCGGCGCCGCCGACCGTGAAGGAGGTGGTGATCCCGGGGCGGCCCTTGGGCAGACGCTTGCGGACCGGACGGTACTCGACGACCTTCTCGGCCGGCTTCTCCTCGGCCTTCTTCTCCTCCTCCTTCTTCTTGGCGGAGAGCGGCTGGCCGACCTTGCAGTTGTCGCGGTAGATCGCCAGGGCCTTCAGGCCGAGCTTCCAGCCCTCGAAGTAGACCTCCTCGACCTCTTCGACGGTGGCCGACTCGGGGAGGTTGACGGTCTTGGAGATCGCGCCGGACAGGAACGGCTGGGCCGCCGCCATCATCCGTACGTGACCCATGGCCGAGATGGAGCGCTCGCCCATGGCGCAGTCGAAGACCTCGTAGTGCGCGGGGTCCAGGCCGGGGGCGTCGATCACATTGCCGTTGTCGGCGATGTGGGCGACGATCGCCTCGACCTGCTCCGGCTGGTAGCCGAGCCGCTTGAGCGCCTTGGGGACCGTGTTGTTCACGATCTGCATGGAGCCGCCGCCGACCAGCTTCTTGAACTTGACCAGGGCCAGGTCCGGCTCGACGCCCGTGGTGTCGCAGTCCATCATCAGGCCGATGGTGCCGGTGGGGGCCAGCACGGAGGCCTGCGCGTTGCGGAAGCCGTTCTTGTCGCCGAGGCGGATGACGTCCTGCCAGGCCTCGGTGGCCGCGGCCCAGACCGGGGTGTCCAGGTCGTCCATGCGCTTGGCGGTGCCGTTGGCGTCCGAGTGCTGCTTCATGACGCGCTTGTGGGCGTCGGCGTTGCGGGCGTAACCGTCGTACGGGCCGACGACCGCGGCCAGCTCGGCGGAGCGCTTGTAGGAGGTGCCGGTCATCAGCGAGGTGATGGCACCGGCCAGGGCGCGGCCGCCGTCCGAGTCGTACGCGTGACCGGTGGCCATCAGCAGGGCGCCGAGGTTGGCGTAGCCGATGCCCAGCTGGCGGAAGGCGCGGGTGGTCTCACCGATCTTCTCGGTGGGGAAGTCCGCGAAGCAGATGGAGATGTCCATCGCGGTGATGACCAGCTCGACGACCTTCGCGAAGCGCTCGGCGTCGAACGACTGGTTGCCCTTGTCGTCGTCGCGCAGGAACTTCATCAGGTTCAGCGAGGCCAGGTTGCACGAGGAGTTGTCCAGGTGCATGTACTCGCTGCACGGGTTCGAGGCGGTGATCCGGCCCGACTCCGGCGAGGTGTGCCAGTGGTTGATCGTGTCGTCGTACTGGATGCCGGGGTCGGCGCACGCCCAGGCCGCCTCCGCCATCTTGCGGAACAGGCCCTTGGCGTCGATCTCCTCGATGACCTCGCCGTTCATCCGGCCGCGCAGGCCGAACTTCGAGCCGGTCTCGACAGCCTTCATGAACTCGTCGTTCACGCGGACCGAGTTGTTGGCGTTCTGGTACTGGACGGACGTGATGTCGTCGCCGCCCAGGTCCATGTCGAAGCCCGCGTCGCGCAGGGCACGGACCTTCTCCTCCTCCTTCACCTTGGTGTCGATGAAGGCCTCGACGTCCGGGTGGTCCACGTCCAGGACGACCATCTTGGCCGCGCGGCGGGTGGCGCCGCCCGACTTGATCGTTCCGGCGGACGCGTCGGCGCCGCGCATGAAGGAGACCGGACCCGAGGCGTTGCCGCCGGAGGACAGCAGCTCCTTGGAGGAACGGATGCGGGAGAGGTTCAGGCCGGCACCGGAGCCGCCCTTGAAGATCATCCCCTCTTCCTTGTACCAGTCCAGGATCGAGTCCATGGAGTCGTCGACGGAGAGGATGAAGCACGCGCTGACCTGCTGCGGCTGCTTCGTGCCGACGTTGAACCACACCGGGGAGTTGAAGCTGAAGACCTGGTGGAGCAGGGCGTACGCCAGCTCGTGCTCGAAGATCTCGGCGTCCGCCGGGGAGGCGAAGTATCCGTTCTCCTCGCCGGCCTTCGTGTACGTCTTGACGACCCGGTCGATGAGCTGCTTCAGGCTCGACTCCCGGGTGTCGGAGCCCACCGCGCCGCGGAAGTACTTGCTCGTGACGATGTTGACCGCGTTCACCGACCAGAACTCGGGGAACTCGACGCCACGCTGCTCGAAGTTGATCGAGCCGTCGCGCCAGTTGGTCATGACGACGTCACGGCGCTCCCACGCCACCTCGTCGTACGGATGCACGCCGGGAGTGGTGTGGATGCGCTCGATACGCAGACCCTTGCTCGCCTTGCTGCCCTTGGCGCGGGAGCCTCGTGCCGGGCCGCTCGTCGTCTCTGTCATTCCGCCTCCCTGTACGGGCAAACGCCCATATGTGCGCACTTGTTCCGTGGCACGGTGTGTGTCTGTCTGGCACCAGAGCGCTTGCATTTGCCCTGGTCAGGTCTGTGATGTGCCGATCTCAGTCGGCGGCGGTGGCGGGCACCGGGACCGCCGGCTGCCCGGCGCCCCCTTCGCATCCGCACTCCCGCGCGGGCGGGCCCTGCTCGCTCTGCTCCCGCAGCTCGGCGATGGCCGCCTCGAAGTCTTCCAACGAGTCGAAGGCCCGGTAGACGCTCGCGAAGCGCAGAAACGCGACGAGGTCGAGTTCCTGCAGCGGGCCCAGTATGGCCAGCCCGACGTCGTGGGTGGACAGCTCGGCGCTGCCGGTGGCGCGCACGGCCTCCTCGACCCGCTGCCCCAGCTTGGCGAGGGCGTCCTCGGTGACCGGCCGGCCCTGGCACGCCTTGCGCACCCCGGCGATCACCTTGTTGCGGCTGAAGGGCTCGGTCACGCCGCTCCGCTTGATCACCATCAGGGACGCCGTCTCGATGGTCGTGAAGCGGCGGGAGCAGTCCGGGCACTGGCGGCGCCGGCGGATCGAAGTGCCGTCGTCGGTGGTGCGGCTGTCGACCACCCGGCTGTCGGGGTGCCTGCAGAAGGGGCAATGCATGAACTCACCCTCCTCACCCTCGAAAATTACGGTCGTACGCCCATGGTCCCGGCGTACGGCTGATGACCTCCGGGCCGCCCTCACGGGCCCCTCGGAGCGACCCCAAGCATAGGCGATCCCCGGAGCCCCGAAAGACACCACCACCACAACTTCTAGGTGGCTGTAGTCATCAAAGCACTACATGTGGTGTCGGGAGGTCATCCGCGTCCCCAGCGTGTCGTGGCGGGGCGGGCCGTCGGGGGCCACTCGCGGGGCCGCCGACGAGGGTACGGGACAGGACCCGGGGGCGGGCCCGGCGGGGCGGGGATGACAGAATCGGCACGTCGCGGCGCCCGGAGCGTACCCGGCGGGACGGCTCACCCTCCCGGCCGTCAGCTCGGGGCGAAGAGTACCGCAATGACCCGAATTGCCTTTCGGCTATACACCTAAGCCCGTGATCAGGTCAGCTAATCCGGAAATTTTCACTCGAACGTGTGTTTGGCGCAACCTTTCGAAAGCAACTACCGTTGGCTAACTAGGGAGCACATTCCGAGAGGGGCCGACGTGACCACCACCGCAGACAGCGCCACCATCACCGCCCAGAGCCACTCCCAGAGCCGATTCGATCCGACCCGGAAACCGCCGATGGACGACGCCATGAATCCCGAGGGGCAGAAGCCAGCCCGCTCACTGCCCGGCCGTCCTCCAGGCATCCGCGCCGACAGTTCGGGACTCACCGACCGGCAGCGCAGGGTCATCGAGGTCATCCGGGATTCCGTCCAGCGCCGCGGCTACCCGCCGTCCATGCGCGAGATCGGCCAGGCGGTCGGGCTGTCCAGCACCTCGTCCGTCGCCCACCAGCTCATGGCTCTGGAGCGCAAGGGTTTCCTGCGCCGTGACCCGCACCGCCCCCGGGCGTACGAGGTCCGCGGCTCCGACCAGCCGAGCAGCGCGCCCACCGACACGGCCGGCAAGCCCGCCGCGTCCTACGTCCCGCTCGTCGGCCGGATCGCCGCGGGCGGTCCCATCCTCGCCGAGGAGTCGGTCGAGGACGTCTTCCCGCTGCCCCGGCAGCTGGTCGGCGACGGCGAGCTGTTCGTCCTGAAGGTCGTCGGTGACTCGATGATCGAGGCCGCGATCTGCGACGGCGACTGGGTCACGGTGCGTCGCCAGCCCGTGGCGGAGAACGGCGACATCGTCGCCGCCATGCTGGACGGCGAGGCCACGGTCAAACGCTTCAAGCGCGAGGACGGCCACGTCTGGCTGCTCCCGCACAACGCCGCGTACCAGCCCATCCCCGGTGACGAGGCCACGATCCTCGGCAAGGTGGTGGCGGTGCTGCGGCGGGTCTGACCCCTTCCCTCGACCGAGCCCCGGGACCACTGCGCCGGTCCCGGGGCTCTGTTTTGCGCCTAAACCGGCGCCGCTTTCGCGGAGAGGGCTGGGCGTCGTGGGGGTTGCTCAATTGATGGTGGGGGTTACTGCGGGGTGGGACGGGGGCCGGGCTTGATAGAGCTGCTGTTGGCGAGTTGCCTGAAGGTTCAGGCGTCGGGGCTCGGGGCGGAGGGAGAGCTGGGTGGGCTGGGTGGGGCTGCGGGGGATCGACGGGGTGTGGGCGGGTGCCCGTTCCGTCGAGGCTTGCTTAATGAGACCGGAGTCCGGGCGGCGGGGGGTGCTGGTGGGCGATGCGGCGGACATCGCGGAGCTGGCCGGTCTGCTGGAAGTCGTCCCGACGAACTCCGCCTTTGTTTGCATGTGCACCGGCGACGTGCGCTTCACCGTCCGCGGGGAGATGGGCAAGATCCTCGGCGAGCTGACCCACCACCTCGGCGGAGGAGTGGAATGGCACCGCTGGGGCGGCGAACGCCCCCTGCTCCGTCCACACGGGCTGACGCGGTGGCTGGCCGAACGCGGAGTGGCCGACGTATCCCCGGCGCGGATCCCGTGAGGAGCTGCGCCGGGGGCTGAGGGCGGCGGCTGGAGGCGCCTGTGATGCCGCTATGCCTCTCGGGGGAGCCGGGTGGAGGGTGAGGTTCCGTTTGGCGGCCGCAGGGCCGGTCACGCCTCTTCCGCGGCTTTGGCTGCCGCGTCGATGGCGGCCAGGGAGCGGCGGACCTGGTTGCGGTCGGTGGTGTACCAGAACTCGGGCATGGACCGGCGCAGGAACGAGCCGTAGCGGGCACGCTCGACGCGCGGGTCCAGCACGGCGACGACGCCGCGGTCGCCCGTGGCGCGTACGAGACGGCCTGCTCCCTGGGCCATGAGCAGGGCGGCGTGGGTCGCCGCGACCGCCATGAAACCGTTGCCTCCGGCCTCCTCCACGGCCTTCTGCCGGGCGCTCATCAGGGGATCGTCGGGGCGCGGGAACGGCACCCGGTCCATGACGACCAGCTGGCAGTTCGGGCCCGGCACGTCTACGCCCTGCCACAGGGAAAGCGTGCCGAACAAACACGTACGGGCGTCCGCGGCGAAGTTGCGGATCAGTTCGCCCAAGGTCTCCTCGCCCTGGAGGAGGATCGGCATGTCCAGCCGTCCACGGAGGTTCTCGGCGGCGGCCTGGGCCGCGCGCATGGAGGAGAACAGGCCGAGCGTCCGGCCGCCGGCCGCCTCGATCAGTTCGGCCAGCTCGTCGAGCATGTCCGTACGGCTGCCCTCGCGGCCCGGCTGGGCCAGGTGCTTGGCGACGTACAGGATGCCCTGCTTGCCGTAGTCGAACGGCGAGCCGACGTCCAGGCCCTTCCACTGCGGGACGTCCTCACCCTCCGTGCCCTCCGGTGCCAGGCCCAGGGAGGCGCCGACGCCGTTGAAGTCCCCGCCCAGCTTCAGGGTGGCTGACGTGAGCACGACGGAGCGGTCGGCGAAGAGCTTCTCGCGCAGCAGGCCGGAGACCGACAGGGGCGCGACGCGCAGCGAGGCGCCGAAGCGGTCGTGGCGCTCGTACCAGACGACGTCGTACTCGGAACCGTTGGCGATCCGCTCGGCGACCGCGTGGACGTTCTCGACGGAGGCGAGGGCCTGCTTGCGCACGGCGTCCTCGTCCTGGACGGACTTGTCGCGGGTCGAGCCGAGGGCCGAGATCACCGTACGGGACGCGTCCCGCAGCGCCATCAGGCAGTACCCGAGATCCTCGGGGATCTCCTCCAGGCGGCCGGGCAGGGCCAGCTCCATCAGGCGCTCGAACGTCTCCGAAGCGGTCTGGAGCTGGTCGGCGGCCTTCTCGTTGACCAGCTTCGCCGCGCGCTTGACGGCCCGGTTGACCTGGCCGGGGGTGAGTTCCCCGGTGGCCACGCCGGTGACCCGGGAGACCAGCTCGTGGGCCTCGTCGACGATCAGTACGTCGTGCTGGGGCAGCACCGGGGCGCCTTCGATGGCGTCGATGGCCAGCAGGGCGTGGTTGGTGACGATCACGTCGGCGAGCTTGGCGCGCTCGCGGGCCGCCTCGGCGAAGCACTCCGCGCCGTACGCGCACTTCGAGGCGCCCAGGCACTCCCGGGAGGAGACCGACACCTGTCCCCAGGCGCGGTCGGAGACACCGGGGGTGAGATCGTCGCGGTCGCCGGTCTCGGTCTCGTCAGCCCAGTCGCGCAGCCGCAGCAGGTCCTTGCCCAGCTTGCTGGTGGGCGTCGCGTGCTCGAAGGGGTCGAAGAGGCCCTCTTCCTCCTCCTGCGGGACGCCCTCGTGCAGACGGTGCAGGCAGACATAGTTGGAGCGGCCCTTGAGCATGGCGAACTGCGGACGGCGGCGCAGCTGCGGATGCAGGGCCTCGACCGTGCGCGGCAGGTCGCGCTCGACCAGCTGGCGCTGGAGCGCGAGGGTGGCTGTGGCCACCACCACACGGTCGCCGTGGGCCAGCGCCGGCACCAGGTAGCCGAGCGACTTCCCGGTGCCGGTGCCGGCCTGTACGAGCAGGTGGGAGCTGTCTTCGACCGCTTCGGCGACGGCTTCGGCCATGGCGACCTGGCCGGGGCGCTCGGTGCCGCCGACAGCGGTGACGGCGGCGTGCAGCAGATCGGGGAGGGAGGGCTTCGTCATAGCGTTGCCACCCTACGCGGGCCCACTGACAGTCTGCTCGGTCACGGGTGGTGGAGGGGGTTCGGCACGGTGCCGTGGACGGCGGCGTGCGGGCGCTGGGCACGGTCGCGGTATCCGTCGAGGTGGAGCCGGTTGCGGTTCAGGCAGAGCCGGGCGATCCGGGGCGTGAGCAGGTCGAAGGTCTCGTGGCGTTTCTTCAGGTGCGGGAAGCGTCCCTGGTGGCGCAGGATCTCCGCCCGCACGAGGGACCAGAACTCGGCTTCCGGGACCGCGAGTTGCTCCTCGCAGAGCGGGGCCAGGTAGCGGAAGACCCCGACGAAGAGACCGGAATGGATGAACTGGGTGAGGAAGTCCGGCGCTTCGGTGAGCAGGACCGCGCGGACGTCGGCGGGCATCGTGGCGTGCTCCGGCAGCGGCTCCGCGCTGGTGTTGACGTCGTCGACGAAGTCCTTGACCGCGAGGCGGGTGGGGACGTCCTGCTGGTCGAAGACGACGATGGCGTTCTCGCCGTGCGGGGAGAAGACCGTGCCGTACTGGTAGAGGAAGTGCAGCAGGGGCGGCAGCAGGGCGGCGAAGAGGTGGCGCAGCCAGACGCGGGGCGCCAGGCCGGAACGGTGCACCAGCTCGGCGGTTAAAGCCCGCCCGTGCGGGTCGGTCTGCAGGAGCGCGGCCAGGGTCCGGGCCCGCTCCCCCGGGTCCAGACAGCGGCTGATCGGCTCCCGCCAGATGCAGCCCAGCAGTTCCTTGTACTGGTACGGGACGCCGGGTAGCCGGTCGTACAGGGGGTGTTCGACGGTGACGGACGCGATCTCGCCGAGCAGGATCACCCGGGTCTCGTCGCGCAGGTACGGGTCGGCGTCGCGCAGGCCGTGGACCCAGGCGGTGACGGCGGGGGCGGCGATGGTGCGTTCGGTCGGCAGGCCGCGCCAGACCAGGGTGTTGAGGACGGAGAGCGGGAGCTTGACCGTACGGGCCCTGGGGCGGCTGGTGTTGAGGAAGGTGCGGATGGACTGCTGGGGCAGTCGCAGGTCGTTGTCAGTGGTGAGTGGGACGATGGATTTGTCGGCGAGTTGGGGGGCGAAGAGGGGCGCGACGGTCTCGTCCCACTGCCAGGGGTGGACGGGGAGGTAGAGGTAGTCGGCGGGGTCGAGGCCCTGCGAGGAGAGGGTGCGGGCGAAGGCGGCACGAACGGCGGGGGTGAGTTCATCGGCGTAGAGACGATCAGGGGTGGCCAGGGCCGGCACACCCCGGTAGACGGCCAGCCGGCGGTGTGCGGCGATCCAGGGCAGCCGCTGCGGGGTGCGGGCCTCGGGTGACCACACGGCGGCGTCGGTCGCCGAGAAGCCCAGCCGCCCCTTGTTGGCGACGAGCCAGGGGTGGCCGGTCTGGTGGCCTTCCAGGGCGGCGTAGTCGAGGTCGGCGAGTTCCGCCGCGCTGAGGGCCGTGGCGTCCAGGCGCGTGTCGGCGGCGAGCGTGGCGGTCAGCTCGCGGATGAGGTGGCCGGTCGTGTCGCCGGACAGGCTCAGGACGTTGTCGTGGGCGTGGAAGAGGAAGTGAAGGGGGTCGCCTGTGGGGGTGATGGAGTCGGGGTCGATACGCCAGTGCCCGTACGCGCCGCGCCGGGCCCGGAAGCGGTAAGTGACGTCGTCACTCAGCCGCAGCCGGTAGGAGCGGGAGCCGTCGGTGGTGGGCTCGGGAGTGGCGCCGGCGTGCGGGGCGTGATGCGGGGCGCTGCCGGCGGTACGGCCGGGGGGACTGCCCGTGGTGCTGCCGGGGGTGCTGTCGGAGGTGCCGCCGGGGGCGCCGTGTCCGTCGCGCCAGCCGGGGACGGAGGCGATGCTCGGGTCGGGTTCCGGGGTGATGATCTCCTCGTAGGCGAACTCCGCCAGGATCTTGGCGAGCAGCCGGCGAGCGGCTCTCTGCCATGCACGGTGGCTGTCCGCCTCGTCGCCGGGCGGTTCGCCCCCTGGGGCTTCGGACGTGGTGGAAGCTCCGGGGGTGGGGAAGGCGTGGCCGGTGGCCGTGGGCGCGACGGTCGTGGGGTCGGCGGCGCTCGGGGGGCTGGAGGCGGGTGCGGGGGCGGGCTCGGGTACGGAGGCGGGGGCGGAAAGGGGATCGGAGGCGGAGACGGGATCGGGGGCGGAAACGGGGTCGGGGGTGACCTCGGGATCGGGAGTGAAGTCGGGATCGGGGAGGGAGTCAGGGTCGGGGTCGCCTACTCCGGGGCGGCTGTGGTGGCTGCCGCCGGGAGCGGTGACCTCGGGGCCTTCGCCGCCGGGGTGGCGGGGGCCCGCGCTGTCGCCGCCGGAGTCGCCGGCACCGGAAGCGGGGCTATGGAGGGGTTCGGAAGAAGGACGCAAGGCGGGACTCCTGGGGACGAGACCTGAGCGACACGGACAGTGCGCGGAGAAGTGGGGTCAGGTGTGGAGACGCGGGCAGTGCGAAAGGTGCGGGCGGAGGGGACGGAGCGGGCGAGGGGCGGAGGCGGCGGGTTGGAGGGCAGGCAGCTGGAGGCCGAGAGGCGGCACGTGGGCAGGCGGGAACCGCCGGCGGGGGAACGTCGGCGGCGGGCGCGTGGGGCGGGGGCGGTCATAGGAGGTGGCGGTGGACACGGTCGCGGACCATGAGGGCCGCGCGTTTGTCGGGCAGGTCGATCTCGTCGCCGTAGCGGAATCCGGCGCCGAGGAAGGCGGCGACGGACGGGACATTGCGCAGGTCGGGCTCGGCGACGACCCGGCCGCACCGCGGGCGGTGGTCCAGTACGAGATCGGCGGCGGCCCGCAGCAGCGTGGTCCCGATGCCGCGGCCCCGGTCGGCGACGCCCCCGATCAGCAGGTGCAGCCCCGTGTCGTGCGGACGGGCCGGGTAGTGGCGGGCGATCGGGTCCAGGTCGGCGCGGTAGACCTCCCAGTAGCTCATGGGGACACCGCTGAGTACGCCGAGGCAGGGCACGCTGCGTCCGTCACCGTCGAGCTGGGCGCGCAGGTGGGCGGCGGTGATCGTCTGGGGCCCGGCCAGTTCCCAGAACGCCGCGACGGCGGGGTCGTTCATCCAGGCGGAGATCAGCGGCAGATCGCGTTCGAGGCGTACCGGTACGAGTTGGAACGGCCCGGCGACGGTGGCCGCCGGCCCCCAGTCGGCGACGTGGTCGAGCAGGACTCCGCGGCCCGGGCTGTCGGCCGGGCCGGTGGGGGCGGAGAGGGGCGCTTCGCTGAAGAGCGCCGTGATGTCGGGCGGCAGGTGCAGGTCGAGGGTGTCGTCGAGCGCGTCGTCCGGAGAGGTTTCGAGGGGGTGGTCGAAGGCTTCTTCGGATCCTGGATCGATGCCGGATTCGGTGGGGGGCACGGTGGCGCTCTCTCCTTTCCGGGCCTCCTCACGAGGTCACGGGGTGGGCGGACGGGGAGTCGGGGAATGGGCGGGACTGAGGGGTGGGGAGGGTGGAGGGCCCGGTACAGCCGTGCGCCGGGCCGGGGACGGGTGGAGCAGGGGCTGAAGGCGGGCCCGGGGTTCGGTCAGGACGGGGGCTGGGACAGGTGTCGGGAGCGGGACAGGGCCGGGACCGGACGGGGGTCAGGGGTGCAGGGGGTTGGGGATGGTGACGTAGACGGACTGGGTGTCGACGGGGCCGACGAGTTCGTCGAGGCCGCGCAGCCGGGTCAGCAGGTTGGCCTTGCAGCGCAGGGTGCGGGCTTCCAGGAGCCGGCCGGGCAGCGGCGAACGGTGTTCCGCCGGCCCGGTGGCGGCGTCGGTGAGGAACCGCCGGAAGGCCGCGAGGAGCACCTTCTCGGCGGCCAGGCGCTGGGAGCCGAAAGCGCCGATGAGGCCGAGGACGTTGTTGATGCCGAGGTAGTAGGCGAAGCGTTCGTCGGTGACCTCGTCGGTGACGAAGGTGTCGCTGGTGGAGCCGATGCCGGGCAGTCGCCGTTCCAGCTCCGTACGGCGCGACTCGCGGAAGTAGTAGCCCTGGTTGTCCCGGTAGCGGCCGCCGGCGGGCCAGCCGTCCCGGTCCAGCAGCACCAGGGTGTTCTGCTGGTGTGCTTCGAGCGCGACGCCCGCGGTGCCGTCGAGCCAGAGGACGGGCCGTACCACCGCTTCGAGGTAGCGCAGGAACCACTCGGTGGCGACGGCGCCCGCGGGCCGCCCGGTGCGGGCGGTGAGCCTGCCGATGACGTCGGCCAGACGGGAACGCAGGCCGGTGCGGCCGGGCCAGGGGCGGGGCGAGGTGAGCGCGGCGATGCAGACGGCGTCGTCGGCGGCGTCGAAGGGGTTGTGCCGGACGACCACGTCCAGGCCGTGCACCGGCTCGCCGCCGGCTCCGGTGACACCGAACCAGGCCGGGTCGCGGACGATGTCGAAGCCCGGGGGGCCGGGGAAGGCCGCCCGCCACTGTGCGGCCAGGCCGGTGCGCAGCAGCCGGTGCACCTCGACGCCGCGTTCCAGTTCCTTGCGGAGGTTGTCACGGCGGGAGTTGGTGATGCGCACGCCCAGGGAGAGCTTGAGCATGGCGTCGCGGCCGGGCCGGAAGACGGTGCGTACGGAGGAGGTGGGGTGCCAGGCGGGGCCGCCGGGGCCCAGGTCGTGGAGGTGGCCCGTCTCGTACATCTCGGCGATGTCCGGGCGGTGGCCGAGCTGGTGTGCCTGCCACGGGTGCATCGGCAGCGGCAGGGTGCCGGCGGGCGCCTGGGGTGCTCCTTCGGCGAGCCGGGCGGCCAGCTGTTCAGCGGGGACGGTCCGGCCGCGCTCGGTCCAGGCCGAGGCCGCGGCGAACACGTCCTGGTGGACGGCCGTCCAGTGCAGGCGGAACGCGCCGCGCAGTTCCGGGGAGTAGGCGCGTGTCTCCGCGTCGGTCAGGCCCTCCCGGCTCTTGGGGGTCGGGTGCATGGGGTGGCCGAGGAGCAGGGCCTGTTCGGCGGCGAGGAAGCGGGAGGTGTCGAGGTCGTCGGCCGGGGCGGCGCGCCGGTCGGCGAGGAACACCGCGGTGTGCCGTACGGAGTCGGCGACGCGGCCGACCAGGTCGGCGCTCTCGCTGTCCGGTGTTCCGCCGGGGTGACCGGGGGCGGTTCGGTGGGGGGTGGTCCGCCGCGGGGAGGGCAACGGGGTGGGCAGCGAGGCGGTGCCGGTGTCGTCCGTACTGGTCAGGGCGCGGGTGACGGTGTCCGTACTGGCGGGGCCGCTGCTGACGCTGTCCGTACTGGCGGGGGCACTGCTGCCCCTGTCCGTACTGGCGGGGGCACTGCTGCCCCTGTCCGTACTGGCGGGGGCACTGCTGCCCCTGTCCGTACTGCCGGGAGCGCTGTCGGTGCTGTCGCCTGCGCCCCCGCGTACGGCCTCGCGGCGCAGCAGGGCGGCGAGGGTCACGGCGTCCAGGGGCGCGGCGTCGGCGGGTGTGCCTTCCAAGGTGGGTGCGCCGAGACGGTGCCAGCCGGTCTCCGACCAGTACAGGACGGGTACGTGCAGAATTGCCGCGCTGGCGTCGAGAGGGAGGCGCAGCCGGTTGCCGGCCGGGCGGGGCGTACCGCTCTCACGGATCCAGCAGCGGAGCAGGCTCTCGGCACCGGCGGCGTCGGCGGCGACGGCCGGGTCCTGATGTTCCAGCCGGTCCTGTGCGGGGGCTCGCACCGGGTCGGTGCCCTCGGGCGCGGGACCGTCGTGTGCGGGGCTCTGACGGGCGGCGTTCTCATGGGCGCCCCCGGCCGGGGGCTCGGCGTCGATCTCGGTGTCGGTCTCGTCGTCCCCGTACACCGTGACGACCCGGGTGGCGCCGAGTCCGTGGCAGTCCTCGAGGCCGTGCCGCTCGTGGTGTCCGAGCCGTACGGCACAGCCGGTGTGGCCGCCGTGCTCGCCGTTCTCGCCGCTGTCGTGGGCGCCGGCGCGCCGGTTCTGCCGCGGCACGGCCGGTTCCCGCAGCCGGGCCAGGGGTTCACGGGGCAGACGTCGCTCGTCGGCCGGAGTCCCGTCGGGGCCGGGGCGTTCGTTCATCGGGGTGTGCCTCGCAGGGTCGGCGCGGTCGACGCGGTCTGGACGGTGGTGGAGCGATGAGAGGACGTTGAGCAGGGGGCGGGCGCGCGCCGGGGAGCGGCCGTGCGCGCACGAGGAGCGGTGCGGCCGTAGGGGTTTCCACATCCGGGCTGGTCAGGGCTTTCGGGCCCGCCTGCCGCCGAAGACCCACGCACCCGATCGCGAGCGCGCACGCCACCACGATCACGATCACGAGTACCGGTACGCGTACGAAGAGGCGCGGCGCGTTGGAGGCGTAAGGACCGGAGCGCTGGTCCGCGGCGGCGCGCCGGTGCGCAACCGGGCGCCGACGCGCAACAGCGCGCCCGGCACCGTGCTTCCGCGCGCCCGGAGCGAAGCGAACCCCCGCTCCCCTCACTCCCCCCGAACACCCCGCTCCCCCCGCTCACGATGTCCCCCCGGAGGACGCTCCGGCTGTCCCGGCCGCCGCCAGCGCGTCGGCGAGGCGGTCGAGGACCGCATCCGCCTGCTCGTCGGTGATGGTGAGCGGGGGCAGCAGCCGGACCACCGACCCGTGGCGGCCGCCCAGTTCGACGATCAGGCCTCGGTCGAGGCACTCCCGCTGGACGGCCGCGGCCAGTGCGGGAGCGGCCGGGCGGGCTCCCGACAGGTCCGGGGCGGCGTCCGGGTCGACCAGTTCCAGGCCGAGCATCAGGCCCCGGCCGCGTACGTCACCGATGCAGCCGTGCTCGGCGGCCAGCGCGTCCAGCCGGGACGTCATCCGGGCACCCAGTTCGCCCGCGCGCCGTGCCAGGTCGTTCTCCCTGACGTACGCGAGGGTGGCCGCGCCGGCCGCCATCGCGAGCTGGTTGCCGCGGAAGGTGCCCGCGTGCGCGCCGGGCCGCCAGGTGTCCAGTTCCTCGCGGTAGACGATGACCGCGAGCGGCAGGCTGCCGCCGATCGCCTTGGAGAGGACGAGAACGTCGGGCACCACTCCGCTGTGTCCGACGGCCCAGAACGCGCCGGTGCGGCCGACACCGGTCTGCACCTCGTCCACGATGAGGGGGATGCCGCGCGCGGCCGTGATCTCGCGCATCCGGCGCAGCCAGCTGTCGGGGGCGGGGATCACCCCGCCCTCGCCCTGGACCGGTTCGAGGATCATTCCGGCCGGTCTGGCGACGCCGCTCTTGTCGTCGTCGAGCACGTTCGCGGTCCAGCGCGCCGCCAGTTCGGCGCCCTGTTCGCCGCCGGTGCCGAAGGGGCAGCGGTAGGCGTACGGATACGGAAGACGGATCACGGAGGTGTCGCGCGCGCCCCCGGACGCCGCGAACGCCCCCGCCGTCATGCCGTGGTACGCGCCGGTGAAGGCCGCGAGCCCGTCCCGGCCGGTCGCGGTCCGTACGAGCTTGAAGGCGGCCTCGACGGCGTCCGTGCCGGCCGGCCCGCAGAACTGGATGCGGCCGTGGTCGGCCAACTCGGGCGGCAGGGTGGCGAAGAGTTCGGTGACGAAGGCGTCCTTGACCGGGGTGGCCAGGTCGAGGACGTGCAGCGGGGCGCCGGAGTCCAGGACGGAGCGGATCGCCTCCAGGACGACGGGGTGGTTGTGGCCGAGCGCCAGGGTGCCCGCCCCGGAGAGACAGTCCAGGTAGCGGCGGCCGTCGGCGCCCTCGATGGTCAGCCCGCGGGCACGCACCGGGACGATGGGGAGCGAGCGCGCGTACGTACGGGCGGCGGACTCGCGAAGCGACTGCCGCCGCAGGATGCCCTCGTGGGCGGGAGGGGGTGCCATCGGCAGAGGCTGGGTCAAGGCCACGGCGGTTCGGTCCTCCTGCTGCTGGACTCTTCTGTTGAACTGCGGATGCACCGGCGGATGCCGTGCGGGGGGGGCTCCCGATGCGCTCACGAATGCGCTCCGGATCTGCTCCGAACGCACTGCGGGTGCACTGCGGGCGGACCCGCCGCGCGCCGGCCGCGTCCCGCCGGGCCGCTTCCGTCGCGCTCCGGGCCTGATCCGCTGCCGGCAGGTCGCCGGGCCTGGTCGGTGGACGGACCGCTTTTCCTGCCGCCGGACACGGCTCAGCCGTCCCCCGTACGTATCAACGACGGTGCCCGCGGGAGAACACGGCCTCCCGCAAGATCCTTGCCGTGTCCGGGCGCCGGGACGACGGGGCGCCCACCGGCGCACCACCCGCGCGCCCTGCCCCGTACAGCGCCCCGCGCACACTCCCGCACCACCCCGATACCGTCCCCGCACCACCCAGGAACTCCCCCCGCGCCGCCCCGGTACCGCCCTCGCCCCAACCCCCGCACCACCTCCGCGCCACCCCCCACGGAATGATCCCCACCGGACCGGAACCGGGGACCCGCTCACCGCCGTCCCCAACGGCACCGGCATAGTGGGGACCTGCGCCCGGCTTTCCGGTGCATGACAAAACAGCAGATGCGGGCACGTCCGGGGCAAGACCGGCACGATCACCCACGGCGCGGCACGGCCGCCCGGGGCCGGACGCGCGCCCACGGCAAGCCTGAACAAACCAGGGGGAGTTCACCCATGCGATCCATACGTCGGCCGGTCCTGGCCACGGCCGCCCTCACCGCCGTGGTGGCGCTGACCGCCACCGGCTGCGGGCCCGAGGGCAACCAGGCGGACGGCAAGCCCAGCCAGTCCGCGGAACAGGGCAGTGCGGGCGGGGGTGGCTTCACGATCCCCAAGGACATCCAGGACAAGCTCAAGGAACACGGCGTCGACCTGGACAAGTGGAAGAACGGCGAGTGGAAGAACTGGGACAAGGACAAGTGGCTCCGCGAGGCCAGTGAGTTCATCAACCCGATCATCAAGGGGCTGTGGGACCCGGACCGGGCGAGCAAGGCCAAGCCGCCGAAGGAGCCGACGCCCAAGGACATCTCGGGCGACCAGGGGCGGACCGACCCGGACCCGCGGCCGGTCCAGGCCAAGGCCGTCAAGCCGCCGTTCGGCCAGAACGCGCCCGGCCTCGGCAAGATCTTCTTCGACACGCCCGAAGGCCACGCGGTCTGCTCCGGCGCGGTGGTCAAGGACCCGGCGCACCCGGGCAAGTCGAACCTGGTCTGGACCGCGGGCCACTGCGTGCACGCCGGCAAGACCGGTGGCTGGTACCGCAACATGATCTTCGCCCCGTCGTTCAACGACACCGGCAAGACCGCGGCCCAGCTGGAGACCGCCTCGCGTGAGCAGATGTTCCCCAAGGGCGTGTGGTGGGCCGACGGCGCGTCGACCTCCAGCCAGTGGATCGGCCAGGGCGGCCCGCAGGGCAACAGCGTGCCGATGGCGCCGTACGACTTCGCGATCATGCACGTCACGCCGGAGAAGGGCGCGGGCAGCAAGTCCCTCGAAGAGGTCGCCGGCGGCGCCTACTCGGTCGACTTCAACGCCTCCGCGGTCCCGGACATCAACAGCATCACCGCCCAGGGCTACCCGGCCGAGGCGCCGTTCGACGGTGCGACCCTTCAGCAGTGCACCGACAAGCCGGGCCGGCTGTCGCTGGACGCCAAGAAGCCGACCATGTACCGCATCGGCTGCCTGATGACCGCCGGTTCCTCCGGTGGCCCCTGGTTCGCCAAGGGCTCGGACGGCAAGCCGGCGCTGGTGTCCAACACCTCGATCGGCCCGCGTCCGGCCGGCTGGCTGGCGGGCCCACACCTCGGCCCGGAGGCCAAGAGCCTGTACAACGCGATGAGCAAGAAGTTCGCGTCGAAGTAGGCGGCCCGATCGGCGGGCACCCGGCACGCGCCGGGTGAGCGGGTGGACGGCCGCGTACCCGTACGACCGTGGTGACTGGTTTCGGCCGGTCACCACCGGTACGGGGGCGTGGCCACCGCGAGCCTCCCGCGAACCGCCCGGCGGCCTTGTCCGCGGGCGCCCCCGCGGGCAGTCCCGCGGCAGTGTACGGCGAAGGCCCGCCCCGGATCGGGGGCGGGCCTTCGCCGTACTGCGTGCGGTGCGGTGCCTACGGCTGCCGCGTCACGCGGCGGGGACGTACGGCCGGAACTCGGCGGCCAGCTCCTCGTGGACCCGCGCCTTGAGGACGGTGCCCTCCGCGACATGCTCCTCGGAGATCACCTCGCCCTCGGCGTGCGCCCGGGAGACCAGCGCGCCCTGCGTGTACGGCACCAGGGCCTCGATCTCGACCTGCGGCCGCGGCAGCTCCTCGTCGATCAGCGCGAGCAGTTCGTCGATGCCCTGGCCCGTGCGGGCCGAGACCAGCAGCGCGTGCTTCTCGTTGCGCAGCAGCCGCTGGAGGACCAGCGGGTCGGCGGCGTCCGCCTTGTTGACGACGACGATCTCCGGTACGTGGGTGGCGCCCACGTCACGGATCACCTCGCGCACGGCGGCCAGCTGCTCCTCCGGGACCGGGTGCGAGCCGTCGACCACGTGCAGGATGAGGTCGGAGTCGCCGACCTCCTCCATCGTGGAACGGAACGCCTCGACGAGGTGGTGCGGCAGGTGGCGGACGAAGCCGACGGTGTCGGCGAGGGTGTAGAGCCGCCCGCTGGGCGTCTCGGCCCGGCGCACGGTCGGGTCCAGGGTGGCGAACAGCGCGTTCTCCACCAGGACGCCGGCCCCGGTCAGGCGGTTGAGCAGGGAGGACTTGCCCGCGTTGGTGTAACCGGCGATGGCCACCGAGGGGACCTTGTGGCGACGGCGTTCCTGCCGCTTGATGTCCCGGCCGGTCTTCATCTCCGCGATCTCCCGGCGCATCTTCGCCATCTTCTCGCGGATCCGCCGGCGGTCCGTCTCGATCTTGGTCTCACCGGGACCACGCGTGGCCATACCGCCGCCCGCGGAGCCGGAGCCACCGCCACCCATCTGCCGGGACAGCGACTGGCCCCAGCCGCGCAGCCTGGGCAGCATGTACTGCATCTGCGCCAGCGAGACCTGCGCCTTGCCCTCACGGGACTTGGCGTGCTGGGCGAAGATGTCGAGGATCAGGGCCGTACGGTCGACGACCTTGACCTTGACGACGTCCTCCAGGTGGATCAGCTGGCCGGGGCTCAGCTCACCGTCGCAGACCACCGTGTCGGCGCCGGACTCCAGGACGATGTCGCGCAGCTCCAGGGCCTTGCCGGAGCCGATGTACGTGGCGGGGTCGGGCTTGTCGCGGCGCTGGACCACGCCGTCGAGCACCAGCGCGCCGGCGGTCTCCGCCAGCGCGGCCAGCTCGGCGAGCGAGTTGTCCGCGTCCTGCACCGTGCCCGTGGTCCAGACACCGACCAGCACCACACGCTCCAGGCGCAGCTGGCGGTACTCGACCTCGGTGACGTCTTCGAGCTCGGTGGACAGCCCGGCCACGCGGCGCAGGGCGGCCCGCTCGGTGCGGTCGTACTGTGCGCCGTCACGCTCCCCGTCGATCTCGTAACTCCAGGCGACGTCCTCTTCCATCAGGGCGTCGGCCCGGCGGCTCTCGGGGAGGCGCTGTCGGTCCTGTGGAAGGGAAGAAGAGGAGGTCATTTGATCCTTCGCGTCGTTGGGACGTCCCGTACGGGGCCCTGCGGCCCCGGGACTCTCGATCGTGACAACGTCCGGGCCGCCCGGGAGATTCCCGGTGCCGGCCCCGTCATCGGCCAGACGATGGTCGCACGACCGATGGTCACCGTCACACGGATTTTCCGTGCGGGAGGCGGGAGGGGCGGGAGGGATGCGAGGGGCGTGTGGGGGCGGACCGGGCCGCCTTGGGCCGGGCCACCCCGGACCCGGCCACCCCTGGCCGGGTCTCCCCTGGCCAGACGACGGGCTCACCCGCGCGGCCTCGCGCCCGGCCCGCCCACCGGCTTCCCGGCGGGCTTCCCCGCGGGTTTCCCGGCCGGCTGCCCCGCAGGCTTCGCCCCCGGCTTACCGGCCCCTTGCCCCGCAGGCTTCGCACCGGGCCTGTCCCCGGGCTTCCCCGCGGGCTTCGCAGCCGGCTGCCCCGCCGGCTTCGCCCCCGGCTTCCGTGCCGGTGGCTGCGGGGTGCGGTGATGGCTCTTCCAGTCCGGGTGGCCCGGCATCGGCGGCGTCTTCGCGTCGTACAGCCAGCTGCGGAAGAAGCCGCCGAGGTCCTGGCCCGAGATCCGGGAGGCCAGCGCGACGAAGTCGGCGGTGCCCGCGACGCCGTCGCGGTGCCGGGTCACCCAGGCGCGCTCCAGCCGGTCGAAGGCGGCGTGTCCGATCTTGGCGCGCAGCGCGTACAGCACGAGGGCGCTGCCGTCGTACATGACCGGCCGGAAGATGCCGGTCTTGTTGCCGGGTGCCGGGACCTTCGGGGCCCCGGGCGGGCCGCCTTCGGCGCGCATCCGGTCCGAGACGCTGTAGGCACGCCGGGTCCGCTCGTCCATGGACATCTTGGAGTGCTCGTGCGCGTACAGCTCCTCGTACCAGGTGGCGTGCGACTCGTTGAGCCAGGCGTCCGACCAGGTGCGCGGGGTGACGCTGTCGCCGAACCACTGGTGCGCCAGCTCGTGCACCATGATCGCTTCGACGTACCAGCGGGGGTACTGCCCCGTGGTGAACAGCCGCTCCTCGAAGAGGGACAGCGTCTGGGTCTCCAGCTCGAAACCGGTCTCGGCCTGGGCGAGCAGCACGCCGTACGTCTCGAAGGGGTAGTGGCCGACCTTGCTCTCCATCCAGGCGAGCTGGCCGGGCGTCTTGGCCAGCCAGGGTTCCAGACGCTTGCGGTCGGCGGCCGGGACAACGTCACGGAGCGGCAGACCGCGCGGCCCGGTGCGCCGGACGACGGCGGAGCGCCCGATGGACACCTGCGCCACTTCGGTGGCCATGGGGTGGGCGGAACGGTAGACCCAGGTGGTCATGGCGGGGGCCGCCCGCTCCTGCCGTACGTCCGGTCCCGTACGGGTCGCGCTCTTCCCCGGCCTCGGCGGAGCGCCCGGGTAGCGTGCCACGCGCGTTCCGTTGGCGACGACCGTCAGATTCTCGGGTGCGGTGACGCGGAAGGTGTAGAGGGCCTTGTCCGAGGGGTGGTCGTTGCCCGGGAAGACACGGTGCGCGGCGTCGACCTGGTTGGCCATCACCAGCCCGTCCTTCGTGCGCAGCCAGCCGACCTCCTTGTCCTTGCCGCCCTTGGGGGGACGCGGGTCGCTGGTGTGCCGGACGACGATCCGCACCGGGGTGCCGGCGCGGACGGTGCGGTGCGGTGTGACGATCAGGTCCTCGCCGCGGCTGACATGGGGCGCGGGCCGGCCGTCGACCTCGACGGACCGTACGGTGCCGTGTGCGAAGTCGAGGTTGATGCGCTTGAGGCGGGCGGTGGCCCGTGCGGTGATCTTCGTGACGGCGTCCAGCGGCCGGTCGTTGCGGCCGGAGTACGTCAGGGCGATGTCGTACGACCGGACGTCGTAGCCCGGATTGCCGAGGTGCGGATAGAGCCGGTCGCCGACACCCAGCGGCGTGGCGTCCGGCAGACCGGCGGCGACCAGTGAGGCGGCGGCGAGCAGGCCGAGGGCGCTGCGGCGGCGGACGGCGGCACCGGGGCGGCGGCGCGGACGCGGGCCGGGTGTGGCGCCTTCGGGGCCCCGCCCGGGGGCGGAACCGGGGCCGGGAGCGGGGTGGGACGAGGAAAGCGGCATGACAAACCGCTATCAGCGCGGTGCGCCCGCCCGTGGCCGACGCGACAGTACGGCACCCGAACGGGGGGATCCGTGCGCCCGTCGAAACTGGCGGGGCGGGTGTGGACACCGAGTCGCGGGGGGATCGCACCGCGCGGAGCACCGGCCCCGCGAGCCCCGGCCCCCGCGCGCCCGGACGCCGCTCCGGCGCACGCCTCCGCCACGACCCCGCGCACGCGCCGGGGGCCGGGCAGGGCGCTGCGCGCACGCGCCGGGCGCCCTCAAGAACGCGCCACCACCGTCGACTGCGCCCGCCCCGCCCGCAGCACGTCGAAGACGCCCGGCACCTGCCGCATCGCCCGCATCAGGGACGGCAGTTTGGCCGCGTCCGGAAGGTGGAGGGTGTAGGTGTGCCGTACGCGCTGCTCGCGGGGCGGTTCGACGGCCGCGGCGACCACGGCGGCGCCTTCGGCCGCGATCGCCTCCGTGAGGTCGGCGAGCAGGTGCGGCCTGGTGAACGCCTCCGCGAGAAGCGTGACCCGGCAGCCTTGTACGCGGTTTCCCGCGCCGCGCCAGCGTGCGCCGACCGGCTGCCGGCCGGACGCAGCCATCCGAGCCACCACGGGACACAGCGCGCGGTGCACGGTGACGATGCCGCCGCGGACGGCGAAGCCGGTGACGTGGTCCGGCGGTACGGGAGTGCAGCAGCCCGCGAGCCGTACGGTCGCGCCGGGCAGATCGGTGGACAGGTCGGCGGTGTCACCGCCGTGACGCCCGGGCGCCGCGGCGGCCCCGGCACCCCGCGTCTCACCGGTTCCGCTCGGTGTGCCCGCGCCCACCGGGCCCTCCCCCGCCTCCGCGCCGGGGTGAGCGGCCAGCCAGCGCGAGATGGCGAGCCGGGCCGCCGGGGTACGGGTGTGGTCGAGCCAGTCCGGGGAGGGCCCGGCGGCGGAGTCGGGGGCCATGAGCAGGTGCACGCTGTCGCCGTCGCACAGGATCGTGGAGAGCGTCGCCAGGCGTCCGTTGACGCGCGCGCCGATGCAGTGGTGAGCCCCCTCTCCATACAGCGCGTACGCGGCGTCCACACAGCTCGCGCCTGCGGGCAGGCCGACGGTGCCGGTGCACGCCGTGCCCGTACCGGCGGGGTCCGTCGCGACCGTGCCGCTCCCGTCGTCGAAGCCGCCCTCCGCGCAGAAGACCGTGATCTCCCGGTCCTGGGCGAGGTCGTCGCGCAGCGAGGTCCAGAACGTGTCCGGGTCGGGAGTGGCGCGCTGCCACTCCAGGAGGCGGCACAGCCAGCCGGGCTGGGTGGGGTCGACGCGCTCACCGTCCTCGGCCGCCGGCACCCCCGCCGCGCCGCCCGCCACCGCTTCGGACGGGTCCGAGCCGTCCGCGGGGGCGTACGGGTTGCCCAGCGCGATCACCCCGGCTTCCGCGACCCGGTGCATCCGATGGGTCCGGATGAGCGTTTCGGCAATGGCGCCGTCCGCGTCCGAGACGGCGGTGTGCAGCGACTGGTAGAGGTTGAACTTCGGCGCGGCGATGAAGTCCTTGAACTCCGAGACCACCGGGGTGAAGCAGGTGTGCAGCTCGCCGAGGACCGCGTAGCAGTCGGCGTCCTCGGCGACGAGCACGAGCAGCCGGCCGAGGTCCGCGCCGGTGACCGCGCCGCGCGCCAGGCGCACCCGGTGCACGGAGACGAAGTGCCGCGGGCGGATGAGGACTTCGGCGTCGATGTCGGCCTCGTCCAGGACGGCGCGCACCCGCTCCGCGATGGAGTCGAGCGGGCCCGGACGGCCGGCGTGGCCGAGGACGAGCGCGCGGGTGGTGGCGTACTCCTCCGGGTGCAGGATCGCGAAGACCAGGTCCTCCAGCTCGCTCTTGAGCGCCTGCACGCCCAGCCGTTCGGCGAGCGGGATCAGCACGTCCCGCGTCACCTTGGCGATCCTGGCCTGCTTCTCGGGGCGCATCACGCCGAGGGTGCGCATGTTGTGCAGCCGGTCGGCCAGCTTGATGGACATCACGCGGACGTCGTTGCCGGTGGCAACCAGCATCTTGCGGAAGGTCTCGGGCTCGGCGGCGGCGCCGTAGTCGACCTTCTCCAGCTTGGTCACGCCGTCGACCAGGTAGCAGACCTCCTTGCCGAACTCCCGGCTCACCTGATCGAGCGTCACTTCCGTGTCCTCGACGGTGTCGTGGAGGAGGGAGGCGGTCAAGGTCGTGGTCTCGGCGCCCAGTTCGGCCAGGATCAGGGTCACCGCGAGCGGGTGGGTGATGTACGGCTCGCCGCTCTTGCGCATCTGTCCGCGGTGCGAGGACTCCGCGAGCGCGTAGGCCCGGCTGAGGGTGTCCAGGTCGGCGTCCGGGTGGTGGGCACGGTGCACCTTCGCGACGTGCTCCAGGGCGTCCGGCAGGCCGTCGCGGGGGGCCGGCCCGAGCAGTGCGGCCCGGCCGATGCGGCGCAGCCCGCGCAGTTCCAGACGGGGGCGGCCGCGTCTGCGCTGAGAGGCTTCCCCCAGGTCGGGCGGACCGGCCTGGGCAGGCGCGACGGGGTTACCAGGGTTCGTGGCCTCTGCGCTCATGGGCACCTCCGGCGGCGTCGACCGGCGGTGGGGCTCCCGCAGTCAGTCGCCCGGGCCGGTGCTTGATGCTACCGAGCCCATCACGCAGCGCTGTCCCGCTCTCGCCCAGCGTGAAACGGATCACCCATTCGAGGTAAGAGCCTGTGTCATGCCCCCGGCCGGGCGCCCGGGGTCATGACACTGGCTCCAAGCCTCAGGCCAGGGCCGTGACCAGCCAGGCGGGGTCCAGCGTGCCCTGGCCTACGATGACCGCGGGGCCGGTCATCTCGACCGTGCCGTCCGGCAGCTCGGTGATCGTCAGGCTGCCGCCCAGCACGTCGACCGTGTACGTGACGGGGCTGCCGGTGGCCGCCGGGTCGGCGCCGTCCCGGCGGGCGGTGGCGACGGCGACGGCGCAGGCGCCCGTGCCGCAGGAACGGGTCTCGCCGGAGCCGCGCTCGTGGACCCGCATCGCGACATGGCGCGGGCCGCGGTCGGCGACGAACTCGATGTTCACGCCGTCGGGATAGACGGCGGCTGGGCCGAACGGCGGGACCTCGCGCAGCTCACCGGCGTGGTCGAGGTCCTCGACGAAGGCGACGGCGTGCGGATTGCCCATGTTCACGTTGCGGGCGGGCCAGCTGCGGTCGCCCACGGTGACCGTCACGCCGTCCGGGAGCAGCTCGGCGCGGCCCATGGAGACCGTGACCTCGCCGGACGCGGCCAGGCGTGCCGTACGGACACCGGCGCGGGTGGCGATGGCCAGCTCGCCCTCGGCGGCCAGGCCGGCGTGCTGGAGGTAGCGGGCGAAGACGCGGACGCCGTTGCCGCACATCTCGGCGACGGAACCGTCGCCGTTGCGGTAGTCCATGAACCATTCGGCCTCGCCGGCCATGGCGCGGGCCGCGGGGTCGGCGGCGGAGCGCACCACGCGCAGCAGGCCGTCACCGCCGATACCGGCCCGGCGGTCGCATATCCGGGCGACGGCGGCGGCGGACAGCTCCAGGACGCCGTCCGGGTCGGGGACGATCACGAAGTCGTTCTCCGTGCCGTGCCCCTTGAGGAAGGCGATGCCCCGGCCGGGGCCGCCCGCGGCGGTCGTGGCGGCGCTCACGGCGGCCTCCGTGGCCTCTGCGGTCCCCTGTGCGTTGGTCATGTCTGCATCGTACGGCGCGGCAGTGACAGTGCGTGTCCCGCCCCGGTCAGGGCCTGTTTCGACGCCAGCCCAGACCCCAGGTCCGGGCCCCGGCACGGACGGCGGTCAGCGCCGCCCCCGGCTCCGGGGCGTCCGGCGATCAGTGCCGCCCCCTGTCCCGCGCGGTCTGCGACCGGTATCGCCCCGGGCCCCGGGCTCCGGCGCGTCCGGCGGTCAGTGCAACCGGGCGACGCGCCACACGGCGAGCAGCGCCAGCACGGCCACGACCGCGGCGTACGCCAGGACGACGCGCCAGTCCGGGCGGCGGCCGGAGCCGCGGGCGGGCAGGCCGGGCCAGGTGTGGCCGACCCGGCGGGCGGCCATCATGCCCCAGCCCGCGGCACAGCCGAAGAGCAGCAGGCCGAGCATGGAGATCACCGCGCCGCCGTCACCGCCGAACTCGAAGGCCAGCGGGAAGGCGAACATCAGCGAGCCGAGGATGGCCAGGCCCACGATCGGCGCGAGCTGCCAGATGCGCAGCCGGCGCGGCGGGCGCAGTTCCCGGAAGGACTCACCGCCCTCGGCCGCCTCAGCGGGCCCGTCCCCGGTACTCAGGGGCGCCGGGCGAACCGGTTCTCCCAGAGCGTCCGGGCCGTCGGGCCCGACCGCCGCCGCGTGGTCCAGGGCAGCCCCGTCCGGGCCCACGGCCCCGGGCCCGTCCTGGGTCAGCGACTCGGTCGCGTCCCGCTGTCCGTCTCTCGGCCCGTCCGGTTGCTGCGGTCTGTTGCGAGGGCCGGCCTCCATCGCCACGCGCCCTCCCCACTCCGACTGCACGCCTCGATCGAAGGTCGATGATGACACGCTCCCGGGGGCCCGGATGACGGGCGGAGCGTCCCGATGCCAGGACGTGATCAGGCTGTGACCGGTCGTTCGACCAACGCCAGCGCCCGCCCCGGGAGTTCCGTGCGGTCCGCGGCGGCGCCGCTGAGCCAGTGGACCCGGGGGTCCCGGCGGAACCAGGAGTCCTGGCGGCGTGCGAAGCGCTTGGTGGCGCGGACCGTCTCGGCCCGCGCCTGCTCCTCCGTGCACTCCCCCGCGAGCTGGGCGAGCACCTGCTGGTAGCCGAGGGCGCGGGAGGCGGTACGCCCCTCGCGCAGCCCTTCGCCCTCCAGCCGCCGCACCTCGTCGACGAGCCCTTCCTCCCACATCCGGTCCACCCTGCGGGCGATCCGGTCGTCCAGTTCGGGGCGTGCCACGTCGACGCCGATCTGCACGGTGTCGTAGACCGCCTCGTGCCCGGGAAGGTTGGCGGTGAAGGGGCGGCCGGTGATCTCGATGACCTCCAGGGCCCGTACGATGCGGCGCCCGTTGCTCGCCAGGATGGCGCGGGCTGCCTCCGGGTCGGCGGCGGCAAGCCGGGCGTGCAGGGCGCCGCTGCCCTGCTCGGCGAGCTCGGCCTCCAGCCGGGCCCGTACGTCCGGGTCCGTACCGGGGAAGTCGAGGGCGTCGATGGCGCCGCGTACGTAGAGGCCGGAGCCGCCGACGAGGACGGGGGTGCGGCCCGCGGCGAGCAGCCGGTCGATCTCGGCGCGGGCCAGCCGCTGGTACTCGGCGACGTTCGCGGCCCGGGTGACGTCCCAGAGGTCCAGGAGGTGGTGCGGGACGCCCTGGCGTTCGGGAACCGTCAGCTTGGCGGTGCCGATGTCCATTCCCCGGTAGAGCTGCATGGAGTCGGCGTTGACGACTTCGCCACCGAGATGGCGGGCGAGCGCAACGCCCAGATCGGACTTTCCGGCCGCGGTGGGACCGACGACGGCGATGACCCGGGGTGCGGGAACTGCGGTGTTCACCGGCCCAGTCTCGCAAACCTGCGGGCCGCATCTCGAACGAGCGACGTGACGGCTCGCCTCCGTGTTCGTTGCCTGTTGCGAGGTTCCGGCCGCCGGTTCACGGACCGGGGCCCGCGGGCGGCGCAATGGGACGCTCCGGGCGCCCCGGGATTTCGCCCGCACGAGTAGGCTATGGAGAGTAGTTATGGGCGTGTTTTCACGGTTTCGTCGCAAGGCAGCAGAGGCATCGACGGAGGAAGCCGCCGCCGCCACGCTGACGGCGGAGCCGTCGGCTCCGGAGGGCGGGGAGCCCGCCACCGGGCGGTCCGCCGAGACCGCCGGCACGGCGGAGCAGGGCGGGGCGGCAGCGGCGGACGGGACGCCGCCCGCGGAGGAGGCCGGCGAGGCGACGGCCGCCGAGGGGGTCGAGATTCCCAAGCAGCAGTCGGCCGAGGAGGCTGCGGACCGGGAAGCCGGGGAAGGCGCCCGCAAGTAGGACGCACGCCGTACGAAGGAAAGTGAAGGAAGGTGCCCATGGGTCTGCTGGACGACCTCAAGGCCAAGATCGGTCCTCTGAAGAGCAAGGCCGGTGACCTCGCGCAGCAGCACGGGGACAAGATCGAGCAGGGGCTCGACCGGGCCGCGCGGGCGGTCGACGAGAGGACCAAGGGCAAGTACAGCAGCCAGATCGGCACCGGCGCCGGCAAGGCGAAAGAGGCCCTCGGCTGGCTGTCCGAGGAGTCCCGCCGCTCCGGGGGCCAGGGTTCCGGCGGATCCGGCCCGCAGGCGCCGGCCTCCTGACCTGCCTGCCGGGCCCGCGGCGGGGCGGCCCGGACGGACGGCACCACGGCCGCGGAGCGACCCGCTCCGCGGCCGTCGCACGCGGTCCCCGAGGGCTCCGGCGGGCGCGGCTTCCGTCCGTACAGCTCAGGCCCCCGGCGACCGCCGCTCCCGTACAGCTCGGAACCCGGCGCTCGCAGCCTCCCGTACGTTCTCAGTCCGCTCCCGCACGCCTCAGGCCGCCGCCCGTAAGCCTCAAGCCGCTTCCGTACGTCTCAGTCCGCTCCCATGAGCCCCAAGCCGCTCCCGTAAACCTCAGGCCGCTCCCACAGGCCCCACGCCCTCACGACCAAGCCGCCACGAAGTACCCCACCCCGTACGGCGCCTCCTCGCGCAGCAGCTCGCCGTGCAGGCCCGCGTCCTGTGCGGCGCCCGCCAGGACCTGCCAGCAGGACCGGCCCGAGGCCTTCAGCTCCTCCGCCGGCCCCGCGTCCAGCCCGGTCAGCGCCTCGGTGTCGGCGGCTCCCAGGGCGCGCCCCACGGCGGCGTCGAAGTCCTCGGCCCGCTCGTCGTAGTAGCCCGGCGCCTTCACCGTGCGGCACGCGCTGCCGTCGCCCATGACCAGCAGGGCGACCCGCTCCGCCGATGCCGCGATGTCCCGGCCTGCCTGGACGCAGCGGTCGGTGGCCAGCGGTTCGCCGACGCCCAGCCCTGCCACCGGCGCGTCGGCCCAGTCCGTACGGGCCAGCAGCCAGGCGCCGACCGACAACGACGGCGGAAGCGACCGTTCCGGGGTGGTCGCGGCGGCGCCCAGGCGCACGTCCAGATCCACGCCGAAACCGCGGAACGATCCCACCGCGCCCTGGTCGTGCCACCCGCGGCCGGCCTCTTCGGCGGGGCCCACGACGACCAGCCGGTCCGGCCGGGCCGCCGCGAGCACGCCGATCGCGTCGAGGGCGGCGGCCCGCAGGCCATCCAGCTCGGGTGCGGCTCCGGAGGCGACCTCCGGGACGAGCACCGGCGGACACGGGCAGACGGCGGCGGCGACAAGCATGGCTGGAACCCTAGCAAGGCCGCGGCGCCGGGCCCGCGGTCCCGGGCGCGGGTCCGCGACGCTTCCGGCGCCGGTCGTACGGGGCGGCCGCGCCGCCCTCAGGCCGTCAGTCGCACCCGCAGCCCGCGGCCGGGGCCGGGGCGGGCGCCGGGGCGCCGATCGTCGGCAGGCCGAGCATGACGCCGGCCGGCTTGTCGGCCGGGGCGGCGTTGCGCTTCTCCCAGGCGTCGCCCGCGCGCGTACGGCGGACGGCCTGGGACGGCCCCTCGGCGAGCAGGTGGTGCGGCGCGGCGTAGGTGATCTCGACGGTCACCATGTCGCCGGGGCGGACCGGCTCCTCGGGGCGGGTGAAGTGCACCAGGCGGTTGTCGGGCGCGCGGCCGGACAGGCGGCGCGTGGCGTCGTCCTTGCGCCCCTCGCCCTCGGCGACCATGACCTCCAGGACGCGGCCGACCTGCTTCTTGTTCTCCTCCCAGGAGATCTCCTCCTGGAGGGCCACCAGCCGCTCGTAGCGCGCCTGGACGACCTCCTTGGGGATCTGGCCGTCCATCGTGGCGGCCGGGGTCCCGGGGCGCTTGGAGTACTGGAAGGTGAAGGCCTGCGCGAAGCGGGACTCACGGACCGTGTGCAGGGTCTGCTCGAAGTCCTCCTCGGTCTCGCCCGGGAAGCCGACGATGATGTCCGTGGAGATGGCGGCGTCCGGCATCGCGACGCGCACCTTCTCGATGATGCCGAGGAAGCGCTCCTGGCGGTACGAGCGGCGCATCGCCTTGAGGACCGTGTCCGAGCCGGACTGCAGCGGCATGTGCAGCTGCGGCATCACGTTCGGCGTCTCGGCCATGGCGGTGATGACGTCGTCGGTGAAGTCGCGGGGGTGCGGCGAGGTGAAGCGCACCCGCTCCAGGCCCTCGATCTTCCCGCAGGCGCGCAGCAGCTTGCTGAACGCCTCACGGTCGCCGATGTCCGAGCCGTACGCGTTGACGTTCTGGCCGAGCAGGGTGATCTCGGAGACGCCTTCGCCGACCAGTGCCTCGATCTCGGCGAGGATGTCGCCGGGGCGGCGGTCCTTCTCCTTGCCGCGCAGGGCCGGGACGATGCAGAAGGTGCAGGTGTTGTTGCAGCCCACGGAGATCGAGACCCAGGCCGCGTACGCGCTCTCGCGGCGGGTGGGCAGCGTGGAGGGGAACGCCTCCAGCGACTCCGCGATCTCGACCTGGGCCTCCTCCTGGACGCGGGCCCGCTCCAGGAGCACCGGCAGCTTGCCGATGTTGTGCGTCCCGAAGACCACGTCGACCCAGGGGGCCTTCTTGACGATGGTGTCGCGGTCCTTCTGGGCCAGGCAGCCGCCGACGGCGATCTGCATCCCGGGCCGCGCGGCCTTCTTGGGCGCGAGCTGGCCGAGGTTGCCGTAGAGCCGGTTGTCGGCGTTCTCCCGCACCGCACAGGTGTTGAAGACGACGACATCGGCCCCGTCGGCGCCCTGCGGCGCGGGGACGTATCCGGCGTCCTCCAGCAGGCCCGACAGCCGCTCGGAGTCGTGGACGTTCATCTGGCACCCGTAGGTGCGCACCTCGTATGTCTTCGCACTCATCTCAATCGACCAGGGTACGTGCTCCCGCCGCCGCCTCGCCCCTCCCTTTCCCGGTGGCGGGCTGGCAGGATCCCGCCCATGGTTTCCGCACTTCCCCGCTCCGGCGGCCGCCGGGCGCTTCTCGCGGTCGCCGCGGTGCTGGTCGTCCTCGGTCTGCTGTGGTGGCTGCCGTCCGCGTTGTCCGGGCCGCCCGCGCCCGGCGGGCAGTTCACGCTGTCCACCGGCGTGCGCTCCGGGGTGTACGCGCGTTACGGGGAACTCCTCAAGCAGGATCTGCGCCGGGACCTGCCGCGGGTGGACGCACGGCTGATGAACAGCGCGGGGTCGCTGGACAATCTGGAGCACCTGGCGAGCGGGAAGGCGCAGTTCGCGATCGCGACGGCGGACGCGGTGGCCGAGCGGCAGCGTCTGCATTCGCGGCAGGCGGCCGGGCTGCGGGCCTGCGCGCGGCTGTACGACGACTACCTGCAGCTGATCGTCCCCGCCGACTCACCGGTCGGCTCGGCCAGGGATCTCGGGCAGCTGCGCGTCGGTGTGGGGGCGGACGGCTCCGGCGTCCAGCTGACCACCCGGCGGCTGGTCGCGGCGGCGGGGCTGGATTTCGACCAGGACATCGAGGCGGTACGGGTGGGCATCGACCGGATGCCGAAGCTGCTGGAGGAGGGGAAGCTGGACGCCTTCTTCTGGTCGGGCGGGCTGCCGACCTCGGCCGTGCAGCAGGTGGCCCGGCGGACGCCGATACGGCTCGTCCAGCTCGGGGACCTGATTCCGGCGCTGCACCGGCAGGGCGAGCGGAGCCGGTACTACCGGGCGGCCGTGATGCCGGCCGACGCCTATCCGCTGGTCCAGAAGGGGCAGGCGGTCAGGACGATCGCGGTCGCGAATCTTCTGGTGACCACCGAGGGGCAGGACCCGGTGCTGACGGAGGCGATCACCCGGACCGTCATACGGAGCCGGGACCGGATCGGTACCGAGGTGCACGCCGCGCAGAAGGTGGATCTGCGGACCGCGGTGTTCACCGACCCGCTGCCGCTGCACGAGGGTGCGCGGCGGTACTACGTGTCGGAGAAGCCGTAGCGGGCCGCTTCCAGGGAGAGGCGGCTTCCGAAGGCCCGGAGGCGCCGGGGCGTGCGCGGAACTCCGTGCACGCCCCGGCGCGCGTCACGCCTTGGGCGCCCGCGGGGTGCGCGGCCCCTTGGGGGCGCGGGAGGGGCGCCGGGACGGACGGCCGCCGCCCGACGCGCCGGTGCCGGCGCCTGCCGAG
>NZ_JAFIQY010000010.1 GCF_022271435.1 Streptomyces monomycini | reverse complement strand
AAAGCACCAGCTCACCCCCGACGACGCCCTCGCCCGCCTGCGCGCCCACGCCTTCCGCCACAGCCAAACCCTCCTGCACACCGCCCAACACGTCCTCGACCACCACCGCCTCGACTGACCCCGCCGCCCACCCGACCAGCCCGCCCGGCTGACACGCCGGCCAAACCACCACCACACGCCGCCGCACTCGCACTGCACCTGGGGGCCGGCCCGACGTCGAGGGCGGGAAGAGCAGACGCGCGGCCGCAAGCCTGACGCAGGACGGCTGCTTCTCCAGGGGGCCTGAGCCATGACAAACGACATTACCTGACAAAGCTTCCGCATTGCCCGGAACCGACCGTCCCAGCATGGTGCCCAAAAGCCACTTAACAACCCACCGGCTCCAAAGGGAACGCCCTCTCAGAGGTAGTCCGGGCGCGCGAAGGGCCGGACTGCGGGGGGATGTTCAAACGGGGCGGATGAGGCCGAACAGAAGGCGGCCGGAGGCGAGGGCGTCGGCGAGGTAGGTGTCGACTTCGGTGAGGCAGGCGCTTCGTGGCAGTGGTGTCAGGCCGATGGCGATCACTGCTTGTCCCTGGTGGCGGACGTGCTGGGTCCAGCCGGGGCGGACCGGTAGCCGTACGCCGTAACGGGTGCCGTCGAATCGCAGCAGCACGGTCGTGAGGCTGACCATGAGGAGCCGGGCGCCGACGTCTGGGACGTACTCCTGCGGCGCGGCGAGGCCGCCCAGGGAGGCGGCGATGCGTTGCATACGTGCCTCGATGGCTGCTGGTGTGTCGCGGGCGGTGCGTCCTGGCGGGTGGGCGAGGAGGAGGTGGGCGAGCGGGGCGTCGGTCGGGTCGAGACCGAGCCAGGTCCAGGCGCCCAGTGCGGCCAGTAGGCCCGGGCCGGGGGCGTTGGCGACGTCCGGTGGGGTGCAGGTGGTCAGCATGGCGCCTTCTCGGGGGCTGGGGCGGTGGTCTTGAAGCGGGTCCATACGGTCTTGCCGGCTGTGCCGTGCTCGGTCACACCCCATTCGTCGCTGAGAGCGCCGACCAGGTGCAGGCCGCGGCCGGTGGTGTCGTCGTTGGCGGGGTGGCGTAGTCGTATGCGGCGTGGGCTGGGATCACGGACCTCGACGCAGACGGCGTCGTCCTCGGCGGTCACGGTTAGGGTGAAGTCATGGGCGGGGACCGTGCCGTGGATGATGGCATTGGTGGTCAGCTCGGAGACGCACAGGCGAACGTCGTCGGCCCGCCCGTCCAGGCCCCAGGAGGCCAGTGTGCGGTCGGCAAAGCTGCGGGCCAGACCGACGGATTCGGCGATGGCGGGGAAGGTTCTGTGCGCGGGATCGGGCATGGGGAGCCTCATGTTTCGGCGTCCAGAACGATTCCTGGGCACGGACCACGTCCGCTGGACGGCTTCACCCGACGAAATGCTGTCTTGCCACCCCGGACCAGCAGCAGCCGTGCCCCCGTCGATCCGGTGATCTGCCGCTTCCGTTCGGCCGCTATCGGCCGGGGGCCCAAGTGTGAGGCGGCGGGGAGAACGACGGCGTAGGCATCGGGCAGAGCCAGTGCGTCCAGCAGGCCGGTGAAAGCCGCGGTAAGTGCGCTCGTTCCCGTACCGCGCTCGACGAAGAGTCCGCCCAGTACCAACTCGTGGCTGCGGCAGTACTCCGCGAGGGCATCCGACAGAGCTGCCTGACGGGCAGGTGAGTTGCGGTCGATCCTCAAGAAGCCGTAAACAAGCGGGCCGCTCACCGGGCGCTGCTCTGTGAGGGGTTCCATGCGCGTGACCGTCCAAGGGCTTGGGGAGTGGGTAGGCACCGGGGCGGACTGCGGAATTCCGGCCGGTATTTCGAGGGTGGACCGGGCCTGGCCGGTGGGAAATGACCGACCGTTGTACTTGCGTTGCACTTGCGTGCCCCCGCACCCGCGCAGCGTGCTTCCATGCTGTCCGGAAGGGAGCAACGCGTGGCGACCGTGCACTACTGGACCGGGCTGGAGGCCCACGCCCTGCGCCTTGCCCTGCGGATGAGCGTGCGGGCCCTGGCCGAACACCTCGGCGTCGCGGCACGGACCGTCGCCAAGTGGGACAAGCTCCTGTCCGCCACCGAGCCCCGCCCGGACACCCAAGCCATCTTGGACACCGCCCTGGCCCGTGCCGACGCCGCGGTCCATCTGCGCTTCGAGACCCTCCTGTCGGAAACCGGCCGGCCTGGTCAAGGGGTGGGGCGCCGTGTCACCGCTTCAGGTCCGCGTGCCTGGGAGTACGAGTCCTGGGCCGACGACCTGGACCGGGTGGTGGTCGCTCTCTCCCGCCAGAGCTTTGCCTTCGCCGACAACCTGCTGAGCCGCTGGCTGGAGCGCTTCGGGCCGGCGGAACTCGACGACAAGGGTCTGTACCTCTTCGCGCGCTCCACCGCCCTGCTCGGTGACGTGAACCGGGACCAGGGCGCCGTGGTGGGACCGCTGTCGGCCCAGCACTCCTATACGGGCGCCCGCTCGCTGTTCATTCAGCTCGACATTCCCCGCCGCGTCGCACAGCTCGACCTGTCCCTGGCGGTGGTCGCCGAGATGTCGGGCCGCCTGGAACCGGCCGCACGCCACTATGAGTCTCTGGCCGTCGACGACCGTCTCTCCCGTCGCGACAGGGCCCGCGCGCGGCTATGGGTGGGGACCGCGCTGAGCAAGGAGGGCAACCACGACTACGCCTCCCGCGTGATGATGGCCGCCACCCGGGACTTCGAAGACCTGGCCGAGCCCGACGACTGGTCGGTGGCCCACCAGAAGCTCGCCCTCGCCCACCGTGGCGCCGGCGACCTCACCAAAGCCCTGTACTTCATCGACATCGCCCGCCGCACCGGCACCACCGACTCACCGATGCAACGCGTACGTCTGGACACCGCCCACGGTCACATCCTGCTCTCCGACCCGGCCACCCGGGATGATGGGCTGCAGGTCCTCGACCGCGCCGCGAAGGTCGCCGCCCAGTACGGCATGAGCCACCAACTGGGCAGCATCGAGGGCATCCGGACCACAAGCGAGGGGGCAGGCCGCCCCCGGCGACGGTGACCAGGGAGAACGAGTGACGGACAAGCAGCGGACCATCACCGAAGACCAGTGGCACAACGCGAAACTGATCTGGGACTACCACCAGATGCACCACCAGCTCAGGCCCTGCGACGTGGCCATCGGCCTGGGCAGCCACGACCTGCGCGTCGCCGCCTTCACCGCCGAGCTCTACCACGCCGGCCTCTTCCCCACTCTGATCTTCACCGGCGGCAACAGCCCCAACACCGCCGCCCGCTTTCCGCGCGGCGAGGCCGTCCACTTCCGCGAGCACGCGTTGGGACTCGGTGTCCCCGACGCCTCGGTCCTGATCGAGCCGAACGCCGGCAACACCGGCCAGAACATCGCCTTTTCCCGCGAGGTGCTGGCCGCCGCCGGCGTCACCCCGAAGTCGGTGCTGCTGACCGCCATGCCGTACATGGAACGACGCGCTTACGCCACCTGCCGCCAGGTCTGGCCCGAGGTGGAGGTGGTGTGCGCGTCCGAACCGCTGGAGTTCGACGACTACCTCAAGGCGATCGGCGACGAGGCATTCGTCACCGACATGCTCGTCGGCGACATGCAGCGGGTGATCGAATACCCCAACCTCGGTTTCGCCATCGAGCAAGACGTCCCGGAGGACGTACATGCTGCCTACCGGTCACTCATCAAGGACGGATTCGACAGCCGTCTCCTCGCCTCCTGACCTGCCGCCGCCAGGCGGGCGGTGCGCGATCCACCAGCCCAACTTCTTCCCTCGGCTGACCACCCTCGCCAAGCTGTTCGCCGCCGACTACTGGATCGTCCTCGACGACGTACAGTTCGCCCGCCGCGACTACCAGCACCGGGCCCGCCTGGCGGCCCTGAACGATCCGGCGCGGCGGCAGTGGCTCACCGTGCCCACTCACCTCCCCAATGGCCGGTCGACCGCCATCCGCGACGCGGAGATCGTCGACCCGGTCCGAGCCCGCCGCCGCATCCGGCGAACCCTCCAACACTGCTACGGAGCCAGCCCGCACTGGCCGACCCTGAAACCAGCTCTCGATCCCGCCCTCGACCTGATCGCCATCGGCGGCAGGACTGCCCCCGTCGCCGAAGCCTCCACCCGGACTCTCCTGGAGTTCCTCGGTTGGTCCGGACGGATCTTGCACAGCAGCAGTCTGCCTTACCGGGCAGGCCGGACTGAGCGCCTAGCCGATCTCGCTGTCGCTACCGGCGCGACGACGTACCTGTGCGGCACAGGCGGTATGAGATACCTGAAGACCGGTCTGTTCGACGCCTGCGGCATCACCGTCATTCCGTTCCGCTATCCACGGACAGGGGTGTGGGTGGCTGGCCACGAGGTCAGCGCACTCACACCCCTGCTGCATCTGGGTCCTCAGCGACTGCTCGCCGAATTCTGCGACCTGGAGGCTTCCCAGCTTGGTCTGGTCACAAAATCAGCGACCTCGCCGTAGCCATTAGCGACGCCGTCTTTGTGCCTCGCTCGTCGTCGGTCGGTGCGCAGTAAACGGCCTTGTCCGAGCACGGTCGGACGGTCTTGTGTCGGTGGTTGCGTGGGTTCGAGCGGTGGTGCCTGGATGCTGGGTGAGGCGGTGGATGCGCCAGGTGAGGGTGCTAGCCGGTGAGCGGGCATCGCTGAGGGTGCGCTGGTCGGCAGCCTGCTGGAGGAGCGAGGCGGGCTGGTGTCCGGTTGCCGCGGCGTCGGCGAGGGCGGTGGCAAGGGCGTCCCAGGCACGGTCGTCGAGGATCTGCTGGGCGTGGGCGGGAACCGTCTCGCGGACCAGGGCGGTGAACCGTTCGATCGTGGGGACGGCGGGTGTGCGGTGGGCGAGGGCTGCCAGTGGGGCTGCGGCGGCCTGGTCGTAGACGGTCTGGAGGCGGAGGTGGGTCTGCCGGGCCGCGGTGGCCTGCTGGTCGTGGTGGCGGAGCTGGTGCCAGCGGGTGGCGGCGAGGGCGACGAGGAGTGCGGCGTCGAGGAGCATGGCCAGGGCGGCGCCGTCCTTGGGGGCGGGTTCGCGGAGCATGGCGCGGACGGCGCCGCGCAGGGCGCGCGCGTGATGGTGTTCGGCCTGGGTGCGGGATCGGGTGGCGCGCTCGAATGCGGAGGCTGTTTGGCGGAGCTGGGGTTGCAGGTTCTGGGGTGCGAGGAGGGGGAGGGCGTCGAGGGTTTCGCCGAAGGCGGCCAGGTGGGCTTGGGCGGCTTCGGCGTCGGCTTGGTCGAGGAGCTGGGGGATGCGCTCGGTGGCGGTGATGGCCTGGTGCCACGGGCTGGGCTGGCCCCGGCCTGTGTCGGGTTGGGGTCCGGCGGTTTCGAGGCGCTGTTGGATCTTGGGCAGGGACAGGTCGGGGGCGAGCTTGGAGCCGGAGTACCAGATCGGCTCGCCAGCGGCGTTGGTGTCGCCTTCGAGGGCGAGCTTGTAGCCGCGGAGATCACCGGAGGGAAAGCGCTGGGCCTCGACCAGCACGTTGTCGGTGGCCGTGAGGATGGTAAGGAACTCCTCGGGGCTGGTGGCGACCGATACCGCGGTGCGGGCGATGGTGCGCAGGCGCTCGCGGGCGGTGACCTCGTGGCCGACGCGGCGGGCCTTCTCTTTTTCGGCGCGGGTGGGGCGCTTGGCGGCGGTGCGGTCGCCGCGTACGACCTGGTGGAGCCCGTACTCCTTCTCGATTGAGGCGAGTTCTCTGTCCGCGGTGAGGTAGTCGTTCCAGTGGCGGGCGGGCCGGAGGTCGCCTCGGACGGTGGTGGCGGCGATGTGGATGTGGTCGTCGGCGTGGCGTACGGCGGCCCAGCGGCAGCCGCCCGGATCGCCGTCGGGGGCGATGCCGGTGGCGGCCACGACGCGGCGGGCGATCGTGGCCCATTCGGCGTCGCTGAGGGGGCGGTCGTCGGGGGCGGCCCGGATCGAGCAGTGCCACACGTGCTGCTTCGGTGCGCGGCCGAGGCGGCGGGCTTGCTTGACGTGCAGGTCGAGGTCCTCCACGAGCAGCTTCCTTGTGGCGGTGTCGGTGCGGCCGGGGTCGGGGGCGAAGCCGTCCCAGGAGGCGACCAGGTGCGGGTCGGTGTGCTCGTTGGCCCGGCCGGGGCCGTAGAGGTAGCGGATGAGGCCGGCGGTGTCCTTGCCGCTGCTGATCTTGGCGATCATCAGGCCGCCCTCTGAGATACAGCCTCGTTCGCTGCTGCAGCGATGTGGCGGACTGCGGTGGCGGTTGCGGCCAGGGTGCGCTCCGCCTGGGTCAAGCCAGCGGTATCCCCAGGGTGTGGATCGCCGCCGGAGTTGAACTTTTTTGCGATCTGGTTGACGTTGTGGCCGATCTTGGCGACCTGCTGGCGGAGGGCGGTGAGCTCGTCGATGTAGTCGTCGAGCGGGGTGCGCTGTCCGGGCAGGGCGAGTTCGCCATGGATGTGGGCCATGACGATGGCGCCGACGTAGTGGGCGGCGGCGATGTTCAGCGCCTTGGCCTCGGTGAGGATCTCGTCCTTTTCGTCGACGCTGTAGCGCACATCGACGCGCTCTGTGCGCTGCACTCTTTCGCGCTTACGACGGCGGGCGACACGATGCACGGCGGCAACTTCGGCGGCACGCGGGAGCGACACAGCGGTGGTGTCGGCGGGCTGTTCTTCCTCGGGCATCCCCTGGTGCCCGACTGCCTCCGACACCCCTGGGGCGGAGGCTTCCCTGTTGGTCCGGCCTTTGGACGGTCCAACGGGATACCTTGCTGCTGTTCGTCGGCCCAGGCCGAACCATTCCCTGCGGCGGTGAGCGGGATGACGGTCGTTGGCGTCAGTGTCGTGCACGGTGGTGCTCCAGTGGTGCGTGGGTGGGACCTCGTCACGTCCGTCGCATCCGTTGCAGGGCTGGTCACAACAGGTACGGACGCGGGTGCTGGTACGGAGAAGTCCGTCCCGGTGAGGGCGTCCGTCCCCGCGCTGATCTGCGCGGGGACGGACGCGACGGATTGATACGGACCTGGGGAAGGCGGCTTTAGCGAGTGCGCTTGGGGCCGGTGGTGCCGCCGGGCGGGCCGATGGGCAGCGCCCCGGCCGGGGCGGCGGGCGCCGGCCTGTGGGCTGGGCGAGCGGGTGCGGCCTCTTGTGCGGGATTGGGCGCCGACTCGGTGAGGTCGGGGCAGTTGCGGGCCCAGGCGTCGAGGAACCGGTTGCGCATGTACGCCTTGGCCTGCCTGCCCTTGTCGAAGCGGTAGTTGGCCGAGCTGACGTTGAAGTCCCGCAGGAGGTTGCCCAGGTGGTAAGCGTTCAGGCCCTTGGTGCCGTACTCCGCCCACGGGGCATCGGCGTCCTGGGTCAGGGCGGCGACCAGGTCCTGGGTCGGCAGGGCCTCGGGGTTGTTCTCCCGCTCGAAGATGCGGTGGATGTCGCGCAGCAGCCGCGTCTTCAGGCTGGTCTGCTCATCCTGGACCGCCTCGTAGCGGGTCATGGCCAGGCAGGCGGCGCGAGCGCTCGCGGGCCAGTGGCCGCCGGCCAGGTCGGCAATGATCACCAGCGGCTCCCAGGTATCCGCAGCCCGGTCCTCCACCGGCATCGTCGGCACCATGCGGGCGGCCGTGCTGCGCAGCGGGCCCAGCCAGGCGGTCAGCTGGTCACGCAGCGCGTGGAGTTCGGGGACGGAGTACCGTGATCGGAACGGGGTGACCTTCTCGCCGGGCTTGCGCTTCTGCATGCGCAGCACGACCGCCCGGTCCATGATCGTGTCCGGCAGGTCACCGATGCCCGCGATCGCGGCCATGGCAAAGGTGGGATACGGGGTCGGCTTGTGCTCCGGGCCGGAGATTCGCCAGGCGGGCCGGTTGCGCTGGTGCCCGGCGTTCAGCAGGCCACGCAGGTCCTCCTTGTCGCCCGCCTTGGGGCCGAAGATGGTGTCGGCCTCGTCCACCAGCAGCGTCGGCGGGTTCTTGCCGATGACGCGGAAGACGACCGCCGGGGAGGTGTTCACCGTCATCATCGACTGATGCACAGTCTCATGCAGCACGTCCAGAACACGGGACTTGCCACAACCCTTCGTCGGACTCACCACCGCCAGGCGGGGCGCGTGCTGCAGGGCGGTCTGGATGTGGGAAGCCGCCACCCACAACGTGACCGCGGTCAGCGCCTCCTCACTGGACAGCACCACGTACTTGTCGATCGCCGCTCGTAGCTCATCCAGCAGCGCGGCACCTCCACCGGCTGCCTCGACGCCGGCGCCCGCACGGCCCCCGGTTCCCGAACCGCCACCCGGGACCACGGTCTCGCTCTGAACCTGTCCGGTCCCCACGGGACCGTCGGTTCTCGCACTCCGTTGAGGACCACGGTCCCCTGCCGCACGGTCCCCACTACGGTCTTCTGGTCCACTGCCCGCGTCCTGGGGAGCGATCCCCGAATTAGGCAGCAGGGGACCGGGGCCAGGCTTCTGGTCCGCGTTTGGGGAATGGACTGGGCCGCACGGACCGACGTGGTCCGCAGTGCTCGGTCCGGTCCGCACGCCACTGACCTGCATTTCTTCCGCGTCAGCAGATATCTGGTCCGTGGCCCGTGTCTGGTCGTGGGACCGGTCCGCGCTCTCCGGCGACAGTGGACCAACACCGTGGTGCAGTTGGTCCCCGGCCCCCGCACGGTGGGACCGGTCCCGAGCATCCGGCCCCAGGGGACCGTCCCCGCTATGGGGACCGTCATCGAACTCGATGCGGGGACCGTCCCCGGTCCCCTGGCGAGGGGACCGTGACTCGGCTCGGCCCCTACTGTGCGGGAGCGTCCCCTGTCCGGGGACTGCCACGGGAGGCCAGAGAGCCTTGGGTCTGGCCTCCGCATCGGCGGATGCACTCGAAGCGCCTGAGGACGTAGAGTCCCCCATAGACGTTCCTCTCTGGTGAGAGGCAGGACGGGCTAGGTCCCGCCCCTCACCGGCTCGTTCCTTCAGGGGTGGGCGACGCGTTGGGGAGCCTCCGGCCCTCCGCGTTGGCGCGCTGAGGGCCGCTCTCTTTCCCCGTGAGTCATGCCGTGAGGTCGTACGAGGTCTGCTGGTCGAGCCAGGCGTCGACCTCGCGCCAGCGGTAGCGCAGGTGCCGGCCGACCTTGTGGACCTTCGGGCCGATACCGCGGTACTTCCACTGGTAGAGGGTCTTCACCGGCACTCCGAGGTATTCGGCGATCTCAGCGGGCGTGGCGAGCGGGCCGCGCGCGGCGGCCGTGGCGGGGCGAGGGAATCCGTTGGGCAAGGGCACTCCATATCGGTTGCAGGCGACAGGCGGGGGCAAGAAAGCCGCGCGCTTCGGGCTCTCTCCACGCGCATCTTTGGGCATTCTCCGGCTGACCCGAATGGCAGGTCGGCCGGGTAGGGCATAACTGTAAGAGCGGATCGCCGGTTGACCAAAAAGTTCGCCTGGGCGTCCAGCTTTCCCTCGAATATCCTCGTGGGTACTCAGTGATCCCCTGCCTTGGAAGCGGCAGGCCAGGGACGTGATGCGGCGGCCGCCAACACCTGGAACCGCCGTAGCGACGCAGACTGTACTGCTCAATTATCGGTACATCGAACTGCCCGCTCTTGCCGGATCCTCCGCGTTTGCAAGTTCTGTAGAGTTTTAGAACTAACTCTTGCCACGCCCGCCGTTTTCGAGTTACAGCTATCCACCATGGCTACTTACCCCATCGAAAGCGGATTGGCCGAAATCGGCACGGCCCGCAATATCGAGTCTGCACGCTTGGCAAGCCGCCTCACCCAGCGGCAGCTCGTAGAGCGCTGTGCTGTCCTGGGCCGCCTGAGGACCAACATGGCCGTGAGCCGGACCGGACGCGCTCGTCGCCGTTGCGACGGGGAAGGAGCCTGATGGCGCGCGTCTGGATAGAGGACCGCATCGGGCACACAGCGTACGTGCGGGCTGTGGCAGCGGCCAGACAAGCAGGCCGTACCCCACCGGGGCGCTACCGCGTGCGCTGGTACGACCCTGACGGCAAACCGAAGATGAAGACTCTGGCCCGCAAGGTCGACGCCGAAGCTGAGCGGACAAGGGTGGAGTCCCGGATCGCCGATGGCACCTACCGCGACCCAGCGGCAGCGCGCGTGAAGTTCGCCGAGGTGGCGGAGTCCTGGCTCGTGGCACAGGTCCACCTCAAGCGATCAACTCGAAACCGCTATCGAGGCGTTCTCGACGTCCATGTGATCCCCAAGTGGGGCACCACGCCACTGGACCGCATCCGCTTCGAGAACATCGCCGAATGGCTAGCAGACCTGCTGTCGGGTGGAGCGGCGGGGGGAAGGAAGCTCAGCGCACGCTCGGTGCGCAAGGCGTACGTCGTCCTCAGCCGTGTACTCGGCTTCGCGGTCAAGTCCCGTCGCCTGGCGTCCAACCCGGCCGTCGGCGTTCCCTTGCCGAAGCCGGTACCGGCTGACCACGTCTACCTTGACGACCTCCAGGCCGAAGCGCTCGCCGACGCGGCGGGGCCGTATCGGGCCTTCATCCTGCTGCTGGCCTACACGGGGCTGCGCTGGGGCGAGGCGTCCGCGCTGAAGGTGGGGCGCGTCGACCTCGACGCTTGCCGTGCGCACATCGTCGAGGCGTACGTCGAGGACAACGGCAAGCTCTACCTTGACTCGCCCAAGAACCACGAGCGCCGGTCCGTACCGATTCCCCGGTTCCTCGCCGGGGAGCTGAAGCCTCATGTCGAGGGGCGGGGAGAGGGCGAGCTGCTGTTCACCGCTCCGCAGGACGGACCACTGAGGGCTCGTAACTTCCGCCAGCGGTTCTTCGCGCCGGCGGTCACCAAGGCGGGCCTTGGCCACCTCAAGCTCACCCCGCACAAGCTGCGGCATACGGCAGCCTCGCTCGCTATCGCCAGCGGAGCGGACGTCAACGTCGTCCAGACCATGCTCGGCCACAAGTCCGCGACGCTGACGCTGGACACGTACGGCCATCTCTTTCCTGACCGCCTTGACGAGGTCTCGAAGAAGATGCACAAGCGCCGCGCCAAGCAGCTTGCCAAGGCGAAGGCGAAATTCGAGAAGGCCGAGAAGAAGGCCCGCGAGGCCGCGGACGCGGTGGCCACCCTGGAAGGCGTTGCGGTGTGATGTGTGCCTGATCTGTGCCTAGGTTCGCCAGGTGCCGCCAGACCTGTAGAGCGGCACCTGGCGTCAGAGCGCCACTCAGCTGTTCCCCGGAGTCCGGTTCATGTACGGCCGCATGAAGGCATCCACTGCCTCGGCGGCATCACGCATCGCCAGCCGGCTGATCTCTTCGGGCACCTCGCGGTTGTCGTAGACGAAGAGGCGTCCGTCCACGAGCTGGGTCTTCGGCTGCCAGTCGAGGCGGCGGCCCGCCTCGCGGGCGGCCCGCCGTACATCTTTGAGGTCGCCCATCTCTTCGAGATCGCCGCTGCTCAGGATCAGCTGCCCGTAGTAGCCCTGGTAGCCGGGCTTCAAGGCAGCCTCCATGAGGCTCTCCAGGCGGTCGACCAAGTTGTCGTAGCGGCGCTTCGCCAGTTCGTCCTTCGCGGGCATCGTGGTACAGCTCCCCACCCTCGGCGCACACCCATGTGTGCTGAATCCGTGCCGGAAGTCAGAGGCCCTGTCACCCTGGTGGGCGACAGGGCCTCTGACCTGCTACTTCGCTGTGCCCCCGGCAGGATTCGAACCTGCGACACCCGCTTTAGGAGAGCGGTGCTCTATCCCCTGAGCTACGGAGGCGGGGATCTGTCGGAAAAGGCGTCTGAAATCCATCCGAGGTCGGATCTGTCCAGTTGGCACTGTTTCCAACAGTGTTGTGGTGGTACAGCCGTGAGAGCTATTCCACCGCCGACAGTGTAGCGGGTGGCTGCCGCGGGAGGCGTCGGGGTCGGCGGTGGGGTGTGCTGTCGGGTGTGTCGTGGGGGCGCGGGCTCCGGGGGCTGGGCAGGCGGAGCCTGTCGTGTGGAAGTTCCGGGGGGTACGAGGCGGTTATCGCGTCCAGGGGGAAGGGCAGGACAGGGTAGGGCCGGGCAGGACAGCCCCGAGCTCCGGTGTGGTGGGGACGTGCTCGGCGGCCCTGTGGCATTCGGAAAGCGCCTACTCGGCGCTGATGGCTCACAAGGGATGCAGCCGGGACGCCTGGCGGGCCGGCCAGAGTGCCGCTAGTACGCCGATTGCCAGGGCGCGCACGACGAAGATTGCGTAACTTCCCCAGGCATCTGCATCGTGTACTTCTCGAAGGCGGTCTGGGCCACCTTGCCTGCGGCCCAGGCGAGGAAGGTGTCCAGGACGAGACCGAGGAATGCGCCGAGCAGCGAGATCATCAGTGATTCCAGTTCGACCATTCGGCAGACCCCGGTACGGTCCAGTCCGATCGAGCGGAGCATTCCGCATTCCCGTGACCGCTCGAAGACCGACAGTGCCATGGTGTTCACCACGCCGATCACCGCGATGATGACGGACATGCCGAGGAGTCCGTAGGCCAGGTAGAGAAGCTGATTGATCTGCTTGTTCACGTCGCGGAACAGGTCGTCCTGGGTGTTCACCCGAATCATCGGACTGTTCCCGAGGGCCTTCTCGATTCCGTCACGTACCGCCCTGCTGCCGCCCTGCTGCGCCTTGACATACACGGTCTGGTAGCCGGTCCGGAACAGGTGGGGTGCGACCTGTTTCTGGTTGACGACCAACTTGGGCAGCAGAGTGTTCTCGGCATAGACGGCCCCGACCCGGATTCCGGCCTGTTTCCCGTCCGGGTGGCCGACCCGCAGCGTGCTGCCCACCTTCAGATTGTTCTCCTTGGCGAATTTCTCGGAGACCGCGACCCGGTTTTTCTCCAGGCTGCTGAGATCGCCCTGCACGGTCCTCACGCGGAAGAGCTGGGGGAAGGCAGCGCCGTCCGTCATCTCCGCCGTGCGAGCCGTCCCGTCGATCCGAAGACTGACCTTGCTGTCCCCGGCGGCCGTGCGAACTCCGGGCGCCTGCTTGACCTTGTCGACCACCGAGGGGTCCAGCGGTTCATAGGTGGACAGCTGGATGGCGTAGTCGGCCTGGAGGCCGTCCGCTGCACCCCACCGCATGCTGTCCTGTAATGAGACGGTGACGACCGTCAGCGCGCTGGTGAGGACGAGGCCGATCATCAACGACGTCGCGGTGGCCGCGGTACGCCGCGGGTTGTGTGCCGCGTTCCGCCTGGCCATGTTCCCTGCCGCACCGAACGCGCGGAGCATGGGCGTCAGCAAGGCGAACAGCGGACGCGAGAGCAGCGGAGTCAGTGCGATCACGCCGCACACCGCGAGCACCGCGCCGACGGCGACGAGGCGCCGACCGCGCGGAGCAGCGTCAACGGGACGACAGGCTCGGCACATCGGTCTTGGTTGCCCATGGTCTGGTGCACGCCGGTCGGTGACGTCGCTCTGGCGCGTGGTCTTCCCCGTACGCGTCAGGTCTGACCAATGCCTCGGCATTCATACCAGAGGATCACTTTTCGGGAATCAACTCGTGGCGGGCGCGCGGGGGTTGTCTCGATGGCGGAGTCTCTCGACAGGCTGAGAACGGGAGGCGCCCACGCCCCCTGATGCGGGACGTGGGCGCCTCCGGCCATGTCAGCGCCGGCTGCAGCACCGGCGTGGCCGTGTGGTTAGGGCGCGTGGGCCGGGTTGTCGGGGGTGGGGGAGTTGGTGGGGGTGGAGCGGTGGGTGGACCAGGAGGTGAGGGCCGTGGCGCAGGCGTGGTCGAGGTGGCGCAGGCCGGTGAGGTCGAGGGTGACCTCGCGGTCGTGGGGGAGGGCCTCCAGCTGGTCGAGGATCTTGGGGAGGCGCAGGAAGGTGGCGTTGCCGAGGGCGCGTACCCGGACGGGCTCGGTGGGCGGGGCGTCCAGGCCGGAGATCTCCAGGTGGACGTGCGAGGTCTCCCAGGCGGTCTTGGCGATCGCCAGGAGGAGGCCGATCAGTACGCCCTCGAACATGTTGGTGACGACGATGGCGACGGCCGTCGCGGCGAGGACCACCGCTTCGCCTCGGTGTTCGCGCCACAGGGGGCCGAAGTCGCGTACGGGGATGAGCTTGAAGCCCGCGTGGACGAGTACGCCCGCCAGCGCCGCGACCGGGATGATGCCCAGGGCTGCCGGGACGGCCGCCGCGAAGATCAGCAGCCAGGCGCCGTGCATCACGCGGGACGCCTTGGTACGGGCTCCGGCGTTGACGTTGGCGGAGCTGCGCACGATCACCGCGGTCATGGGCAGCGCGCCCAGGATGCCGCACACGGTGTTGCCCGCGCCCTGGGCCATCAGCTCCTTGTCGTACTGCGTACGCGGCCCGTCGTGCAGCCGGTCCACGGCCGCCGCGCTGAACAGGGACTCGGCGGACGCGATGAGCGCGAACGCGAGGATCGTGCCGATCGCGCCGACGCCCGCGAGCTGGGCGAAGTCCGAGCCGCCGGGCGGCTGGACGGAGGAGAGCAGGCCATGGACCTCGACACGGGCTATGGGCAGGTCGAAGGCGAAGACCGCGAGCGTGGCCAGGGCCACGGCCGCGAGCGGGGCCGGCAGGACGCGGGCCGCGCGCTTCCACCGGGGCCACAGCACCAGTACGGCGATGGTGCCCGCGCCGACCGCGAGGGCGGACAGGGCCGCTCCGGAACCCGCGGTGCCGAGGACCAGGCCGGGCAGGCCGCCGAGGTTGGCGAGTCCGCTGCCGGGGGCCTTGGCGTCGGTGAGGGTGTACAGCTGCGCGGCGATCAGGACGAGTCCGATGCCCGCCAGCATGCCCTGGACGACGGCCACGGAGATGGCCCGGAACCAGCGGCCGAGGCGCAGGGCGCCCATGGCGAGCTGGAGGAGGCCCGCCACGAGGACGAGAGCGCCCAGTGTGCCGAGACCGAATTCCTTGACCGCCTCGAAGACGAGGACGGTCAGTCCGGCGGCCGGGCCGCTGACCTGGAGGCTGCTGCCGGGCAGGAAGCCGGTGAGCAGGCCGCCGACGATGCCGGTGATCAGCCCGAGTTCGGCCGGGACGCCGGAGGCGACGGCCACGCCGACGCACAGCGGCAGGGCCACCAGGAAGACGACGATGGAGGCGGTGAAGTCCGCCCGGAGATGGGGCCAGCGGGGGGAGGAGGGGGAAGGGGAGGGGACGGAGGAAGGCTCCTTCGGGTGGGTCGGGGTGGGGTGGGGCGCGCCGTTGGTGCCGGGCGCCGGGGAGGGAGCTGTCGCGCCCGTGGTCACGTCCGTGGCCGTGCCCGGGGTCGATTTCGGTGTCATGGAGGGCGCCTTCGCCGTCAGAGGGGGAGGAACGTGTCGGTGTCGGGCCGGTGCGCCGTGACCAGGCCGGTGTGGACCTCGTAGTACCAGCCGTGCAGGTTCACCTCGCCCGCGTCGATGCGCTCGCGTACGCACGGGTACTGGCGCAGTCGCGCCACTTGCTCGGTGACGTGCCGCTGGACCGCGGTCGCGACCGTCGGCGCCTCGTCCCTGGGCAGTTCGGTGGAGAGCTCCTGGGTCAGCCAGGCGCGTACGTCGGGAGCGCCGGCGAGGTCCTCGCGGCGCGCCATGGCGCCGACCGCCCCGCAGTGCGAGTGACCGCAGACCACGATGTCGGCGACGCGGAGCACCCGCATCGCGTACTCGATGGTGGCGGCCTCCGCGCTGGCGGGCATGTCCGGCCGGTGCGCGGGTACGGCGTTGCCCGCCGTACGCAGTTCGAAGAGTTCGCCCGGCAGCGCTCCGGTGATCAGGGACGGGATGATCCGTGAGTCGGAGCAGGTGATGAACAGGGCGAGCGGCGACTGGCCGTCGGCGAGCCGCTGGTAGGTCTCACGTTCCTCGTGCGCGGCCGCGATGCGGGCGTTGAAGGAGCGGGCATGTTCGATGAAGGTTTCCACGAGGGAATGTCTCCTGCTGGTCGGTAAGTGGTGCCATGGAGGGGCATGGCAGAACCCGTTCGACTGGTGCGGAGCAGGCAGCCCCAGCAGTGCTTCTCAGCAGCGGAATACGCAGTGGAGACAGTGCAAGGCGGGGCGGGTGGCCACGCCTGGTCTTGAAGTGGCGAGTGTGGCGACAGTGCCGGTGTGTGCGGAGCACAGGACGGCGGTCGGGTAGGACCGGGCCGCGCACGGGTGCGACGGAAGCGGCCGGCGGTACGGGGACGGCGCGCCCGGCGCGGTCCGCGTGCAACGGCGCGCCTGGTTACGGTCCTTGTCCTTCTCACGCCCGGGATCGCGTTCGTTGTCGCGCCGGTACTGGATGCCCGTGGTGGAGCCGGCTTGGGCGGGGGCCACCTGGGTGGGGGTGCCGTGCGCGCCCGGGGGAGCCGCCGGGGTGGGGGTGGGCGCGGGCCCCTGTAGGGGCGCGGCGCCGGCGGCCGTGAGCGACGGGATCTTGCCGCCCTTGGCCGCTGCCGTTCCGGAGAAGAGCAGGGTCAGCGCCACGATGAAGATGCCGAGGACGCTGAGGGGGTTGAGGGGATGGGGGGAACGGTGGGTGGTGAGGTGGGGGGAACGGTTGTTTCGGGGGGTGCTGGTGTTGCGGGATTTCTGGGTGGGTTGGGGCCGTCGTCGTACGGGGGGCCGTACGCGGGCCGCCGTGCGCATACGGGGCGGTGTTGTCGGATGCTTGCCGGGCGGGGTGAGGGCGGCGGACTCGGTGGCGGTGGCCGGACGAGTAGCCGTACGCGTCGCCGCGCGCGCCGCTGTACGGACCGCCGTACGGACCGGCCCCGCGCCCGGCGGGCTGTGCGGACGGTTGGAGGCCGTGTAGTGGGCGGGGTGCCCGGCGGTGTCCGGACGGGTTTGCAGCTGGGGGAAGCCTTTGCGGCCCGTGAGGCTCTTGAAGTACTTCATGTCCGCTCCCCGGTCACAGACGTACCCGCGCCCGCACCCGTACCTGCGGCCGCACCCGTATCCGCACGCCCCTCACGTCCCCCACGCCCGCTCAGCACCAGCAACGGCACGAGGCCCACCGCCACGATCCCCCCGCCCAACGCCAGCGTGGAGTAGCCGCCCGTGGCCACGACCAGCCCCGACGCCATGCCGCCCGTGGCGCCGGCGACGGCGATGCCCACGTCGACCAGGCCCTGCGTCGAGGCGCGGGTGGCCAGCGGTACGGCGTCGGTGACGATGGCGGTGCCGCTGACGAGGCCGAAGTTCCAGCCGATGCCCAGGAGTACGAGGGCGGTGGCGAGCGCCGGTACGGAGTGGGCCGGCGCGAGGGCGGCGAGGACGCCCGCGGCGAGCAGGACGATGCCGGAGGCCGCCGCGACGCGCAGCCGGCCGATCCGGTCCACCAGCATCCCGGTGAGCGGCGACGGCAGGTACATCGCCGCCACGTGCAGGGCGATGACGAGCCCGGCGGTCTCGGTCGCGTGGCCGTGCGCCCGCATGTGGACGGGCGTCATCGTCATGATGGCGATCATGACCAGCTGGGTGAAGGTCATGACGACGGCGCCGGTGACGAGCTTGGGGGTGTCGGCTCGGGCCGCGGGGGCGGCGGGAGCGGCCGCCTCCGCAGGCGCGTCCTCCGCCGCCTCCGCGCCGGGAGCAGTGTCCGTCTCCGCCGACGCTTCCTCCGCCTCCGCGAGGCGCCGCGCCAGATGCAGCGGGTCCGGGCGCAGGAACAGGCCCAGCACCACAGCCGCCGCCGCGTACGCGACCACCGCCAGCAGGAACGGTCCCGCCAGGCGCGGCACGCCCAGGCCGTACGCGACCTCGCCCGTCACCCCGACCAGGTTCGGCCCGATCACCGCACCGAGCGTGGTGGCGAACAGGACCAGGCTCACCGCACGCCCCCGCCGCGTCGGCGCGGCCAGGTCGGCGCCCGCGTACCGGGCCATCAGGGTCGTCGCCGTACCCGCCCCGTAGACGAGGAGGGACAGGAACAGCAGCCATACGGAACCGAGGCCCGCGGCGGCGACGACGCCGAGGCTGCCCAGCCCGGCGGTCGCGTACCCCGCGGTGAGGCCCGGCCGGCGGCCCCAGCGCTGGCAGACCCGGCCGATGCCGACCGCGCCGAGCGCCGCCCCGCCCGTGAACAGGGCGGCGGGCAGGCCGGCCAGCCCCGTCGAGCCGAGCATCTCCTCCGCCAGCAGCGCCCCCACCGTGATGCCCGCGGCCAGCCCGGCGCCACTGAGCGTCTGCGACAGCGCGAGCACGATCAGCACGCGCTTCTGCTCCGGGGGCTCCAAAACTTCTGCTGCTGGATCGCCGTGCGGGCCGTGCGGGCCGTGCGGCGAGGCGTGGGAAGTGGCCTGTGATGCCGGTGTGCCGGGCCGAGCGCTCATTGGGTCCGTTTCCTCGTTCTCGGGGTTCTCGGGCTGCCCCGAAAGCGCGCTCAGGGCGCGCCGGCAGGCTGGAGCGCCGCGATGTCCCGCAGCGACATGCTCAGCTGGTCGTGCAGGAAGCGCACGATCGTCCAGTGCGGCAGGGCGCCCTCGTCGAAGGGGCCGAACTCGCGGACGTACAGCGGTATCCAGCGCAGGGCCTCCTCGATCGCCTGCTCCCGCCCCGGTTCCTGCTGGTACGCGTCGTAGCCGATGCTGCGGTGCTCGATGAAGAACCGTCCCGGCAGCCGCTGCTCGCACCATTCCCGGTACTCGCGCGTCTGGAGGATGAGGTAGTGCCAGATCTCGTCGATGTCCTGCTCGACGGGCAGGAAGAGACCGCTGAGCTGCTCGCGGTGGCGGGAGACGAGGTAGAGGTAGCGCAGGCACTCGGTGACCTGCCGCTCCACGTACGCGGTCTCGGCGCCGCTCAGCGCCACGAAGTGCTCCACCGCTTCGGCGTGCAGGCGCTCACCGAGCAGGGCTACGAGGTCGTCGGTCGTGACGTGCGGTTCCTGCGTCTGCGAGGTCATGGTGCTCCCGGTGTCTTCGGGTGGGGCCGGTGGGGCCGGTGGGGCCGGTGGGGCCGGTGCGGTCGGTCCGGTCGGTGCGGTCGGTACGGATGTCTTCGGGGCCGCTCCGTGCGGCTCCGAGTCGTACGGAATCGGAGATGATCCGTACGGAACCGGAACTCACCCGTACGGATTCAGAGCCCGCCCGTACGGCTTCGGAGCCCGCCCGTACGGATTCGGAACCCATCCGTACGAGACCGAATCCCCTCCGTACGGATTCGAGCGCGCCGCCTTCAGCCGACGGCCTGCCCCCGCTCCAGCCACGCGTACTTCCCCGACTTCCCGATCGGAATGTGCGCGCGGTGCTCGACGCGGCACGGAAGACCCGTCAGCCGCTCCACCCCCGTGCGCAGCGCCGCCGCTTCCGCCGCGCCCACGGGAGCGCCGTCGAAGGTCGTGTACCGCAGTTCGGCGGGGCTGCGCGGTTCGTCGCCACTCCGGTCCCCTGGCACGTACAGCTGGTGGACGAACACGTCGGACGACGCCGCGCTGACGCAGTCGTCGAGGTCGCCCTGCGCGACCGGCCCCTGGCCGTGTGCCGACGCGAGCAGCTCCTTCTCGCGGCCGCAGAACCGGGAGATCTTCTCCGGATCCGGTGTGCCGTCGAGCGTGCGCGCGCAGTCCCCGGAGCGGTAACGGATCAGCGGCATGTACGGGTTCCGGACGCTCGACACGATCATGCTGAAGATATGGCTGCCCGGCTCCACCGGGACCAGCTCGACGCTCATCTTGTCCAGGTACGGGTGGTACCGGCCGTGCCGGTCGCTGTAGTAGAGGTAACCCAGTTCGGTGCTGCCGAACAGGTCGATGACCGGGCAGTCGAAGTGCTCGGTCAGGTAGCGCCGCACGTTCACCGGCGTGTACTCGTATGCGTGCACGATGCTCGCCGGGCGCGGGAAGCGGTCCCACAGGCCCCAGTCGGTCGCCTTCCGCACGAGGTGCGCCAAGTGGTAGCTGCTGCAGTCGAGGTGGTAGCGGCCCTGCGGGTGTGCCTGCCGGGCCGTACGGATCTCGTCGAGCATCCGCTCGACGTCCGCGCGCTCCCAGAGGGCCGGGTCGAGCGTGAGGTTGACGTAGAAGGTGCGCTCGTCGAGACGCCGGTCCGCCAGGTCGGGTACGGCCGCGGGCGCGGTACGGCCGTGCTTCTTCGCGTTGACGCGCGCCACGTGCTCGGTGGCCAGCACGGTGGTGAGGGAGACGCGGCGGCACCCCTCGTGCCAGGTGCCGGAGATGTCCGGGTGCTCGCTCCACAGCTGGTAGTACGAGTTCAGCAGGAAGTACGGAGGCCGGATGATCTGCATCCGCGCATGGTTGGTGCCGGTGGAGAGCACGTACTCCGCGGCGCCGGCGGCGAGTGCGTCGGCCAGTGCCGGTGTCATCCAGTTGTCCGGAAATCCCCGGGCGATCTCGGGCTTGTCCAGTATCGGGAAGTGCCCCCGCTCTATCGACGAGCGGTAGATCGGTATGTCCCTTATCCGGTTCACGATGGCGGCGGTCGGTTGTCCCGGCCGGCTCGGCTGGCCTTCCATGGTCACCCTCAGGTCTGTCGTGTCTGGCGGACGGGGAGTGATCGGTGTCGTGGCGTACGAGAACCTGTGCGAAAAGCGTAGGAAGCGAGCGGAACGCGTGGATTCCGCGGAATGAAGTGGCGGGAAGTCGGCCGGAGGTGTGCGGGCCGCCGGCCGACTCCCCGCCCGGAAGGCTCAGCGCCCGGTCAGGAAATACATCCCGTTTTGGGCGCGGCCGAGGTCGCGCTGATGCAGCCGGACTTCGTCGCGCTGATGCAGCCGTCCTTGCCCGCTTCGCGCGGGGAGTTCACGGCGACCCACTCGCGCCAGACGCCGTCCTGGGCCATCTTCTTGATCAGCTGTTCCATGTCCGTCGAGCCTCCGAAGGCAGGGGATGGTGGAAAACGGCGATGATCAGCCACGCGAGTCGCGCGGGTGCCGCTCCCTAGAACGTAAAAGAAAGACCAAGTGATCGTCAAAGGCCCGCAATCCAGGGATGGCTCAAACGCCGACACGAACGGACACTTTGGCTTGATCCTTCCCCTCGTGGCCACAGCTCGCAGGGGATGCGTGGCTGGTAGTAGCCGGTTGCGGCCGATAGACGTACGGTGCCGTGCTGGTCTGGACCATGGCATTGGTATGCCGTGAACATGACAACAAAAACAGTGGCCGGAACGGTGTTGAGCGGCTTGTTTGCGACAAGGTGGCCGCAAGGTGAACATACGGTGAACCGTGGAACTCCCGGCGGATCTCCCGAAGTCGTAGCGGAATGGCGCGCGATGTGCGGCGCTTCGCGGGGGGTGATTCGGGCGCGCGGCGGTGGGGTTCTCGGGTGACACTCCCGCGCGTAAGCGGTGTGGACCGGCATTTGGTGGTTGCGGACGTTTCAGGCGGTAGGTCGGTAGGTGAGGTCTTGCGGTGTATTCGTGTATGGATTTCCGGACGGGCGCGAACGGAACCCCGTACTCGCGCCCGCTTTCGCTCCTGCCTTCGTGCCCGCTTTCGCGTCTGTCTTCCTCGGTGGGCGCGTGCTTGACCGGCCGTCAGGTTCGAGGCTCAGTACCGGGCGTGACTCCGGAAGCAGAGGTCTTGCCTTGACCTTTGCGGTGAACAGCTCCTGGCCGTGCTGGCGCGCGGTAACCCGTACGTGGATGATCCCGGAGTAATCGTTCCGCGACGCCGGCCCCGATTCCTCCCCCGGCTCCTCTCCCCATTCCGTCCCCGGTTCTCCCCATTCCTCCCCCGATTCTCCCCATTCCGCCCCCGATTCCGTCCGGTCGATCACCGTGGCTTCTATCCAGCTCGGTGCGTCCAGTTCGGCGTACCGTGCGAATACGGTGCTCAGGCCGACGGGTATCACCGGCAGCGGGTGGAGTACGGCATGGACGGCCTGGTGCGTGGCTTCCAGCAGCAGCATTCCGGGGGCGTGGTCGACCGGGTGGTCGAAGATGACCGGGTGGGTGGTGTCCGTGCGGAGCTGCCAGCGGTTGCGGGTGTCCGTGGGGGAGAGCACCACGCTCTCGTACTGGGCGCGGGCCACCCGCCGCGGCGCGACCGGCGGCGGCAGCGGCACCGCGCGGGCCATCGCCTCGGCGGCGTCGCCGTACGCACCGCGCAACCGGCGGTAGACGGCCGGAGCGTGGCTGGTGAAACGGGCGACCGCGGTACCGAGGTGAACGCCGTTACGTGTCGCCTCGACGTCCATGGTCAGGGCGCTCAGGGTGTCCCCGCGCCGCCTGATGCCGGAGCAGACGATGCGTAGTTCGATCTCGGTGGGGGCAGTCTCGGTACGCAGCACGCCGGGTTCGAGCGCATAAGTGAAGTGGTCCCAGATCAGCTGGTGCCCGAACGGCACGCGGTAAGCGAGGTGCGAGAGCAGCGGAATGGTCTGCCGGATCGTCTCGACGAGCAGAAGGGGGTCGTGCAGCCGGTTCCTGGAGGAGTAGAAGGCGTGGGCCCGCGGCCATTCCGCGGTCACGACGTGGACGTCCGGAGCCGTCTCCTTCCAACTGGTGAGCAGGACTTCGGACAGCGCCGTCTTGTGTACATACTCCTTGGGCACGGTGGTGGTGAGTGTGCGTGGGCACGGACCGGCGGCAGGAGCAGGTGCGGAGGTCTCCGGAAGCCGGCCGGTGGTGCTCATGCGGGTGTCCCCCTGAGGAGTGTCTGCAGGCCCGGTCCTGTTCGGTCCTGTCTGGTCCGGCCCGGCCCTTTGCGGTCCGTAGTGGTCCGGCCGGGGCTCTCGGGCAGGTCGTCGCCGTACCGCGGGATGCCCGGCGGCCAACGGGAGCCGCGGCGGGTCCGGTTCGGCTGTCACCGTGTGAGGGCCTCGGCGCTCATAAAATAAATACTATTCTTTTTTGTTCGTCGAGGGAGCTGGTGCTGTCCATGCAGGAACGCGCGGTCAGGACACGTGAGGTCATCCTCCGGGCGGCCGCCGAGGTCTTCGACGAGTTCGGGTTCAGCGGCGCCAGCATCAGCAAGATCATGAAGCGCGCCGGTGTGACGCAGGGCGGGATGTACTTCCACTTCCCGTCCAAAGAAGCCCTGGCCAGGGCGGTGATGGTCGAGCAGAGCGACGGTCTGCGGATGCCGCCCGGAGAGGACGGCCTCCAGCGGCTGGTCGACATCACCCTGTATCTGGCGGAGGAGTTGCAGTCCAACCCCACCCTGCGGGCGGGCGTCAGGCTCGCGGCCGAACAGGGGGAGTTCGGTGTCCAGGACGACTCCGCGTACCGCATCTGGGCCGAGCAGTTCGGCGGCCAGCTACGCGCCGCGCGGGAGAAGGGCGAACTGCTCCCCGAGGTGAACGTGGACGAACTGGCTTGGGTCCTGGTCAGCGCCTACACCGGCACGCAGCTCTTCTCGCAAATCTCCACCGGCCGCGCTGACCTGCACAAACGCGTCGTCTCCCTCTGGCGCTACCTCCTCCCGGGCGTCGCCGCGCCGGCCGTCAGACAGCAGGTCGATCTCGCGGCACGGCGGAAGCGGGCGGTGGCCTGAGGGCCGGAAGCGGACGCGTACGGTGACGGGAAAAGGTGTGGCGAGAGGCGCGGCTGAGGGCATGGTGGGCGACGTGGCGGACGGTGCGGCGGCGACGGCTCCCCGGCGGGTGGTGGTGACCGGGGCGACCGGGTTCATCGGCTCCGCGGTGGTACGGAAGCTGCTGTCTTATCCGAATTCAGATTCGGTTTTTCCGCTCTCGGTCCAGCTTCGCGCCGTAGCTCGCAAGCCGCCGGAACCCGCCGGGGCCCCGGGTTTCCTTCCGTCCCCGGGTTTCCTCTCGTCTCCTGGCTCCCTCCCGTCCTCGGGCCCCCTCCCGTCTCCGGAGTCCCACCCACCCCCGGAGCCCCTCACGTTCCCGGGTTCCCTCCGGCCCTCGCCCCCGCCCCCGCGGCCGGACACGATCGTCCCCGTCGAATGGGTCACCGCCGACCTCGCCGATCCCGCCTCCCTGCGCGGTGTCTGCGAAGGCGCCGACGCCCTGCTGCACCTCGCCTCGGACATCGGCCGGGACGAGGAGCGCTGCGAGCTGGTCAACGTGCGGGGCACCGCCGCCCTTGTAGGCGAAGCGGTACGGGCGGGTGTCGGCCGGATCGTCCAGCTCTCCACCGCCGCTGTGTACGGGGCCGGGCCGCACGCCGGCCCGGGCGTGGGCGAGGTCGAACCCGCGCCGCTCTCCCCGGCGAGCCGCACCCGTCTGGCCGCCGAACGTCCGGTGCTGGAAGCGGGCGGCACGGTGCTGCGGCCGGGCCTGGTGCTCGGCGCGGGCGACCGGTGGGTGGTGCCGGCGCTGGCCGAACTGCTGCACCGGGTACCGGCGCGCTGGGACGGCGGGCGCGGTCTGCTCTCCGTCGTGGCGGTCGAGGATCTGGCCCGCCTGTTCGCGCGGCTGGCCCTGGCGCCGACGGCCGTCCCCGGTGGCGTGTACCACGCCAGTCACCCCGTCCCCGCACGCAACGGGGACCTCATGGACACCCTGATCGGCCACGGCGTCCTGCCGCGGCCGGGCGCCATCTCACCTCAGGGCGCCACCTCACCTCGGGACGGCCCCGGCTCCGTCCTCGCCTCCGGACCCGTCCTCGCCTCCGGACCCGTCCTCGCCCCCGACCTCTCCTGGGACGCGTGCCTGGAGCGCCTCGATGCCGTCCCCGGCCGGGTGAGCGAGCGGCAGTTCGCCCTCCTGGCCAGGGACCACTGGTACCGCAGCGACGAGGTGTGGAAGGTGGCCGGCTGCGACCCGGGCCCCGGCCCTCTCGTACGACTCGCGGAAGCCGCCGACTGGTACCGCTCCCACCTCCAGGCCCGCGCCTGAACCGGCCCAGACCCGCGCCTCACCTGCCCCCGGAGCCCACCCTCAGGACTCGAACCGCACCGTCGTCAACGTCTGCTCGTCCGGCACCGCCGTCAGTGCCCGGTAGGCGTGTGCCGCCGAGGTCAGCGTCATGTGGTGGTGCCAGCCCGGGAAGGAGCGGCCCTCGAAGTCGTACAGTCCGAAGTCCGTCGCGAGGGTGCGCAGCGTGGCCGTGGGCAGCTGGTGCAGCCGGGCGAGGCCGAGGAGCTGGCCCATGCGGCGGTGCGCCATGTTGGTGAGCCAGATCCGGGACGGCCGGGCGCCGGCCGGTCCGGGCTCCGTGAAGGCGCGGTAGGTGTGGTGCGAGCCGGGCAGGCGTACCGGCGTGGGCGCGGACTGCAGCAGGCGCGGGCGTGCGCCCGGGTCGCCGGGCATGCCGGGCGTGGGCGGAGTGGCCAGCGCGGTGGCGGCCGGTACGGCGATGACGAAGTCGCGTCCCTGCCGGGCCAGCGCCTCGATGAGCCGTACGGAGTCGGAGTACTCGCTCAGGTCCGCCACGACCGGCGCCGGAGCGCAGGTCGAACGGGCGGCCTGCGCCTCCACGAGGTCGAGCGCGTGCACCCACATCGGGCGGGAGTGGTTGGTCTCCGCGGCGGGTATGCGGTTGCGGCGCAGCAGCTCGGGGTCGTCGGCCCACTGGGGAGGCAGGAACAGCCGCCAGTCGACGGACACGGCCGCGCTGCCGCCGCAGTCACCGGCAGCGGCTGACCCGGCCGCCGCGCCACCGGCCGACCCGTTCGACGTCGCGCTCGAAGCCGCTCCCGAAGCCGCGCCCGCAGCCCCCGAAGCGGCCGACGCCGACACGGCGGCAGCCGTGGCCGCCTCTCCCACCGGCAGGAACATCCCCATGGCCAGCTGACAGCTGACGGTCCGCCCGGCGGCGGAGTCGAAGCGGCGGTGGACGCCGACGGAGTGCCCGCCGCGCTTGGGCAGCACCGCCGGAGCGAGGATCCACGCCCGGGGCGCCGCGGGCTCCTCCGCCCGGCGTACGAGTTCGCGGCGTACCGGGTTCCAGTCCCAGGGGCTGGCGTTGAGGAACTGGTGCAGCGACTGGGAAGCGGTGGGGGAGTCGGAGACGGCGGCGGCCAGCCGGCGTACGGACTTCTTGCCTTCGGTGGTCAGCAGGGCCAGCAGGTACGCGTGGGCCCAGCGGCGCTGGTCGGTACGCGGCAGATGGCCGAAAAGGTCGTCCGCGAAGGCGTCGAACGTCCCGAACGTCTCCGGCTGACCGAACGTTTCGGACTGACCGGACGTGCCGGGCGTGCCGGATGCTTCTGACGTGACGCATGTGGCGGACGTGGCAGCTCTGCCGGAATCGCCGGACGGTACGGCCGGTGCGGTGGAGGCGGAGTCATCGGACTCGCCGGACGCGGCGGCACGGCGCTCGGGTGCGGCGGGGGTTTCGGTGCGGCCCGGCCTGCGGGCGGTTCCGGTTCGCCCGGCGGGCCCGGTCGAACCGGGTGCCGGGGTCCGGCCGGTGCCTCCGTTGTGGGCGGCGGAGCGGCCGTTGCGGGCGGTCCTCCCGGAAGCGGCGGGGAGCGTGTCGGTGGTGACGGGAGAGACATCGCGCACACCCGATTTGTCGGACAGACTACGTACTGCGAGCGGGCGACTGGAAGAGAGGGAAGTGGCCAGGGTGTGTGCGGGGGTGCGGGTAGCCGGATGCGCAGTTTCTGTCGTCATGGTGTTCGTTCCCTCCCGTGGTCATCCCGTGAATCGGGCGCCGACCAGCAAAGAATAAAGAACGATCGTTTTTTTTGCGAGCCCACGAGGTCCCGGGCTTTTTTCGTCGTACCAGGAGCCCTCCGGACGCGGCCGAACGGAAGCCGAACTACGGGCGAGCGGCGAGGAAACGATCCGTGCGGGCAGGGCGCGGGAACGGGCGCGGGGACCGGTCGGGAGCGGCCCGTGACGGTCCCGCGATCCGGTACGGACGCGCCTCGGGCCGACCGGTGGCGCCGGCGCCCGGCACCGGCCCCCGGCTTCCGCTTCGGCAGCACCCCACGGACGCCCACGGACGCCCACGGACGCTCACGGACACCCATAGACACCCGTGGACGCCTCGCGGTCACCCACGGACACCCCACAGCCCATCGGAACCGCCCCCGCCCCCCCGAAACCACCCCGAGGCACTGAACGACTGCCCTGGGGCCGCCCCCGGTTCCCATACTGATCAAGTCTCCGCCAACTAGCGCCGCGACCGTGCGGCCCGCCAAACCCGCGCCTAGCATGGACGGTTGGGTGTCACCGGTACGGCGCTGGCAACCGAGGGCGATCACCGAGGCGGGACAATGGCGCGACAGGACCGAGCTGAGCGGACGCGCCGCACCCTGCTGCGGGCCGCCGCCGACGAGATGGCCGAGAAGGGGTACGCGGGCGCCTCGATGGCCCGTATCAGCACGGCGGCGGACGTCACCATCGGCGGCCTGACGTTCCACTTCCCGTCCAAGGCGGCGCTCGCCGAAGCGGTCAGGGAGACCGGCTGCGCGCTGACCTGCGGCGCACTGTCCTCCCTCATGACCGCGAGCAGAATCCCCAAGGCCACCGCACGCGGCGAGTTACGACGGGTCGTCACCTTCACCCGTACCCTCGCGCGGCTGCTCGAAGAGGAACCGACCGTACGGGCCGCCGCCCGCCTCGCCTGGGACTTCCCGGAGGACGGCGACACCTGGTACGCGATGTGGCTGCCCTCGCTCAGCGAACTCGTCGAACGCGCCCACCCGGACTTCACCGGCTGGACGACCGCGGAGGCGGTCACCGCCACGGCGGTCTCCGTGGTGACCGGCGCGGAGTTCGCGGCCCGCACCGGCGTACCGCGCGGTGTCGCGGCCGGGCTGTCCCCGACGGCGCACGTGGACCACGTCTGGGGCCTGGTGCTCGGCGCGCGGCCACCGCTCCTGGTAGGCGGCGACGAGTACCCGGAGAACCGGCCGGCCGGCGAGGACCCGGCGGGCGGGGGCCACGCCGGCGACCACCGGGTGGGCGACCTCAGGATGCCGGAACACCGGGTGCCCGAGCACCGGGTGGGGGAGTGCCGGGCGGGCGAAGGCCGGGTGCGCGCCGCGTCCCGGTGACACCGCCGCCCGATGCCCGAGTCCCGGTGACACCGCCGCCCGCCGCCCGCCGCCTGACACCGCCGCCCGACACCGATGCCCGCCGTCCGCCGCCCGAAGCCGTACGGCACCCGCTCGTGGCACCCCCGGCAAGTGATCGGCAATTCCGTCGCGCCCCCGCCACAGGCCGTGGCACCATCGCTGCCATGCCTGGACTGCCGGAGTTCATGACGCCCGACCAGCTAGCCGCCCGCACGTCGCGTGCGCTGGACGCAGCGGTCGCCGCCGGACGTGAACTGGGCCTGACGGTGACCGACGCGACGGTGCTGCACGACGTGTTCTCCGTCGTCGTGCACCTCGCCCCCTCGCCCGTGGTGGTCCGGGTCCCGACCGTCCTGCCGCCGTACGCCGGCACCGGCACCCAGGCGGCGCGTCAGCGGCTGGAGCTGGACGTGGTGGCCTGGCTGGCGATGCGGGGTGTCCCGGTGATCCCGCCGAGCCCGCTCGTGCCGCGGGAGCCCGTGGTGCGCGACGGGTTCTCGATGACGTTCTGGCAGTTCGTCGAGCAGGACGGCGGCGAGGGCCGGGAGCCCGATTACGTACGCAACTCCCGCCTGACGGCCGACCTGCACGCCGCATTGCGCGCGTACCCGGGCGAGCTGCCGTTCCTGTCGGCCGCCGAACCGAGGTTCGCCACGGAGGCGCTGGCCGCCCTCGAAGGGCACACCGACCTCATCGATCCGGCCGACCTCGACCGCGCGCGGCGGGAGTGGGCGGTGCTGGAGCCCCTGGTCGGTTCGCGTGCCGCGTTCGAGGCGGAGTTCCCCGGCGTCGCCCTCCAGCCGATCCACGGGGACGCGCCAGCCGTCAACATCGTCGCGGCCAAGGGCGGCGACCTGTACGCCGACTTCGAACTGACCACGCTCGGACCGGTCGAGTGGGACCTGGCGGCCCTCGGCCCCGAGTGCGAGGCCGCGTACGACGAAGCCGCGCGCCGTCTGGGCCTGCGGGAACTCGACGAGCGCGCGCTGCGCTGCGTCAACGCCGTCGGCATGATCCGGGCGGTGGCCTGCCTCGCGCTCGTACCGCAGCTGCCCATGCTCGTGGAGGCGCTGCAGCCCGCCGTCGAGCACTGGCGGACGCTGCCGTTCGCCGGCGGCCTGCGGGGCTGAGGCCCGAGGTCCCGGGCGCGGGCTCGCCCTCGCCGCCGCCCCTCGGCAACTTCGTGAAGTCGTTCGCGATCCGCCCCGCAGGGCGAGAAACATAGCGAACATTCTTTATTGTCCTGCTGTCACCCGCACTCCCGTCCCGTCTCCCCGGGGGCCAGTCCCTTGTCCGTGCCCGCATCTCCCACCGCCGTTCCGCCGCCCCTCCCCGGGCGGCCGACCAGCACTCAGGAGGCGTGGGTCGAGGACCTGTGCAGACACCTCTTCGCCTCCTTCACCAGGGCGGATCACCACCTCAAGGGCGAGCAGTACCTCCGCGGGCTGCTCACCGCTCCCGGCCGTAAGTCCATCCGCAACATCGCCCGGACACTGGACGACACCGGCGCGGCCCAGCGCCTCCACCACTTCATCTGCAACGCCCCGTGGAGCTGGCGCACCGTCCGCGAAGCCCTCGCCGACTACCTGATCGCCCTCACCCGCCCGCGCTCGTGGGTGGTGCGGCCGATGCTCATTCCCAAGTCCGGCACGAACTCGGTCGGTGTCCACCGCCGCTTCGTCCCTGCCACCGGCCAGCTGGTCAACGGCCAGCTCGCCTACGGACTCTGGTACGCGGGCCAGGCCCTCAACGTCCCCGTCGACTGGAGCCTGCACCTCCCGCCTCCGTCCGCCGGCCTCCCCGTCCCCGACGACGACGGCGTGGCCCAGATACTCGAACTCGTACAGCGGGCTGCGAAAGCGGCACCCGGAGCCGCCGCCCCGGTCATCTGGGACAGCCAGATGCGCCACGCGGGGGAAGTGATGAGCGCCCTGGCCCCGCTCGGTCTGCCCGTCATGGCCCGCACGCCTGGTTCCCTCCCGCTCCAACTGGTGGACCGCGGCGGGCGTCCGACGCGCCGCAGCGCGCTTCCTGCGCAGCGCGTGCTGGCCGCCCCGGAACGCCTGGGCCTCCAGGTCCACGACGTGGCCCCCGGTGTACGGGCCGTGCTGGCCCGGGTCGTGCCCGTACGGCCGGGCGTGGGCGGACTGAGCGGTGAGAGCGGTGCGCGTGGCGAGACGGGTGAGCTGATGCTCTACGCGCAGCGGTACGAGGACCCCGAAGGCCGCGAGGACCGCGGCGGGCCGGGTGCCCGCGCGGACTTCTGGCTGACGACGCCGACCCGCAGGTCCCCGGCCGACCTGCACCAGTACACGAGGACCGCCGCGTATGTGGCGCGCGACAGCGTCCGCATCGGCGGCCGGACGGGACTGCGGGACTTCGAGGGCAGGTCGTACGAGGGCTGGCACCGCCACATGACGCTGGCCTCGGTCGCGTACGCCGTCCAGTCGCTCACCGCGCTCGACGCCGTACGGGCGGAACGCGGCCCGCACCAGCGGCTGCGCTCGGTCCCGCGCCCGTACGCCTACGCTCCTGCGCAGCCGTACCACGCCTCTCAGCAGCGCGCGGGCGGACCGCCCTTCACCCTCGTGGGGTGAAGGGCGGTCGCGTACGGCGGGCCAAGGCGGACATGGGCGGTGTCAGCCGCCGATCGTCCAGCTCAGGGTGCCGTCGGCGGTGGCCAGCGTCGCCAGGATGATCAGATCGACGGCGCCGAGGGCCATCCCCAGTACGGCACGGAAACGCCGCGTGGTGTTACGGGCCAGGGCCAGCGCTCCGAGTACGAGGGCGCAGGGGCCGAGGACGACGTTGGCGACCAGGGTGCCGACGAGACCGAGGACGAACGCGGCCACGGCCATGCCGTCGGCCTGCCCGCGCGGCGAGCGGCGCTTCTCCGGCCCGGCCGGGGACTTGGCGTCCGGCGTGGTGGCGGGTGCGGAGGTGCGGCGGGTGTCCGTGTCGGTGTCGTGGCTGGTGTCGGGGCCGGTGTCGTGGTCGGTGGTGAGGGTGGTCATCGGGACACTCCCTCGCTCTTGTCGGTGTGGTGGCGGCGCTCGCGGATGAAGAAGACGAGCAGCCAGCAACTGATGGCCACTGCCGCGATGATCGTGACGGGGACCGGGAGGTGTGCCGCGGTACCCACCAGAACCCCCAGCAGGAGGAGGGCTGCGACAAGGAAGAGCATGATCTGCCTTTCCATTCTGGAGGACAGTTGTTCACTCAGGTTCCCACTGTAGGGGTGGAGAAACTCGGAGAACGGTTGTTTACTGGATGACATGAGTCACAGCGAGCCCGGTGGTGTCCGACAGGCCCGGAAGCAGCGCACCCGACAGGCCCTGCTCGACGCGGCGCTCGGCCTGCTGGAGGAACAGAGCCTGAGCAGCCTGGGGTTGCGCGAGGTGACGCGGGTGGTCGGCGTCGCCCCCACCGCCTTCTACCGGCACTTCCGTGACCTGGGCGAACTCGGAGTCGCCCTGGTCCAGGAGTCGTTGAGCAGCCTGCACACGACCGTCCGCGCGGTCCTCGCCGAACAGGCCGGCGCGGAGGAGCGGATCGACCACACGGTGGCGGTCGTCGAACGGTACGTACGCGAACAGCCCGCGCACGTCCGCTTCATCGCCCGCGAACGGCACGGCGGCGTACGGGCCGTACGGCAGGCCATAGCGGGTGAACTGGACCGGTTCGCGGCAGAGGTCGCCGCGGCGCTCAAGTCGCAGCCGGTCTCCGGTGGCTGGAGCGACGAGGACGTACGGATGCTGGCGGAGCTGTACGTGGACCGGCTGGTGATGACGGCCTCCGCGTTCCTGGACGTACGGGACGGGGGTGACCAGGACACGGAGCGGTGGCGCGCGGTGGCCTGCACGGCGCGGCGGCAGCTGCGTCTCATCGATGTCGGACGTCAGTATTGGCGCGATGCCGGTTCTTGATCGCCGTTTGTCCGTCGATGACCAACTGGAGGCGTGATCAGCTCATTTGGCTTAATTGTCAGTGGGTGGGTCTAGCGTTTGCCGTGGGTCAACTACGCGGGTAGTGGGAGGCGGGCGCGATGATGGAAGAGAATGCCAAGCCGCCGATGGCGTGGCGGTATTGCGGGGATCAGATCAAGCTGTGGCGGGGCCAGTCAGAGGTGAGCAGGGAGGAGTTGGCGGCAGAGGTCGGCTATTCGGCCGAGTACGTGAAGTCGATGGAGCAGGGACGGCGAAAGCCGACGGTCCATTTGCTCCGGGTGGCGGACCAAATGTGCCGAGCGCATGGGATGCTGACGGCGGCGCGGGAATACCTGGAGCCGGAGAAGTTCCCGTCGTACTCCGCGGATTACATGAGGTACGAGGCCGACGCGCTTGCCGTCAGTTCCTATCAGGCGCAGCTCGTCCCCGGGCTCCTTCAGACTGAGGAGTACGCGCGGACACTGATGGAGGGGCGCTGGCCGCCGCTCGATCGAGAGACGGTCGAGCAGCGTGTCAGCTTCCGGCTGGAGCGGCAGGCGCTGCTGGACAAGGAGACCCGGACGTTCAGCTTCGTGATCAATGAAGCCGTGCTGCGGCAGGTTCTAGGCACCAGAAAGGGCCACAGGGACCAGTTGCACAGGCTGCTCGAAGCAGGGGAGCGGCGTAACGTGACCCTCCAGGTCCTGCCTCGCAGGGACGGTGCAAGCCCGGCGCTCTTCGGCCCGTTCAATCTGTTGGTGACGCCGGACCATGACCGGATCGCCTACGAAGAGGGCCACCTGGGCGGTGTGTTGTGTTCGGATCCGGAGAGGGTCAGGCAAATCATCCAGAGGTATGAGCTACTTCTCCAGCGGGCCATGCACGCCGAGGATTCGGCTCGGTTCATCGAAAAGCTGGTGGAGGAACTATGAATGGTGTCCTGGTGTGGGTCAAGAGCAGCTACAGCAACGACGATGGGGCCGATTGCGTCGAAATATCCGCCACCCCGACCGCTATACACGTCCGGGATTCCAAGGACCCGCAGGGTCCTCAGCTCGCGTTCGGCACGGCTGCCTGGTCCGACTTCCTCCTCGGTGTGAGGGGGTAACACGCCAGTCCCAGCAGCGCAGCGCTGAAGTGGCCGATGTCGGTGAAGGTGAGGTGGTCGAAGAGGGGGGCCGTGTAGAAGAGGAGGACACCAGTCGCGTACACGTAGCGCAGGGGGCGCCAGGGGATGCGGTACGTGAGGACGGCCGCGACGCCGGCCAGCGCGTAGCTGACGCCGACGTCCAGGGTGTTCACGGCGGAGTGCGGGGCCGCGTCCGTGTGGATGGCGAGGGCGAGGACTCCCTCGCTCAGATACGTGGCGCCGATGTGGGCGACGCCCATGACCGCGAGCCAGCGGCCGGTGCCGAGCCAGCGTTCGGCGGGGACGTGGAAGATGTTGAAGACGAGGACATAGAGGGGCCAGCCGCCGCCGTCGAGCCACAGTGCGCTGGTCAGCAGGACCCGGCCGGGTGAGAGCAGCAGATTGTGGATGTTGGTGGAGCGGCGTTGCAGGACGCGCTCCAGGATGTCGGGGGTCAGCTGGTGCATGATCACCGACGTCCCGAAGAGGATGCCGAGCCAGATGAACGTGCCGGGGGCCCGGTACACGTACGACCGGATCGCGCGGGGTAGAGCGGCCGGGCGGAGCGAAACGGTCATGGCGCATGTATACGGCACGCGCTCCGCCGTGCTCGGCACCCACCCGGCCGCCCGGCCGCGCACGCCGTGTGGCTTGCGGTGCCGCGCGAGGCCCACCCGGCGGGCGCCGCGCCCGCCGGGCGCCGCGCCCGGCGGGTGTGGTGCAGGACACAGTGATGGCCGGAAATAACCGGGGAGCGCATCCCCGTTTAACCCGGTGTCCGACTGAAGCGGGGAGTCACTCCCCACTTCGCCCAGCCCAGAGAGGAACGTGCCGACATGACCGCCACCCGGTCCCGCACCCGCGTCCCCGGCGCCTGCGCGGCGACTCCGCCGCACCGGCTCCGCGCGGACGCCGTGCGCAACAGGGAGCGGATCATCGGCGCGGCCCGTGAGGCGATGGTCGAGTTCGGGGCGGAGATCCCGCTCGATGAAATCGCTCGACGGGCCGGTGTCGGCAATGCGACGCTCTACCGTCACTTCCCGGATCGGCTGGAGCTGATCCACCACGTCACGCTCTCCGTCATGGACCGCACCGCGGACAAGGCGGAGTGCGCGCTCGCCGAGGAGCCCGATGCTTTCCAAGCGCTGAGGCGCTTTGTCTTCGCCGCGGTCGAGGAGCGGATCGGTGCCCTGTGCCCGTTGCTCTCGGACGGCGTCGACAAGGACCACCCCGACCTGCACGCAGCGCGTGAGCGCCTGGAGGGGGCCGTCGAGGCCCTGATGGGCGCCGCACGCGACAGCGGCCAGCTGCGTACCGACATCGCCGTCGGTGACCTGATGGTCGCGCTCACCCAACTCACGCGGCCGCTGCCCGGATGGGGGCACCCCCGGACGGAGTCTGGGGGAGGCTGTACGGACTTCGACCGTTTCGTGTACCGGCACCTGGTGCTGTTCCTGGACGGTCTGCGGGCGCCCGCGCGCTCGGAACTGCCCGGCGCGGCGGCCACGCTGGAGGACCTCCGGCACAGCTGACGGCCGACGGCCCGAACGCGGCGCCCTCCCGTAAGGGAACTCCCGGCGACCCATGACCGACCTGCCGGCCGGTGGGTTCGTCGTCCCTGCCGACCCTCCGTGCGGAGCGCCGGAGCACCGCCACGTGACCGTGGCGGCACCGCCGACGCGCCCCCGCCGTACACGCAAGCGATCAACACGTGATCAACACGTACTGAACACCCGATCAACACCACACCGACACCGTTTTTCCACACAACGGCACCGCGGCCCCGGGCCCCCACGCCCTGCCCGCGTCCCGATGTCTTCGCTCACGCCCCACTGGCACGCACCACTAGGCGGAACCCACCCATGTCTTCTTCGGCCACCCACGTCGATCCCAGGCGCTGGAAAGCGCTCATATTCATCGCCCTGGCGCAGCTCATGGTCGTGCTCGACGCGACGATCGTGAACATCGCACTGCCCTCCGCCCAGGCCGATCTCGGCATCTCCGACGCGAACCGGCAGTGGGTCATCACGGCGTACGCCCTCGCGTTCGGGGGTCTGCTGCTGTTCGGCGGGCGGGTCGCCGACCTGTGGGGCCGCAAGCGAACCTTCATCATCGGCCTGGTCGGCTTCGCGCTGGCCTCGGCCCTCGGCGGCGCCGCGTCCAACGAGGGCGTCCTGCTCGGCGCGCGCGCCCTCCAGGGTGTCTTCGGCGCGCTGCTGGCGCCGGCGGCGCTGTCGCTGCTCGCGGTGACGTTCACCGAGGCCCGGGAGCGGGCCAAGGCGTTCGGCATCTTCGGTGCCATCGCCGGTGGCGGCGGTGCCGTGGGCCTGATCCTCGGCGGCGTGCTCACCGAGTACATGAACTGGCGCTGGACCTTCTTCGTCAACATCCCGTTCGCCGTGGTCGCGGCCGTCGGCGCGCTGCTGGTGATCCGTGAGCCCGCGGGCAGCCGCAACCCGTCCAAGCTGGACGTGCCCGGCGTCATCCTGGCCACGCTCGGCCTGGTCTCGCTGGTGTACGGCTTCACGCGCGCCGAGTCCGACGGGTGGGGCGCCGGAATGACCGTCGGCCTGTTCGTGGCCGCCGCCGTGCTGCTCGCCGTGTTCGTCCTCGTCGAGTCGAAGGTCAAGTCCCCGCTGCTGCCGCTGCGGGTGCTCACCGACCGCAACCGGGCCGGCGTCTACGCGTCGCTGGGGCTGGCCGTCATCGGCATGTTCGGTCTGTTCCTGTTCCTGACGTACTACATGCAGATCGTGAAGGGATATACGCCGGTCACGACCGGTCTGGCCTTCCTGCCGATGATCGTCGGCATGATCACCGGCTCGACGCAGATCGGCGCCCGGCTGATGACCCGCGTCCGGCCGCGACTGCTGATGGCCCCGGGCTTCCTGCTCGCCGCCGTCGGCATGTTCCTGCTGACCGGCATCGACCTGGACACGTCCTACCCGGCGCTGATCCTGCCCGCCTTCCTGCTGCTCGGACTCGGCATGGGTACGGCCTTCATGCCCGCCATGTCGCTGGCCACGCACGGCGTCCAGCCGCGGGACGCGGGTGTCGCCTCGGCGATGGTCAACACCTCGCAGCAGGTGGGCGGCGCGATCGGCACGGCGCTGCTGAACACCATCGCGGCCAGCGCCACCACCGCGTACGCCACCTCCCACGCGAAGAGCGCGCCCTCGGTGGACCTGCTCAAGCTGGAGTCGATGGTGCACGGTTACACCGCCGCCATCTGGTGGGCCGTCGGCATCCTGGCCGTCGCGGCGGTCATCGCCTTCACCATGGTCACCACTGGTCACCAGGGCGGCAGCGGTCCGGTCGCCCGCTCCGGTGACGGCGCGGACACGGCCGAGGGCGCCGACGCGGAGGCGGAGGCGGACGTGCCGATTCCGGTCATGGCGCACTGAGCGTACGCAGGGGCGGGCCGGTGAACGGCCACCAACCGGTGGCCGGCCAGCGACGACCCGCCCCGGCGGCCGACGGCCGGTGACCCGTCACCGGCCACCGGCCACGGCCCCTACCGCGGATGACTCCGAACCCTCCGGCGCCGGCCCGCCCCTCGGCTCCCCGCTTCTCGTCTTCTTCTCAGCGGAGCCAGGGCAGGTCGGCGCCCTGGGGTTGCAGGCCGTCCGCCACCGTGCGGCAGATGGCGGCCAGCTGGCCGACCTGCTCGGGGCTGAGCCGGTCGAATATCGCCGCCCGCACGGCGGCGACATGACCGGGGGCGGCCTTCTCCAGGACGCGCAGGCCCTCGTCGGTGAGGACGGCGTTCTGGCCGCGCTTGTCGGAGGGGCAGTCCTCGCGCCGGACCCAGCCGCTCTTCTCCAGGCGGGCCACGGCGTGCGAGAGCCGGGAACGGGTGATCTTGGCGTTCTGGGCCAGTTCGGTCATCCGCAACCGGCGCCGGGGGGCCTGGGAGAGCTGGACGAGCAGCCCGTAATAGACGTGCGGCATGCCTGCGTCACGCTGGAGCTGGCGGTCGAGATGGTCCTCCAGGAGCGTGGTGGCGTGCAGGTACGACTGCCAGGCGTACTGCTCTTCGTCGCTGAGCCAGCGAGGCTCACCTGCGGGTTCGGTGCTCATACCATCCACTGTCTCACCGCTCCGCCATTTCTTGAAGTTTTAACTAAGGGTGACGGGCGGGAAATACGCAGGTGAGCCGTTGTACGAGGGACTGCGGTTTTTTCAGGAACGCTCTGGAACAGCCGCAACCCGAGGCAATCCGTTCAGGAAACGGCGGAAATCAGCCGCTGGGCGCGCACAGCGGCGGCCAGCGCCCGGTCGTCACCGTCCGCGGCCGAGGCCGCCACGTCCCACGCCGTGTCGGTCATCTTGATGACGTGCTCGTCTCCGTGCCGGGCGGAACGCTCGAACACCTCCTCCGGGGTGAGCCGCCCGGCCCCCTCCAGCGGCGGCAGCGCCTCGCCGGCCGCGTAGACGGAAGTGATCGCGGCACTCGCCGCCCAGGCCGCGCCGAGCGATGCCGCCCACAGGTCACGGGGGAGCGCGGGCAGGGTGCGCAGCACGGCGTTCGGGGCGGTGGCGGTGTGCACCATCAGGACACCGTTGCCGTGCCCGTGGTCGAGATAGCGGTGGACGGTGGCCCGGACCAGCGCGGCCAACTGCTCACGGGCGGCGTCCGGGTCCTCGTACGGCACCCGCAGTGATTCCGCCGTGGCCGCCCAGCCCGGCGTACCGGGGAGTTGGGCCAGACCGTCGAGCGGCAGGACCTGCTGGTCGGCGATGCGCGGGAGGGCGGCCAGCGCCTCGTCGGGGGAGGCGGGGCCGGCGGGGACCACCGTGACGGGCAGCGTGGTGTGGCGCGCCGCCCAGTAACCGAGCGCGTGCGCCAACTCCGCGACGCGCGGCGCCTCCTCACCGTCGTCGAGGAGCGTCCGTACGACATGACCCACCCGGATGACGGGATGCGTCGCGGCACCGGCGATGCCGGGCAGCAGGCGCGGCCACCACTCGGCCAGCACCTCCCGCCACGGGCGCTCGGCGACCAGCCGGGTGAAGTACGCGGTCCAGTCGGTGACCCGGCGCGGATCGCCCAGCGCCGTCCGCCAGTCGTCGTCCGAGATCGCCTCCCGCGGGCTCGGCACCTCCTCCAGCTTCGTCGCGTACTGGTCGAGCCAGCGGTGGACGGAACCCGCCTGCCCGTGCCGGACCAGGGCCTCCACCGCCATCGGCCCGTGATTGGCGAGAAACCCCTGGAACTCGGGGCCCGAGGCGTGCAGGCGTTCCAGAGCCTCGTCGAGAATGCCGCTCTCCAAGTCCATGCGCCGAGGCTAGGCCGGGTGATCGGACGCCGTAACGGACGCCGGTCCCATGCCTCCGTACGGAAATGGTCGTAAGGCCGAAGGGGCCCCGCCGTGTCGAGCCCAATTCGAGTGGAGATGTCGGGTATTGGCGGGAGGGCGAGGGCATGATGAGTGAGGAGACGCAAATGGACAGCCAGCCGCGTAGCGACGCCGAGGCGCCCCGCGAGCGATGAGACAGGCGCGGGCGACGCGCCACATGGGAGCGCTGACATGTGGACGAGTGACGGGACGGGCGCGGCCGGTGGTGCCGAGGGGGTGCGCTGGGCCGTCTTCGCGGCGGGACAGCCCCGGTTGGCGCGGCAGGTGGAGGAACGTTTCACGGCGCACGGGCCGCACGTCCTCGGCACGGTCCGCCGCGACGGCTCCCCGCGCCTGAGCGGCATCGAGGCGGACTTCCGCTTCGGTGAACTGTGGCTGGGCATGATGGTCCGGTCCCGCAAGACGCTGGACCTGCGGCGTGACCCGCGTTTCGCCCTGCACTCCGATCCGGGGCCCTCCTCGGACATGGCGAGCGGCGACGTACGGCTCGCCGGGCGAGCCATGGAGGTCACCGATCCGGCGCTGCTCGCACAGTATGTGGTGGAGACGAGTCCGACGGAGCCGTTCCATCTGTTCCGTACGGAGCTGACCGAGGTGGTCCGTACGTACGTCGAGGACCCGCACATCGTGCTGGAGACGTGGCGGCCCGGCGGCCCCCTGCGCGTCATCCGGAGGGGGAACGGCGCCGAGCCGCCCGAGGTCACCGTCGTGCCCGAGTAGGGCATCGGCGCGGTGCCGGCGTGAGATCAAGGCGGTCGAGGCGCCGCCTCAGTGCGTCGGGTGTGCCCGGTGCGCTCCGTGCGCCCGGTGTGCTCCGCGGGGGCGGTGTTCACCGTGGGGCTCGCGGGTGCGGTGGGTGCGGAAGACGTACAGGGAGACGACGAACATCACCGCGCCCATGACCAGGCCCATCCGGACCGACTCCAGGATGGACGGCCCGGACGTGTGGGAGATGCTGTAGAGGTAGCCCATCGCGATGCCGAACAGCGTTCCGTACGCCAGCGCCCGCACCTCGGTGATCAGCGTCGACTGGATGCGTACCAGGGCCAGCCCGAGCGCTCCGCTGACGGCGGCCGCGATCAGGCCCAGCAGCCAGGCGTGGCCCAGTGAGGAGCCGCTGGTGCGGTCGACGAAGGCGGTCCACAGGCCGTAGAGGACCGCCGCGGCGACGGGCAGGGCCAGGGCGGGGGTGGACATGCCGCGCCGCTTCGAGCCGGGTGCGTTCTCGTGCGGGGTCGCCTGGGACTGAAGCTGTGACGGTGACCGGAACTGGGACTGGGACCGGGACCGGGGCTGGGACTGTGACCGGGACGTGGGCCCGGGCTGCGGGTCCGCGGTGGCGCCGTTCCGGTGGACGGGTGTCTCCATGACGGGCTCCTCTCACTCGCCCCCGTCTTCCAGGCCACACCCGGGCCTCGCCACCGTCAACTGGAGGGGCTGGTTCCGGCCCGTCGCCGGACGACGGGAGGGCGCCCGCGCTCAGTCCAGGTGCACGTCCTCGTCCGTCAGTGCCTCGAAGAGCGCCTTGTACAGCAGCGTGCCGGCACCGCGCCCGACAGCCTCGGGCGCGCAGTGGACGCCGACCTCCACCGAGGTGGCATAGGCCGGCTTGATCCGGAAAGGCGTACTGGTCACACAACCCAAGAGACTCCGGTTTGTCCGGTCCCGGGCAACCAGAAGGCGGTGCGGGCCGTCTTCAGGGTGGGAGAGCAACCACGAGCGGCGCTGCTCGGGGGTGAAGGGCTCCGCGTCGAAGGTGATGGGCGTCTCACGGACGTAGTGGTCGTAGAGGTCCGTGAGGCTGCCGAGGCCGGCCTCGGTTGCCGCCCTGACCTGCGCTTCCCGGTACTCCGGAGACATCCGGCCTTCTCGGTGGGGCATGCAGGGTACTGCATGATCACGAAAATAGGTGCTCGGCAGGGGAATTCTGTCCGGATTCCAGCCGTTGTTTCCTTCGGAAGGGGTACTCGGGTCTCGCACCCGGTGTCCCACCGCCACCATCCCGCGACCGACTCATCGCAAAGGGAGCACACGCATGGCAACCCGTGCCGTCGCCCGACGTCAGGCCACCAGCAGCGGTGCTGACGGGGCCAACAGTGTTCGCGCCGTAGGCGGGGAGATCGCCGACCGCGACCTGGTCGGCATGTACCTCGACGAGATCGCGCGAACACCCCTGCTCGACGCCGCCAGGGAGGTCGAGCTGTCCCAGACCATCGAGGCGGGCGTCTACGCCCGGCAGATCCTCGACGGGACCGTCGATGACGGCAACGCCGCCGGCGGCACCCGCGAGGAGCTCGAAGCGCTGGCCGAAGAGGCCGAGAAGGCCAAGGACGTCTTCATCCGCTCCAACCTGCGCCTGGTCGTAGCGGTCGCCCGCCGCTACCCGCGCGCCGGTCTGCCCCTGCTCGACCTGATCCAGGAGGGCAACGCGGGCCTGGTCCGCGCGGTCGAGAAGTTCGACTACGCGAAGGGCTTCAAGTTCTCCACGTACGCGACGTGGTGGATCCGCCAGGCCATCACCCGCTCCATCGCGGACCAGTCGCGCACCATCCGGCTCCCCGTCCACCTCGTGGAGGAGCTGGGCCGCATCCGCCGCGTCCAGCGCGAGTTCAACCGTGAGAACGGCCGCGACCCGGAGCCCGCCGAGGTCGCCCAGGAGCTGGGCTCCACGCCCGAGCGCGTCACCGACGTCCTGGACTGGGCCCGCGACCCGGTCAGTCTGAACATGTCCGTCGACGACGAGGGCGACACCCAGTTCGGCGACCTGCTGGAGGACACCTCCGCGGCCTCGCCCGAGCAGTCCGTCCTGACGCTGCTGCGCAGCGAGGAGCTGGAGGACCTGATCGACCGGCTCGACCACCGTACGGCCTCGATCATCAAGGCGCGGTACGGCATCGAGGACGGCCGCGAGCGGACCCTCACCGAGGTCGGCAAGCAGCACGGCCTGACGCGCGAGCGGATCCGGCAGATAGAGAAGCACGCGCTGCTGGAGCTGAAGCGGATGGCGCGTGACACGGGGTTCGACGCGGCGGCGTAGCGGCCGCGGGGCCGCCGTCTGCGGCCCGGTGGTGGACGTGGCGCCTGCGTTCCCTCTCCCGGTCAGCGGTGGCCTGACCTGGTGAGGGGCGACAGCTTGCCCCCGACCCGACCCGACCCGACCCCGCCCCTTCCCCCCCATAGACGAGCCCCGGTGCCGAACCCCCCCTCGGCGCCGGGGCTCTTTGTTGTCCACTCATGCCCGTTTGGTTTTGTTGGGTGCCCGGATGTGTTTACTTCCCGCTCAACCGGACGTACCTTTGGCTCGAAACCACACGGTCGGGCACGAGGCAGGCACGAAGTCACATGTACGCAGCGGAGCGGCAGCAGGAGATCCTGCGACTGGCGCGGGAGAGCGGACGGGTCGACGTCCTCTCGCTCGCCGAGGAGTTCCAGGTCACCGCCGAGACCGTACGCCGGGACCTGAAGGCCCTGGACCGGGCCGGCCTGGTCCGCCGGGTGCACGGCGGCGCCATCCCCGCCGGGCGCCTGGACTTCGAGCCGGACCTCGCCGAGCGGGACACCGTCGCCGCCGACGAGAAGCAGCGCATCGCGCGGGCCGCCCTCGCGGAGCTGCCCGGCGGGTCGGCGCCCGGCAGCGTGATCCTCGACGCGGGCACCACGGCCGCCCGGATCGCCGCCGAACTGCCGCTGGAGGCCGAGCTGACCGTCGTCACGCACGCGCTCCCGGTCGCCGCCCGGCTGGCCGACCACCCGGGCCTGACCCTTCACCTCGTCGGCGGCCGCATCCGGCACCGTACGCGGGCCGCGGTCGACGACTGGGCGCTGCGCGCCTACCGCGAGATCAACGCGGACGTGGTCTTCCTGGCGACCAACGGCTTCTCCCTGGAGGGCGGCCTGACCACCCCCGACCTCGCCGAGGCGGCCGTGAAGCGGGCGGCGATGGCCGCCGCGCGGCGGGTCGTGCTCGTCGCGGACAGCAGCAAGTTCGGGCAGGTGCACTTCGCCCGCTTCGGCGGACTCGCCGACGTGGACCTGCTCGTCACCGACACCGGGCTCAGCCCCGACGACGCCCTCGCCATCGAGCGCGCGGGCACGGAAGTAGTGCGCGCATGATCCTCACCGTCACCCCCAATCCCAGCCTGGACCGCACGTACGAGATCCCGGCGCTGGAGCGCGGCGCCGTGCTGCGGGCCACCGCGGACCGCATCGACCCGGGCGGCAAGGGCGTCAACGTCTCCCGCGCCGTGGCCGCGGCCGGGCACCGCACGCTGGCCGTCCTGCCGCTCGGCGGCCCGGCGGGCGCGGCGCTGGGGGACCTGCTGGCGGCGGAGGGCATCGAGGTCGCGGGCGTGCCGGTGGCCGGACAGACCCGGTCGAACATCTCCGCCGTCGAACCGGACGGCACCCTCACGAAGATCAACGCGGCCGGGCCCGAGCTGACCCCCGACGAGTCGCGGGCGCTCCTCGGCACCGTACGGACCCGCTCGGCCGGAGCGGACTGGATCGCCTGCTGCGGCAGCCTGCCGCGCGGCCTGGCCCCCTCCTGGTACGCGGAACTGGTCGCCCAGGTGCACCGGGCCGGTGCCCGGATCGCCCTGGACACGTCCGGGCCGTCGCTGACCGCCGCGCTGGAGGCACGCCCCGACGTGGTCAAGCCCAATGCGGAGGAACTGGCCCAGGCGGTGGGCCGTCCGCTGCGCACCGTCGGCGACGCCGTGGAAGCCGCGCGGGAACTGCGCGCCCTGGGCGCGGGCGCGGTGCTCGCCTCCCTCGGCGCGGACGGGCAGCTGCTCGTCGACGGCGACGGGGAGCACTTCGCCTCCGCGCCGGTGGCGACCGTACGCAGCAACGTCGGCGCGGGCGACGCGTCGCTGGCCGGGTTCCTGGCGGCGGGCGGCACGGGCGTACGGGCCCTGGCCGCGGCCGTGGCCTACGGGGCAGCAGCCGTGCAGCTGCCGGGCAGCGCCATGCCGACGCCGGAGGACCTTGATCTCTCGGCGGTGGCCGTGGGGGAGACCGTGCCGGTGGCGAGGGAGCTGCGGGAGCCGGCGGGATGAGCGGGGCGGGGTGGAGCGGACCGGTTTCCGTCGGGACCGGGCGTGGACGTGATGCGAGCGAAGGAGCCCGCGATGAGTGAGCTGATCACCGCGGAACTGGTCGATCTCGACCTGTCCGCCGAGAGCAAGGAAGCGGCCGCGCGGTCGCTGGCCGAGCGGATGGCCGGGCTGGGCCGGGTCACCGATCTGGAGGGCTTCCTCGCGGACGTGGCCGCGCGGGAGGCCCAGATGCCGACCGGCCTGGACGGCGGCATCGGCATACCGCACTGCCGCAGCGCGCACGTCACCGAGCCGACGCTCGCCTTCGGGCGCAGCGCCGCCGGGATCGACTTCGGCGCGGCGGACGGGCCCGCCGACCTGGTCTTCCTGATCGCGGCCCCGGCGGGCGGCGACGCCGACCACCTGTCGATCCTGTCGGCGCTGGCCCGGCACCTGATGGACGAGGAGTTCACGGGGGCGCTGCGGGCGGCGGACGACGCGGGGGCCGCGGCGGTGCTGATCCGGGGCGACGAACCGGCTGCCGTAACGGATGCTCCGTCCGTAACGGATGCTCCGTCCGTACCCGGGGCGACGGCCGTACCTGCGGCGACCGCTGAGGCCGACGCCGCCTGGGAGGAAACGTCCCCTCCCGCCGCCCCCTTCAAGATCGTCGCCGTCACCTCCTGCCCCACCGGCATCGCCCACACCTACATGGCCGCCGAAGCACTGGCCAAGGCGGGCAAGGAGGCCGGTGTCGAACTGATCGTGGAGACCCAGGGATCGGCCGGGTTCAAGCGGCTGGCCCCGGAAGTCGTCGCCGCGGCGGACGGCGTGATCTTCGCGCACGACGTGGAAGTTCGGGACAAGGCGCGGTTCGCCGGGAAGCCGACGGTGGACGTCGGGGTCAAGGCAGGCGTCAACCGGCCCGCCGAACTGATCGCGGAAGTACGGAAGAAGGCCGCGCGCGGCGACATCTCCACGCCGGCGGCCGGGCCCGTACCCATGGACCGGAACGGCGAGGCGGGCGACGGCTTCGGTACCCGGCTGCGCAAGTGGCTGATGACCGGCGTCAGCTACATGGTCCCGTTCGTCGCGGCGGGCGGTCTGCTGATCGCCCTGGGCTTCGCGATCGGCGGGTACGGCATCGACAAGGCGCCGTCCGTCGCCGAGCACTTCGTGTGGAGCGAGGCCGCGAGCTGGGCGGCGCTGCTCTTCCAGACCGGCGGCGTGGCGTTCGGCTTCCTCGTCCCCGTACTGGCGGGCTTCATCGCGTACGGCATGGCCGACCGGCCGGGACTGGTGCCGGGCTTCGTCGGCGGCGCGATCGCACTGACCGTCAACGCGGGCTTCCTCGGCGGACTGATCGCCGGTCTGCTCGCGGGCGCGGTGGTGATGGCGGTCCAGCGGGTCGCGGTGCCGCCCGCGCTGCGCGGGATCATGCCGGTCGTCGTCATCCCGCTGATCTCGTCGGCGGTCGTCGGATTCCTGATGTTCCTGGTGGTCGGCAAGCCGATCGCCGCGCTCCAGAAGGCGCTGACCGACTGGCTGAGCGGGCTGTCCGGCGCCAACGCCGTCATCCTGGGCGTCATCCTCGGGCTGATGATGACGTTCGACCTCGGCGGCCCGCTCAACAAGGTGGCGTACGCGTTCGCCGTGGGCGGCCTCGCCAACCCCAACGACGGCAGCCTGAAGGTGATGGCCGCGGCGATGGCGGCCGGCATGGTGCCGCCGCTGGCCATGGCGCTGGCCACGACCGTACGGGGCCGCCTGTTCACCCGTACCGAGCGGGAGAACGGGAAGGCCGCCTGGGTGCTGGGCGCGTCGTTCATCACCGAGGGCGCGATCCCGTTCGCGGCGGCCGACCCGCTGCGCGTCATCCCGTCCGCGATGGCGGGCGGCGCGGTGACCGGCGCCCTGTCGATGGCGTTCGGCTGCACGCTCCGGGCCCCGCACGGCGGCGTCTTCGTGGTGCCGCTGATCGGGCAGCCGCTGCTCTACCTGGTGGCCGTACTGGCCGGTACGGCGGTCACCACCGCCTTGGTCATCCTTCTCAAGGGCCTGCGCAAGCCGGCCGCTCCCGGGTCCGCCCCCGAGTCCGCGGCCGAACCGGCCCAGGCACCGGCCGGGAGCACCCCGGTGGCCGCCTGACCGTAGCGGACGAAGAACGAAGGTGGCCGGTCCCCGCGCGGGGACCGGCCACCTTTTCGCCGTACGGGCCCGGAGGCCTGTTTTCCGCCGTACGGGCCCGGAGGCCCGGGGACGGCCGCGCGGAATCAGCCCGCGCTGCCCGCCTGCCACGCGCTCCACGACATGTTCCAGCCGTTGAGGCCGTTGTCCGGCTTCACGGTCGTGTCGGGGGAGTTCTTGACGACCACGACGTCACCGATCAGCGAGTTGTCGAAGAACCACTTGCCCGGGGTGTCGCCACCGCCGCCCCGGTTGTCCTGGAGGCCGACGCAGCCGTGGCTGGTGCCGGCCTTGCCGAAGATCGACGGGCTGCCCCAGTAGTTGCCGTGGATGAACGTGCCGGAGCGGGACAGCCGCATGGCGTGCGGGACGTCCTTGATGTCGTACTCACCGCCGAAGCCGACCGTCGAGCCGTCCATGCGGGTCTGCGTGAACTTCTCCGAGATGACCATCTGGCCGTTGTACGTCGGGTTCTTCGCGCTGCCGCCGGAGATCGGGATCGACTTGACGGTCTTGCCGTCCCGGACCACCGTCATGGTCTGGGTGTTCATGTCGACCGTCGAGACCTGGGAACGGCCGACGGTGAAGGACACCGTCTTGGACTGCACGCCGGTGATGCCCTGGCCGCCCTTGACCCCGTCCAGCTCGATCTTCAGCGTGACCTTGGAGCCGGCCTTCCAGTACTGCTCCGGGCGGAAGTCCAGGCGCTGGGCGCCGAACCAGTGCCCGACGACCTTCTGGCCGCTGCTGGAGGTCACCGTGATGTGGGACTGGACGTCCTTCTTGTTGGTGATCACCTTGTCGAAGGTGAAGGACACCGGCATGCCCACACCGACGGTCTTGCCGCCGTCGGGCGTGTAGGAGCCGATGAAGCTGTTCTTCGACGAGACGGTGGTGAAGGTGGCGTTCTCGGTGGCCGCCCGGCCCTTGCCGTCCTTGGCGTTGGCCACCAGCTTGTACTTCGTGCCGCGCTCCAGCTGCGCCGACGGCTTCCAGGACGAACCGTCGCCGGATATCTCGCCCTTGACCGCCGCGCCGTTGTCCGCCTGCACCAGCTTCACGTCGGTCAGCTTGCCGCCGCTGACCTTCACCCCGGTGTCGTTGATGCTGGCGTCGGTGGCGCCGTCCTTCGAGGTGACCGAGATCTTCGCCTCGGAGGCGTCCTTGGCGGCCGCGGCGTCCGCGCCCGCCTGCCCCTTGCCGTCGTTGCCGCCCGCCGAGGCGTCCCCGCCGCACGCGGACAGGGTCAGCGCACCGGCGGCCAGAAGGGAGGCCGCCGCGAGTCCGCGACGCAGCCGGCGCTTGGTGCGGGACGGTGCGGGCGGCGCGGTGTTGTCCGGCATTGTCACGGGCTGCTCCATGCAAGGGTGTTGTCAGTCAGTGCTGGTAAACAGCAACTACGGACGGGTTTGGTTGCACTCCCCGAACTGTTGTGATGAACGTCACACAAGAGGCGGCAGGGGAGCGTCGTCCGGGCCGGACAGCCAGGCACGCAGGGGGCCGCCGTGCTCGTCCAGGACGGGCGGGGCGTGCGGGGCGACGACCGGTGTGGCGGACAGCCGCAGCGGGCTGCGCACCTGTGGTGTCCGGTCCGCGCCGACCGGCACGACCGGGTCCAGACCGAGCCGTTCGGCCAGGGCCAGCGCCTCGCCGACGGAGTTGACCGGCCCGCACGGCACGGACGCGGCGGTCAGCCGCTCGGTCCAGACCGCGGGCGTCTCCGCCGCCAGCCGCTTCTCCAACTCGCCGGCCAGTTCGTCGCGGTGGTGCACCCGGTCCTGGTTGCGCGCGAACCGCTCGTCGTCGGCGAGGCCGGGCGCGCCGAGCGCCTGCGCCAGCGCCCGGAACTGCCGGTCGTTGCCGACCGCGACGGCCAGCGGCTCGCCGTCCCGGCAGGCCAGCGTCTCGTACGGGGCGATGCTCGGGTGCCGGTTGCCCATCGGGCCCGGGTCGCGGCCGGTGGCCAGGTGCCCGGAGGCCTGGTTGACCAGCGAACCGAGCAGCGACGACAGCAGGTTGACCTCGACGTGCTGGCCCTGCCCCGTACGGTCGCGGTGGCGCAGCGCGGCCAGGACGGCGGTGGTGGCGTCCTTGGCGGTCAGGACGTCGACGAGTGCGACGCCCGCCTTCAGCGGCGGGCCGCCCGGTTCGCCGGTGATGCTCATCAGACCGCCGACGGCCTGCACGACGAAGTCGTAGCCCGGCAGGCGGGCGCCCTCGCCGGAGCCGAACCCGGTGATCGAGCAGTGCACCAGGCCCGGGTGGGCGGCAAGGGTGGCCGCCGGGTCCAGCCCGTGGCGGGCGAGCGCGCCGGGCCGGAAGTTCTCGATCAGTACGTCGGCCCGGCGGGCCAGTTCCCGGGCGGCCGCCGCGTCGCCGGGGTCGGAAAGGTCCAGGGCCAGGCCGCGTTTGGAGCGGTTGGCGGCGTCGAAGTACGCGGCCGTGCCGTCGGCGGAGAAGGGAGGTCCCCAGGAACGGGTGTCGTCACCGGAGCCGGGCCGCTCCACCTTGACCACGTCGGCACCCAGGTCGGCCAGGGTGGCGGCGGCCAGCGGACCGGCCAGGACACGGCTGAAGTCGGCTACGAGGACGCCTTCCAGGGCCTTGGGGGTGGTGTTCAGGGCCTCGGGGGTGGCGTCCAGGGGCTTCGGGGCGGCGTGGGGCGCGGTCGGCTGCGGCACGTGCGGACTCCTCGCGTCGGGAGGGCGGTCCGCCACATGCTCGTGGACGATCTTGGGGGAGGGGAAGGGGGCGTCGGCGTAGCCGGGGAGCGGGCGTCGGCGTACGGGGTGTGGGTGAAACGTGGGGAGGCCGGGCGGGAGGTGCGGAGGTGCGTGAGCGGTGTGGGAGTTACGTCACGTGTGGGACGTAAGTCCGTTGAATCCCCTGACGGAAGTCCCTGACATGGTGTCTACTACTGAAGTCCGCACGCCGGGGCCCGCACGGGCCCGGAACCGCACCGTCGCGCACCCGACCTGGAGGACCGCATGCTCCCCTCCGTTCCACTCCTCCAGCAGATCGGCCTGGCCATCCTGCTCACCGTCACCGTCGGGTGGGCCGTGAGCCAGGCCCGGCTCGTGCGCCGGCACCGTTTCGGGGCGCCGACTCCGGCTCCGACCGGGAACGGGACGAGACCGCTGCTGCGCGCGGTCCCGCGGCAGACCGGCCCGGCGGGCCCGCCGTCCGAGCGCGTGGAGCTGAGCGCCGCCGAGCGCGAGGCCTTCGCCGGGCTCGTACGGCAACTGGACGGCAACGAGCGGCACTGAGCCGGGCCGGGCCCCGGCGCGGCAAGGGCCGGGCTGCCGTCCCGGCCCCGCGCTACGGCCTCAGCGCACCGGCCCCAGCTTCAGCAGCGCCAGCGAGGTCAGCATCTGCACCGCCACCGCCACCGCCGCCTTGACGGTGGACAGATGGTGCTGCCCCCGGATGAGCAGGATGGCCAGCAGGTAGCCGAAGCCCCAGGTCGTCCAGGCCACGGCCTGCACGAGCGTCGAACCGTGCGGCAGCCAGGTGGCCAGCACCAGCCGCGGCAGGTCGGTGACCCAGAACAGCACGACGAACAGACTGACCGTCGGCTCGAACCGGCCGTTCCCGCCGATCGTGCGCGCTATGGCATGGGTGACCACGCCCAGCGCGAGACTGGCCAGCAGGACGCCCGCCTCCGCGACGGCCGCCAGCTCCAGAGCATCCCGCTGGTCCAGCGCCCACTGCTTGCGGAAGGCGTCCACCGACACGATGCCGAGGGCGCCGCTGATCAGGCACAGCAGGACGGCCGCGCTCCAGGCGCTGCGGTCGCGTGCCTCGTCCATCACCTCGACGGGCCGGTACCAGAGCCCCAGGAACAGACGGTGCCACCACAACCGCCGGGGCCGCTTCGGCGGCTGCGGCGGGCCCGGTTTCTTCTTGGGCGACGGCTGGACGAGCGTGGGGGGAGGCGGCGGCACGGACATAAGGCCCGTTCTACCACCGGTGTCAGGAGGGCGGCTGCGACGGGTGGAGGTCTCGGTACGACGGGTAGAGATCACGGTACGACGGGAAGCAGCCGCCCGGGGTGTCCACCGTCTCCGCCGCCAGTACGCCCTTGACCACGGCCCGGACCAGCACGTCGGCCCCCGCGGCAAGGATCTCGTTGAGGGCGGCGGTCTCGGCGTGCGCTCCGAACGCCGCGTCGGCGTCGGCCGCTTGCGGCGTCAGCGGCCGGTCACCGGTGGCGAGGGCGAAGACCGTGTCGCCGTCGGTGAGCAGATGCGCCGGGCGTACGGCGCGGGCCAGCCCGTCGTGCGCGGTGCCCGCCAGCTTCTGGGCCTGGGCGCGGGTCAGGACCGCGTCGGTCGCGATGACGGCGAGGGTGGTGTTCAGGGGCGGGCGCGCGGAGACGGCCGAACGTCGCTCGGAAGCGGTACGGGCCTCGGCGAGACGGCGCCGCGCGCCGGCGTGCGCGCCAGGGGTGGGCAGGCCGGAGGAGGGCGTGACGGAGGAAGACGTACCGGGGGCCGGCAGGCCGGTCCCGCCGCCGTCTTCGGGTACGGCTCGCGCCAACTCCTCGCACACGTCCCCGTACTGCCCGTACAGCACCCCGGTACGCGGATCGACCACCGACCCCGCCGCGTTGACGGCTGCCAGCGCGGCGACCGTGACGCCCGACGGAAGGACCAGGCTCGCGGTGCCGACGCCGCCCTTGACGCCGCCGGCCACCGCGCCCGTACCGGCACCGGTGTTGCCCTGCGCGACGGGCGCGTTCAGGCCCGTGGCGGCGGCGTCCTCGATGGCGGCGCGGCCCAGCGCGGCGTCCGGGCGGGCGTACCAGTCGCCGCCGCGCCCCAGGTCGAACAGGGCCGCGGCCGGGACGACGGGGACGACCTGCGCCGGGTCGGGACCGACGCGGTAGCCGCGGCCCTGCTCCGCCAGCCAGGCCACCGCCCCTGAGGCGGCGTCCAGGCCGAAGGCGCTGCCGCCGGCCAGGACGACCGCCTCGATGCGCTGGACGAGGTTGCGCGGATCCAGGGCGTCCGTCTCGCGGGTGCCGGGGCCGCCGCCGCGTACGTCCACGGCGGCGATGACGCCGCCCTCGGGTGCCAGGACGACGGTGACGCCCGTCAGGCGGCCGTCGCCGAGGAGTTGCGCGTGACCGACCCGGAGGCCGGTGACGTCGGTCAACGCGTCACCAGGGCCGGGACGTTGCGTGGCCTCCTCAGGGGCGGAGGAGGCGCGGGCTGCGGCTTCGTCGTGCGACTGCTGAGGGTCGTCGGCCATGGCACATGCGTACCACGGGGGAAGCCGGGGTGGTACGGGGAGCGTCGGGGAAGGGCGGAGAAAGGCGGGGTTTTGGCGGGGCTTCCGGCGGGGCTTGTGGCGGGGTCCCGCCACGGGCGACGTCAGTGGCCGGCCGGGCCCATCACGACGACCGGGTGCTGTGCCGGGTCCAGGGTGCGCAGCAACTCCTGCATCACCTCGGGCTTGAGGCTGATGCAGCCCTGCGTGGGCCCGTTGTGGTCGACGTGCAGCCAGACGCCGCCGCCCTTCGCGGCGCCCTGCGGGCGGCGCTGGTCCAGGGGCGAGGAGCCCTTGACCCGGTTGTAGTCGATGGCGATGACGTAGTCGAAGGCGCCGCCCAGCGGCTCTCCCTCGACGCCGGTGCCGTGCGCGACGAAGCTGCTGTTGCGGTCGTACGGCAGCTTGGTGCCCTCCGGCGGCGCCAGCTTGCCGCCCGCGTCGCTGAGCGTGAACACGCCCTCGGGCGAGCGCAGGTCACCGTAGTGGTGGTCCGCGGTCCACCCCCGGGAGGCGTTGTGCGCCACCCAGCGGGCGCCGGGGTGCCAGTCCTGCGAGTGCTCGGCGCGGGTGTAGAGCACGACGGCGGAGTCGTGCGCGTCCGGGCCCTGGCCCGTGACGACCAGGACCTGCCGGGACTCGGCCGGGATCTGCTTGCGGGTGGCGTCGCTCAGGCCCGGGATCGTGCGCGGGGCCGGCGCGGCGGTACCGCCGGTGACGTGGTGCGCGGGGGTGTCCGGTGCCGAGGGGGCCGGGCGGGCCTGGTCGGCGCGGTGGCCGTCGTGGTCGTCGCCGGAGGCGGGCCACGCCCACAGTGCGGTGCCCACGAGGGTGGTCAGGGCGAGACCGCTCACGGCCTTGCCGCGACGGGTCATCCTTATTCGCGTACCGCCCGGCTGGGCGTGGCGGGCAGCCATGTCGTGGCGTCTCCTCGCCCGTCGGCTCTGGCCGGTGGGCTGTCGCAGGTATAAATCGGGCAATCTGCACCCTACACCGTCCGGGTAAATGCTCCGTACAGGTCCCGGTGCTGTTCATGCCTCGGGAGAGGTCAATGGCTGAAAGGTGCAGGCCCTTTGGCCGGAATGGCGGGGTCCGCTGGCCGGCGGACCAGTGCTCGCCCTGTCGTGCGGTCGGCGCCCAGTGCCTGTCCCTGACGCGCGGTCAGCGTCGCACCCGCCGCGACCGGTGGCGGCGCCGCCGCCCGGCCGGCAGGGCCGCCGCACGACCCGCGAACGCGCAGGCCCGTACGGCCGCCTGTGGGGTGGGCTCAGCGAACGGTGATCCTCACCGATCTCGTCTCGGAGTACGCGCGGCTCTCCGCCGACTCCGGGGTGCCATTGCCGCCGTTGCTGCCGTTCGTACAGCGGTAGCACCCGAACAGCTGGACGACGGTGGTGCCCGCCTGGTCGGCCGAGAAGGTGTACCAGTCCTTGCGGTCGCCCGCCGCATCGCCTTCGACGTGCGGCACGTCGCTCAGCAGCGGAGCGGGGCCCGACGCGCTGCGGCTGACGACCCGCCAGCTGATGCCCGGTACGTTCGAGTAGGCGTTCGGCAGCGAGAAGCGTTCCCCGCGCCGGACGGTCACCTCGCCGCCGGAACCGCCCGTGAAGCCGGTGCCCAGCGCGCGCCCCCGATGCAGGCCGCCGCCCGTCGCGCTCGGTGCCGCGCTCGGCGCGGCGCCCGGTCCCGTACCGACGGTGACCTGGTACGTCATGGTGCGCTCGCGGTCCGCCGAGGTCAGCACGATCCGCGCGGTGCCGGGCTTGACGGCGTGGAAGGGGGCTCGTAGGCCGTCCTTCGCGCCGGCGCGCGAGGCGGCACCCGAGGTGGCACCCGAAGCAGCACCCGAGGCGGCGGCGCCGGAACGGTACCGTACCGTCGCTCCCTCGATCTTCGGCTCGTCCACCCGCCAGCCGCTGCCGCCCGCCCGCAGCACGATGTCGAAGTCCGTACCGGCCCGCACCCGCAGGCTCGTCGCCTGGGACGGGAACGCCCAGGCCGCGCCCGGCACCCCGCCCGGCGTGGTGGGCGACGGCGAGGCGGTCGGCGCCTTGACGCAGCAGTCCGGCGTGCCGCCGCACGCGCCCGTCGTCAGGGCGACGAGCGCGGCGCCGGCGGTGGCCAGAGCGGCGGCGCGCAAACGGGGGGCGGGCTTCCGGGGGCCGGGAAAGCGCATCATCAGGCGGCTCACTTCGGTACGTGCACGGCGTACGCGTTCGGCAGGTCGTTGTCGGACGCCTTCTGCATCCGGCCGTTGACGAAATCGTCCTCGCTCACCCAGGTCGTGGTCCCCCACGGGTTGTAGACCTGGAGCATGTCGCCCTCCTGGCCGACGATCATCATGGCGTGGCCGCTGCGGTCGCCGTCCTTGTAGCCCTCGACGCCGATCGGTACGGGCTTGCCCTCGGCCACCGCCTTCTCGATGTCCGGCAGTGCGTCCCGGCGGGCGTCCGCGCTGCCGGTCTCGCGCAGCTCGTACGCGCCGCCCGTGTGCGGGCTGATCTCCTTGTTGACGACCTCGGTCTTGCCGTCGTTGTCCATACCGCTGGGCGCTCCGGTGCCGAACCAGCCCTCGTGGCCGCCGTCCCCCTCCTCGTGCACCCGGTGCTGCTCGTCCACCAGGCGCTCGCGGAACGCCTTGGCGTCGTTCTCCTGGCCCGACTCGCCGCCGGTGAGGCCCAGCGCGTACACCGGGTCGACCATGGCCCGCGCGGTGACGGTCGAGGAGGCCACACAGGTGCCCTCCTGGCCGTCGCCGCCCTGGGCCCACGCCTGGCCGTCGAAGGCCGCGGTGTCCTTGTTGACGTTCGACCCGTCGTCGTTGAGCCCTTCGTCGTCCTTGCTGTCGCCCTGGGTGACGACCGGTGTGAGGTGGGCGGCCAGCCACGCCTCGTCGTCGCCGTGCGGGTGGATCTTGTCGCGGAAGCCGCGTACGGAGTCGAGGTCGTTGCCGGCGGCGAGCGCCTTCATCAGGTAGGCGCGTTCCTCGGGCGACTTGGACTCGGCGAGCATCCGCTCGAACTCGGCCCGGTCCCCGGCGTTCATCCTGTTCAGGTACTGGCTGGACCGCTGGAGATCGTTGCTGGTGAGGATCTCGTTCTGCTCGCGGGCCGGGTCGTTCTCGTCGACGGTGGAGGTGTCGGCGAGCATCAGCTTGTCCGCGGCGGTCAGGCCCCGCGCGGTCACCTTGCCCGAACGGGCCTCCGCGGCGTACTTGTTCAGCTCGCGCGCCGCCGCCCGCCCCGCGTCGTCGGCGGTCACGGCCGCGCGGTACAGGTCGGCGACGCCGGTCTGCGCCAGGCCCTTCGCCCGGTTCTTGGCGTCCTCCTCGCCGTCGTCCTCCCACATGTCGTCGAAGAACCCGTTCTCGCCGCCGAGCAGGCTCAGCGCCTCCTCCAGGCTGGGGCGGCCCCGGCTGTCGGTGTCCTGGGCGGACCGTACGGCGTCCGCGAGCCGGATCAGCTCGCCGCCGGCCTTGCTGAACGCCTCCGCCATCTGCTGCGCCGCCCGGTCGGCCGCGGCCACCACGTCGGCCGCCTTGACCGCCGTCGTGCCGGTCCAGGCGTCCGGCAGGGTCTCCTGGGCGACCTTCTGGACGCGGGGCTGCACCTCGTGGCTACAGGCGTCGGCCGCGGCGCGGTAACTCTTGCCGGCGCTCTCGATCGAGCCGGGGTGACCGAGCGGCGCCTGTACGGCGAGCGCCTTCTTGATCTCGGACATCAGGTCGTTCTTGCTGTCGGCACCGTCGATGCCCTTGACCCGCTCGGCGAGTTCGGCCCGCCGTGCCGTCGTGGATTCGCCCGCCATGTGGGCCGCCTTTCCCCCGTGATGCTGTTGTTGTGGATGTTGCAGGTGGTGTGGTGGTGATGCTGTGGTGTGTTGGTGGTGCCGGGGGCCTGTTTACGGTGCCGGGTGCGTGCTTACGGCGCCGGAGAGGTGCCCGAGATGCCCGACGTACGCGCGGTCAGCCGTAGCTCCATCAGCGCGGCCACCGCCTCCAACCAGCGGGCGAGCGTCTCGTCGTCGTCCACGCCGCCGGTGACCCCGGCCGCGGCGGCGAGCCAGGCGCCCGCCGTACGGGCCGGTGTCTCGCCCGGCAGCGGCAGGTCGAGCGCGGCGGCGTACGCGGCGCCGCCCGCGCGGACGACCTCGGCGAGGTAGGCCACGGAGCGGGGCAGCACGCCGAGCCGGCCGAGCGTCACGGCGGCGGCGATGGCCCCGTCGCCGAAGAGGGCGCGGCGGGCGTGGCCTTCGGCGGGCAGGCCGAAGCGCAGCAGGGACGGGACGTCGAGCCGCAGCAGGTCGTCGTCGGTCTTCGGAGGGAATGCGGTCATGGCTGGCTTGCCCTGTTCTGGTGGCGTGGTGTCGGCCTACGGCCTGGCTTTGGTCTCCGGCCTGCCTTTGGGCCTGCGGCCTGACTTTGGGCCTCCGGCCTCGCTTTGGGCCTGCGGCCTGGCTTGGGGCCTGCGGCTTGGTGCGGCGGTGGCGGGTGCGGCCGCCGGTCAGCCGAAGGGGGTGCTGCCCGCGCCGGAGGGCGCCGGGGCGGCGACGGCCGCGTGGCGCAGGCCGGAGATGGCGGAGTGGTCCGCGGCACCGTAGTTGTTCGTCGTGGTGCGGAGTTTCTTCGCGATCTCGCCGAGAGCGTCGTGCAGAACGGTGGCTTCGCGCTGCCAGGCACCGGCGAAGTTGTCGAAGGCGGGGGCCGCGTCCTCGCCGCCGAACGCGTCCGGCCTGCTGCACGCCTGCTGCGGGATGGATTTCTGTACGGAGGCGAGTTGTCCGGCGGCGGAATCCAGTTCCGACGCGCTGCTCTCCGTACCGGATTCCTTGATCGCGTAACCTGACCCGTTGGCCATGCCTGAGTACCGTCCCCCGTGCGTTCGTGCATGCAGGCGTCTGTGCCTGCGGTTTCCGTGCCTGCGGTTTCCGTGCCGAGCGGCCTGATGTGCCGTGCGGAATTCCCGGACGCGCGCGAAATGCGGGCCGTCCGCCGATTCCGTCCGCCGATCCGGCGCGTAGCGGATTCCGCCGCCCGGACGGGACCGCTTGGATTCCGCTGCGTATCAGGTCACTTCGGTGCCGGAGGAGCATAACCGATTTCCGCCGAACACCGGCCGGACGAAGAGCGATAGGGCGGCTCATTCGGCCCGAAAGGCCGCCCAATAGGCCGTTCCAGGTGCTTCGGTCCCGGGAATTCCCGCAATGGGGTTTCCGTGCGCCGCGGTGCCCGGGCGGCGGAAGGCGGGAGAAGGTGGCGTGGCCGGGAACTTCTCCTCGTGCAACGCACGTTGTCCGTACAGGATTTCAGTGGAAAGGAGGGGGCGCGCAGCGGTCCGTCCGCCGGTTGCCGCCGGTTTTCGCCGGTGTGCCGGGAGGGGCGGTCCCGGGCGGCGTTTTCCGGCCCGCCGCGGCCGGTCCGAGCCTCGCCCGCGCGTCCGTTACATGATCAAATGCAACGTATGAGCGATAGCGCGCGTGACTCCGTACTGGCCCCGCTCGACGCCCGCATGGCGGACCTCGAATCCCTCTACGAAGACCTCCACCGGCACCCCGAACTCGGCTTCCAGGAGACCCGTACGGCAGCCGAAGCCGCCCGCCGCCTGACCTCGTACGGCTACGAGGTCACCACCGGCATCGGCCGGACGGGCGTGACGGGCGTGCTGCGCAACGGCCCCGGCCCGGTCGTCCTGCTGCGCGCCGACATGGACGCCCTCCCCGTCACCGAGCGCAGCAGCCTGCCGTACGCCTCCGCCGTCCCCGGCGTCATGCACGCCTGCGGCCACGACGTGCACGTCACCTGCCTGGCGGGCGCCGCCGACCTGCTGGCGGCGGGCCGGGAGCACTGGTCCGGCACCCTGGTCGTGCTCTTCCAGCCCGCCGAGGAGGTCGGCGACGGGGCCCGGGCGATGATCGAGGACGGCTTGTTCGGGGCGGCGGCGGACGGCTCCGCTGCTCCTTCTGATGCCGGTGCCGGTGCCGATGGGCAGGGGCGGGTGCCCACGCCCGACGTGGTGCTCGCCCAGCACGTCGCCCCGCTCGGCGCGGGCCTGATCACCTACGCCCCCGGCGCCTGTATGGCCGCCTCGGACAGCCTGAAGATCACCTTCCACGGGACCGGCGGTCACGGCTCCCGACCCGAGACCGCCGTCGACCCGATCGTGATGGCCGCCGCCTTCGTCCAGCGGCTGCAGTCCGTCGTCGCCCGCGAGGTCGCCCCCAAGGACCGCGCCGTCGTCACCGTGGGCTCCTTCCAGGCCGGGGACGCGCCCAACGTCATCCCCGACCAGGCGGTGGTGCAGCTCAGCGTCCGTACCTTCGACGAGGACGTGCGCAGCCGGGTGCTGGCGGCCGTCGACCGCATCGCCAGAGCGGAGGCCACCGCGTCCGGCGCGGAGCGCGAGCCGGAGACCGAGGTGCTGAACACCTTCCCCGTCACCCGCAACGACGACCGCACGCTGGAGCGGGTCAACGCCGCCTTCACCGACCACTTCGGCGCCCAGCGGCTGTTCGGCTACGAACCGGCCGCCGGCAGCGAGGACGCCGGGCTGATCGCCACGGCCGCCGGCGCGCCGCTCTACTACTGGTGGCTGGGCGGCTGGGACCCGGACGAGTTCCGCGCCGCGATGTCCTCCGGACGCCTCGCCCAGGACATCCCCTCCAACCACTCGCCGCACTTCACCCCGGTCAAACAGCCCACCCTGACCATGGGCGTCCAGGCGCTCACCGTTGCCGCACTGAGCCACCTGGAGCCGGGCAAATAATCTCCCGCGTGCCCAGACGTACGTAGGCCACTCACCCCTGGACGGCCAACGCCACCAGGACAGCGGGCCCCACGGCCCAGGGGAGCGCTCCCGCGACGGCGGGGGCGGTGCACAGGGGGGTGGTGATCAGGGTCGGCAGGATGGAAGCGACGGCCAGGCGGGCGCGGGTCCGGGCGCAGGTACGAGTGGGACGTCGGGTTCAAGTACGGGCGTCAGGGGGCCACGATGCGGTCGACCGCGGCGTACACCAGCTCTTCGCGTTCGGTTTCCGAGAGGACGTCGGGCAGGGTGAGCTGTTCGACGATGAGCCAGTTGAAGGCCAGGTACAGCAGCCGGACGGCGGTCGCGTCGCCGGGCAGGCCGGATGCTTCGTGGTAGGCCACGTTGGCGTCGAGGTCGGCGCGGACGCGCTCGGTCAGCACCGCGCGCAGCGCGGGGCGGCGGGTGGCTTCGAGGCGTAGTTCGAGCAGTGCCAGGTAGCCGGTACGGAACGAGCTGACCCGGCCGACCAGCTCGCGCATCAGCATGGCGTACGTCTCCCGGTCGGGCGTGGCCTGCCGCTGCCGCGCGATCGTCGCCTCGTCCGGCTGGAGGCGTTCGTAGACCCGGGCGCCCGCCTGGGTGAGCAGGTCGTCGCGGTTGGCGAAATAGTTGGAGGCGGTGCCAGGGGGGACGGCGGCCGCGTTGTCCACCGCGCGGAAGGTCAGGCCGCGGGCGCCTTCCCCGGCCAGCACCTCGATCGCGGCGTCGACGAGTGCCGCCCTCCGCTCGTCGTTCCTGCGGACCATTGACACCACTCCGTTCGTAGTACTACGTTCTCACCACTTCACTTGGAGCACTATGGATGGAGTCGTCGGTATGCGCAAGCTGGTCTACTACGTTGCCGTCAGCCTGGACGGCCGTATCGCGGGTCCCGGCGGAGAGTTCGACTTCTACCCTGCGGGCGACGAGCAGCAGGCCGCCGCGTACAGCGCGTGGTGCAACGCCCGCTACCCGGAATTTGTCCCCACCGCGATGCGCGACGCCCTCGGCCTCGCCGACACGCCCAACCGGCGCTTCGACACCGTACTGATGGGACTCGGCAGCTACCGCCCCGCGCTGGACGCGGGCATCACCAGCCCGTACGCGCACCTGCGCCAGTACGTGGTGTCGAGCACGCTCGCGCCGGACGCCGACCCCGCCGTGACCGTGGTCCGTGCGGACCCGCTGGCGCTGGTCCGTGACCTGAAGAAGGAGGAGGGCCGGGAAGGGCAGGGGCGGGACATCTGGCTGTGCGGCGGTGGGCGGCTCGCGGGCGCGCTGCTGCCCGAGATCGACGAACTGATCATCAAGAGCTATCCGGTGGTCGCCGGGGCCGGGATCTCCGTGTTCGACGGGGAGTTCGATCCGACCGTCTTCGACGTGACCGACCGGGCCTCGTTCGACAACGGCGTCACGGTCACTCATTTCGCCAGGCGGTGACCGCCTCCGTCCCGCCCTTGACCTTGCCCTTGGGGGAAGACGCAGCCTCAGGTCTGCGGGGCCGACCCCGCACGAGGAGGGTGAACGGGTGCGTGACGACACGGGGCTGGGCCTGGGGCCGCAAGTGGCGGCCGGGACGGGTGAGACGGGCGGCGGGGGAACGGGGCGGCTGCTGAGCATCGGAGCGTTCGCCAGAGCGGCGCGGCTTTCGCCCAAGGCGCTGCGGCTCTACGGCGAACTGGGGCTGCTGCCGCCCGCCCACGTCGATCCCGTCAACGGCTATCGGCGCTACGCGCCCGCCCAGTTGGAGCGCGCCCGGCTGGTCGCCTGGCTGCGCCGGCTCGGTATGCCGCTGGCCCGTATCCGGGACGTGTGCGAGCTGGCCGCGGGACCGGCCGCCGAAGCGGTGTCGGCGTACTGGGCGCAGACCGAGGCGGACACCGCCGCCCGCCGCGAACTGGCGGCCTTCCTCGTCGACCACCTGAAAAGGAAGGACGAGGCCATGACGGACATGTCCACGACCGCCCCGAGGCCCGAACGCCGACCGCTACCGCTCGGCATCCGCTACGCGGCCCTCTCGGACACCGGGCTGGTCCGGGAGAGCAATCAGGACACCGCCTACGCGGGCGACCGGCTGCTGGCCGTGGCCGACGGCTTCGGCGGGGCCGGGGCATCCGCCGGGGCCGCGGCCGTCGAGGCGCTGCGCGGCCTGGAGAGCTTCGACGGCGGGACGTTGCGCCCCGGCGACCTGCTCAACGTACTGGCGGACGCGGCCGGGCAGGCGAACCGTTCCGTACGGGGTGTCGTGACGGCCGCGGACGCGGACCACGCCGGCACCACGCTGACCGCCCTGCTCTGGACCGGCTCCCACCTGGCCCTCGTGCATGTGGGCGACTCGCGGGCGTACCTGCTGCGCGGCGGCGGGCTGTTCCAGATCACGCACGACCACACCCACGTCCAGTCGCTCGTCGAGGAGGGCCGGCTGACGCCCGAGGAGGCCGAGTCGCATCCGCAGCGCGCGCTGCTGTTCCGGGCGCTGGACGGCAGTGACGGGGTCGAGCCGGAGGTGGGGCTGCGGGAGGCGCGCCCCGGCGACCGCTACCTGCTCTGCTCGGACGGACTGTCGGCGGTGGTGTCCTCCGACGCCGTACGGGAGGTGCTCGGCGCGGCCCCCGGCCCCGGCCGGGCGGTACGGGACCTGGTGGCGCTGGCGCACGAGGCGGGGGCGCCGGACAACGTGAGCTGTGTGGTGGCGGATGTGGTCACGGACGTGCCGGTGGGCGGCAGCACGGATGTGCCGGTGGGTGGGGGTACGGATGTGGCGATGGGCAGGGGTACGGACGTGTTGACGGACGGGGGTACGGACGTGTCGGCCGCCACGTAGCGCCGAGGCGCGCGGGTATCGTCCGACGACGTCTCCGATTCCGTACCTGCTGCTGGAGCCCCCGTGAACGATCCGGAAGCGCACGAACCGGCCGCTGACGAAGCGTACGAACCGGCCGCCGACGGGCTCCGTTCCGCCGGGAAGCACGAGCGGCAGGCGCTGATCGAGGCCGCTCTGCGGGTCGTCGCGCGGGACGGTGCGGCGGGCGTCACCCACCGCACCGTCGCCCACGAGGCGCAACTGCCCACCGCGGCCGCCACATCCGCCTTCGAGAGCGCCGACGCGCTGCTCACGGCCGTGCTGACCAGTGCGATGGAGCAGGAGACCGAACGGGTACGGCAGCTCACCGCCGCGCCCGTCGAAGGGCCGGACGCGGCGGGCGGGCACGGCGACAAGCGGCGGATGCTGGCGCGCCTGACAGCCGGGTCGCTGGAGGACCGGGGGCTGCTGCTCGCCGAGTTCGAACTGTGCCTGCTGGCCGCCCGCCGCCCCGAACTGCGCGGCCACATCCGCCGCTGGTCCGAGGCGCTCGCCGGCTTCGCCCGCCTCCACACGCGGGACCCGATGCGCGTCGCGCTCTTCACCCGCGCCTACGAAGGGCTGCGCCTCCAGGCCCTGCTGGCCGACGATCCGCCTGCCGCCGAGGAGTTCGAGGCGATGCTGTGGGAGCTGCTGCCGGACGAGGGGTAGGCCTCCGCTCAGGCCAGGCCCTTGAGCATCCCCTTGAAGTACAGCTGCGGCAGCCCGTACCGCTTCAGGAACCACATGTCGGTGCGTTCCTTCGTCGTGTCGATGAACGGGATGGAGGGCGCCGGTTCCAGGTCGTAGTCGAACTCGGCGAGCAGCATCTTGTGGCGCGCGGTGACCAAGGGGCAGGAGGTGTAGCCGTCGTAGCGGGCGGTGGCGGGCCGTCCGCGCAGTCCGGCCCGCAGGTTGGCGACGACGACCGGGGCCTGTTTGCGGATCGCCGCGCCCGTCTTGGAGGTCGGCAGGTTCGCGACGTCACCGATCGCGAACACCTCGGGGAAGTCGGGGTGCTGGAGCGTCTCCCGGTCGGCCTTGGCGTAGCCGAAGGGCGAGGCCGGGTCGGCGAGCGGGCTGTCGGCCACCCACTGCGGCGCGCGCTGCGGCGGTACGGCGTGCAGCAGGTCGTAGCGGATCGTTTCCTTGGCGCCGGTCGCGTGGTCGACGATCTCCGCCTCCCGCGCGGCACCGTCCACCTGCGTCAGCTCCGACTGGAGCCGCACCTCGATGCCGTACCGCCGCGCCGTCTCCTGGAGCGCCCGGTCGAAGACCGGCACTTTGAACATGGCGGGCTCGGGCAGCACCAGGATCGTACGGATACGGCCCAGCAGCCCTCGCTTGCGCCAGTAGTCGGCGGCCAGGTACGCGATCTTCTGCGGGGCGCCGCCGCACTTCACCGGTCCGGACGGCATCGTGAACAGTGCCGTACCGCGCTGGGTGCGCCGGATGAAGTCCCAGGTCAGCGGGGCGAGATCGGGGCGGTAGTTGCTGGAGACACCGCCGTGGCCGAGGGCCTGCGCCAGCCCCGGTATGCCGTCCCAGTCCAGGCTCAGCCCGGGGGCGAGCACCAGCCGGTCGTACGAGACCGTCCGCCCCGAGGCGGTGCCCACCGTACGCGCGGCCGGGTCGACGGAGACGGCGGACTCGCGCAGCCACCGCACACCGGGCGGCATGACCTCCGCCTCCGTACGCAGGGCCGCCCGCAGCGGCGCCTGACCACCGCCGACCAGCGTCCAGAGCGGCTGGTACCAGTGCGTCTCGGAAGGCTCCAGCACCGCGATGTCACGCAGTCCGGCGCGGCGCAGCCGGGCGGCCACGGTGATGCCCGCGGTGCCGCCGCCGATGATGACGACCTGGTGGTGCGTCGAGGCGGAAGTCATGGTTCTTTCCTCCTGAGGTCGAGCTGGGATCGGGGACCGGATGAGGGGGTCGGGAGTCGGGGGCCGGGGGCCGGGGGTCGGATGAGGGGGTCGGGAGTCGGGGGCCGGGGGCCGGGGGTCGGATGAGGGGGATCGGGGGGCGGGCCGCCATGGTTCGGCCGTGGCCGGGTCACAAGCGGGGGATGCTGGTCACCGCCATCGACACGGCGAGCACCGTGACCAGCGACGCGAACGCCGTGGACAGGGCCTGCGGCCGCAGCCGGGCGGCGAGCCGGTTGCCGAGCCAGCTGCCGAGCGCGGCACAGGCGGCGAAGGAAGCCAGCAGCGGCCAGTCCAGGCCGCCCGCCCCGGCCCGGGTGGCGAACGCCGTACCGGAGTTGACGAGGATGACCAGGAGCGACGTGCCGATGGCGACCGGCATCTCCAGGCCGAGGACGAGGGTCAGCGCCGGCACGACGACGAAACCGCCGCCGACACCGAAGAAGCCGGTCAGCAGGCCGACGGCGGTCGCGGTGACACCGATGCGCAGAGCGGCGGCCAGGCGGGGGGCGGGGCGGGCGGCGAGCGGTGATCCGGAGGCGGTGGGAGACGCGGGGGGCGTGGCGGCCGTGCGCGCAGGGGCCTTCTCCCGTTCGCGCCACGCCCGTACGAGCATCACCGCCGCCACCGCCAGCATCAGCCCGGCGAACGCCGTCATCAGGACGGTCGGGTTCAGCGACGCGCTCCAACGGGAGCCCAGGAACGTACCGGCAGTGCCCAGCCCGCCGAACGCCGCACCCGCCCCCCAACGGACCCGGCCCGCACGGGCATGACAGGCCAGGCCGGACGCCGCGCCGATCCCCACCACCACCAGCGCACCCGCCGTGGCCTCGTGCGGGGTCTGGTGCAGCAGGTAGACCAGCGCCGGTACGGCGAGGATCGAACCGCCACCGCCGAGCGCGCCCAGCAGCAGCCCGATGACCAGCCCGCAGGGCAGCGCCGCCCAGGCTAGAAGCGGCATCGCCGGGGGCGGGTCGTCGGCGGCACCGGCCACGCGGCGGTGTGTGGCGCGGGCCACCACGCGGTGTGTGGTGCGGGCCGCGTCGCGGGGTGCGGTGCGGGTCCGGCCGTCATGACGGACACGAGGCGCGGGGCGCCAGTTCGACCGCGTGGCTGTCGCTCGACCACTCGGCGACGAAGGCGAAGCGGTCGCCGCGTACGACGGTCTCGCGCCACTCCACCGGCCGCTCCCCGGAACGCCCCAGCCGCTCGATGGCGAACGCGGGCTCACGGTCGGCCAGCCCCAGCAGCCACGCCTGCCGGATGTCGGGCAGAAAAGGGTGGATGCGTTCCCGGCCGCCGGTGACCTTGATCCCGCAGCGCTGCTGCAACTCGCCGTACAGCGAGGTGTGCCGGAAGTCGGCGTCGAGCAGCGGCTCGGCCACCTCGGCGGGCAGGTACGTGGTGTCGTGGGCGAGCGGTTCGCCGTCCGCCAGCCGGAGCCGTTCCAGTACGACCAGCGGTGCGTCCGGAACGAGTCCGAGCTGGTCGGCGACCGGGCCGTCCGCCGTCCGCTCCAGCCGCAGCACCTCGCTGCGCTGCTCCACGCCCTGGCCCTCCAGCTCGCGGAAGAGGCTGTAGAGGGAGCCGAGCGGCTGCTGTATGCGCCGGGTGTTCAGACGGCTGGCGCGCCCGCGTTCGGCGATCACCAGACCGTCCGCGCGCAGCTTGCGCAGCGCCTCGCGCACGGTGTGCCGGCTGACCTCGTACTCCCCGGTGAGCCGGTGCTCGGCCGGGAACTCCTCGGCGAACTCGTCCGCCTCCATACGGCGCCGCAGGTCCTCGGAGAGCTGGGCCCACAGGGGCAGCGGGGAGCGCCGGTCCAGGGGACGCGGGCCCGGGGGGTGTTCGGTCATGAGGGCGCCTCCGGGGGTGCGAGGGGTTCGCGGGGTTCGCGGGGTGTGAGGGCTGCGAGAGGTTTGACGGGTGTGGTTGGTACGGGCGGTTCGAGCGAGCGGTACGGGTGGGGCGTTCCGTCTCGTCACCCGCCTCCGTACCGGCCCCCAACTTGTCGGCGCCGACGGCGCATGCCTAATGTACGTACATCCGTGCATCCGCACAACACACTCCCCGCGGGGCTCGTGACGGCGGGCCCGCAGGACCACGGAGGTCGACCGTGCATTTCGCGCAGTACTACCTCGACTGCCTCTCCCAGGCGTCGTACCTGATCGGCGACAAGACCACCGGACGTGCCGTCCTCGTCGACCCACGCCGCGACATCGACGACTACCTGCGCGACGCGGAGGCGGCCGGACTGCGCATCGAACTGATCATCGAGACGCACTTCCACGCCGACTTCCTCTCCGGACACCTCGAACTGGCCCGCGCCACCGGCGCCACCATCGCCTTCGGCGAGGCCGCCGAGACCGGCTACCCGATACGGCGGCTGCGCGACGGCGAACGGATTTACCTGGGAGGCGGACCGGGCGACGGATCGGGCGGTGAAACGGGTGGCAGAACGGGCAATGGAACGGGCGGTGGAACGGGTGACGGACCGGGCGGTGAAACGGGTGACGGACCGGAGCCCTCCGGCGTGACCCTCACCGTCCTCGCCACCCCCGGCCACACCCCGGAATCCATCTGCCTCGTCGTCCACCAACACCCGGAGGCGGCGGAACCGTACGGTGTCCTGACCGGCGACACGCTCTTCGTCGGCGACGTGGGGCGCCCCGACCTGCTCGCCACGGCCGGCCTGACGCCGCAGGACATGGCGGGCCGCCTCTACCGCTCCCTGCACGGCAAACTGCTCACCCTCCCGGACGCCACCCGCGTCTTCCCCGCCCACGGCGCCGGTTCGGCCTGCGGCCGCAACCTCTCCACCGAGACCACCTCCACCATCGGCGACCAGCGCCGCCACAACTACGCCTTGCAGCCCATGCCGGAGGCCGAGTTCATACGCCTGGTCACGGCCGGACAGCCCGCCACCCCCGGCTACTTCGCGCACGACGCCGCCCTCAACCGCGACGGCCACCCGCTCCTGGACGCCGCGCCGCCCGCCGCGCTCACCCTCGACGAGGCGCTCGCCGCCTGCCGGGACACCGGCGCGGTCCTCCTGGACAGCCGCCCCCTCGCCGCCTACACCGCGGCGCACTTCACCGGTTCGCTGCACATCAGCCTGGACACCCGGTTCGCCGAGTACGCGGGCAGCGTGGTGGCGCCCGGCACGCCGATCGTCCTCGTCAGCGACCCCGGCACGGAGGCCGAGGCCCGCCTCCGCCTGGCCCGCATCGGTTACGACCACGTCCTCGGGCACGTACCCGACCCGGCCGCCGAACTCGCCCGCCACCCCGAGCTGGTGTCCCGCAGCCGCCGCCTGTCGCCCGGCGACGTGCCGGCCGAGGGCGTCCAGCTGATCGACGTCCGCAACCCCGCCGAGTACGAGACGGGCGCCCTGCCGGGCTCCCGCAACCTGCCCCTCGCGAGCCTTCCCACCAGCTGCGCGACGCTGGACGCCGACCGTCCGGTGGTCCTCTACTGCCGCAGCGGCGGCCGCTCCGTGATCGCCGCCGCGCTGCTGGAGGCCCGCGGCTTCCGGGACGTACGGGACGTCATCGGGGGCTACGAGGCGGCCGCGGCCACCTGCGGCTGACGCGCCACGGGATGCGCCGCTCCCGCGGGGCGTGCGGCTTCCGCCGGTCCCGCGGGGCAGGCCGGTCCTGCTGGTTCCGCCGGTCCTGCCGGTCCTGCCGGTCCTGCCGGTCTTGCTGGTCCTGCCGGTCCTGCGGGTTCCGCCGGTTTCGCGACAGGAGGGCCAGGCAGGCGGCCGCGCACCCGGCCGAGGCCAGGCGCAGCGCGCCGTCCGGATCCGAGCCGGCCGGTGCGAGGCCCGGCCCGGCCGCCGCCATCGCGGCTGCCGGTAGGAGGAAGACCGTTCCCGCACCCGGTACGGACATCCCCAGCACCCCCTGGAGCACGAACGGAACCACGAAGAGGAGCACCACGGTCGCCGCGTTCGCCACGCACCGGCCGAAGCGAGCGCGACGTAAGGCGCGTCACGGAAGAGGCCGAGGTCGTTCAGCGGCGCGCACGACCGGCGCTCGGCCCGTACGAACACCACACCGAACCCCAAAGCGCCCGCCGCCCACCCGCACGCCTGCCACCACACCCCCACGCTCTCTACAGTCATCACCGAACACACCGGCACCCCGGTCCCCATGACCATCGATCCCCACCGACCTCGACCACCCCGGACGACCCAGAAGCCCCGCAAACTCCAGACGCCCCAGGCGCCCCGGACGTCCTTGCCGCGGTCCAGACGAGCCACCACCCCGCCCCGGAGCCCCACCACCCGGGCATCACCCGCATGACACGACTCGTCATTCCCCTCAGACCTCGGACAACCGATCCACCTCTCACGCCACGCCACGCCACGCGGCTCGGCGCGGCGCAAGTACGTACGGACGAGGAAGGTGAAGGCGGGGGATTGGGTGTGCCGGAGACGGGGCAGAGACGTGGGGGTGCCGTACGGGCACCTACGGTCTCTCACGAACACGTCGCCCGAGGGGCACGAGAAGCGACGCCTTCCGGGGCGTCGCGAAAGCGGCGGCTACGGGGCACAGGACGTGCCGTACAGCGGACGTTCAGCAGTTGTTGATCGCTGATCTTCAAGCTGGTCCACATGTTGCGCCGTGTGATCTCCGAGCATGAGGAAACGACCCGGGAAACGCAGGAGCCCCCGGCGTCCCCGTCCCCGATGGCCCTCACCTGGCACGGTGAGCCGGGACGTCACGAGGAGCTGACCCACACCATGCTCATGGGCCAGGCCAAGCGGGCGGCCGCTGCGCTGGCCCGGCTCGGCGTACGGGCCGGCGACCCGGTGGCGGTCCACCTGCCGCTGGTGCCGGAGTCCGTCATTGCCACCCTCGCCTGCGGCCGGCTCGACGCCGTCCGTACGACGCTGCCGGTCTACCTGACCGTCCCGGAACTCGCCGAGGCGGCCCGCGCGTCCGGCGCCAAGGTGATCATCACCGCGGACGCGGCGTTCTGGGACGGCGCGGTGCGCCCGGTCAAGCCCGTACTGGACCGCGCCCTGCGCCGCGACTGCGCGTGGGTACGGTCCGTCCTGGTCGTCAACCGCACCAGCCGCCCGGTCTCCTGGACAGCGGGCCGCGACCACTGGTGGCACGAGGCCCTCGCCACCCGCTGACACCCGGCCCGGCCGACCAGCTACTCCAAGGGCTGCCGCCCCACCGGTACCCACGCGTACCCGGCCCGCGCGTCGCTCCGGCCGTTCTCGTCGCTCTCGCCGAACGTCGTGACCGAGAACCCGCCTGCCTCCGCCACGCGCCCCTGGAGCGCGAGCCGCCCCTCGACGTCGTGCGCGAACCGGTTCCAGTGGTGTACGAGACAGAACGCGCGCCGGCCCACCACCTGGCGCCCCAACACGCCGACCAGCGCCCCCAACTCGGGACGCTCACCCCCCAACGCCGCATCCCCGAAATCCACCCACCACCCGGCAACCTCCCACCCCTGCCGCTCGGCATAGGTGCGACACCCGGCCAAGCGCAGCTCCAACATCGCATGTGACCGCGTGGCACAGCGGTCGTAGACGAAGGCGAGCGGGGGTGTGGTGGCACCGGTCATACCTGGCTCCTGGTGGTTCACGGAGCGGCACCGTCTCCGCCCCGGTCCGGGAACGTGCGGGCGCCGCGTCATGCGGAGCACGCTAGGTATCGGCGCCGTTCCGGACCAGGGACGCCCTGGCCCATGTCGCGTCCGTGGTAGGGCGGCGGGGCCCAGGTGCTGGAACGGTGGGGCAGGGTGTCCTACCCACCGACCCCCAGCCGGTCGGCGAGCCTCAGCACCGGCGCGTCCCGGCGCCCGGCGCTCTCGCGCAGCTCGGTGACGAGGCGGCGGGACGTCGAGTGGTAGCGCATCCACTCGGGCGCGTCCCGCTCGGCCATGAGCAGGGCACGCGTCGCCGCCTTGTCGTCTTCGAGGTCGTGATGGGCCAAGGCCCGGTCGACGTGGAAGCGGGCCCGCCACGTGGGCGGGAGGGAGGCGAGGTCGGGCACAGCGCGGGCTTCGCGGACGGCGCGCTCGCTCTGCTCCATCTCCACCAGGAAATTGACCTTGGCGACACCGGTGTTGGTCGGGCCGAAGGGGACGGCGTAGACGATCTGGTCCTCCCCGATCAGCTCGGCGGCCGCCGAAGCCATCCGCAGGAGGTCGGTGACCGCGGCATGCCGCTTCTGCCGCACGGTGGCGGTGGCGGCGCGCAGCAGCAGGATGCCCCAGAGCGCGACGTCCCGGGGCGGCGAACGGAAGCCCGGCTCGATCGAGTCCGCGCGGACCATCGCCACGCGCTCGGCGTCGGCGAGGCGGCCCTGTTTGGTGAGCACCCAGCTCAGGGTGGATGCGGAGAGGGTCTCCAGGTGCGGGTCGTCGGAGAGGCGGACCGCCGCGAGGGAACGTTCCATGGCGGTATACGCCGCGTCCTCCTTGCCCAGCGCGGTCAGCGTCGTGGCGGCGACCTGGTAGGCGACGGCCAGCACGGAGTTGGCGGCGGCCGCCTCCGCACCGGTGAAGGCGTGGGCAGCCGTGCGCGCGTCGCGGATCAGGCTGGGCAGCAGGACACCGATCTCGCCCATCCGGCCTTCGCGCCTGATGCTCTCCGTGGACCGGAGCGCTGCGCGCAACTGGCCGATGGTCGGCGGTTCCTCGTGATCCTCGTCGTCCCCGAGGAGATCCGAGACCGGCGACACGGCGCGGCGCAGGGCCAGGACCGACGGGGCTTCGTCCTGAGCATCCTGCTGGATCTCGAAGGTCCCGGGCTGGCCGACGAGGTGGGACGGCTCGGTGTCCAAAGCGGCTGCGAGGGCGTTGATGCTGGACAGCCGTGCCGTTCTGCGGCGGCCCTGCTCCAGTTTGCGGACGACGTCCACCGAGAGGCGGGCCGCCTCGGCGAGCTGCTCCTGCGTCAGGCCACGGCGCAGCCGGAGCCGAGCCAGCCGGTCGCCCATCCCTGCTTCGTACGCGGCACTCATGAAGCCCCCCGCCGGAAGGTGTTCCGGCCACGGTACGCCCGGCAGCCCGGCGGGCCGCAAACGTACGGAGGCCGAGGCGGCGCCTGCCCGGGCCGCCCCGGGCCTTTCTCCGGCGGCCGTACCCTGGAGGAGTGAGTACGACCCCCGAACCCCGGCCCGAGGCCGACGCGGAGCCGCAGGAGTGCCCGGTGTCGCAGGAGACTGCGGAGACCGAGGAGACCGAGGAGACCGAGGAGGCCGCAGAGACCGCGGCACCTTCCGAGCAGTCCCCGCGGGTCCCGCAGACGCCGCCGTCCCCGCAGCCCGCGGCACACGCGGCGCTGATTTTCGACGACCCGTTGAGCCGGCGGTCGTCGGACGACACCGACCGTGGCTGGGGCGAGCGCCCGAGCCGTACGGACAGCGCTGCCGACCTCGCGCGCTTCCTCGACGAAAAGCCGCCCCACCACCTCTGACCGAGGCGCCGGGACGGCTTCGTGGGACCGTGGTCCGTCGTGGCGTCCGTTACTGCGTCTTCTGCGTGACGACCGAGCCGGTGCCGCCATGTCCGGGCGAGTTCGTGGACGAACCGGACAGCGAGCCGTTGCGCTGCGCCACGAGCGCGTCGCGGATCTCCATCAGCAGTTCGACCTCGGTCGGGTCCGCCGGGCCGTCGTCCACCGGCTTCTTGGCGTCCTGGCGGGCCTTCCACTTGTTCATCGGCAGGATCATGAGGAAGTACACGACCGCGGCCGTGATCAGGAACGTCAGGACGGCGCTGAGCACCGAGCCCCACAGGATGTAGATCCCGTCCGTGTAGTCGCCGGTCTTGGCGTTCGTGGAGCAGGTGGTGAGGCAGGTCTTGTAGTGGTCGAGGTTCTGCGAGCCCAGGGCACCGACGATCGGGTTGATCACGCCCTTGACCACGGCGTTCACGATGTTCGTGAACGCGGCTCCGACGACCACGGCCACCGCGAGCTCGATCACGTTGCCGCGCATCAGGAATTCCTTGAACCCTGACAGTACGCCCGTCTTCCCGCTCACCTGACAGCCTCTTTCCACACTCACTACGAACCGTGCAACGAACAGCACCGCAACCTACGGCAGGGCAGGGCGAGGCTGTCCAATCCCATGACCTGAACCGATGAGCGGACAGAGCGTCCGTACGGATCGGCGCCGCGTCCCGGCCGGCCGGGGGAGAGCCTTCCCCATGGCACGCCGGACGCACCCCGCCACTCTCGCCAGTGTCGCGCGCATATCGGGCAAAGGCCACTCGATCTTCGCCGGGCGCGGTCGGGGCCGTCATGACTGTCCCCAGCCCGGGTGGCCCTCGGGCGCCGGGGCGGCACAGGCGCCCGAGGAGCCCGAGGCGCGGCCCTCGCCGCTCTGGTGGGCCGTGGCGGTCAAGGCCGCCGCGGTCATCGCCAGCCCCGCCGTCATGGTGTGCCGACGGCGCCGTACGGCCCGGCGCAACCGGTGACGCCCGCCCCGCGCCCTTACGGGAGTGAAGTGCGCAACCTCACACGGCGGAGGGAGGGGGAGGGGAGGAGTGAGATGGAGGTCGAGGTCGAGGTCGTGGGGCACGGTAACCACCGCCTGCGGTGCCGGAATCGGTGCGGACGAGCTCCACGGTGCCGGACTTCGCCGGAGCCCGCTCGGGGCTGTGGACAACGGCGACCGACGTGCACGGGCCGACGTTCGCTACCCGCTGGTTGTGGAGAAAGCGGTCACCCTCACGGGCCTCCCCAGCTCTCACGAGCCTCCTCTGCCCCGCGCGAGTCCCCTCCGCCTCGCGTGAGTCCCCTCCGCTCCGCGTGAGTCCCCTCCGCTCCGCGTGAGTCCCCTCCGCCCCGCGCGAGACCCCTCCGCCCCGCGCGAGTTTCCTTCGTCCCTCACGAACCCCACTGCCCTCACGGCAACGGGATTCCCAGATCCCAGCCCGCGTGCGCGTCCGCGCACGCGCAGGTCCGCTCCGCCGTCGCCGGCAGCGCGCCCACCGCGTCGAACAGCACCTCGCGCAGCCGCCCGACGTTCCGCCCGAAGACCTCCAGCACCTCCTCGTGCGAGACGCCCTCACCCGTCTCCGTACCCGCGTCCAAGTCCGTGACCAGCGACAACGACGTGTAGCAGAGGGCCAGCTCACGGGCCAGCACCGCTTCCGGATGGCCGGTCATGCCGACCACCGCCCAGCCCTGCGCCGCGTGCCACCGCGACTCCGCACGGGTTGAGAAGCGCGGTCCCTCGATGACCACGAGCGTGCCGCCCTCCACCGGCTCCCACGCGCGGCCCCGGGCCGCCGCGGCCACCGTCGCGCGGCCGACCGGGCAGTACGGATCGGCGAACGCCAGGTGCACCACGTTCGGCACACTGCCGTCCGGCAGCGGCACCCCGTCCAAGTACGTCTGCGTCCTGGCCTTCGTGCGGTCCACGAGCTGGTCCGGCACGAGCAGCGTCCCCGGCCCGTACTCCGGGCGCAGCCCGCCCACCGCGCACGGGCCGAGCACCTGCCGCACGCCGACGGACCGCAGCGCCCACAGGTTGGCGCGGTAGTTGATGCGGTGCGGCGGCAGATGGTGCTTGCGGCCGTGCCGGGGCAGGAAGGCGACGGCGCGTCCGGCCACCTCGCCGAGGAAGAGGGAGTCGCTGGGGGCGCCGTAGGGGGTGTCGACGGTGATCTCCGTCACGTCGTCCAGGAACGAGTAGAAGCCGGACCCGCCGATGACCCCGATCTCCGCGTCAGCCATGCGAGCACATTAGCCGCGGGGAGGGAGTGTGAGGAGAGGGCCTCGGGGAGGGTGAGAGGGCTCCAGAAGGGGCGGGAGGCGTGCCCGGAACGCCGGAAGCCCCGCCGTCGGTGACGGCGGGGCTTCCGCGAAGAGATGTCCCGTACGGGCGCGTACGGGGCCGGAGCCTCGGTCAGGCGGCCGAGGCCTTGGGCGTCGAGCTGGACCCCGTACCCGAAGAGCTCGACGAGCCGGCGGACGACTTCGACTCGCCGCCCGAGGACGACGAGGAAGACGACGAGGACCCGGAGTCCGAGGGCGACGAGGAGCCCGACGACGAGGACGAGCTCGACGCGGGGGTGCTGCTGGACGACGAGCCGCGGCTGTCGTTCCGGTAGAACCCGGAGCCCTTGAACACGATGCCGACCGCGGAGAACACCTTCTTGAGGCGTCCGTCGCAGGCGGGGCACTCGGTGAGCGCGTCGTCGGTGAACTTCTGCACCGCCTCGAGGCCCTCGCCGCACGCGGTGCACTGATACTGGTAGGTCGGCACTGTGACTTCCTCCTGGCACTCTCACTCAATGAGTGCTAACGACGCTCCATAGTGCAGTATTCCGGCCCGTCAGTCCACTGTTACCGGCGAGCGGTGACCGACCCCACGTCCGACGACCAGTGTTTCGGCCCGCGGCACCAGGTGTCCTCGGAACACCGCGAGCACCACCAGCGCCAGGCCCGTACCGCACAGCGGCACCAGGAATCCGGCATGCGGACCGAAGTGGTCCGCCAGCAGACCGGCGACCGTCGACGCCGCGGCCTGGCCCAGACCGACCGCGCCGGTCAGCCAGGTGAACGCCTCCGTACGGGCGGAGGCCGGGACCAGCGAGTCCACCAGCGTGTAACCGGTGATCAGCGCCGGGGCGATGCACAGACCCACCAGCAGGCCCACCGCGCCCATCAGCGGCGCCACGCTCACCGCCCACAGCGGGGTGGTCAGCAGCGTCAGCAGCGCGTATCCGGTCAGCAGGCGGCGCCGGGGGCCGATCTTCCAGGAGATCGCGCCGCACACGATGCCGGCCAGCATGTTGCCCGCCGCGAAGACCCCGTACAGCAGGCCGTTGATGCCGGGCTGCCCGATGTCCTCGGCGAAGGCCGTGAGGGAGACCTGCATGCCGCCGAAGACCGTGCCGATGCCGAAGAGCCCCGCGATCAGGACCCGCAGGCCCGGCACCGACAGCGCCGAGACGCGCTTGGCGGCGCTGTCGTCCGACCGGTGCACCGGCGGCTGGCTGCGCCGCTGCGCCGCGAAGAGCAGGCCGCCGCCCAGCGTCAGGACGCCCTCGGCGACCAGGCCGGCCGCCGGGTGGATGCCGGTGCACAGCGCGGTCGCCAGCACCGAGCCGACGACGAAGGTGAACTCGTCGGTCACCGACTCGAAGGCGGTGGACGTCGGCATCAGGGGCGTACCGGTGAGCTTGGCGGCCCACCGGGAGCGCACCATGGGGCCGATCTGCGGCGTCGAGGCGCCGGTCGGTACGGCGATGACCAGCAGCGCCCACAGCGGAGCGTGCGACAGCGCCAGCGTGATCATCGCGGCGACCGCCGCCGCGTGCACCAGCACGCCGGGTACGAGCACCGCGCGCTGCCCGAACCGGTCCGCCAGCTTGCCGCTCTGCGGGGCGAACAGCGCCATCGAGACGCCGGTGACCGCCGAGACGACACCGGCGGTGCCGTACGAGCCGGTGGTGTGCTGGACGAGCAGCAGGATGCTGAACGTCAGCATCGCGAAGGGCTGGCGGGCCAGGAAGCCCGGCAGCAGGAACGCCCACGCCCCCGGGGTGCGCAGCAGCTGCCCGTAACCGGGACGGACGTCCTTGACCGGGGGCTGCTGGGTGGGAGCGGTCCCGTCCTGGGCTGCCTCGCCCCGGACGTCCTTGCCCGCGTTGTCCTTGACCGCGGATGCCACGGCCGAGCCTTTCTACCGCCTGGTAGCGCGCTGCCCGCGAGGTTGTCACGGGGTGCGCGCCGAGAGCTGTCCTCTCGCGCAGGACCGAGTGATACCGCGTGGTCCGCACCGGGGAGGTGGCTGCGTGTGGCAGGGGACCGCGGCCGCCGAGCGGTCGCGCCAGCTCTGCGTCAGGCAGAGTTGGTTCCTTTGATTGCCGTTTCATAGTACAGGCCGATACGCGGGAAGCCCCGGCATCGGCCAGGGCTTCCCGCGCATGTCGCGCCGTCCCGCTCGGAGCGCCGGGAGGCGCCGTCCCGCTCACCGTGCCGGGGTGTGCCGTTCCGCTCAGCGAGCCGGAGTGGGCGGCGGCCGGCCTTCCGTCCGGCCGTCCGGATGCCGGCCGGCCTCTCCGGCCTTGCCCTCCGGCCGGTCCCCGGACCGGTCGCCCGGCCGCACCCCCGCCTTCTTGACGGGCCGCCGCCCGCCCGGCGTGCCCGGCGCCAGCCAGCCGGCCAGCTTGCCGTGCTGGGAGACCGCCTGGAGCCGGTTCTCGACCGCGTCCCGTACCGGGTCCGTGGCCACGACCAGCAGATCGTCCCCGCGGCGCAGCACGGTCGTCGGCGACGGTACGAAGCTGGTCCCGTCCCGTACGACGAGGGTGACCGCGGCCCCCGGAGGCAGCCGCAGTTCGCTGATCTCCACGCCGTGCATCCGCGACTTCGCGCTGATCGTGGTGGACAGCAGATGGCCGCGCAGCCGCTCCAGCGGCGCCGACTCGATCCCCAGGTCCGCGGCCTCCTCGTCGTCGCCCAGGCGCAGTTTCCTGGCCAGCCAGGGCAGCGTCGGGCCCTGGATCAGGGTGTAGACGACGACCAGGATGAAGACGATGTTGAAGACCCGGTCGCTGCCGGGCACGCCGCCCACCATGGGGATGGTGGCCAGCACGATCGGTACGGCGCCGCGCAGCCCGGCCCAGGACAGCAGCGCCTTCTCACGCCAGGGCACCTTGAAGGGCAGCAACCCCAGGAACACGGAGGTCGGCCGGGCCACGATCGTCAGGATCAGGCCGATGATCAGCGCCGGTACCGCGTCGTCGAACAGTGTGTGCGGGGTGACCAGCAGGCCGAGCAGTACGAACATGCCGATCTGGCCGATCCAGCCGAGGCCTTCGGCGAAGCCGCGGGTGGCGGCCGAGTGCGGCAGTTTCGCGTTGCCGAGGATCAGCGCGGCGATGTACACGGCGAGGAAGCCGGAGCCGTGCGCGAGCGCGCCGGCCGCGTAGGCGGAGACGGCGATGGCCATCACCGCGATCGGGTACAGACCGGACGCGGGCAGCGCGACGTGCCGCATCCCGTACGCGCCCAGCCAGCCGACGGCCATGCCTATGGCCGCGCCGATCGCCAGTTCCAGGGCGATCTCGCCGATCAGCGTGTACCAGTGCTCCACCGGGCCGGCGGTGGAGAACGCGACGACGAGGATGACCACGGGGGCGTCGTTGAAGCCGGACTCGGCCTCCAGGACGCCGGTCAGCCGGGCGGGCAGCGGCACGTTGCGCAGGACGGAGAAGACCGCCGCCGCGTCCGTGGAGGAGACCACCGCGCCGATGAGCAGCGCCTGGCGCCAGTCCAGGCCGACGAGGTAGTGGGCGCCGGCCGCGGTGACCCCCACGCTCACCGCGACACCGAACGTGGACAGCACCGCGGCTCTGGGCAGCGCGGGTTTGATCTCTTTCCACTTCGTGCCGAGGCCGCCCTCGGCCAGGATCACGACCAGGGCGGTGTAGCCCAGTATCTGGGTCAGCTCGGCGTTGTCGAAGACGACACCGCCGAATCCGTCCTGCCCTATGGCGATGCCTATCCCCAGATAGATGAGCAGGCTGGGCAGTCCGCTGCGGGAGGAGACGCGTACCGCTGCCACCGCGACGAGCAGGACGAGGGCGCAGATCAGCAGGAGTTCGTTGAGGCGGTCGACAGTCAGGACTGGTCCTTCCTCGTGGCGGGCCGGTCAGGCACGGGAACGGGCACAGGGCTGTGGATCGGGCGGGCTTTCCTTACCGTATCTAGTTACTGAGACTAACAATTTACCATTGCTTGAACCTTGGAGGTGTCGGCGGCTACACCGCGTAGGGCTCGGCGGACCCGTGCGCCTATGGTTGCTCCAGCACTCCCACCCTGCCCCTCGAAGGACAGAGATGCCCGCCAACAAGTCCGCCCCCGCCCCTGACGAGGCTGCGAAGAAGCCGAAGAAGAAGGGGCGGCGCGGCCGCCTCGTCGCGATCACGGTCGTGCTTCTGCTCGTGGCGGGCATCGGCTACGGCGCGTACTGGGGCGTGAGTACCGTCCGCGCCTCGTACCCGCAGACCACCGGCTCCCTGAAGCTGGCCGGCCTGACCGCACCCGTCGACGTCGCCCGCGACGGCAACGGCATTCCGCAGATCTACGCCGACACCGACGAGGACCTCTTCCGCGCCCAGGGCTTCGTGCAGGCCCAGGACCGCTTCTGGGAGATGGACGTACGCCGTCACATGACGGCCGGCCGCCTCTCGGAGATGTTCGGCCAGAGCCAGGTCGACACCGATGCCTTCCTGCGCACGCTCGGCTGGCACGACGTCGCACAGCGGGAGTACGACACCAAGCTCTCCCCGGAGACGAAGAAGTACCTCCAGGCGTACTCGGACGGCGTCAACGCCTACCTCAAGGAACACGAGGGCTCGGCGCTCTCCCTGGAGTACGCGGCGCTCGGCTTCCAGAACGACTACAAGCCGCAGAAGTGGACCCCGGTCGACTCGGTGGCCTGGCTCAAGGCGATGGCCTGGGACCTGCGCGGCAACATGCAGGACGAGATCGACCGCGCCCTGATGACCAGCCGCTTCAGCCCGACGCAGATCGACCAGCTCTACCCGAAGTACCCGGCGAAGCGGAACCGGCCGATCGTCGACGGCGGCGCCGTCAACCCGGTCACCAAGGACTTCGACGCCAAGGCGACGCCGAGCGGCGGGCCGCAGAACAACTCGGGCACGGGGACGGGCTCCGGCACCGGTACGGGTGCGGGGAACGGCTCCGGTACGCGTACGGGGCAGGGAACCGGCAACGGGACGGGTACGGGCACCGGAACCGGCAGCGGTGCCGGTACGGGAACCGGCTCGGGCACCGGAACCGGAAGCGGAACCAACTCCGCCTCCGCCGCCACCCAGGGCGTGCAGACCCAGCTCTCCTCGGTCTCCAAGTCCCTGGAGAAGATCCCGGCCCTGCTCGGCCCCAACGGCAACGGCATCGGCTCGAACTCCTGGGTCGTCTCCGGCGCCCACACCACCACCGGCAAGCCGCTGCTCGCCAACGACCCGCACCTGGCCCCCCAGATGCCGTCCCTCTGGTACCAGATGGGCCTGCACTGCCGCACCACCAGCGCCAAGTGCACCTACGACGTCTCGGGCTACACCTTCTCCGGGATGCCCGGCGTGGTCATCGGCCACAACCAGGACATCTCCTGGGGCATGACCAACCTGGGCGCCGACGTCACCGACCTGTACCTGGAGAAGATCAGCGCCAACGGGTACCTCTCGAACAACACGGTCAAGCCGTACAAGACCCGCAAGGAGACCATCAAGGTCGCCGGCGGCGCGGACCGCGAGATCACGGTCCGCTCCACCGACAACGGCCCGCTGATCTCCGACCGCGACGACGAGATGACCAAGGTCGGCAAGCACGCCCCGGTCGGCAACGCGGCACCCGACCGCGGCGACGGCTACGGCATCTCGCTGCGCTGGACCGCCCTGGACCCGGGCAAGTCGATGGACGCGGTCTTCGAGCTGAACCGCGCCAAGAACTGGACGGACTTCCGTAAGGCCGCCTCGCACTTCGAGGTGCCCTCGCAGAACCTGATCTACGCCGACACCAAGGGCAACATCGGCTACCAGGCGCCCGGCCGGATCCCGGTCCGCGGCAAGGGCTACGACGGCACGCTGCCCGCCCCGGGCTGGGACCCGAAGGCCCGCTGGGACGGCTACGTGCCCCAGAAGGCGCTGCCCAGCGAGTACAACCCGGCGCGCGGCTACATCGTCACCGCCAACCAGGCCGTCGTCGACCCGGACAAGTACCCGTACCTGCTGACCAAGGACTGGGGCTACGGCGCCCGCAGCCAGCGGATCAACGACCTCGTCCAGTCGAAGATCAAGGACGGCGGCAAGGTCTCCACGGACGACATGCAGACCATGCAGATGGACAACAGCAGCGAGATCGCCAAGCTGCTGACGCCCTACCTGCTGAAGATCGACGTGGACGACCCGTACGTCCGCGAGGCGCAGAAGCTGCTGGAGGGCTGGGACTACACCCAGGAGCCCGACTCGGCCGCCGCCGCCTACTTCAACGCGGTCTGGCGCAACACCCTCAAGCTGGCCTTCGGCAACAAGATGCCCAAGGAACTGCGGGTCGACGGGCAGTGCCTCAACGTCCGCCCGGCCGACGACACCGGCCCGGCCGACGACCAGGACAAGCTGGTGCGCGAGTGCGGCCAGCGCGCCCCCGACCAGGCGCAGCCCGACGGCGGCGACCGCTGGTACGAGGTCGTCCGGAACATCATCGACGACCCGAAGAACGACTGGTGGAAGACGGAGTCCCGGCCCGGCCGCGTCCTCGACGCCAACCGCGACCAGCTCCTGAAGCACGCCATGCGGGACGCCCGCTACGAGCTGACCAGCAAGCTCGGCAAGAACGTCGACAACTGGAGCTGGGGCCGCCTGCACCAGATGTTCCTGAAGAACCAGACGCTGGGCACCAGCGGCCCGGGCCTCCTCCAGGGCCTGTTCAACCGCGGCCCCTGGAACGTGGGCGGCGGCGAGGCGGCCGTCAACGCCACCGGCTGGAACGCGGCCGGCGGCTACGAGGTCACCTGGGTCCCGTCCATGCGGATGGTCGTCAACCTGGCCGACTTGGACAAGTCGCGGTGGATCAACCTGACGGGCGCCTCCGGGCACGCGTACAGCGCGCACTACTACGACCAGACGGACAAGTGGGCCAAGGGCGAACTGCTCCCGTGGGCCTACTCCGAGAAGGCCGTCAAGGCCGCGGCCAAGGACACGCTGACGCTGTCGCCGTGACGGATGCCGTGACGGGGTGCTGACTCCGTAGGCCGGGCGGGCTCGAATACATTCGGGCCCGCCCGGCTTCGTTCAGGGCGGTCTACAGCGGTCTACAGCGGTCTACGGCGGTTTGCAGCGGTCTAAAGCGGTTCACGGCGGTTCACGGCTGCCTCCTGTAGGGACTACCCGGCGACGGGCGGAGGCGACTGCGCGGCGAACCGGTGCACACCCCCCGGCGTCACCGCCACGTCCACCGGCCGGTCGTGCTCCTCGGCCGGCACCTCCGCCAGCACCTCCGCGTCGTACAGCAGCACCACCTTCGCCGGCCGGACGCCCGCCTTCTCCAGCCGCTCCAGCACCCGGTCGTACGATCCGCCGCCGCGCCCGAGCCGCATGCCGCGCCGGTCCACCGCCAGCCCCGGCAGCAGCATCGCGTCCGCCTCGGTGACGGACCGCGGACCCAGCCGGGGCCCGGCGGGCTCCCGCAGCCCCCGCGCGGCCCGTACGAGGCCCTCGGCACCGCCGTACGGGGCCCAGTCCAGGTCGTTGTCCGGCAGCAGTACGGGCAGCAGCACCCGCACCCCGGCGGCGTGCAACTGGTCCAACAGGGCGTGCGTGGACGGCTCGCGCCCCACCGACACGTACGCGGCGACCGTGTCCGCCCCGGCCAGCTCCGGCAGGGCCAGCGCACGGCGCGCCAGCACCGCTCCCGCCGCCCGGATTTCACCGTCCGGCAACTGGGCCCTCATGTCCAGGAGATCGCGCCGCAACCCGCGTTTCCCACCGTCGTAACCGCTCATGATGCGCCGTCGCTCCCGCTCCTGTGACCCGTTCACCGGACCCCGCCTTCCGGTGCAAAGTGCCGGTTATCGTGATCCGCATGACTCCATCGCGTACTCGGATCACCAAGGCTGTCATTCCGGCAGCCGGTCTCGGGACCCGCTTCCTCCCGGCGACCAAGGCCACGCCCAAGGAGATGCTGCCGGTCGTCGACAAACCCGCCATCCAGTACGTCGTGGAGGAGGCCGCCACCGCCGGACTCAGCGACGTCCTGATGGTCACCGGACGCAACAAGCGCCCCCTCGAAGACCATTTCGACCGCAATTACGAGCTCGAAGAGGCCCTGGACCGCAAAGGGGACGAATCGCGCCTCGCCCGGGTCCAGGAGTCCAGCGACCTGGCCACCATGCACTACGTCCGCCAGGGCGACCCCAGGGGCCTCGGCCACGCCGTCCTGTGCGCCGCCCCGCACGTCGGCGACCAGCCCTTCGCGGTCATGCTCGGCGACGACCTGATCGACCCGCGTGACCCGCTGCTCCAGCGCATGATCGAGGTGCGGGAGCAGCACGGCGGCTCCGTCATCGCCCTCATGGAGGTCGATCCGGCGCAGATCGGGCTCTACGGGTGCGCGGCCGCCGCCCCGGACGGCGACGACGACGTGGTGCTCGTCTCCGACCTGGTCGAGAAGCCGGATCCGGCCGACGCCCCCAGCAATCTGGCCATCATCGGCCGGTACGTCCTGGACCCGGCCGTCTTCGAGGTGCTGCGCAGGACCGAGCCGGGCCGCGGCGGCGAGATCCAGCTGACCGACGCCCTCCAGGCGCTCGCCGCCGACCCGGATCTCGGCGGGCCCGTGCACGGCGTGGTCTTCAAGGGGCGCCGCTATGACACCGGCGACCGCGGCGACTACCTCCGCGCCATTGTCAGACTGGCGTGCGAACGTGAGGACCTGGGCCCGGAGTTCCGGACCTGGCTGCGCAGCTTCGTCAGCGAGGAGATGTGACACCGTGAGCGCCACCACCGGCCGGATCACCCACCAGGAACGCGTCTGGTCGGTGGCCGACCACCTCGACGACGTACTGTCCAAGATCCACCCGCTGGAGCCGATCGAGCTCCACCTCCTGGACGCGCAGGGCTGCGTACTGGTGGAGGACGTCACCGTCCCCGCCGCCCTGCCGCCCTTCGACAACAGCTCCATGGACGGGTACGCGGTCCGCGTCGCCGACGTGGCGGGCGCCACCGACGAGTTCCCCGCCGCCCTGACGGTGGTCGGCGACGTCGCGGCGGGCAGCGCCGAACTGCCCGCCGTCGGCCCCGGCGAAGCCGCCCGCATCATGACCGGCGCGCCCCTTCCGCCCGGCGCGGAAGCCGTCGTGCCGGTGGAATGGACCGACGGCGGGACGGGCGGCGGCCCCGCCGAGGCGATGCGCGCGCACAGCGCCGCGCCCGAGGCCGCCGGCGGCGAGGTCCGGATCTACCGACCGGTCGACGCCCGCCGGCACGTACGCGCCCGCGGCAGCGACGTCCCGGCCGGCGAACTGGCCCTGCCGGCCGGCACCGTCATCGGCCCCGCCCAGACCGGCCTGCTCGCCGCCATCGGACGCGCCTCGGTCCGGGTCCGGCCGCGCCCCCGGGTCGTGGTCCTGTCCACCGGCAGCGAACTGGTCCAGCCCGGCGAGGAGTTGGCCCCCGGCCAGATCCACGACTCCAACAGCTTCCAGCTGACCGCCGCCGCCCGCGCGGCCGGCGCCATCGCCTACCGCGTCGGTGCCGTCGCCGACGACGCCGAGACGCTGCGCGCCACCCTGGAGGACCAGCTCATCCGGGCCGACATCCTGGTGACCAGCGGCGGCGTCAGCGTCGGCGCGTACGACGTGGTCAAGGAGACCCTCGCCGACCTGTCCGCCGAGGAAGGCACCGTCGAGTTCCGCAAGCTGGCCATGCAGCCGGGCAAGCCGCAGGGCTTCGGCCTCATCGGCCCGGACCGCACCCCGCTGCTGGCCCTGCCCGGCAATCCGGTCAGCTCCTACGTCTCCTTCGAACTGTTCGTACGCCCCGCCATCCGTACGCTCATGGGCCTGCCCGACGTCCACCGCCACACCTCCCGGGCCACCTGCGGCGCGGCCGTCGAGTCCTCCCCGCAGGGCCGGCGCCAGTTCCTGCGCGGCTGGTACGACGCCGACACGGCCACCGTCACGCCCGTGGGCGGCGCCGGGTCCCACCTGATCAAGGCGCTGGCCCAGGCCAACGCGCTGATCGTGATCCCGGAGGAGACGACCGAGGTGGCGGAGGGGGCGGAGGTGGAGGTTGTGTTGCTGGGGTGAGGTGTCAGGGGGATCGCGGGGGACGAGAAGGGGTAGGGCGGGTGCCGGCCGTACGGCGCCGCGGGGGCCGTACGGACCGCACGCGGGAGTCGTCGGCGCCGGATGTGGGTGCCGTCGGCCTGCTCGCGCGTGCTGCCCCGCACCGTACGCGGGGGCGCCGTCCGCACCGTATGCGCGGGCCGTCCGCACCGTACGTGAAGGCCATCCGTACTGCCCCCGGGTGCCGTCCGCACCGGGTAGCCGGGTGACGGCCGACGCCTGCGGGTACGGTGTCGTCGCACAGGCGGCACGGTCCGGACCGGGAGAACGATGAGCAGCGGCCAGCAAGACCTCACCCACCTCGACGCGTCGGGCGCGGCCCGCATGGTCGACGTGTCCCGGAAGGACGTCACCGCGCGCACCGCCCGCGCCAGCGGCCGCGTCCTGGTCGCGCCGCGCGTCGTCGAGCTGCTGCGCGGCGAGGGGGTCCCGAAGGGCGACGCGCTCGCCACCGCCCGTATCGCCGGCATCATGGGCGCCAAGCGCACCCCCGACCTGATCCCGCTCTGCCACCCGCTCGCGATCTCCGGGGTCGAGATCGACCTCCGGGTGGCCGACGACGCCGTGGAGATCCTGGCCACGGTTCGCACCACCGACCGCACGGGCGTGGAGATGGAGGCCCTGACGGCCGTCTCGGTCGCCGCCCTGACCGTCGTGGACATGGTCAAGGCCGTCGACAAGGGCGCGGTCGTCACCGACGTACGGGTCGAGGAGAAAACGGGCGGCAAGTCGGGCCACTGGAGCCGTTCATGACCGCGGACCGGCACCGCCCAGGCCAGGACGGACACGGCACGACGGCAGATCCGGGGCCGGAGACCGCGTCCGGCGCGGTGCGCGGCCCGACCGCGAACCCGGGCCCGGGCACGGCCCCCGACCGTTCCGCCACCACGCCACCCAACCCAGGACCGGGCTCCGCGGACGGGGCCACCGGGGCCGCCGCCCCTGCCGGCCCAGGCCCGAGCCCGAGTTCGAGTCCGAGTCCGAGTCCGAGCCCGAGTCCGAGTCCGAGTCCGAGTCCGAGCCCGAGTCCGAGCCCGGAAGCGTCCCACCACTCACACCAGCACGCCTCGTCTCAGCAACCCACCTCCTCCACCCCCACCCCACCCCGGGCCCTCGTCGTCACCGCGTCCAACCGCGCGGCGGCCGGTGTGTACGCGGACAAGGGTGGGCCGCTGCTCGCCGAGGGCCTGGCCGCGCTGGGCTTCACGGTCGACGGGCCGCAGGTGGTCCCGGACGGCGAGCCCGTCGAGGCCGCCCTGCGCGCCGCCGTCGCCGCTGCCTACGACGTCGTCCTGACCACCGGCGGTACGGGTATCTCTCCCACCGACCGCACCCCCGACGTCACCCGCGACGTCATCGACTACGAGGTCCCCGGCATCCCGGAGGCGATCCGCGCCGCCGGCTGCGCGAAGGTGCCCACCGCCGCGCTCTCCCGCGGCCTGGCCGGAGTCGCCGGCCGTACGCTGATCATCAACCTGCCCGGCTCCACCGGCGGCGTCCGTGACGGCCTGGCGGTCCTCGCCGGCCTCCTTCCGCACGCGGTGGACCAGCTACGGGGCGGCGACCACGCGCCGATGCCGACGACGTCCCAGGGCTCCACCTCCACCGGGAGCGCACACTGAACGCCCCCTGGCCCGTCGTACTGGCGGACGGCGAGACCGCCCTCCGCCCGATAAAGCTGCGCGACCAACGGGCCTGGCGCGACGTCAACCGCCGTAACCGCGACTGGCTGCGCCCCTGGGAGGCGACCATCCCGCCGCCCCCGCCGGGCATTCCCGCGCCGCACCGGCCCACGTACCGTCAGATGGTCCGCCACCTGCGCGCCGAGGCGCACGCGGGGCGGATGCTGCCGTTCGTCGTCGAGCACCGGGGACGGCTGGCCGGGCAGCTGACGGTGGCCGGGATCACCTGGGGCTCGATGTGCTCGGGGCATGTCGGCTACTGGGTCGACGAGGCGGTGGCGGGCCGCGGCGTCATACCGACGGCGGTGGCGCTCGCCGTCGACCACTGCTTCCGCTCGGTGGGCCTGCACCGCATCGAGGTCTGTATTCGGCCGGAGAACCTGCCCAGCCGACGGGTCGTGGAGAAACTCGGCTTTCGCGAGGAGGGGCTGCGTCCGCGCTATCTGCACATCGACGGGGCCTGGCGCGACCATCTCGTATTCGCGCTGACCGCGGAGGAGGTGCCCGAGGGGCTGTTGGCCCGCTGGCACCGGGAGAAGCCCAGCACACCCCACAAATAAAATACGTGTTCGAATATTTTCACCAATTGACCACAACCGCGTACGGCTGATCTCAACAATCACAAAAAAAGTTCGAGATATCAGCCAGATCGTGCGACACACCGGCTCAATTGGCGGATGGCCCCCTGCAAACCCCTCTACCGTGTGAGACGTGAGCAGCAGCGGCCTCATCTACGCAGTCATCGTCGGGGCCTGGGCCGCCTACTTGGTGCCGATGTGGCTCCGCAGGCAGGACGAGCTCAATGAAGCCCGGCCGACGGAGCGCTTCAGTACCGCCATCCGGCTCCTGTCCGGACGCGCGGCCATGGAGCGCCGTTACGCCAAGGGGCTGGAGGGGCAGGGCGGCCGGTCCACCGACGATGCGGGCGAAGTGCGTGAGCCGGACGCCGTGGCCGAGGAGGCCGACGTCCGGGACTTCGACGCGCCCGCGGACGAAGTTCCGCCCGCCGCTCAACGCCAGCCGGCGCCCGCCGCCGGCGGCGCGACCGGCCCTGCGCCGCGTCCCGTCAAGAAGCCCGGCTTCGGCCGGGCCTCCACCGCCGACCGCATGAAGCGCGCCAAGGTGCTGGCCCGCCGCCGGCGCACCACCACCGTCCTCTTCCTCGCCTTCACCGTCGGCACGGTCGTCGCGGCCGTCGGCGGCCTCGCCTTCCTCTGGGCGCCGGCCATCCCCGCCATACTGCTCAGCGCGTACATCGTCTACCTCCGCGCCCAGGAACGGCGCCGCTTCACCTTCACCATGGACCAGCGCCAGGCCGAGGCGGCCGCCCAGCGGCTACGGGAGGGCAGGCCACGCCCTCCTCAGGCGTCCCAGCAGCCCCCCGCCGACGAAGCCCCCGCTGAGGACGCCGCCACCACGCCCCCCGCCCCGGCGCGCACTCCCGCGCCCGCCCCCCGCCCCGAGCCGGCGTCGACGGCCGGCCGCCGCGCCCTGGTGGAGGAGACCGACCACGCGGAGTGGGTGGACCAGCAGCGCGAACGCGAGCGCACCGAGCCCGGCGGCTGGGACCCCGTCCCGGTCCCGCTCCCGACGTACGTCACGGCCCCCGTCGCCCCGCGCGCCACCAGCCACGTCGACCTCGACGCCGACGACGCCTGGAGCTCCGCCCGCTCCGGCCCGGCCACCGAGACCCCCCAGCCCACCCCGTCCGCCACCCCGCAGCGCCGCACCACCCCCGGCCGCCGCACCCGGGGCCGCACCCCCCTGTTCGACCAGTACGCCGACGAGGACCGCCCCCGCGCGGCGAACGAGTGACCCCCCACAGCTGACCAGCACGGGAAGCGATTTTTGAGCACCCCGACAAGGATGCTAGAGTTTCACTCGTCGCAAGGGCCTGTGGCGCAGCTGGTAGCGCACCTCGTTCGCAACGAGGGGGTCAGGGGTTCGAATCCCCTCAGGTCCACCGGCGGACTGTTTCCGAGTTGGCTCGGGAGTGGTTCATGAGATCCCGTCCGATCTGTTGATCGGGCGGGATCTTTGCGTTGCGGGACGGTGTCCGGGGTGTGCCCGGGTGGCGCGCGGAGTGGTTTCTCGCCGTGGTGCGGTGGTGATTCCTGGATGGTCCGGACGGAGCCCGGAGGCCCCATGGGTGCGACGCCTGCTGACCGGGGTCTCGTGGCCGAAGCGGAACAAGACCCCGCCGACTCGAAGTGATCACCGACGCCACCCCTGAGGACGGCGAGGACGGCGCTGCCGAGGTCGTCGTGGATGGGGTGGGTGTCGCTGCGGCCGATTATCGGCCGCTGCTCGACGGTTGATGGCGGTCGGCGTGTCAAGGCCACCCCAACTGCGGTGTGATTAAGAGCAGTTGCCATACTGGGTCTGTTCCGTATGGGCGGCGGCCAGGGGGAGGCGTTGTACATGGTTCGCACGGTGATTCCGGTGGGGTTGGCGGTTGTTCTGGCGGCAGTCGGGGTGCTGCATTTCGTCTGGGCTTTCACGACCTGGCCGATGAAGGACACGGTGACGTTCACCAAGACGATCGGTGGCAGCGACGACGGTGTGATGCCGTCGGCGCCCAGCACGATGCTGGTGGGGGCGGCGCTGATCGGTGGCGCCGTGCTCACGCTCATGGTCAATGAGTCCATCCCGGCGATCGGCCCGGACTGGCTGCGGCTGGTGGGCATGTACGGGCTGGCCGTGGTCATGCTGGCCCGTGGCGTGGGCGGGTACTTCATGAACTCCGGGGCCGCCGTCGAGTTCCAGCGGTTGAACAGTGTCCTGTACTCGCCGTTGTGCGTGGCGCTCGGCGTCCTGAGCGGGATCGTCGCAGTGGCCGCGAGCAGGCGCTGACACGTCGCGGACGCGGGGGAACGAGGGTTATCCACAGGCCAGTTGAAAATCGGCCCCGGGCTCTAAAATTGTTGCTTGCGGGGCCGGTGGGCTTCGTCATGTGGGTACGTGATCGGGTATCCGATGGCGGCGACGGGAGGGCACATGGCCAAGGAACGGGCGTTCGGGCCGCATCAGCTGGCCGAGTGGCTGGGGATCGAACCGCGGCACGTACGGCGTGCCGAGACGCGGGGGCTGATTCCGCCCCCGGACGTGGGGGACGAGCGTTGGTCGATGGGGTTGGCCAAGACGCTGCCGGACCGGGTCGAGGAGATCCTGTCCGTGGTGGGGGACGAGAACTACGGGGACGCGCAGGGCGCCGTGAAGGGCGGACGCCGTCAGCCGGTCAAGGGGGAGACGTTCGGCCCGCACCAACTGGCGAGTGAGCTGGACCTTCAGCGGTGGCAGGTCGGCCGGGCCGGGCAGCGGGGCCTGTTGCCGCCGCCGGACGTGGACGGCAAGCGGTGGTCGCGCGAGGTCGTGGAGGGCTTGCGGGAGCGGGTGGCGGAGATCAGGGAAGAGCTCGGTGACCATCCCGGGCTGGGGTCGATCGACGCGGCGAAGCACCTGGCCGGGCGTACGGAGCTGGAGGTCGAGCGGGAGGACGTACGGGTGCTGGCGGGGCAGGGGCACCTTCGGCCGGCGGGGGAGTTCCGGGGGTACCCCATGTTCAGCCTGGAGAGCCTCGACGGGCTGGACGGGGAGCTGGTCGCGGGGGTGGTGGCTGAGCGGCAGCGGTGGATGGAGCGGAGTGTGACGGCCAAGGAGGCGGCGGCGCTGTTGGGGTGGCCGGCCGGCAGGTTCGAGGTGACGGCGGAGCGGAACGGGCTGGCTCCGGGGCGGCTCGGCCGGTACGACCGGGCGGAGGTCGAGGAACTGCCGGAGAGGGATAGGGAGGGGAGGGAGTAGGGGGAGGGAGGTAGGAGGTGAGGGGAGGGAAGGGGTGGGCGGGGAGGCGGGTGGGTTTCGGTGGGGGGGGGTAAGGCTGGGGCTGGGGCGGGGGTTGTTGGGGGCTTCTTCTTGGCGCTGGACTGGCGGGCTGGGTGGCTGACTTGTCGGGCTGCCCATGCTCGGCGGGTGTGGGGTGTACGGGGTCGGCCTCCGGCGTTCCTGCGTCGTCTCCCAGCGCCTGGGTCGACACGGGCGTGTTGCTCATGGGGGCGTCGGTGAGTGGTTCGTGGGTGCCGTGATGGTCGGGAGGGTGTTCGGTCTGTAGGCCGTGGTCGGGACGGCGCGGCGCGGGGCGGGACGGGTTGGGATGGGTCGGGCTGGCTTGGGTGAGGTGGGGGTGGGTTGTGTGGGGCTGAGGGCTGAGGGCTGAGGGCTGAGGGCTGAGGGTTGGGGGCTGGGGTTGGGGCCTGGGGGCTGGGGGGGCTGGGGGCTGGGTGAGGGTGTTGGGGCTGTCGTGGTGGTGGTGTGGTGAGGGGGAGGGGAGGCGGAGGGAGGGGGCGGGGCGGGGGGGGGAGAGGAGGTGTGGCGGTGGGCGCGTGGGTGGGGGTGTAGGCGTAACTGCGGCGTGGGTTAGTGGGGGATGGCGCGGTGGGTGATGCGGATGCCTCGGCGGGACAGGTAGGTGAGGGGGTTGATGTCGGAGCCGTAGCGGCGTGTCTTGCGTACCTCGAAGTGGAGGTGGGGGCCGGTGGTGCGGCCGGTGGAGCCGCTGTAGCCGATGCGGGTGCCGGCCCGTACGCGTTGGCCGACGCGGGCGGTGATGCGGGAGAGGTGGCCGAAGAGGGTGTAGTAGCCGTCGGTCATGTGGATGGTGACGGCGAGGCCGTAGTCGCCCGAGCGTTTGGCCAGGACGACGGTGCCGGAGCCGACCGAGGAGACCGGGGTGCCGGTGCGGACGGCGAAGTCGACACCGGTGTGATGGCCGGCGGCCCAGTTGCCCTTGACGCCGTAGGGCGAGCTGATGCGGGCATGGGCGGCGATCGGGCGGGTCCACGGGCCGGCCGCCGCGGTCGGGACCGCCTCGGTCGCGGTCAGGCCGAGGACGGTACCGATCGCCACCGGCACCACGCCGAGCAGCAGGAGTCGTCTGCGGAGCCAGTTCATAGTTGTGAGGACACGCCCTACGCCGGGCGGATGCATCTGGAAACGCCCGGTGGGCGCCCGAACGGCGCAGAGGTTCCCCGTACCGGGTGGTAACAGGGGTGAGTCCGGGTGTACGGGGAATCAGGGCGCGCGGGTGGTGCTCTCGCGGTGTTCGAGGTGCGGCAGCTCGGCCTGGAGCCGGCGGGTGGGCGCGCCGTCCAGGAGGGACAGCAGCTCCTGGGCGGCCAGGCGGCCGAATCCGGCGGTGTCGCGTACCAGTGAGGTCAGACGCGGGTGGGTCACGCGGCACAGGGGCGAGTCGTCCCAGGCGACGATGGACAGGGCGCCGGGTACGGGAACACCGCGTCCGGCGGCCACGGCGGCGCCGGCCACGGCCATCACGTCGTTGTCGTAGACGATCGCGGTGGGCGGGTGAGGGGTGGCCAGCAGGCGGCGGGTGGCTTCGGCGCCCTGCTCGTCGGAGTAGTCCGTGCAGACGGAGCGGACGTCGCGGGCGTCCAGGCCGAGGCGGGCGGCCTCGGCGCGCAGGGCGGCTACCCGGCGTTCGGTGTGGGCGAGGCCGGGCAGGCCGGCGATGTGCACGATGCGACGGTGGCCGAGCGCGTGCAGGTGGTCGATGATCGAGCGCATCGCGGCGGCGTCGTCGGCCCAGATGGTGGAGAGGGGGGCGGGAGAGAGGGTGGGGGTGGGCTGCTGGGGCGGGGTCGTTCCAGGTGTCGCTCCTGCCCCGGGCGCCGCTACCGTCCCAGGTCCCAGCTGGGTGTCCCCGATGACGACAGTGGGCAGGGCCAGGGAGGCGAGGAGGGCCGGGCGGGGGTCCTCGGTGCGGGGATCCACGACCAGGACGCCGTCCACGCGCCGCTCGGCCCACCAGCGCCGGTAGGTCGCGCACTCGGCGTCCAGGTCCTCGACGACCTGGAAGAGGAGCGCGACGCGCCGGGCGGCGAGGGCCTCCTGGATGCCGGAGACCAGCTGGAGGAAGAAGGACTCGACGCCGAGGGTACGGGCGGGGCGGGCGAGGACGAGTCCGACGCAGTCGGAGCGTTCGCCGGACAGTGCGCGGGCGGCGCTGTTGGGCTGCCAGCCCAGTTCCTCGGCGACCTCGCGGATACGGGCGCGGGTGCCGGGGGAGACGCCGTCGCGGTCGTTGAGGGCGAAGGACACGGCCGAGGGGGAGACGCCGGCGCGTGCGGCGATGTCCTTCATGGTCGGGCGGCGGCGCGGGGGCGCCGTGGGGGTGCGGGGGGCGTCGTCCGAGGCTGGGGGGCCGGTGGTCATGTCGTCCGTCAGCTCCTCCGGTCGGCCCGGTGTCCGTGGTGCGGTGGCCGGGGAGGCCTTGGTTGCTAAACCGCATTAGGTGAACGGGCTAAAGCGCATTAGGTGGTTCAGGATCACGGTGTGGGTGCGGGAAGTCAATCGTTGTACGGGGAGGTGGAAGAAGGTGCGTCGGCAGATTAACTCCCGGGCATCGTTACGGAATTGAGACGGTGGGTTTCATGCGTGGCGGCTTTAGCGCATTAGTGCAGGTGGGGGGAGTGGTGTGGCAGGAAAGGGCGGGGGTGGGCGCGGAGGGATGACGAGGTGGGGGGAACTCGGGGCGGCGGAGTTGGGGAACGTGCATTGACGGGACGGAAAGCGGACGACAACGTTGGCATCGCCATCCGGCGGCGCGGCCGGTCGTGTGCCGGTCCGTGCGTGGCTCTTTGCTGTTTCCTCGCGGTTCCCCGATGCGGGAGCGTTCCCTCACGGGGACGTGCCGCCCGGGCAGAAGCGTTTCCCCGACGCAGGAGTGACCATGACGCGCAGGCACTTGGATCCCGTACGTAACGTGAGCAGAGCAGACGGCGCGAGCGGCGCCCAGGGCGCGAGCAGCGCGTGCAGTGCGAGCAATCATCGTCCCGGGCGCTCCCGGCCGGTCATGGCCACCGCCCTCGCGGCCGCTCTGCTGTCGGCCACGGCCGCCTGCGGTGTCGGCGGGGCCGAGGGGTCCTCGGCCGCCGAGGGGCAGCCGAAGCGGACCGGCAAGGTCTCCGGCGAGATCACCTTCCGTACGCTCCAGCTGAAGCCGAACTTCACCGCGTACGTGCAGGGCGTCATCGACGCGTTCGAGAAGAAGTACCCGGGTACCAAGGTGACCTGGGAAGACGTGCCGGGTGACGGTTACAACGAGAAGCTCGTGGCGGATGCGCAGGCCGGCGGGCTGCCTGATGTGGTCAACCTGAACACCGACTCCTTCCAGTTGCTCGGCGACCGGGGGATGCTCGCGGACGTCGCCCGGCTGGACCCGAAGATCGCGCAGGAGTACGTACCGGGTGCCTGGGAGCAGTACAAGCTGCCGGGCAAGGGGGACGGCGTGTACGCGTATCCCTGGTACGTGACGCCCGAGATCCTCACGTACAACAGGGAACTCTTCGCCAAGGCCGGGCTCGACGTGAACAAGCCGCCCACCACCGTGGAGCAGTTCTTCGACCAGGCGGAGCGGATCGCGAAGGCGGCGGACGGCCGGTACAGCGCGTTCATGGCGGACCCGAAGGGGAGGCTGCCGGGTGACTGGCAGAAGATGGGCGTGCCGATCCTGAACAAGGAGAAGGACGCGTTCGCCTTCGACACGTCCAAGGCCGTCGAGTGGGTGCAGCGGATGAAGAAGCTGTACGCGATGGGGGCCATGCCGAAGGAGTCGCTGACCAAGGCCGATGACCTCGCGCAGCTCTACGGGGCGGGGAAGCTGGTGTTCGGGCCCGGGTCGCCGGGCGTCCTCAAGGACGTCAAGCGCAACTCCCCCTCGGCGTACGCGAACACGCAGGTGGCGCCGGCCGTCACCGGGACGCTGAAGCACATCGGCATCTACACGCAGTCGCTGGGCGTGCGGAAGGACACCGCGCACCCGGACGCGGCGGCGGAGTTCGCGAAGTGGGTGACCAACGGGCCCAACCAGGTGGCGTTCTCGAAACAGGTGACGATCTACCCGTCGAACGCGAAGGGGCTCGCCGACCCGTACTTCGCCGACCGGGGCGACGGCAAGGACCCGGAGACGATGGCGCGCGCCATCGGGGCCGAGGAGCTGAAGGCGGCCCAGCTGGACGCCAACACGCCCGTGGAGTGGACCACCCAGGTCGGTGACGCGGTGGTGCGGGAGATGCAGAAGGGGATCAAGGGGGAAGAGGAGCCCGCGGCGGCGGTCAAGAACGCGCAGGAAGCGGCCAACAAGATCCTCGAACAGCAGCAGAAGCACCAGAAGCAGAAGCGGTAGTGACCGGTGATGGCATCCGGTACGACGCGCACGAAGCGCACCGCTCACACGACGGCTCCCCCGGCCGCGGAGGCCCCGACGACCTCGACCTCGGGCCCGGCCACACTCACCTCCGCCCCCTCCCGACGCGCGGCCCGACGCAGCCGCACAGCTCTCGACACGGACACCGGCCTGGTGCACCGCCGTTGGTGGACGCCGTACCTCTTCCTGCTGCCGGGCCTGGTCATGGTGGTGCTGTTCAGTCTCTGGCCTTTTGTCAACACCGTCATCCTGTCGCTCACCGACGCCCAGATCCTGCGCGGCGGCCGCTTCGTGGGCCTGGAGAACTACGGGCGGGCGCTCGACGACCCCGACTTCTGGACGGCGACCGTCAACAGCGTCGTCTACCTGGCCGTCGTCGTGCCGTGCCTGGTGCTGCTGCCGCTGGCGCTGGCCGTCCTCGTGCAGCGGAAGGTGCCCGGCATCGGCTTCTTCCGCTCCGCCTTCTATACGCCGGTCATCGCGTCGGCGGTCGTCGTCGGGCTGATCTGGCAGTGGGTGCTGCGCAGTGACGGACTGGTCAACACCGTGTTCGAAAAGCTGCACCTGATCTCCGGGCCGATTCCATTTCTGACCGACTCCACGATGCTTCTGGTCTCCGCCATGATCGTCACGATCTGGAAGGGCCTGGGCTACTACATGGTCTTCTACCTCGCGGCGCTGGGGAACGTGCCGACGTCGCTGTACGAGGCCGCCGCGCTCGACGGCGCCGGGGCCGTACGCCGCTTCCTCAGCATCACCATCCCCAGCGTGAAACCGATGATGCTGCTGGTCGGGACGTTGTCGGCGATCTCTGCGCTGCGCGTGTTCACCGAGATCTACATCCTCGGCGGGGAGAGCGGCGGCCCCGGCGGCGGGGCCCGGACGCTGCCGTTCCTGATCCGGCAGGTCGGGCTGGGCTTCGCGGGCGAGACCGGTTACGCGGCAGCCGTATCGATCCTGCTGTTCCTGCTGACGCTGGCGTTCAGCCTGCTGGGGCACCGGCTGTCGAAAGGAGACGAGAGGTGACCGTACTGTCCTCGCCAGGTGCACGGCGGGCCCGGCGCGCCCCTGTCGGGGGCCGTGGCCGCAAGGCGGTTCTCGGTCTGTCCGGCCGCTATCTGACGTTGTGCCTGATGCTGGTGGTGATGCTGGGGCCCATCGTCTGGCAGTTCCTGACGTCGCTGAAGGGGCGCGGGGAGGATGTGTACGGGGGTGTGCTGCCCAGCCAGCCGACGCTGGACAACTACGTACGGGTCGCCGAGTCGTTCCCCCTGCTGCACTACGTGGGCAACACGCTGATCGTCGCGGCGCTGGCCGTCACCTCCAACTGCGTGTTCGCCGCGATGGGCGGTTACGCGCTGTCGAGGGCCGGGTGGCGTGGGCGGCGGGCCGTGTTCACGGTGCTGGTCGCGACGCTGATGTTCCCCTTCGAGTCCGTGATGATCTCGATGTTCCTCACGGTGCGTTCCATGGGGCTGGTGGACACGCTCGTCGGCGTCTGGCTGCCCGGCGCGGTCTCCGTGCTGAACCTGATGATCATGCGGGCCGCATTCCTCGCCGTACCGAAGGAGGTGGAGGAAGCCGCGGTGCTGGACGGGGCGAACGAGTGGCAGCGCTTCACGAAGGTGTTCGTGCCGGCCGCCAAGGGCGCGCTGGCGGTGGTCTGCCTGACCAGCTTCATGGGCGCCTGGGACGACTTCCTGTGGCCGCTGATCGTGCTGACCAACAGCGATCACTACACCCTGCAGCTCGGACTCAAATCGCTGGCCGGGGCCACCACGGTCAACGACCAGCGGCTGATCGCGGCCGGCGCGATGGCCGCGCTGATCCCGATGATGGCGCTCTTCTTCGCCCTTCAGCGGTTCTTCTTCAAGGGCGTGGGCGAAGGGGCGCTGAAGACGTGAAGGGAAGCGATGTGACGTCGTCCGCCGGCCGTGCGCCCCGTATGGGCGCCAACTACACGCCCAGCCACGGCTGGTTCCACCACTGGCTGGATTTCGACCTCGACGCCGTACGCCGCGACCTGGACGCGCTCGCGGCGCTCGGCCTGGACCACATCCGGGTCTTCGCCCTCTGGCCGGTCTTCCAGCCGAACCGTTCCCTCATCCGTCCGCGCGCCGTCGACCAGCTGGGGCAGCTGGTGGACGCGGCCGCGCAGTGCGGCCTGGACGTCGCCGTGGACGCCCTCCAGGGCCACCTGTCCAGCTTCGACTTCGTACCGTCCTGGCTGCGCACCTGGCACCGGCGCAACATGTTCACCGACACGGAGGCGGTCGACGGCGCTGCCCGCTACCTGGAAACCCTCGCGACGTCCCTTGCCGGGCGTCCCAACTTCCTGGGTATGACGCTGGGAAACGAGGTCAACCAGTTCTCGGGGCCGCCGCACCCGGACCCCGACCCGTGCACGTACGAGGAGGCCGGGCAGTGGCTGACCCGGCTGCTGGACGTGTGCGAGCGGGCCGCGCCGGGACGGGCGCACACCCACGCCGAGTACGACGCGGTGTGGTTCCAGGACGGCCACCCTTTCACCCCCGCCCAGGCCGCGCGCCTCGGCCGGGCCACCACCCTCCACTCCTGGGTCTTCAACGGGACCGCCCAGCGGCACGGCCACGACGGGACGGCGACGGTACGGCTGGCCGAGTACCTGATCCAGGTGGCCACGGCCTGGGCCGACGACCCGGCGCGGCCGGTCTGGCTCCAGGAGGTCGGCGCGCCCGCCCCGCTCGTCCCGCCCGAACACGCCGCCGCGTTCGCCACGGCCACCCTCGACAACGCCCTGACCTGCGAAGAGCTTTCCGGCATCACGTGGTGGTGTTCGCACGACGTGTCCCGCGAGCTGGCGGACTTCCCGGAGCTGGAGTACGGGCTCGGGCTGCTCACCTCGGACGGCGCGGTCAAGCCGGCGGGGCGGGCGGTGGCCGAGACCGCGGCCCGGCTGCGGGCCGAGCCGCCCCCGCCGGTACGCCGGACGACCGCGCTGGTCCTGGACGCGGGGGACGCCGCCACGGCGCCGCGCCGGTCGGTCTGCGCGCCGGGCGGGCCCTTCTTCGAGGCGTGGGTCCGGCTGGCCGACCAGGGCGTGCGGGCGGGCGCCGTCCTGGCGGACCGGGCGCGCGATGCCGCCTACCTGGCGGGGCGGGGGATCACGGAGGTGGTGTGGCCCTCGGACGTGAAGTGAGGAACGGAAGGGAGCGGAGAAGAGCGGAGCGGAACGGAAGGGAACGGAAGGGAGCGGAAGGGAGCGGAAGGGAGCGGAACGGAAGGGAGCGGATCGGAGCGGATCGGATCGGATCAGTACGGGCGCGGACATGACCGGAGAGCGGGACGAGCGGTGGAGGACGCAATGGACGTACGACGTGATGCGGAGCGGGGTGGGGGCAAGGGCGGTGGCGGGGGCGCCGAGCGCGGGCCGTCCCGGCGCAAGCTGGTCGCCGGGGCCGCGGCGGCAGGGCTGGCGCTGCCGCTGACCTCCGGGAGCGCGGGAGCGGTCGTACGGGCGGACCCGTCCAGAGTGGCCGTACCGACGGACGCCGCCGGAGCGGCGGGACGGGAACGTCCCCCGAAAGCGGCAGGCTTCCTCCAGCCGTTCGCCTCCTACTGGTTCCCCGACAGCTTTCCTGAGGGCCGCGAGCCCGACCCGGGCGCGGTCTGGCGCAGCCTGAAGAGCTGGCGCCCGCAGGACGACGCGGACCTGCCGTACAACGCCGCGACCGTGCCCCTGGCCGAGCGCTTCACGCCGGTGCCCGCCAACGCCACCGCGCGTGCCGGCCAGGCCCGGATCTCGGCGCTCGTCTCCTTCGCCGGAACGGCCGGCAACCCCTCCCAGGGAGGCCCCAAGGCGGACTACTACGCCCTCAGCCACTGGGCCTACCTGGACGAACTGGTCTTCTGGGGCGGCTCGTCCGGCGAGGGCATCATCCTCGCCCCCAACGCTCCGGTCACCGACGCCGCGCACCGCAACGGCGTGCCCGTGCTGGGCAACGTCTTCCTCCCGCCCACCGCGTACGGCGGCGAGCTGACCTGGACGCGCGAGCTGGTCCAGAAGGACGCGCGCGGCCGCTTCCCGCTGGCGGACAAGCTGATCCAGGTGGCCCGCACGTACGGCTTCGACGGCTGGTTCCTCAACGGCGAGACCGACGGCGGCGACCCCGCGCTGGCCCGGCAGTTCGCCGACTTCGTGCAGGCGCTGCGCCAGGGCGCGCCCGAACTGCGCATCACCTGGTACGACGCGTTCAACGCGGACGGCCGGGTCGGCTGGCAGGGCGCGCTGAACGACAAGAACGCGATGTTCTTCCAGCGCGGGGGCCGGAAGCTGTCCGACACGATGTTCGTCGACTTCCGGTGGAGCGCGGCCCGGCTGGCGTCGTCGGCCGCGTACGCCCGGCGGCTGGGGCGTTCGCCGTACGAGCTGTGGGCCGGTGTCGACGTCGAGGCGAGCGGCTGGGACGCGCGCGTGAACTGGGACGCCTTCGTGCCGGAGGGCCGGGACCACGTGGTGTCGTACGGGCTCTACCGGCCCGAGTGGACGCGCCGCTCCGGCGAGGCGCCCGGGCCGTTCCACGCGCGCGACGACCAGTTCTGGGGCGGGCGGAACACCGACCCGTCGGCGCCCGCCGGGCCGGGCTCCTGGCGCCCGGCCGCCCGTACGGTCGCGGACCGCTCGACCGTCACCTCCGTACCGTTCGCCTCCACGTTCAACACCGGGCACGGGACGGCCTGGTACGAGGGCGGGGCGCGGGCCGGCGAGGCCGAGTGGAACCACCTCGGCCTTCAGGACCGGCTGCCGGGGCGGCGCTGGGCGCTGTGGGCAGACGGCGGCGGAACGTTTCGGCGGCCCGCTGTCGGCTTCGACTTCGGGGCGGCGTGGCGCGGCGGCAGCAGTCTGCTCGTGGACGGCGCGCTCGACCGCCCCGTGACGCTGGAGCTGTACCGGACGCGGCTGCCCCTGCGCGCCGGCACCGTCCTGGAGATCACCCACCGCGCCGACGAGGGTTCGGCGGCGGTCACCGTGGAGGCGGCCGTGGCGTACGAGGAGCCCGCGGAGGCGGGCGGGCGGCCGGAGTTCCGCCGGATTCCCGCGAAGGCAGTCCGGGCCGCGGACGGCTGGGTCACTTCAACCGTACGGATCGGGTACGGGCCCGGCCGTACCGCGCACATGGGGGACGGCCCCGGCCGTACCGCGTACGCGCTCGGTGTCCGCCTGAGCGCCCCCGGCGGCAGCCCCGTGCGCTGGCGGCTCGGCGCCCTCGCCGTACGGGACGGCGAGCCCGCCGCGCACACGCCCGCGCCGCCGAGCGCCTTGCGCATCGCCGCCTCGCACATCACGGGCGACGGCGTGGCCGAACTACGGCTCAGCTGGAAGCCGTCGGCCAAGGCCGCCCCCGTCAGGCACTACGAAGTGCACCAGATCCTCCCGGACGGAAAGCGCCGCTTCCTGGGCGGGACCTGCGGCACCGCCTGCTACCTGCCCGCGCTGCGGCGTACGTCCGGCGAGCCGGGAACCCGGCTGGAAGTGCGGGCGGTCGGCGAGCTGTACGCCTCTTCGGCGGCCGCCGCGGCCGTATTCACCTGGTAGGTCACCCGCCCAAGGGGCAGAAAACCCGCAGAACCGCGCAACCCGTTCGTGATCACCCCGCACCCACCCCCACCCGCCACACACCCACCGGAGCACCCGCATGCACGACGACCGCAGCATCGTGGAACACCGTCTACGCCGAGTCCTGAACGACCGCATCGTGCCCGCCGTCCGCAGCCGGTCCGTGCCGCTGACGGTCGAGCGCTGGGAGGCGCCGGGCGAGCCGGTGCCGCCCGCCGAGGGCCTGGCCGCCGCCTACGAACCGACGAAGACCGGGGAGGGGTGGGGGCCGGCCTGGGGCACCACCTGGTTCCGGGTCACCGGGCGGGTCCCGGCGGACTGGGCCGGGCGCGCCGTCGAAGCCGTACTGGACCTCGGCTTCGACGCGAACATGCCCGGTTTCCAGTGCGAGGGCCTGGTCTACCGGGCGGACGGCGAGGCGGTGAAGGGCCTGAACCCGCGCAACGACTGGGTGCGGGTCGCCGACGCCGCCACCGGCGACGAGGAGGTCGAGCTGTACGTGGAGGCCGCCTCCAACCCGGTTCTGGCGGACCACCGCCCCACCTACGAGGGCGACCGGCTGACCGCGAGCCACGCGCCGCTGTACCGGCTGCGGCGGATGGACCTCGTCGTCTTCGAGACCGAGGTCTGGGAACTGGTTCAGGACCTGGAGGTGCTGGGCAGCCTGATGGGGGAGCTGGACGTGGCCGACGCGCGCCGCCACGGCATTCTGCGCGCCGTCGAACGCGCCCTGGACGCCGTCGACCTGAAGGACATCCCCGGCACCGCCGCGCGGGCGCGCGAGCAGCTCGCGGACGTCCTCGCGTCCCCGGCTCACGCCTCGGCCCACCGCGTCAGCGCGGTCGGCCACGCGCACATCGACTCCGCCTGGCTGTGGCCGCTGCGCGAGACGGTCCGCAAGGTGGCCCGTACCTCCTCGAACATGGTCAACCTGATGGACGGGCACCCCGAGTTCGTCTTCGCCATGTCCCAGGCGCAGCAGCTCGCCTGGATCAAGGAGCACCGCCCCGAGGTGTTCGCCAAGGTCAAGGCGAAGATCGAGGCGGGGCAGTTCGTGCCGGTCGGCGGCATGTGGGTGGAGTCGGACACCAACATGGTCGGCGGCGAGGCGATGGCCCGGCAGTTCCTGTACGGGAAGAAGTTCTTCCTGGACGAGTTCGGCATCGAGACGAAGGAGGTGTGGCTGCCGGACTCCTTCGGCTACACGGCGGCCATGCCCCAGCTCGTGAAGCTGTCGGGCTCGACGTGGTTCCTGACGCAGAAGATCTCCTGGAGCCAGGTCAACAGGTTCCCGCACCACACCTTCTGGTGGGAGGGCATCGACGGCACCCGCGTCTTCACCCACTTCCCGCCGGTCGACACGTACAACTCCGATCTCGGCGGGAAGGAGATGGCGCACGCGGCCCGCAACTACCGTGAGAAGGGGCGGGGTTCGCGGTCGCTCGCGCCCTTCGGGTGGGGCGACGGCGGTGGCGGAGCCACCCGCGAGATGCTGGCCCGCGCCGCCCGTCTGCGGGACCTGGAGGGCTCGCCGCGGGTCGAGATCGAGCGGCCCGACGCGTTCTTCGAGAAGGCGCACGCGGAGTATCCGGACGCGCCGGTGTGGGCGGGCGAGCTGTACCTGGAGCTGCACCGCGGCACGTACACCTCCCAGGCCAAGACCAAGCAGGGCAACCGGCACAGCGAGTCCCTGCTGCGCGAGGCCGAGCTGTGGGCCGCCACCGCGGCCGTACGGGTACCGGGCCACGAGTACCCGTACGAGGACCTGGAGCGGATCTGGAAGACGGTGCTGCTGCACCAGTTCCACGACATCCTGCCCGGCTCGTCGATCGCCTGGGTGCACCGGGAGGCCCGGGACACGTACGCGCGGGTACGCGAGGAGCTGACCGGGATCGTCCGCGCCGCGCAGAGCGCGCTGGCCGGACCCGGCACCCAGGAGATCGTCTTCAACGCGGCACCGCACGCGCGCCGCGGCGTCCCGGCGGGCGGCGCGCAGCCGGCACCTGGGCAGGTGGCCGGACAGGCACCCGCCCAGAGCGGCGCGCCCGTCTCCGTACACCCGGTGACGGTCGAGCCGCTGACCGTGGACGGTCGGGCCACCGGCGGCCACCGTCTCGCCAACGGCCGGCTGCGGATCGAGATCGACGCCCGCGGGCTGGTCGTGTCGGCATATGACATCGAGGCCGAACGAGAGGCCGTGGCACCGGGCGCGGCGGCCAACCTCCTCCAGATCCACCCGGACTTCCCCAACATGTGGGACGCCTGGGACGTGGACGAGTTCTACCGGCACAACGTCACCGACCTGGTGTCCGTGGACGAGCTGACGGTCGACGCGGCCGGCCCGCACGAGGTACGGGTCAAGGTCGCCCGGTCCTTCGGGCACGGCTCCACCGTCGTACAGCACCTGACGCTGCGGTCCGGCGCCAAGGTGCTGGACATCGACACCGAGGTGGACTGGCGGGAGACCGAGACGTTCCTCAAGGCCGCCTTCCCGCTGGACGTGAAGGCCGACCGGTCCGCCTCCGAGACCCAGTTCGGGCACGTCTTCCGCGCCACCCACACCAACACGTCCTGGGAGGCCGCCAAGTTCGAGATCTGCGCGCACCGCTGGATCCAGGTCGAGGAACCGGGCTGGGGCGCGGCCCTCGTCAACGACTCCACGTACGGGCACGACGTCACCCGCGACATCCGCCCCGACGGCGGCCAGACCACGACCGTACGGCTGTCCCTGCTGCGGGCACCCCGCTACCCGGACCCGGAGACCGACCAGGGCCGGCACCGCCTGCGGCACGCGCTCGCGCCCGGCGCGGCGGTCGGCGACGCGGTACGGGAGGGACACTGGATCAACCTGCCCGAGCGCACGGTGCGGGGCGGCGGGCCGGTCGAGCCGCTGGTCGCGGTCGACAACGACGCGGTGGTGGCGGAGGCCGTGAAGCTGGCCGAGGACCGGAGCGGCGACGTCGTGGTCCGGCTGTACGAGTCGCACGGCGGCCGGGCGTCGGCGACGCTCACGGCCGGGTTCCCGGTGGCGGGGGCCGTGGAGACGGATCTGCTGGAGCGGGAGACGGCCGGTTCGGCCGTCGGTGAGGTGCGGGACGGGCGGGTGGCGCTGACGCTGCGGCCGTTCCAGATCGTGACCGTACGGCTGTCGCGAGGGGCGGAGGGCTGACGCGCGGGCGGGGCGGCCGGAATCCCGCGGACCCGGCCGGGGGCGGCCGAAATCCTGCGGACCCGGCTGCCCCGCCCTGCTCCCCCCTGCTCAGTTTCCCCCTGCGTTGCTTCGTCCCCGCCCTGACCTCACCCCCCGTTCTCCACCGCCTTCAGCACCTCCCCCGCGCCGTCCTCCGCCTCCATGTGCCGCGCGATCCCGGTGGCGGCAGTGCGGTAGGCGGGCTCCCGTACGGCGCGCGCGACGGCCTCCGCCAAGAGGTCCGGTGTGCCTTCTTCCTCCGCCAGCGCGCGGAACGGCACCGGACCCGTACCGGCGCCCAGCGCGGCCAGCCGGGCCGCCCAGAACGGCTGGTCGGCGGTGACCGGCACCGGTACGGCCGGGACCCCGGCCCGTAGCGCGGCGGCCGTCGTGCCCGCGCCCGCGTGGTGCACGACGGCCGCCGTGCGCGGGAAGAGGAGGGCGTGCGGTACCTCGCCGACGGTGAGGAGGTCGTCGCCGGTCTCCGGTCCGGCCAGGCCCGCCCAGCCGGACTGGAGCACGCCGCGCACCCTGGCGCGGCGGAGGGCGGCGACGACGTTCGCCGTCAGCCGCGCGGCCGTGCCGTCGTCCCGCGCACCCGCCGCCATGCTGCCGAAGCCGACGAAGACGGGCGGCGGGCCCGCCGCGAGGAAGTCCTCCAGCGCGGGCGGGAGGGCGGCGTCGGGTGCCGTGTACGGCCACCAGTTGCCGACCAGTTCCAGCCCGGGGCGCCAGTCCGCCGGCCGGGGGACGAGTGCGGGGCTGACGCCGTGCAGCACCGGACGACGATCCGCGTCCCGGCGGCGGCGTAGCGCGCCCGCCGAGAGGAGCGGCAGGCCCAGCTGGGCCCGTAGCTCCCGTACCCCGTCCGCGTACAGGCGGTCCACCACCCGCAGGGAGAGGCGTCCCGCGGCCCGGTTGCCCCGGCGGCCCAGCGAGCGGGTGCCCGCGACCACGGGCGGGAAGGCGCCGGTGGGAGCGTTCGGCTGGAGCGGCAGGTCGAGGGACGGGATGCCCATCGCCTCGGCGGCGTGCCGGCCGAGCGGGGCGGTGGTCGCGGACAGGAGCAGCAGGTCGGCGCCCTGGGCGGCGGCATCGGCGAGGCCCGGCCCGAGCTGCCGGGTGAAGGCGGCGGCCCGCCGCATCAGCTCCCGCTTCCCGCCGGAAGCCCCGCTCCGTTCCCTCCGGGGATCGGCGGGCAGCGCCCGGAACTCCAGCCCGGCGGCCCGTACGAGCGGTGCGTACGAGGCGTCGGCGGCCAGCGCGACGGTGTGTCCGGCCTCCTGGAGACGGGCGCCGAGGCCGGTGTACGGGGCGACGTCGCCGTACGAACCGGCGGCCGTGACGAGGATCTTCATGACGGCTCCGGGGAGGAGGAGGGCTGGGCGGCTTCGGACGAGGCGGCTTCGGGCGGGGCGGATGCGGTCGAAGGAGTTTCGGTCGGAAGGGTTCCGGCCGGGGCGGGTGCGGTCGCGGGAGCCCCGGACGGACGCGTTCCGGTCGGGGCGGTCCCGGAAGGGGCGGAGGCGGGGGCCTGCCGTACCGCGTTGGCATGCACCGCCGTCCGCAGATAGGCGGCGAGGCCGGGACGCTGCTGGGACGGCGGTACGACGAGCGCGTAGGCCCGTGGGTCGGCCGTGAAGTCGTCGGCGATCCGGCCGTGCATGTCGGGCGGGCACGGGGTGAACCAGCGGGTGAGGTGGGCGCGGTGCTCCTCGGCCAGGTCCATGGCCCGGTCGCCGTCGGCGGGCGCGCCGGCGTCGAAGGCGGCGAGCAGCCGGTGCCGCCACGCGCCCGCTTCGGCCATGATCCGCGCCCAGTCCTCCTTGGTGTGCGCGGCGGCCCGCGCCATGGCCTGCTGGTGGCCCGCGCTGTGCTGCCACTTCAGGTGCGCGTCGGTGGCGTAACTGAGGTCGAAGGCGACCTCGCCGAAGACCTCGAAGCGCTCCTCGGGCGTCAGCTCCACCCCCGTACGCTGCACCTCCATCGCCCGCTCGGCGACCTCGACCAGCCGTTGCAGCTCGGTGACCTGCTCCTTGAGCAGGCGGTGCCGGGCGCGCAGGTGGTCCAGGGCGTCGGCCTGCGGGTCCCGGAGGACGGCGGCGATCTCGTCGAGGCCGAAGCCGAGCTGCCGGTAGAAGAGGATCTGCTGGAGGCGGGCCAGGTCGGCGTCGTCGTAGCGGCGGTATCCGGCGGGGCTGCGGGCGCTGGGGGAGAGCAGGCCGGTCTTGTCGTAGTGGTGCAGGGTGCGGACCGTGATGCCCGCGAAGCCGGAGACCTGACCGACCGAGTACGCCATGGAACCGCCTCTCGTGCCACGGCCCGCCGGGGGCCGCCGTACGGCCCGTGCCGTACGGACACAGGCTGCGGCCTGACGTGAGGGGAGGGTCAAGCGGGGGCCGGGGCGGTGCCGGTCCCGGCGGCTGCCGCAAGTGACGGAAGACCTCTGTTCCACGGTCCTGGGACCGTCGTGAAACGGGCTGCTGAGCGTGCGGGCATTCTGGGCGGACACGGTTACCTTTGTCGTAAAAGCCCACCCCAGGGCTTCCCGGTGGCGCCCCGGCGCCGCCCCGAGGCCCGCCCAGCCGACCGAGGGACCCGTGCGCTCACTCACCGCGACCGCCTGCGTCGCCGCGATGTCCGCGGCCGCGCTGCTGCTGTCCGGCTGCTCCGACCCGCGCGGCCTGCGGGTGGCGGGCCCCGCCGTGTCCCCCTCGCCGCCGGCCGGCCCCGCCGAGGTCACCGAGCCCGTCTACGTCTCCGACGCGGCCCGCCGCCCGTTGCAGCGCCCCGCCTCCTTCGAGCTGACCGACGCGGTGAGCCTGACCGGCCTGCACTGGACGTCCTGGGGCGACGCGACGGCCAAGGCCACCGGAGGGCTCAGCGGCGCCTGGTGCCGTCCCGAGTGCAAGGAACAGCCGTACCCGGTCGAGGTCACGCTCAGCGGCCTGCTCAAGCAGGACGGGCCGAAGCGGCAGAGCCGGCCGGCGTTCTATTCGAGCGCCACCCTCGTCTCCGACCGCCTGCCGCCGGAGAAGGCCGCCGAGCTGGGCAGGGTCAGCCTGCACACCCCGGAGTTCTAGGCCGCCATGGGGTTGCGCGCGAAGATCGGCATAGCGATCGCCGCCACGGCCGCCGTGGTCGCGGTCCTCATCGGGGTGCTCGTGCACAACCGGACCGTGGACGCGCAGTTCGACCTGGCGGCCGAATCGATCGACGGACGGCTGCAGAGCCTGGTGCAGGACCGGGCGGCCGGCATCGACACCGGCCGGGCGATCGTCGACCCGCCCGACCTCCCCGGCCCGCTGAAGGACGCGGTCGCGCACGGCGAGCGCGGCGTCTACCTGGAACCCGACGGCCCCAGGCCGCACCTGTGGGCCGCGACCGAGCTGGGCGGCGAGGTCATCGCCATCAAGCGTCCGTACGTACGGGAGCGGGAGGTCCTGCGCAACCTGGACCGCGTGCTGTGGCTGTCCGGCATCGCGGGCACCGCGCTGGGATGCGTCGTCGGCCTGCTGGTCGCCCGCCGGCTGGGACGGCGGCTGACCTCCTCGGCGGTCACCGCGCAGCGGATCGCCGAGGGCGACCTGACCGCGCGGCTGCCGCGCGGCGGCAAGGACGAGATAGCCCAGCTGACCACCGCGGTCAACACCATGGCCGACGCGCTGGCCGCCCGCCTCCAGGCCGAACGCGACGTCACCGCGAACATCGCCCACGAACTGCGCACCCCCGTCGCCGGCCTGGTCGCGGCCGCCGGTCTGCTGCCGCCCTCGCGCCCCACCGAGATGGTCCAGGACCGGGCCCAGCGGGTACGGGCGCTGATGGAGGACGTCCTGGAGGTGGCACGGCTGGACGCGCGTACCGAGGAGGCCGACACGGAGCTGCGGCCGCTGGGCGAGCTGGCGCGGCGGACGGTGGCGGCGCTGGGCGAGGGCGCCGGGGCGGGCGTGGAGATACGGGTGCTTTCGGACGGGCTGGTGGAGACCGACCCGCGGCGGGTCGAGCGGATCCTCGTCAACCTGGTCGGCAACGCGCTGCGGCACGGCGCGGCCCCGGTGACCGTCGAGGTCGAGCGCGGCGTCCTGCGTGTCCGCGACAGCGGTCCCGGCTTCCCGGAGGCGCTGCTGGCGCACGGTCCGCAGCGCTTCCGCACGGGCGGCGGCTCGGACGGGCACGGGCTGGGCCTCGGGCTGACCATCGCGTCCGGGCAAGCGCGGGTGCTGGGCGGGCGGCTGACATTCGCCAATCCGGCGGGGGGAGGGGCGGAGGCGACGCTGGACCTCGGCCGGTCGCTCGCCGGCCGCTCACCTTCCGGGGGCTCGGAAGGCTCCGGGGGTTCCGAGGGCTCCGAGGGAACTGGGGGCTCGGGGGGCTCCGAGGGCTCCAGGGGTTCCGAGGGTCCCGGAGGTTCGTCCTCCGACCGCTCCTGACATGCGTACCGGCCCGTCCGCCCCAAGAGTGGTGTGAGACGCCCGCCTACGGAGCAGGCGTACCGGTACCCCACCGTCGACCGCAGACCACTGGAGCCACCGCGATGGACGAGAACGTGCTCTTCATGGACCTCACCCACGCCGGTGAGGGCGCGGCGCGGCGTGCCCTGGACGCGCTGCGCCACGAGGACGCCGAACACCGGATCACGCTGCGCGAGGCCACCGTGATCGCCCGGGACGCCGACGGCAACGTCACCTTCCCCGAGAACGAGGACCGCACCGGCACCGTGCGCGGCTTCGCCGTCGGCGGGCTGCTCGGCGGGCTCGTCGGGCTGCTGGGCGGGCCGCTGGGCGCCGTGGTCGGCTTCGGCGCCGGCGGCCTCCTGGGCGGCGCGCGCGACGCGCGGCGGGCCAGCGCGGACAACGCGGCCGTGGACATGCTGGCGGCGGAGGTGCCGCCGGGCAGCACCGTCCTGGTCGCCGAGGTCTCGGAACCGGCCAGGGGCCCGGTCGACGCGGCACTGGCGGGCATCGGCGAGGGCGTCGTCCGCTACCCGGCGGCCGAGGTGCGCGAGCGCGTGGAAGAGCTGATCGCGGAGAGCCGCTGAGGGGCGTACGCCCGAGGTGGGGCGGCGGCCCGTACGCCCCGTACGCCCCGTACAGGGGCTGTACGGCCGTCAGCTCGTCGTACAGCGGCCGTACGCCCGTCGGCCCCGTACAGCAGCCGTACGCCGTCCGCCCCTACGAGCTGTGCACCCGGCTGCCCGCGCCGGTCGGCTTTCCGGTCGGCGCTCCGGCCTCGTCCTCCGGTGACGACACCAGCGACTTCCCCATGCAGCGGCTGTCCTCATACATCCGGTACAGCCCGAACTTCGTCACCGGCCGGTAGCCGCACGACGCGTACAGCGCCAGCGCCTCGGGCTGCTTGATGCCCGTCTCCAGCACCATCCGGGTGCGGCCCGCGGCCCGCGCGTCCGCCTCCAGGGCCGCGAGGATGCGCCGGGCCAGCCCGCGCCCGCGGGCCTCCGCCACCACGAACATGCGCTTTATCTCGGCGTCCCCGTCCGCGTACCCCTCGGGGTTGGCGTCCTGGGCCCGCCAGCCGCCGGTGGCCAGCGGACGCCCGTCCTCGTAGGCGAGCAGGTACAGACCGTTCGGCGGGCGGAACATCCCCGGGTCGAGGGGCGTGATGTCGCCCTCGTCGTCGTACCGCTCGGCGTACTCGCGCTGCACCAGCCGGTCGAGGTCGACGGCGTCGGGGTGGTCGTAGGGGACGGGACGGATCTCCATCCGATGAATCGTACGGATGTCCGGCCGTTGGGGCGAGAGTGCCGGACGGGATACCGGCGCACACCCGCCGCATCCCTCCTCCGCACCCCGCATCCCCTCTACCGGACCCCGCCCGCGCCCTCCCGTCGCATACGGCGGTTCGGCGGAGCCAAAGCACCCGATGGGGGTGTGTCGGTACGGGAACGGACAACACCGGCCGCCGACGGGGAACGGCTGCTGCGCCACTGACGCTGAACCGAAGGAGAAACTTATGCGTCTGCGTCCCGTGCTGGCCACCGCCGCCGCCGTACTCTCCCTGTCCGCAACCGGTCTGACCGGGGCTGCCGTGGCGGCGGCCCCTGCGGACCCCGCACCGCCGGTCAGCTTCGGCGGCCAGTCGAACGACGACAGCGCCAACGGCGACAGCCGCGGCGAGCGCGATTACCCCGGCACCATCGGGTGGGGGCACAAGCCGTACCAGCTGCTCGGCGACCGCGACGGCAAGTACGTCATCACGGCGGTGAACAAGACCGACACCGACCGGCTGCCGACCTGCTACCGCGACCTGTACGCGACCCCGGCCTCCTCGATCTGCCACTGACCGGGGCGGCTCACCGTGGTGCCCGGCGCTCATCGCGCCGGGCACGCGCGCGGATAGCGCCGAGTCGTTCCCGCCCCCTCGCGTCGCGTAGGCTGCGCTGCCGCCAGCGCGATGAGGGAGCAAGTAGTGCTAACTGTGACAACCGTCAACGTCAACGGCCTGCGCGCCGCGGCCAAGAAGGGCTTTCTTCCCTGGCTGGCGGAGACGGACGCCGACGTGATCTGCCTCCAGGAGGTACGCGCCGAGCCGGACCAGCTGCCCGCCGAGGCCCGTGACCCCGAAGGCTGGCACACGGTGCACGCCCCCGCGGCCGCCAAGGGCCGGGCCGGCGTCTCCCTCTACTCGCGCCGCGCGCCCGAGCGCGTACAGACCGGATTCGGGTCCGACGAGTTCGACACCAGCGGCCGGTACGTCGAGATCGACCTGCCCGGCGTGACGGTCGCCAGCCTCTACCTCCCCTCCGGCGAGGTGGGCACCGACCGGCAGGACGAGAAGGAACGGTTCATGGCCGAGTTCCTCCCGTACCTCGCCGGACTGCGCGAGCGGGCGGCCGCGTCCGGCCGTGAGGTCGTGGTGTGCGGCGACTGGAACATCGCCCACCAGGAGGCCGACCTGAAGAACTGGAAGGCCAACCGGAAGAAGGCCGGCTTCCTCCCCGAGGAGCGCGCCTGGCTCAGCCGCGTTCTCGACGCGCACGACGGCGGCTACGTGGACGTCGTCCGCGCCCTGCACCCGGACACCGAGGGCCCGTACTCGTGGTGGTCCTACCGGGGCCGCGCGTTCGACAATGACGCAGGGTGGCGCATTGATTACCAGGTGTCGACGCCGGGCCTCGCCGCCCGCGCGGTCAAGGGCTTCGTGGAGCGCGCCGCGACCCATGACGCCCGGTGGTCGGACCATGCGCCGGTGACGGTGGTCTACGAGCTTTAGGGGTGGTCCGGCGGGAGCCTCGCCCGTGCGTCTCGTGGAGCGGCGTACGGATGGGGCTCGGCTCGGATTCATTCCGCGTATGCCCTCGCCCACTGTCTGTGCGGCGACAGGCTGCACAGGCGGTACTCCGCATCAGGAAGCACAGGCCAAACGGGAGAAGGGAACGATGACCACAGCTGCCATGGGTGAGCCGGGCATTCCCCCTATGCCGGAGAGAAACCCGAAGGCTCTCCGTGAAGCCATCGCTCGGCATGCTCCCCAGCTCCTGCCCGATTTCGACGCGCACTGGAAGCGGTACGTCGCCGACGCATACGACACCAGTACGGTGCCCGCCTTCATGGCCCGGTGGTGGGGCGAGTATGCGATCGCCCGCGACCCGCAGCGCGATGCCCACGTCACCGGCCTCGAACACCGTGCCGCCTATGAGTGCACCGACCCGGCCGAAGCCAAAGCGCTCCTGGAAGAAGCATCCAGCATCCGCCACATGGCAGCCCGCACGGAGCCCGGCCGGTGACCAGTGGCTTCATGGGTCCGCCCTGGAAGCATGGACCGGACCCTCAAGGCCCAGGCTGCACGCGACGCGCTGCCTGAGTACGTGCGGCAGATGATCGACGCAGCCCGTGCAGAGCTGGTCACGGCGGACGACCCGTACTTCCGCGGGATCGACGCGGATGCCGACCTGCCCGAAGACATGCTTGTCGAACCCGCCAGGTCCAGTAATCCGAAGGGCTCTCGCGTGCTGTACTTCGACAACGGGCATGGCTGGTTGACCTGCACGTTCGTGCGGCTAGCCGAGGACCCGCAGATTGTTGTGGAACAGGTCTTCTGGCAGTGACCGGTCCGCATTCGGGCCGGTGAGTGCCCACTGGTCGGACCACGCGCCGGTGACAGTTGCCTGCGATCACGGCTGACGTCGGAGCCGCACGGGACCGGGCGGCGCCGGAGCGGTGGCCGGGCGACGGCAGGGCGGACCCGGGGCGGGCGGTGCGCGGAGCGCGCGACCGCTGGCGGCTCGGTGTCACGCTTTCGAGGTATCGACGGCATCGAAACCGCTCATTACGGGCATGAACGACACATGTCCGTAAGCCGCGCAAGGAGTGGCAATGGCGGCCTTGATGCTGCGGTGATCTCTCCGGAAGGCGCCCGGGCGGCGCGCGTCTTCGACAGCCTCGGTATGGATTTCGAGCGGGCCTTCGCCGGCCGGAAGCAGGCCCAGACCGACGCTGTCGACGGCCTGGCGCGCCGCCTCGCTCCCGGCTCCCGTGTCCTGGACGTGGGATGCGCGACGGGCCGTCCCACCACGGAGCAGCTGTGCGCGAAGGGTCTGGACGTCACGGGCATCGACGTCTCCGAGGTGATGCTGGCCCACGCGCGGCGCCAGGTGCCCCGGGCGCGCTTCGTGCTGGCCGACCTCTTCGGCGAGGTTCCCGCCGAGCTGGGCGCGTACGACGCCGTGGTGTGCCTGTTCTGCTTCGTCGACCTGCCCGAGCACTCCTTCGTGGAGGGAGTACGGCGGCTGGCGGCCCTCACCGTGCCGGGCGGCACCGTCCTGCTGGCGGTTCTGGAGCGCCGGGACACGCAGGTCGTGCGGTTCCTCGGCCGGACCTACCGTGCCGCGCGGTGTCTGCGCGAGGACGTGTGCCATTACGCCGAGCTGGCCGGTCTGGAGGTCGAGCGCGTGGAGGTCCGCACCGAAGCCCCGGCGCGCGACCAGGCGCCGGCCGAACCAGAGAGAAGCCTGTACCTGTGGGCGAGGACTCCGGCGTCATGACGGCACAAGAAGAGTTCAGCGGCGGCACGCGAGAGGCGGCCTGTCCGCAGGGGCATTCGCGGTCAGAAGCCGGTGGCGGCGTCGGTGGCGGCGTCGGTGGCGGTGGCGGTGGCGGTGTCGATGTGGAATGGCCTCTCGCCCGGCGAGGTGATGTGGTTCCCGACGTGTGTACGTGGCTCCGCGAGCACAAGCCCGTCGCCCGCATCCGTACGTTCACCGGCGACCCGGCCTGGCTGGTCTGTACGCACGAACTGGCCACGCGGGTGCTCCAGGACGACGCCTTCAGCATGTCGGCCCTGGCCGAACCGGGCGGGCGCCTGCAATACGCGCCGCTCTTCCCGGCGTCGAACCGCAGCAGCGTCAAGGACATGGTCGGCGCGGGGCTGCGCGAGACGGTCATGCAGGCCCTCTCCCCGCACGCGGTCAAGGAAGCGACCGGCGCTTTCCGCCGCAAGGCCGAGGAACTGCTCGACGAGCTGACGGCCGAGGGGCCGCCGGTGGACGTCCGGGCGCGCTTCACCCAGCCCTACACCGCCTCCGTGATGTCCACCGTCCTGGGGCTCACCGAAGACCACGGCCGCCTGCTGATGGACGGGTTCGACATCAGCATCATGACCGTGCCGCGCTCCTTCGAGGGCGCGGAGGCCAACCTGGCGAAGTGCCTGGCCCGCACGCGCGCCCGCCTGATCGCGCCCGACGCCGTCGACGCGCCGGGCCTGCTGGGCGCGCTGGCCCGCTCCCGTGCCGAGAACGGGACGACGCCCGAGCTCGACGAAGAGATCACCCTCATGATCAACAACCTCTTCGTCGCGGGCGGGCTGAGCACCGCGGCCTTCCTGCTGCTGTCCCTGCTGCAACTCGCCACCCACCGGGACCAGGCGCGATGGCTGCGCGCCCACCCGGAAGCCATGGAACCGGCGGTGGAGGAACTCCTCCGTTACAGCCTCGCCATCGGCGACGGACTCCCGCGCATCGCCGTCAGGGACACCGAACTCGGCGGCCAGGCCGTCTCCAAGGGCGACCTCGTCCTCGTCCTCGTGGAAGGCGCCAACTACGACCCCGCCGTGTTCCAGGACCCGCAGGAACTCGACCTGACCCGCAACGCGAAGGAACACCTGACCTTCGGCGCCGGCCGCCACTACTGCTCGGCCACGTATCTCGCGCGCACCCACGCATCCGTCGCGCTGTCCGCCGTCCTGGACCGCATGCCCGACCTGCGCCTGGCGATCCCCCCGGAAGAGATCAACTGGCGTACGGGCTGGATCAAGCGCACCCCGGAGCGGCTGCCGGTCCTGTGGTGACACCGCGCGGGCGCGCGGCGGGCACGGTTGTCTACGATCACGGCTGACGCCTGAGCCGTACGGGCCGGGCGCGACCGTGACCACGGGAGCGGCACCGCTGAACCACCAGCCCGAGCATCAGCCGGCCCACGCCTGGCCGCCCGGCGTGCACCGTGCCGACACGCCGGCGTACGCGCTGGCCGGCACCGCCGACGACAGCACGTGGGGCGTCTGCGCCGACGTCACCGGCCTGTACGCCGACCCGCCCCGCAAGCCGTACGAACTCCTCGGCTGTGTCCCGGCCGGCCCCCTGCGCGCGGCGGTCCGGGCCGGTACGGGACAGCTGGGCGACATCTGGCTGCGCCCCGAGCGCCCCGAGCGCCCCCAAGAGCTCGCACGTCCTCAGGACCCCGAGCGCCCCGAGGACCCCGAAAACCCCGAGCGCCCCCAGAACCCCGAGCGCCCCGAGGCCGACACCCGCTGTCCCGCGGACTCCGGCCGGCCGGACGCCTGGCGCCTCCTCGACGCACGGGTCACCGGCGTCCGCCGCCACCCGGCCGACGCCGCACGCTGGGACATCAGCATCGACGGCGTCGAGGACGACTACGGGGAACCGGCGGACCCGTACCTCGAAGCGGGCGTGACCCTGCACGACGGACGCGCCCTCCTCGGCCACTGCCGGGACCTCTCGACCGTCCTCCCGCCCGACGAGGCCCCGACAGGCCCGCCCTTCCAACTCCTCGGCTGCGCCCCCGGCCCCGCGCTCGGTGCCGCCCTGGCGACCGGCACCCGCCGCTCCCTGCACCTGGACGAGGCCGAACTCCGCATCCTCGACCGGACCGGCGGACTGCTGACCGACCGCCTGGTGTCCGCCGCCGACATCACCGCCTGGCGCCCGTCCGCCCTCGGCGACGGCCTGCTCGACATCGATCTCACCCGTGGCCCCTGGCCGCGCATCCCCACCTGGGCCCGCCCCCTCTGGACCCGCTGGCTCACCGGCCCACCCGCCGAACCCGACCTCTGGGCCGGATACTCCACCCGCGAGCGCGGGCAGTGGCTGGACATCGTCCGGGAACGGGGCTGCCGCCACGCCGGCCACACCCCGGACCGCCCGCCCGGCGGCGTCCACGACCTCGACGGCCGCCGCATCACCGACGTACCCGGCCTGTACTGCGCTCTCGGCGAGGCGGTCAACGGCCCCGGCGGCTATTTCGGCGCCAACCTCGACGCCCTCGACGACTGCCTCACCGGCCGCTTCGGCACCACCACCCCCTTCACCCTCCGCTGGCACCACTCCCACGTGGCCCGCCGCCACCTGAGCCACCGGATAACGCCCGACGGCAGGCCCTGCCGCTTCTTCGACCAGGTGCTGGCCGTACTGGCGGGAAGGCAGGTGGAGGTCGTGCTCAGGTGACCGGCGCGGCCGCCGTGACCAGCCACGACGTGCTGCGGAGCCGGACCGTGCCGTCCGCCGTCTCGTAGGCGCGCAGGTGGGCTGTGAGGGTGGTGCGAGCGTGGGCGCGGGTGGCCGCGTCGGCCGCCTGTTCCGTGAGGTGGCGGCCCGGGCCGGTGGCCAGGAGGAAGTCGGCGGCGTCCGCGGCCCCGTGCCCCCACGTTCCGTACGCCTGGATCCGGTCGACGGAGACAGTGGTGAAACCGGCCGTGGCGAGGACGTCGCGTATACGGTCCGGCTCGGCCAGGGAGAACATGCCGGGGAGGCCCGGCTGCCCGAAGTCGCCGACCGGCACGATGTCGCGCAGCGACGCGACCGCCGTCACCCAGTCGTTGAGCGCGGCGTCGGCCGGGCAGACGAAGGCCAGGCGGCCGCCGGGCCACAGCGCGCGGCCGATGTTCCCGAAGGCCGCCACGGGATCGGCGTAGAACATCACCCCGAACCGGCTGATCGCCGCACCGAACTGACCTGCCTCGAAGGGGTGCGTCTGCGCATCCCCTTGGACGAACGCCGCATTGACGACGCCCTCCCGCTCCGCGCGGGCCCGCGCCTCGGTGAGCATCGGGCCGGACAGATCGAGGCCCAGCGCGTGCCCCCGGGGCGCCCGGAGCGCGGCGAGGCGGGTGGTCTGGCCGGAGCCGCAGCCGAGGTCGAGGGTGCGGGTGTCCTGCGCGATGTCGGCGGCGTCGAGCAGGGCGGCGTCGAAGCCTCCGTTCACGGCGTTCCAGCGGTCCTGGTTACGGGCCCAGTGGGCGCCTTCGGGGCCGTTCCATGCCTGCGCCTGTTCGGAGTTGACGATGTCCGGCACGTGAGCCTCCTGGGAGGAAGACGGGGAATGGGCGAGCGCCCAAACTGTGCTCAGACTGTATGGGCGCGCGCCCATACTGGCAATCCCCGTTACGCTGGCCCGTGGTGTGCGCCCCGAGGACGGGCGACGGAGGCGAGACGGAAGGCGGCCCATGTCACCGCGCGGAGTGGCGACCCCGGACGTCGGCGAGCGGCTGTTCGCGGCCGCCGAACGCGTCATCGTCAGGGACGGCCCGGGTGCGCTCACCAGCCGTGCCGTCACCACCGAGGCGGGCTGTGCCAAGGGTCTGCTGCACGCGCACTTCGCGGGGCTGGACGCGTTCGTGGCCGAACTCTGCCTCGACCGGTTCGCGCGCACGGCCACGAAGGCGCGGGCGCTGTCGGAACGCGTAGGCCAGGACACGGTGGCGGCGAACCTCGAAGCCGTCGCCCTCGCACTGCTCGACTCCGGCGGCCCGGCCATCTCGGGCCTCGCCATGACCCGCCCCGCCGCCACGGCGCGCATCCGCGAAGCGCTCGCGGCCGGGGCTCCCGGCTTCGAATCGATTCAGGATGCGATAGTCGATTATCTGGTGGCGGAACAGGGCCTGGGCCGGGTGCCGGCGGCCGTCGACCCGCCCACCGTGGCACTCGCCGTCGTCGGCGCCACCCATCACCTGCTGATGACCGGCTGGCCGGGCGCACCCGACCCGCGCCTTTCGGTGACACGGCTGGTGGGCGCGCTGGTGAAGGGCTGAGAGCCGTCCCGGGCCCGGGACGGTGAGCAGCACGGCCCGCTCAAGACGCCCTCACCTGCACGGTTAGGCTGATGATCACCGTTCAAGGAGATGCGCCGTGCCTGCCCGCCCCCGCGTTCTGTTCGTGACCGACCTCGCCTACCAGGCCAAGGGGCGGCGGTACTGCGACGAGGACATTTTCCTGTCCTCCCGCCTGCGCGACGCCTTCACCATCGCCCTGTGCCATCCCCTGGACGCCGCCGGGCTGATGGACGCGTTCGACGCGGTCATCGTCCGTAACAGCGGCCCCGTGCTGCATTACCAGGAGGAGTACGACGCGTTCCGCGAGCAGGCTCTGGCGCGCGGCACGCGGGTGTACAACCCGCTGACCGGGCGCGGTGACATGGCCGGCAAGCAGTACCTGCTGGACCTGACCGCCGCCGGGTACCCGGTCATCCCCACCGTCGACCGTCCCCAGGACCTCCACCTGCTGCCCCAGGCCCCGCAGTACGCGGTCAAGCCGAAGGCGGGCGCGGACTCCATAGGCCTGACCTTCGCCCCCGCGGACCAGCTCGCCGGTCTGGACTACGGCGCCATCCTCGTCCAGCCGCGTATCGACTTCCGCTACGAGGTGTCCTTCTACTACGTGGACGACACCTTCCAGTACGCCCTCCACGCCCCCGACCCCGCCCGCCGCTGGGAACTCGAACCGTACGAGCCCACCGAGGCGGACCTCGCCTTCGCGCGGAAGTTCATCGGCTGGAACACCCTCGCCCACGGCATCCAGCGCGTGGACGCCTGCCGCACCCCCGAGGGCGACCTCCTCCTGGTCGAGCTGGAGGACCTCAACCCGTACCTTTCCCTGGGGCTGCTCCCCGAGCCGACCCGGGAGGCGTTCGCGACCAGCCTGGCGGCGTCGCTGCGTGGGTTCTTGGATGGGTGAGGGGACACCCGGGCGAGTCACTCAGGCGGAGAAGGTGCTGGTCTTTACACCTGCGATGAATATCGCGAAGGCGTCGGTGGGGAAGGCGAGAACGGGTCCGTGCGGGGACTTGCTGTCGCGGACCGGGACGGTGCCGGTCGCCTCGGCGGACGAGGGGGACCACTCCAGGCAGTTGCCGCCATCGGGGCTGCTGTGGCTCGACTTGACCCACCGAGTCGAACTGATCTTCACGTCAGTTTCTCCATCTGCTCGGCGATCAGACGTGCACTTACCCGTGGGGGCAGCGCATCGCCGGTGAGTTCATCGTAGGCCCGCAGTGCTGCTTGGACGAGTTCCCGATCCTCCAGGATGCCGCCCGTCCGGTAGTTCTCCACGCAAACGACTACGTTGTGTTGAGGAGAGGTGATGAGCGACACCGGTCCGTCGATGAACAGATGGGCGGGTGCGTCCAAGGGGAGGACCTGCACACGAACCGTGGGGCGCGATCCGGCAACAAGCAAGGCTTTCAGCTGCCGACGCATGACCTCGGGAGGGCAGAAGTGTCGACGCAGTACTGACTCGCACAGCACTACGCGAACGTCAGGTGGCGTGTCTGCGTCGAGCAAAGCCCTCCTCGCCATCCGATCGTTTACGGACGTTGAGATCTCCCTCGCATTGGCTCGCGGGTAGCCACCCTGGAACACATGGCGTGCGTAGTCGGCCGTCTGGAACAACCCTGGTACGAGCGTTGGCGACCACTCCCGAATGGTCACGGCTGTGCGTTCCATGGCCATGCGCCGCCGGTAGACCGAGCGGAACGATGCCGCAATTGCCGCCTCGTGAAGTCTCCTGAACTTCCCATCCGTCCCGAAGACCTCGTCCAGCAGCGGAGGAAGGTCCGGTGGAATCGCCCCCTCGCACGTCTCCACGCGCGAGATGGTGCTCCTGGAGGTACGAATGAGCCTCGCCAGGTCCTGTTGCGTCAACGCTTTCGGATCGTGCAACTCCCTCGCACTGCGGCATTCTTCGGCAAATTCCCGGCGTGGGTCCTCCGGGCTGTCAGTTTCTTCGTCCACGATGTCCACGATTCCCCCGACTTGGCGCCTGGGCATGGTGCTCGGTCAGGCTGTTTTCGCTGGTCAACGACGTGCGCATATGCCATGACGCTCAGCCCTCAGGTCGGGCGCCCGAACGCTCCCCAGGCTACTGATATCTGCGCCAACCTGTAACCAGGTGGCTGCACTGGGTGAGTGTGCGAGCCGGGAACAAGTGAAGGGTTTCTTATGGGTATCGGCGAAAGGGCCGGCGTAGTTGGCGAAGGGCCGGTCATGGGAACGGGGCTGGAACCCGTCCCCGCCCCCGGCTGCACCGTATGTGCGTCCGCGTACGGGGACCGGGAGCCCGCTCGGGACGATGGGCGGCCGCTCACCGTGCTGAGCTGCAACGGAGTCATCGCCGGGCACCCGCACGAGCGGGGGAGCCGGGCATGACGGTGTTGCTGAACCCTCAGAAGGGCGCCGGGGAGTGCCCGGCGTGTGTGGAGCTGGCGCGTGCGCTGGTCGTCGCGTTGAAGTCCGGCGACCGGTCCAGGGCGACCGACTGCCAAGTCCTGATCCGCCGGCACCCCCATCACGGTGGCGGCGACAAGCTGCCCGGCGAGCCCTACCCGGGCCCGCACCAGCCGCCGACACCGGACGGCGGTCCCGGTGTTCCCAATCCGCCGAAGGTTGTGTAGGCATGGCGTACGAACGTCAGCGGCTGCCCGTGAGTACCGAGTTGGGCCTCGCCCTCGTCCGCACCGGCGTGTTGTCCGCCGAGTGGGCGCCGTCGTTCGCGGAAGTGCCCCGGTCGGCCTTTCTGCCGGCGCTCATGTGGCCTTGGGACATGGCGGCCGGGCACAGCGTATTCGTCTCCCGGGCCGACGAGCCGGAGCGGTGGCGGGCCTACGCCGACGCGGACTGTCCGGTGGTCACACAGTGGGACGACGGTAAGCACACCGGTACGGAGCCGGGGGCCGTGGCCACCAGTTCCGCGTCCATGCCGTCGGTGGTGTTCCGGATGCTGCGGGACGTGGACCTGCGGCCGGGGGACAAGGTGCTGGAGATCGGGACGGGGACAGGGTGGAACGCGGCGCTGCTGGCGCACCGGGCCGGGCCGGGGCGGGTGGTCAGCGTGGAGGTGGACGGGGAGGCCGCGGAGCGGGCCCGTACGGCGCTGGACGCGTTCGGCAGCTTCGTGCGGGTTGTGCACGGGGACGGCACACGGGGGCATCCGGAGGGGGCGCCGTACGACCGGATCATCGCGACGTGCGGGCTCCGTCGCTTTCCCTGGGCCTGGGTCGAGCAGTGCCGCCCCGGGGGAATTCTCGTCGCGCCCTGGGGGACGCATTACAGTCACGCCGATGGCGTGGCGCGTCTGGTGGTGGCAGAGGACGGTCGCAGCGCTTCGGGGAAATTCACCGGGCCGGTGGAATTCATGAAGCTGCGGGCGCATCGGCTGCGGCCGGTTGAGCACGCGGAGTACGTTCCGGGGAATGTGAGAGGCGGGGAGGAGACGTCCACGGAACTCACGGAGGAGGAATTCACGGGCGGGGCGTTCGGGCCGCAACGGTTCGTGATCGGGCTGAGGGTGCCCGACTGCGTGCAGGTCGAGGCGGAGAAACGGGACGGTGCGCGCCCGGTGTGGCTCTACGGGCTGCGGGACCGGTCCTGGGCGTGTGCGTACTTCCGGGACGGCGGGGGAGCCCGCGTCTGGCAGGGCGGCCCCCGTCGGCTCTGGGACGAGGCGGAGGCCGCACACCGGTGGTGGGAAGGGAATGGCCGGCCCGGACATGAACGGTTCGGCCTGACCGTCACCGCGGAAGGCGAGGAGGTGTGGCTGGACGATCCGAGGAAAAGTACAGGCTTTCGCGGGATAAGCGGTGAATTGGGTGACGGCTGGGAATGCTGATCCCTTCGGCTACAGTGATCGACTGTTATCAGCCACACCTCAACGGGTCGGTCGGTACGACTCGTTATGTGAACGGGGAGCTTTATGCGTCGACGTATCACCACACTTGCCGTTTCCGCCGCTCTCGCGGGCGGCGTTCTGTTCGCGGCCGTTCCCGCGCAGGCGGCCCAGGGCGCCGTGTCGGCCCGTGGGAAGGTCACCTGCCACATCGGCCAGATGAGCCAGGAGGCCAAGGCGCACAAGTCCAAGGCCGCGAAGCTGGACGCCCGTGGTCAGCACAAGGCGGCCGACAAGGAGCGCGCCAAGGCGCGGGCGATCGAGAAGCGGATCAAGCAGTGCCAGGACGCGGACAAGAACAACCCCGGTCCGTTCGGCAGCTGAGGTCCGATCGCCGGACGGCTCCGGGGCGGGTCCCGGAGGCGGACGGCCCTTGAGGCGGCAGGCCCCGGAGATTGAGCGAGCCGCTGCCCGGTGATTTCTTCACCGGGCAGCGGCTCATTCGTGTTCTGCGGTGTCGTGCGGACCACGAGTCGCACTGATACAGATCGTCAACTGATCGGTTCTGACGGGGCTGGTCGCCGTGCTGGTCCTGCGACAGGGTTTCAGGAGGCGACAGTGCGGCTTTCGCGCCCACTCCGTCCACTGCCGCGCCGAGTTCCGGGCGCATTCCGCGAGAGAAGGAAACACCCCTATGCGCGCCCTTGTGGTCGAGCACGGCGAGGCCGGGCCCGTCCGGTTCGCCGACGTTGACGAGCCCGTTCCGGCCGACGACGAGGCATTGGTCGGGATACGGCACATCGGTCTCAACTTCGGAGAGCTGAATTACGTGGACCAGTGGCCGGCCGGCGCTGTGCACGGTCACGACGCGGCCGGCGTCGTGGTGCGCGCCGCAGCCGATGGCTCGGGGCCGCCCGAAGGGACACGTGTCGCGCTGGGGATGTCCGCGCACGCGTGGGCGGAGCGGGTGGCGGTCAGGCCCGCTTCGCTCGGTACCGTGCCCCAGGGCGTGGATCTGGCCGACGCCGCCGCGCTGGGCATCGCGGGAGTCACCGCGCTGCGGGTGCTGCGCAAGCGTTCCCTGCTGGCGCGCGACGTGCTGATCACCGGCGCCAGCGGGGGCGTGGGGCACTTCGCCGTGCAGTTGGCGGCGCTGGCGGGCGCCCGGGTGACGGCACTCGTGGGGTCACCGGACCGGGCCGCCGGGCTCCGCGAACTCGGCGCCGACAAGGTGGTGACCGACCTGGCCGCGACCGAGTGCCGGTTCGACCTCGTCCTGGACACGGTCGGCGGGCCGCTGGTGGCCGAGGCGTGGAGTCTCCTCGCCGAGGGCGGCACCCTCCACGTGGTCGGTTACTCCTCGGGGCAGGACACCACGTTCCCGTCAGGGGTCCTGTTCGGTTTCGGCGAGCCCCGTAGCATCGCCACCTACGGCGACATGACGCCGACCAGCGGGGAGCTGACGGACCTGCTGGGCCTCATGGCAGCCGGAAAGCTCTCGGCGCCGGTCGGACTGCGCGGCGACTGGCAGGACGTGGGCGACGCCGTCCGGGCACTGTTCGCGCGGAAGGTGCACGGGAAGATCGTTCTTGACGTGGTCTGACGCCCGTCGAGGAGGACGGTGACGATGGACGTACTCGCGGAGGCCTTGCGTGTATCGGGTGCGCGGGGGGCGCTCGGGGTCGTACTGAAGGCCGGAGGGAGCTGGGGGCTGTGGCTGGACGCCGGTCCGGCAGCGGCACTGCATGTGGTGTCTCGTGGCTCGATGTGGCTCCACGTCCCGGGCGGGAAGCCTCTGGAGGTGCGGGCGGGAGACGCCGTCCTGTTGGCGCCGGACACCGCCCACGGGTTGGCCGGCGGGCCCGGTACGGCGATGGGCCCCTGTGACCGGAAAGCGACGGACCAGGCCCTCACCGACGGCGGCGCCCTGCACCTGGGCTCGGCGCCGGCGCGGACGGAAGTGATCGTCCTGCGCTATGAGCAGGACCCGGAGGTGAGCACGCCGGTGCTCACCTCCCTCGGCCGGCCGATGCACGTCACGAGCCGGGAGAACACACAGCTCACAAGGACCGTCGAGCTTCTGACGGCGGAGCTCGCACAGCCCCAGATCGGCAGCACCGCCGCCGTCAACAGCATCGTGGACCTTCTGCTCGTCCAGTTCGTCCGCGTCTGGCTGGCCCGCCACCCGGAGGAGCAGTCCGGCTCATGGCTGGGCGCGATGCGTGATCCGGTCGTGCGCGACGCCCTGGCACGGGTCCACGCCCGACCGGAACACCCCTGGACGACCGAGTCCCTGGCGGCCGCGACGGCGGTCTCCCGGACGACGCTGTCCCGGCACTTCCGGTCCGCGCTCGGACAGACGCCGGGCGCCTACGTGACGCAGTGGCGCATGGACCTGGCGTCCGTCCGGCTCCGCGACACCGACGAGCCGGTCGAGTCGATCTCCGGCGCGGTCGGCTACGCCTCGCCGCACGCTTTCAGCCGCGCCTTCCGACGTGCCCGGGGCATGCCGCCGGGCGAGTACCGTTCCCGGCTTCGCGAGTGATCGCCCTCCAGCGTGCGGCCGGTGCCGGGCGCCGGCCGCACGCTGGAGGGCTCAGGTCACTTGCCGTCCACCTTGTACTGGCCGACCTCCAGGAAGTACCGCAGCGCCTCCGGCGATCCGTCGTCGAGGACCTCGTTGACCGCCTTACGGAGAGCCTTGCTGATGTTCGGCCTGGTGAGGATTCTGGCGACGGCCACGCGGTCGTCATCGGCCTGGGCGAGGCGGTAGCCGGTTTCGAGGAAGGCGCGGAACTCTTCGGGCGTGCCGTTGTTGTCGAGGAGCTGGTAGATCTCCTTCTTGACCCCGGGACCGATTTCCTTGCGCGCCAGGATGCTGGAGACGGCTACGCGGTCGTCCTCGAAACGGGCGAGGCGGTAACCCGTTTCGAGGAAGGCGCGCAATTCTTCCGGCGTGCCGTTGTCGAGGAGCTGGTAAATGGCTTCCTTGACCGCGCGGCCGGTGTCCTTGCGGGCGAGGATGGTGGAGATGGCGACGCGGTCGTCCTCGGCCTGGGCGAGGCGGTGACCGGTTCCGAGGAAGGCGCGGAGGGCTTCGGGGCTGCCGTCGGCAAGGGCTCTGGCGGCCTCGCGCTGCACGCCCTTGCCGATGTTCTTGTCCGCCAGAATGCGCGAGACCGCTACGCGGAGGTCGTCCGTCGACACCTCGCCGACCGGCGTCCCGGGTGTGGCTGCCACGGGGGCCGTCGCGACCGTACGGGCGGTGGCGGACGCCGGGGCGGCGAACGCCGGGGTGGCCAGGAGCAGGGCCGGGGTCAGGGCGGTGGCGGCGACGATCAGGGTGGCGCGGGTCGGTCTCATGGGTGGGGTGCCTCCGGGTTCGGACTGTCGATGAAGAGATCATCGCGGCAATTCGCCCGGATGTCGTTGCCGGAAGTTGGCAATGTCGTACGGATGTTGGCGACGCCCGTATACCCGATGACCGGTGGGCTGGTCAACGCGCCAGGTCCGGTCGTTCCCCGCCCCCTCCGGGGCCATGGCTCCAGTGGTTGTCGGGCTGTCGACTGGTCGAAAGCGTCGGAAAAATGGGTTGAGGTCCGTCTTTATCCTGCGCTTAACATGACCGCATGAAGATCATCCGAATCGCGGCCGCCGTGGCCGCCGCGGCGCTCGCCCCTTCCCTCGTCCTCGCCACCCCCGCGCTCGCCGACAGCGCTCAGCGGACGAGCGCGTCCGCGCCGGCCGCCGAGGCCGAGCAGATGCCCGTGGTGATGCAGTTCCACGACATGCCGAGCACCTTCACGGCGGGCGGCGACTGGTCGGAGTTCTCGCTTTCGATGGAGAACCGGTACGACTTCCCCTTCCCCATCACCATGTACTGGTCCCACATCGTGTTCCACACGAGCCGGTCGGCGGACCAGCTCCGTTTCGGCGACGCCGAACTCCAGTACTTCGCGGGCGGGGAATGGCACCCCTTGGTGGCCGAGTACGGCGACCACCGTTTCACCACGCACATCTGCCCGCGGGAAAATCCGATTCCCGCCGACAACCCGCACTACACGCAATGGCAGAACTGTCCCGCACCGATCGACGCGGTGCAGCCGGGCGGCACCCACACCCTGAAGCTCCGGATGCGTTTCGCCGCGAGCGCGCCCGCGACCCGGATCGTGGCGGTCGCGAACGATCACGTCAGTCACCCGAGCGGCGAACTGTCGACGACCTGGTTCCCCAACCGGGCGCGCTTCAGCATTGTCCCGGCCGAGAAGTCCGTACAGCAGTAAGCGGTAATCGGCGGGCCGCCGCCCGCCGGATACCGGCGGCGGCCGGGCCATTAGAAAAACGTTAGGTCAGCGGGACAGAGTGAGGGACGTCCACGCGACGTCCCGTGACCGTCTTCGGTCGTCTCCAGTGAATTCCGACAGGAGTCCCATGTCCCGCCCCATCTCCCCCGACACCGGCGCCGGATCGCGTCGGCGATCCCGCCCCCTGGTGCGTCTGCTCACGGTCTGTGCCGCCCTGGGCGCGGGGCTGCTCGCGCCCGGTGCCGCCGGGGCGGCCGGATCGCGGAACCAGGACGCCTACCGGGATCTCGGGGCGACGACCCGGCTGGACTGGATGGCGAACATCGCGGACGACACCTCGCTGGCGGCGATGTCCCTGCCCGGCACCCACGACACGCTCTCCATTCACGGTGGCCCCATCACGCAGACGCAGGAGGACTTCGGCGACAGCGGGAAGACCCTGAAGGCGCAGCTGGAGCACGGCATCCGCGCCATCGACATCCGGGTCCGCATCAGCGGAGCCATGGATTTCACGATCCACCACGGAGTGGTCTACCAGAAGGCCAATTTCCGTGACGTTCTGGACGTGACGCAGGAATTCCTGGAGAAGCACCCGAGCGAGACGGTGGTGATGCGCCTGAAGGCCGAGTGCCCCTTCAAGGACACCGTCGGCGCCACCGAGTGTGCGAACGATCCGAAGACGATGAGGGAGAAAGACGCCCAGAGCATCTTCGGCCACTACGTGAGCAGGTTCAGCAACCTGTTCTACTCCCCTTCGGTGAAGGGCGACAAGCGAGCGCCGGTTCCCAGCCTCAAGGAAGCCCGCGGCAAGCTGGTCCTGGGCAGCTTCGACAGCGTCGGCAACGACGAATACGGGATCGAGACCTTCAACAAGAATCAGGAAGACCACTGGACGGCGTACCCCGTCCAGCAGAAGTGGGACTACGTCAAGGAGAACGTCGACCGGGCCGCCCGCGACGACAAGGACGAGATGTACGTGACGTACACCTCGGCGTCCAAGACCATTCTGCGGCTCCCGTTCGAGTACGCCGGCGGATACGTGCAGGAGCAGGGCGGTGTCCGTACCGAAGTCCAGGGCGTCAACTACCGGTTGATGAAGTACCTCAACGCCGGTGACAGTGGCCGCGTCGGCACGGTCATGATGGACTTCCCCGGCTGGGCCCTGGTGGACAACATCATCTCCCGCAACAACAGCCACATCCCCAAGGGCAACGGCAACCGGGCGATCTGGCTGGTCAACTCCGACAAGACCTACGTCAACAGCCAGTACAAGCGGTGCATGGTGCGGGGTCCCGAGTTCGACAGCTCCAAGTCCGGCGGCCTGGTCACCCAGCGCGAGTGCCAGTCGAAGGCGCCCAGCAGCCACCAGTGGCAGGCCGAGCAGCCCAAGTCGTTCGACCACAAGGGCTACTTCCAGATCAAGACGAGCAACGGCAAGTGCCTGACCATCCCCTACAACAACGGCACGCCGCCGTCGGCCGGCACCCAGCTGTTCTGGTGGGACTGCGAGACCCGCTGGTTCTCGGGCAGCCAGATGTGGAACGTCGTCCCGACCAAGATCGGGTCCGCGAACGACTCCAAGAAGAGCTACCGGTTCATCAACAACTGGACGAACCTGTGCCTGTCGATGGACCCGGCCACCGCCTCCGCCAACGGCGGCAAGGTGACCCAGGACACCTGCCCGAAGTAGGCGGGCCGGGCGCGGGAGCGGGGACCGGTCAGTCCCCGCTCCCGCCCCCTCCATCCGTCTCCCGCCGCCACGAGTCCAGCTCCGCCCGCACCCTCCGGTCCATCGCCATCGACAGTTCCGCGTCGACGATGCCCTTGGAGATGGGGCGGAGCTTTTCGATGGTCTGGGTGATGCGGGCGGCCTCGGTGGGGTCGAGCGGCTCGCCGGCCGCGGCGCGGTCGAGGACGTCGGCCAGGACGTGGGTGCGGACGACCGAGATGAACAGGTCGGCGAGGGCGTCGGCGTGGGTGCGGACCGCGCGGCCCGCTTCGAGGACGGCGGCCAGCGGCACGCCGTTGGCGACGAGTTCGGTGGAGGCGTCGAGCAGCCGGCGGCTGATGTGCACGAACTCGTCGCCGTCGACGGCCAGGTAGCCGATGTCGAGGGAGGCGGAGAGGTTCTCCGGGGTGACGTCGTCCTTGAAGTGGTCGGCGAGTTCCCCGGGAGTCAGGCGTACGGGGGTCTCCTCGGACCAGGGGGCCACGAGGGTGTCCTCCAGGCCGAGGAGTTCGCCGACGTCGCGGCCGGTGTCGAAGGCGGCGAGGAGTTCGGCGATACCGCCCAGGGTGTGGCCGCGTTCGAGCAGGCCGGCGATGGTGTGGAGGCGGGCGAGGTGGTGCTCGTTGTACCAGGCGATGCGGCCTTCGCGGCGCGGCGGCGGGATGAGTTTGCGCTCGCGGTAGAAGCGGAGGGTGCGGACGGTGATGCCGGCCGCTTCGGCGAGGTCGGCCATGCGGTATTCGCGGGGGCCGGGGCCGGAAGCGGGGGTGCCGGGGTCGGCGGGAGGTCCGGGATCGCCGTGCGTCTTCTCATCCACGGCTTCACCCTATGTCGCCCCACCAGGCCCCCGCCGAGGTGCAACCAGCGGTAACTAACCGCCGCAGACCCCCTACCGCTCGGTACGTCCGTGTCCTACCCTCCAATCGTGCCAGTGATTGCTGGCGCGGTTAATCCGAAGGCTAGACGTTCTGACGGTCGAACTCGGGAGGCGGCGGCATGGCCGAGCGCGAACACGAGCACGTACGGGTGGCGGTGATCGGATCGGGGTTCGGTGGTCTGGGGGCGGCCGTACGGCTGCGGCGCCAGGGCATCACGGACTTCGTGGTCCTGGAGCGGGCCGGCTCGGTGGGCGGCACCTGGCGTGACAACAGCTACCCGGGATGCGCGTGCGACGTGCCCTCGCACCTGTACTCGTTCTCCTTCGCGCCCAACCCCGAGTGGCCGCGCAACTTCTCCGGACAGCCGCACATCCGCGCGTACCTGGAGCGGGTCACCGACACCTTCGGGCTGCGGCCGCACATCCGGTTCGACTCCGAGGTGCGCAGCCTGCGGTGGAACGGGGAGGAACTGCACTGGGAGGTGGAGACGGCGCGGGGCGCCCTGACGGCGGACGTGGTCGTGTCCGCGACCGGGCCGCTGTCGGACCCGAAGGTGCCGGACGTTCCCGGGCTGGACTCCTTCCCGGGGAAGGTGTTCCACTCGGCGCGCTGGGACCACGACTACGACCTGCGCGGCAAGCGGATCGCGATGATCGGTACGGGGGCCTCGGCGATCCAGATCGTGCCGGCCGTCCAGCCGACGGTCGACCGCCTCACCCTCTTCCAGCGCACCCCGGCCTGGGTGCTGCCGCGCGCCGACCGGCGGATCAGCGGCCTGGAACGCTGGCTGCACACCAGGGTCCCGGCGACCCGGGTGGCGCGCCGCGGACTGCTGTGGGGCATCCGCGAGATGCAGGTCAGCGCCTTCACCAAGCGCCCGAACGAGCTGGGGCTGATCGAGGGCCTGGCCAAGGGCCACATGAAGCGGGCCGTGAAGGACCCGGCGCTGCGGGCCAAGCTCACGCCGGACTACCGCATCGGCTGCAAGCGCATCCTGCTGTCGAACTCGTACTACCCGGCGCTGACGCAGCCGAATGTGGACGTGGTGGCGAGCGGACTGAAGGAGGTCCGGGGCAATGTGCTGGTCGCCGCGGACGGTACGGAGACCGAGGCGGACGCGATCGTCTTCGGTACGGGCTTCCACGTCACGGACATGCCGATCGCCCACCGCGTCACCGGCGCCAACGGCACCACCCTCGCCGAGGAGTGGAAGGACGGCATGGAGTCGCTGCGCGGCGCCAGCGCCGCCGGCTTCCCCAACTTCCTCACCATCATCGGGCCCAACACGGGCCTCGGGAACAGCTCGATGATCCTGATGATCGAGTCCCAGCTGAACTACCTGGTCGACTACATGCGGCAGCTGGACGTACTGGGCGGCAAGATCGCGCTGAACGCGCGGCCCTCCGCGGTGCACGCCTGGACCCGCGGCATCCAGCGGCGGATGGAGCGCACGGTGTGGACCACCGGCGGTTGCGACAGCTGGTACCTGGACGCCAACGGGCGCAACACGACGGCCTGGCCCGGTACGACCGCCGAGTTCCGCAAGCTGACCCGGGAGGTGGACCTCGCGGAGTACGAAGTGCTGCGCGTACCGGCGTCCCGTACGGGCGCACGGGCCGGGCAGGCCGCGAAGGCGGTGGCGTGATGGCACCGGCCCCCATGACCCACGGGCGGTACGCGCCGCCCGTACCGCGCCGTGAACTGACCGCCACCTCCGCCGACGGCTCCCGGCTGCACGTGGAGATCCACGGGCCGGAGGCCCCCGGCACCCCCGCCGTCGTCCTGTCGCACGGCTGGACCTGCTCGACCGCCTTCTGGGCCCCGGTCGTCAGGGACCTCGCCGCCGATCACAAGGTGGTGCTCTACGACCAGCGGGGGCACGGCCGCACCCCCTCGGCCGGCCCGCGCGGCTACAGCACCACCGCGCTCGCCGACGACCTGACCGCCGTCCTCGGCGCCGCGCTGGAACCGGGGGAGCGGGCCGTGCTGGCCGGGCACTCCATGGGCGGCATGACGATGATGGCCTCCGCCGAACGCCCGGAGTTCCGGGAGCGGGCCGCCGCCGTCCTGCTGTGCAGCACCGGCAGCGCGAACCTGACGGCGGAGGCCCTGGTGATCCCGCTGCGCTCGCCGGGCGGCCGGCGCGTCGCGCACCAGGTCGTCCTCGGATCGCGGGCGCCGCTCGGGCCCGTCAGCGCGGTCGCCAAGCGGATCCTGAAGTACGCCACGATGGGGCCCGCCGCCACGCCCGAGCAGGTCGAGGCGTGCGCACGCATCGTGCACGCCTGCCAGGTGCGCCCCCGGGCGAAGTGGGGCAAGGTCCTCGCCGGGCTGGACCTGACCGGCGGCGCCGCCCGGCTGGAGGTGCCGACCGCCGTCGTCGCGGGCACCGCCGACCGGCTCACCCCGATCGTCCTCTCCCGGCGGCTGGCCTCCGTACTGCCCCAGTTCCTGGGCATGACCGAGCTGCCCGGAGCCGGGCACATGACGCCCATCGAGGAGCCGGACGCGGTCATCGCCCGCATCCGGGAGCTGGTACGGGACCACCTGCCGGCCCGTGACGACCGTGCCGAGGCGGCCACCGACGCGAAGGAGAAGACCGTATGAGCGCACGCAGGAGCCTGGAGGGACAGGTCGCCGTCGTCACCGGCGCGGCCCGCGGGGTCGGCGAACTCCTCGCCCGCAAACTGTCCGCACGCGGCGCCACGCTCGCCCTGGTCGGCCTGGAGCCGGAGGAACTGGCGCGGGTCGCCGCCTCGATGCACGGCGAGGCGGCGCACTGGCATGCCGACGTGACCGACCACGAGGCGATGGCCCAGGTGGCGCGCGAGGTCAAGGCGCGCTTCGGCAAGGTGGACATCGTGGTCGCCAACGCCGGGGTGGCCACCGGCGGTCCGTTCGTGGACTCCGACCCGGTGTCCTGGCGGCGGGTCATCGAGGTCAACCTCATCGGCGGCGCGGTCACGGGGCGCGCGTTCCTGCCGGTCCTGACGGAGTCGCGCGGCTACTTCCTCCAGATCGCCTCGCTCGCCGCACTCACCCCGGCACCCATGATGACCGCGTACTGCGCCTCCAAGTCCGGCGTCGAGGCGTTCGCGCACAGCCTGCGCGCCGAGGTCGGCCACAAGGGCGTACGGGTCGGCGTCGGCTACCTGAGCTGGACCGACACGGACATGGTGCGCGGCGCCGACCAGGACGACATCATGCGCGAGCTGCGGCAGCGGCTGCCCTGGCCGACGAACAAGACGTACCCGCTGAGCCCGGCCGTGGACCGGATCGTGGCGGGCGTCGAGCGCCGCTCGTCGCACGTGTACGGGCAGTGGTGGCTGCGCGGCATGCAGTCGGTCCGCGGCTACCTGCCGTCCGTCATCGGGACGGTGGGGCAGCGCGAGATGCGGCGCTTCGGCGACCGGCTGGAGGGGATGCGCGTGGGGCTGGTCGGCGCGGGCGGGGAGGCGGACGAGAAGGTGCGCGCGAACCACTGAGGGGGCTTCTGGTGCGGGGGTGCACCCGTTCCGGCGGGTGCACCCCTCGACCGGATGGCGAAACGCCCTACTTGACGACCTTCAGCGACGTCGGCCACCCGTACCGCTCCGCCGCCGCGAAGAGGTTCTTGATGTCCGCCGGAGCCAGCTTCACACAGCCCAGCGAGCGGTAGTCCACGTCGCCGTCCCAGCGGTACGGGCTGTCGCGGCCCGGCACCGCGATGCCCTGGGCGCCGTCCGACCGCATCTCGCTGTGCACGAACAGGGCGGTGCGCCGGGTGCTGCCGTCCCGGCACACCTTGTCGCCGACGTGGATCGCGTAGCCGTTGATGCCGTCCCGCCCGCCCTTCTTGCGGGTGGTGTGCGAGAGCACCCGGTACGTGCCGTCCGGCAGCCAGCCCTTGTTCCGTACGCACTCGTCGCGGCCCGCCGTGCCGCCCTGGCCGGACCCGGCACGGTACTCGGCCAGCGTCTTGCCGGTGCCGGACCGCACCAGGCGCACCCGGGACGCGGCCGGGTCGCGCTGGTTCTTCTCGAAGACGAGGTGGGTCGGGCCCGCCCGGCCGGGCGGGGAGGCGGCGTGGGCGGGTGCGGTGGCCGTGGCGAGTCCGGCCGTCAACGCTGCGGTGACGGCCAGTGACGCTGTGCGTATGTGGGTTGCCATGCAGGTGCTCCTGTCGTGCGGAGGGTGTGCGGGGGCCTTGCTCAGCCGCTGCGGGGCGGCAGTTGGGGGCGCCGCCGGTCCGGTACGCCGGACAGGTCGGGCGGCGTCGCGGCGGGGTGGCGTTCCAGGAGGTCCAGCGCGGTACGGACGGCGACGCCGAGCTGCGGGTGACGGCCCTCGGCCCAGTCCAGCGGGGAGCGCGGCGCCTCGATGTCCGGCTCCACGCCGTGATTCTCCACGCCCCAGCCGTACGCCTCGAACCAGGCGGCGTTCATCGGCACCGTGATGTACGTACCGTCGCCCAGCCGGTGCCGCCCGGTCATCCCGACCACGCCGCCCCAGGTGCGCAGACCCACGACCGGGCCGATGCCCTGGAGCTTGAACGCGGCGGTGATCATGTCGCCGTCGGAGGAGGTCATCTCGTCGGCGACGGCGACGACCGGGCCGCGCGGCGCGTTGCTGGCGTAGCTGACCGGCCGGGCGTCGCGGGTCAGGTCCCAGCCGACGATGGTGCGGGTCAGCTTCTCGACGACCAGCTCGGAGATGTTGCCGCCCGCGTTGCCCCGTACGTCCACGATCAGCGCGGGCCGCGAGACCTCCATGCGCAGGTCGCGGTTGAACTGCGCCCAGCCGGAGCCGCCCATGTCGGGGATGTGCAGATAGCCGCACCGGCCGTCGCTCAGCTCGCGCACCACCTCGCGGCGCTTGGCCACCCAGTCCTGGTAGCGCAGCGGCCGCTCGTCGACCAGCGGGACCACCGCGACCCGCCGCGACGGGCCGCCGCCCTCGGGCGCGAAGGTCAGCTCGACGGTGGTGCCGCCGGCCGCGGACAGCAGCGGGGCGGGCCCGGCCGCCGGATCGACCCGGCGGCCGTCCACGTGCGTGAGCGCGGCGCCCTCGCGGATGCCCGTACCGGCCAGCGGCGAGCGGGCCCGGGAGTCGGAGGAGTCGCCGGGCAGGATGCGCCGCACCACCCAGTAGCCGTCCTTGAAGACGAAGTTGGCGCCGAGCAGGCCGATCGCGCGCTGGTAGTGCGGCGGTCCCTCGTTGCGCTTGCCGGCCGTCACGTACGCGTGCGAGGTGCCCAGCTCGCCCAGCACCTCGCGCATCAGGTCGGCGAACTCGTCGGGCGAGGCGACCCGTTCGACCAGCGGCCGGTACTGCTCCAGCACCGCCTCCCAGTCGACACCGCACAGCCCGGGGTCCCAGAAGTACGCGCGGATGATCCGGCCCGCCTCGTCGTACGCCTGGCGCCACTCGGCGGGCGGGTCCACGTCGTGCAGGATGCGCCGCGGGTCCAGGTGGACGGTCGAGTCGGCGTCCGGCGGCTCGGTCGCGGGCACCGCCCGCAGGTCGCCCTCGTCGTTGACGACCAGCCGGGTGCCGTCGCCGCTGAGCGCGTACGCGTCGATGGCGCCGGTCAGTTCGGTGCGCTTGGCCTTGACCAGGTCGAAGTGTTCCAGCGTGGGCTGGCCCGAGGTGTTGTCGGGATTGGCGAAGGTCTCGCCGAGCGCGCCGGAGATCGGCCAGCGCAGCCAGACCAGCCCGCCGCCCGCGACCGGGCGCAGCGCCGAGTACTTCGACGCCGACACCGGGAACGGCGTCACCCGGCTGGCCAGCCCCTCCACCTCCACCAGCGCCGTGCCCTCGGCCGTCACCGGGGCCTGTGCCGGGTCCAGGCCGCCCGCCGCGGGCCGCCCGTCGGCGGAGAGCTGGAAGGGGGAGGGCGTGGCGGAGGACAGTGGTACGAGGTAGGGGCGGCAGCCGAGCGGGAAGGACAGGTCGCCGGTGTGCACGTCGTAGACCGGGTCGAAGCCGCGCCAGGACAGGAACGCGAGGTAGCGGCCGTCGCGGGTGAAGACCGGCTGCTCGTCCTCGAAGCGGCCGTTGGTGACGTCCACGACGGTGCGGGCGGCCTCCTCGCCGTCCCCCGCGCCGGTACCGGTGAGCCGGGCCATCTTGATCTGCCGCAGCGTGCGGCCGATGCCGGGGTGGGACCAGGTCAGCCAGCCCGAGTCGGGGGAGAAGGCCAGGTCCCGTACGGGTCCGTTGCCGGACCTGATCAGCTCGGTGACCCGGCCCTCGCCGTCGCCGTCGGCCGAGACGTCGACGAGCAGCAGCCGCCCGTCGTGCGCCGCCACCGCCAGTCGTTCGCCGTCCGGCGCGGCGACCAGTTCGTGCACCCGGCCGAGCCGGCCGGCCGCCAGGCGGTGCGGGTCGCGCGGGATGCCGGCCTTGGGCAGGTCGGCGATCTCGATGGCGTCGTCGCCCTCGGCGGAGGTGATGTAGGCGATCCGTCCGGTGGAGCCGAGCATCTCGGGCAGCCGGACGCGTACTCCCGGCTCGTCGTGGATGGTGCGGGCCGGGCCGTCGCGATGGGTGAGCCAGTACAGGCTGCCGCGGACGCCGACGGCGCTGGCCCGCCCGGTGGTGTCCACGGCGAGGGACGTGATGTGCGAGCCGGCCGGGATCTGGTACGTGCGGCGTCCGGCGCGCGGGCCGCCCAGGCGCACCTGGAGGCGGCGGGGCCGGCCGCTCGGGCTCAGGTCGTCGACCAGCCACAGGTCGCCGCCGCACTGGTAGACGATGCGTTGCCCGTCGGTGGCGGCGTGCCGGGCGTAGAAGTCGGCGTGGTCGGTGTGCCGCCGCAGGTCCGTGCTGTCCGGCTTGCAGGAGTAGACATTGGCGATCCCCTCGTGGTCGGAGAGGAACGCGATCCGGTCGCCGACGAACATCACCGCGTCCAGGTGGCCGCGCAGGTCCGGCACGAGCCGGGTGCCGTGCAGCCACAGCCGCCCCATCGCGCCGCCGCGGTAGCGCTTCCAGGAGGCGGGCTCGTGCGGCGGCTTGCCGGTGAGCAGCAGCGTCTTGCGGTCCACCGAGTCGTCGTGGCCGCCCCGGGAGCCGTGTCCGTCGCCGCCCTCCCCGTCGCCGACGTGCCCGTACGGATGGCCGTCGCCCGCCAGCCGGTGCCCGTCCGCGGCGAAGTCGGCGACCGCGATGTCCGAGACCGGGCCCCAGGGCAGCCGGCCGCCGGGGCTGCCGTCGGTGGGGACGCTGTAGGCCCAGGAGTAGTACGAGAAGGGCTGGCCGTGCGAGGAGACGGCCAGGATCTGGCCGTCCGGGGTCCAGCCGCAGACCCGGGCGTCGGTGCTCCCCCAATAGGTGAGGCGGCGGGCCGGGCCGCCCTCCACCGGGGCGAGGTGGATCTCCGGGTCGAGGCTGCGCCAGGTGGTGAAGGCGATGTGTCCGCCGTCCGGGGAGATCCGCGGGTGGCTGATCCGGGTGCGGTCCACCGTCAGCCGCCAGGCCCGTGGCGTACCGCCGCCCTCGGCCGTCAGCGGTGCCACCCAGAGGTCGTCCTCGGCGGCGAAACACAGCATCTCGCCGTGGAGATGCGGGAACCGGAGATACGCGCCGTCACTCACGCCCCCATGCTTTCGGCGAGTGCGGACCGTGGCAACTCGGCCGGGCGCGTGGTGCCGTGACGCACACCACCATCGAAACGTTTCCGTTTCGCTGGAGCCGGGGGTACGGTCGAGCCGTACGAAGCTGTACGAAACCGTTTCGTTCACATGAGTCAGGAGGAGGTGTCCGCCATGGGCCGCAGCCGGCTGACCCCCGAGCGCGAGGCGGAGCTCTACGCGGCCGTGCTCGACCTGCTCCGCGAGGTCGGTTACGACGCCCTGACCATGGACGCCGTCGCCGCCCGCACCCACGCCAGCAAGGCCACCCTCTACCGCCAGTGGCAGGGCAAGCCGGAGCTGGTGGCCAAGGCGCTCCACCACCACAAGCCCGTCCACCTCGCCGACATCGACACCGGCAGCATCCGCGGCGACCTGCACGCCATGGTCTCCCGCGGCGACGACTGCGAGATGGAACGCGACTCCGCGCTGCTGCGGGGCCTCATGCGGGCCGCACACGACAACCCCGACCTCCAGCAGGCGCTGCGCGACCTGTTCGTCAACCCGGACATCTCCGGGATGGACGCGATGCTCGCCCGCGCCGTCGAGCGCGGCGAGATCCCCGCCGGCCGCCCCGCGCTCGCCTACGTACCGCACATGCTGGTCGGCGCCTTCGCCGCCCAGCAGCTCATCGAGGACCGGCCGCCGGACCGCGCCTTCCTCGCCGGATACGTCGACGCCGTGGTCCTCCCCGCCCTAGGCGTCTGACCGGTCCCGGCCCTTGCCGGGCCGTCCGTCCCCAACTCCCCCCCATAACGGCAGCACTCGACGCGCCGCTCTCGTCGTCGGGCCGGCTCCGTACGCCCTTGTACGTCCCTCTTCCCGACGGGAGCGCCCCTTCTCGTGGCTACATTCCTCTACAAACTCGGACGGTTCGCCTTCCGGCGACGCCGCTTCGTCGCCCTCATATGGGTGGCGCTGCTGGCCGTCGCCGGAGTCGGCGCCGCCACCGCGTCCTCGCCCGCCGCCGACTCCTTCTCCGTACCGGGTACGGAGTCGCAGCAGACCTTCGACCTGCTGGGCGAACGCTTCCCCGGCACCAAGGCGGACGGCGCCACCGCGCGCGTGGTCTTCAAGGCGCCCGACGGGCAGCAGGTCACCGCGCCGGCGCAGAAGAAGGCCGTCGAGAAGGTCGTCGGCGAGCTGAAGTCCTCCTCGCCGCAGGTCGCCTCGGTCTCCGACCCGTACCTGGCCAAGGGGGTGGCCCAGGACGGCAAGATCGCCTACGCGCAGGTCACCTACAAGGTCTCCGGCTTCGAGCTGAAGGACGACGCGCGTGACGCGCTCAAGGAAGCGGCTCAGCACGGCCGGGACACCGGGCTGACCGTCGAGATCGGCGGCAACGCGCTCCAGGCGATGCCGGAGACCGGCGCGACCGAGATCATCGGCATCGTCATCTCCGCCGTCGTCCTCGTCATCACCTTCGGCGCGCTGACAGCCGCCGGCCTGCCGCTGCTGACCGCGCTGATCGGCGTGGGCATCGGCGTCTCGTCCATCACCGCGCTCGGCAGCGTGCTGGACCTGTCCAGTACGACGTCCACCCTCGCCATGATGATCGGCCTCGCCGTCGGCATCGACTACGCGCTGTTCATCGTCTCCCGCTACCGCTCCGAACTGGCCGAGGGCCGGGAGCGGGAAGAGGCGGCCGGGCGCGCGACCGGCACCGCCGGGTCCGCCGTGGTCTTCGCCGGGCTGACCGTCGTCATCGCCCTGGTGGGCCTGTCGGTGGTCAACATCCCGATGCTCACCAAGATGGGCATCGCGGCGGCCGGCACGGTCGTCATCGCCGTCCTCGTCGCCCTGACCCTGATCCCCGCGCTGCTGGGCTTCGCGGGCAAGCGCGTACTGAGCCGCAAGGCCCGCAAGGGCGCCACCGCCCCCGGGGAGGCCGAGGGCGGCAAGCCCAACATGGGCACCCGCTGGGCGCGCTTCGTGCTGCGGCGTCCGGTCGCCGTGCTGCTGGCCGGTGTCGTCGGCCTGGGCGTCATCGCCGTACCCGCGAGTTCGCTGGAGATGGGCCTGCCGGACGACGGCGCGCAGCCCACCAGCACCACCCAGCGCAAGGCGTACGACCTGCTCTCCGAAGGCTTCGGGCCGGGCTTCAACGGCCCGCTGATGCTGGTCGTGGACGGACAGGGCAGCAAGGACCCGAAGGCCGCGGCGACGCGGGTCGCCGGGACCGTCGCGAAGCTGGACGGCGTCGCGGCCGTCACCCCGCCCACCTTCAACCAGGCGGGCGACACGGCGCTGCTGAACGTCGTGCCGAAGTCCAAGCCGAGCAGCACCGAGACCGAGGACCTGGTCCACGAGATCCGCGGCAAGGCGGGCGACGCGGCGCGGGACGCCGACGCGCGGGCGCTGGTCACCGGCACCACCGCGATGAACATCGACGTCTCCGAGAAGCTCAACGACGCGCTGCTGCCCTACCTGGCGCTGGTCGTCGGCCTGGCCTTCCTGCTGCTGATGGTCGTCTTCCGGTCCGTCCTGGTGCCCCTGAAGGCCGCCCTCGGCTTCCTGCTGTCGGTCGTCGCGGCGCTCGGCGCGGTGGTCGCGGTCTTCCAGTGGGGCTGGCTGGCGGACCTGTTCGGCGTCGAGCAGACCGGCCCGGTCATGAGCATGATGCCGATCTTCATGGTGGGCGTGGTCTTCGGACTCGCCATGGACTACGAGGTCTTCCTCGTGACCCGGATGCGGGAGGCGTTCGTCCACGGGGAGCGCCCCGGACAGGCCGTCGTCACCGGTTTCCGGCACGGCGCGCGGGTGGTCACGGCCGCCGCGGTCATCATGATCTCGGTCTTCGCGGGCTTCATCGGCTCCTCCGAATCCATGATCAAGATGATCGGTTTCGGGCTCGCCGTCGCCGTCTTCTTCGACGCGTTCGTGGTCCGCATGGCCCTCGTCCCCGCCGTCCTCGCGCTCCTCGGGCGCGCGGCGTGGTGGCTGCCCAAGTGGCTCCAGCGCGCCCTGCCCAACGTGGACGTCGAAGGCGAACAGCTCCAGAAACACCTCGCGCCCGAACCGGCCGACAAGCCGGAACTCACCAAGGTGTGACGGCCGGGGCGTGACGAGCCCCGGGGCGGCCGCGTGAGCGGCGCGTCCGCCCCGGTCCGCGCCGCTCCGTGGGGACGGGGCGCGGTGCGCAGGACACGGCCCGGCGACGGGTCCCGTACGGAACGGGGCCGGTCGCCGGGCCGTGCCCGTACCTCAAGAAGTGCGCCCCGCCACCCCCGGCGTCGCGTACACCGCCTCGACCAGCGCGAGGTTGCGGGTGTCGTCGCCCGTCGTACCGCCCCCGAAGCTGTTCATCACGTACGCGTACGCCAGCCGGCTCTCCGGGTCGGCGAAGGCGAGGGAGCCTCCCGCGCCGCCGTGGCCGAAGGCCGTACGGTTCGGGCCGAAGTAGTGGGACTCGTTGAGCATGTAGCCGCAGGACCAGGCGAACGGCAGGTCCTCCGGCGCGAACGCGCCGAGCACCAGGTCGCGTTCGCCGGGGCGGCTCTGCCGTTCCCGCAGGGCCGCGAGGGTGCCGGGGCCGACCAGTTCGCCGTCGGCCAGCGCGCGGTAGACCGCCGCCAGGCCGCGCGCGGTGGCGTTGCCGTTGGCGGCGGGGATCTCGGCCGAGCGGCACGTGGCGCTGTTCACGTCCCCCGTGGGCATGTGGCGCATGGCGAGCGCCAGTGGAGCGAACGGGTGGGAGTCCAGGGACCGTACGGTCCCGTCCGGAATGCCCGGGAACGCGCTGCTGAGGACGCCGTCGCCGTCCGGGCCGATGAACCGGGCGCAGCGGCCGTGCTCCGAGGCCGGCGTGCCGATGTACAGGTCGGCGCCGAGCGGTTCGGTGATCTCCGTACGCAGGAAGGTGCCGAGCGAGACCCCGGTGACACGGCGGACGACCTCGCCGACCAGGAAGCCGAAGCTGACGGCGTGGTAGCCCTGCGCGGTGCCCGGCTCCCACCACGGCTCGGTGGCGGCCAGTACGGCGCAGGTCTTCTCCCAGTCGTACACGTCCTCGGCCGTCAGCGGCTCCCGGGGGCCGATGAGGACCGCGCGGTGCGAGAGCAGCCAGCGCACCGGCACCTCGCCCTTGCCGGCCTGCGCGAACTCCGGCCAGTAGCGGGCGACGGGCGCGTCCAGGTCCAGCTCGCCGCGGTCGGCGAGCAGATGGGCGCACAGGGCGGTCAGGCCCTTGCTCGTCGAGTACACGGTGACCAGCGTGTCGCGCTCCCACGGGCGGGTGCCGTCGGCGTCCGCGTGCCCGCCCCACAGGTCGACGACCTTCTCGCCGTCCAGGTACACCGCGACCGCGGCGCCCACCTCCCCGCGTTCGGCGAAGTTGCGCGCGAACTCGGCCCGTACGTTCTCGAACTCCGGGGCACAGGTGCCCTGAACGGCTGCTGTCACGGTCGGCGGCTCCTCACGCGGGCTGCATGGTTGCCTTGGCAACCTAACCTCGGGCCGTGGCCTCGTCCAGGACGCCTCTGGGCACTTGGACAGCCTTGGCGCGTGCCCGCCCCCGTACGGTCCTCAGGCCGTCCTCGTACGGTCCTCAGACCGTCCCCGTACCGACCTCAGACCGCCGTACGCTCCCGGTGCGACGTGTCCTCGTCCAGCAGCCGCGCCGCCATGTTGTCCAGCGCGCGCGCCAGCCGGGCGCGGTCCTCGGGGTCCTCCGCGGTCCAGCCCTCCAGCCGCTCGTCCAGCCACTCGCGCCAGGCGACGATCAGCCGGTCGATCTCGGCGCGGCCCGCCTCGGTGGGCTCCAGCCGCCCGTCGTCGCCGTACCGCGCGTACCCGGACCCGATCACCCGCGTGAAGACCGGCTCCAGCACCTCGTCCGGCATCCGGTGCGCCTGGGCGACGGCCGCCAGCGACGTCTCCCCGTGGATGCGCGTACGCCAGTGGATCTGGCCCAGCGCCCACGCCTGGCCGGGCGTGAGCGGGCTGCCGGACGCGGCCAGCACCTCCAGGCTCACCGGCCCCTCCGCCTTGCGCATCGCCCGCGCCACCGCACGCTCCAACTGCTGGTCGGAATCGGTGGAGTCGGGTGCCGCGAAACCCTCGCCGAGGTCGCCGGCGGCCGCCCGCGCGCTGTCCCGCAGCGGCACCTCCTTGAGGAACCACGCCACCACGAACCCGGCCAGCGCGACCGGCACCACCCACTGGAAGACATGGTTGACGGTGTCCGCGTACGCGTCGATCACCGGCCTGGCCTGCGCTTCGGGCAGCCGGTGCAGTGCCTGCGGGCTCGCCGCTGCCTCCGGCGGCACGCCCGGGGACTTCGCCAGCGCGGCCTTCAGGTTGGGGTCGAGGCGGTTGCTGTAGAGCGTGCCGAAGACGGCCGTGCCGAACGACGAGCCGAGGGTACGGAAGAAGGTCACGCCGGAGGTCGCGGAGCCCAGCTCGTGGTAGTCGACCGTGTTCTGCACGGCGATGGTCAGCACCTGCATCGCCAGGCCGATGCCGAGGCCGAGGACGAACATGTACAGCGATTCGAGCCAGACGCCGGTGTCCGCGCCCATGGTCGACATCAGGTACAGGCCGAGCGCCATCACGCCCGTACCGACGATGGGGAAGACCCGGTAGCGGCCGGTGCGGCTGACGACGACGCCGGAGAGCATCGAGGTGCCCAGCAGCCCGGCGACCATCGGCAGCGTCCGCACGCCCGACATGGTCGCCGAGACCCCGTCGACGAACTGGAGGTACGTCGGCAGGTACGTCATCGCGCCGAGCATCGCGAAGCCGACGATGAAGCTGAGCACCGAGCAGACGGTGAAGACCGGGTTGCGGAACAGATGCATCGGGAGCATCGGCTCCCTGGCCCGCAGCTCCACGAAGACGAAGCCCGCCAGCAGCACCAGCGATCCCGTGAACAGACCGATGATGACCGGGGAGCCCCAGGCGTACTCGTTGCCGCCCCACTCCAGGCCCAGCACCAGGCCGGAGGCGCCCATCGCGACCAGCACGATGCCGAGGTAGTCGATCAGCGGGCGCACCGCGGCCCGTACGACCGGGACGGTACGCGCCGCCATCACGACCATCACGATCGCGATGGGGATGTTGACGTAGAAGCACCAGCGCCAGGAGGCATGGTCGGTGAACAGGCCGCCCAGCGTGGGCCCGACGACCGTGGTCACCCCGAAGACGGCGCCCAGCGCGCCCTGGTACTTGCCGCGTTCGCGCAGCGGGATGACGTCCGCGATCAGCGCCATCGCGGTGACCATCAGGCCACCGCCGCCGACGCCCTGCACGGCGCGCGCCACGACCAGCATCAGCATCGAGGCCGAGGCGCCGGCCAGGATCGAGCCGCCGACGAAGACCACCGCGCTGACCTGAAAAATGATCTTCCGGCCGAAGAGGTCGCCGAACTTGCCGACCAGCACCGTCGCCACGGTCTCCGCCAGCAGGTACGCCGTCACCACCCACGCCATGTGCCCGCCGCCGCCCAGGTCCGCCACGATCGTGGGCAGCGCGGTGGACACGATCGTCTGGTCCAGGGCGGCCAGCAGCATGCCGAGCACGATCGTGGTGAAGACCAGGTTGGTACGGCGGCGGCTGAGCGCGGGCGGAGTGCTGCGCGCTTCGGGGGCGGAGGCTTGCGCGGCGGCCGTGGTCATGGACCAAGCCTTTGCGCCAATGCCCCGCTTCGCCACCTTTTGCTGCTGTGGGGGTGACGCGCCGTTGCCGTTTCGCGCCCCGAGCGCTCTTGCGACCCGTTTGCAGTACGGCCACGATGAAGGGATTGCGCGGCTGAGCGGAGACCCTCATGCACGTACCCGACGGATTCATCGACGCCCCCGTCTCGGCCGCCACCGGCGTCCTCGCCGCTGCCGCCGTCGCGGTCAGCCTGCGCGGCGCCCGCCGCGAACTGGGCGGCCCCGAGGCGCACGCCGGACTCGGCGCCGAACGCACCGCGCCCCTCGCCGGTCTGGTCGCCGCCTTCATCTTCGCCGTCCAGATGCTCAACTTCCCCGTCGCCGCCGGGACCAGCGGGCACCTGCTCGGCGGCGCGCTGGCCGCCATCCTCGTCGGCCCGTACACGGGCGTGCTCTGCGTCTCCGTCGTCCTGCTCATGCAGGCCGTGCTCTTCGCGGACGGCGGGCTGACCGCGCTCGGGGTCAACATCACCGACATGGCGGTGGTGACCACCGTCGTCGCGTACGGGATCTTCCGCGGCCTGGTCAAGGCGCTGCCGCGCGGCCGCCGCGCGGTGACGGCCGCCGCCTTCGTGGCCGCCGTGATCTCCGTACCGGCCGCCGCCGTCGCCTTCACCGGCCTGTACGCGCTGGGCGGCACCACCCACGTACCGATCGGCACCGTCTTCGCGGCGATGACCGGCGTGCACGTCCTCATCGGCATCGGCGAGGCCGCCATCACCGCACTCACCGTCGGTGCGGTCCTCGCCGTGCGCCCCGACCTCGTGTACGGGGCGCGCGGGCTGGCCAAGCCGCTCCAGCTGCGGACTTCCCCCTTGGCCGGACCCGTGGCGGGAGCGGGGGAGCCCGGTTCCGGGCCGTCGGCGGCGCCGGGCGCCGGGCCGCGGCCGGCCGGCGCCCGGCGCTCCGCCCGCCGCGTCTGGCTGGCCGGTGTCGCCGTCGCGCTCGTCTGCGCGGGCGGCGTCAGCTACTACGCCTCCACCAGCCCGGACGGCCTGGAGAAGGTCGCGCAGGACCAGGGCATCGACGCCAAGGCCGAGGAGCACGCCGCGAAGGACTCGCCGCTGGCCGACTACAGCGTCAAGGACATCGCGGACCCCCGGATCAGCGGCGGGCTCGCCGGGGTGATCGGGGTGGGCGCGACGCTCGCCGTCGGCACCGGCGTCTTCGTCGTCGTACGGCGCCGGCGCGGCGCGGCCCGGGGTGACGCCGATACCGATACCGCCGCCGAGGCCACCACCGAGGCCGGCTCGGCTGCCGGGACCGGCACCACCGTCGGAGACGCCCCGGCGCCCCCGCGGCACACCCCGGAATCGGCCTGACATGAGCGCCGGGCACGCCCACAAGCTCTACCGGCACGGGCACTCGCCGGTGCACGCCCTGCCACCGCACTGCAAGATCGCGGCGGTGCTCTGCTTCGTCCTGGCCGTCGTCGCCACCCCGCGCACCGCCGTCTGGACCTTCGCCCTGTACGCGCTGCTGCTCGCCGCCGTCGCGGCGGCCGCCCGGGTGCCCGCCGCCTTCCTGCTCAAACGGCTGCTCGTCGAGGTGCCGTTCGTGGCCTTCGCCGTCCTGATGCCGTTCGTCGCCACCGGGCCGCGCGTCCACATCCTGGGGACGGCGCTGAGCGAGCCCGGACTCTGGGGCGCCTGGAACATCCTCGCCAAGGGCACCCTGGGCGTCGCCGCCTCCGTCCTGCTGGCCGCCACCACCGACCTGCGCGGCCTGCTGCTCGGCCTGCAACGGCTGCGGATGCCGCCGCTGCTCGTCCAGATCGCCTCCTTCATGATCCGGTATGGCGACGTCATCGCCGACGAACTGCGGCGGATGCGCGTCGCCCGCCTCTCCCGCGGCTTCGAGGCACGCGGCGTACGCCACTGGGGCGTCCTCGCCAAGACCGCGGGCGCCCTGTTCATCCGCTCCTACGAACGCGGCGAACGCGTCCACCTCGCCATGGTCAGCCGCGGCTACACGGGCACCCTGCCCGTACCGGACGCCGCCGCGGCGACCGGCGCCCAGTGGACCCGCGCCGCCGCCCTGCCCGCCGCCGCCCTCGCCGTATGCCTGCTGGGATGGACCCTTTGAACAACCCGCTGCACACCCGCGCCACCGCCCCGACCCCGGAAACCCCCGCGCCCTCCCTGGAGGTCGCCGGGCTCGCCTACGCCTATCCCGACGGACACCAGGCCCTCTACGGCGTCGACCTGACCGTCGCCCACGGCGAGCGGGTCGCCCTGCTCGGGCCCAACGGCGCCGGGAAGACCACCTTCGTCCTGCACCTGAACGGCATCCTCACGCCCGGCGCCGGCACGGTCACGGTCGCCGGGCTGCCCGTCGTCCGCCGCCACCTCGCGGAGGTCCGCCGCCGCGTCGGCATCGTCTTCCAGGACCCCGACGACCAGCTGTTCATGCCCACCGTCCGCGAGGACGTCGCCTTCGGGCCCGCCGCGGCCGGGCTGCGCGGCGCCGAACTGGCGGCGCGGGTCACCGAAGCCCTCGGCCGCGTCGGCATGGCGGACCACGCCGACCGCCCGCCGCACCACCTCTCCTTCGGGCAGCGCCGCCGGGTCGCGGTCGCCACCGTCCTCGCGATGCGCCCCGAGATCCTCGTCCTGGACGAGCCCTCGTCCAACCTCGACCCCGCCTCCCGCCGCGAACTGGCCGACATCCTGCGGGCGTTGGACGTGACGGTGCTGATGGTCACGCACGACCTGCCGTACGCGCTCGAACTGTGCCCCCGGTCCGTCGTGCTCTCCGAAGGCGTCATCACCGCCGACGGGCCCACCCAGCACCTGCTGAGCGACACGGAGCTGATGGCCGCGCACCGCCTCGAACTGCCCTTCGGATTCGATCTGCGCTCTGTGACGATCCCCACGCCCTGACGATCCCCGCGCCCTGACGGCACCCCCGCCCACCGCGTCCGCCGCCGCCCCTGGTCACCAGCACTGATCCGCGCGTTGCACCATTGATAGGTCACAAACGCGACGGATGAGTGGGAAGCGGGAAACAGTGGTGGACGTCCAGGGCACGGTCGCGGACGGCTTCGAGCCGGTCCGGGACGCCTTCGCGGCCAACTTCGCGCGGCGCGGCGAGCGCGGCGCGGCTGTCGCCGTCTACCGGCACGGGCGCAAGATCGTCGACCTGTGGGGCGGCAGCCGGGACGCCGACGCCCCCGAGCACGGCGGAGCCCCCTGGGAGGCGGACACCGCCCAGGTCGTCCGCTCCGCCACCAAGGGCGTCGCCGCGATCGTCCCGCTCCTGCTGCACCAGCGCGGCCTGCTCGACCTGGACGCGCCGGTCGGCACGTACTGGCCCGAGTTCAAGGCCGCCGGCAAGGAACGCGTCCTGGTCCGCCACCTCCTCTCGCACCGCGCCGGACTGCCCGTCCTGGACACCCCGCTCACCCCGGAGCAGGCCGTCGACGGCGTCAGCGGCCCCGCCGCCCTCGCCGCCCAGGCGCCCGCCTGGACCCCCGGCACCGAGCACGGCTACCACGCCCAGACCTACAGCTGGCTGCTGGCCGAACTGGTACGGCGGGTCACCGGCCGCACCATCGGCACCTGGATCGCCGACGAGATATCCGGGCCCCTCGGCCTGGAACTGTGGGTCGGCGCCCCCGCCGACGCGCTCGCCCGCACCGGCCGCCTGGCCGACGTCGAGGCACCCGCCCCGCCCGCCGCCGCCGGACTGCGCGTCCGCCCCAAGCGCAGCGTCACCGACGCCTACCGCGACCCCGCCTCCCTCACCCGGCGCGCCTTCGGCGCCATCACCCCGGCCCCCGACGAGAACGCCGGCGCCTACCGCGCCGCCGAACTCCCCGCCTCCAACGGCATCGCCACCGCCCGCGCCCTGGCCCGCTGCTACGCGGCGCTCATCGGCCCCGTCGACGGCCACCCCCGCCTCTTCGCGCCCGCCACCCTCACCCTGGCCCGTACGGAGGAGTCCGCGGGCCCCGACCGCGTCCTCGTGGTCAACACCCGCTTCGGCCTCGGCCACATGCTGCACGGCCCCGCCGCGCCCCTCCTGGGCCCCGGCTCCTTCGGCCACCCCGGCCGCGGCGGCTGCCTGGCCTTCGCCGACCCCGAGTCCGGTACGGCCTTCGGCTATGTCACCAACGGGATGCAGCAGAACGTGACGGCCGACCCGCGGGCCCAGGCGCTGGTACGGGGGCTGCGGGCGGCGCTGGAGGGCTGAGCGCGGGGTACGGACGTGTCGCAAGGGGCGGGAGGGGCACCCGTACGCCTGACACGTCCGCTCATCCCAAGGAGTCGGCATGGCCGAGCAGCGCAAGACGGAGGATCCCCGGGAGGCCGGGCCCGACCAGGACAAGCCGAAGCCGCCGGACAGCGAGCGGGACCGCAGCGCCGAGGAGGTCAACGCGGACCAGCCGTCCGTACGCGGCGAGAAGCCGAAGCCGGCGCCGAAGCGGTACTGACCGGGTGCCCCACGCGGTCTGTTGCCGCCGGGGCATATGCGCCAAGGTGGGCGCATGCGGCGATTCGACGGCTACAGCGTACTGATCACCGGCGCCGGCCGGGGCATCGGCGAGGCCACCGCGCGGCGGCTCGCCGCCGAGGGCGCGCGGGTCCTGGTCACCGACCTGGACGCGGGCCGCGCCGAGAAGGCGGCCGCCCGCATCCGCGAGAGCGCACCCGTGCGTGACAGCGGTGGCACCGCCGAAGCGCTCGCCTGTGACGTCGCGGACCGCACCGCCGTGGAGGCGGCCGTCGCACACGCCGTACGGCGTTTCGGCGGGCTCGACGTGCTGGTCAACAACGCCTGCCGCTGCACCCCCGACGCCCCGCTCTTCGACGGCCAGCGGGACGAGGACTGGGCCGGCGACCTGGACATCACCCTCAACGGCGCGGTCCGCTGCGCCCGCGCCGCCCTGCCCCACCTGGCCGCCGCGGGCGGCCGCGGCGTGATCGTCAGCGTCGGCTCGGTCAACGGCGAGCAGGACTTCGGCAACCACGCCTACAGCGCCGCCAAGGCGGGCCTGGCCTCCCTCACCCGCACGCTCGCGGGCGAGGCGGCCGGGCGGGGCGTACGGGTCAACCTGGTCGCGCCGGGCACGGTCGACACCCCCAACTGGGGCGACCGCCCCGAAGCACTGGAGCGCGCCGCGGCCGAGTACCCCCTGGGCCGCGTCGGCCGCCCCGCCGACATCGCCGCCGCCGTGGCCTTCCTGGCCTCCTCCGACGCCGCCTGGATCACCGGCGTCACGCTCCCGGTGGACGGCGGCATCCTGATCGCCAACACGTCCCTGAGCCGGGCGCTGCACGGCGGCGGCCCGGAAGCGTCCCGCTAGCGCAGCATCAGCGCGATCCCCGCGACCATCAGCCCCGCCGCCGCGAGCCGCGGAGCGCCGAAACGTTCCTTGAAGAACAGCGTGCCGATGGCCGCGCCCACGATGATCGAGGACTCGCGGAGCGCGGCGATCGGTGCCAGGTCGGCCCGCGTCTGGGCCCACAGGACCAGGCCGTACGCGAACACGGACAGCACCCCGCCGGCCGCGCCGCGCACGGCCACCGGGCGCAGCTGGGCCAGGAGCAGCCGGCGCCGGGTGGCCAGCGCGTACACGGGGATCGCCACGCCTTCGAGGACCATCAGCCAGCCGATGTAGCCGAGGGCGGTGCCGGAGGCGCGGACGCCGATCCCGTCCACCGTCGTGTACGAGGCGATGGCCAGCCCGGTGGCGAGCGCGGCGACGATGGCCGGCCAGTGCGGCTTCGTACCGGAGCCCCGGATGCCCCACAGCGCCAGGCCGACCAGGCCCGCCGAGGCGAGCACCACACCGGCCAGGGCCCAGGCGTCGGGCACCTCACCGACGAAGACGGCGGCCAGGACCGTGACGGCCAGCGGCGCCGTACCCCGCGCGATGGGGTACATCTGCCCGAACTCGCCCATCCGGAAGGACTGCATCAGCAGCACCTGGTAGACGATGTGCAGCACGGTGGAGCCCGCGAGCGGGAGCCACGCGGCGGGCGCGGGCAGCGGCGCGAAGCAGGCCAGCACCGCGCCGCAGACCGCACCGCCGCCGCCGACCAGCGTGAAGGCGATCAGCTGGTCCTCGATGTGGTGCGCGATCGCGTTCCAGCTGGCGTGGGTGACGGCGGCGGTCAGGACCGCGGCGACGACCAGGGGGCTCATGCGGCGCGCTCGCGCACGTCGGCCGCCCGGCTCCGGGCGTACGGGGCGGCCGGGGAGCCGGGGGCGGCGCCGGAGGCCGGTGGGCGGAGGGCTTCGTGACCGTACGGGAAATGGCGCATGGCCCGCACGCTAGCTGTAGCTGTACGGGCCATGCGATGGTGCGCGGGAGGGGTGGGGGAGATCACCCCGGGGGATCACCCCCCCGGGCGGCGGGGTTCAGCCCGCCGACAGGATCGACCGGACGACCGGCCCGGCGTTCGAGCCGCCGTGCCCGCTGGCCGGGACGACGGCGGCGGCCGCGATGTCACCGCGGTAGGCGGTGAACCAGGCGTTCGGCTTCTCCTGCCCGTCGACCTCGGCCGAGCCGGTCTTCGCGCCGATGTCACCGCTGAGCCCGGACATCGCCTCGGCCGCCGTGCCGGAGGTGGCGGTCAGCTTCATCAGCGACTTCAGCGCGGACGCGGTGTCCGGCTTCATCGCGCGCGGCGCCTTGGCCAGGGCCCGGCCGTCCAGCGCGGGCGCGACGATGTACGGCTGGTGGAAGCCGCCGTTCTGCACGGTCGCGGCGACGGAGGCGACGGTCAGCGGGTTCATCCGTACCCCGCCCTGCCCGATCAGCGAGGCGGCCATCTGCGCGTCGCTCTGCACCGGCACCGCGCCGTCGAACGTCGGGATGCCGGTCTGCCAGTTCAGGCCGATGCCGAAGACGTCGCGGGCCTGCTTGGTCAGGTCGTCGTCCGCGAGCTTGGGCGCCATGGAGATGAAGGCGTTGTTGCAGGACGCGGCGAAACTCTGCGCGAAGGTGCCGTTCTTGATCTCGGTCTTGTTCAGGTTCTGGAACTTCCAGCCGCCGACCGTCACGAACTTCTCGCACGGGTGCGGCTTGTCCGGCGCCGTCAGGCCCTTGTCGATGAGCATCGAGGCCGTCACGACCTTCATCGTCGAGCCCGGGGCCAGCGAGCCCTGGGTGGCCGTGTTGAAGCCCTTCTCCGGGGAGTTGGCGATGGCCAGGATCTCGCCGGTGCTCGGCTTGAGGGCGACCGCCGACGCCTTCGGCTTGCCCTTGACGGCCTTCTCCGCCGCGGCCTGCACCGTGGCGTCCAGGGTGGTCTTCAGGGTGCCCGGCGTGCCCTTGGAGAGCACCTTCAGTGTCTCGTCCGGCTTCTGTGTCGCCTTGTCGCCGGCGGCCCGGTGGACGGACAGCTCCACGCCGGGCTTGCCGTCCGTCTTCTTGCCGTACTTGTCGCGCAGGCTGTCCAGCACCCCGGCCAGCGCCGGGTGCGCCTCCTTGGTCAGCTCGGCGCCGTTGCGGTCCACGGCCTTGATGGGCGGCGCCTCGGCCTCGCCGGTCCGCAGCACGTCGCCCTTGCCCAGCTTCGGGTGCAGGATGCTCGGCGCCCAGGCGACCCGCGGCTCGCCGGTCTCCTTGTCGCGCTTGACGGTCAGTGAGGTGCCGTACGAGACGGGCGCCTTCAGGTTCTTGTACGCGATCTGCGCGGCGACCGTGTAGGCGACCTTGTCGCCGGAGGCCTTGCCCGGGGTGAGCTTCAGGTCCGTGAAGTGGGTCTGCTTCGGGTACGCGGCCAGCCCGGCGGCGGCCGCCTTCGCGTCGTCCGTGAGGGCGGCGGCCCGGTCGGCGGCGCCCGCCTTCCAGGCGTCGAGGAACTTCCCCGCGGTGCCGGTGACTTCCGCGGCGGACAGCGGCCCGGACTTCACCTCGGGTGCTCCGTCGCCGGGCTTGCCGTCCCGGGCCGCGCGGACCTCCTGGGCCGGATCGCCGTCGCCGGACCCGCCGAGCAGCGTGTAGCCGCCGACACCGCCCAGGACCAGGGCCACCGCCCCACCGATCAGCCCGTACCTCACCTCACGGCGCATCTCGCCGATCCCCTCCCGAATCCTCGTTCTTCAGCACGCACACAAGAACGTGCAGCGCACTCTATGGGACACGGGGTGCGGGAGTGAGTTCCGGCCCTGTGACGCGGACGACGCCGGCGGGGCGCCGCCGTGCCTCAGCCGTGCGGCTGCTGCCGGGGCGGCCTGCGCTGCCAGCGCTGGGTGGCGACGACCTCCACCGGGCTGATGCGGAAGACCGTGGTCTTCTGCCCGTCCACCTCGGTCGTGGCCTGGAGGCCGGGGGCGTCACCGAGCAGCGGGTTGTTGTTCTCCTGCCAGGTCAGCCCCGGGTACTGCTGCCGTTCGCCCCAGATCTCGGCCTCCTCCCTGGCCTGCTCGATGTCGAGGAACGCGGCGAGGGCCAGTTCCTTGCAGGCGGGCGCGACGGTGCGCAGCGCGCCGTGGTCCTCGACCTGTTCCGGCTTGTTGTGCTCGATGACATACACGATCTTCGGGGTGCTCAATTGCGGTCCCTCCTCGGCCGCCCGGGGCCGCGGGGCGACGATCGGCATTGACCGGCATCGTCCGATGGAGGCCAAGTATGACCGCCGGCCCTGCGCGGACGGCGCTTTCGGCGTACGGAATCCGGCCGTGTCGGCACCTGGGTCCAGGTCTCCTAGACCCAGGTGTCGAACCACATCCGGTTGTGCCAGGCGCTCTTGGGGATCGGCTGCCCCGTGTAGAGCGGGTAGAAGTAGATGAAGTTCCAGATGATGAGCAGGACGAGTACCCCGGCGCCGACCGCGCCGACCGCGCGCCGCCGTTCGCCCGACCCCGGCGGGCCGAGGATCGCCCCGGTCATCATGGCCAGGGCCAGGCACACGAACGGCACGAACACCACCGCGTAGAACAGGAAGATCGTCCGGTCCTGGTACAGGAACCACGGCAGATAGCCCGCCGCGATGCCGCAGGCGACGGCGCCCGCCCGCCAGTCCCGTCGGAACAGCCAGCGGTAGAGCACGTACAGGATCGCGAAGCAGCCTGCCCACCACAGCAAGGGAGTACCCAGCGCGAGCACTTCCCGTGCACAGCCCTCGGCCGCCTTGCAGCCGTCGTGCCCCATCTTGGGGTCCTCGTAGAAGTACGAGACGGGACGGCCCTGGACCAGCCAGCTCCAGGGGTTGGACTGGTACGTGTGCGGCGTGGACAGGCCCTTGTGGAAGTCGTAGACCTCCGTCTCGTAATGCCACAGGCTGCGCAGCCAGTCCGGGAGCCACTGCCAGCCGCCCGCCCGGCCCTCCGGCGTGGCGGTGGCCCAGTCGCGGTAGTAGCCGCCCTTGGTGACGATCCAGCCGGTCCACGTCACCAGGTACGCGGCCAGGCCCACCACGACGGTCGAGACGAACGCGGGCACCATGTCCCGGCGCAGCACCGCGCGCACCGGGTGCCGGGCGCCGGCCGTGCGCCGCGCGGCCACGTCCCACAGCACTGCCAGCACGGCGAACGCCGCCAGGAAGTACAGGCCGTTCCACTTGCTCGCGGCGGACAGGCCCAGGCACAGCCCGGCCGCCAGCCGCCACGGCCGCCACCCCAGCCGCATCCGGTCGCCCACCTGCTCGTCCGGCCGGGCCAGCCCGTCCGTGCCGACCGGCAGCGCCGCCGCCAGCCGCGCCCGGGTGCGGTCCCGGTCCACCAGCAGGCAGCCGAACGCCGCCACCACCCAGAACATGACGATGAGGTCCAGCAGCGCCGTACGGCTCATCACGAAGTGCAGCCCGTCCACCGCCAGCAGCACGCCCGCCAGGCAGCCCAGCGCGGTGGAGCGCAGCAGCCGGCGGCCGATGCGGCAGATCATCAGCACCGACAGGGTGCCGAGCAGCGCGACCATGAACCGCCAGCCGAAGGGGTTCATCCCGAACACCCACTCGCCCAGCGCGATCATCCACTTGCCCAGCGGCGGATGGACGACGTAGGAGTGCTCGGGCGAGAGCAGGATCTCCGGCGGGTGCGCCACGAGCGCGTCGTTGGCGTTCTTCGCCCAGGTGCCCTCGTAGCCGTACTGGAGCAGCGACCAGGCGTCCTTGGGGTAGTACGTCTCGTCGAATATCACCTTCGCCGGGCTGCCCAGGTTCCAGAACCGCAGCAGGCCCGCGAAGAGCGCGACCAGCAGCGGACCGCCCCAGCCCGACCAGCGCGCCAGCCGGCCGGCGGCGGCCGGGCCCAGGCCCAGCACCGTCCACACCCGCGTCCCCGGCTCGGGGAACGCCGGCACCAGCCGCTCGCGGGCGTCGGCCTGCGGCTGCCCGGCGTAGCCGAACCGGCGCAGCCTGCGCTGCCACCGCCGGGGCTGCCCGGCGGCCTCCTCCTCGGCGCGGTCTGCGTCTGTCGCGGTGTCACTCGTCACCGGCCCATCGTAGGGAAGTGGTCTGTGCGGAACGTGAGGGCCGCGCGGCCGGGGCCCGAGGACCGGTACAGGCGGGGCGTACGGGGCCGGTGGGCCGCGTGCGGCCGCCGCCACCGGGACGCGCCGCACCGTACGGCTGGGAGGATGGGGGGCGTGACTGGAACGCTGGTACTTGCAGGGACGCCCATCGGCGACGTCGCGGACGCCCCGCCGCGGCTCGCCGCCGAACTGGCCGCGGCCGAGGTGATCGCCGCCGAGGACACCCGGCGGCTGCGCCGCCTGACCCAGGCGCTCGGCGTGCACACGACCGGCCGCGTCGTGTCGTACTTCGAGGGCAACGAGGCGGCCCGCACCCCCGAGCTGGCCGACGCCCTCGAAGCGGGCGCCCGCGTCCTGCTCGTCACCGACGCCGGCATGCCCTCGGTCTCCGACCCCGGCTACCGGCTGGTCGCCGCCGCCGTCGAGCGCGGCATCAAGGTCACCGCCGTGCCCGGCCCCAGCGCGGTGCTCACCGCGCTCGCCGTCTCCGGCCTGCCCGTGGACCGGTTCTGCTTCGAGGGCTTCCTGCCCCGCAAGCCCGGCGAACGCCGCTCCCGGCTGCGCGAGGTGGCCGACGAGCGCCGCACCCTCGTCTACTTCGAGGCACCGCACCGCCTCGACGACACCCTCGCAGCCATGAGCGAGATCCTCGGCGCCGAGCGCCGCGCCGCGGTCTGCCGCGAGCTGACCAAGACCTACGAGGAGGTCCGGCGCGGCCCCCTGGAGGAGCTGGCCGCGTGGGCGGCGGACGGCGTACGCGGCGAGATCACCATCGTCGTCGAGGGCGCCCCCGAGACCGGCCCGCAGGACCTCGGCCCCGAGGAGCTCGTGCGTCGCGTACACGTCAGGGAGGAGGCGGGGGAGCGCCGCAAGGAGGCCATCGCCGCCGTCGCCGCCGAGACCGGCCTTCCCAAGCGCGAGGTGTTCGATGCCGTCGTGGCGGCAAAGAATGCGGCGCGAACGGGACCGGCGGAAGGTAAATGACTAGCCTGGAAGGTAAAACGTGGGCCGCGCAGCGGGGCCGATCCTCTGTCCCCCGCCAAATCTGGGCCAACAGCTGACCGCCCTTGCTGCGCCACCGCCGGGGAAGGCGTCCACTGGGAGGTGGGACGTTCGTCCCCGGAGACCTTGTCCAGCGGGCAAGAGGAGCGGCTATGAGTGACATCGCGCGTACGCCGGGTATCACCACCGGCGCCCACCCCACCCCCCGGGCAGACCCCCCGGCACACGAGGCCTACGCCTTCGCGTGCATGAGGTGCGGCCACGGCTGGGAGCAGGCGTACGAGATAACGCACCACGTCGACGGGGACGGGCGCGCGCACTGTGTGTACTACGCGGACGGCGAGCGCGTCCCCTCCCCCCTCACCCGGCCCACCTGCCTGAACTGCGGCGCGCACGTCGTCCGCATCATGCGGGCCGGACAGGTCTCCATGGTCTCCAAGGCGATCGCGAGCCTGTACGAGCAGCCGTCGGCGGGCGCCGCCGAGGGCCACGCGGGCGCGGGCGCGGGGACGGTCCCGCAGCAGGGCGAGAGCAGCGGGAACAGCGAGGCCGGCGGGGACAGCGGGACCACCGCCGACGGCGGCGCCACCGCGGACGGCCACCGCGCACGCCACCACTGGCACCTCGCCGACCTGCTGCACCCCTTCCAGCACCACCGCAGGTGAGCCGGCGGCCGCGGTCCCGCCCGGTGGCCGTCACCGGCCCCTCGTAGGATCGCGGCCATGAGCAAGAGCACCAAGGACGCGCCGCCGCCGCTGCCCGAACCGCTTCGGGTGCCGGTGGCGGACTCGCACACCCACCTGGACATGCTCCCCCGGCTACCGCTGGGAGGGGACCCCACCGGCACCGTCACGGACGCCCTCGCCAAGGCCGCCTCCGTGGGCGTGACCACCGTCGTCCAGGTCGGCTGCGACGTGAACGGCTCGCGCTGGGCCGCCGAGACCGCCGCCGCGCACGAGGCCGTGCACGCGACGGTCGCGCTGCACCCCAACGAGGCGCCCCGCATCGTGCTCGGTGATCCGGACGGCTGGTCGCGCCAGGGTGCCCGCGAGCCCGGCGGGGACGCCGCCCTCGACGCCGCGCTCGCCGAGATCGACGCCCTCGCCGCCCTCCCGCACGTCCGCGGCGTCGGCGAGACCGGCCTGGACCACTTCCGCACCGGCCCCGACGGCATGGCCGCCCAGCAGCGCTCCTTCCGCGCCCACATCGAGATCGCCAAGCGGCACGGCAAGGCCCTGGTCATCCACGACCGGGAGGCCCACGACGACGTGTTGCGGATCCTGCGCGAAGAGGGCGCGCCGGAGAGCGTCGTCTTCCACTGCTACTCGGGCGACGCCGAGATGGCCAAGGTCTGCGCCGAGGCCGGATACTTCATGTCCTTCGCGGGCAACGTCACCTTCAAGAACGCCCAGCCGCTGCGCGACGCCCTCGCCGTCGCCCCGCCCGAACTGGTGCTCGTCGAGACCGACGCGCCCTTCCTCACCCCCGCCCCGTACCGCGGACGGCCTAACGCCCCGTATCTCATTCCGGTCACGCTGCGGGCCATGGCCGAGGTCAAGGGAATGACGGAGGACGCCCTGGCCACCGCCGTCGCCGCGAACACGGCGCGCGCCTTCGGCTACTGAGGGGCCCCCGGAACGGACGCGGCACCCTAGCGCGACGACACTGCGTAGCGGGTCCGCTTTGGAGAGTCACCCGCGCTCCGCTACATTCCGGGCCACACCCGGACCCGTGGCACGTGGAGCGTCGTGACTCATTCGCAGGGCAGCCACCACCTCGCGCACGGCGGACACGGACCCAGCACCGAGCCGCCGCGCGACGCAGCCGTCGAGAACCCCGACCCGTACGGGCGGTACGCGGCGTACGGCGATCACGCGGCGTACGGGGCGCAGGGGGGACACCGGGCGCAGGGCGAGTACGGGGCCTACAGCGCGTACGGCGAGTACGGGCCGTACGACGTGTACGAGACGTACAGCCCGTACGGAACGGCCGACCGGTACGAGCGCCACGACCCCGCACGGGACGGCCGCGCCGGCTCCGGCCCGGCCCCCGCGCTCCCGTACCCGTATCCGGCGCGCGACACCGACGACACCCGGCAGCCGCAGGACACACCGGGCGGCCCGGCAAGCCCGCCCGGCACCGGCGAGACCTGGGAGACGCCCGAGGCCGCCGCCTCCCCGGCGCCCGGACGCGTGCCCCACCAGGGGCCGCTGGTCCCGCTGCGCGACGACCTGGCAGGAGTCCCCGCCCCCCGCGCCGGCGGCCGGGCCGCCGCCCGCCGCGCCTCCCGCGGCACCGCCCACCGCCGCGGCATGACCGGCCGGCTCAACGCCACCGACCGCCGCGGCACCGACGGCACCGAAACCCGCCGCCGCCTCCTCCCGCAGGCCCTCGTCGTGGCCTTCCTGGCCGGCGGCACCTCCGCGTTCATCGCCCACGACAAGGCCGTCCGCATCGACGTCGACGGCGAGCCCCGCACCCTGCACACCTTCGCCGCCGACGTCGGCGACCTGCTCGCCGACGAGGACGTCCCGTTCGGCGCGCACGACCTCGTCCAGCCCGCCGCCGACGCCGCGCTGACCAGCGGCGACGAGATCACCGTCCGCTACGGACGGCCGGTCCGCCTCACCCTCGACGGCGAACACCGCCAGGTCTGGACGACCGCCGAGACCGTCGGCGGAGCGCTGCGCCAGCTCGGCGTCCGCGCCGAGGGCGCCTACCTGTCCACCCACCCCGCCCAGCGCATCGGCCGCAACGGCCTCGACCTCGACGTCCGCACCGAACGCAGCGTCACCTTCGTCGCCGACGGCCGCGAGCACACCGTCCGCACCAACGCCGCCACCGTCAGCGAAGCCCTCGACCAGGCAGGCATCGTGCTGCGCGGCGAGGACACCACCTCCGTGGCGCCCGAGTCCTTCCCGCGCGACGGACAGACCGTCTCCGTCCTGCGGATCACCGGCGCCGAGAAGGTCCGCGAGGAGATCATCCCGTTCGGGACGGTCAAGCGGGCCGACCCGGCGCTCTTCAAGGGCACCGAGACGGTGGTCCGCCAGGGACAGTCCGGCGTACGCCGCCTGACCTACGAGGTCCGCACGGTCAACGGCGTCCAGCAGAAGCCCAAGAAGGTCGGCTCGGAGGTCGTCCGCGAGCCCCGCGACCGGATCGTGCACGTCGGCACCAAGCCGATGCCGATGAGCGTGGACGGGGCCGACCACCTGAACTGGGGCGCGCTCGCCCAGTGCGAGGCCGGCGGCCGCCCCGACGCGGTCGACGCGTCCGGCACCTACGGGGGCCTCTACCAGTTCGACAGCGGCACCTGGCGCGGCCTCGGCGGCAACGGACGCCCCCAGGACGCACCGGCCAGGGAACAGACCTACCGCGCCAAGAAGCTCTACATCAGCCGGGGCGCGAGCCCATGGCCGGTGTGCGGGCGCAAGCTGCACGACTGAGCGGGGGACGGTCCGGGCGCGGGCCGGGCCGCCGCCCCGCCCCGCCCCGGACCGGCGGCGGAGCCGGGGCGCGGCGGGCGCCGTCACCGAGCCGCGCCCCGCGCGCCGTAAGCTGCACGGGTGAGCAACAGCAGCCCCACCGACGAGCCCGGCCCCCTCCTCGGCGCCGCCGACATCCGCGAACTGGCCACCGCGCTGGGCGTCCGCCCCACCAAGCAGCGCGGCCAGAACTTCGTCATCGACGCCAACACCGTCCGGCGCATCGTGCGCACCGCCGAGGTACGGCCGGACGACGTCGTCGTCGAGGTCGGCCCCGGGCTCGGCTCGCTGACGCTGGCCCTGCTGGAGGCCGCCGACCGGGTCACCGCCGTCGAGATCGACGAGGTCCTGGCCGCCGCGCTGCCCGCCACCGTCGAGACCCGGCTGCCCGAGCGCGCCGACCGTTTCGCGCTCGTGCACAGCGACGCCATGCTCGTCCAGGACCTGCCGGGACCCGCGCCCACCGCGCTGGTCGCCAACCTCCCGTACAACGTCGCCGTCCCCGTCCTGCTGCACATGCTCGCGACGTTCCCCACCATCGACCGCACCCTGGTCATGGTCCAGTCCGAGGTCGCCGACCGGCTCGCGGCCCGGCCCGGCAACAAGGTGTACGGCGTGCCGTCGGTCAAGGCCAACTGGTATGCCGAGGTCAAGCGGGCCGGCGCGATCGGCCGCAACGTGTTCTGGCCGGCGCCCAACGTCGACTCCGGCCTGGTCTCGCTCGTCCGCCGCGAGAAGCCGGTCGAGACCACCGCGAGCCGCGAAGAGGTCTTCGCCGTGGTCGACGCGGCGTTCGCCCAGCGCCGCAAGACGCTGCGCGCGGCCCTGGCCGGATGGGCCGGATCGGCCGCCGCCGCCGAGACCGCGCTGGTCGCCGCGGGCGTCTCGCCGCAGGCCCGCGGCGAGGCACTGACCGTCGAGGAGTTCGCCCGTATCGCCGAGCACCGGCCCGTGCGCGAGGGGAGCGCCGCGTGACCGCCTCCGTCACCGTCCGCGTACCCGCCAAGGTCAACGTGCAGCTCGCCGTCGGCGGCGCCCGCCCGGACGGCTTCCACGACCTGGCCAACGTCTTCCTGTCCGTCGGCCTCCACGACGAGGTCACGGCGACGCCTGCCGAGTCGCTGCGGGTCACCGCGACCGGCCCGGACACCGACCGTGTCCCCCTCGACCGCACCAACCTGGCCGCCCGCGCCGCGGAGCTCCTGGCCGCCCGGCACGGCATCGCGCCCGACGTGCACCTGCACATCGCCAAGGACATCCCCGTCGCGGGCGGCATGGCCGGCGGCAGCGCGGACGCGGCGGGCGCCCTGGTGGCGTGCGACGCGCTGTGGGGCACCGGCGCGACCCGCGAGGAGCTGCTCGCCCTCTGCGCCGAACTCGGCAGCGACGTGCCGTTCTCCCTGGTGGGCGGGGCGGCGCTGGGCCGCGGCCGCGGCGAGCTGCTGACGCCGCTGGAGGTGGGCGGCACGTTCCACTGGGTCTTCGCGGTGGCCGACGGCGGCCTGTCCACGCCCGCCGTCTACGCCGAGTTCGACCGCCTCACGGAGAACGCGGACGTCCCGGCCCCGGAGGCCTCCCCGGCCCTGCTCGACGCCCTGCGCACCGGCGACGCCACCGCCCTGGCCCCCGCCCTCGCCAACGACCTCCAGCCCGCGGCCCTCTCCCTGCGGCCGTCCCTGGCCGCCACCCTCACGGCGGGCACCACCGCCGGAGCCCTCGCGGCCCTGGTCTCCGGCTCGGGCCCCACCACGGCCTTCCTCGTCAAGGACGCCGACACCGCCGCCTCGGTGGCCGACGCCCTGCTGACCTCCGGCACCTGCCGGGCCGCCCGGGTGGCGGCGGGACCGGTGCGGGGCGCGACGGTCGTCTGAAGCGGCGCGGGGCGCGCACCGGCCCCGCGGAGCGCGCGGCCCCGGCCCGCACCCCCGCGCGGCAAGCACGCGGGGAAAAGCCTCCGGGGGCCGGACTAGGCTGTCGGGAGGACCCCGACCGATGGAGTGAAGTGTGGCCGTCAACCTCGTCAATCTGGAAGCCGTGGGCAAGGTGTACGGAACCCGTGCACTGCTCGACGGCATTTCCCTGGGTGTCAATGAGGGGGACCGGATCGGCGTCGTGGGGCGTAACGGCGACGGCAAGACGACCTTGATCCGGATCCTCGCGAAGCTGGAGGACGCCGACGACGGCCGGGTGACGCACAACAGCGGACTGCGCCTCGGCGTGCTGACCCAGCACGACTCGCTGGACCCGGCCGCGACCGTGCGCCACGAGGTCATCGGCGACCTCGCGGACCACGAGTGGCGGGGCAACGCCAAGATCCGGGACGTGCTGACCGGGCTGTTCGGCGGGCTGGACCTGCCGGGGCTGGGACAGGGCCTGGACACCGTGATCGGCCCGCTGTCGGGCGGTGAGCGCCGCCGGATCGCGCTGGCCAAGCTGCTGATCGCCGAGCAGGACCTGATCGTGCTGGACGAGCCGACGAACCACCTGGACGTCGAGGGCATCTCCTGGCTCGCCCGCCACCTGCGCGAACGCCGCTCGGCGCTGGTCTGCGTCACGCACGACCGCTGGTTCCTGGACCAGGTGTGCACCCGCATGTGGGACGTGCAGCGCGGCGACGTCCACGAGTACGAGGGCGGCTACAGCGACTACGTCTTCGCGCGCGCGGAGCGCGAGCGCATCGCGGCCAGCGAAGAGGCCAAGCGGCAGAACCTGATGCGCAAGGAGCTGGCCTGGCTGCGCCGGGGCGCTCCGGCGCGCACCAGCAAGCCGCGGTTCCGTATCGAGGCGGCCAACGAGCTGATCGCGGACGTGCCGCCGCCGCGGGACACCGCCGAGCTGATGAAGTTCGCCAACTCGCGGCTGGGCAAGACCGTCTTCGAGCTGGCCGACGTGACCGTGCAGGCCGGGCCGAAGGTGCTGCTCAAGCATCTGACGTGGCAGCTGGGCCCGGGCGACCGGATCGGCCTGGTCGGCGTGAACGGCGCGGGCAAGACCTCGCTGCTGCGGGCGCTGGCCGAGGCGGCGCGTACGGAGGGCGAGGCGCAGCCGGCGGCCGGGAAGATCGTGGTCGGCAGGACGGTGAAGCTGGCCTACCTGTCGCAGGAGGTCGCCGAGCTGGACCCGGCGCTGCGGGTGCTGGAGGCCGTGCAGCGGGTACGGGAGCGGGTGGACCTCGGCAAGGGCCGGGAGATGACCGCGGGCCAGCTGTGCGAGAAGTTCGGCTTCACCAAGGAGAAGCAGTGGACGCCGGTCGGCGACCTGTCGGGCGGTGAGCGGCGGCGGCTGCAGATCCTGCGGCTGCTGATGGACGAGCCGAACGTGCTGTTCCTGGACGAGCCGACCAACGACCTGGACATCGAGACGCTGACGCAGCTGGAGGACCTGCTCGACGGCTGGGCGGGGTCGCTGGTGGTCATCAGCCACGACCGGTACTTCGTCGAGCGGACCACCGACCGGGTGTTCGCGCTGCTGGGCGATGCGACGCTGCGGATGCTGCCGCGCGGTCTGGACGAGTACCTGGAGCGGCGCCGGCAGGTGATCGACGCGGCGGCGCCCGCGCCGGCCCCGGCGCAGGACGCGCCGAAGCAGAAGCCGGCGGCCGTGACGCGGGCGGCGCAGAAGGAGCTGCAGAAGATCGAGCGGCAGCTCGACCGCATCGGCGAGAAGGAGACGAAGCTGCACGCGCAGATCGCCGAGCACGCCACGGACTTCGAGAAGGTGGCCGGGCTGGACGCGCAGCTGCGGGAGCTGGTGGGCGAGCGGGAAGAGCTGGAGATGCGGTGGCTGGAGCTGGCGGAGGACGCGTAGCGGACACGCCGCCACCACCGGAGCCGGTCACGATCGATCGGCTCCGGTGCATCTCCTGTCACATTCGGCCAAGAAGTTGGGGGTAACTCCCCCCGATTGGCCGGGATTTCAGCATGGCGACAGGCTTCTTCCCCTGAGGGGGCGCGCAATGTCGAACAAGCGTGTAGCTTCCGGGGGCAAGGGGCCTGGCGAGGGCCGGGGGGCTGGGCTCGCCGGGGAATTTGGGGGGTTGCTGCAATGGGCGTGCGGCTGATGGTGGTCGACGATCACCGACTGCTCGCCGAGGCACTCGCCTCGGCCTTGAAACTGCGCGGGCACCGCGTGCTCGCGGCGGCCGCCCCGAGCGCCGGGGCGGCGGACCTGGTGGTGAGCCGCGCGCCCGAAGTGTGCCTGCTGGGCACGGCGTCCCCGGCCGAGCCGGGCGCCTTCGACCCGGTCGTACGGATCAAGAAGGAGCGGCCGCAGGTCGCGGTCGTGGTGCTCGGTCCGGTGCCCAACCCGCGCGGCATCGCGGCCGCCTTCGCCGCGGGCGCCTCCGGCTACGTACGCCACGACGAGCGGATCGAGGGCGTGGAACGCGCCATGATGAAGGCGCGGGCCGGCGAGGCGGCGATCGCGCCGCAGTTGCTCCAGCAAGCCTTCGAGGAGCTGCTGCATCCGGCCGCCCAGCCCGACGACGAGGGCGCCCGGCTGCTCCAGATGCTCACGCCGCGCGAGGTCGAGGTGCTGGTGCGGGTCGCCGAGGGCGAGGACACCCGGCTGATCGCGGCCGGGATGGGCATCGCGCCGAGCACCGCCCGTACGCATGTGCAGCGGGTGCTGATGAAGCTGGGCGTGGGCTCGCGGCTGGAGGCGGCGGCGCTGGCGGCCCGTACGGGACTGCTGGACCGGGCGGCGACGCGGGGCGCGGGCGCGCGGGAGCGGGAGGCGGCGGGGGCCGAGACCGTCCCGCCGCCGTGACGCGCGCCGTCAGCCGGTGTCCTCCTGGAGGGCCGCGAGTTCCTCGGCGGTCGGCGGGACGATCGGGCGCAGCTTGATCCAGGCCAGGAAGAACAGGCCGAGCAGCAGCATGCCCAGACCGGTCCAGAGGTTGATGTTGATGTCCTCGGCCTTCTTCAGGTCCGCGTCGGAGACGGCGAACCCGGCGATCATGACGATGACGCCGTAGAGCGTGAACAGGCCGCCGATGACGAGCCGGATGTCGAAGAGCCGGGCGGCCGTGGCCGACCTGCGCTCCAGTTCGACCTCGTGCTGGTAGTCACTCATGGTGCGTGCGTTCCTTCGGCTGGGTGGCGGGCGTCAGAAGGAGTACGGGAGGTAGCAGAGCGCGGCGAGGACGATCGCGCCCCAGCCGAGCAGGGCCGGCCTGCGGTACCAGGCGTCGTCGCCCTTGGCGGGCGGCTCGTCCAGGCCGGGGACGGGGGTCCCCCCGGCCGAAGGCCGGGGGAGGGTGCCGTAGACCAGACCGGCCAGCTCCGCCTCGGGCTTGGGCTGCGTGAACAGGGTGACACCGACCATCACCACGGCGCCGACGACGAAGGCGACGATCGCGGAGACGAAGTTGGCGCCCTGGTCGGTGGGGATGGTGATGATGCCCTGCTTGTAGATCCAGAAGTAGTTGATCATCGCGGCGGTGGTGCCCGCGACCAGGCCCCACACACCGGACTTCATGGAGGCCCGCTTCCAGAACATGCCGATGATGAACACCACGAACATCGGCACGTTGAAGAACGAGAACAGCGTCTGGAGGTAGCCCATGATGTTGTTGAAGCTGGCGGCCAGGAAGGCCGTACCGATGCTGCACAGCACGCCGACGGCGGTCACCAGACGGCCGAACCGCAGGTAGTAGCGGTCCTCGCGGCCGGGCCGTACGTACTTCGCCCAGATGTCGGAGGTGAAGACGGTGTTGAACGACGAGACGTTGGCAGCCATGCCCGCCATGAACGCGGCCAGCAGACCGGTGACCGCGATGCCCAGGACGCCGTTGGGCAGCAGGTCCCGCATCAGCAGCGGAATCGCGTCGTTGTACGTCAGGTCGGAGCCCTCCTGGCCGATCTTCGGCATGACGACCGCGGCGACCAGGCCGGGGATCATCACCAGGAAGGCGATGAACATCTTCGGGTAGGCGGCGATCAGCGGGGTGCGCTGCGCGGCCGAGAGGTTCTTGGCGGACAGGGCGCGCTGCACCTCGGCGAAGTTGGTGGTCCAGTAGCCGAAGGAGAGCACGAAGCCCAGGCCGAGGATGATCGTCAGCCAGTTGGCGCCGAGCGCGTTGGGCTCGCCGATGCCGGTGCCGTCCCAGGCCGTCAGGAAGCTGTGCCCGTGACTCTTCTCCAGCGACGAGGTCAGCCCGTCCCAGCCGCCGACCCGCTTGAGCCCGATGACGCAGATCGGGATGAGCGCGGCCAGGATGACGAAGAACTGGAGGACCTCGTTGTAGATCGCCGAGGACAGGCCGCCGATGGTGATGTACACGAGCACGAACAGCCCGGCGACGACGATGGCGACCCACTGCGGCCAGCCCAGCAGCGCCTCCACGACGATCGACAGGGCGTAGAGGTTGACGCCCGCGATGAGGATGGCGGCGAAGGCGAACAGCACCGAGCTGAGCAGGTGCGCCGACTTGTCGAAGCGCTGGAGCAGGAACTCCGGTACGGAGCGCACCCGCGAGCCGTAGTAGAACGGCATCATCACCAGGCCGAGGAACACCATGGCGGGGATGGCGCCGATCCAGTACCAGTGCACGACGGCGACGCCGTACTGCGCGCCGGTGGCGGCCATGCCGAGGATCTCGGTGGCGCCGAGGTTGGCGGCGACGAAGGCCAGACCGGTGACCCAGGCGGGCAGCGACCGCCCGGACAGGAAGAAGTCCAGGCTGGTCTTCACGCTGCGCCGGGCGGCGAAGCCGATGCCGAGGACGACGGCGAAATAGACGGCCAGAATCGCGTAGTCGAGTCCGTTGGTGGGCAGCCGTAGCCCTGCGGCCAAGGTGATCATGGGGCACTCACTTCTCTGTGCGTGATGAACGCACAGGAACCTACGCGCGCTCCTTCAGAAACTGAAGACTTTTGTTCGTTCTCGTGGCCCCATCGTGATCGGGGTGGGTGCTTTGTGCCGTAATCTCCGGGTGCCGATCCGGCCGGGGCCGGGCGTTGACTGGGTTGTTTAGTTGTGCTTCATTGTGTGTGTTTGTGTTTGATGGGTGTGTGACGGGTGCCCGAGGAGTGCTCCAGTGAAGAAGACGATGACCCGGCTCGCCGACGGCCGGGAGCTCATCTACTACGACCTGCGCGACGACGTGGTGCGCGACGACACCGACCGCCGCCCGCTCGACCCGGTCTCCACCGCCTCCGAGATCCGCCACGACCGCCTCCTCGGCGACGCGGTGGCGATCGCCTCGCACCGCCAGGGCCGTACGTACCACCCGCCGGCCGACGCCTGCCCGCTGTGCCCCTCCCGTGACGGCCACGGCACCGAGATCCCCGCCGCCGACTACGACGTCGCCGTCTTCGAGAACCGTTTCCCCTCCCTGGCCGGCGACACCGGCCGCTGCGAGGTCGTCTGCTTCACCCCCGACCACGACGCCTCCTTCGCCGCCCTCACCGAGGAACAGGCCGCGCTCGTCCTGGAGGCCTGGACCGACCGCACCGCCGAACTCTCCCAACTCCCCGGCGTCCGGCAGGTCTTCTGCTTCGAGAACCGCGGCGCGGAGATCGGCGTCACCCTCGGCCACCCGCACGGCCAGATCTACGCCTACCCCTTCACCACCCCGCGCACCGAACGGATGCTCACCCAGCTCGCCGCCCACCGCGAACGCACCGGCGGCCGCAACCTCTTCGACGACGTCCTGGCCGACGAACGCGCCGACGGCCGCCGCGTCGTCCTGGACGCGGAACACTGGACCGCCTTTGTCCCGTACGCCGCGCACTGGCCGTACGAGGTCCACCTCTACCCCAAGCGCCGCGTCCCCGACCTGCTCGCCCTCGGCGAGGACGCGCGCACAGAGTTCCCACAGGTCTATCTGGAAGTCTTGCGGCGCTTCGACCGGATCTTCGGCCCCGGTGAGCCGCCGACCCCGTACATCTCCGCCTGGCACCAGGCGCCGCTGTACGCCGCAGACCGCGGCGAGTTCGCGCTCCATCTGGAGCTTTTCACCGTCCGCCGTACTTCCGGCAAGCTCAAGTTCCTCGCGGGTTCCGAATCCGGCATGAACGTGTTCATCAACGACGTGCCGCCGGAGGCCGCGGCCGAGCGACTGCGAGAGGTAGCGAGCGAGTGAGCAACAAGTACCTGGTCACCGGCGGCGCGGGATACGTGGGCAGCGTCGTGGCGGCCCACCTGGTCGAGGCCGGGCACACCGTCACGGTCCTCGACGACCTGTCCACCGGGCACCGCGAGGGCGTCCCGGCCGGCACCCGCTTCGTCGAGGGCCGCGTCCAGGACGCCGCCCGCCACCTGGACGCCTCCTACGACGCGGTCCTGCACTTCGCCGCCTTCTCCCAGGTCGGCGAGTCGGTCACGGACCCCGAGAAGTACTGGCGCAACAACGTCGGCGGCACCATGGACCTGCTCGCCGCGATGCGCGCCGCAGGCGTGCGCACCCTGGTCTTCTCCTCCACCGCCGCCACCTACGGCGAGCCGGAGACCACCCCGATCACCGAGTCCGCGCCCACCGCGCCCACCAGCCCGTACGGCGCCTCCAAGCTCGCCGTCGACCACATGATCGCGGGCGAGTGCGCGGCGCACGGCCTGGCCGCCGTCTCGCTGCGCTACTTCAACGTCGCGGGCGCCTACGGTGACTGCGGCGAGCGCCACGACCCCGAGTCGCACCTGATCCCGCTCGTCCTCCAGGTCGCCCAGGGCAAGCGCGAGGCCATCTCCGTCTACGGCGACGACTACCCGACGCCCGACGGCACCTGCGTACGCGACTACATCCACGTCGCGGACCTGGCGGAGGCCCACCTCCTCGCCCTGACGGCAGCGGCCCCCGGCGAACACCTGATCTGCAATCTCGGCAACGGCAACGGCTTCTCCGTACGCGAGGTCGTCGAGACCGTCCGCAAGGTCACCGGCCACCCCGTCCCCGAGGTCGTGGCGGGCCGCCGCGGCGGCGACCCCGCCGTCCTGGTCGCCTCCGCGCGGACCGCGGCGGACCGGCTCGGCTGGCGCCCCAGCCGCACCGGCCTGGCCGACATCGTCGCGGACGCCTGGGCGTTCGCACAGCGCGGGGAGGCCGGTACGCCGTGACGCACACCAGCGACCCGGCCGCGGACCAGGGGCAGCGTGCCCGGCACACCGCCGAGCGCTTCCGTGAGGTGTACGGCGCCGCCCCCGCCGGAGTGTGGGCGGCGCCCGGCCGCGTCAACCTGATCGGCGAACACACCGACTACAACGACGGCTTCGTGATGCCGCTGGCGCTGCCGCACACCACCCTCGCCGCCGCCGCACCCCGCACCGACGGCGTCCTGCGGGTGCACTCCGGCGACGGCGACGGCGACAGCGGTAGCGGCGACGGCCAGACCGTCGAACTGCGGCTGGACGCCCTGCGTCCGGCCCCCGACGGCGGCTGGGCGGCCTACCCCGCGGGCGTCGTCTGGGCGATGCGCGAGGCCGGACTGCCCGTCGGCGGCGCCGACCTCCACTACGACAGCACCGTCCCGGTCGGCGCCGGACTGTCCTCGTCGGCCGCCCTGGAGGTCGTCACCGCCCTGGCCCTCGACGACCTGTACGGGCTCGGGCTCACCCGGCAGCGCCTGGCACAGCTCGCGCAGCGCGCCGAGAACGCCTTCGTGGGTGTGCCCTGCGGCATCATGGACCAGACCGCCGCCGCCTGCTGCGTGGACGGCCACGCGCTGTTCCTCGACACCCGCGACCTCTCCCAGCGGCACGTACCGTTCGATTTGGCGGGGGAGGGGCTGCGGCTCCTGGTCGTGGACACCCGGGTCAAGCACGAGCTGGGGGACGGCGCGTACGCCCAGCGCCGCGCCCTGTGCGAGCGCGGTGCGCGGGCGCTCGGCGTACGCGCGCTGCGCGATGTGCCGTACGCGCACCTGCCCGACGTCCTGGAAGAAGTCGCCACCGAGCAGCACGGGCCGGGCGACGGCGTGCCCGGTGTACAGGCCGTCGTACGGCACGTCGTCACCGAGAACCGGCGCGTCGAGGACGTCATCGCCCGCCTGGACGCCGGCGAGACCCGGGCCATCGGCCCGCTGCTGACCGCCGGGCACGCCTCGCTGCGCGACGACTTCCGGGTCTCCTGCGCCGAACTGGACCTCGCCGTCGACACGGCGGTCGCGGCGGGCGCGCTGGGCGCCCGGATGACCGGCGGCGGATTCGGCGGCTCGGCCGTCGTCCTGGTCGAGGAGACGGACGCGGACACCGTCGCCGCGCGGGTCACCGAGGCGTTCACGGCCGCCGGGCACACGGCACCACGGATCTTTCCGGCCGTTCCGGGCGCGGGAGCCCGGCGGCTGCTCTGAAGCACGGCGCCCGGTGCTCACCCGGCCCCGGGCGCCTCCAGCCGGCCGCCCCGGCCGATCGGATTCGGACGAACCTTGTCGACTTGTGCCCCTCGATGGCCGCTGGGCCCCACTGTGAACACTTGGGCCGGGCAGTTTTGCCAATAGCCTTCCGTTGCCGCACCCCGTCCGTACTCTGAGTCCCAGCACCGGTGGGGGCCGGTGCTGATCAGGGGGCGAGACAGTCGGGTACGACGCCCGGGGTGGGGTAGCCAGGCGGCACGGCGGCGGCCGTGCGGCTGCGTCGGCCTTTGTCCCGGGCGCCGTGCCCACTTGGTCCGTTCCCCGAGACAGGGGGTCTCAGTGCAACGCATCCGGGTTCTGGTGGTCGACGACCACCGCATCTTCGCCGAGTCCCTGGCGGCCGCGCTCGCGGCCGAACAGGACGTGGACGTGGCCGCGGCCGGCAGCGGACCGGCGGCTCTGCGCAGCCTGGAGCGGGCGGCCACGGACGGCCGGCGCTTCGACGTGATGCTCATCGACGCCGACCTCGGCACCGTCGCGGCGCCGCTGGCGTCCGTACCGGACCGGCCCACGCCGGGCCGCGACAGCGCCGGTGACGGCGGCCCGCTGGACGGCATCTCGCTGGTCGCCGGCGTCCGTACGGCCTACCCGTACGTCCGTACCGTCGTGCTCGCCGAGAAGGACGACCCGCGCCGGGCCGCCTTCGCCCTCCAGGCGGGGGCCGGCGGCTGGGTCGCCAAGGACTGCTCGCTCTCCCGCCTGCTCGCCGTCATCCGCGGCGTGCTGCGCGACGAGACGCATCTGCCGCCCGCGCTGCTGACCGGCGTCCTGCGGGAGCTGACGGCCGCGCGCAAGCACCGTACGGAGAGCGAGCGGCTGGTGGAGTCGCTGACGCCGCGCGAGCGCGAGGTGCTGCGCTGCATGGTGGCGGGCCTGGGCCGCAAGGCGGTCGCCGAGCGGCTGTTCCTGTCCCCGCACACGGTCCGTACGCACATGCAGAACGTGCTCGGCAAACTGGGCGTCCACTCGACGCTCGCCGCCGTGGCGCTGGCGCGGCGGGCCGGCGTGGGCCCGGTGGAACTCGAACCGGCCACCGCCGCGGCGTCCGCGCTGACCTGAGAGCCGGGGTCATGACACAGGCTCCGGGCGCGGCGCGGGCCCGCCCGCGCCGCGCCCGGCACCGGCCGGTCCCCGGTCAGCCGCCCGCGGACACCGCCCCGTGCAGGTCCTTGAGCACGGCCACCCCGCGGGCCGGCAGCCCTATCCGGTACGTGTGCTCCGCCCGCTCCCCGCGCGTCCCGGCGAGCGCGTCGGCCATCGGGCACGGCAGGGCGATGTCGGCTGCCCGCGTGCCGTGGTTGAGCAGGAAGAGGAAGCGGCCGCCGGCGCCTTCCCGGACGGTGGCCTGCACGCCTTCGGGCAGTCCGGCCAGCACCGGCCGCACGCCCGCCGCCTCCCGTACGCCGTCCGTCAGGGCGCGCATCAGCGACGGTTCGAGGCGGGTGCCGACGTACGTGACCGTGCCCGCGCCGTAACCGTGCCGGGTGACGGCCGGGGAGCCCGCCAGGTCGCCGTCCGCGAACTCCGCGACGGGCTCGGCGCCTTCGAGGCGGATCGCCTCCGACCACAGGTCGGCCGTACCGTCGGGCAGCTCCCAGGCCCCCGCCGCTCCCGTACGCGCCCGGCCGCCACCCCGGCCCCGTACCCCCGCCAGGCCCCGCACGCGCACCGTCGCGCCCTCGTCCAGCGGCCAGAACTCCTCGACCCGCAGGCCCAGCAGCGACCGCAGCGGCCCCGGACAGCCGCCGGGATGCACCCGGTCGCAGTCGTCCACGACCCCGGAGAAGAACGACACCAGCAGCCGGCCCCCGCCCCGCACGTACGACGCCAGGCGCCGCGCGACGGCCTCCGTCATCAGGTACAGGTTCGGCACGACGACCAGCCGGTAGCCGGACAGATCACGGTCCGGCGGCACGACGTCGCACGCCACCCCCGCCTCGAACAGCGGCCGGTAGTGCCCCAGCGCCAGCTCCGGCAGGCGCAGCGCCGTGGACGGGTGCGAGTCCAGCTCCAGGGCCCGCCAGCTGTCCCAGTCCGTCACCAGCGCCGCCGTCGGCCGCACCGCCCGCGTCCCCGCGAGCTCCGGTACGGACGCCAGCTCCCGCCCCAGGTCGCACACCTCGTGGAAGATCCGGGTGTCCGTACCGGCGTGCGGCACCATCGCCGAGTGGAACTTCTCCGCGCCGCCGCGCGACTGCCGCCACTGGAAGTACAGGACGGCGTCCGCGCCCTGCGCGACGGCCTGCCAGCTCCACAGGCGCATCGCGCCCGGCGGCTTGGGGCCGTTGCGCGCCCGCCAGTTGACCGCGCCGGGCGCCTGCTCCAGCAGCAGCCAGGGCTGCCCGCCACGCGCCGAACGCATCAGGTCGAAGGTGTACGCGGCCTTCAGATGCGTCTGCGGGTCGAACGGGTCCTGATAGAAGTCCAGCGCCATCGCGTCCATGTCGCGCGACCACGCGAAGGCGTCCACCGGCTTGTGGAACGGCATCAGGTTCGTGGTCACCGGCATCCCCGGACTCAGGCGCGCCAGCACCTCCCGCTCCGCCAGGTAGCAGTCGCGCAGCGCCTCGTCGCTGAAGCGCAGATAGTCCAGCTGATGGGCCGGGTTGGGAAAGGTGGGCGCGGTACGCGGCGGCAGCACTTCCTCGAAATCCGTGTACGCCTGCGACCAGAAGGCCGTGGACCACGCGTCGTTGAGGTGCGCCACGCTCCCGTACCGCTCGCGCAGCCACCGCCGGAAGTCCGCGGCGGACACGTCGCAGAAGCACTGGCGGGTGTGGCAGCCGTACTCGTTGCCGACGTGCCACAGGGCCAGCGCCGGGTGCCCCGCGTACCGGGCGGCGAGCCGCTCGACGAGCCGGACCGCGTGCTCGCGGTAGACCGGGCTGGACGGGCAGTAGTGCTGCCGTCCGCCGGGCCAGCGGCGCTGCCCGTCCGGGCCCTGCGGCAGCACCTCAGGGTGCGCGCGGGTGAGCCAGGGCGGCGGGGAGGCCGTCATGGTGGCCAGACAGACGCGGATGCCCGCGCCGCCGAGGCCGTCCATGACCCGGTCGAACCAGTCGAAGGTGTACGCGCCGGGCCGGGGCTCGGCCTTCGCCCACGAGAAGATCCCGGCGGTGACCATGGTGACGTGGGCCCGTTTCATCAGGCCGATGTCCTCCTCCCACACCTCCTCGGGCCACTGCTCGGGGTTGTAGTCCGCACCGAAATGGATGCCCATCGGGTTCCCTTGGTCGCGACGAGTGGCGGCACGAGCTGCGGGCGGCGCGGCCGAGGAGCACGGGGCGGGCCGCCCGTACCGTCATGATTCCCGCGGCAGGGCGCCGCAGCGCGCACATCCGGCCTTACGGGGGCGTCGACGCCTCGGTGTCCCGGCGCCTCCCCGTCAGGACGACTCCTTCCGCACGCTCCAGCCGCCGTCCACGACCAGGTCGGCGCCGGTCACGTACGACGCGTCGTCGGAGAGCAGGAACGCGATGGCGGTCGCCACCTCCTCGGGCCGCCCGAGGCGCCCGGCCGCGGTCGCCTCGGCGCTGGCCCGCCGGTCCGCCTCGCCGACGGCCTCCCAGGCCGCCGTCAGCACCGGCCCCGGCAGCACACTGTTCACCCGCACCCGCGGCCCGTACTCGACCGCCAGCTGGCGCGCCAGCCCGGTCAGCCCCGCCTTCGTCGCGGCGTACGCGGGACGGCCCGGCAGGCCGAAGTGCGCCTGCACCGACGAGGTGAGCACGACCGCGCCGCACCGCTCCCGCAGGTCCGCCAGTACGGCCCGCACGCCCAGGAACGCCCCGGTCAGGTTCACCGCCAGCTGCCGGTCCCAGTCCGCCGGCGCGGTCACGTCGGCGGGCGCGTGCGGCCCCTGCCGCGCGGCGTTGCTGACCAGCGCGTCCACCGGCCCGTACCGCTGCCGGGCGGCGTGCGCGGCTCGCTGCCAGTGGTCCTCCCGTGCCACGTCGCAGTGCTCGTACGAGGCCCGGCCGCCGAGGGCCCGGATCCGGCGGGCGGTGCGCTCGCCGCGCTCGTCGTCGATGTCCAGGAGCAGCACCTGCGCGCCCTCTGCCGCCAGCCGGTCGGCGGTGGCCGCGCCGATCCCGGCGGCGGCACCGGTGACCAGGACCGTACGCCCGGTGAACCTCGATCCGTCCGGCGCTCCCGCGGGCCGCCGGTGCCCCTGCCGCCGGGGGCGGCCCTGCTGCCCGTACAGGTCCTGCTGCGTATACCGGCCCTGCTGCCCGTGCCGGTCCTCGTGCCCTGGCCCGCCGTCGTGCCCCTGCTGGCCCCGCGGGCCGTGCTGGCTCATGGTCGCGATCCAAGCCCAACGGGCGGGGGCGCGGCAAGTGGACGTGGCGGGGCCCGGCGGCGGCCCGGTCCGGCCGTCAGCCCGGAACGTTGTCGAACGGCGCCGTCAACTGCCGCAGCAGACCGGCCAGTTCACCGCGCTGCTGCGGGGACAGCTCGGCCAGGATCGCGCGCTCCTGCGTGAGCAGTCCGGCCAGCGACTCGTCGGCCGCCTCGCGCCCCTCCGGCGTCAGCCGCACCAGCACCCCGCGCCGGTCGCTGGGGTCGGGCAGCCGTTCGACCAGACCCTTCTTCGCGAGCCGGTCGATGCGGTTGGTCATCGTGCCGGAGGTGACCAGGGTCTGGGTGAGGAGTGCGCCGGGGGAGAGCTGGTACGGAGCCCCCGCGCGGCGCAGCGCGGTGAGCACGTCGAACTCCCAGGGCTCCAGGCCGACCTCGGAGAAGGCGAGGCGGCGCGCGCGGTCGAGGTGTCTGGCCAGCCTGCTGATGCGGCTGAGGACCTCAAGCGGTTCCACGTCGAGGTCCGGGCGCTCCCGGCGCCATGCTGCGACCAGTCGGTCGACCTCGTCCTCCATGTCGATCAGTGTAGTTGGTCTGTCGACATGAAGTCTCTTGACGTCAAGTCTCTTGACGCAAAGATATATTTCCGTGGACTATTGGGCATCGTCGGCGATGGGCTCACGCCGCGCTCGCGTGGCCTGTACCAACCCTGCGTCAGCCGAAGGGGTTCGAACATGCACGTCGCACCAACCTGGGATCCACAGCAGTACCTGCGCCACGCCGGACACCGCTCGCGCCCGTTCCACGATCTGCTCGCCCGCATACCCGAGCTGCCCCACCGCAACCGCCCCGCCCGCATCGCCGACCTCGGCTGCGGCCCCGGCAACGTCACCGTCCAGCTCACCGACCGCTGGCCCGACGCGCACATCACCGGCCTGGACAGCTCGGCGGACATGCTCAAGGAAGCCGACCTCTACGCCGGACCCACCCCCGGCGGCGGCCACCTCGACTTCGCCCACGCCGACGCCACCGACTGGCGCCCCGCCGAACCGTTCGACCTGATCGTCTCCAACGCGGCGCTGCAGTGGGTCCCGAACCACCCCGAATCCCTCCCGGCCTGGATCGACGGCCTCACCCCCGGCGGCACCCTCGCCTTCCAGGTCCCCGGAAACTTCACCGCGCCCAGCCACGCACTGCTCGGCGAACTCTGCGACGAACCCCAGTGGCGCGACCGCCTCGCCGCCCACGGCCGCCGCTTCGTCCACATCCTCGACCCCACCGCCTACCTGGAACGCCTCACCGCGCTCGGCTGCGCGGTGGACGCCTGGGAGACGACGTACGTCCAGCTCCTCCAGGGCGAGGACCCGGTCCTCGACTGGGTCAAGGGCACCGCCCTGCGCCCCGTACTGACCGCCCTGGAGGACGACCCGGCCGCCCGCGACGAATTCCTGTCGCAATACCGCGACCTGCTCCGCAAGTCCTACCCACCCGGCCCGCACGGCACGGTCTTCCCGTTCCGCCGGATCTTCGTGGTGGCCCGCACGGAACGATGACCCCCTGAGGTGAACCCATGATCACCGGCCTCGACCACGTCCAGCTCGCCGCACCACCCGGCAGCGAAACCATCCTGCGCGCGTTCTACGGCGGCACCCTCGGCTTACGGGAAATCCCCAAGCCGGCCACCCTGGCCGGCCGAGGCGGATGCTGGTTCGAGGCCGGCCCCACCACCCAGCTCCACCTGGGCACCGACCCCGGCTTCAAGCCCGCCCGAAAGGCCCACCCGGCCTTCCGCGTAACCGACATCCACACCTACGCCACCCGCCTCACCACCCACGGCACTGCTGTGGTCTGGGACGACAGCCTCCCGGGCCACCACCGCTTCTACGCGTACGACCCCGTGGGCAACCGGCTGGAATTCCTGGAATGAGCCAGGGATCTACGGAATGGGGGCCTGGTGACCCAGCGTCTCCGGAAAATGCCTCATGAATTCGTCCTCGCCGGGGACGAACAGAGTCCCCCACGACCCGTCGGAAAACCCGAACTGCATCTCATTCTTCGGCTCGTGCCGCCGAGTCCACACCAGAGCATCACGCGAAAACGAGGCCCCCAGCTCAACGGCCTCACCCAGCCCGCCCCGGACCCGCCGGCACTGCACATAGACAAAACGCGTACACACATCGGTGACGGCCATGACAGCGGCCGCCCCGGTCTTCGACCGCGGCTGAACGCCGACGAACGCGAGCCCTCAAAGCCGACCACCAGTTCCTCGCCCGGCGGGATCGCGGACCGAACCTTCTGCTCAAGTCCGGGTGTCGAGACGCATAACTCCTTGGCGAGGCGAGAAGGCATCGGGCTATGGGGCCGGAGCTTCGTGTGCACGATCGGACCAGAAACCGGTTGGGATTCCTGGAAGCGACAACTGACGGGGCTTCCCGGATTCCTGTACGTCTTCCGCAAGAAGGTGAGGGGCTACGGGATGGGAACCGTATGGCTGAGAGTCGCGGGAAAAACCTTGAGGAAATCCTCTTCCGGCGCGACCATGACCGTGCCCCAGGACCCGTCGGTGAACCCGAACTGCACGTCCAAGTGCGTGTTCCTGCGGCGCGTCCAAGTCAGGGATCCAGGCGAGAAAGACGCCCCCAGCTCGACCGTGTCGCCGAGGCGGCCGGTCAGACGCCGGCTGGGTACGTACACGAAGCGCAGCTGCTTGTCGGTGAGGACCACGGTAGTGACCAGCCCCGCACGGGAGCGAGGCTGTGCCGCCGCCAGCCACTGCCCGGCCAGGCTGTCCCAGCCGCCGAAGAACGAGGCGTTCTTCCGCTGCCGCTTCGGACGTTTGGCGGGATCCTCGGTGCCCTCCCGGGTCGACGGCGACCCCACATCGTTGATGACCCCCTTGAAGAAGGCCGAGATGACGGCACCCCACAGACCGCCCTCCCCGGCCAGCACCCGCGGCCGACGCTCGGCCGGCGCGTCGGAACTCACCGAGTCCTGGCCGGTGGTCGCCCGCATGACGCTGAACCCGCCCACGAACCGCTCGTCCTGAGGCAGAGCCGCAACGATCTTTTGTTCCAAGTCTGGCCACATGGCTCAGTTCTCCTTACGGGGCCGCACACGGCGCACCACCGGATTCTGTAGGGCGCTGGGATGGTCTCAACCGAAGGCGGAATCGAGGCCGACGGTCCGACGCGCGCAAGGTGACGTCACCTCGGCAGCGATACGGCGCTCCTCGGCTCGTACGGTCACCATCAGTGTGTGCCCCACAGCCTGTTGCCCCGCGGCCTCACTGGCCCTGGAACTCGTCGCAGGCGTCGTCGAGGCCGTCGGTCCCCAGGGCCTTCGGGCCCACCTTGTTCAGGCGCTTCTGGGCGTCCCGCATGCGGTCGTCGGCGTCCGAGAGCTCGGTGAGCATCTTCTCTACGCGCGCGACGTCGATCCGGAAGTCATTTGCCATGTCGCGGTCTCCCCCCCGTGGAGTGCGGCTGTATCGGCCGGGTCTTTCCCTGAATGCCGTAGGGAGAGGTTACGGCGTCCGCGTGGTGGATATCGAGGCGGGGAGGGGAGTTGCTGTCCGCGAAAGCGAGGCGACTATAGCGCGTGGAGGTATTTGATTTGGCGATGGGGAGGTAAAGGGGGTGGAAATAGCGGCGCGCAGCTTGGGGAATTCGGTCGAATTTATGTGGAGTAATGGGGAGTGTCGCACAAAAGGGGTTACGGGGTGTTTGGGGGCGATCGGACTGCCGCTCCATGAAGTGGCTCAGGGGCCGCGAGCGCATGCGGGTGTGCGCGCAGGGCTCTCTACCGGCTCGTGGTGGGGGAGCGGGTCCGGGTCGGGCCGGGGTCAGGCCCGCCGATGGCCTATCAGGCGGGGCTTCGGCTCCAGGCCGTCCAGGCCGTGCCAGGCGAGGTTCACCAGGTGGGCGGCGACCTCGGGTTTTTTGGGTTTGCGGACGTCGAGCCACCACTGGCCGGTCAGGGCGACCATGCCCACCAGGGCCTGGGCGTACAGCGGGGCCAGTTTCGGGTCGAAGCCGCGGGCCTTGAATTCCAGGCCGAGGATGTCTTCGACCTGGGTGGCGATGTCGCTGATCAGGGAGGCGAAGGTGCCGGTGGACTGGGCCACGGGGGAGTCGCGGACCAGGATGCGGAAGCCGTCGGTGTAGGTCTCGATGTAGTCGAGGAGGGCGAAGGCGGCCTGTTCGAGGAGTTCGCGGGGGTGGCCGGCGGTCAGGGCGCCGGTGACCATGTCCAGCAGCTGGCGCATCTCGCGGTCCACCACGACCGCGTACAGCCCTTCCTTGCCGCCGAAGTGCTCGTAGACGACCGGCTTGGAGACGCCGGCCTTCGCCGCGATCTCCTCGACCGAGGTGCCCTCGAAGCCGCGCTCCGCGAACAGGGCGCGACCGATGTCGAGCAGCTGCTCACGGCGCTGGGCGCCCGTCATCCGCACTCTGCGGGTGCGCCGGGTCCCCGCGCCGGAGGGGGCCTTGCCCTGGTTGTCGTTCACGCTGCTGCCGTCGATCGCCACCCGTCAATCATGCCTTCCCCGGCTGTCACCGCCCGGTACCCCCGGGTGCGACGGCGTCCGCGCGCTTCGCGTCGAGGCGGGAGGCGTTCGGCCAGCGCACGTCGTACGCCCAGCCGGCCTTCTCGAACCAGCGGATGAGGCGGGCGCTGGAGTCCAGCTGCCCCTTCATGACGCCGTGCCGGGCGCACGTCGGGTCCGCGTGGTGCAGGTTGTGCCAGGACTCGCCGCAGGAGAGCACCGCCAGCCACCAGACGTTGCCGGAGCGGTCGCGGGACTTGAACGGGCGCTTGCCGACCGCGTGGCAGATCGAGTTGATCGACCAGGTGACGTGGTGGAGCAGGCCGACGCGGACCAGGGAGCCCCAGAAGAACGCGGTGGCCGCGCCCTGCCAGGACAGCGTGACCAGGCCGCCGACCAGGGGCGGGACGAGGAGGGAGACGACGGTCCACAGGACGAACTGGCGGGAGATCCGGCGGATCGCGGGGTCCTTGATCAGGTCCGGCGCGTACTTGTGCTGCGGCGTCTGCTCCTCGTCGAACATCCAGCCGATGTGGGCCCACCACAGGCCCTTCATCAGCGCCGGCACCGTCTCGCCGAACCGCCAGGGGGAGTGCGGATCGCCCTCGGCGTCGGAGAACTTGTGGTGCTTGCGGTGGTCGGCCACCCAGCGCACCAGCGGTCCCTCGACCGCCAGCGACCCCATGACCGCCAGCGCGATGCGCAGCGGGCGTTTGGCCTTGAAGGCGCCGTGGGTGAAATAGCGGTGGAAGCCGATGGTGATGCCGTGGCAGCCGATGAAGTACATCGCCGCCATCAGCGCCAGATCGAGCCAGCTCACGCCCCAGCCCCAGGCCAGCGGCACCGCGGCCACCAGCGCCACGAAGGGCAGGGTGATGAACAGCAGCAGGGTGATCTGTTCGACCGAGCGTTTGCTGTCGCTGCCGAGCGTCGCGGACGGCAGCGGGGTTTCGGCGGGTTTCGGCGACTCTTCGATGACTTCGGGGCTAGCGGTCATGTGGTGTCCCTCGTCGGGGGCTCGGGGGCTCGGGGGCTCGGGGGCTCGGGGGCTCGGGGGCTCGGGGCACGGTCACGGCTACGGGACCGTAACCTACGGTTTCGTAAGTATGGCAGCGCCCTCGGTACGGGCAAGGGTCCGACAGGTCGGTGACGGGTGACCGAATTGCGGCAAAAGAAGGTGAGGGAACCGTGCAAGTTCCGTCACATATGAACAACGTCCAGGTGTGAGCGCCACCCCGAACAGGTAGGTGCCCACCCAACGGACAGGGTGATCCGCCGACGCCGCGGAGACCTATCCTGGGGAACGTCGGACAGCGCGGTCCGCGAACCGCCCCCAGCGCCGCCGGGCACACCCCGGCAGCCGCTGCGGAGCACCCCTGCCAGCGCCCGGACGTGCTCAGATCACGAAGATCACTGCAAGGAGCCGCACCTGTGAGCAGTGCCGACCCCACCCCCGCCGCGAACGACGAGCGCACCGGCGCCACCGACACCCCGGCCGCCGCCGGTGCCGCACGCGACAACGGCCCCCTGCGCGCCGACATCCGCCGCCTCGGCGACCTCCTCGGCGAGACCCTCGTCCGCCAGGAAGGCCAGGAGCTGCTGGACCTCGTCGAACAGGTGCGCGCTCTGACCCGCACCGACGGCGAAGCCGCCGCCCGGCTCCTCGGCGAGACCGACCTCGCCACCGCCGCCAAGCTGGTCCGCGCCTTCTCCACCTACTTCCACCTCGCCAACGTCACCGAGCAGGTGCACCGCGGCCGCGAACTGCGCGCCCGGCGCGCCGCCGAAGGCGGCATCCTCGCCCGCACCGCCGACATGCTCAAGGACGCCGACCCCGAGCACCTGCGCGCCACCGCCGCCAACCTCGGCGTCCGGCCCGTCTTCACCGCACACCCCACCGAAGCCGCCCGCCGCTCGGTCCTGACCAAGCTCCGCAAGGTCGCCGAACTGCTGGACCGCACGGACACCGGCGAACGCCGCCGCGCCGACCTGCGCCTCGCCGAGAACATCGACCTCATCTGGCAGACCGACGAACTGCGCGTCGCCCGCCCGGAGCCCACCGACGAGGCCCGCAACGCCATCTACTACCTCGACGAGCTGGGCCGCGGCGCCGTCGGCGACGTCCTCGAAGACCTCGCCGCCGAACTCGAACGGGCCGGCGCCCAGCTCCCGCCCGGCACCCGCCCCCTGACCTTCGGCACCTGGATCGGCGGCGACCGCGACGGCAACCCCAACGTCACCCCCCAGGTCACCTGGGACGTCCTGATCCTCCAGCACGAACACGGCATCACCGACGCCCTCGAACACGTCGACGAGCTGCGCGGCGCCCTGTCCAACTCCATCCGCAACTGCGGCGCCACCGACGAACTCCTCGCCTCCCTCCAGCAGGACCTCGACGCCCTCCCCGAGATCAGCCCCCGCTACAAGCGGCTGAACGCCGAGGAGCCCTACCGCCTCAAGGCCACCTGCATCCGCCAGAAGCTCGTCAACACCCGCGAACGCCTCGCCAACGACACCCCGCACGTCCCCGGCCGCGACTACCTCGGCACCACCGGCCTCATCGAGGACCTCACCCTCATCCAGACCTCGCTGCGCGAGCACCGCGGCGGCCTCGTCGCCGACGGCCGCCTGGAACGCACGATCCGTACGATCGCGGCCTTCGGCCTCCAGCTCGCCACCATGGACGTCCGCGAACACGCCGACGCCCACCACCACGCCCTCGGCCAGCTCTTCGACCGCCTCGGCGAGGAATCCTGGCGCTACACCGACATGCCGCGCGACTACCGCCGCAAGCTCCTCGCCAAGGAACTGCGCTCGCGCCGCCCCCTCGCCCCCAGCCCCGCCCCCCTCGACGAGGCCGGCGCCAAGACCCTCGGCGTCTTCCGCACCGTCCTCAAGGCCAAGGAGACCTTCGGCCCCGAGGTCGTCGAGTCCTACATCATCTCCATGTGCCAGGGCTCCGACGACGTCTTCGCCGCCACCGTCCTGGCCCGCGAGGCCGGCCTGATCGACCTGCACGCCGGCTGGGCCAAGATCGGCATCGTGCCGCTCCTGGAGACCACCGACGAGCTGAAGATCGCCGACCAGCTCCTCGACGAGATGCTCGCCGACCCCTCCTACCGGCGCCTGGTCGCCCTGCGCGGCGACGTCCAGGAGGTCATGCTCGGCTACTCCGACTCCTCCAAGTTCGGCGGCATCACCACCTCCCAGTGGGAGATCCACCGCGCCCAGCGCCTGCTGCGCGACGTCGCCCACCGGCACGGCGTACGCCTGCGCCTCTTCCACGGCCGCGGCGGCACCGTCGGCCGCGGCGGCGGCCCCTCCCACGACGCGATCCTCGCCCAGCCCTACGGCACCCTCGAAGGCGAGATCAAGGTCACCGAACAGGGCGAGGTCATCTCCGACAAGTACCTCGTCCCCTCCCTCGCCCGGGAGAACCTGGAACTGACCGTCGCCGCCACCCTCCAGGCCTCCGCGCTGCACACCGCGCCGCGCCAGTCCGACGAGGCGCTGGCCCGCTGGGACGCCGCCATGGAGACTGTCTCCGACGCCGCCCACGGCGCGTACCGGCGGCTCGTCGAGGACCCCGACCTGCCCGCGTACTTCTTCGCGTCCACCCCGGTCGACCAGCTCGCCGAACTCCACCTCGGCTCCCGGCCCTCCCGCCGGCCCGACTCCGGCGCCGGACTCGACGGCCTGCGCGCCATCCCCTGGGTCTTCGGCTGGACCCAGTCCCGCCAGATCGTCCCCGGCTGGTTCGGCGTCGGCACGGGCCTCAAGGCCGCCCGCGAAGCCGGACTCGACGTCGTCCTCGACGAGATGCACGAGCACTGGCACTTCTTCCGCAACTTCCTGTCCAACGTCGAGATGACGCTGGCCAAGACCGACCTGCGGATCGCCCGGCACTACGTCGACACCCTCGTCCCCGACGAACTGAAGCACGTCTTCGACACGATCAAGGCCGAACACGAGCTGACCGTCCAGGAAGTCCTGCGCGTCACCGGCGAGAGCGAACTGCTCGAATCCAACCCGGTCCTCAAGCAGACGTTCCACATCCGGGACGCCTACCTCGACCCGATCTCCTACCTCCAGGTCACCCTGCTGCACCGCCAGCGGGCCGCGGCGGAACGCGGCGAGGAAGCCGACCCCGTACTGGCGCGGGCGCTGCTGCTCACCGTCAACGGCGTCGCGGCGGGACTCCGCAACACCGGGTGAGCCTGACGGCGCACCTCCGGGCGAGCCTGACGGCCGGCCCGTAGAACAAACACCGTTGGCCAGGGCATGTGCCCTGGCCAACGGTCGTATCGGAGTACGGAAACCCCGCGCGGACGCCCCGCCCGGACGCCCCGCCCTACAGCGCCGCGAACGTCGCCCCCAGCAACACCGTCCCCATCAGCCCCATCACCCAGGCCGTACGCCGCAGCTTCATCCCGCCCGCCACCACCAGGGCCGCCAGCAGCAACGACCCCGCGAACGGCACCCACGCGTGCAGAATGCCGCCCGCCCCGATACGGACGGCCCGGTCCGTACCCGGCTGCACCGTCACCTCGACCTGCTCACCCTTGTCCGGAGCGGCCGCGGCGGCTATCGACACCTGCGTCCGGCGCCGACTGCCCTCCAACGGCAGATACGGACCCGTGCACCGGTCCTCGTGGCAGGCCGTCACCGTCATCGTCCCGCGCTCCCGCGCCTCCACGAGCATCGCGTACCGCGCCGTGTTCCACGACGTCCAGACACCCGCCACCAGCAACAGCAGCGCCAGCGCCCCCATCAGCCCCATACGGGCGACGAGCAGCAGCCCGTACGCGCTCTCCCCCATCCGGCGGGTACGGCTGCGTTTGACGGGGCGGCTGCGCTTCTTGCTGCTCGGGCGGCTCTTGGGCATGGCGGCGATCCTTGGCCATATGACTGCGCGCGGTCAACCTGGGACGCCGGCCCGTGCCACCTGGGACGCCGGCCGGTGCGACCTGGGACACCGGCCCGTGCACCCCGGAACACCGGACCGCTCAGGAGTTGTACGTACTCTGCGCCCGCTCCAGACCGTCCAGCACCAGCCCCTCCACCGCGTCCGCCGCCCGGTCCACGAAGTAGTCCAGCTCCTTGCGCTCCGCACCGGAGAAGTCCTTCAGCACGAAGTCCGCCACCTGCATCCGCCCCGGAGGACGGCCGATACCGAACCGCACCCGGTGATAATCCGGCCCCAGCGACTTCGTCATCGACTTCAGCCCGTTGTGCCCGTTGTCACCGCCGCCCAGCTTCAGCCGCAGCGCCCCGTAATCGATGTCCAGCTCGTCGTGCACCGCGACGATGTTCGCCACCGGAACCTTGTAGAAGTCCCGCAACGCCGTCACCGGACCACCCGACAGATTCATGAACGTCATCGGCTTGGCCACCACCACCCGCCGGCTCCCCGGCCCCGGCGGACCGATCCGGCCCTCCACGACCTGCGCCCGCGCCTTGTGCGCCTTGAACCGTGCGCGCATCCGCTCCGCGAGCAGATCCGCCACCATGAACCCCACGTTGTGGCGATTGGCCGCGTACTCCGGGCCCGGGTTGCCCAGCCCCGCGATCAGCCAGGGGCCCTCGGCGTCCGTCGTCATCCTCATGTCTCCTTGCAGCGACCCACCCTGAAACGGCTCAACCGCCGCCCCGCACCGAGAGTGCGGGGCAGCGGTTGAGACAGTAACGCCCGTTACGGGAGCGATCAGCCCTCGGCGGACTCGTCGCCCTCGCCCGCCGCCGGCGCCTCGGCCTGCGCCGCGACGACCTGGAGCACCACGGTCTCCTCGTCGATGGCCAGCGTCGAACCGGTCGGCAGGGTGATGTCCTTGGCGTGCACCGAGTCACCGGCGTCCAGGCCCGCCACGGAGACGGTCACCGACTCCGGGATGTGGGTGGCCTCGGCCTCCAGCGACAGGGTGTTCAGCAGGTGCTCCAGCAGGTTGGCACCCGGCGCCAGGTCGCCCTCGACGTGGATCGGCACCTCGACGGTGACCTTCTCGCCCTTGCGCACGGCCAGGAAGTCCACGTGGACCAGGAAGCCACGGATGGCCTCACGCTGCACGGCCTTGGGGATGACCAGCATGCTCTCGCCGTCCATCTCCAGACGGATCAGCGCGTTCGGGGTCTTCAGGGCCATCATCAGCGCGTGGTTGTGGATGGCGATGTGCTTCGGCGCGTCACCGTGGCCGTAGATCACGGCGGGAACCATGTCCTCACGGCGCGAACGGCGGGCGGCACCCTTACCGAAGTCGGTACGGATCTTGGCGTCGAGCTTGACCTCAGCCATGGCGGCACTCCTCGTAGTCGGCACGGTCGACGGACGACCGGACGGATCTGTGGGGCGTCACCCGGCCCACGACAGACCTGCTACGAAGAGCGCGTCGATAACGGACCGCCGCACCACAGAAAAGTGCGGCCTCCCTCGCCGAGCAACTCCATGAGTCTACCCGGCGGGGAGGCCGCCCCCAAAGTCGATCTCCGTAAGCCCCTACGGGCTACGGAATCCGGCTCACTGCTCCTCGAAGAGGCTGGTCACCGAGCCGTCCTCGAACACCTCACGGATCGCCCGCGCGATCGTCGGCGCCATCGACAGCACCGTGATCTTGTCCAGCTCCAGCTCGGACGGGGTGGGCAGGGTGTTGGTGAAGACGAACTCGCTGACCTTGGAGTTCTTCAGCCGGTCCGCCGCCGGACCGGACAGGATGCCGTGCGTGGCCGTCACGATGACGTCCGCCGCGCCGTTCGCGAACAGCGCGTCCGCCGCGGCGCAGATCGTGCCACCGGTGTCGATCATGTCGTCGACCAGGACGCAGACCCGGTCCTTCACGTCACCGACGACCTCGTGGACGGTGACCTGGTTCGCCACGTCCTTGTCCCGGCGCTTGTGCACGATCGCCAGCGGCGCGTCCAGCCGGTCGCACCAGCGGTCCGCGACCCGCACCCGGCCCGCGTCCGGCGAGACCACCGTCAGCTTCTCGCGGTCCACCTTGGCGCCCACGTAGTCCGCGAGGACCGGCAGCGCGAACAGGTGGTCCACCGGGCCGTCGAAGAAGCCCTGGATCTGGTCGGTGTGCAGATCGACCGTGACGATCCGGTCGGCACCCGCGCACTTCAGCAGATCCGCGATCAGGCGGGCCGAGATCGGCTCGCGGCCACGGTGCTTCTTGTCCTGACGGGCGTACCCGTACGACGGGATGACCACGGTGATGCTCCGGGCCGAGGCCCGCTTCAGCGCATCGATCATGATCAACTGTTCCATGATCCACTTATTGATGGGAGCCGTGTGGCTCTGCATCAAGAAGCAGTCCGCACCACGCGCCGACTCCTGGTAACGGACGTAGATCTCTCCGTTGGCGAAGTCGAACGCCTTGGTCGGGACCAGCCCGACACCCAGCTGGTGGGCGACCTCCTCAGCCAGCTCGGGGTGGGCGCGGCCGGAGAAGAGCATCAGCTTCTTCTCGCCGGTCGTCTTGATCCCGGTCACAGCAAATCTCCTCAGATCCTGTTTGCGTGCACTTATCACGGTACGCCCCGCACGGCGCACCCGAGCACGATCACTGCTCGCCGTCGGACTCCTGGCCGGCAGCAGACGCAGCCTGCGCGGCGGCGCTTCCGGGACGCTTACGAGCGACCCAACCCTCGATATTCCGCTGCTGGCCGCGCGCGACCGCCAGCGAACCCGGGGGCACATCCTTGGTGATGACCGAGCCGGCGGCGGTGTACGCACCGTCCCCGACCGTGACAGGAGCCACAAACATGTTGTCCGAGCCGGTCCGGCAGTGCGAACCGATCGTCGTGTGGTGCTTCGCCTCGCCGTCGTAGTTCACGAACACGCTCGCCGCACCGATGTTGGTGAACTCACCGATCGTCGCGTCACCCACGTACGACAGGTGCGGCACCTTCGTGCCCTCACCGATCTTCGAGTTCTTCATCTCCACGTACGCGCCGGCCTTCGACTTCGGCCCCAGGTCCGTACCCGGACGCAGATACGCGTACGGACCCACACTCGCCCCCGGACCGACCTTCGCACCGTCCGCGACCGTGAACGACACCTTCGCGCCCTCACCCACCGACGTGTCCTTCAGCCGCGCGTCCGGACCCACCTCCGCGTGCGCCGCGACATGCGTACCGCCCAGCAGCTGCGTACCCGGGTGCACCGTCGCGTCCGCCTCGAACGTCACCGACACGTCCACCCACGTCGTCGCCGGGTCCACGACCGTCACACCGGCCAGCATCGCCCGCGTCAGCAGCCGCTCGTTCAGCAGACGCCGCGCCTCCGCGAGCTGCACGCGGTTGTTGATGCCCAGGATCTCCCGGTGATCGTCCGCCACCGCGGCACCGACCCGGTGCCCGGCCTCGCGCAGAATCCCCAGCACGTCCGTGAGGTACTCCTCACCCTGGCTGTTGTCCGTACGCACCTTGCCCAGCGCGTCCGTCAGCAGCTGCGCGTCGAACGCGAACACCCCGGAGTTGATCTCCCGGATCGCGCGCTGCGCGTCCGTGGCGTCCTTGTGCTCGACGATCTCGGTCACCGCGCCGGTGTTCTCGTCCCGCACGATCCGGCCGTACCCGGTCGAGTCCGGCACCTCCGCCGACAGCACCGTGACGGCGTTGCCGTCCGCGGCGTGGGTGTCACCGAGCTTCTTCAGGGTCTCGCCGGTCAGCAGCGGGGTGTCGCCGCACACGACGATCACCGTGCCGTCGAGGGTGACACCGCCGTTGCCCAGCTCCTCCAGGCCCATGCGGACGGCGTGACCGGTGCCGTTCTGCTCGTGCTGGACAGCGGTGCGCACATCCGGGTCGATCTCGGCGAGATGCCCGCCGACCTGCTCACGGGCGTGACCCACGACCACCACGAGGTGCTCGGGGTCCAGCTCACGGGAGGCGGCGACGACGTGCCCCACGAGGGAGCGACCGCAGATCGCGTGCAGAACCTTGGGGGTCGACGACTTCATGCGGGTGCCCTCACCCGCTGCGAGAACGACGACGGCGGCCGGGCGGTTGGCGCTCACGGGATGCCCTTCGGCTTCTTCGGGTGGTGGACACCCGAAGGATACCGGTGCGGTTTGCGGCCGAAACGCGGGCGGGTCCCGACCGGAGGTCGGGACCCGAACTTCGCTTTGCTCCCCCGTCAGGACTCGAACCCGAACAGATGGCACCAAAAGCCACAGTGCTGCCAATTACACCACGGGGGACTATTGCGGTCTAAACCGGACATTGCGTCAGGCTGTTGACCTCGCTCCCAACACTATGCCGTACCACCAGCCTTCGATGCGACGGTACAGCTCTGTGCCTTGCAGAACACGAACGACCAGACAGCCGTGGTAGTCCTCGCCGACATTCTTGCGGACGGTCTTCGGGTTGTGCTTCTTCAGTGTCGTCTTGCCGAAAGCTGCGACATCCACGCCCACCAGATCCGCCCAGTAGCGTTCGGACGCCGCCACATCGGCTGATTCATGGATCAGCACGCGAAAGCGCAGCCGATCGGGTCCGACGGCCAGCAGTTTCAGCCAGGCCAGATAGGTCTCGATCATGCCCGGGTCGCTGTTGATGAACGTGACCGACTCGTCCGTGCGATGCGCTTTGCTCTTCGAGCCCTCCGCCCAGTAGAGGCCGACACCGATGAGGAACAGTTCCCGCTCGGTGAGGGTGCCGATGTCGCGGGCCGCGTCCTCCTTCGTCTGCTTACGGGCTTCGGCCACCGCTTTGCGGTGCGGTTCCCAGCGGGCCTCCCGCATCCGGTGCATGCGCTCCGGTGAGGCTGCCGGCTTGGGGAGGTCGCGGACCCAGAGCGAGACCGAACTCTTGGAGACGCCGAGCTCGGCCACGATCTCGTCGTACGTCATCCCCTCTTCCCGAAGCTCCCGCGCCCTCGCCCGCAGCCCGTCCTTCGCGTTCGGGCGGCGGGTCCAGTCGGGAGGTGGTTCGCCTTCGAGGAGGCGGTTGAGGATGTCGTTGTTGTGGATGTGTAAGCGGTCGCGGATCTGGCGGCGGCTCAGGCCGTCGCGGCGGAGGGTGACCGCCTGTTCGCGCAGGGACTCGAAGTCCGATCGTGTGTGGTGGTGCATGAGGCCAGGCTGGGGCCGGTGCGGGCGCGCGAGGTCGAAAATTCGGGCGATTCAATAGTTCGAGGGTAAATAATTCGGTACCCGTCCGTAACGGTGCACTCGCGTGCAGAGCGCTCGACGGAAAATCGCTCGCACCCGCCCGTAGGCTGGTCGGTATGACCGCAACGGGGGCAATCGAAGCAACGGGTGCGCGGGATACGCCCGCCGGGCCGTGGTGGTGGCCGCGGCGGCGGAGCGTGGTGCTCGATGTGTCGCTGGCCGTCGTGTCGACCGTCGAGACCGTGCTGGAAGGGCTGGACTTCGCGGGCGACACGGGGCTGCCGGCGTGGGCCGGGCTGCTGCTCGGACTGGTCGTGGGGCCGGTGCTGCTGCTGCGGCGCCGCTGGCCGGTGGCCGTGGTGCTGGTGTCGGTGGCGGTGACGCCGGCGCAGATGGGCGCGCTGCTGGGCATGATCGGTCTGTATTCGCTGGCGGTCTCGGACGTGCCGCGGCGGGTGATCGGGCTGCTGACGGGGATGGCGGTGGCCGGGACGTTGGTCTCCGGTTTCTTCACCATCCGGCAGGACGTGGGAGGTGAGCCGGACTTCAACCCGCCGTCGTGGTTCGTGCTGGTGATGGCGGCGGCGGTGGCGCTGGTGGTGACGGCTCCGCCGGTGTTGTGGGGGTTGTACGTCGGTGCGCGGCGCCGGCTGGTGGAGAGTCTGCGGGAGCGGGCGGACGGGCTGGAGCGGGAGTTGTCGCTGCTGGCCGACCGGGCCGAGGAGCGGGCGGAGTGGGCGCGCAACGAGGAGCGGACGCGGATCGCGCGGGAGATGCACGACGTGGTGGCGCACCGGGTGAGTCTGATGGTGGTGCATGCGGCGGCGTTGCAGGCGGTGGCGTTGAAGGATCCGGAGAAGGCGTCGCGGAACGCGGCGCTGGTGGGGGACATGGGGCGGCAGGCGTTGACGGAGTTGCGGGAGATGCTGGGGGTGCTGCGGACGGCGGAGGGGGCGTCGGGGCGGTCGTCGGCGCCGGTGTCGGACGAGCCGGAGCGGTTGGTGGCGGTGGCGTCGAAGGCGAAGACGAAGGCGGCGGGTGCCGGTGGTTCGTGGCCGGAGGGGCCGGAGAGGCCGGGCCGGGCGGCGGAGGCCGCGTCGGGGTCCGGTGGTGGTGCGGTGCGTGGTGGTGCGGCGGTGGTGACGGCGGAGCCGGAGGGGGAGGGGCCGTCGCTGGTGGAGCTGGGGGATCTGGTGGGGCAGTCGCGGGCTGCCGGGATGGCGGTGGAGCTGTCGGTGGACGGTGTGGCCGCGGAGGGCGGTTATCCGTCGGGGGTGGAGCAGACGGTGTACCGGGTGGTGCAGGAGGCGCTGACGAATGTGCACAAGCACGCGCCGGGTGCGCGGGCCCGGGTGCGGTTGGCGCATCGTGAGGGTGAGGTGGCGGTGCAGGTGGAGAACGGTCCGTCGGAGCGGGGCGCGGCGGACGTGGGGTTGCCGAGTGGGGGTAATGGCCTGGTCGGTATGCGGGAGCGGGTGACCGGGCTGGGTGGGGTGTTCGTGTCGGGGCCTACGGAGGCGGGTGGCTTCCGGGTGTCGGCGGTGCTGCCGGGGCGGTAAGGCGTAAGGGGTGTAAGGGGGATACGGGAAGGTGCGGGGAGGTAAGGGGCGAGCGGAGGGATGGGTGCCCGCTTCGAGGGCGGGAAGCGTGGCCCCGTTCAGCTCTCCCGTGCCGTGGCCTGGCTGAGCCGGGTGGGGCGGATGCCGAGGACGAGGGTGCCCAGGGCCTGGTCGATGTGGGGGCCGAGGTACCAGTCGCCGGTGTGGTCGAGGCTGTAGACGCGGCCTTCGGTGTCGATGGCGAGGACGGCCTGTCCGCCGGCTTCCTGTCCGAGGGGCGCGACGTCGGTCTCCAGGGCGCGGCCGAGGTCGCCGAGGGTGCGGGCGAGGTGGAGGCCGTGCAGGGGGTCGAGGGTGAAGGGGGTGGGGGCGATGTGGCGTCCGGGGCCGGTGGGGGTGATGTCCAGGCCGCCGAATTCGGCCCAGGCCTCGACGGCGGCGGGGAAGACGGTGTGGCGGTGCCCGGCGGGGGAGGTGTGGGCGCGCAGGGCGTCGGCCCAGTGTTCGGCCTGCTGTATGTCCCAGCGTCCGGTGCGCCAGCCGGCGTCCTGGAGGGCGGCGTCGACGGCGACGGGGAAGCGGGTGGCCGAGGTCCGGTCGTAGGAGTCGTAGACCGGGGCGACGGGCGCGGCGGAGGCCGGCGCGGTGGAGTCCGCGGACGGTGCGGTGGGGGGCATGGTGCGGGTCAGCTCCCTGCGTGCGTACCGATAGGCATGACGCCGAAGAAGGCGAGGAGGGCGTCGCAGGAGCGACAGGGGGGAGCGTAGCTGCCGTGCAGGGGGTCGCCGTCCTCGCGGATGTGCCGGGCGGTGATTTTGGAGTGCTTCAGGGAGCGGCGGGCCTCGCCGTTGGTGAGGGGTTTGCGGGAGGCGCGTTTGCCGCGGTTGGCCTCGACGGCGGTGAGGTGGCGGCTGAGCAGGACGGCTTCGGGGCAGCGGCCGGTGAAGCGTTCGCGCTGGGCGGTGGCGAGGGTGTCGAGGAAGTCCTGGACGAGGTGGTGGAGCACGGGGGGTTGTTCGGCTTTGCCGGCGGTGCAGGTGAGGGTGCGTCCGCGTACGGAGAGGGCGGCGCCGACGGTGGGGAGGATGCCGTCGCGGCGGTGGCGGAGGGCAGGCGGACGGTCGTCGTCGGCGGTGCCGCTCCAGCCGACGCGGGGGTCTCCCGCGGTGGCGGTGTTGTGGTGTGCCGTGGTGCGCATGGTCAGTGCTTTTCCCTCCCCGAATCCCCGGGACGCCGGAGGTCCCCCGCAAGGGTAGGGGGAGGGTCAGCCTGCCAAATGTGGTGGGTGTTGGGGAAGTCGGGTGTGCTGTCGGTGATGTCACGGTTGTGTCCGGGTGCGGGGCCGGGTTCCGGGGTGTTCCGGTGGTGCTGGGGCGGGTGGTTGCGAGGTGGGGGCGTGCGGTGAAGTGGCGGTGTGCCGCCGGTGGTTGGGGCGGGGCCGGGGGGAGGCCGGTTGACGTGCGCGGGAGGGCGGGTTGCGGTACGGCATAGGCTGTGCCCAGTAGCCGGATTCAGCCAGGGAGCACCGCCATGACGTCAGGTCGGCACGGGCTGGGGGCACCTCCCGGCCCTCAGGTCGCGGGCCACGCCGCGCCACCGAACACGGCCTATGCCGGGCAGGTCGTGCATTTTCCGGATCCGGTGCGTGCGGCGCGGTATCCGCGGGGTGTGCCGGTGGACGGGTCCGGGTTCCCGGATTTCTCGTCGTACGCGCGGGCGGCGGCGGAGATCGCGGAGCCGCCGGAGGGTTTCGGCGTGGACGAGTTGCGGCTGACGGACTACGTGTCGGCGAACGTGGCGTTGCACGCGCAGGGGCACGAGTTGTGGGAGGACGTGCCGGCGGTGGCGACGCCGCACGGCTGGACGTGGCATCACGTGGCGGGTTCGCGGCGGATGGAGCTGGTGCCGGTCGAGGTGAAGGCGCTGTTGCGGCATCACGGCGGGCTGGCGACGGCGGCGGTGGACCACGGTAAGCGGGGGACGCGGCCGTTGCAGGACACGCGGCCGGTGCATTTCGGGTTGCCGCACCGGGAGCTGTCGGTGCCGGAGGAGCAGGTGCGGCAGGCGGAGGAGGCGCTGGGGTACCGGCTGCCGGGTGCCTATCGTTCGTTCCTGAAGGCGGCGGGCGGGTGTGCGCCGGTGGGGGTGGGGCTGTACGCGGATCTGGGGCTGCTGGTGGACCAGCCGTTCTTCACGGTGTGGGACGAGGCCGCGCTGAACGATCTGGTGTACGTCAACAAGTGTCTGCGCGATCACTTCACCAAGGACTACCTGGGCGTGGGGTTCGTGCAGGGCGGGGTGATAGCGGTGCAGGTGCGGGGTGCGGCGCCGGGTTCGGTGTGGTTCTGCGCGTACGACGACGCGCGGGACCGGGACGGGTGGCCGGTGCAGGAGCGGGTGGAGCAGCTGCTGTTGCCGTGCGGGGCGGATTTCGACGATTTTCTGCGGGAGCTGGCGGGGAGTCCGCCGGAGCTGGAGACGGTGGCGGGTCTGATGGTGGACGGCGGCTTCGCGCGTGTCGTTCCGGTGGAGGGGTGAGGCGCGGTGGTGACGTTCGCGCAGGCGCAGGAGCGCGCGGAGCGCTGGGTCAACGAGGACGTGTCGGGTCCGTTCCAGCGTGAGGTGCGGGTGCGGGAGTTCGATCTGGGGTTCGTGGCCTGGGCGGAGGACCGCGCGGGTGGTCCGACGACGGAGGGTGGCCGGGCCCGGCTGGTGATCGCGCGGGACAGCGGGGAGACGACGCTGTGGCCGGGGTTGCCGGTGGGTGAGGTGATCCGGCGGTACGAGGAGGAGTACGGCGCGGTGGCGGACGCCGTGGTGGCGGAGGCGCCGCCGCAGCGGATCGATCTGGAGGCGACGTCGTTCCTGCTGACGCCGCCGGAGTGGTTGCAGGAGGCGGCGGACCGGCGGACGTCGGGGGCGGGGCTGGTGGTGCCCGCGGGGGAGCCGGCCGCGTCGGCGGGTGCTCCTTCCGTTCCGGCGGGTGCCCCTTCCGTGCCGGTGGACGTCCCTTCCGTGCCGGATCAGGGTGCTTCCGTGTCCGTACCGGATCAGGCTGGTTCCGTACCGGTGCCGGGTCAGGGCGCTTCCGTACGCGACGAGCCGGCCGTCGTGACGCCGTGGGCGGGGACGGACGTCCGGGCGGACGAGGACACCGACGACCGTTCGGTGGGGCTGCCCGCGACGGTCTTCGCGCCGCCGCTGGCCGGGTTCGACGACGAGGACACGCCGCCGGCGGGCGCGGGGGCCGAGGCCAGGACGGAACTGATCGCGGGCGGCAGCCGGTTGCCGCGGACGATGATGGCGCCGGCGGTCGAGGAGGCGGGGGCCGGCGAGCCGGTGACGCCGCCGATGCCGTCGTCGCCTCCGCCGGGGCCGGGCGGGTCCGGGCCGCACGCGGCGGGGCTGGCGGAGCTGCCGCCGCCGTCCGGGCCGCCGATCGCCGACGTGCCGCCGCCTCCCGCGTACGCGGCGGGGTCCGGTGCTGCCGAAAGGCCGGGCGCGCCGGACGGTGGTACGGACGCGTCGGCGCCGTCCGCCGCCGCTCCGGCGGGCGGGTACGTCCCGACGCAGCTCGTGTCGCAGCTCGACGCCGACCAGGTGGATCTGAGTGCGGTGGACGGCCCGGAGCAGGCCGCGCCGGAAGGGGAGCAGGGGCCGCCTGCTCCGCCGTCGGCCGGTCCCGGTGCCGGTGGGGTGCACGCGGCCGCGACGATGCTGGCCGGTGGCGCCGCGCTGCCGTCCGACGCGGCCGGGTCGGGGGGCCCGGGGGGCCCGGGCGGTGCTGGCGGCTCCGCCGGCCCCGGTGTGCCGCCGCCTCCGGCGCCTCCTGGCGTGCCGCCGGGTCCGCCCGGCGGGCCGAAGGCTCCCGGTACGCCCGGTACATCCGGTACGCCCGGTGATCAGGCCCCGCCCGGCGCTGCGGGCGGTCCGCCCCCGCCACCGTCCGCCCCGCCCTCGACCGGTCCCAGTGGTACGACCGGCCCCGACGGCGGTGTGCACGCCGCCGCGACGATGCTGGCCGACGGCGCGGGAGTCCTCGGCGGCTCGGGGATGCCGCCGCCCGGCGTCCCGGGCCCGCCCGCACCCGCTCCGGCCGCCCCCGGCCCGCCCGCATCCGGCCCGGTGGCCCCCGGCCCGGCCGCGCAGCCGCCCGGGGTGCCGCCGTCCGCCATGCAGCCGCCCGCCTCCGGCGCGTACGGCTGTCCGCAGGCGCCGCCGTCCGGGCAGCCGACCGTCGGCCCCGGCTACATGGCCGTCCTGAGCTACCGCGCCCCGGACGGTTCGGAGCAGAAGATCGTGCGGCGTTCCGCGCCGGGCACCCCGCATCCGGAGTGGCAGCTGCTGCACGAGCTGCGCGGGATGAACGTCCCGCCGCAGCAGGTGCTGGAGCTGCACACGGAGCTGGAGTCGTGCGACGTGCCGGGCGGGTACTGCGCGCGGATGGTCCGTGAGACCTGGCCGCAGGTGCGGATCAGTCACACCGCGGCGTACGGGACGGAGCACGCCTCGCGGCAGCAGGGGGTGCGCCACCTCGTGGAGCACCAGGGTGAGTTGCACCAGGTGGCGGACGGTCCGGCGCGGCCTGCTCCGGTGCGGGCGCCGTTGCCGCACCCGTCCCAGGTGCAGGCGGTGCCGCCGGTACCGCCGCAGGTGTTCGGGCAGGAGCTGGAGCAGGCGTTCGGTCCGCAGGGGATCTTCCGGTTCGATCAGCGGGCGGTCTCCCGGCACGGGGTGCCGGAGGTGGTGGCGCAGACGCTGGTGTGGGCCGGGCTGCCGGTGGACTTCGGGCCGTTCTTCTGGGCGCAGGCGCAGCCGGGCCGTCCGGTGCCGACGCTGGCGGAGCTGGCCGCGGAGCGCGGGGTGCGGCCGGCTGCCGACGCGGGGTCGTACCTGGTGATGGGGAACGACTTCGGCCGTCAGCTGTGTGTGCAGTACGGGACGGCGCACATCGTGGCGGTGCCGCTGGACGGCGGTGCGCAGGGGCCGGGCGGGCAGCCGGCGGTGCCGCAGTTCGTGAACAGCGGGCTGCCGGAGTTCGTGCGCTGTCTGGCGATGCTGGGCCGGATGTGGCGGCTGCGGTACGGGCTGACGCCGGAGCAGGCGGGGCGCTGGACGGTGGACTTCCAGGCGCAGCTGGTGGCGTTGGACGCGCCGGCGCTGGGGTCGCCGGAGACGTGGTGGTCGGTGCTGCTCGAACAGATGTGGGACGGGTTGCTGTAGGGCGCGGCCGCGGGGGACGGGCGATGCGCCGGTTGCCGGTGGGCCGCCCGTGCCGCCTCCGGCGGCGCTCGACCTGCGGGACGGGCGGGTCACCATGATCCTTCGTATATGGATCAGCCGTCGTGGTCGCCGCAGCCCCCGTCGCCGGAGGGTACGTCGACGCTGTACCGGGCCGGACGCGGGTCCGGGCGTGGGTCCGGGTCCGGGGGCGGGGGCCGCTGGGGCCGCCGTCCGGACGGCCGGCGGCGCCGGCTGTCCTGGCCGAAGCGGATCGCGGTGGTGCTGCTGGTTCTGGTGGTGCTGGCGGTGGCGGGCGGGGTGGCGCTGTACGTCTGGGCGGGCGACCAGGTGCGCCGTACCGACGCCGTCGCGGACTACTCCGGCAGGCCGTCGCCGGGCAAGGGCACGAACTGGCTGCTGGTCGGTTCGGACAGCCGGGAGAGCCTGACGCCCGAGCAGCGTGAGCGGCTGCACGTCGGCAACGACCAGGGACTGAACACCGACACGATCATGGTGCTGCACCACGGGGACAGCGGCCCCTATCTGGTGAGCCTGCCGCGGGACAGCTATGTGGCGGTGCCGGGGCACGGCCGGAACAAGGTGAACGTGGCGTTCGCCGAGGGCGGACCGAAGCTGTTGACGCGCACCGTGGAGCAGGCGACGGGGCTGCGGATCGAACGCTACGCCGAGGTGGATTTCCTCGGCTTCGTGAAGGTGGTGGACGCGCTCGGCGGGGTACGGATGTGCCTGGACAAACCGCTCAAGGATGAGAAGTCGGGTGCCGACTTCCGGGCGGGTTGCCAGGAGATGGACGGAGTGCGGGCACTTGCGTACGTACGGGCGCGGTATACGGATCCGGAAGGTGACCTGGGCCGGGTCAGGCGGCAGCGGCAGCTGATCGGCGCGCTCGGCGACAAGATGCTCGGGGCCAAGGTGCTGCTCAACCCGTTCGCGCTGGTCCCGGCGCTGGACGCGGCGCTGTCGGCGCTGACGGTGGACCGGGCGGCGGGCGTGCCGGACCTGGCACGCCTGGGCTGGTCGATGAAGAAGATCGCGGACGGGGCGGGTGCGGCGACCACCGTTCCGGTGGCGAACCCCGGGGTGAACCTGGGCGGTCTCGGTGATGTGGTGGAGTGGGACGAGCAGGGAGCGCGGCGGCTCTTCCAGGCACTCCGCGAAGATGTCCCGATTCCGACTTCTGGCAACAATTGACGCATCCTTGGACGATGGAAAGGGGCGGAGTGTCGCGTAACGGTCGCTTCGAATCGATCCAGAAAGATGTGCGCGCGAGTGTGCCGCACATCGGAGAGGGGCTTGAGGGATGAGTGCATCGGTTTCGCCTCACGGGTTCGAGATCGTACGAGGACGTGGCTACCGTCCCGAGGATGTCGACCGCCGGGTGGAAGGGCTCTCGGTCGACCGTGACTCCTGCTGGGAGCGCGCGGCACGGCTGACGGTCCTCGCCAACGAGATGACGGCCGAGCTGGCGGAGCTGCAGGAGTACGTCCGGCAGCTGCCGCCGCAGACGTACGAGTCGCTGGGCGACCAGGCGCGGCTGATCCTGACGACGGCGGAGTCCGAGGCGGCGCGGCTGCGCAAGGACGCCGAGGAGGCGGCCGAGCGGGCGCGCGAGGAGGCCGAGGCGTACGCGCGGCAGATCCAGGAGGCCGCCGACCGGGCCGCGCAGGAGCTGCGGGACGAGACCGAGGACCAGGCGCGCCGTACGGTCGAGGCGGCGTGGGCCGAGGCGGACGCCATCGAGGCCGCGGCCGTCAAGGACGCCGGGCAGTGGCGGACCGCCGCCCAGGACGCGCTGCACGAGATGGAGCAGCGCACCACCGGGATGCTGCGCGAGCAGGAGCAGGAGCAGACCGAGGAGTGGGAGGCGGCCGGCCGCGACCTGGCGGCGCAGGAGGCCGACCTCGAACTGCGGGTGGCGGAGCTGGAGGAGCTGGGCCGGGCCAAGGTCGCCGAGGCGGAGCGCTTCCTCGCGGAGGCCGAGGAGGCGGCGCGGCACCGCGACGAGGACGCCGAGGCGCGCGCATCCGACCTGCTGGCGCAGGCCAGGGTCGAGGTCGAGCGGATCGAGCGGGCCACCGACCGGATACTGCGTGAGCACACGGAGCGGCGCGAGAAGGTGCGCGAGCACATGACGCACGTCCGCAACACGCTGGCCGCCCTGACGGGCAAGGCTCCCGAGGAGGACGAGCCGGCGGGCGGCGCGGCGGCCGAGGGCGCCGGGGACGTCGCGGGCGCGGGGGCCACGACGAACGCGCAGGGGGGCACGGTGCTGCTGGAGAAGGCCGGCGGCACGGGCGAGGCCGACGAGGCCGGGGGCATCGGGGGCGCCGGGGAGGCTGATGGCTCCGTCGGGGACGACGGGTCCGTACATGCGCAGGAGGCCACGGTGTCCGGTACGGGTGCGACCGCGGCCGGGGAGCCCGCCGACACGCGGGCGCCGGTGGACCCCGACAACGAGGACACCCTGGAGACGAAGCTGCCGCGGCTGCCCGAAGGGCACCAGTGACACGGGCCGCGAACCCGGCGGGGAGGGCGGCGGGCGCCGAGCGGCGCGCGTCCCTTCCCCGCCGGGCCCCGTAGCGCCGTCAGCCGCCGCTCGCGGACCCGGCCGCCGGCTGCTCCTCTCCACCCGTACCGCTCGTACCGGCTGTACCGCTCGTACCGGCTGTACCGCCCGTACCGGCTGTACTGCCCGTACCGGCTGTACTGCCTGTACTAGCTGTACTGCCCGTACCGGCTCCAGCCCCGGACCCGGCCCCGATGCCGGCGCCGTTCTCTGTCCCGTCCCCGGACGTGTCTCCCGGCCCGTTCCCCGGCTCCCCGTGGACCGGGAAGCGGCGCGGCGCGAGCAACAGCAGGATCAGGAAGGCGAGACCGGCGGCGGCCGCGGCACCGAGGTAGACGTGCTCGACGGTGACGTCCACGGCGCGCCGCAGGTAGTCGGCGGCCTGGTCGGTGAGCGCGCCGGCGCTGGCCAGGGCGTGCGAGACGGAGTCCAGGTCGTCGGGCAGGCCCGGCCGGATGTCCGTGGGCGCGGTGGCCAGCCGGCCGTTGAGGGTGGCGTTGGCGACGGCGCCGAAGAGGGCGGCGCCGACGCACTGGCCGACCTGGCGGCAGAAGAGGATCGAGGCGGTCGCGGTACCGCGCTCCTCGAAGCCGACCGAGGACTGCACGCCGATGATCAGCGGCAGCTGGAAGATCCCGAGCGCGGCGCCGAGCGCGAACATCAGCAGCGCGGGCTGCCAGGCTGCACCGGGGTAGGGGAGCAGCAGGAAGCTGAGCAGGACGAGCGTGGCGGCGCCGATGCCGATCATGGCGCAGTTGCGGATGCCGACGCGGTTGTAGACGTGGCTGCTCAGCGCGGCGGACACCGGCCAGCTCAGGGTCATGGTGGAGAGCACGAAGCCGGCCGCGATCGGGCCCAGGCCCAGTACGGCCTGGGCGTAGGTGGGCAGGAAGACGGTCGGCGCGACCATGAGCAGGCCGCCCGAGCCGAGCGCCAGGTTGACGGCCGAGATCGTCCGGCGGCGCCAGACCCAGCCCGGGATGATCGGTTCGGCGGCGCGGCGTTCGATGAGGACGGTGGCGGCGCCGCAGAGCGCGCTGCCCGCGAAGAACAGCAGCGAGGGCACGGAGAGCCAGGGCCAGGCGACGCCGCCCTGGACGAGGGCGGTCAGCAGCAGGCCGCCGCAGGCGAAGATGGCGAGCGCGCCGGGCCAGTCGACCCGGGGGCGCCGGGTGCGGTCCCGCGCGGGCAGTGATTCGCGGAAGTGCCGGACGACGAGCCAGAGCGCGAGGGCGCCCACCGGCAGGTTGACCAGGAAGATCCAGCGCCAGTCGGCGTAGGCGGCGAGCAGGCCGCCGAGGGCGGGACCGGCGACCGAGGAGGTCGCCCAGACGGTGGACAGCCTGGCCTGGATCTTGGGCCGTTCCTTCATCGGGTAGAGGTCGGCGGCGATGGTCTGGACGGTGCCCTGGAGGGCGCCGCCGCCCAGCCCTTGCAGGACGCGGAAGGCGATGAGGGAGGCCATGTTCCAGGCGGCCGCGCACAGCAGCGACCCGGCCAGGAAGATGATCACGCCGGTGATCAGGATGGGTTTGCGGCCGAAGGTGTCGGAGAGCTTGCCGTAGACGGGCAGGGTGACGGTGACGGCGAGCAGATAGCCCGAGAAGAGCCAGGAGAACACGGCGAATCCGCCGAGGTCGCCGACGATCTGCGGGACGGCGGTCGCGATGATCGTCGAATCGAGCGCGGCGAGCGCCATGCAGAGCATCAGGGCGGCCACGACACGGCCGCGCCCGGCGGGGGCCCGGGGTATCGGGGGTACGGGGGCGGCGGCCGCCTCGGCCGCCGCGCCCGACCCGGCCCCGGCGCCCGCCCCGGACGGCGGAACCCCACCGCCCCGCCCGGCCTCGGCGCTCCGCCTGGGCCCCGTAACCCGCCCGGCCTCCGTACTCCGCCCGGCTTCCGCGCCCCGCCCGGCCTCCATACTCCGACCGGCCCCGGCCCCGGCCCCGGCCCCGGCCCCCGTCCCGGCTCCCGCGCCCGTCCCGGCCCCCGCGTCCCCGCCGGCCCCTGCACCCCGGCCGGTGGTGCTGTTCACCGTCCCCGCCGCCCCTTCCGTTTCCGTCCGGCCGCTCGCGCGGTGGCCGTTCCTGCTGTCCTGACTCACGTGCCCCCCTCGGCTTTTGCGTGTACGCGACACCCTTCCACGCGGGCGCCGCTACCGGAACGGAATCCCGCGTCCGGGTCGGGCGGGTTGCCGGGGCGAGTGGAACGCGGGTGTCAGCAGGGAGTCGTACTCTTGGGGAAACCCGGCCCGTCGCACGTGCCGGGCTGCTCGCGTTGTTCGCCTCACCGGGACGGAAAAGCCATACTCATGAGCCTGACTGGTCTGCTCGACGCCGTCGCCCAGGACCCGGCGCTCGCCGAAGCCGTGCGGGCCGCGGCAGACGGCAACCGTCCCCAGGTGGACCTGGTCGGCCCGCCCGCCGCCCGTCCGTTCTCCATCGCCGCCCTCGCGCGCCGCAGCTCCCGTACGGTCCTGGCGGTGACCGCCACCGGCCGGGAGGCCGAGGACCTGGCCGCCGCGCTGCGCTCGCTGATGCCGGCCGGCGAGGAGAACGCGGTGGTGGAGTACCCGTCCTGGGAGACGCTGCCGCACGAACGGCTCTCGCCGCGCTCGGACACCGTCGGCCGCCGCCTCGCGGTGCTGCGCCGCCTCGCCCACCCCAGCCAGGACGACCCCACCGCCGGCCCGGTGCAGGTGGTCGTCGCGCCCGTACGCTCCGTGCTCCAGCCGCAGGTCAAGGGCCTGGGTGACCTGGAGCCCGTGGCGCTGCGCACCGGGCAGACGGCGGACCTGGAAGAGATCGTGGACGGGCTGGCGGCCGCCGCCTACGCCCGCGTCGAACTGGTCGAGAAGCGCGGCGAGTTCGCGGTGCGCGGCGGCATCCTGGACGTGTTCCCGCCGACCGAGGAACACCCGCTGCGGATCGAGTTCTGGGGCGACGACGTCGAGGAGATCCGCTACTTCAAGGTCGCCGACCAGCGGTCCCTGGAGGTGGCGGAGCACGGGCTGTGGGCGCCGCCGTGCCGTGAGCTGCTGCTGACGGCCCAGGTGCGGGCGCGGGCCGCGGACCTCGCGGAGCAGCATCCGGAGCTGGGCGAGCTGCTGGGCAAGATCGCCGAGGGGATCGCCGTCGAGGGCATGGAGTCGCTGGCCCCGGTGCTGGTCGACGACATGGAGCTGCTGCTGGACGTGCTGCCGGCGGGCAGCATGACGGTGGTGTGCGACCCGGAGCGGGTACGGACGCGTGCCGCCGACCTGGTGGCCACGTCGCAGGAGTTCCTCCAGGCGTCGTGGGCGGCGAGCGCGGGCGGAGGGAAGGCCCCTATCGATGTCGGCGCCGCCTCCCTCTGGGGCGTCGCCGATGTCCGGGACCGGGCCCGTGAGCTGGGCATGATGTGGTGGACGGTGAGCCCGTTCGCCGCCGACGAGGAGCTGGACGAGGACACCCTCAAGCTGGGGATGCACGCCCCGGAGACGTACCGCGGCGACACCCAGCGGGCGCTGGCCGACACCAAGCGCTGGATCGCGGACGGCTGGCGTTCGGTGTTCATCACCGAGGGGCACGGCCCGGCCGCCCGTACGGTCGAGGTGCTGGGCGACGAGAACATCGCGGCCCGCCTCGACCCGGAGCTGGGCGAGCTGTCCCCGTCGGTCGTGCACGTCTCGTGCGGCTGCCTCGACAACGGCTTCATCGACCCGGGCCTGAAGCTGGCGGTGCTGACCGAGACGGACCTGACCGGCCAGAAGTCGGCGAGCAAGGAACTGGGCCGGATGCCGGCCCGCCGCCGTAAGACCATCGACCCGCTGACCCTCCAGGCGGGCGACTTCATCGTCCACGAGCAGCACGGCGTGGGCCGGTACATCGAGATGGTGCAGCGCACGGTCCAGGGCGCCACCCGCGAGTACCTGCTGGTGGAGTACGCGCCGGCCAAGCGCGGCCAGCCCGGCGACCGCCTGTACATCCCCACCGACCAGCTGGAGCAGGTCACCAAGTACGTGGGCGGTGAGGCGCCGACGCTGCACCGCCTGGGCGGCGCCGACTGGACGAAGACCAAGGCGCGCGCCAAGAAGGCCGTCAAGGAGATCGCCGCCGACCTGATCAAGCTGTACTCGGCGCGGATGGCGGCGCCCGGCCACACCTTCGGCCCGGACACCCCCTGGCAGCGCGAACTGGAGGACGCGTTCCCGTACGCGGAGACGCCCGACCAGCTCACGACGATCGCCGAGGTCAAGGAGGACATGCAGAAGTCCGTCCCGATGGACCGGCTGATCTGCGGCGACGTCGGTTACGGCAAGACCGAGATCGCGGTGCGCGCGGCGTTCAAGGCCATCCAGGACGGCAAGCAGGTCGCGGTGCTGGTGCCGACGACGCTGCTGGTGCAGCAGCACTTCGGCACGTTCACCGAGCGGTACGGCCAGTTCCCGGTCGTCGTCAAGGCGCTCAGCCGCTTCCAGACGGACACCGAGGCCAAGGCCACCCTCGAAGGTCTCAAGGACGGCTCGGTCGACCTGGTCATCGGCACCCACCGGCTGTTCTCCTCCGAGACCAAGTTCAAGGACCTGGGCCTGGTCATCGTGGACGAGGAGCAGCGCTTCGGCGTCGAGCACAAGGAGCAGCTGAAGAAGCTGCGCGCCAACGTGGACGTGCTGACGATGTCCGCCACGCCCATTCCCCGTACGCTCGAAATGGCGGTGACCGGCATCCGGGAGATGTCGACGATCACCACCCCGCCGGAGGAGCGGCACCCGGTCCTGACGTTCGTCGGGCCCTACGAGCAGAAGCAGATCGGCGCCGCCATCCGGCGTGAACTGCTGCGTGAGGGCCAGGTCTTCTACATCCACAACCGCGTCGAGTCCATCGACCGGGCGGCGGCCCGGCTGCGCGAGATCGTGCCGGAGGCCCGTATCCAGACCGCGCACGGCCAGATGGGCGAGGCGCAGCTCGAACAGGTCGTGGTCGACTTCTGGGAGAAGAAGTTCGACGTGCTCGTCTCCACGACCATCGTCGAGTCCGGCATCGACATCTCCAACGCCAACACCCTGATCGTCGAGCGCGGCGACAACTTCGGCCTGTCCCAGCTGCACCAGCTGCGCGGCCGCGTCGGCCGTGGCCGCGAGCGCGGTTACGCCTACTTCCTCTACCCGCCGGAGAAGCCCCTGACGGAGACCGCCCACGAGCGTCTCGCGACCATCGCCCAGCACACGGAGATGGGCGCGGGCATGTACGTCGCGATGAAGGACCTGGAGATCCGCGGCGCGGGCAACCTCCTCGGCGGCGAGCAGTCCGGCCACATCGCCGGCGTCGGCTTCGACCTGTACGTACGGATGGTGGGCGAGGCGGTCGCCGACTACCGGGCGTCCCTGGAGGGCGGCGTGGAGGAGGAGCCGCCGCTGGAGGTCAAGATCGAACTGCCGGTGGACGCGCACGTCCCGCACGACTACGCCCCGGGCGAGCGGCTGCGCCTCCAGGCGTACCGGGCGATCGCCGCGGCGTCCTCGGAGGAGGACATCACGGCCGTCCGCGAGGAGCTGACCGACCGCTACGGCAAGCTGCCCGAGCCGGTCGAGAACCTCCTCCTGGTCGCCGGCCTGCGGATGCTCGCCCGCTCCTGCGGCGTCACGGACATCACGCTCCAGGGCTCCAACGTCCGCTTCGGCCCGGTCGAACTCCGCGAGTCCCAGGAACTGCGCCTCAAGCGCCTCTACCCGCGCACGGTCCTCAAGCCCGCCACCCGCCAGGCCCTGGTCCCCCGCCCGTCCACCGGCAAGATCGGCGGAAAGCCGCTGGTCGGACGGGAGCTGCTGGCGTGGGTCGGGGAGTTCTTGACGTCGATCCTGGGGTCCTGACGGTCCCGCCCCGGTCACTTCGGCCGGCCGGGGCGGGCGGCCGGGTCCGCTGTCACCGTGTTTGACTACGATGCCGTGGCAGACCGGACGAGACACGGGGGAAGACGTTGGGCGGCAAGTTCCAGGTCGAGACGCACGAGCTCGACCAGCTTCTACGGCAGTTGAGCACCGGGCGCGAGGACATGGAGAAGGCGCTCAACGCCCTGGAGCACGTGGGGCCGAAGAGCACCGGCAGCGTGGCCCTCGACCACGCCTGCGACGAATTCCACGACAGCTGGGACGACGCGATCAAGAAGATCGCGAAGGGCACCCAGCAGATCGAGGAGAAGCTCAAGGCCACCAAGAACAACTACGCGGAGACGGAAAAGGCCATCCGGGACGCCATGACCAAGGGCGCGGCCCCGCCGATGCCGGGCCAGCCGGCACCGCCCAACGTGGGCGGGTACCCGGCCGGCCCGCGGCCGTCGGCACCGTCCCCGTCCCCGTCGGCCGCCCCCGGGGCGGGTGCCCGATGAGCGACGACAAGGAATTCCCCGGCCTCGGCTTCAACCCGGCCCCGGGCAAGGTCGAGAGCGTCGAGGACCTCAGCAACAAGATCAACCGCGCGTCCGGCGGCCTGGAGAGCGCCCACAAGACGCTGATGGGCATCGCCAAGGGCGGCAAGACGTGGGAGGGCCTGGCGGCGAACGCCTTCTCCCAGCACGTCGGTGACCTGCCGAAATCCCTCTCCGACAGCGTCGATGCGCTCAAGCAGGCGTCCACCCAGCTCGGCGGCTGGCGCGGCAAGCTGTCCGGCTACCAGAACACGGCCCGCCAGTACGAGGCGCAGGCCAAGGCGGCCAAGGAACGCATCAAGACGCAGGAGGCAGCCCACGACCGGGCGACCAACGACTACAACCAGGCCGCCTCGGCCCCCGCCTTCCGGCTCGCCGGCCAGTACTACACCGACCAGTCGGCGCTCAACGAGGCCCAGAGCAAGCTCGATGCCGCCCAGGCCCGCCTGAAGACCGCCGGCCAGCAGCTCGACGACGTCGGCAAGCGCCTCGACGCGGCCAAGGACGAGCTCGACGACATCATCAAGAAGGCCAAGGAACTCCTCGAACACCACCAGTCCGACGCGCGGGACGTCGCCGACCGGCTGCGCAAGGCCAACAAGAACGCCCCGGACATCAGCCTTTTCGAGCGCCTCGGCGACGCCTTCAAGCGCATGGGCCACGCCATCAAGGAATGGTGCGTCAAACACGCCGACCTGCTGAAGACGATCGGCGACTGGCTCGGCAACATCGCGGGAGTCCTGGGCGTCCTCTCCCTCCTCACCATGTGGTGCCCGCCGCTGTCCGGCGCCCTCGCGCTGGCGGGCGGCGCGCTGTCCTTGGGCTCACTGGCGGCACATGCGGGGGCGAAGCTGGGTGGAGCCAAGGTGAGTTGGACGGATCTGGGGATGGATGCCGTGGGGGTGATTCCGTTCGGGAAGTTCGCGAAGGTGGGGGCGATGGGGAAGGTCAAGGTCCGGGTGGGGACCACGTCGGTGCCCGACGCGGTGACGGGAATCTCCCGGCAGGTGCAGAGCGTGGACAAGGTGGCCCGGGTGAACCACCTTGAGGGGCTGGTGCAGCGGGGCGTGGCCTCCAGCGACGAGCTTGCGCAGGGGCGGCGCATCGGTCGCTACCAACCGCCGGCGGGGCGGGTCTTCGAGGCGGACGGGTTCAGCAACCGCATGCGGCTGGCCTGGGAGAACCAGGTCAGCGGCACCATGGCGGCAGGCGCCACGGAACAGGGCTGGGCCAAGACCCTGGCGAAGATCCCCGGTGTCAAGGACGCCGATTCCTTCAAGGCGGCGCTCCGGGCGGACGGCACGCTCGACCCCATGTCCTGGTGGTCCAAGGGCCCGCTCGTCGGACAGGGGGCCGTGAGCGCCGGGGTGGGCATATATCAGACTGCTAACGAGGGGTGAGCGTGAACCACCGACACGAAACCGGCGGCGGACCCGCCTATCTGTCCCGGACCTGGCTCCTCGTATGGTTCGTGCTGCAGTGGCCGGTGCTTCCCTGCGCTCTGGCGCTCCTGGTGGCCTGGTACGTCTGCTTGTTCCTCGCGAACGCGGTCGTCGAGACCGAGCCCCGTCTCAGTTACATCGTCCCGCTCTACCTCGGTCCCCGGCGGCTCGCCCGCGAATGGAACCGGAACCCGGGCCGTTGGGAAGACCACTTCCGGGCGCTCCTGCCCGAGCTGCGCAAGGAAGTGCCGAAAATCAAGACACCGCTGGGCCGGCGGGTCGAGTATCCGTTTTCGGGCAGCTTGAAGTACCAGATCACGCACATTCCTGCGGAGCATGGAGAGCACGCCGACATCGCGTTCACGGTCCCCCCGCATCACTACCGCGGATGCGGGCCGGAAGCCGCCCGGCGCATCGCCCGGGCCGACGGCTGGCGGATCGTCGCGCCGGGAAGTTCCATCGGAAACTGCCTGACCCCTGACGACCGCCACGGCCTCGTCCTGGCCATCCCCGCCCCGCGCATCGCCCCGGCCCCGCCCCCCACCACCCCCTCCGGAAAGCCATGAAGAACTTCACCCAACTCCAGATCGAGATACCGGACGGGTTCCACACCCTCGGCCTCGAAGGCGACGACGCCTACCGTGAGGACTGCATCCGGGAGATGGCGGACCTCGTCTGGTCCGAGGGGACCGATCTCCAGCGCGACACCATGGCGGCCGTGTACGACGAGATGGCCGGGACCTTCGCCGACGACGGGGCGTTCTACGCCGGTGTCTGCTTCGTGGGCATGGAGGACGACCGCGTCAGTACGGCGTCGGTGGTCGCCCGGCTCGACGACACGGACGCGACCGACGCCGACCTCGTCGCCACCGGTCTCGCGGAGGCGCTGTCCCACACCACGACGGACGTCAGCGTGACGCGGGTGCCCGCCGGGCCGTGCGTGGTGTCCTTCCACGGCTCGGAATGGGTGCCGGCCGAGGGCGCGGAGCCGCTCGGCATCGCCCGCGTGGACGCGCAGATTCCCGTACCGAGCCGCGCCCAGCTGCTGACGCTCTCCCTCAGCACTCCGTCGCTGACCGAACTGCCGGTGTACGTCAACCTGCTGCGCCTCATCGCGGAGACGGTGGCGGTCGTGGACGCCGAGTCCCCGTCCGATGCGTCCGACCCCGGCGCCGAGGTGGTCACCGGTCAGCGCAACGTCGCCGACGAGATGCGCTCCACCTTCGGCTGAGGCGCGGCGGGCCCGGCGGTTTGTGCTGCCTTCTGCCCGATTCAGGCACCTTGCCGGTGACCGGTAGGAGATATCGCTCTATGGTCAGGCTGCCCCGTGTGTCTCACGGGGCCACCCGACCTCAGAGAACTGGATGTTCCCACCGTGATAAGACCCCGCCGCGCCGCCCTGTCCGCCGCCTCCCTGATCACCGCGGCCCTGGTCGCCCTCTCCGGATGCACACCGGACGGCGGTGCGGACAAGGGGGGCGCGGCGAGCCCGTCCGCGACAGCCTCCGCGACGCCTTCGCCGTCCGCGTCGCCGACCGAGAGCCCGAGCCCCAGCGCCACGCCGACTGCCACGCCGACTGCCACGCCCACGCCGACGCCCACGCCTGAGGCCGCCGAGCCGCCCGCGCCGACGCGTAAGGCGCCCCGGACCGGCGGAGGTTCGGGCTCCGGTTCCGGCGGTTCGTCCTCCGGCGGGACCGACTCCGGCGGTTCCGGCTCCAGCTCCAGCTCCGGTGGTTCCGGCAGTGACGCCTCCGACGATGTGATCCTCGCGCCGTCCGGCAACCACTACCGCCGCGGCCAGTTCTGCAAGAAGGCCCACCTCGGTCTGACCACGAAGGACTCGCACGGTGCGACGCTGTCCTGCGAGATGCAGAGCGGGCGTCCGCACTGGCAGTGAGCCGTGCCCGCGCGCGGCGTCCGTACCGGCGGTGCGCGGAAACGGTCCGCCGCCTGCCCTCACCCCACGTACGCGGCGATCCGCCGAGCGCAGGTGAGGGGATCGTCGACGCCGGTGTCGACCTCCACGTCGTAGACGACGCGCCGATGGACCAGTGCGGCCTGCGACTCGGCCATGCCGGTGATCCGGTCGCCGCGCGCGGCCTCGCGGGCGGCGGCCGTCTCCGGGGCGCAGCGCACGCCGACCCACAGCACCGTCAGGCCCTTCAGCGCGCGGCGCCAGCGTTCCTGGCCTTCGGCGCCGCCGAGGAAGACCTCGTCCAGGAGGACGCCGGTGCCCGTGCGGGCGATGGCGGCGACGCCTTCCTGCCAGTCGTTCTGGAGGGCGCGGAAGACCGGGCCGACGGTGATGCTGCCGTCGGGGGCGAGGCCGAGGCCCGGTGCGGCCCCGGACGCCTCCGGTATGACGAGCGAGGGTGGCAGGGCCTCGATGAAGGAGTCGACGCCGAACGTCAGCCAGGGCCGGGGCAGGATCTCCTGGAGCTGCCGGATCAGGGTGGAAGTGCCGGAGCTGGAGCCGCCGTTCAGGACGACGACGTCGGTACGGGTGCGGGACGGGCCGGTGGTCATCGGGCCACCGTACGGAGTCAGAGCCGGCCTGTCCGCTGCATTACCGCGATGTCGCCGGCGGCGCCGAGGACGCCGTACACGGCCTTGGGGTGGCGCTTGCGGGTGTCCTCCAGGGCCTGTGCGGGCTTGCGGCCGTCGTGCAGTTCCACGGCGACGTAGTCGGGGTCGATGCCTCGGGTGTCCCCTATCCAGAAGACCCGGGTGCGGTCGGTCAGGCGGGAGATGGGCCGTATGTCGGCCTCGACCGTGGCGCCGTCGGGGATACGTTCCAGCAGGTGCTCGGCGGCCGTCGCGGACGGCGGTTTGCGGTAGGTGCCGGCCTCGGTGAGGCGGGCGAGCGGGAGGGTGGTGGTCAGGGCCAGAGCGGCGGCCAGTACGGCGGCGGGCAGCTGGTGGGCGTAGGCGCGGAGCCAGGGGCGCGCGGAGACCAGCGTGCGTGGCAGGGCATCGGCCAGGGCGAGGAAGACCACCGGCATCAGGACGGCGTTGTAGTGCCAGTCGATGCCCCAGTAGTGCGGTTCGTGGGAGAGGAACCGCCAGCCGAGGGTGGGGAGTGCGGCCAGCAGCAGGGGCGAGCGCAGCGCGAGCAGGCCGGTGGTGGGCAACAGGAGCCAGAGCAGGGTGCGGACGGCGGTGTCCGCCGGGATGCGGGGGGCCGGGCCGCCGTCGCCGCTGAGCTTGTTCCAGTAGTCGTACGAGCCGGAGCCGTTGAAGCCGGGGATGATCATGCCGAGGGTGACGGCGGTGGCCGCGAGGCCGAAGGCGACGAGTGCGACGGCGAGCGGCACGGCGCGCCGCGCGCGGACGAGGATCAGCGCGCCGATGACGGCGGCGGTCACCCCCAGGTCCTCCTTGACCAGGACGAGCGGCGCGGCCCAGCACACCGCCGCGGTCCAGCGGCCGCGCAGCACCGCTTCCAGCGCGAAGGCGATCAGCGGTACGGCGAAGGCGATCTCGTGGAAGTCGAAGTCGACGGCCTTCTGCAGGCCCCAGGACAGCCCGTACGCGACGCCGACGGCCAGGCCGCGGCCCTGCCCCAGGAGGCGGACGGCGATCCGGGTCACCGGCATGGCCGAGAGCGCGAAGAGGAAGGCCTGCGCGAACAGCAGCGTCTGGGCGCTGGGGAAGATCCGGTAGAGCGGGGCGAGCAGGGCCAGGACGGGGCTGAAGTGGTCGCCGAGGATGTTGGTGCCGGGGCCCTTGAGGTCGGCGACCGGAGCCCGCAGGTGCGCGTAGGCCCGTACGGCCTGTTCGAATATGCCGAGGTCCCAGGAGGACGTCGCCATCGAGCGGAAGCGCAGGACGGAGACCGTGGCGAAGAGGACGAAGAAGGCCGCGGCGGTCCAGTAGGGGAGCAGGCGCGGGCCGCGCAGGGCGGCGGTCCGGGCGCGGAGGCGGCCGGGGGCCGGCGCGTATCCGCTTCCGGTGGCGGGCACGGGCGTCGTCCTGCCGCTGGTCGCGGTTGCTGCGGCCGTGTCCATGGGCGTCCTTACTCTCAACTTCCGAAAAGATATCCGAGGCCGTTGAACCGGCCGGTATTGTCGCCTGCTTTGAGATGGGATGTCCCTCTTGCACCGGATACGGACCGTATCGTCGCCCCGCGTCAGGACCCTGCCCAGCACCCGCCGCGGCGGCGCCGTCGCCGCGGCCGGGCTGGCCGCGCTGCTCGCCCTCACCGGCTGCACACCCGGCGGCGGCAAAGGGGGCGGTACGGGAGAAGACGGCGGTACGGCGTCGTCCGTTCCCGCCGCGGGCGGCACCGCGCTGCACGCCGTCGGCACGCTCACCGTCAAGGGTCGCGCCCCCAAGACCGGTTACACTCGCGCGCGCTTCGGCACGGCCTGGGCCGACACGGACGGCAACCACTGCGGCACGCGCGACGACATCCTCAAGCGGGACCTGACGGAGGTGCGGTTCACCGACGGCCATTGCAAGGTCGCCTCCGGGACGCTGAAGAAGGACCCGTACACCGGCCAGGCGGTCCAGTACGAGCGCGGGCGCAGCAAGGTGGACATAGACCACCTCGTGGCGCTGTCGGACGCGTGGCAGAAGGGCGCGCAGCAGTGGCCGGGCCGCAAGCGCGTCGCGCTCGCCAACGATCCGCTCAACCTGATCGCCGCCGACTCCTCCGCCAACCGGCAGAAGGGCGACGGGGACGCGGCGACGTGGCTGCCCGCCAACAAGGCCTACCGCTGTGACTACGTGGCGCACCAGGTGGCGGTGAAGAAGAAGTACGGGCTGTGGGTGACGCAGGGGGAGAAGGACGCGATGACCCAGGTGCTCGGCGGGTGCCCGAAGCTGAAGCTGCCGGCGGGCGGCGGGCCGACGGAGGCGCCGGAACGGTTCACCGCCGAGTAGGGGCGGTACGGGGGTGTGCGACAGGCCGCCGGCCCGGTTCCGCGTGCTGCGGTTCCGGGCCGGCGGCCGGTCTGTGGGCGGTCCGTACGGTCAGAGCGTGAGCTGCCAGTGGGTCGCCTTGTGGTCGAAGCCGGGGCGGACCTCGACGTCCAGGGTCTTCGCGCCGGCCGGCACGTCGAAGGCGAAGTCGGCGGTGGCGGTCTTGCCGGCCGTCATGGTGCCGCTGAAGCCGGCGCCGGACTTGTCGTCGTAGATCCGCTCGGCGGGCTTGCCGTCCTTGCCGGCCCGCGCCTCGACCGTCACCAGGTCAGCGGCGACGTCCTTGGTGCCCTTGTTCTCCAGCCGCACGGTGACCTTGTAGGACTTGTTGCCCTTCGTGTGCCCGATCGCGAACTCGCCGGGGGTGAAGGAGGCGGGCTTGGAGACGGTGACGTTCAGGCCGGTGCCGTAGACGGCGGTGGCGCCGCCCTGGTACTCCTTCGTGGCCGCGCCGCCGTCCTTCGGCTTGGCCTCCGAGCCCTCCAGGGCCTTGTTGACCTCCTTCACCGCCTGGTCGACCGCGGTCACGGTGACGATCAGGCCGACCACCGACGCGATCAGCGCGAGGACACCGAAGACCGTGCCGGTCACGGCCACGCCCTTGTTGGTGGCCTGCCTGCGCTTGACTCTGCCGAGTCCCACCAGGCCGAAGATCAGGGCCAGTACGCCGAGGATGCCGGCCAGCCAGAAGAGCAGCGGGATCAGGCCGCTGAGGGTGCCGATGATGCCGAGGGTGAGCGCGGCGATGCCCAGTCCGTTGCGGGCGGCCTGCTGCGGCGGCATGCCCGTCGGGGGCTGCGGCGCGTGCGGGTGGTGCATCTGGTGCGACATGGAGATACGGCCCCTTCCGGGCGCTGGAGCGGGAGATCGGCGGTTCAGGGCGCAGGGGTGCGCTACGAACCGGGACGAGCCGGTTCCGTTGTGTGAACCGGTGGTGCGGTGGGTCAATAACAGCACCACCTGTGAACCGAGTCAACACGAAACACGAAGTGGGGTTAATTCACGCCGTGAAGGGGGTGGTGGCATGTTCGTGGGTATGCTCGGCGACACAGGCAGGTCAGGGCGCGAGCGGACGGGAGCCGGCCAGGTGGCGGAGACAGCAGCGACGACGGACAGCGGACCGGCCGACGACCCGGAGCCCGCGCCCGTGACCGAGGTGACCGCCGCCGGCATCGCCCGGCTGGCCGGCGTCGGCCGCGCCGCGGTCAGCAACTGGCGCCGCCGGCACACCGGCTTCCCCCGGCCCGTCGGCGGTACGGAGACCAGCCCCACCTTCGCCCTCGCCGACGTCGAGCACTGGCTGCGCGCCCAGGGCAAACTCGCCGAGGTGCCGCTGCGCGAACGGGTCTGGCAGCAGCTCGTCTCCCACCCGGACGGCGCCGCCACCGCCCTGCGGCACGCCGGCGCCGTCCTGCTGTTCGTCCGCGACCGGCCCGCCGCCTGGCGCCGCCTGAACGAGGCCGCCGACGACACCGAACTGGCCGGCCTGCTGCCCGCCCCCCTCGCCTCGGTGCTCGCCGCCCACCTGGGCCGCCACCACCCCGTGCACGGCCTGACCCGCGACGCCCTCCTGCCCTCCGCCGCCCTCGTACGGGCCACCGCGGAACTCGCCGCCGGCGAGGACGGCGCCGTACCGGCCTTCGAGTTCCTGCTGGGCCGTCACCTGGACGCCAACCCCCGGCAGTACACCCTCACCCCGCCCGGCCCGGCCGCCCTGATGGCCGCGCTGGCCGGACCGGCCCGTACCGTCCTGGACCCGGCGAGCGGCACCGGCAGCCTCCTGGACGCGGCCGCCGACGCCGCCGAGGACACCGCGGAGCTGTACGGGCAGGAGGCCGACCCGGACCTGGCCGCGCTCACCGCGCTGCGCCTGGCGCTGCACGCCCCCGCCGCCCAGGTGCGCGTGCACGCCGCCGACACCCTGCGCGCCGACGCCTTCCCCCAGCTCGCCGCCGACGCCGTCCTCGCCCACCCGCCGTTCAACGAACGCAACTGGGGCCACGACGAACTGGCCTACGACCCGCGCTGGGAGTACGGCTTCCCGGCCCGTACGGAATCCGAACTGGCCTGGGTGCAGCACGCGCTGGCCCGGCTGCGCGAGGGCGGCACCGCCGTCCTGCTGATGCCGCCCGCCGCCGCGTCCCGCCGCTCCGGCCGCCGCATCCGCGCCGACCTGCTGCGCCGCGGCGCCCTGCGCGCCGTGATCGCCCTGCCCGCCGGGGCGGCACCGCCGTACGGCATCCCGCTGCACCTGTGGGTCCTGCGCAGGCCGGGCGCCGCCGCCCAGCCCTCGCCGCACCTCCTCGTCGTCGACACCGCGGCCCTCGCCGCGGGCGGCGCCCCCGGCCGGGACAGGCCCGACTGGCAGGCCGTACGGACCACCGCGCTGGAGGCGTGGGAAGCGTTCGACCGGGACGGCGGGGTCGAGGAACGGCCCGGCGTACGGCGCGCCCTGGCCGCCATCGACCTGCTCGGCGACGACGTGGACCTGGCCCCGGCCCGCCACCTGCCGCCCCCCTCGGCCGCCGGCGGCCTCGCCGAACTGGCCACCGTCCGGGAGCGGCTGGCCACCACCCTGTCCCGTACGGCCGAGCTGACCCCGGCCGCGGCGGGCGGCCCCGACGCCGCGCCCGCCCGCTGGCCGCTGACCACCGTCGGCGAACTCGCCCGCGCCGGTGCCCTCGTGCTGCGCGCCGGCGGCCCCGGCACCGCGACCGCGGACACCGCGCCCGCCGTCCTCACCGAGCACGACGTCATCGGCGGCACGGCACCCGGCGGCGCGCTGCCCGAGAGCAGCGGACCCGCCGAGGAGCCCGTGCTCGTGGCGGCCGGGGACGTCGTGGTGCCCGTCCTGGGCGGCGACGCCGTCGCCCGCGTCGTCGACGAGGCCACCGCGGGCGCCGCCCTCGGCCGCAACCTCTTCCTCCTGCGGCCCGACCCGGCCGCCCTCGACCCGTGGTTCCTCGCGGGCTTCCTGCGCGGCACCGCCAACACCCGGCAGGCCAGCAGCTACGCGTCCACCGCCACCCGCCTGGACGTCCGCCGCCTCCAGCTCCCGCGGCTGCCGCTGGCCGACCAGCTCCGCTACGGTCGGCGCTTCCGCGAACTGGCCGCCTTCGAGGAGACCCTGCGCCTCGCCGCCCGGCTGGGCGAACAGCTCGTGCAGGGGCTCCACGACGGTCTGACGGACGGTTCGGTGACGCCTGGCTGATTTCCTACAACCCCGGCGGCCTCAGCGGTGTCGTATATACGCTCGATCTCACCAGGCCGAGCATGTCCCGGCAACCGCACCCACCGCCCCACGCCGGGCCTCGATCCGTCAGGAGCAGTCATGCACGGCCCCGCCCCGGCAGCACCGCCGCACCGCCCCGCGCCGCACCGTCCCGCGCCGCACCGGACGGTCGTCCTGCTGCGGGTGGTCTTCGTGGCACTGGCCGTGCTCAGCCTCGGCTTCCTGGCCTGGGTGACGCTGCTGCGCGCCGCGCTCGTGCAGCGCCGGCCACTGGGCTGGTGGGTGTTCGGCGCGGACCTGGCCCTCGTCTTCGCCGCGATCGTGGTCGCCGGCGGCCGGGACGAGAACTCCTGGCAGTCGAACGCCAGCGCGGCGCTGATCCTCCTTCAGATGGCCGGGGCCGTCGTGTACTACCTGGTCGTCGACGGGCGCGCGCAGCGTGTCACGGCCGAGTGGCCGCAGTACGGGACGGCGGGCGCGGGGAGCGGCTACGGCGCGGCCGGAACGGGGTACGGCCGTCCGGGGCCGGAGGGCACCGGGTACGGCTATCCGGGGCCGGACGGCGGCGGGTACGGCTACCCAGGGCCGGAAGGCACCGGGTACGGCTCCCCCGGGCCGGGCGCCGCGGGTTACGGCTACCCCGGACCGGCCCAGGCCCAGGCCCCGGCCCCCGCGCAGCCCCCCGCACCGCCCGCCCCGAACCCGTACGCCGGACCCCGGCTGCCGCCTCAGCAGCCCCCCGCCGCCCCCTACGCGTCCCAGCCCCAGCGCATCGACCGCGTGCGCGCCGAACTGGACGAGCTGAGCGACTACCTCCGCAAGGAGGAGGGCCGTTGAACGGACGCGTCGTCGCCGAGCGCTACGAACTGTCCGCGCTGCTCGGCCAAGGCGGCATGGGCCAGGTCTGGATCGCCTACGACCGCCGCCTCGACCGCCGCGTCGGCGTCAAACTGCTGCGCCCCGACCGGGTGTCCGGCACCCCCGACGCGGAGGAGATGCGCCGCCGCTTCGTCCGCGAGTGCCGCGTCACCGCGCAGGTCGACCACCCCGGCCTGGTCACCGTCCACGACGCGGGCAGCGACGGCGACGACCTCTTCCTCGTCATGCAGTACGTCGAGGGCGCCGACCTCGCCGACCACCTGGCCGAGCACGAGCCGTACCCCTGGCCGTGGGCGGTCAGCGTCGCGGCGCAGCTGTGTGCCGTGCTGGCGTCCGTGCACGCCGTGCCGATCATCCACCGCGACCTGAAACCGCGGAACGTGATGGTCAAGCCGGACGGCACCCTCACCGTCCTCGACCTCGGCATCGCCGCCGCCCTGGACACCGACACCACCCGCCTGACCAGCACCGGATCGCCCATCGGCAGCCCCGCCTACATGGCGCCCGAGCAGGCGATGGGCGGCTCGGTCGGCCCGTACACGGATCTGTACGCGCTCGGTGTGCTGCTGCACGAGCTGCTCAGCGGCGAGGTGCCGTTCGCCGGTTCCACGGCGCTGGGCGTGCTGCACCGCCACCTGTACGAGCCGCCCGTACCGGTGCGCCGCCTCCGGCCGGACGTGCCCGAACAGCTGGAGGCACTGGTCCTGCGGCTGCTCGGCAAGGACCCGCAGGAGCGCCCCACCGACGCGCAGGAGGTCTACCAGGCGCTGGTGCCGCTGTTGCCCACCGCGGCCCAGGGCCGGGCCGGTACGGGCACGGGCGCGCCGATGGACCCGACCCGTCCGTTCCTGCACCCGCACGCGCCGTGGCCCGCCCGCGCGGCCGCGCCCCCGGCCCCGCGGCCGGTCGTGGCCCCGCCCGCCGAACCGCGG
>NZ_JAFIQY010000001.1 GCF_022271435.1 Streptomyces monomycini | reverse complement strand
ACATGGGCATCGTCACCGACGCCGCCCGCACCGTCGGCGCCGCCCTGCCCACCGGCACCCTCGTCGCCTCCCTGGTCGCCGCCCTGCGCGCCCAGGGCGACGGCGCCCTCGACCACTCCGCCCTCCTACGCGGCGTCGAACGCCTCTCCGGCCACACCACCGGCTGAGCACGGCCCGCACCGGACGACGCCTGCCCGAGCCACCGCCGCGACCAGCAGCCCGCGGCGGTGGCTCAGGCGTCGGCGGGCCATTCGTCGCCCGCGATGCGGGCGTGCAGGTGCTCGTCGTGCCAGCCGTCGGCGTGCAGCAGCGCGCTGCGCAGGGTGCCTTCCAGCCGGAAGCCCGCCTTGGCCGCCACCCGGCAGGACGCCGGGTTGGCCACGGAGTGGCTGAGCCGCAGCCGGTGCAGGCCGAGATCCTCCAGGGCCCATCGGCTGATCCGTACGGTCGCCGACGCCGCGAGCCCGCGCCCGCGTCCGGCCGGGAGCAGCCAGTAGAGGAACTCCGCGCTGCCGCCCCTGAGGTCCAGGTCCGCGAGTCCGGCCAGTCCCACCGCTGCGCCGCCCGCGCCGTCCGCGACGGCCCAGATGGCGGCCTGCTCGTCGTGCCACCGCTGATGCCAGTGCGCGATCTTGGCCCGCGCGCCCTCCGCCGAGACCTGTGCGGGCCGGTTCCATTGCCGGATGTCCGGGTCCTGGCAGGCGGCGACCAGCGCGTGCGCGTCGGTGGGCCGCCACGGGCGTAACTCGGCGTCCGCGGTGAGCCCGAGGGTGGGCTGCTCGCTGTCCCGCATACGGCCGGCGGGTACTACGGGAGGTATCGGGGACGGTGTGGAAGCGGCCGTGGAAGGAGCTGCGGCAGGCGTGGTGGCGGAAGTCATGGGTGGATCTTGCCAGCGACCGTGCGGGAGCGGCGTCCCGGGTACCAGGCGACCACCAGCGCCCCGCCCGCCACGACCACCGCGGCCAGTACGAGCATCGCGGCATCGAGCGAGCCGGTGAAGGCGTCGAGCACCGCGTCCCGCAGGCCGCTGCCCGCGGGGCCGGACGCGCTCAGCTCCCGTTCCGCCGCGGCCACGGTCGTCGGCGGATGCGGGCCGCGGAGTACGGCAGGCAGGCGGGCGGTGAAGAGGGCGGTGACGATGCTGCCGCTGATCGCGATGCCCAGCGCGCTGCCCAACTCGCGGGCCAGGCTCTGCAGTCCGGAGCCGGTTCCGGCCCGGTCCGGCGGCAGTGCCGACATCATGCCGTGCGAGAGCAGGGGGGTGGCCAGGCCGCAGCCGGCCGCGGTCAGGGTGGCGCCGGTGGCGTAGAGGACGTACGGGGTGCGCGCGCTCACCGTGGACACGGTGGCCAGGCCCGCCGCCAGTACCAGCAGCCCCGTACCCACGGTGGCCCGGCCGCCCAGCCGCCGCTCCAGTGCCATCGCGCAGCGCGGGGCCAGCAGCAGCGCGGCCGCCATCGGCAGCAGACGGATGCCCGCACCCAGCGGCGAATGGCCTTGCGCGTACTGGAGGTACTGGCCGTTGACGTAGAACAGGCCGAACATGCCGACGAAGGCGAGTGCCAGACCGAGCGCTCCCGCCCGCACGACCGGCAGGGCGAAGAGCCGCGGGTCCAGCATCGGCTGCGGCCGCCGGAGTTCGTACCGTACCCAGCAGGTCAGCAGTACGGCGGCGAAGGCGAACCCGCCCACCGTCCGTACCCCCAGCCAGCCCGACTCCGGCCCGGAGACGATGCCCGCCAGCAGGGCCAGGAAGCCGGCGGTCAGCAGGGCCGCCGAGAGCGGGGAGACCGGACGGCCGTGGCGTACGGCGGCCGGAACGCAGCAGGCGATCAGGACGAGGGCCAGGAGGGTCGGCGGGACGACGCACAGGAACAGGGCCCGCCAGGAACCGGTCTGGAGGGCCGCGCCGCCCCCGACATTGCCCAGCACCGCCGCCAGCCCCGTCATCGACGCCCACACCGCCACCAGCCGGGGCCGGCGCTCCGGCGCCGCGTCCGCCACCAGCAGGGCCAGCGTCGTCGGCAGTACGGCGGCGGCACCGGCTCCGGAGAGCATCCGGCCGGCGATCACCACCGCGATGCCGGGCGCGGCGGCGCACAGCGCGGACCCCGCCGCGAACAGCGCCATCCCGCTCAGCAGGGTGCCCTTGCGGCCCAGCCGGTCCGCGAGCGCGCCCGCCGGGACGAGCAGGCAGGCGAAGAACACCACGTACCCGTCCACGACCCACACCACGGCCTCGGCGGACGGGTGCAGCGCACTGCGGGACAGCGACGGGATGGCGAGGTTGACGGCGGACACCATGCCGACGACGAGGGTGACGCACAGGCACAGCACGGCGATGCCGAGGCGAGACGGGCCGGTGGCGGCGGCGTTCGCGGTGCGGGGGGAAGCGGTACGCGAGGTGGGTGCGGCGCGGGTCATCGGTCGTCACCTGCCGGGCCGGAACCGTTGTACTCCGTCGGGGCGGACCTGTGCTTCCCCTCAGCGCCGGAACCGGCGGGCGGGCTGCCGGGCGCACCGGTGTCCCGGCCCAGCTCCGCGCGGAACGCCAGCCGGTCGCCCCGTACGCGCAGGAACTCCAGGTCCACGGGGCGTCCGTCCGGCAGCCGGGTGAGCCGTTCGACGGTGAACACCGCCTGCCCCGGCGGGGTTCCGAGCAGGGCCGAGGTGCCGGGGTCCGCGTTGACCGCGTGCACGGTCACGCTCGCCGAGCCCAGCGGGCCGCCGACCGACTCCTCGATCAGGCCGAACAGGTCCCGGCCCGCCAGGTCCGCGTCCAGCAGCGGCCGTCCGATGTCGGTGGTCAGGTAGGTCAGGTCCAGTGACAGCGGGTCCTCGCCGAGGCGGCGCAGCCGCTCGATGTACACGACCTGTCCGTCCTCCGGGACGCACAGCTTGCGTGCCACCTCACGAGGCGGCCGGATCACGTCCGCGACCCGTACCTCGTTGCTGATCCGCCCGTACGCCGACAGGGTCTCGGCCAGTCCGGTCAGCCGTTCCAGCGTGTGCTCGTACGTACGGTGCCGGATCACCGTGCCCACCCCCTGCCGCCGTTCCACCACGCCTTCGTCGCGCAGGACACCCAGCGCCTCGCGGACGGTGTTCCGCGAGGCGCCGTGGTCGGCGATCAGGCTCCGCTCGTCCGGCAGGACGCCGGAGGGAAAGGCGCCGGAGGCGATCTGCCGGCGCAGCACCTCCGCGACCTGCCGGGCCCGGTCCGCGCGGGACCGGGTGCGGTGGCCCGCCGGAGCGGCGGCCGGTTCGGACGGCGACGCGGTCATGGGATCTCCGCAACTCGGCTCGGGGCACGCCGGGCGGCAGGGTGCCGGGCGCCCGCTCAACCTAGGGGCCGCACATTTCCCCGAAGTTACGCCACCCACGCTGACCTGGGACGACGCTGGGACGTGCGGGTTTGTGCGCTGTATCGGGGGGTTCCGCCACCCGGGGCGGCGCACTCGTGGGGGCGCGGTTTCTCCCGTATGCCGGAAGGGTTGTTCCGTGTTGCGGGCTCCTTTATCGTCGGCCCGCCCGGTCCAGGGCGGCGGGAAACCGACCACGGAGGAGAGCGCGTTGGGGAACCAGGCAGGGCGGGAGCGGTCGGGGGACGAGGGCGCCCGGGCGGCGGACGAAGGGCCGCGCCCGGAGGAGGACCGGGGGAGCCAGAAGGAGCGACAGGGTCGGGAGAACCCCGGGGCCCGGGAGGCCCCGGAAGCCCGGGAGAACTCTCAGGTCCGGGAGGCGGGAACGGGGCGCAGGTCCTTCCTGATGCACGCCGGGCTGACCGGGGCGGGTGGGCTGCTGGCGGCGACCGCGGGGACGGCGACCGCGGCGGCGGGGCCCGCGTCGGCCGCTGCCCCCGAACTCCGCCCCGAGCACTTCGAAGGCGACGAACTCCTCCTCGTACCGGAAGCGTTGCTGCTGCCCGGAGGGCCCGTCAGGGATCATGCCGTACGCGTGGCAGGCGGAGTGTTCCGGGAGGTCGGGCCCGCGCGCCAGCTGATCGGCACCCATCGTCGCCTGACCCCGGTACACCTCGGACGCGCGCTGCTGATGCCGGGATTCGTGGACGCGCATCACCATCTGACGCAGAGTTTCGGCAAGGCGCAGGCGTTCGGGCAGCCGTCGGAGATCTTCAAGACGGTCTGGGAGCCCCTGGAACGCGCGCTCGACGAGGAGAGCGCCTACCTGGCGGCGAAACTGGCCGCGCTGGAAGCGCTGCGCGGCGGGTTCACCACCGTCGCCGACGCCGGTACCCGCGCGCCCGTCGATGTCGCGGTCCTGGCGCAGGCCACCCAGGAGGCCGGTGTCCGCTGCGTGCTGGGCCGGGTGTGCTCGGACGGCAAGGGCGGTGAGCGGCACCTCGCCCGCTGGGACGGGGCCCGGCTGGTGCACCCCTCGCTGGCCATCCCCGTGCCGGAGGACGCCGCCGACGCCGGGGTACTGCGGCGCACGGCACGGCTGTGCGCTGAAGCGGGCGCCGTCTTCCAGGTGCACGTCAACGAACACCTCGCTTCCGTCGAACGCTCCCTCAAGAGCGTCGGCCGGCGCCCGGTGGAACACCTCCACCACGTCGGCGCCCTCGGACCGCACACGCTCGGCGCCCACGCCACCCTGCTCACACCCGGCGAACTCCGCCTGCTGGCCGATACGGGCACGGCCGTCAGCTACAACCCCGTCGCCAGCGCGTGGAAGGGCAACGGCGTCGCGCAGGCCGGGACGATGGCCGCCATGGGTGTGCGCTTCGGCACCGGCACGGACGGCACCCGCGGTGACGGATTCCGGCTGGTGGACGCCGCGGAGACCGCGCAACGGCTGGCGTTCGGCCTGCGGAGCGGCGACTCCGTGTGCGGGGCCGGGCGGCTGTGGCTGGAGCACGCGACCTCGCGCGGCGCCGACGCGCTCGGCCTCGGCCGGGTCACCGGCGAGATCGCGCCCGGCAAGGCGGCGGACTTCCTCGTCGTGGACCTCGACGTACCGGAGCTGACGCCGTCGTGGGACCTGAGCTGGGAGCTGGTACGGCTCGCGGGCCGCGACCAGATCCGCGCGGTCGTGGTCGGCGGCCGCCTGCGGCTGTGGGAAGGCCGGCCGCCCCACTGGGACGGCGCCGCACTGGTACGGCGGGCCGCCGAGGTGGGGCGCGAGGTCGTGCGGCGGGCGGGCATCCGGCGCGTGGAACCGGTGCCGTCGGCGTCGTAGCGCGCGCTGTGGGAGTGTGCCGGGGCTCGTCCGCGTACGTGCAGCGCGCGCACCAGCCGGTACGCAGCGCGCGCCGCACACCCGCGTAGCCGTACGCAGCGCGCCGCGTACGCGGAGAGCCCCGGCCCTCAGGCCTCCGCCACCCCTGACGGGCGGTCCTCAGCCTTCCGCCACCCCCGACGGCCGGTCCTCAGCCTTCGCCACCCCCGACGGCCGGCCCTGTTGGCCGGCTTCCCGTCGGCCGACCCAGGACCCGCAGGCCGCGCAGGCGGTTCAGGGCCGCGGCCACCTCGTGACGGCGCGGCAGCGCGAAGTCCTCGTCGCGGACGGCCAGGAGGCGGTGCGCGCCGTCTTCCAGGTCGCCGTCGAGCAGGTCGAGCGCCTCGGCCAGGGTGCGCTTCCCGTCCACGTACCCGCGCCGCACCATCAGTTCGAGGGCCAGTCCGATGCCCACCACCTGGCGCGCGTCCGCGATCTGTTCGACGGCCCGCAGGTCGATGTCGTGTTCGCCGAAGGTCAGTCCGTCGTCGCCGCGTGCCCGGATGCGGGAGCGGCCGCGTACGGACGTGTCGAGCGAACCGGGGTCCGGGCGGCGGTGGGCGACGCCGGGGAAGGCGTCCGCCTCGGCGGTCCGGCCGGTCGGCACCGCCGCCAGCCGGCGTGCCCGCTCGGTGACGTCGGACGGCCGGTACGCGTCCATGATGACCACCTGGTCCGCGACCTCCATGTAGTCGCCGGACCCGCCCATCACCAGCACGGTCGAGACCCCGTGGTCCCGGTGCAGGGAGCGGACGAGGTCCACGAACGGCGTCAGCGGCTCCCGCTCCTTGGCGACCAGCGCCTGCATCCGCGCGTCCCGGATCATCAGGTTGGTGGCCGCGGTGTCCTCGTCGATGAGCAGGGCCCGCGCGCCCGCCTCGACGGCCTCGCACAGGGAGGCGGCCTGCGACGTGGAGCCGGAGGCGTTGTCCGTGCAGAAGTCGGTGGTGTCCGCGCCGCTCGGCAGATGGTCCACAAAGGCGTGCACGTCCACCCGCTCGACCCGGCGGCCGTCCTCGGAGCGGATCTTGACGGTGTCGGGCCGGGCCGCCACGCGCTCGCGGCCGTCCCCCGGAACGTGGTCCCACACGCCCGTCTCCAGGGCCCGCAGCAGCGTCGACTTGCCGTGGAAGCCGCCACCGACGATCAGGGTGACGCCTTCGCGTACGCCCATGCCGGTGACCGTCCCCGCGTGCGGCAGGTCGACCGAGACCCGCAGTTCCTCCGGAGAGGTGAACGGGACGACTCCGTCACCGGCCGCCGGGCGGTCGTCCACGCCGCTGCGCCGCGGCAGCACCGCGCCGTCGGCCACGAACGCGACCAGGCCGAGGCCGGGCAGCGCGGCGCGCAGGGCGGCCGAGTCCTCGACGGTGTCGGCGAAGGCCCGTACGTCGTCGGCGTCCAGCGCCGCGTACCGCAGCGCGCGCTCGGCGACCCTCGGCAGCAGGCCGCACAGGACGTGCTCCGCCGCGTGCCCGTCGATGCGGCGGCCGTGTCCCGGCAGGTCGACACCCAGGCGCAGTGTCACCGAGCCGTCCCGCGCGTCGACCAGGCAGGAACTGCGCTCCAGCACCTCCTGGCCGCCGGCGTCCACCCGCAGCGCCCGGTGGTCCGCCGCCTCGGCGGCCCGCCGCGCCAGGTAGCTCGCCAGCGCCCGCCGCCGGACCGGCGACTCCCACAGATCGGCGGGGAACCCGGCTTCCTCGGCCGGTACGCGCAGGGCGACGCGCGCGGGCGGCGCGTACGGGTCGGACTGCCCGCGGATCACCTCCAGGGTGAAGCCGGGCATGGACCAGCTGCCGAGGAGCGCCTTGTACCTGCCGTACGAGGCGCCGTCCATCCGGCGCAGTTCCCCGGCCAGCCCGTCCCGTACCCCTTGAGGGCGGTCGGCCGCCGACCTGTCCTGTGGACGGCCGTGGCCACGGGGCTGCCCGCGGTCCCGGCTGTGTGCGCGTCCGCGGTCGTGGTCCCGGCCTTGAGGGCGTGGCACAGCGCCTGCACCTTTCTCGTCGTGTCTCGTCTGTCGTACGGTCACCGGCGGTCCACCGGCCCGACGGCCGACGATACCCAGACCGGCCCCGCGCCGTCGCACGCGGACGCGCGACCGGCCGCGGCGGGGCGCACCCGTCCGCGGCCGGTCACGGTCACCGGCCCCGCGCGTCCCGGCCGTCAGCCGTACGGGCCGGCCGCAGACCGACCAGGGTCGTGCCGCCGCACGCGCAGATCGCGGACGTGGCGACCAGCAGCCGGCCGGAGCAGTCGACGACCGGGACGGTGAAGGTGCGCGGCTCCGAGACCCCGCACCGGCGGCACGCCGCCGTCGGCGCCGCGCTCACCGCCGCCGCCCCGCCCCGCCGCGCACGGTGGCCGGCGTGAGCGCCGATGCCACGAGCAGGACCCAGAGGGAGTCCTGCGGGACGGGGAATCCGGTGGGGGAGGGCGTCACCAGGGTGACGCCCACGACGAGCACCGCCACGAAGGCGATGCCCGTACAGCGAAGGGCTGTCCTGAAGTCGACGGACATGAGATCTCCTTGTGGAAGAAGAACACGAGGTGTTCCGAGTCCGGCAGCAGGCCGCTCCCTGCTTCCCGCCAGAAGCACCAGGGAGCGGCCTCTTCGTGTGCCGGTGGCGGTACGGGCGCCGCCCGTCCGCCGGTTCGTCCCGGCCGGTCGCGATCGGCTGTCAGGTCACATGGCGTCCTCCTTCCCGCGTTCCCGCGTTCCCGCGTTCCCGCCGCGCGGCGCCGCGCAGCCCGTGCACCGGAAGTGTCGGCCCCGCGCTCACCTGCGCCTATGGCCCAGAGACGGGCGCAGGCATTTCTGAGCACCGCGGCAGCGCGGCGGGGCACTGGCGAACCCCGGTGGCACAGGCGGACAATGACGGACAGGCACGGAACATCTGTGACACCCGCCGCGCACCCGGGGGATGATGATCCATTGACCGAACGGCCAGCGTCCCCGCCCGCCCCGGAGCCCGTGGAAGCATTCGCGGAGCAGCTGCGCGAACTGCGGCTGCGCTGCTTCGAACCGACCGAGGCCCGCCTCGCCCTCCAGATGAAGTGCGGGCGCAGCTCGGTGTCCGCGATGCTGAACGGGCGCCGCTTCCCCAGTTGGGAACTGACCTCCGCCTTCGTCAGCGCCTGCGGCGCGGAACCGGCGGACTGGCTGGACCGCTGGCGGGACGCGAAGCGCCGCCTCGACGCGCTGCGCCGGGGGCCGGCCGGGCGGGACGGAGCGGCGGGTGCCGCGGCCCCGGCGGCGCTGCCGGACGTCGGCGGTGACGCGCTCCTCGCCGCGACCTGGTACCGCAGCAACCCCGAGTTCTACTCGGCGGCGGCCCGGTGCGTCCGGGCGGCCCGGTCGGAGATCAGGGTGACGTACACCCGCCGCTATCCGCCCGACCAGTACACGACCAAGGCCTCCGCCGACTACTTCGCGGACATCCTGTCCTGGGCGCGCGAGGACACCGAGGACCAGCGCAGCGTCCGCCGCATCATCGGCATCCCCGAGTGCGAGGGCGTGCCCGACCGGGACGTCCTCGCCTGGGCCCGGCGGCACCGGGAGGAGACCGGTCGCCTGCTCAACTACGAGGCGAACGTCCTGCGGTGGACGGCGGCGGCCGACGGCCTGAACATGGCGCTGATCGACGACAGCACGGTCTTCCTGGCCTTCTCCGGGGGCGCCCGCCAGAAACTGAACGGCTTCAGTGTCCAGGACCCGACGTACATGTCGTACTTCGCCGCCTACTTCGAACAACTGTGGACGCCGCTCCAGCCGCTGGGCGCCTACCTGGACTCCACGGGAGGCTGACATGGCGTCGTCGACCGACACACCGTTGCCGCACGAGGGAGGCGCCACGGCGCATACTGCCCGGGTGAGCAACGAGTCATCGGACGAGGTGCCGGACACTGCCGCACAACAGTCCACCGAACGGGAACGGCGGCTCGAAGAGCGCGAGAAGGAGACGGACCGCCGCGAACTCCACGCCGACCAGCGGGAAGAGCTGGCAGACCGGCGTGACGAGGCCGCCGACCGGCGGGAACGCCTCGCCGACGTCCGGGAGGGCGAGGCCGACCTGCGGGAACGCCGTGCGGACGACCGGGAGAGAGCCGCCGACCGGCGCGAGGTCGCGCTCGACGCGCAGGAGGAGCAGGCGGACCACCGGTCCCGCGTGGCCGGGGAGCGCACCGTCGGCCACCGGCAGCGCTCCTCCGAGGCCATCGACCGGGCCCAGGGCCTGATCGAGGCCAGCCAGGACCAGCTCCTGCGTGCCGACGCGGCCCTGCGCCGCGCGGAAGAGCGCGACGAGTTCGAGCAGCGGGCCGTCGACCAGGAAGTGGCGGTGTCGGAACGGCAGAAGCGGCGCGACGGGCAGGAGTCATCGGACGCCGGCCCGTCGGAGCCACGGCGAAAGGAAAGCTGACGGGAGCCTAGCGCGCGTCAACCGGCGCCAGCGCGTCGTCGGCGAAGCGCGGTACCTCCGGGTTCTCGTCGTGGCCGCCGTTCTTCTCGCGGATCCACTTGCCGGCCAGGGCGGGGATCCAGGCCGAGTACTCACTCCGCGTCAGGTCGCCGGGGACCTTGCCGCCCAGCTTGTCGATGTCCGCCGCGGGGTAGCCGCCGGGCGCGTCGATGCGTTCGGCCGGGGTGTCCTTCATCGTCGCGTCCCAGACCTGGAGGGCGAACGTGGTGCAGTTCCTGGCGGAGGTTCCCGCCCAGCCGCCGGTCAGGAGGAAGTCCCAGCTGGGCAGGAGCGTGTACTTCTCGTCGAGTCCGGCGCGCCGCTGGATCTCCTGCTTGAAGGCGTTCTGCTGGGCGCCGGTCAGTGCCGTGCAGCGCGCGGCACGCGGGGAGTGCGCCTGGCCCTGGTCCTGCTTGCGGCTCGGCCGGTCCCACTCGACCAAGGGCTTGCCGGGGACGTTGATGTCGTAGCCGGTGTAGTTGACGGACATGCCGTCGACCGGGGAACCGTCGCCGTTGATGCCGTCCGGGTCGTTCGGCTGGAAGGAATACGTGTCGTACCGGGCCTCTGCGCCGTTGTCCAGCTTCCGGTGCAGCTTGCCGCCGGTGGTGAAGTGCACGAGCCAGCTGTGGCCGAACACGTGCTGGCTCACGTTCAGTTCGTAGAGCAGCTTGTTCGTCTGCTCGGCGTAGGACAGCTCGCCGTACTTCTTCGCGAAGTCGTCGCTCTTCCACAGCGCGTGGGCGCGCTTGCCGATGTCCCAGACGTAACCGCCGGTGGTGCGGTCGGTGATCTCGGTGCTGTAGATGCAGAGCACGTTGTCCAGCGACCCGGCACCGGACGGCCGGGGCCGGTCGGCGGCCTGGGCGGCGGGTGCCGGGAGCAGGCCCAGGAGGAGGGCGGCCGCGGCGCTGGAAGTGATCACGACGGGTGTACGTAAGGTCATCAGGTGCGGGTGCTTTCCTTCGGTCGGCCGGCGGCTCGGACGCGTCACCGGCTCGGCGTACCAAGATCATTTCGGTCGCCGGTCCCGTGCGCCAAGGGCGGAAAGTCCTGGCCGGGCGGGACTTTCGCCCTTACGGGGCGGGGGCGGCCGGGCGCCCCGGACACGGCCCGTGATCAACTGGCCCGGTCCGGCCGGAAGGGCGGCTCCGCCCGCCGCGCCGGACGGCACTGAGACACGACCTCCGACGTTCCGACCCGGGAGAGTGGACCGCGATGAGCAGCATCAGCTACGAGGACGTACAGGCGGCGGCCGGCCGGATCGCCGGAGACGTGCGCCCGGTCACCGTCGCACCGGTCGACCCGGGCGGGTTCGGGCCCGGCGAGGGCTGGCTCGCCTACGAGTTCACCCAGCACACCGGGTCCTTCAAGGCCCGCGGCGCGGCCAACTTCGTCGCCGCGCACCGGGAGGCCGGCACCCTGCCCGAGGCCGGGGTGGTCATCGCCTCCGGGGGCAACGCCGGGCTGGCCTGCGCCTGGGCGGCGGGCCGCCACGGCGTCCGGGCGACGGTGTTCCTGCCGCAGACCGCGCCGCCGGTCAAGGTCGCCCGGCTGCGCGGGCTCGGCGCCGACGTGCGCCAGGTGGGCACCGAGTACGCCGCCGCGCTGGAGGCGTCCGAAGAACACGTCGCGCGCACCGGGGCATTGGCGGCGCACGCGTACGACCACCCGCTGATCGCGGCCGGGGCCGGCACCCTGCTGGAGGAGATCCGGGCCGCGCTGCCCGGCCTGGACACGGTCGTGGTCGCGGTCGGCGGCGGTGGCCTGTTCAGCGGGGTCGCCGCGGCCGCGCATCACCACGGCGTACGGGTCGTGGCCGTCGAGCCGGAGAACTGCCGCGCGCTGAACGCGGCGATCGAGGCGGGCCGGGTCGTCGACGTCCCGGTCGGCTCCGTCGCCGCGGACTCGCTGGGCGCCCGCCGCGCCAGCCGGATGGCGCTGGACTGGGCGCGGCGGACGGAGGCGGTCTCGCTGCTGGTCCCGGACGAGGAGATCGTGGCCGCGCGCCGGGGCCTGTGGGACGACCGCAGACTGGCGGTCGAGCACGGCACGGCGGCCGCCCTCGCCGCCCTCCGGTCCGGTGCGTACCGGCCCGCGCCGGGAGAGCGGGTGTGTGTCGTGGTGTGCGGCGCGAACACCGACCCGTCGGACCTCGTACGTCCCGGTGAGTGACCCGGGCGGCCCGTTCTGGCGCACGTATTCGACGTACGCGTGACTGCCGGGCCGTTCGCCGGAAAGCCGTCCGGGCCCCGGAACCGCCCGGCCCCGCCCTCGTTGTTCCGCCGGTGAGCTGCGCGTCAGCGGTTCCCCGGGCGGCCCGCGGCGCGCGCGCCGCCCCCGTCTCCGTACACCTGTCCAAAGAGATTTGCCGACGAACCGATACACCCGTCGTGTGGTGCTCGTTGGCCCTTTACGGCGCGTGAGTCGCGACCGGTCGCACGGCCCCGCCACGGCCCGGTCGCCGCCGTACACCAGCACCTTCGTCAGGAGACGGCAAGCATGAACAGGAAGCCAGGCCACCGCGGTCGCCGATTGCCGCTGACCGTCGCGCAGACGGGGATGTGGTTCTCCCAGCAGCTGGACGCGGAGAACCCGATCTACCGTGCCGCGGAGTACGTGGACATCCACGGCCCGGTCGACCTGGCCGTGCTGGACGCCGCGGTGCGCCGCGCCGTGGCCGGCATCGACGCCGTACGGGTCCGGTTCGAGACCGACGAGGACGGCGGCGTCTGGCAGATCCCCGACCTCGCGGACGACTGGCCGCTGCCCGTCGTCGACCTGCGGGAGGCGGCGGGCCGCCCCGCGGGCCCGCCGCCCGGCCCGGCCCGGGTGGTCGCGCCGGCCGACCCGTGGACCCGCGCGAAGGAATGGATGTGGGCCGACCTGCGCAAGCCCGCCGACCTGCGCCGCGCCCCGCTGTTCAGCTTCGCCGCGCTGCTGCTGTCCGACGACCACTGCGTGCTGTACATGGCACTGCACCACATCGTCCTGGACGGCTACGGCTTCTCGCTCCTGATCCGGCGGGTCGCCGAGATCTACAGTGCCCTGGAGGCGGGCGAGGACTGCCCGCCCAGCAGCCTGGGCACCCTGGAGGAACTGCTGGCCGACGAGGCCGAGTACCACGCCTCCGAACGGTTCGCCAGGGACCGCGCGTTCTGGGCCGAGCGCTTCGCCGGCCGGACCGCCGGGACCGGTCTCGCCAGCCGGCTGGCCGCCGTCCCGCACCGCTTCGTGCGCGAGACCGGCCACCTCCCCGCGCCCGCCGCCGACGGACTGCGCTCGCTGGCCCGGCAGGCCCGGTCGGGGCTGCCCGTGGTGGCGATGGCCGCGCTCGCGCTGTACGTGCACCGCATGAGCGGGTCCACCGAGGTGACGCTGGACCTGACCGTGACCGGCCGCGTCGGCGCCGTACCGCGCAGCACGCCGTGCATGGTGGCCAACGTGCTGCCGCTCCAGGTCGGACTGGAGCCGTACACGACCGTGCGCGAGCTGCTGCGGCGCACCTCCGAGCAGGCCCGCGGCCTGCTGCGCCACCAGCGCTACCCGTCGCCGTACCTCGTCCAGGAGATGGGCGCCGCGCACACCGGCGGCCCGCTCGGCGACTGGGGCATCAACATCATGGGCTACGACCCGGAGCTGGCCTTCGGACGGCACCCGGCCACCCTGCACAACCTCTCCAACGGCCCGGTCACCGGCCTCGGCGTCAACGTCTACGAGCGGACCGACGACGGCTCCCTGCGCATCGACTTCCAGGCCGACCCGGACCTGTACGACGCCGAGGCCACCGCCGCCCACCAGCGCCGCTTCCTGGCCCTGCTGGACACCCTGGCCGGCATCGACCCCGAACAGCCCGTCGGCGGCATCGACCTGCTGCCCGCCGCCGAGCGCCGCCGGGTGACCACCGGGTGGAACGACACCGCCCGTACGGTGCCGGCCACCACGCTGCCCGCGCTCTTCGAGGAGCAGGCCCGCCGTACGCCCGACGCCACCGCCCTGGTGTGCGGCGCCACCACCCTCTCGTACGCCGCGCTGAACTCCCGGGCCAACCGGTTGGCGCACGCGCTGATCGGACGCGGCGCCGGGCCCGAGACGTTCGTGGCGCTGGCCCTGCCGCGCACCGCCGACCACCTCGCCGGCCTGCTGGCCGTCCTCAAGACGGGCGCCGCGTACGTACCGGTCGACCCGGAGCTGCCCGCCGAGCGGATCCGCTTCCTGCTCGCCGACACCCGCCCGGTCTGCGTCCTCACCACGGCAGCGGCCGCCGGGCACCTGCCCGGCACCGCCGCCACCTTGTGCCTCGACACCCCGGCCGCCGCACGGGAACTGGACCTCCGTCCGGACGCCGACCCCACCGACGCCGACCGGGTGACCCCGCTGGCACCGGGCCACCCGGCGTACGTCAGCTACACCTCCGGCTCCACCGGGCAGCCCAAGGGCGTCGTCGTGGAACACCGCCAGCTGACGAACCTGTTCTTCGACCACCGGGCCGAGCTGATCGACCCGGAGACGGCCGCCGCCCGGCGCCGCCTGCGGACCGCGCTGACCGCCGCGTTCTCCTTCGACACCGCCTGGGAGGGCCCGCTGTTCCTGGCCGCCGGCCATGAACTCCACCTGGTCGAGGACGCCGTACGGCTCGACCCGCCCGCCCTCGTCGACTACATCGCCGACCGGCGCATCGACTTCCTCGACCTCACCCCCACCTACCTGCACCAGCTGATCGCCGCCGGACTGTTCACCGGCGAACGGCACCGGCCCCGGATCCTCATGGTGGGCGGCGAGGCCGTCGACGCCGCCCTCTGGGAGACGCTGCGCACCCTGTCCGGCACCACCGCGTACAACTACTACGGGCCGACCGAGTGCACCGTCGACGCCGTGTACTGCCGGATCGCCGGCCAGGGGGAGCAGCCCGTCATCGGACGGCCGGGACGCAACGTGCAGGCGTACGTGCTCGACGCCGCGCTCAACCCCGTGCCGGCCGGGGTGCCGGGGGAGCTGTACCTGGCCGGTGACCAGATCGCCCGCGGCTACCTCCACCGGCCCGCGCTGACCGCGGAGCGGTTCGTCGCCAACCCGTTCGCCCACGCGGGCAGCGGGTCGGCCGCCGGCACCTGCGGCGACCCCGGGGTGCCCTGCACCTGCGGCGCGCCGGGTTCGCGCATGTACCGGACCGGCGACCGGGCGCGCTGGACGCCCGACGGCGTCCTCGAATACCTCGGCCGCGCCGACGGGCAGGTCAAGGTACGCGGCTTCCGCATCGAGCCCGGCGAGGTCGAGACGGCGCTGGCCCGCCACCCGGGCGTCGCCCACGCGGTGGTCACCGTACGGGAGGACACCCCCGGCGACCGGCGTCTGGCCGCGTACGTCGTGCCCGTCGCTCCCCGGCGCCCGGCCGCCCGCACCGCGCCCGGCCGTGTCCCCGCCTCACGCCGCTCCGGTTCCGGTAGCGCCGCGCCCGCACCGGTCGACGCGGACATCCTGCGTGCCTGGGCGACCGCGCGCCTGCCCGAGTACATGGTCCCCGGCGCCTTCGTCCTCCTGGACCACCTGCCGCTGACCGCCAACGGCAAGCTGGACCGCGCCGCCCTGCCCGCGCCGGAGGCCCCCGCCGCCTGCAACGGACGGCAGCCGCGCAGCCCGCAGGAGAAGGTGCTGTGCACGCTGTTCGCCGAGGTCCTCGGAGTGCGGCAGGTCGACGTGGACGACGACTTCTTCGCCCTCGGCGGGCACTCCCTGCTGGCGGCCAAGCTCATCAGCCGTATCCGTTCCGCCCTGGGCACCGAACTGTCCATCCGCGCGCTGTTCGAAGCACCCACCGTCGCCGAACTCGTCAAGGTGCTGCGTACCGGCGGCGGTTCGGACGGGTTCGAGGCCCTGCTGCCGTTGCGTACCCGGGGGAGCCGCCCCCCGCTCTTCTGCGTCCACCCCTCCGGCGGCCTGAGCTGGTGCTACGCCGGGCTGCTGCGCCACCTGGGACCGGACGTCCCGGTGTACGGACTCCAGGCCGGCGGGCTGGAGCAGCGCGCGGCCCTGCCCGCCACCTTCGGGGAGATGGTCGCCGACTACGTCGGGCAGCTCCGCGCCGTACAGCCCACCGGGCCGTACCACCTGCTGGGCTGGTCGCTCGGCGGCGCGCTCGCGCACGCCATCGCGGTCCGGCTCCAGGCCAGGGGCGAGCGGGTGGCGCTGCTGGCCATGCTCGACTCGTGCCCCATCGACCCGCACGGCACGACGGATTCCGCCGTGACGGAGCACGACATCCTCGCCCTGCTCCTGGAGGCGGCCGGGCACGACCCGGACCGGTTCGCACGGCCGCTGACCGTGCCGGGCGTGGCGGCGGTGCTGCGCGGCCAGGGCGGCGGCGACGAACTCCTGGACTCGCTCAAGCAGCACCCGGCGCTCGGCGAGGACCGGCTCACCGCCGTCACCGAGGTGTTCACCAACTCGGTGAAGTTGCTGCCGACCTTCTCCGAGGGCATCTTCGACGGCGACCTGCTGTACTTCCACGCCACCGAGGGCAAGCCCGCCCACGCGCCGACCGCCGAGGCCTGGCGTCACCTGGTCACCGGCCACATCGAGAACCACGACGTCCCCTGCACCCACCACGCCATGACCCAGGCGGAACCGCTGGGCCGGATCGGGCGGGAGGTGGCGGCGCATCTGGAAGCGACGGTGGCGGTGCCCGGTCCGGGGGCGCGGGGGTGAGGCGGGGCGGCCACGGCCGCCTCGTGCGACTGCCGGGCCGAGGTGCCGCGCCGGTGGGGGCTCATGGTGCCGCGCCGGTGGGTGGCTCATGGCGCCGCGTACCGCTCCGCCAGTTCGGACGCCGTGCGGGCGACGGCGGCACGGAGGCCGGGCGGGCCCAGTACCTCGGCCTCCATGCCCAGTCTGAGGAGGTCGCCGACCGCGACGGCCGGGGTTTCGACCGGGAGGTCGACCAGCACCCAGCCTTCGCGGTCCGCCGGCCCGGCGGCTTCCAGGGCCCGGCTGCCGGCCGCGCCGAACTGCATGGGCAGCAGCCGTTGGGCGCGCGGGGAGATCCGTAGCCGTGCCGTCGCATGGTGCAACCTGGCCTCCAAGCGCTGGGAGGACGCCTCCCAGCAGGCGGCCAGGTCGAAGCCGGCCGGCCGCTCGAAGGGCGTGTCCGTCGTCTCGGCGCTCATGAGGCGGGAGATGCGGTAGGTCCTGGTCCGTACGGTGGTGCCGTCTGCCCCCGGGGCAATGCCGTCCGGTGGGGCGGTGTACCCCGGTGGCGGGCCGTCCGGTGGGGCGGTGTCGCCCGGTGGCGGGCCGTCCGCCCAGGCCACCGCGTACCAGATGCCGCTCTTCAGGACGAGGCCGAGCGGGCGCAGCTCCCGGTGTGCCTCCCGGCCGTCCCACGCCCGGTAGCGGACGTGCAGCGTCCGCTGTTCCCAGACGGCGCGGGCCACGGACGCCAGGTGGGGTACGGGGTCCGAGTGCCGGAACCAGGCGGCGGCGTCCAGGTGGAAGCAGTCCTGGAGGCGGCGAGCCCGCTCCGCCAGGCCGGGCGGCAGCGCGGCCTGGAGCTTCAGCTGGGCCGTCGCCAGGCCCGCGCCCAGGCCCAGTTCCCGCGCGGCTCCCGGCACACCGGCCAGGAACAGGGACTCCGCCTCGGCGTCGTTCAGCCCGGTCAGCCGGGTGCGGTAGCCGTTCATGAGCGAGTAGCCGCCGTCCGGGCCGCGTTCGGAGCGGACCGGGACGCCCGCGGCGCCCAGCGCCTCGACATCCCGGTAGACCGTCCGCAGGGACACCTCCAGTTCGGTGGCCAGCTCGGCCGCGGTCATCCGGCCGCGGTTCTGGAGCAGCAGGAGGAGGGAGAGCAGACGGTCGGCGCGCATGGGGTCATTGTCGCGCCGTACCTGACAGAAGGTGTCAGGTACGGCAATCAGACTTCGGGCACGCCGCGCGGACCGCACCGCGCGGCCGGACGAGAGGACCACCATGACCGCCCAGACCAGCGCCGCACGCACCCGCACCACCGGGCACTTCACCTACACCGACTGGCAGGAGCGCGCCCTCGGCGAGGAGGACACCTTTCCGCGCCTGGCCCACGCCACCGTCGTCAACACCTTCGCCGGGGGCATCGAGGCGGCCCGGACGACCTGCGAGTACACCATCGTCTACAGCACCGAGAAGACCGGCACGTTCACTGGGATGGAACTGCTGACGGGCACCGTCGACGGGCGGCAGGGTGCCTTCGCCATGGAGGAGCGCGGCTCGTTCGACGACAGGGGGAGCGTGCACTGCACGTTCGAGGTCGTGCCGGGCTCGGCCACCGGGGAGCTGGCCGGACTGCGCGGCACGGGGGAGTTCACGGCCGAGCACGGCAGCCCGTCCGTTCCGTACACCTTCGACTACGACTTCGGCTGAGGTGCGACTTCGGCTGAGGAAGACCGGGCGCGGCTCGCGCTCCCCTGCGGACCCGCTCCCTCCGCTGCGCCGCGCGCGTCCTAAGATCGGTCGGTCCAGGAACAAGGTGCGCAGGCCGCGTCCAGCGGCCCGCGCGCAACGGGGAAGACGGGGAAGCAGCAGTGCAGCGCAACAAGTGGATACGTACGGCGGCGACGGTGGCTCTGGTGGTCTCGGCGGCCAGCGCTTGCGGATCGTCCGGAGAGCCGGCGTCCGCCAAGGGCACGCCGGTGCCGAGCCCGACGGCCGCGCCGCCCGAGCAGGCCGCTCCGCAGCACCCGGCGCCCGGCAAGAAGGCGCCGGTGCTGGAGCAGATCAAGTACGACCTGGAGAGCCGGGTGCTCTCCATGGGCGGCGCGGTGTCCAAGCCGACCAGCAGTACCTGCGACACCAAGGAGGTCGGCGGCGAGAAGCCGCAGACCTTCACCTGCACCGTGAAGTACATGGGAGTCGACGTGCCCTTCCGCGTCGAGACCAAGGGCGGCTTCATCCTGATGCAGTACACGGCCACGCCCACCAAGGGCGGCGTGCTGACCGCCGAAGGGATGCGGGCCCGGGCGTGGAAGCAGTACGGGATGTACGGGGGCAAGGCGGCCAGGTCGCTGCGCTGCGACAAGGCTCCCGAGGTGCAGCTGGTGCCGCTCGACAAGCCCAGCGGGTACCGCTGCTACGTGGGTGAGGGCGGCCTCAAGGGCGACTACGACGCGATCGTCACCGCCCACGGTATGCGGCTGACGTGATCCGGGTGACGGGCATCCCACCCCCGTGAGGATGCCCGTCCACTCACCGGCCGCACCGCGGTGCGGTGCTGCGCCGGCCCGGCCCCGTCGACGCCGGAGGGGGCGGACGCGGGCACCGTGGACCGGCGCAGGTACGGCCCACTTCACCGCACCGGCCATTGATTGGCAGCCCCTTTCCGTGCGCCCAATCAATGCCCCGCACGGCCGGAAGGGGCCTTGTGGCGCCCCGCCCGGCTCCGTACCGTGGCGTTCCCGGTCAGCTCGGCGCGGAGGCCGCATGGGGCGTCGCGAAAAGCCCGTGGACCCCGGGGCGGGTCCGGTACAGCGGTTCGCGTACGAACTGCGCAAGCTGCGCCTGGAGGCGGGCAGTCCGACCTACCGGGCCATGGCGGAGCGGGCGGCCTACTCGGCCGCCGTACTCTCCCAGGCGGCGGCGGGGGAGAAGCTGCCGTCCCTCCCGGTCGCGCTGGCCTATGTGACGGCGTGCGGCGGGGACACCGGGCACTGGCAGCGGCGCTGGCACGAAGCCGTACGGGAGGACGCGGCCCGCGTCCTCGAAGCGGAGGAGGACGGCGCCGTCGCGCCCTACCGCGGCCTGGCCCGTTTCGAACCGGACGACCACGCGCGCTACTTCGGCCGCCGCCGGCTCACGGAGGAACTTCTCCGGCGGGTGCGCGAGCGCCGGGTCGTCGCCGTGTTCGGCCCGTCCGGCAGCGGAAAGTCCTCCCTGCTGCGCGCCGGGCTCATCGCCCGCCTGCGGCAGCCCGCCGCCGGCCCGCCGCTCGGCTTTCCCCCGCCCGCCGCGATCCGCGTCCTCACCCCCGGCGCCCACCCCGAGCGCGACGCCGGACGGCTGTTCGCCCCGGCCGGGACGCCGGGGGACACCTGGCTCGTGGTGGACCAGTTCGAGGAGGTCTTCACCCTCTGCGCGGACCCCGACGAACGGAACGCGTTCATCCGCCGCGTGCTGACGGCCCACGACCCCGCGAGCCGCCTGCGGGTGGTGCTGGGCGTACGGGCGGACTTCTACGGCAGGTGCCTGGCGCACCGGGAACTGGCCGGTGTGATCCACGAGGCGAGCCTGCCCATCGGCCCGATGTCACCGCAGGAACTGCGGGAGGCGATCGTCAAGCCCGCGGCCGCCGAGGGCCTGATCGTGGAGCGGTCGCTGACCGCCCGCCTCGTCGAGGAGATGGCCGAGGAGCCCGGCAGCCTGCCCCTGCTCTCGCACGTCCTGCTGGAGACCTGGCGGCGGCGCCGCGGCCGTACCCTGACGCTCCAGGCGTACGAGGCGGCGGGCGGCGTCCACGGCGCGGTCGCCCAGACCGCCGAACAGCTCTACGGCCGGCTCTCGCCGCGGCAGGCCGGGACGGCCCGCCGGATGCTGCTGCGCCTGATCACCCCGGGCGAAGGATCGGCCGACACCCGCCGGCCCGCGGCCAGGGGAGAGCTGGACGCCGGTGACCCGGACGCCGCCCAGGTCGTCGAACAGCTGGCCAGGGCCCGTCTGATCACGGTGGACCAGGACACCGTGGACCTGGCCCACGAAGCGCTGATCACGTCCTGGCCGCGGCTGCGCGGCTGGATCGAGGAGGACCGCGGGCGCCTGATCGTGCACCGGCGGCTGACGGAGGCGGCCGGGCTGTGGGACGAACTCGACCACGATCCGGGGGCGTTGTACCGCGGCACCCGTCTGGACGCCGCGGAGGAGGCGTTCGCCGCGGAGGAGGCGCGCGGCCCGGCGGAGGCGTTCGCTCCGCAGAAGGCGCCCGGCCCGCAGGAGGAGATCGGTCCCGCGTCGTCCTCTGCCGGCACTCCTGACGAACTCACCCCCCTGGAGCGCGCTTTCCTCACCGCCAGCCTCGCGGCGCGCGACCGCGAACGCCGTGCCGCAGCCCGGACCACCCGCCGGCTGCGCCAGTCCGCCGCCACCCTGTCCGTCCTCCTCGCCCTCGCCCTCGCCGCCGGACTGGTCGCCTGGGACCAGTTCCGTACCAGTGAACGGCAGCGCGACGCGGCGGTGGCCGCCCAGCGGATCTCCCTGTCGCGGCAGCTCGCCGCCCAGTCCTCCGCCCTCATGGGGGACTGGCCGGACCTGTCCTCCCTCCTGGCGGTCCACGCCTACCGGACCGCTCCCACCAAGGAAGCCGTCGCGGGGCTGTTCAGCGCGGTGGACGTGCCGCTGCGGCGCCGGCTCGACGCGCACTCCGGCGGGGTGCGGGCGGTTGCGTTCAGCCCCGACGGGCGCACCCTCGCCACCGGTGGCGGGCGCGATGCCACCGTACGGCTGTGGAACGTGCCCGCCGGAACGGCCCGCGCCACCCTCCCCGCGCCCGCGCGGACCCTCGCCGCCCTGTCCTTCAGCGCCGACGGGCGCACGCTGGCGGGCAGCACCAGTGGCGGAGTCTGGCGGCTGTGGGACGTGGCCACCGGCCGTATCCGCGCGACGTTCGGCGGGCACGGCGGCCCGGTGGCGACCACGGCCTTCAGCCGGGACGGCCGCACCCTGGCCGCCGGCGGCACCGACGGCACCGTGCGCCTGTGGAACGCGGCCACCGGCGCGCTCATCGCGACGCTGCGCGGTCACACCGGGAAGGTCGTCTCGGTGGCCTTCGCGCCCGACGGACGCTCGGTGGCCACCGGCAGCCTGGACGGGACCGTACGCCTGTGGGACGCGGCCACCGGCGCCGCCCGCGCCCGGCTCGAATCGCCCGCGGGCAGCAACAGGGCGGTGGCGTTCGGCCCGGACGGGCGCACGCTGGCCATCTACGGCAGCAACGAGGCCGCCATCAAGCTGTGGGACGTGGCCGCCGGCAAGGTCCGCACCACCCTCGCCGGACCCGCCGGATACGTGCTCGCCATGGTCTTCGGCCCGTCCGGCCGCATCCTGGGCGGCGGCAGCGACGACGGCACCGTACGGCTGTGGGACGTGGCCACCGGCGCGAACCTCGGCACCCTCCCCGGCCACGCGCGCCGCGTCAGCTCGGTGGCGTTCAGCCCGGACGGGCACACGATGGCCAGCGGCAGCGACGACGGCACGGTCCGGCTGTGGAACACCGCCCTCGGCGATACCCTCACCACCCTGACCGGACACTCCGGGCCGGTGGGCGCCGTGGCGTACGGCCGGGGCGGCCGTACCCTGGCCAGCGGCAGTGACGACGGCACCGTACGGGTCTGGGACCTGGGCACGCGCGGGAGCCGGACGCTCGGCCGCCGGTCCGGCAGCGGCGGTAGCGACCGCGTCCGCGCGGTGGCGTTCAGCCCCGACGGCCGCACCCTCGCCACCACCGGCAGACGCACCGGCCTGCGCGTCTGGGACGTGGCCACCGGCAGACTCCGCGCCACTCTGGCGCGGTTCAAGGGGGATGCGGTGGCCTTCGGTCCGGACGGCCGGACCTTGGCCGGTACCGACGGGTCCGGTGCGGTGTTGCTGTGGGACACCCGCAGCCACCGGACCCGGACCCTGTCCGCCTCCCGTACCGATCCGGCCACTTCGGTCGCCTTCAGCCGGAACGGCCGGACCCTGGCGAGCGGCAGCCGGGACGGCCCCGTACGGCTGTGGAATGTGGCCACCGGCCGGGCCCGGAACGTCCTGACCGGCCCTCGGGGCAACGCCGGAGTGGTCGCGTTCAGTCCGGACGGCCGTACCCTGGCCGGCGGCGGCGCGGACGGGTCGGTACGGCTGTGGGACGTGGTCACCGGCAAGGCCCGCACCACCATCACCGGGCACACCATCGGCGCGCTGGGCGCGGTGGCGTTCACCCCCGACGGCCTGACCCTGGCCGCCAGCGGGCGGGACACCGGCAGCGTACGGCTGTGGGACGTGGCCACCGGCCAGGCCCGCGCCACCTACGCGGGCCAGACCGGCCTCGTACGGTCGGTGGCGTTCAGCCCCGACGGCCGTTCGCTGGCCACCGGCAGCAGCGACGGAGTGGTACGCCTGCGGGAGGTGTCCCTGCCCGGCCCTGCCGAGTCCGTCAAGAGAATCTGCCGCGCCGTCAACCGCGAGCTGACGCGTGCGGAACACGCCGCGTACCTGCCGGACGAGGCGCCCCGCAAGGTGTGCGGGACGCCCTGAGGAAACCCCGAACACATTTGCCCCTGTTGGAGCGCTGCGTACCGTCTGGTGCGGGCGCGCCGTTGGAGATAGGAGGTAGGCGGGGCTGCGCGCGAGGGACGGGAGGGCCCGCCCGGCGCGCAGAGCTAGGGGGCGTCATGAGCACTCCGGCAGCGCTGCGTCTGCTGCGCGGCACCGACCTGCTGGACCTGTCGTTCGGCTTCGCCGGGCTGACGGTGGAAGGGACCGGCGGGGACCGGCGGCTGGTCCGCGCGAACGCGCAGGCGGACGGCTGGATCGCGGTCACCTTCGGACCGCAGCACACGGTGGAACAGGCCTTCAGCGACGAAGTGCCGGGGGAGTCCCGCGACCTGCCCGTGGGCTCCCTGATCAGCGGCCGGAGCGTCCTCGTCTTCGAGGTGGGCCCGCGGGACGCGGTGCCGTTCACCGAGGACGGACTGCTCGACGCCATGCGCAGGCTCCCGCTGCGCGTCGTGGACGCGGCACGGGAACCGGACACGCCGGCTCCCGTGGCACCGGCGTTCCGGCCGCCGCCCGTCACACCGGACGGGCAGGACGCCGCGGCCCGCGCCATGGCACTCGTGCGGCTTCTGCGGACGACGACCGAACTCACCGCCCGCTTCGGCCCCGAGACCTCGCGTGCCCTCGCGGAAGCGGCGGGCGCGGTGACGGGGGGCGAGGTGGCGGGGGGCGAGGCGGCGGCGGAAACGGAAGCCGGAGTACCGGCCGTACCGGAGGGAACGGAAGCCGGAGCACCGGCCGCGGCGGCCGGGCCGCAGGACCCGCTCGCCGACCCGGCCCGCCCCCGTACCGGCATCGAACTTCCCTACCGGCTGTACCTGTCGCCCTCGCAGCGGGGAAGGTGGATCCACCGGGGCAGGATTCCGGCGCCCGAGCCGGGCGCCCGCGTCCCGCTCTGGCACACCCGGCTCGACGCCGGGACGGTCCGCGCGGTGTGGAACCGCGAACGCGGCGGCGACCCGGGCGCGCCGTACGCCTTCCGGCAGGCGCTGGAGCCGGACGACCGGCGGGACATCGTCGACCTCACCACCGGCGCGGGCCTGGTCGGGCCGGACGGCAGCCCGTACGTCCCGCAGCCCGTGTCCGTACGGCTGCTGATGCTCTCCACGGCCGGCGGCTGGCTGGACGGCCTCGGCTCCTGGCCGCGACGGCCGCGCGGCGTCTCGCTCTCCGAATGGCGCCACCGGGCCACCATGGGACGCGACCACTACGTCCGGGTGATGCGCGAGGGGTTCCTGTGCCCCTTCGGGCACAAGGCGGTCTATGTCCGCGTCACCGAGCGGAAGTTCGACGACTCCCGGGCCGCCTACCTGATCCAGCGGGAGTTCGTCGTGGTACGGCAGCCGTTGCGCACGTACGACCCGAAGACCGCGCTGCCCACCGGGCCCGACCCCGCGAGCGACCTGGCGAACGTGCTGTTCCCCTTCACCAGCGTGCGCCTGGACACCGTGGAGACTCCGAACCTCGTACCGCCCGTCGACCGGCGCAAGTTCTTCCCCGCGACCCCCGCGGAGCAGCCGTTCCACTTCAAGGTCACCGCGGTCGACCACGGCGGGAACGCCGTCGAGTTCCGTACGCCGCTGCTCTTCCTCGACGAGACGCTGGCCACCGGCACCGGACTCGCCGCGGCCGTCGCCGAGTACAACGCGCTGGACCGCAACCCGCCGGCCGCCGCCGCCGCGCCCGGCGCCGCGGCGGCGGAGCACCCGGTCGAGGCCAGCGCCGACCTCCTCGGCCAGTCGGTGGCGCTCGCGCCCGTCCTCCGGCCCGACGACACCCGGCTCGACGTGACCCGGATGGTGTGGGGCATGGCGGCGCCGCCCGCGCTGGCCGACCCGGCGCCGGGCGACCCGGCCGTGTCGAAGAACGCGCAGTTCCTGCCGCAACTGCGCTGGGCGCAGGCCGTCGTGCCCGCCGTCGGACGGCTCAGCGGTACGGACGCCACGGTGCCCGTCGCCTATGCGAAGCGGTACGCCCTGTCCGGCTTCGACACCGTCGGCGGCCCGGTCCGCAAGGCCAACGCGGGGCAGGTCTTCCTCAGCCTGCTCACCCCCGAGAACCAGCCGCTGCGGATGGACTTCGGCCGGCAGAGCGACCGGTCCGGCGGCCTCACCGCACCCAGCATGATCGTGTCCGGACTGTCCCGCCTGACCGGACCGGTCTCGGGCGTCCCGGCCGTCGGCGGCGAGGACCCGCTCCAGCTCATCGCCGACGGAACCTTCCGCCCGGAGGAGTTCTTCCGCCCGCTGGACGTCCTCGACGCGGTCGGCCCGAGCCTGCTGGGCGTGGTGCCGCTCGCCGAAGTGATCAAGGGCGTGGACGGGCTCGGCAAGGCCCTGAAGGTGCCCAACTTCTTCACCGAGACGGTCAGCGCGGTCACCGGCTTCCTCTCCGACCTCGGCCGCGCCCGGCAGCTGCTCACCCACGAACTCGACCGCTACCCGGCCGCCGCCCGCCAGGTCGCCGACACGGCGGAGAAGTTCGTCACCGTCGTCGGGGACTTCGTGGCCCAGGGGCTCGCCGGCCGTACCGGGCCGATCACGATGCAGCAGGTCGACACCGCCTTCGCCGCCTTCACCACCGCCCTGACCAACCTGCTGAACACCCTGCCCGCCGGCGCCGACCCGGGCGTACGGGCCCTGCTCACCCGTGTCCAACAGCAGATCGCGACCTGGACCCGGGCCGCCGGAGAGGTCGTCGCGCTGCGCGACGCCGTCCAGCAGGCCGCCAACGGCTTCCGGCTGCCGGAGACCGTCAACGCGCGCCTGGAGTGGAACCCGGACATTCAGCCCGTCCTCCTGGACGGCTCACCGGTCTTCCTGCCGGACGCCGACGGGCGGCTGTCCCTCGTCGTGGATCTGCGCGGCTCCCTGCGCCGGGACCTGAGCGTCGGCGCTGACGTCAGTTGCAGCCTGGAGAACTTCGCCCTGATCCTCGTGCCGAAGTTCAACGCGCTGCGGCTGAGCTTCCAACACGTCCGCTTCACCGCCCGGGCCGGCCGCAAACCCGACATCGACGTCGTCCTCAAGAGCGTCGACTTCATCGGTCCGCTCTCCTTCGTCCAGACGCTGCGCAAGCTCATCCCGGTGGACGGCTTCAGCGACCCGCCGGGCATCCAGGTCACGCCCTCCGGCATCGTCGCCCGGTACGGGCTGCCGCTGCCGAACCTGGCCATCGGCGTGTTCAGCCTGGAGAACCTGCGCCTGGACGCCTACCTCGACCTGCCCTTCCTCGGCCGGTCACTGGAGATCGGCTTCTCCTTCTGCAGCCGGCAGGCCCCCTTCCGGCTCACCGTCTCGCTGCTCGGCGGCGGCGGGTTCTTCGGCATCGTCCTCACGCCCCAGCGGGTGGCCGTCCTGGAGGCGGGCCTCGAATTCGGCGCCGCCGTCTCCCTCAACTTCGGTGTCGCCAGCGGCAGCCTGTCCGTCATGGCGGGCATCTACTTCCGCCTGGAGCTGCAGACCGGGGAGTCCCGGCTGACCGGTTACTTCCGGGCCCGCGGCGAGGTCGACGTCCTCGGCATCGTCTCCGCCTCCATCGAGATCTACCTCGACCTCACCTTCGAGACCGCCACCGGAACCGTCTACGGGCGGGCCAGGATCTCCGTCAGCGTGCACATCGGCTTCTGGTCGCAGTCGGTCACGATCGAGTGCGAGAAGCGCTTCGTGGGCAGCGGGCCGCCCCCCGCCCCGCTCGGCGGCGCGGGGGCGGCGGCGCAGGAGCCACCCCGGCCGCCCACGTACGCCGACATGATGGCGCCCTACACCGACCCGGCCACCGGCGCCCGGCGCGACCCCGTCACCGAGTACTGCACTGCCTTCGCGGAAGTGAGCTGAGCCATGCCCGAGACGATCCGGTGGACCGTACTGCCCGACGGCCCGGCCGCCGACGGCACACTGCGGCTGACGGTGCTGGTCAGCCCCCGCCTCACCGGCGGCACCCGCCTCGACGCCTTCCAGGGCTTCCGCGACTGGCCGGACACCCTGCGCACATACGCGCCCGCGCTTCAGGTCGCCTTCCGCGCGCCCGGCACCACCGGGCCGGGCGTCCTCGTCCCCACCACGGTCCAGACCGGGCGCTTCCCGCCGGCCGACAGCGCGCTGTGGACCGAGCTGTTCAGGCCCGACACGGTGGTCCACGCGCCCTCCGGTGCCTTCACCGCCACGGCGGCACCGCTCCCGGTGCTGCGCTCGTTCCCCGCCGGGGCGGTGCACGACCAGGTCACGGCGCTGTACGAGGCGGCGGTGAGCGCGACGGCCGACCGCCGGGCGAACCCGCCGGCCGAAGGCAGCGAGCTGAACCTCGCGGCGCCCCTGGAGGCGCAGGGGCCCGCCGCCGACTGGGACCACCCCCAGGGCAGCGACCTCACCGACGTCCTGACCCGCACCATCCGGGCCTTCTCCGGCCAGGTCGGCACCACCTACCCCCGGCTCGACGGCCTCCTCGGCGCCCCGCCCGCCGGACAGCAGGACGCCACCGCCGACCCCCACCTGTACCGCCCCCGGCACATGGACCGCGCCGCACGCGACTACATGCAGGACAGCGCGCTGCTCGGACTCGCCGAGATGTACCGCTTCTACGACCGGGCCGCGCGCCCTGCGGCCTCCGCCGCCGTACCGTCCCAGGCCGCACCCGAGGCCGAACCGCCCCCGCAGGCGCCGGACTTCGACTTCCACACCGCGTGCGCCCTCCTCGCCGACTACCCCGAGCTCCTGCGCCGCTTCGGCCTCGCCCTCGACCTGCTCGTCACACCCCCGGCCGGTCTCGCCGACCACTGGCAGGCCCGGGTGGCCTTCACGGCGGCCCAGGACCACCTGAACGCCGACGAGACGCTGCGTCCCTGGACGGCGCTGCGGTACGTCCCCGGCCGGCGCTTCGAACCGTACGCCGCCGACGACGGCTTCCACGGCCACCGGATGCTCAGGCTGGGCGCCGACACCGTGCACACCACCGACCTGGACCTCGACGGCGCCGCGATGAAGTTCGTGGAGTTCTCCCGCGTCATCGACCAGTACCTCAGCGGGACGGGCGAACCGGGCACGGCCGTCGCCGCCGACCCCACCGCCGTACCGGCCCTGCACGGCGCGGGCCTGACCGTCGTCCACGACGACCGCGACCGGACCCTGGCCGACCAGATGGAGGCCGACGCGCGGCACACGGCGGGCGTCGGCCCCGACGGGCAGCCCGTCGCCGCCGCGGTCCTGGACGCCGCGCACCTCGTCCGCGGCCTGCGCGTGGACGTCGGCGTGGCGGACGAGCGGACCGGGCGCGTCACCGCCTGGTACCCGCTGTGCGCGCGGACGGGGGAGTACGCGATCAGGCGTCCCGGCGCGCCGGCCGTACCGCTCACCGCCGCACCCGACGAGGGGCACGTCAAGGCGTCCGCCGTCACCCGCGACCGCGCCGCCGACCACCAGCTCTACGTCCACCAGGCACTGTTCGGCTGGCACGGCTGGAGCCTGGCCGCCCCGCCGCCCGGCCGGACCCTCGGCGCCGACAACCGGCCGCAGGTGCCCGCACCCGAGATCTCCGACCGCTTCCCGCTCGCCGCCGCTTTCCGGCCCACCCCCGGCACGCTGCCCGCCCTGCGCTACGGCCGTACGTACCGGCTGCGCGCCCGCCTGGTCGATCTCGCGGGCAACAGCCTCGGCCCCGGGGCGCCCGCCGTGGAGGGCACCGCCACCGAGCCCGTCACGTACGGCCGATGGGAACCCGTACCGCCGCCCGTGATCGTGCCGAGGTGGCCGTTCCTGGAAGGCGAGTCGGAACCGCACCTGGTCATCCGCAGCACCGTCGACGAGGACGGACGGCCGCTGTCGCCCGGGGAATGGGCCGACCTCCGCAACCCGCAGGTCCCCGACCACGGGAAGAACTCGCCCGCCGACGGCCTCGACCGCCGCTACCGCGCCTTCGACGAACGGCACCTCAGCCCGCCCAAGAGCGCGCTCCAGATGGCCGAGCAGCACGGTGTGTACGACGCGGTCTTCGGCCCCGGCAAGCCCGAGGCCCTGCGCCGCCAGTACTTCGCCGCGGCGTCCCGCGAGGCGGGCAGCTACCTCGACACGGTGGTCAGCCTCCCCGAGGACCCCCGCGTCACCCGCGACCTGAAGGCCGCGAAGGAGATCCACGTCGCCAAGCACAGCCCGCACGACACCTCGCCCCTGACCGAACTGCCGGTGGCACGCGGCGACGGCCTGCACACCGGCGAGTACGTCGTCCACGACGCCGAACGGCTCCTGCTCCCGTACCTGCCCGACGTCCCCGCCCGCGGCATCGCCCTGCGCGGACTGCCGGGCACGGGCGCCGACCCCCACCGCACCTACGACTTCACCGGCACCTGGCCGCAGGCACGGCCGCTGCGGCTGCGGATCGTGGAGGGGGACCGCCCGCCGGACCCGCCGGTGGGCGGCGTCCTGACCGTGTACGTGCCGAAGGCGGAGGTGGTGACCGTCCGGATGAGCTGCCGGATCGCGGAGGCGGACCTCCCGCTGTTCCGCGTCTGGCGGCTGCTGACCGCCTCGCCCCTGTGGAACGACCCGCTGCGCCTGACCCCGGAGCAGCAGCGGGGCCTGACGGCCGCGTCGGCGGCCGGCGAGAACTGGATGATCACGCCGTGGACGGAACTCACCCTCGTGCACGCCGTCGAGAAGCCGCTGGCTCCGCCGTCCCTGGCCGGCCTGCGCTTCCGCCGTGCGGCCGGGGAGACCTCCGCGCTGGTCTCCGGCACGCTGACCCTGCACGCCAGGAGCACCGGCCAGATCGATCTGGACGCGACCTGGGAGGAGTGGCTCGACGACGTCAAGGAGTCCGCGCCCCGCCGCGTGACCGGCTACGACCACGTGGGCGACCTCACCACCGACCGCTTCCGGAACACCCGCAGCTTCGACGGCGTACGGCACGACTTCCGCGACACCCGGCACCGCAACGTCACCTACACGCCGACCGCGACCACCCGCTTCCGTGAGTACTTCCCTCCGGCGATCACCGACCGGCCCGAGCTGATCACCAGCCGGGGCCCGGCCGCCGCCGGACCCGCCGGGCGGGGCTGGCCGGTGCCGGCCACCCGCCGCCCCGAGCCGCCCGAAGTGAGCCACACCGTCCCCACCTTCACCTGGGAACGCACGGTGGACACCGAAGCGCACCGGGTGACCCGGACCCGCCGGAGCGCGGGCGTACGCGTCCACCTCCGCCGCCCCTGGTTCAGTTCGGGGGACGACGAACTCCTCGCCGTCGTCCTCGACCCCGGCAGCAGGCTCCCGGCCGAACTGGTCACCCGCTGCGGCACCGACCCCGCCTGGGCGAACGACTCTGTCCTGCCGCGCCTGCGCCCCGCCAACTTCCCGAACGCCGCGGTGACCGCCACGGGACGGCTGCTCGCCGAGACCGTCGGCGGCGCGCCGGCGGCGGTCACGGTCGCCGCGTACGTGCCGGAGTACGACGCGCAGCTGGGCCTCTGGACCTGCGACATCGACGTGGACCTCGGCGACCTGGCCGACAGCCCCGCCTACTTCCCCTGTCTGCGGCCGGTCTTCGCGCGCTACCAGCCGTACGCCGTCGATCCCCTGCACCTGTCGAAAGCGGTCACCGGGGAGTTCGTCCAGCTGATGCCCGGCCGTACCGTCACCGCCGCGATGACGGCCGACGGCCGGATCCGCGTCGGGCTGAGCGGCCCGGCCGCCGCCAACGACGCGGGGGAGTTCACCGGGCCGGGACGGGACGGCATGGCGGCCAGTCGCCGCGTCACCGCCACCGTGCAGCAGCGGGCCCGCTCCGGCAGTGACCTGGACTGGACGGCGACCGACGCCACGGCCGAGCTGACCTGCACCCCCGACGGCACCGGCTTCGCCTGGACCGGCGAACTGACCCCGCCGCCCTCCCGGTTCCCGTCCCCGAGCCTGTACCGGCTGCTCGTCGAGGAGTCCGAGACCTGCTTCACGGACCGTACGACGGCCACCGGCACCCTCACCGCGAACGGTGTCACCCGCCCGGTGGCCCGGCGCCTGGTCCACGCGGACTTCTTCGGGCTGACGACGACGGTGTTCGGGCGGGTGGTGCTGGAGGAATAGCGGCCCCTCGCCCGCCCGGCGCGCCCGTCGCCCCGATGCCTGATCCGGGGCCGCGGGGGCGTCGGCCTGCGCTCTTGCCCCCAGGGCAAGAAGCGGTGGGAAAAAATTCCGGCCCCGGTGTGTGAGGCACCGACGCCGGGACACAAGAGCGTCAGTGCTTCGGAACCGCAGGCACCCCGTCCCAGAGGGGCCAGTCTGCCGATTTCCGGTGAGTGGCCACTCATCTGCCTGCGAACCGCCCACCAGCGTCTAAGGAGAGCCGGCGATGGCCACCACCATGATCGCGCGCCGCCACGGGCGCCGTCACGACGACCCCGACACCAGCGAGGAACTCCGGCTGCTCGTCACGCTGCCGGACGGGCCCAAGAAGGAGCGGCTGCGCCAGCGTGTGATCACCGCCTGGCTGCCGCTGGCCCACCGGCAGGCCGTGCGGCTGCGCGAGCGCGGCGAGCAGCTGGACGACCTCAAGCAGGTCGCCGCCCTCGGCCTGGTCAAGGCGGTCGACCGCTTCGACCCCGAGCGTGCCGACGCCTTCGAGCAGTTCGCCATCCCCACCATCACGGGCGAGCTCAAGCGGCACTTCCGTGACCACACCTGGGACGTGCACGTGCCCCGGCGCACCCAGGAACTGCGCAACAAGGTCCGCAAGGCCGTACGGGAGCTGAGCACCACCCTGGACGGCCGGTCGCCGACCGTGGCGCAGATCGCCGAGCACGCCCGGCTCCCGGAGGACGACGTGGTGCTCGGGCTGGAGGCGCTGGAGACCTACCGGTCCCTGTCGCTGGACGTGGCCCTGGACCGCAGCGGCGACAACGACGACTACACACTCATGGACACCCTCGGCACGGCCGACGGCCGCTTCGGCCTCATCGAGGACCGCGAGACGGTCAAGCCCGCGCTGGCCCGGCTGCCCGAGCGTGAACGCCGCATCCTCTACCTGCGGTTCTTCAAGGACATGACGCAGAGCGCCATCGCCGCCGAACTGGGCCTGTCCCAGATGCACGTCTCCCGGCTGATCAGCCGGGCCCTGTCCCGGGTCCGGGCGGAGGTCGAGCGGAACAACGCGGAGCCGGAGCTCCGGGCCGCCGCCTGAGCGCGCGGGGCAGTCCCCGCGGACCGGCCGCTGCGACGGTTTCGCGCCGTGGCCGGTGCCGGCGGCCGTCCGGGCCCGGCGAGGACACCGTGCCGGACGCCGGCCCGGACCCGCGCCTTGCGACGCCCGCCGTCTTCATCACCGAAGTCGCCCTCGCCCGGCTGCTCGCCTCCTTCGGAGTGGCCCCCTCCGTGCTGACGGGCCACAGCCTCGGCGAGTACGCCGCCGCCCACCTCGCGGGCGTCCTGTCCCTGCCGGACGCGCTCACCCTCGTCAGCAGCAGGTAAGAACTGCTCTCCGGCATCGACAACGGCGCCATGCTGGCCGGAAGGCACGCTCCCCGGCCAGGAGTCCGGTGCCGCCGAAGCCGTCGATGGAGCCCCCTGGAACGTGAAGTCCAGCGCATCTGGCAGGACGTGCTCGGTAACGACGAAGGTATCGGCCTGCATGACGACTTCTTCGCCCTGGGCGGGCACTCCCTGGCCGCACTTCAGGTCGTACAGCGCTGCCAGGACAGCTTCGGCGTGAACCTGCCCGTCAAGACCGTGTTCCTCGCGCCGACCGTCGCGCGCCTGGCGGCCGACGTGGCCGCGCTGCGCGGTACCGCCGCATCACCCGGGCCGGACGGTCCCGCCCCCGGGTGGGAGGATCCCCGTACGGCTCCCCGAGCGGAAGGACTCCGTATGACCCCCGAACGGGAGGCCCCCGTATGACCGGCGTATCCGCCCGCGAACCCGCTCCGGGCCGTACGGACGCCTCCCGGTGGCTGCTGCGCCGGCGGGTGCTGCCGGACCCCGCGCTGCGGCTGGTCCGCTTCCCGCACGCGGGCGGCGCCGCGACCTTCTTCCACGGGTGGCAGGACCGGGTACCGCACGGTACCGAAGTTGGCGCCGTCTGCTATCCGGGTCGGCAGAACCGTATCGCCGAGCCGCCGCTCACCTCCATGGCCGACCTCGCCGACCAGGTGCACGCGGCGCTGCGCCAACGGCTCGACCGTCCGCCGGCGCTCTTCGGGCACAGCATGGGGGCCGTCGTCGCCTACGGGGTGGCCCGTACGGCTGGCCGAACGCGACGTCGTGGACGCGTGCGGCGGCGGGGCGGAGGGCCGGGCCGGCGCCGCTGATCCGGACGTGCCGCTGTTCGTGCGCCGTTCCCGCTCCTGTCCCTTCGACCCGGCGGAGGAGTTCGCCCGGCTCCGTGAGGAACGGCCGGTGGTTTGTACGACGTTGCCGACCGGCGCCCGCGCCTGGATGGTCATCCGCTACGCCGACGCCCGCCGGGTCATCGCCGACCAGCGGTGCTTCAGTTCCCGCGCCGCCGTGAACGGTCCGGTGCCACCCCCGGAGCCGCCCGAAAGGTTTCCGTCACCGCGGCCCGGCGTCTTCTACACGTACGGACCCGAGGAGCACGCGCGCATCCGCAGGATGCTCACCCCGGAATTCAGTGCCCGGCGCGCCCGCGCCCTGGAACCGCGTGCCGAGGCTTTGGCCGACCGGCACCTTGCCGCCATCGAGCGGGCCGGCCCGCCGGCCGACCTGATCGCCGCCTTCGCCCTGCCGGTACCCCGGTTGCTGTTCCTGGAGTTGCTGGGGGCTCCCGTCGAGGACGCCGGGCGTCCACCACGACCTCGCGCTCCTGCACGACTTCCACCCGGTCCACGAGGCGCAGGCAGGGGCGTTCCGGCGCCTGGACGTCTACCTGCGGGCGCTGGTCGAGGCGGCCCGCGCCACACCCGGCGACAACGTCCTCGGCCACCTGGTCACCGCGCACGGAACCGGGCTGGGAGACGACGAACTCGCGCGCATCGCCTGCCAGTTGCTGCTGGCCGGGTACGCGACGATCAGCGGCGCCCTGGGGCTGTCCCTGCTCGCGCTCCTCCTCGACCCAGGCCAGGCGGCGCTGGTGCGCGACGGCCGGACCCGGCCCGACGGCACGGCCGAGGAGCTGATCCGCCACTTGTCGGTGGTGGCCTTCGGGAAGGTCTTCCAGACGACGCGGGACGTCACGATCGCCGGCCAGGACATCGCGGCGGGTGAGTACGTACTGTGCTCCCTGCCGTCGGCCGACCGCGACAAGGAACTGGCCGACGGCCTGGACCGCCTCGACGTCACCCGCGAACCACCGCACCACCTGGCCCTCGGTCACGGCGCCCACCACTGCCTCGGTGCCGAACTGGCCCGTATGGAACCGCGGGTGTGCGTCCCCCGCGTCCTGCGGCGGCTGCCGGGCCTCCGGCTGCGCGTTCCTCTCGCCGACCTGCGTTTCACGCCGCTGAACGCCGCGTACGGGGTGGGATACCTGCCGGCGGACTGGTGAACGCGGAGGCGCCGGCCGCATGGCGCAGCCCTTCGCGCCAGGCGGGCGACGAAGGGCTGCGGGCCGGTGCGGCGGGGGAACGTGGTGGGAACCGGGTGGCGAACGGTCAGCGCACCCAGTGGTGGTAGAAGTGCTTGTGCTTCTCCAGGTCGCTGACCTTCTTGTGCGAGACGGCTCCGGCCTCGCCGATGGTCACTCCGTCCGGCCCGCCGGCGTTCACGGCCTGCCGGTAGGCGGCCTGGTAGTGGCTGGCGGTGTGGTGGTGCAGGTGCTTGCCTCCGCCACCGGCGGTGGCGGCTGCCGCGGGAGTGGCGGCGAGGAACCCGGCGGCGATGATGCCGACGGCGGTTATCGCGGTGCGACGCATGGTCTCTCCTTCTGAGAGGGGGATGTGTGAGTCGACTCTCACCCGGCCCGGCACGCGCCGCACGCGGGGACCGGCGAACGGGTTGCCCGGGCGGAGTTACCGCCGCGTACGGTGACGGCGGGGCCTGCGGCCCTGTCGCCGGACGGCGGGTGCCGCCACCTGCCTGCCGTCCGTCCGTACCGGTGTCCGTCCCCGGGGGCCGCCTCGGCGGGAGGCGACGTTACGACGGTCCGCCCACGCTGATGCCCGGTCCCTCGGGAGGAGCGTCCCGGTCGTGCGGCTTGAGTTCGATCTCGATGCGGTGGGTGCTCTCGCGGGACAGTACCCCGCCGGCCTCGGCGGTGACCACACCGATCCGCAGGCCGCCCCTGCCGGAACCCTCACGGCGTACCTGCACGGAGAACTCCACGTTGACGCGGTCCACCAGGAACCGGAGCCTGCTGCGCTCACCCTCGCGCTGCGCCGTCTCCAACTCCTCCCGGATGCGGCCGATGACGTCGGCCAGACCGGCGGCCTCGGCGCCCTCGTCCCCGCCCCGGCCGCCCGGCCCGCCGTTCGCACCCATCACGGCCCTTTCGTCACACGGCGGGGAGCGGTTGTCACTGCCCGCGGCTATCGTTTCGGAGTATGAGGGAGCTCGGGGGAACTTCCAACCACTACTCAGGCGACGGATGTTGGCGGGTCCGGCTGTTCCAGGGGGGACGCCGGGACGCCCCGCCGCTCGGCGCGGGCGTGCTGCTGCCCGGCGGGCTGGTGCTCACCTGCGCGCATGTCGTCCTGGCCGCCCGCCGGCCCGCCGCGGCCGGTGGCCGTCCGGCCGGCCCGCCGGTGCCGCTGCCCGACGTGTACGCGGAATTTCCCGCTGCCCTGCCGGCGGGGCACCGGCCGGTCGCCGCACAGGTGCTCACCCGCCATCTGCGGCCGCCCACCGCGCAGTTCGGCGCCGACATCGCGCTGCTGCGGCTGGCCGAGGAGCCGCCGGTGGAGCCCGCCGTGCTGCACCGGCAGGTCCCGGCGCTGGGTGAGCGGGTGCACACCGTCGGATATCCCAAGGACCTCCCGGGCGGCGAGCACATCACCGCCCGGCTCATGGGGCGCGGCGGGCCGGGCCGCTGTCCCGAGTGGGTGCAGCTCGACCCGGAGACGGCGCCCTACGTGGTCCGGCACGGCTTCAGCGGCAGCGGGGTGGTGCACGCCCGTACGCGGGGCGTCATCGGCATCCTGGTGCACCAGCACGGCACGGTGCAGTTCCCGGTGCCCTCCAGCCACGCGTACATGATCCCGACCGATACGGTCCTGGGGCACCTGGCCGACGAGCAGATCAAGCTGCACGCCACCGGAGCCCGCGCCGTGTCGGGTTCCATCCGGCTCGTCCCCGGCGCGGCCGACCGGGACCAGGCGCTCGGGCTGGGCCGGTGGATCGCCCGCTGGCTCGGCGACGGCGGAGCCGCCGGCGGCCCGGCCACCTGCGCCGGCACGGTCAGGGGCACGTGCCGGGAGACCGCAGCGGGACGGGCTGCCGGTACCGTCCCCGGCAGCCGGGCCGGTACGGATACCGGCATCCGGGCCGGTACGGATTCCGGCGCCCGGGCCGGTACGGGCAAGGACCCGTACACCGGAGCACGGCGGGAGACGTCGGCGTATCCGGACGGGAGCCGGGGCGCGCCCACCCTGGGGCGCGGCTGCCCGGCCGGGGCCGCGGAGCCCGTGGAGCTGGCCTTCGTCGCCGACGGCGACGCGGAGGCCCGGTCCGTCCTGCACTCGGCGCTCGTCCTGGCCGACCGGGAGCGCGGTCCGTGGTCGCTGCGGCGCGGCCGTGCGACGGAGCCGCGGGCCGGCTCGGTCGACCTGGCCCTGGACGCGACGGGCTGGACGGCCGAGAAGCTGGTCCGCCGTACCGCGGCCCGGGCGGGGGTGCCCGAAAGGGCTGAGCCGCCCGACACCACCGACGCCATGACCGCGCGGATCGCCGAGCAGGCCCCGCCCCTGTCCGCCGCCTTCCTCTCCGTCGACCGGGTCCGGTCGTCCGACGGCGAGATCATGGCGCTGCTGCACGCGCTGCTGGCCCGCGGCCACAGCCGGCTGCTGCTCGTCTTCCGCGACCCGTCCTCGTCCCTGCTGGCCCGCGTGGTCGGCGAACTCCTCGACGAAGGCTGGGCCGACCGCCACGAGAAGGCCGTCGCCGCGCGGCTGAACGTCCTGGCGGGCCTGGAGAGCCGGCACCGACGACCGCCAACGGGACAGCCGGCGGCCGCCTGCGGACACGTACCGGTGCAGCCCCGGCTCGCCGGCCGGCTGGCGGCGCTGCGCCAGGGCGGCACCCTGCGCAACAGCGCGGACGCCGCGTACCAGCTGTTCCGTGTCGGCATCGACGTCGAGGAGGCCCTGCAGCGTCTCGACCGGCCCCGCGCGCCGCGGGGGTACGTCGTCCTCCCGCCCGGCGACGGGCTGACCGACCTGCCGCACGTCACCGTCGGCGACCCGGACGCCCTCGTCGAGCCGGAACCTCCGCCGGACCTGCCCCCGCCGGTGCCGGACCCGCCCTTACCGGTGCCGGACTCGCCCCTGCCGACGGCGGATCCGCCCCCGCCGGCAGCCCCCGGGCAGGCGCCCGGCGCCTACCGCCCGTACCGCCCGCCGGACACCGCACCGGAGACGGCCCTGGCACCGACGACCGCCCCGGCACCGACGACCACTTCCACGCGGCGGAACGCTCTCGTCCGCGGCCAGCTGCTGCACCAGCAGTACCAGGTCGTCGGCCGTCTCGGCCAGGGCAGCTACGGCCAGGTCTACCTCGCCCGCGACCGGATGCTGGCCGGCCGGCCCGTGGCGCTCAAAGGGGTGCACGACCCCGACGACGAGCAGGCGGTGAAGAACGCCGTGCAGGAGCGCCTGCGGCTGGTCGGCCTCAACCACCCGTCGATCATCAAGGTCTTCAACTACGCCAAGGGGCCGGGATCCTCGGAGGACCAGCTCAGCTTCATCGTGATGGAGTTCGCCGACGGAGCGCCGCTGCGATGGGTCGCCGAACAGATCGAGAAGCGCGTCGAGCCCTTCCACGACCACCGGGTGTACGAGTTCATCGCGGCCTACGGACTGCTCGTCCTGGACGCGCTCACCTACCTGCACGAGGAGCGCGGGCTGGTCTACGGCGACCTCTCGCTCACGAACGTGATCCACTGCGGCGCCGGCATCAAGCTCGTCGATGTGGCCGCCGTACGGCCGATCGGCACCTCGGGACCCGTCACGTACCCGGCGCCCGAGGCGCACGGGGCCGCCGGACTGACCGTCGCGGGCGATCTGTTCGCGGCCGGCGCCGTGCTGGAGGAACTGGTCGCCCGGGTGCCCGAGGCACCCCCGGGGCTCGGCACCCAGTCACTGCGGAGGGTGCTGAACCGCGCCACGGGCGAGCTGCCGGAGGAGCGCTTCGCCACGGCCCGGGAGATGTCCGTCCAGCTCCGCGGCGTGCTGCGGGAGCTGCGCTCGCTGCGGCTCGGCGAGGAGGCGGCCTTCGAGCCGTCGACGCTCTTCGCCCCGGTGCCCGCGGCGCTCGACGGCGAACTGGGCAAGGCCCCGCCGCTCGGCCAGTGGCGGACGGGCGGCAACGTCAAACGGGCGCTGCGGGCGGAGCCCCCGTTCCCCGCCGAGGTCGCCCTCGGCCTGCCGGTGCCCAAGCCGAGTGTGGCCGACGGCAACTGGACGGAACTGCACCGCACCTCCTACGACGACCCGGTCGGCCTGCTCCAGCTGAGCGATGCCTGGAAGGAGTCCCCGGAGAAGGCGCTGCTGCACTGCCGGCTCCATCTGGAGATCGCCCGCGACCACCCGGAGGAGGCCGTCGCGGAGCGGGCCGCCGCCGAGGCGGAGCTGGCCCGGGCCCGTACCTCCGTCGGCGAACTGGCCGAGTTCGACTGGCGGCTGTACTGGCACGAGGGGCTGCTGCACCTCGTGCACGACCGGGTGGACGCCGCGCGGGCCTGCTTCGACCTGGTCAACGAGGCGATCCCGGGGGAGTACGCGCCGAAACTGGCCCTCGGCTACTGCCACGAGGTCCTGGCCGATCCCAAGGAGGCCGTGGCCCTGTACGGAGCGGTGTGGCACCGCAACCACGCCCTCGGCGGCGCCGCCTTCGGCCTGGCCCGCATCCACCTGGCCACCGGCAAGCCCCAGCTCGCCCTCGACTGCCTCGAAGCGGTGCCCGCCGACTCGCGGCACCGCACCGCCGCCCGTACGGCCATGGTCCGCATCCTCGCCGCCCCGCCCGCCGACGGCAGCCCGCCGACCGTCGCCGCGGCCCGGCAGGCCTGGGTGGCCCTGCACCGGCTCACCCGGAAGGAGGGGCTGACCGACCGGCACGCCCAGGACCGGCTCCGCGCCGACCTCCAGGAGCTGCTGCTCCTGCTCGTGACCACCGCGCCCGCCGGTGCCCTGCCCGGCCCGCTGGAGGCGTTCTGCGCGGAGCCCGACATCCAGGCCGAGAAGATCCCCGTCCCGCCGACGGAAGACGTACTGCGCGATCAGCTCGCCGCCTGCTACCGGCGTCTCCTGGACCAGATGCCGCCCGCCGAACGGGCCCGAGACCGGGACCTGGCCAAGGCGCTGCTCGACAACTCCTACCACACCCGCCCCATGGGCACGTGGCATCGGCGCGGTGACCAGGCCCCCCGCCGACGGGACCGCTGGAAGCGTTTCCGGCTCGACGGCGGAGGCCTCCGGACGTACGAGGACACCACGGCCGAGGGGCCGGGATGAACCACGACGACGGCCCCCGGCCGGGCCCGCGACGGCCCGGCCCGGGCGATCCGGGACCCACTGGCCCCGCGCCCGCCGACACCCGGCCCGCCGAGCACGGCGGGAAGGACTCCGGCGTCCGGCCCGGGGCCCGCGGGAGGCGGCGGGGGCCGGGCCGTGCGCTGTGGCACTGGTCGGCCGGCCGTGACGCGGGCGGAGCGCTGCGGCCCACCGGGAAGTTTCTGTTCAGCCGCATGGTGCTGCTGCCCGCCCTGATGTTCACGGTGCTCGCCCTGGCGGGGACGGCGTACTTCGACGTGCACCGCCGTACCGAAGAGCTGCGCGACCGCTACGCCCCCGCGCTGGTCGACCTGGCGCACGCCCGGGTGTCGCTGGTCCTCGCGCAGCAGGAGGCCGAACAACGGCTCGGCACCGGCGGCGACGACCCCCCGCCGCAGACCGCCCTCGTCGGGCTCGGCGAGCGCTATCCGTCCCTGGTGACCAAGGCGTCGCAGAGCCTCAACAACACCGTGCAGACCGGAGCGCTGAGCAGGGCGCAGGAGCAGGTGGTCCGCGTGGTGTCGGGCCTGGTCAGCGCCTACGACGGCTGGATCGACTGGGCCGGCAGCCACCACGACAGCGCGCCGCTGCGCAGGGCGGGCATGGACTACGCGGCGGATCTGCTGCGCACCGGCCCGACCGCCGTACTCCAGCGCATCGACGCCCTGGAGAAGGACCTGCGTGCCGCCGTGGCCGACCGGGGGGACCGTCACACCGTGCTCGCCGTCACGGCCTCGGTCGCGCTCCCGGCCACGCTGCTCCTCGTCTTCGTCTTCGTCGGCCTGCTCGACTTCGTACGGGCCGGCCTGCGGGTCCGCGGCCCGCTGCTGGTGCTGTACGCCCTGCCCGTCCTGCTGGTGCTCGTGGTGCTGTCGTCCGGTGTCGCCGCGCAGCAGCGGGCCCAGCGGGACGTGGAGCGTTCCGTGTCGGGGATCGGGCAGATCACCGTGCCCCGCCCGTCCGGCGACGGCACGCGGCAGGCCGGCTCGTCGCGCGGGCCCGATGCCGCGATCGACCGGGCGGACGCCGCACTCGCCGAGAGACTGCGTGGCACCCACCCGGACGGGTGGGCGCGGGCGTCCGTACTGGCCCTGTCCGTCGGTGCGGCGGGCGCCGTGGGCTGCGGCCTCACGCTCCGCCGGTACGGCAGGGAACACTGGAAGATCGACTGGGGGAAGGCATGAGAAGCACGCGCCGGCTGCTGCGCCCGGCCCTGGCCTGCTGCCTGCTGATCACGACCGCCCTGGTGTCGGCGGGCTGCTCCACCGGGCAGGACCGGACGGTGGTGGTCCTGGGCCCCTGGACGGACGGCGAGGAGATTCCGTTCGTCGGGATGCTGAAGGAGATCGGCAGACGCACGGGACAGTCGTACGAGTACGAGGGCACCCGCTCCCTGCGGGAGACCCTGTCGGCCCAGCTGCGCACGAAGACACCGCCCGACGTGGCGATCCTCAACGGTCTGGGCGAGCTGGCCGAGTACGCGCGTGACGGTGACGCCAAGGTGCTGGCGGACGACGTGGCGGGATCGGCGCTGGGGCCGTGGGCGCAGCAGATCACGCTGGAGGACGTGACGGGAAAGCGGCGGCGGCACTCGTACTGGGTGCCGGTGCGGGTGGACCTCAAGAGCATCGTCTGGAGCCGCCCCGGCGATCTCAAGGCGGCCGAGAACCCCCGCTGGTGCCTGGGCATGGCGTCGGGCGCCACGTCCGGCTGGCCGGGTACGGACTGGATCGAGGACCTGCTGCTCCAGAAGTACGGCGCGAACGTGTACGAGGACTGGGCCACCGGCAAGCTGCCCTGGACCAGTCCGCAGGTGAGGTCGGCCTGGCAGGCGTGGCGGGATGTGCTCGCACAGGACGGGACCAAAGCGGCCGAAGAGGCGATATCGACCGAATTCGAGAGCCTGGGCGGCGGCCGGTACGGACTCCTGAACAGCGGCAAGTGCACCCTGGAGCACCAGGGGTCCTTCATCCGCCGGCACTACGGCGACGACGTGCTGCCCGCCCCCACCCGCACGTTCGTCCCCGGGCTGCCGGCCGGCCCCCGGGCGTTCGAGGTCTCCGGCGACATGGCGGCCGTCTTCCGGCCGAGCGACGCCGCCTGGGACCTGCTGCGGGAGCTGACCTCGCAGGCGGCCCGTGACGTGTGGGCCCGGCTGGCGAAACCGGAGGAGCGCCCGCTGTTCCCCGACCGGAGCACGGGCGGGGGCCGGCTCTCGGCCGGCACCGCCGCGGTGCAGAAACTCTTCGACGCGGCGGACGAGATCTGTTTCGACGCCTCCGACGCCATGCCCTCGACCTTGCGGGGCGCGTTCCAGCGGGCCGTACTGGAGTTCTTGCAGGACCCGCAGGACCCCGGCCTCCTGAAGAAGCTGCTGGAGCAGTTGGAGGCCGAACGGCTGATGCAGGACCGGGCCGGGGCGTTCGCCTTGGACCACCTGTGCGGCGACCCCGGCGACTGAGGGTCCGGCGGCGGTCGCCGCGGCGGCGGCCGTCTGCCCGCCCTGCGCAGTTGGACCGCGGCACCGCCGTCTCCGGCCGGGCCCCCGTAATGATCTTTATTTCGGGCGGGGCCGGTACCGATGCGGCAGGGTTCGCGTTTTCTTCGTACCATTCACGTGTTTGCCTAGGGAAATGGTGCGGTCAGTGCAGGAACGGGCGGTCAAGACCCGAGAGGCTATTCTCCGGGCGGCTTCCGAGGTGTTCGACGAGTTCGGATTCAGCGGCGCGAGTGTCAGCAAGATCATGAAGCGGGCGGGGGTCACCCAGGGCGGCATGTATTTCCACTTCCCGTCCAAGATGGCGCTCGCGCACGCCGTGATGGTCGAGCAGGGAGACGGACTGGAGCTGCCGTCCGGGGAGGACGGCCTGCAACGGCTGATCGACACCACGCTGTACCTCGCCGGACAGCTCCAGACCAATCCGGCGCTGCGGGCCGGGGTGCGGCTGGCGATCGAACAGGGCGAGTTCGGTGTCCAGGACGACGCCCCGTACCAGTACTGGGTGCAGGAGTTCGCCGGACAGCTGAGCGCCGCCCGGGACAAGGGGGAGCTGCTGCCGGCGGTGGACGTGGACGAGCTGGCCTGGGTGCTGGTCAGCTCCTACTCCGGCACCCAGCTGCTGTCGCAGATCTCCACCGGCCGGGCCGACCTGCACCAGCGGATCACCACCCTGTGGCGGTACCTGCTGCCGGGGATCGCCGTACCCGCCCTCCGGCCGCTGCTCACCTTCGAGGAGCAGCAGCAGGACGGCACGGTCGCCTGACCGCCTGACCGCCTGACCGCCTGACCGCCCGGCACCGCGGCCACCGCCCTACTTGAGGCCGCTGAGCATGACACCCCTGATGTAGTACTTCTGCAACAGGAGGAACAGAAGCAGCACGGGCAGCACACTCATCATGAGCCCGGCCATCATGACGGGCACCATGCGGTTCGGGTCCAGATAGCTCTGCAAGGTTTGGATGCCCACGGGCAGCGTCATCAGACGGGGATTCGCGGTCGACACCAGCAGCGCCCAGATGTACTCGTTCCAGGCGCTGACGAAGGTGAGCAGCGCGAGGGTCACGGCCACCGGCTTGGTCTGCGGCACGACGATGCGCCACCACACCGTGAACTCCCCGGCGCCGTCGATCCGGGCCGCCTCCAGCATCTCGTCCGGTACAGAGACGATGAACTGCCGCATCAGGAAGATCCCGAACCCGGACACCAGGAACGGCATGACCAGCGCGGCGAGGCTGACCGTCAGCCCCGCGCCGCCATCGCCGAGCGGCCCGTTGCCGCCCGCCAGCGGCCAGTGCACGAGGATCAGGAAGTGCGGGATGAAGAAGACGAACGGCGGGAACATCATCGTCGCCAGCACCAGCCGGAAGATCAGGTCCCGGCCGGGAAAGCGCAGCTTGGCCAGGGCGTACCCCGCCAGGGAGGACGTCAGCAGCACCGACCCGGTGATCACGGCGGTGGCGACGACGCTGTTGCGGAACAGCAGCGGCAGATCGAGCCGGACGAACGCCTCCCGGTAGTTGGACAGCTCGAAGGCTTCCGGAAGGAAGCGGTACGGGAGCCTGCCGTACTCGCCCGCCCCCTTGAACGAGGTCAGCAGCATGTCCAGGAACGGGACCACCGTCACCACCGCACCCACCCCCACCAGCAGGTACGACAGCCACGGGAAGCGCCTGCGCCGTCTCACGCGTCCTCTCCCTTCCGCCGGAACAGCCACAACTGCACCAAAGTGATCACCAGGATCAGCACGAACAGCACCAGGGCCGCCGCGCTCGCCGAACCCCAGTCCCCGTACTTGAACGCCCGCTGGTACATCTCCAGGGCGGCGACACTGGTCGCGTCGCCCGGCCCGCCCTCGCCGGTCATCACGGTGATCAGCGCGAACGACTGGAGCCCGGTGATGAACTGGGTCACGCACACGAACAGCAGCGACGGCCGCAGCAGCGGCAGCGTGATGCGCGTGAAGACGGTGAACTGCCCGGCCCCGTCCAGCTCCGCCGCCTCGTAGTAGGAGCGCGGAATCGCCTTCAGGCCCGCGGTGAGGACGAGGATCGCGGAGCCGAGGGAGGCCCACGCCTGGACCACGACGATCGACGGCAGCGCCGTCGCCGGGTCCTGGAGGAAGGCCACGGAGCGCAGGCCGAGCGCGTTGAGCACCCCGTTGACCAGGCCGCCCGGCTCGTACATGTACTTCCACACATTGCCGACCGCGACCACGGTGGTGACGATCGGCAGGAAGTACAGCGTCCGCCACAGGCCCTGGAAGCGCAGGTTGGTGATGCAGTGGGCGACCAGTACGGCGCCGGTCAGCGCCAGGACCACGGTGCCCAGCGCGTACAGCAGCGTGTTGCTCAGGACCGGTGTCAGGAAGGACGAGCCGCGGGCGAAGAGGGCGGCGAAGTTCTCCGTGCCCACCGGCCGTATGTCGGCGAGGTCGAAGCCCGCCCAGCGGGACAGCGACAGCAGCACCGCGAAGAGCAGCGGCAGGAAGAGGAAGATCGCGAAGAAGAGCAGACTGGGCGTGAGGAAGAGGTAGGCGACGACGGTCTGCCGACGGCGGCGCCGGTGCGCGGCGGCGCCGGCGCGGCTGCCGGCCGCCCGTACGCCCGCCCGCCCGCCGTCCTCGTCACCGCGGCCCAGGGCGTCCGTGCCGGCCCGCCCGCCGTCCCCGTCCTCGTCCGCGCTTCCGACCGTTGTCGCCATGCAGCACCAGCCTTTCGGGACGGGCGGGCCGACGGGTGGGGGCCCGTGGGGCGGGGCGTGGGGTCAGCGGGAGAGCTCCTGGTCGACCTGGTGTACGGCCTTGCGGACGGCGTCGTCCGGTGACAGGCGGCCGGTCCACATCTGCTCGATGTTCTTGCGCAGCAGCGCCTTCGCCTTCTGCGCGCGCGGCCCGTTCGGCTCCGGCGTGGCGTAGTCCAGCGCGTCGACGAACGGGCCCAGGTTCGGATCGCCGCCGGCGGCCAGCAGGCCCCGCATGTCGCGGGTGCGCCCGGTCATCGTGCCGACCGACATCTGCAGGACGCTCATGCGGGTGGCGCGCACCGCGGCGGCCCGGCCCGCCCGCGGGCCGGCCGGCACCACCTCGTCGTTCAGCCAGCGCAGGAACTCCCAGGCCTCCCGCGGATACCGGCTCTTGGCGTTGACGCCCAGCAGGAAGCCGGTGGTGACCGTGCCCCGGTTGCCGGGCGCGGGCCCCGGAACCGGCGCCACCGCGACATCGCGGTAGTCCCGGCCCATGGTCTGCTTCAGGCTGCCGGTCCACCAGCCGCCGCTGACCGCCATCGCCACCCGCCCCGCGGGGAAAGCTTTCATCAGGTCGATGCCGGGGTCGCTCGCGCCCCGGTCGATCAGCCGGCGTTCCAGCGCGAAGACGGCCCGGCCGGCGGGGGAGCCGAGGGCACTGCGCGAGCCGTCCGCCTGGAGGAACGATCCGCCGCGGGAGGCCAGCAGCGCCAGCGTCTGGTTCACCACGGTCGCGTCGTCGGTCCGCGACAGCCCGAAACCCTGTACGAGCGTGTTGCCGTGCCGGTCGCGCCGCGCGGTCCGGTACGCGGTCTCCTCCAGCTCCCGCCAGGTGCGCGGCGGCCCGTCCACCCCGGCCGCGCGCAGCAGCCGCTTGTTGTAGTACAGCGCGTAGGACTGCACCTCCGTGGGGTAGCCGATGATCCGGCCGCGCACCGAGGCCGCCCGGACCGCGGCGCGCGCGAAGCCACGATCGATGCGGGCGGCGTCCTCGGGCGGTGCCGGCCGCACCACCCCGGCCTGCGCCAGCTGCCCGGCCCACAGGCTGTACGGGTGGATGATGTCCGCGCCCTGCCCCGCGGCCTGCCGGACCATCAAGGTGGTCAGCAGATCCTGGAAACGGACCGCCGTGGTCCGCACATGCACCCGGTCGTGCCCGGCGTTCCAGGCGTCGACCGCCCGTTGCAGCGCCGACTCCAGCGGCTCCGTCGCATAGTGCGACAGCAGCGTCAGCACGACCGGGTCGCCGGGGCGGCCGCTCCCGCTCCGGCCCGGGGCGCCGCAGCCCGCCGCCGTCACCGCCGCTCCCGCCAGCCCCGCCAGCACCCGCCGCCGCCTCATGGCCGTACCTCCCGCCGCAGGATCTCGAACGTACGGGTCGTGACGAACCCCGCCGATCTGTACAGCCGCCCGGCCGGGCTCCGCTCGCCCGTCCACAGGAACCACGCGCCGTGCGCGCCCGCCGCCCGCATCCGCTCCAGCGTCAGGTGCAGCAGTACCTTGCCCAGGCCGGTGCCGCGCTGGTCCGCCCGCACCCCGAACGGCCCGAACCGTTCGGCCAGGCCCTCGTACGCCCCGTGCATCGCCCAGCCCACGACCCGGCCCGACGGGTCGTGCGCCGTCACGATGCGGTCCAGCGGAGCCCCGCCCTCCAGGGCGCGGCGGATCGCCCACGGCCAGTCGGGGCCGAACTCGTCCCCGGCCAGCCGCAGCAGCCCCACCAGATCGTCGTCCCGCGGTGTGCCGAAGCGGTAGCCCTCGGCGGCCAGCGCGGCGGCCCGCTCGCGCACCGCGTCGGGCATCCGGTGGCCGACCAGTCCGAGGTCCATCGCGACGGCCTCGCCCCGGGGCCGGAAACCCAGCTTCGCCAGCAGCCGGGCGGCGTCCGGGTAGGCGGCACGGTCCAGACCGGGCAGGAAGTAGTGCGGTGTGTACGAGGCGAAGTCCACCCGGGTACGGCCGTGCCCGGCGAGCCAGTCGAGCACCCCGGTGAGCAGCCGGCGCCCGAGCCCGGCGCGGCGGACGGCCGGGTCCACGAAGAAGAACGGCACCCAGCCCTGCTCCGGCTCCAGATCGCCGCCGGCCGTCGCGACGGTCCGGCGCACCCCGTACGCGGCCCCGACCACCGCACCGTCCCGCACGGCCACGTGCAGACCCGCCGGATCGAAGTTCGGGTCGAGCAGCACCTGAAGGCGGAAACGTTCCGGCGTCACGGGGTCGTACGGAGCGCCGCGGGCCCACGCGGCGACGAGCGGGGCCACGTCCCCGGGGGCGAACGCGCGGACGTGCCCCGGGCCCGCGTGCGGCGTGGCGTGGTCCATCGGCGTCCTCTCGTCCGCGTGCCGTACGGATCGGTCGGCAGGGCCCCATGGTCCCGGCCTCGCGTCCAGGCTCCAACACCATTCGCACCCCGAGCTTCAGGACGTGCGCGCCGACGGTGATCGGCCCCCGTCAATCCCCCGGTTGGCCCGCTCCGGGGCCCCGGCGAGGGGCCCCGCGCGCCGGCCGGCCCCGGATCAGGGCGTGACCAGGTTCAGAACGTGGCCAGGATCAGGGCACGACCAGGATCAGGGAGTGACCAGGATCTTCCGTCCCTGCCCCGCCTTGAAGCGGTCCAGCGCTTCCGCGTACCGGTCCAGCGGCAGCCGGTCGCTGATGAAGACCTCCGGGGCCAGGACGCCCGCGGCGAAGAGCTCGGCGGCCCGTTCGTAGCTGTGCAGGACCGCCATCGAACCGGTGATGGTGATCTCCTGGTTGTAGATCCGGTACGGCTCGATCACGGCGCGCGCCGCGTAGTCGGAGACACCGAACTGGAGGAACGTACCGCCCTTGCCGACGCGGCCCAGCGCGTCCTGGATGGCGCGCTCGTTGCCGGTGGCGTCGATGACCACGTCCCAGCCGCGCGGCCGGTCCAGCTCGTCTGCGGAGGCCGCCGCGTTGCCGCAGCCCAGCTGCCGCGCGGTGGCCAGCCGCTGCGGATTGACGTCGACGACGTCGACGCCCGCCGCCCCGGTGCGCTTGGCGAGTTCGAGCATCATCAGCCCCATCGTGCCGGACCCGTAGATCAGCACATGGGTGCCGAGCTGCTGCGAGCGCAGGATGTCGTAGCCTCGTACGGCGCAGGACAGCGGCTCGATGAGCGCCGCGTCCTCGGTCCGTACGTGCTCGGGCAGCCTGACGCAGTTCGCAGCCGGCGCGACGGCGAACTCGGCGGCACCGCCGGCCGTGGTCACCCCGATGGCGGCCCACCGTTCGCACAGGTTGTTGCGGCCGATACGGCAGTAGTGGCACGCGTAGCAGTACAGGGAGGGGTCGACGGCGACCCGGTCGCCCTCGGTCAGCCCGGTGACCTCAGCCCCGGTGGCGACGACCGTGCCGGCGAACTCGTGTCCGGGCACCACGGGCAGCATCGGCGCGAACTCGCCCTGGAGGATGTGCAGATCGGTACCGCACAGCCCGCAGCCCGCGACGTCCACGACGACTTCCCGCGGCCCGGGCGCCGGATCGGCGACGGTGGTGACCTCGACCCGGCCCGGGGCGCTGATGACTGCGGCCTTCATTTCACGGCTCCTAGCGAGAGGCCCTGGACGAGCTTGTCCTGGGCGGCGAATCCGGCGGCGAGCACCGGCAGGGAGATCACGGTGGCGGCGGCGCACACCTTGGCCAGGAACAGGCCCTGGCTGGTCACGAACCCGGTCAGGAAGACCGGTGAGGTCCCGGCGACGATGCCGGTGAGCACCCGGGCGAACAGCAGCTCGTTCCAGCTGAAGATGAACGAGATCAGCGCGGTGGCCGCGATGCCGGGCAGCGCGACCGGCGCGACGATGCGCACCAGCGTCGTCGGCAGCCCGGCACCGTCGATGGAGGCCGCCTCCAGCATCTCCACCGGCACCTCGGCCAGGAAGGACCGCATCATCCACACCGCGATCGGCAGGTTCATCGAGGTGTAGAGGATGACGAGCAGCCAGATGCTGTCCAGCATCCGGGTGTTCTGCGCGATCAGGTAGACCGGCAGCAGCCCGGCCACCAGCGGCAGCATCTTGGTGGACAGGAAGAAGAACAGGACGTCGCTCCACTTGCGCACCGGCTTGATGGAGAGCGCGTACGCCGCCGGGACGGCGAGCGCCAGCACCAGCAGGGTGGAGGCGACCGAGGCCGTCAGCGAGTTGATCAGCGGCGGCCAGGGGCTGATGCCGGTGCCCGCCCCGAAGAACTCGCGGTAGCCGTGCAGCGTCAGCCCGGCGCCGACGCTCGGCGGGTTGGCCGCCGCGTCCGTCTCGCTGTGGAAGGAGGTGAGCACCATCCACGCCACCGGCAGGAAGAAGGCGATGCCGCAGAGCCAGGCCGCCAGGCCCAGCAGACTTCCGGTGCGCCGCCGTCGCCGTTCGGCGGGCGCGACACCCCGTACCGTGCTCGCGCTCATCGGGTGACCTCCTCACGGAGCAGGGACGAGACGGTGCGCAGCGCGAACGTCGCCACCAGCAGGGAGCAGACGACGACCACGACGCCTTGCGCGGAGGCCCGTCCGTAGTCGTGGGCCTGGTAGAAGGTCTGGTAGATGGTGTACGGGAGGTTGGCGGTGCCCAGGCCGCCCGAGGTGATGGTGAACACCGCGTCGAAGTTCTGCACCACGTAGACGGTGCCGAGCAGGGCGGCCAGCTCCAGGTAGCGGCGCAGGTGGGGCAGGGTGAGGTAGCGGAACACGTCGAAGGCGGAGGCGCCGTCGACCCGGGCCGCCTCGACCGCGTCGGCGGGCCGGCTCTGCAGCCCGGCCAGCAGGATCAGCATCATGAACGGCGTCCACTGCCAGATCAGCGACACCTCGACGGCCGCCAGCGGTGAGGCGGTCATCCAGTCCGGCTGCGGCGGGTCGGCGCTGCCGAACAGCTTCCATACCCAGGTCAGCGTGCCGTTGATCAGCCCGTACGAGGCGTTGTAGAGCGCGTGCTTCCACAGCAGCGCGGCGGCGACCGGCACGACCAGGAACGGGGTGATCAGCATCGTACGGACGACACCGCGGCCCCAGAACCTCCGGTCCAGCAGCAGTGCCAGGCCGAGGCCCAGGACGAGGCTGACCAGCACGACGGTCACGGTCAGCAGGACCGTGGTCCAGATGGCCGAGCGCATCGCGGGATCGGTGAAGACGGCCTTGTAGTTGTCGAGGGCCGCGAAGCCCTTGTTGTCGGGGGCCAGCGCGTTCCACCGGGTGAAGGAGATGACGACGGTGGCCACGAACGGGAGCTGGGTCACCACCACCAGGAAGACCAGGGCGGGCAGCAGCGGGGCGCGACGGGCCCAGCCCGCGGCGCGCCGGGCGGTTCCCGCGCCCCCGCGGGAACGTGTCGCGCCGCTCGGCCGCCGGGTGTCGCTCCGGCCGCCGGGCTCGTCGCGCGTCTCAACGCTCTTGGTAGGCACGGGCCACCTCCTCTGCCAGCCGCTGGCTCTTGTCGAGCGCCTCGGAGACGCTCTGCCGTCCCGCGATCGCCGAGCTGACCTCGTGGGAGACCTTGGTGCCCAGGTCCGAGAACTCGGGGATGCCGACGAACTGGATGCCGGGCGCGGGCCGCGGCTGCACCCCCGGGTCGTCGGGCCGGGCCGAGCTGATCGCGTTCTTCGTCGCGGCGGCGAACGCCCCGCTGTGCCGCAGGTAGTCGGGGTCGCGGTAGGTGGAGGCGCGCTTGCCGGCCGGTACCTTCGACCAGCCCAGCCGCTCGCCCACCAGCCGCTCGTAGTCCTTGCCGGAGGCCCAGGAGATGAACTTCCAGGCCGCGTCCTGGTGGGTGCTGGCCTTCTGCACGCCCCACGCCCAGGTGTAGAGCCAGCCCGAGCTCGCGGTCCGCTCGACCGGCGCGGGCGCGTAACCGACCTTTCCGGCGACCTTGGAATCGCCGCTCTCCAGCGAACCGGCGCCGGCGGTCGCGTCGTACCACATGGCGACCTTGCCCTGCTGCATGTCGTTCAGGCACTCGGTGTACCCGGCCTGCGGGGCGCCCGCCTGCCCGTGCGTACGCAGCAGACCGACGTAGAAGCGGGTGGCGGCGGTGAACTCCGGGCTGTTCACCCGGGCCTGCCAGTCCTTGGTGAACCAGGTGCCGCCGAAGGTGTTCACCACCGAGGTCAGCGGCGCCGCGAGCTGCCCCCAGCCGGGCTGGCCGCGCAGACAGATGCCCTTCATGCCCGGGCGCGCGCCGTCGAGCTTCGCGGCGAGCGCCGCGACCTGCTTCCAGGTGGGTTTCCCGGGCATCGTCAGCCCCAGGTCCCGCAGCACGTCCTTGCGGTACATCAGGAAGGACGACTCCCCGTAGAACGGCTGCGCGTAGACCTTCCCGTCGGCGGCGGTCAGCGACTTCCGTACGGGGGCGAGCAGGTCCGCCTGGTCGTACCCGGTGTCCCGTGCGGCGCGGTCGCCGAGCGGGGTCAGCCAGCCGTTGCGGGCGTAGATGGGCGTCTCGTAGTTGCTCAGGCTGGCCACGTCGTACTGGCCGGCCTGGCTGGAGAAGTCCTGGCTCATCTTGTCGCGCAGGTCGTCCTCGGGCAGCACGGTGTAGTTCACCTTGATGCCGGTGTTCTTGGTGAAGTGCTCGGCGGTCAGCCGTTGCAGGTCCGCCATCTGCGGGTTGTTCACCATCAGGACGTTGATCGTGTCCCGGCCCTCGTTGCCCAGGGCACCGGCGCCCCGGTAACAGCCCCCGAGGGCCAGGGAGACGGCCGTCACGACGGCCGCCAGGCCCAGCGGACCACGCCGTCCGGTCGGGGGGAAGGGCCGCCGTGGCCGGCCGGTCCTTCCGGGAGATCGTGCTCGCACGGCTCGACACCTCTCTGCTGGGGGCTGGGGGAAGGCCGGGAACGCTCCGAAAGAGCGGCCCGGGGCGCGCGACGGCGCGGGTCCGCGCGCACGGTGGACCGCGCGCCCGGAGCGCACGCCTGTACGGGACGGCGTGTGCTCCTCGCGCGTGGTGTGTGTACGGCGTGTGGTGCGTGTGGTGTGCGTGTGGCGCGTACCGGCGTCAGACCCGCAGCACCTGCGGGCCCAGCAGGGTGTACCGGTGGGCCTCAGGCGCGGACAGCCCGGTGTCCGTGACGATCGTGTCCAGGTCCCGTACGGCGGCGAACTTGCAGAAACTGCTCGCCCCGAACTTGCTGTGCACCCCGATCAGCACCCGCCGCCGCGACGACCGCACGGCCTGCGCCTTCACATCGGCGACGGCCGGGTCGGGGGTGGTCAGGCCGTGTTCCCGCGACACCCCGTTCGCGCCGAGGAACGCCAGGTCGATGACGAACCCGGCGAGCATGTCCCGGGCCCAGGAACCCACCGCCGCCTGGGTGCCGGACCGCACCCGCCCGCCGAGCAGCAGCACGGTGGTCGTGTCGGACGCGGAGACCAGCGACGCGGTGCGCAGCGAGGAGGTCACCACCGTCAGCGGCCGGTCGGTGGGCAGCAGCATCGCCAGCAGCTCCGGTGTGTACCCCTCGTCGACGAACACGGTCTCGGCCTCGCCGACGAGCTGCGCCGCGGCCGCCGCGATCCGCCGCTTCTCCGCCACCTGCTGGGTCTCCCGCCGGGCCAGCGTCGTCTCGAAACCCGCGCTCTCCACCGGGTACGCGGCCCCGTGGGTGCGCCGGACCAGACCGCGCCGCTCCAGCTCGCTCAGGTCCCGCCGGACGGTCTCGCGTGCCACCCCGAACTCCCCGGCGACGTCCGTGACATCCACCCGGCCCGCCTGGCGGGCCAGGACGAGGATGCGGTGCTGGCGTTCCTCGGCTCTCACGGCGCACTCCTGCTCGGTTCCCTCGGTTCCACGGCGTTCCGTTCGGTCATCGTCCTGCCCGTTTCTGCCCGGCACCAGGTTTATAGCAAGCAGAAGGGCGCGTTCCGATGCCCGTCATGGCGTAAAACCCGCCCGCTTCGGCCCGCCCGTGCCCCGTCGTCACGGGCCACGGCGCCACACTCCGGCCCGTTCGCCTCCGCGGCGCGCCCGTTCGCCGGTACGCGGACTCCGGCCCCGGTACGCGGACGCACCCGATCCGGCCCGTGACGTACCGTCGGGAACCGCTCAGGCCGCCCACGGCCGTCCGGGGGCTCAGCCCAGCACCAGCCGCTCCGTGTCGAAATCCGCGACGATCTCCAGCCGGCCGCTCAGGGCCGCCACGTAGGCCGCGAGGGTGTGCACCTCGACGCTGCCCGGTCCGCCCTCCTCGACCGCCGCCACCCGCGCGGCCGGAACACCCATCCGCACGGCGAGCTGCTCCTGCGTCAGCCCCCGGTGGCGGCGTACCGATGCCAGCCGCCGCCCCCGGTTCCGCGCCATGAGCAGTGCCGCGCCGCGGTGCCGCTCCTCGTCCCGGCCGGGGTACAAGTCGAGGAGGAGGCCCCGGCCGCCGCAGAAGGTCTCGTCCTCCGCGCCGGGCTCCCGGCCCGCCGACTTCCGCCTGGCCAGGCGCTCGCGGGCCAGCGGCAGGGCGTACTCGTACCATTCCCACCACGGTGCGCGGTCCGCGGCCACGGCGAGCAGCACCACGGCCTCGGCGGCTCCGGCGCCCCCGGCGGCCTCCCCGGTCTCGATGGTGCACAGCACCCGCAGGTCCCGGCCCATGAGCGCGCAGAGCCGCAGCTCGTACAGCTCCGTCTCCGGTGGCCGGTCGCCCAGCGGCTCCTGGAGCGCACGCTCCAGCCGTTCGGCCTCGGCGACCATGTCGCGGGCCACGGCGCGGGCCCTGGAGACCGCGCCGTCCGCCGCGGCGCACGAAGCCGCGTCCGCGCCGGCCTCCCCGTCCGCCGCGCCGCACGCCTCGTGGACGCCCTGCTGGGCACGCCCGGCCTGCTGGACGGCCTCCACCCCCGCTCTGCGGGACCGGAAGACGTCGACCTGGTTCTGCACCCGGCGGCTGATCCCGAGCAGAGCGGCCTCCCGCTCGCGGACGTCGGCACGCGACTGGCCGAGCAGCACCTGCTGGTGCCGCACCGCCGTCCAGCGGTCCTTCGCCTGCTGCGCGAGGTCCGCCCGGCCCGACGCGGCGGCCCGTGCCCCCAGGTCGGCCAGCCGCCGGGCCTGCTTCGTCAACTCGGTGGCGTGGTGGTCGATTCGACGGCGGCACGCCGCCACCTCGACCACCGCCCGCCGCACCTTGAGCAGCAGGAAGAGCTGGCGCTGGTACCAGTAGTCCAGGGCCTCCCGCGGCTCGCCCGCCCGCAGAGTGGCCCCGACCGGCACCACGAGGGGAGGCCCCAGCCGCGTACCCTGCTCCAGGAGCGCGGTGACCGCCTCCCCGACGAGCCGGGCCGCCCGGGCGTCGTCGCGGCGCAAGGCGTTCAGCCGGCTCCGTGCCTCACGTGCCATCACCAGCCGGTACGTCATACGGCCTCACTCCCCGACAAGTCCCGCACGGGCCACCGGTTTCCACTGTGCCGCCCGCGCCCGGCCGCTGTCCCGGCATCGAGGCAGGCCGGGGCGGCCGGAGCGGGGGCGGCGGTCAGAGGCCGAGGTCGTCGACCACGGTGGAGGCCGGGACGCTCAGGATGCCGTCGAAGGCTTCGGCCACGGGGGTCTGCACGTAGCCGCTCTGCATACGGATGCGGTCCGGGCCGCCGGAGCCGTCCGTGCCCCGCAACTCCCGCAGTCCGGCCAGACCGATGGCGGACCCGAGCCCCGCCTCCTCGAAAGCCGCCTCGACGCTGCCGGGTTCCGGCGTGCCGAGCGCGGTGTCCTCGACGCGGAAGCCGAAGGCGGTGTTCTCGTCCAGGTGCATCTCGGCGGTCCGGCCGCGCACGCTGGTCATGCCGAGGGCGAAGTAGTCCTCACCCAGCGCGTGGCTCAGGTGCAGGCCCATGGGAAGCCCCGTGAGGCGGCCGTCGAAGGAGATCGTCGTCCGCTGGATGTGGGCGTTGTGCGCGGGGAGCACGACGCGGGTGCCGGGCGCCGAGCGGTCCAGGAGCCACCGGACCGAGTCGGCCATGAACACCTCACGGGACGAGGTGTCGGCCGGGGAGCCGCCGCCCGCGTACAGCGCGGCCATGGCGCGGAACTGGTGGTCGGTGTGGCACGCCGCCTCGGCGCGGCGCAGCGCGATGTCGTACCCGCGTCGGCCGCCGCGCTCGACGTACAGCGGTTCCATGGCGCGCAGCCTGATACGCAGGCGGATCAGCGTCGCGCTCAGGGCGTCCTGCTCGTGGGTGTCCAGCCGGGACCAGGCGGGTGCGGCGAGTGCCATGGAGGTGGCGCCGAACCGTTCGGCGGTCTTCATGGCGTCCTGCACGAGCGGCAGGCCGTCCGGATCGACCTCGCGGAGGTATGCGGCGAGCGGCGCCAGGGCCGGGAGCAGGGAGCCCCCGGCCGCGGGGACGTCGACACCGGTGAACCGCACGGGCAGGGTCGCGGTCCGGTTGTAGCGGCGCAGCCAGTGCAGCGGCCCCGACAGCCCGATGGGAATGGCCGCCGCGGTCTGCCGTGCGAAGTCCTCCTCGGCGCCCTGCCCTTGGACCCACGCGTCCAGCGCGAAGCCTTCGCTGAAGCCGAACTCGAAAGCCAGGGCGGTGAAACCGCAGCGCTGTACGAGGAAGCGCAGCACCCGCTCGCGAGCCAGGCCGAACTCCTCGATGAAATGGGAGTTCTCGCCGAGCGCGACGACCCGCGCGTCACCGATGAGCGCCCGCAGCGGCTCCAGGTCGTCCAGCGGCTCCTCGGGGTCGAGGGTGCGGAGCACGGTGGTCCGTTCGCGGAGCCGGCCGGCGAACCGGCTCCCGGCGCCGCCGTCGGCCGCCTGGCGCTGATCGTGGTGGGTGTCGGGCATCTCGGGCGTCCATCCCTCTGCGGTCGGTGGTGTCAGGGCAGGATCGAGTCCACGTATCCGCCGTCGACGCGCAGCGCGCCGCCCGTGGTCGCCGACGCCTGCGGCGAACTGAGGTACACGACCATGCTGGCGATCTCCTCGGGTTCGATGAGGCGTTGCAGCAGCGACTGTGGGCGGTGCTTCCGCATGAACTCGCGCTGCGCAGCGTCCCACGGAAGATCGCGGTCGACCAACTGATATACGAAGTCCTCGACACCGCCGGTGTGCGTCGGCCCGGCGATCACGGAGTTGACGGTGACGCCCGTCCCGGCGGCCTCCTTGGCGAAGCCCCGCGCGACGGCCAGCAGGGACGTCTTGGACATCCCGTAATGAATCATCTCGGCGGGCACCACGACCGCGGAGTCACTGGCGATGTTCTGCACGCGTCCCCAGCCGCGTTCCTTCATGCCCGGCAGGTACAGCCGGATCAGCCGGACGGCGCTGAGCACATTGGTCTCGAAGTAGGTGCGCCACTCGTCGTCCGTGATCTCCAGGGCCGGGCGCGCGCCGAAGATGCCGAGATTGTTCACGAGGATGTCGGTGTGCGGCACGGCCGACAGGAGGGCCCGCGCGCCGGCCTCGGTGGCGAGATCGGCCGCGACACCGCGCACGGTGGCGCCGGGCACCGCGTCGCGCAGTTGTCCGGCGGCCTCGTCGAGCCGTCCGGAGTGGCGCCCCGTCAGCACCACGTCCGCCCCCGACCGTGCGAGGCCGGTCGCGATGGCGTGGCCGATGCCCTGGGACGAACCCGTCACCACGGCCGTCCGTCCGGAGAGATCGATGCGCATGTCCGGGCTCCCTTCGCTGGTACGTCGCTGTCGTGTACGTCGGCTGCCAGCATCGCGGGTGCGGCGCGTCCGGTGTGCGGGACGCGCGGGACCCGGGGTGTGCTGTGAGGCGTGTGATGTATCTCCTTCTCCGTGACGCATGGAGTGCCGGGAGTCGGGTAGCCGCCGCGGCGCATGACGGCGATCATGTGACGAAAGGGGAAAACGATGTTGTTGGCGCACCCGGTGGTGTTGGGTAACCTCGTCGGGCAGTACGAGACACCGGGTGCTGCGTGCTGAGGACGGCAGTCCTGAGCTGCGCGGGAGGATGGACGATCTCGCCTACTCGCTGTGCATTTCCACCGGAACGAAGGATGTTGATGCGGCACTGGTCGCGGCCGGGCACCGGCTGCCCGGCACAGGCGTACGGGAGGACTCTCTCCTCACCGTCTGACCCGCGCACCGCCCGCAGTTCCGGCGTCGTTGTAGTTTCCGCACACGCACTCCCGCCGCGGGCGGGGGACGGTGCGGCTGAATGGTTCGAGGACTGACCCCACATGACCGCTGCCCGCCTGCCCGCCGGCCCACCGATCTACGAAAGCCTCATCGAGGAGCACGGCGATGTCCTGGCGCAGGTGCGCCAGCTGGCCAAGGAGACGGAGCGCGAGGCCAACGAACTGCTGGACTGGAGCGAGCTCCGCGCGGGCCGGGACTGACCGCCGGCCGGTGAACGGGCCGCCTCCGGGGCGGCTGACCGCTGAACGGCCCGCCCCGGCGCGGCTCCGCTCAGGCCCTGCCGCTCTCGTGCGGCGGCGCCGGCCGGGGTCGCAGCCGGCGGGCCAGCTGGTCGAGTGCCTCCACGGTCGCCAGGCTGGTCTGCACGTGGTGCAGGGACTGGGCGAGACAGGTGTGGGCACCCGCCACGGTGTCGTGCGCGTGGTCCCGGATCTGGCCGATCAGGTTCTCCAGCATGTCCAGCGACGCGAAGAGGTCGGCGAGCGCGGAGCGGTTGGCCTCGGTCAGCCGTACCGCGTACGGGTCCGAGCGCCGGCCCGCGTCGGAGGGGGCGCCGCGAGGAACGTCAGGGGAAGCGCCGGAAGGCACACCGGAGGGCCCGTCGGCAGAAACGTCGACGGGAACGTCGGCGGGAACGTCGACGGAAAGGGGACGCCCGTTCCAGCACGGCGTCACGGTCGGCTCCTGCGGCCAGCTCGGCATGGGCGGTCCTCGGGTGTCTGTCGGGGTACGGGCGGGCCGCCGCGGCCGCCCCGGCCGTGCGCGCCGGACCGGTGCCGGGCCCGCGCGCCGGGTGTCGCGTCCCGCCCTCGTACGGTGCTCGAAGTCGTCCGGCCGCACTCGGAATTACAGCACGCGGCCGCCGTCCGCGTTGTCTCACTCTGAGACGGTACGGCGGCAACACCCCTGATACCGGCGGACTTTCGGGCCGGAGCGGGGGAGTGCCGCACACGGTGGGGCGATTGAGGCCGTTCGCGGGGATCGCGGTTCGGCCCCCGGGGCATGTCTGCAACCATGGATTTCCGGCAGTTCCCCGACCAGGCGGTCATGCGGGCACGAGAGCGGATGCTCAGCCGTGCTCCGGAGACGTCCGCGGCGGCACGCGGACCGGACGGGCGCGGCACGGCCGGCTCCGCCGCTGCCGCCGGTCCGCCCGCTTCCTCCCACCCCTCCTCCGGTGCGGCGGCCCCCGGCGTGCCGCGCCCCCGGATCCGGGAAGCGGTCCTCTCCTCCTGGAGACGCTGCCGCCTGCACGCGGTGGACGCCGACCACCTGCACGTCCCGCACGTGGAGCAGCACATCGACTGGGACAGCCGCCTCCTGTCCGCCGCGGCGCCGGTCCTCGACCGCGTCGAGCAACTCCTCGCCGACTGCACGGCCGGCGTCGTCCTCGCGGACTCCGCGGCCCGGGTCCTGTACCGCCGGGGCGGCGACACGGCTGTCGTGCGCCTGATGGACCGGGTGCACCTCGCCCCCGGATTCAGTTACGCGGAGGAGGCCGTCGGCACCAACGGCATCGGCACCGCGCTCGCCGAACGCCGCCTGAGCACCGTCTTCGGCGCCGAGCACTTCGCCGAGCCCTTGCAGCGCGCCGCTTGCGCCGGCGTCCCCGTACGCAATCCGCTCACCGGACGGCAGGAAGGCGCCGTCAACCTGACGTGTCTGCGGCAGGACGCCTCCCCGCTGATGGCCGCGGTGGTACGGCAGGCCGCCGCCGACATCGAGGAGCGGCTGCTGGACCGGTACTCCGGCAAGGAGCGCGCCGCCCTGGACGCGTTCCTCGCCGCGGGCCGGCGCACCAGTGGCCCGGTGCTCCTGGTGACGCCCACCCTGCGGATGGCCAACACCGAGGCGGTCCGCCTTCTGGAGCCGCAGGACCTGCGCCAGGCGGGCGCGCTCGCCGCCGACCTGCTGGCCGCACCGGCGGGGAGCCGCAGACAGCGCGTGGACGTGTCGCTGAGCCTGGCGTCCGGTGCCGACGTACGGGTCCGCTGCACTGTGATCGGTCCGCCCGACCGGCCGATCGGCTGTGTCGTCGGCCTGACGGCGGGGGAGAGCGGGGCTTCCGCCACGGCGGACCGTACCCCCGGCGCGCGCAGCGGCCCGCAGCCGTCCCCGGCGCCCCTTCCGGCGCTGCTGCCGGGGCTGGCCGGCCGCTCGCCGTCCTGGCGCTCCGCGAGCCGCGACGTCGTGTCCGCCTGCCGGCAGCGGCTGCCGACCCGTGTGGTGGGCGAGGCCGGGGTGGGCAAGCTGGCCCTGGTGCGCGCCGCCCACCACTGGGTACGCCCCCGGAACCGGCTGTACGTCATGGACCTGACGTCCCATCAGCACCTCCCGGACCTCCTGGCCCGCGCCGAAGAGGCACTCCGGGACGAGGACGGCACGGTGGTGCTCCAGCACCTGGAAGCGGCGAACCGGGACCTGATGCCCCGGCTGGAGACGCTGCTCACCGGAGCGCGGCGCAACCGTGGCACCGGCCCGTGGGTCGTCGGCCTGTACACGGCCCCCGGACAGGGACCCGCCCCGGCGGGTGCCACGCCCCCGGCGCTGGACAGTGCCGTCTTCCCGTGCACCGTGGCCGTGGCGCCGCTGCGCTACCGGCCCGAGGACATCCGTGACCTCGTCCCCGCGCTGCTGGCCCGGCACGACCGCGGCGGCACCGTGTCCTGCACTCCGGCTGCGATGCAGGTCCTCACCCGCTGTGACTGGCCGGGCAACGTACGGCACTTGAGCCGGGTCCTCCAACAGGCGGCGCGCGGGCGACGGCAGGCCGACCTGCAACCGCACGACCTCGCACCGGAGTGCCACAGTTCCTGCCGCCGCACCCTCACTCCCTGGGAGGCCGCCGAACGGGACGCGATCGTACGGGCGTTGCACGACGCCGCGGGCAACCGCGACGTGGCGGCCCGGCAACTGGGCATCTCCCGGGCCACCATCTACCGCAAGATCCGCCTCTACGGTGTCACCGTGGCACCCGCGCGAGCCCGCTGATGCGGTGCACGCCACCGGAAGCCGTCGCTCTCTCACGGCTGCGCCGCCTCCGGCCGCCGGGTGGCCACCGCGCCGGCCGACGCGGCCGCGATGCAGCCGATCGCGGCCCACTGTGCCGCCGTGAGCCACTCGTCCAGCAGGAGCAGACCGGCGAGGCCCGCCACCACCGGCTCCAGGCTCTGCAGCACCCCCGCGACCCGGACCGGCAGCCGCCGCAGCGCCGCCAGTTCCAGGGAGTAGGGCACCACCGAGGACAGGACCGCCACGCCGAGCGCCACGGCGAGGACCGGCGGGCGGCCCAGCCGCGCTCCGCCGTCCTCCACGAGGCCGCACGGGACGGTGAGCACGGCCGCCCAGGCCACCGCGAGCGCCAGCGGGCCGCCGCCGGGCAGACGGGCGCCCACCCGCCGGCTCAGGAGCAGATACGTACCCATGGACGCCGCTGACGCGAGCGCGAAAGCCAGACCGGCCAGGGGCAGCGAACCGGCCCGGCCCGGGGCCGCGAACAACAGGACGCCGGCCACCGCCAGCACGCCCCACAGGGCCTCGCGCCACCGACGCGCGGAACCGAGCGCGAGCGCCAGCGGCCCCATCAGCTGGAGGGTCACGGCGACCCCCAGCGGCAGGCGGGCCATGGCCGGGTAGACCAGGTTCATACCGGCGATCGACGTGCCGAAGGCGAGGACCAGCAAGCGGTCCCCGCGCGCGGCGGGCAGCCGGGGCCGCCGCCACACGAGGAGGACCGCCGCGGCCAGGGACAGCCGCAGCGCGACCGCGCTCCACGGCCCGCCGGCCTCACCGATCAGCCCCTTGCCGAGGGCCTGCCCGAACTGCACGCTGACGACACTGCCGAGGATCAGCATCGGCGCTCGCGCGGCGTCCGTGGGCACTCGCGCCGCTCCCGTCCCGGTACTGCTTCGCCGAACCACCATGCGGCCAGCCTGCGCCCCGGTGATCGTGCGGGTCCATCGCACATTTCCGTACGGCATCGTGTTGAATCACCGCATGATTGATCTGCGGCTGCTCCAGACGCTGCGCGTCCTGCACGCCCAGGCCACGGTGACGGCCACGGCGCGCGCACTGAACCTGTCGCCGTCCGCGGTTTCCCAGCAACTGCGCCAGCTCTCCCGGCAGGTGGGCGCCGACCTCCTGGAGCGCGACGGCCGGCGGCTGCGCCTGACCGAGGCGGGCCAGGTCCTGCTCGGCCACGCCGACGCGCTGACCGCGCAGTGGGAGCGGGTACGGGCCGATCTCGGCCGGCACGACGCCGGCCCGTACCGCACCCTGCGCGTCGGCGGCTTCGCGACCAGTGTGGGCTCCCTGCTGGCGCCCGCCGCGCAGGCGTTGCTGCGCGAGCCCCGGCCCGTCAGGGCGCTGCTCACCGAGACCGACACCGACAAGTGCTACCGGCAGCTGCTCTCCTCGGAGATCGACATCGCCGTTCTGACGCCGCTGTCCGGCAGCCCGCCCCTGGACGACGAACGGTTCGACCAGCAGCCGCTGCTCGACGAGTTCCAGGACCTCGCGGTCCCGGCCGGGCACCCGTTCACCGCGCGGGACCACATCGAACTGGCCGACGCGGCCAGGGAGGACTGGATCTCGGCCCACCACGACCAGAACCGGCTGACCCGGGCCCTGTGCACGGCGGCGGGCTTCGCCCCGCGGCTGACCCACCATGCCGACGCCTGGCACGGCGTCCTCGCGATGGTCGCCCACGGCCTCGGCGTCTGCCTCGTCCCGCGCCTGGTCCCCTGCACGGCGCACGAGGGAGTGGTACGCGTACCGGTGCACGGCGATCCCCGGCCCCTGCGCCGCGTACTGACCTGCGTACGGCGCGGCAGCCACCAGCAGGAGAGCATCGCCCGCGGACTGGCGGCGCTTCGCGCGAGTGCCGCCCGGGCCCTGGACGACTGATCTGTGCGCCTGACATGAACGAACGATCCGGACGACGGCCCCGCACGGCTGACGGACGTCCGGATCACCCGGCCCCCGGGCCGTCGCCGCCCGGCGCCCCCAGGGAGTCCAGCAGAGCGACGAACCGGCGGAACCGCCCGTGCGCCGCCTCGGCCGTACGGTCGACAGCGACGGCACCGAGCTTTCCGAAGCGGGGCAAGGCGCCCAGCATGTGGAGGATGACGCCCCGGCGGTCGTCGTGCCGGTAGAGCAGGCCCTCGCGGGAGGCGGCGGTGAGGACCTGTTCCGGGGTGAGCGAGCGGTAGGAGTCCCGGTGCAGGCGGTCGGAGGCGACGTAGCAGCACGGCTCCCCTTCCGGGGCCAGGAATTCCCCGGTCCGGGGGTCGTGGCCGCCGCCGGTCGCGCCGTGCAGGAACATGAGGGGCGCGGTGCCGCCGCCCATCCGCAGATTGATCTCCACGGCGTGGTGCCGGAATCCGGACGTCCCGCGTACCGAGACGAAGTCGACGCTGGCGATACCGACCATCCCCGCGGCGGCGAGGGCACGGCCCGCCCGGTGGGCCAGTTCCCGCAGCTCAGGTCGGTAGTCCGCCCGGGCGGGGGAGGAGCAGCCGGTGTACGTCTGGCGCAGGGCGGCGTCGAAGAGCTGGTCCTGGGTGGAGATCACCCGCACGTCGCCGGAGGGCGACGCGTGCACCTGGGCGGACGGGGAGGTGACCTCGGCCCCGTCCAGGAACTCCTCCACCACACCGCCCATGACGTCCAGTTTCCCGGCGTAGTGCGCCCAGGTGTCGGGCGGAGTGGCGAACTCGATGCGGTCCGGGAGGGCGCGCCGGATCCAGCGCCCGGCGCCGCTGCCCCGAGGCGCCCCGCGAAAGGCGAACATCGCGTTGCCGCCGGCGCCGAAGCCGTCATTGAGTTTGATCATGGCGCGGTCCACGTCCGGGTGCGCCGCCCGGAGTTCGGCGAGCGCGGTGACCAGGTCGTCCCGGTCCCGTACGCCCTCGACACCGCGGGGTACGGGCACACCGGCGGACGTGCACAAGGCGCGCGCGCCGCTCTTGGTCCCCAGGTGCGACAGGTCCGGGTCGCACGCGTACAACGGCACGCCGAGCCGTACGGCCAGTGACCGCTCGTGCCGCGAACCGTTGAAGGCGAGCAGGCAGGCGTCCTCCGGCTCGCGCACCAGGCTTCTGATGCGGTCCAGCAGGTCCGGGCGCCCGAGGATCTTCTGCGTCAGCGGGACGGGGCGGTCGTCCCCGCAGTCCAGGAGGACGAGCCTGCGCCGGGCGTCCGGGGCGGACAGCGAACGGACCAGCCCGAGCGCGTAGGCGACCAGCGGTTCGGGCAGCGGCAGGCTGGTGACGTACACGAGACGACGGCGCGGGGCGCGGAGCAGGTGCAGGAAGGCGAGCAGGCGTTCCTCGTAGTGGACGATCCCGGGGACCTTGTCCATCCCGGCCTGGTCGAGCGTGAAGCTGGGCACGACCACGACGACCCCGGGCGGCCCGTCGCCCGCACGTACCCCGTCACCCCCGAACGGACCGCGCAGCCGCTCCCGCAAGTCCCGGAAAGCGGCTGCCTCGCCCGCCGGGTCCATACCGCCGTCCGCCGCGCCCAGTGCCACGATGGCACCCCTCCAGCCGTCTCGACGTCCTGGCCTTCAGCGTCAGCATGACAAACAGCGGACGACGAGGGGCGGACGCGGACGACGGCGAGGCCGACCGGGCCGGTGCCCGGCCGGCCGATGCCACCTGCCGAGGTCAGCCCTGGCCTGCTGTGATCATCTCTGCCGCCCGCTCGCCGACCACCATGGAGGGGGCCATCGTGTTGGCGACCGTCACATGGGGCAGTACCGAGGCGTCTGCGACGCGGAGGCCGTCGATGCCGTGCACCTGGAGCCGGGCGTCCACGACGGCGTCCCGGTCTCGGCCCATCCGGGCCGTGCCGCTCTGGTGCCAGTACGTCTCGACGGCGTTGCGCAGGAACAGGTCGAGCGTGTCCGCCGCAAAGGACGCGGGGGACACCTCCCGCTTGGCGAACGGGCGGAGCGCGGCGGAGTTGCCGACCTCGCGGGCCATGGCGACCGCGGACAGGGCCGAGCGGACGTCGTCGGGGTCGGCGAAGAAGTTCGTCTCGACGCGCGGCCCGACCAGCGGGTCCAGGCTCGCCAGGCGGACCCGGCCGCGGCTGCCGGGACGCAGGCGCATGGCGGGCATCAGGGTGAAACACCGTTCCGGCGGCGGGTACTGGGCCGCGCTCTCGGCGGAGACGGACGGGGCGGGCGAGAGGTACATGACGAACTCCGGCGCGCCCGGCCGCGTGTCGTCGCCCCAGAAGCATACGGCCTGGCTGCGCGTGGGCACCGGCATCGGCACGTCCTCGGCCTCCCACATGCAGGGCAGGCGTATGTGGTCGTCGAGGTTGCGGCCGACACCGGGCAGGTGCTGGACCACCGGTACGCCGGCGGAGCGCAGTTCGGTCTCGTCCCCGATCCCGGACCGCATGAGGACGGCCGGGGTGCCGATCGCGCCCAGCGACAGCACCACCTCCCGCGCCGCGTGCGCGCGCACCGGCTTGCCGGCGTGGACGAACTCCACGCCGGCGGCCCGGCCCCCGGAGAGCAGCACGCGGGAGACCGTCGCGTGCGGCAGGACCGTGAGGTTGGGCTGCCCCAGGAGGGGGGCGACATAGCGGCTGAGCCTTCTCCATCAGGGCACCGTTGGAACTGTCGAAACGGGAGACGCCGGTGGACTCGGCGCCGTCGAGGTAGGCGGTGAAGAGCGGGTGCACGTCCTGCGCCGGCTGGATCCGCATGGGCCCACCGCTGCCCCGGCGCTCGGGGTCGGGCGCGCCCTGCCAGTCCTCGATCTTCCGGTAGAGCTCCAGTACGTGGGCGTAGCCCCACGCGGGATCGCCGGTCAGCTCGGCGTAGGAATCCCAGTCGCTCCGGTGCCCGCGGGCCCACACGCCGGCGTTGACGGCGCCGCCCCCGCCTAGGCCGCGGCCCGTTGCGTAGGCGAGCCGGCGCCCGTTCAGGCGCGGGTTCGGCTCCGTGACGTGGTCCCAGGTCCGCTCGGTGCCGAGGTTGGCGGGCCACAGGTCGGGGTTGCGCACGCGCTCGTCATCGTCGTCGCCGCCGCTCTCGACGAGCAGCACCGTGACGGCGGGGTCGGCCGCGAGCCGGCCGGCCAGGACGGAGCCGGCCGAACCGGCCCCGCACACGATGTAGTCGAAGGCGGCGCCGTCGTCGACGTGGTCGGCGAGTCCGGTCCGGTGCGGCAGTGCGGCGGCCGTGGCGGCGTCCTGTCCGGGCGCGTTGCTCATGCTCATCATCTCCTTGCAGCCGGGTACTGAGCGACTGGCGGTCCCCCCGTACCCGTTCCGCGGCCGGCGCGTCGAAACGGCCGGACCGGTCGGGCTGTTCGCCGTCGCCACTCCCCAACCGCCCGGAACGATCTCCTATTCCGTGCGCCGCCGGGCCGGCCCGGCCCGTAGTTCTCTGCCGCGTCGGTGCAGGTCTTCCAGAGCGTTCAGCACCATCGTGTCCTGGTGCCACTCCAGCCACCGGCCCGCCTGGGCGGCCAGCCCGTCCAGGGCGGTGGCCTGCACCCGCGTGAGGTCTTGTCCCGGCCGGGGGAGGTGGAGGGAGAACACCCCGACGACACGGCCCGCGGACGAGAGCATCGGCAGGCTGTGCGCGGTGCGGCTGCCGACCGCGAGGATCATTTCGCGGGCCGGTTCGCTGATCGCCGGATCGGTGGCGACGTCCGAGACGACGCGGACCCGGCGCCGGGCGGCGAGGGAGCAGGACGTGCCGTCCTCGACCACGGTGAAGAAGTCGAGGAACTCCTCGCTGAGCCCGCGGTGGTGCGCCATCCGGAGACTGCCGGCGGACTCCATCACCTGCAGATCACCCATGGGCGCCTCGGTGAACGCCAGCGCCTGGTGCAGCACCTGCTTCAGGACGGTGCTGCGGTTGACCTTGTCCGGGCGGTGGCCGGGCAGGAACCGCAGCGGGGGAGCCGCCCGGCCGGACCGGCCGGGAAACCACAGGCCCCGCTCGTCGTCGGGGCGGGGGACGGAGACCACGGCGGACGCGAGGTTGCGCAGTTTCAGGTTGTGCTGCTGAGAGCAGCGCTTCATCAGCTCGAACGCGGTCTCCGCGTCCGGGAGCCGGTAGCGTTCCTGGAGCAGACCCTGCGCGTGGGATATCAGCGGATGGGCGAGCAGCTTGCCCCGCAGGTCCCGTACTTCCCGGCGGAGCCGGTCGATCTCCCGCGACTCGCCGTTGCGCGTACCGTCGGCGTCCGGCGGCACGGCGGCCGGGTCGGGGCCGTGCGCCGCCGGCGGTGGGTCCACTGGCTCTTGCATGGCGATACTCTCCCTGGTGAGGCCGTTTCCAGGGCGCCGCGAGCAGTCAGCGGCGGGCTGCTCGGGCGGCACCCCGACCTCTGTGAACCTAACCCATCCACCGGCGGCGCCCCGCGGGAAGCGGACATTACGGACGCCTTGTGGCAGGGGTCACCCGGTGCGCGACGGCGCTCAGTCGACCAGTTCGCCGGACGCCATCAGCCGTGTCAGCTCGGTCCGGGAGCGGACGCCCAGCTTCCGGTAGACGCGCGTGAGGTGCGCCTCGACCGTCTTGCGGGAGACGAAGAGGGAGACCGCCGCCTCGGTGTTGTTCAGGCCGCGGGCCACCGCGCGGGCCACCTGGAACTCCTGCGGCGTCAGTTGCTCCCAGACACCGTCCGGCGCGGCCGGTGCCGTCGGCGGAGCACCCGTGGCCGCCAGCTCACCGGCGGCCCGCCGCGCCCACGGCACCGCACCCAGGCTCTCGAAGCGCGCCAGCGCCGAGGCGAGCGGGGCCCGGGCGGCGGCGGGGTGGCGGTAGCGGCGCAGCAGTTCCGCCTCGCACAGCAGGGTCCGGGCCTGCTCGAACGGCTCGCGGATGCGCTCGTGCGCCGCGAGGGCGGTGGCGAACGCGGCCCGCGCGGCCTCGTACGACGCGGCCAGCAGGCCCCGGCAGCGGGCGGCGGCGGCTTCCGCGGCCGCCAGCCCGGTGGCCCGCGCCCGTGCCTCCAGCCAGTCCGCGACCTCCCCGGCGCGGGCGGTGTTGCCCGTCCGCAGCTGCGCCTCGACGAGATCGGCCGCGCACGGCACCACCAGCGGATTGCCCACCCCCTGCGCGGTGACCAGCGCGAAGCTCTGTTCCAGCTGGTCGGCGGCGGCGCAATGGTCGCCGTGGGCGAGCGCGGCCAGCCCCAGCGCGGCGGTCAGGTGCCGCTCCAGACAGCCGATGCCGTACCCGCCGACCTCCCGCCGGGCCCGGCCGACCTGCTCCTCGCACCGCACCCGGTCGCCGCGCAGCGCGTCCAGCCGGGCCAGGCACGCCAGGCTGTAGCCGACGCAGGAGATCTGGCCCAGCTCCTCCGACCAGTGCAGGGCCTCCGTGGCGTCGCCGTACCCGGCGTTCCAGTGACCGACCCGGGCCTCCAGATCGCTGCGTACGGCCAGCGTGAACGGCAGGACGCCGGGCGCGCTGTGCCGGCGGGCCGACTCCACGGCGGAGTTGAGCAGCCGGCGGCTGCGGTCGCGGTCCTCGACCCAGTTCCACGCCTGCCCGGCCAGCGCGTACAGCTGCTGATTGCGTACGGGATCGCCGGTGCAGTGCCCGTCGGCGGCGCCCAGCATGGCCACGCCCCGGCCGATCTGCCCGGAGACCGCCAGCGCCGAGCCGAGCAGAGCCATGCTCAGCCAGCGGTCCGGCCCCGACTCGGAGGCCAGACGGAACGAATCTTCGGCGGTCCGCACGGCTGCGGCCACCCGGCCGTCCATGCTGGCGGGCACCACCGCTTCAGCAAGCAGGACACACGCCCGTACGGCATCGGTGCGGCAGATGGTGCGCGCGGCCTCGGCGAGGAGTTCGTAAGCGCGCGCGGGCTCACCGTTCCAGGTGTGGATGCGCCCCAACAACAGCTCGATGTCGGCGCGCACGGAGGGCTCCGTGGTCGTACGCAGCGCTTCCTCGCACCACTGGGAACTGGACGCCGAGCCGCCCAGGAAGGCGTCGGACGCGGCGCGGTGCAGCAGGTCCGCGCGCGCTGCCCGGTCTTCGGTCAGCTCCGCGGCACGCCGCCAGGTCAGTGCCGACTCCTCGAACGCGCTGCGCCTGCGGGCCTCTTCCGCCGCCTCCGCCAGCGCGGCGGCGGCCTGGGCGTCGGGGCCGGTGGCGGCGGCCGCCCGGTACCACGCGTGCAGCGGGCCGCGCGTGACCTGCGCGAGGGCGCCGAACGCGGCGAGCCGGTGGGCCAGCGGCGCCCGACCGAGCACCAGCGGGCGCAGCACGGGATGCCGGAAGTCCAGCCCGTCACCGGTCGACGTCACCAGGCCGTCTTCCTCGGCCGGGCACAGGGACGACAGCGACAGGCCGAGCACCCCCAGCGCCTCGCACAGCCCGGCCAGCGCGGTCGACCGGTGCGCGGCGAGTACGGTGAGGGCCTGCCGGGTGGCCTCGGGGAGCGCGTTGATCCGGGCCGACCAGGCGCGCTCCAGATGCCGCCCCAGCGACGGCGGGTTGTGCATCGGCTCCTCGCCGCGCGTCTGTTCCGGGGTGAGGGAGCGGGCGGCCTCCAGCAGGGCCAGCGGATTGCCGCCACTGATCTTCACCAGGTCCGCCTCCACCGCCGGCGCCGTCACGACGCCCGCCCGCCGCAGCAGCTGCCCGCACTCGCTCCGCGACAGCCCGGTCACCTCGACGGACGGCAGGCTGTGCGGCGCGCCCGGCTCACCGGGCTCCTCGCGCGAGGTGAACGCGAGCGCCACCCGCTCGCCCGCCACCCGCCGCGCGACGAACAGCAGCACCCGCTGGGAGGACGGGTCGACCCACTGCAGATCGTCCACGAGCACCGCCACCGGCTTCTTCTCGCCGAGCGCGGCCAGCACGTTCAGCGCGCCCATGCAGGCCGCGTACGGGTTGGCCAGCGGCTCCCCCGACAGGGCCAGGCACGATTCCAGCGCCGCGCGCTGCACCCCGGGGAGCTCCCTGAATTCCGCATCAAACGGGAGCAACAGGTCGGCGAGCACCGCGAACGGCAGGACCGTCTCCGACTCGATGCCCCGGGCCCGCAGCGCGGCGTCCCCGGCCTGCTCGGCGGCGTACTCCAGCAGCGCCGTCTTGCCCACGCCGGGCTCGCCCCACAGCAGTAACGCCGCACCTCCGTCCGCCCCGGCGGCCAGCAGGTCGTCGATGAGACGGCGTTCGCGCCCGCGGCCCACCAGGCCCGGGCCCGCCGGGCGGGGGAGCCGGGACGAGCCGGTGGTCCGTCGCCTGCCGTCCATGTCGCCCCCCGGGCGCTCGCATGTCCCGTGTGCGGCCCGTACTCCGGCGCCGGGACCATCATGCTCCCCCGGGCAGCGCCCCTGAAGGGCCTCGCACATTCTTCGGGCACATGTGGGGACCTCCCCGAAGCGGCCGCGTCGCGCGAGGAGTTGAGTGGGGGCACGCGCGGACACGGAGAACCACGGGGGGCGCGCTATGACAGGCTCCGCAGGGCCCGTTCCTCGGCTGGACGCGGTCGAGATCAAGGCCACGTTCTCCGGCGCGCGGGCGGAGGTGGCCGCCAAGGCTCTGGCACCGGACGACGGGGGCGTCTGGTGCCAGGTCTTCTTCTGCGAAGGCCCCCGCCACCGCCACCCGGGCGAACTGCCGCTGCTGGAGGCCGGGGTGATCCTGCGTCTGCGGTCCCGCCAGGGGAAGAAGGGCGACGCCACGGCCAGACTCCGGCCCTGCCGCCGGGCCCGCGTCCCCGCCCACTGGCTGGACTACCACCGGCACGGTGACGACGAGCTCCGCCTGGAGAGCGACTGGGCGGGGGAGCGCCAGGTCCTCTCGGCCTCCCTCACCCGTACCCGGGACCGCCGGGGCATCGACGCGGCGGCCGCCGGGCACCGCCCGCTGCACACCGCCTTCTCCGCCGCCCAGGAACGCTTCCTCGCCGACTGCGCGGACCTCGCCGTCGACTTCCGGGAGCTGACCGTGTACGGGCCGGTGCGCGCCCAGCGCTGGCGCGACGTCCGCCGCCGGCACCACGAACTGACCGTCGAACGCTGGTCACTGACCCCGCCCACCGGGCCGCCGCTGGACTGGCTGGAGGTCTCCGAGCGGGTGGAGCCGGAGGGCTCCGAGGTCGTCCGGGCATCGCTGCTGGCCCTGCTGCGGCAGCTGGACCTGGAGCCGGACCTCGAACAGGAGAGCAAGACCCGGCGCGTCCTGGAGGCGCTGACCAGGGACGCATGAGGGCACGAGGGGGGAGGTGGGCAGCAGGGGGGCCGCCGTTCCGCCTGGCGTGTTCGAGGCCCGGGGCCAGCGGGTGGTCATGCGTACGACACCGCCCGCCCGGGCCGGTGCCACATCGGCCAGCGGCTCTCCGGCACACGGGAACCACCGGCACCACCGGCAGCCCCTACGGGCCGACGCACCGACCGGACAAGGAGGCCGTCATGGCCTATCCGCAAGGCCCGCCCGGCGAGGACTGGGGCGGCAAGACACCCTCGACCGGCCCGTCCCGGCCATCGCCCGACGGGCCCCCGCCGCCGCAGTACCAGCCCCAGTACCCGTCCCAGCCCCAGCACCAGCCGCAGTACGGCCCCGGGTACCAGCAGTACGCCAGGCCGCCCCAGACCTATCTGATCCCGGCGATCCTGGTGACGCTCTTCTGCTTCCTGCCCACCGGCATCGCGGCCGTCGTCTTCGCCACCCAGGTCAACGCCAAGGCCGGCGCCGGTGACCTGGCCGGTGCCGAACAGGCGTCGAGGAAGGCGAAGCTGTGGACGTTCCTCAGCCTCGGGATCGGCCTCGTCGGCGGCCTCGCCGTCGTCCTCTCCAACGCCGCGGGCGGTGGCTACTGACCACGCCCGCGCCGGACCGCGCCCGGCGCCGGACGCTCGAAGCCTGGTCCGGCGCCCTGCTGTTCGCCGCCCTGACCGTGCTCGTGGCCGTCCGCGATCCCGAGGCCCCGGGCCACTACCCCAGCTGCCCCCTCCGCTCCGCGACCGGCCTCCTCTGCCCCGGCTGCGGCACCTTACGGGCGCTGCGCGACCTCACCCAGGGCGACGTGGCCGCCGCCCTGGCCCACAACGCGCTCTTCGTCGCCGCCCTGCCCCTGGCCCTGTTCTCCTGGCTGCGCGCGGTCCGGGGCCGGCCGCCGGTGCTGACCTCGGTGTGGGCGGGCGTGGCGGCCGTGGGGGTGCTGTTCCTCTGGGGCGTTCTGCGTAACTGCGGATGACCGGTGCGCGGGGGCCGGGGAGGTGCGGGACACTCCTCCGTGGGGCTGACAGCGGCAGACAGGTGATATCCCGCGCGCCTGGTGCGCCCGCGCGGGAGATGCGGGCAGCTTCCTGGTGTCCGGTCCACCAGCGAGGTGCAGGAGTTCCATGACGACGACGGCCGACGACGCGGCGGGAGAGAAGAGCCCGCACCCGGCGGGGGCAGCGGGCATCAGTTTCGCGCACCCACCGTCCGACGGGACGGAGGAAGCGGCTCGGCGCGCGGTGCTGCGGGCCACGGACCACCTGCTGGCCCGGCAGCACACCGAGGGCTGGTGGAAGGAGACCTTCAGCACGGATGTGAGCTATGACGCCCACGACCTGTTCCTGCGGCACCTGCTGGGCGTCCTGGACGAACGGGTGGCCGCTGCGAGCGGCCGGTGGATCCGCTCGCAGCAGAGCGCGGACGGCTCCTGGCCCCTCGTCTTCGACGGCGCGGGTCACTTGGGCACCACCGCCCAGGCGTACGTGGCGCTGCGGCTCGCCGGGCACCGTCCGGACGAGGAGCACATGCTCCGGAGCGCGGCGTGGGTGCGCGAGCGGGGCGGCGTCGCGGCCGCCCCGCTGGAGGCCCGTATCTGGCTCGCCATGCTCGGTCTGTGGAGCTGGGACGATCTGCCCGAGATTCCGCCGGAGATCGTCGCCCTGCCCAAGTGGGCCCCGCTGAACATCTATTCCTTCGGTTTCGTGATGCGCCAGGCGCTCGTCGCCCTCAGCATCATCAGCGCGCACCGGTTCGTGCGGCCGGTCCCCTTCGGCGTCGACGAACTCGTCGCCACGTCCGACGGCACCGACGCCGCGCTCCGTACGCCGGCCCCGGTCACCAGCTGGGAGGGCGTCTTCCGGCGCGCGAACACCGCGCTGCGCGCGTACCGCCGAGTCGTCCCCCGCCCGGTGCGCGCGATCGCGGCGAACGCGGGGGCCCGCTGGCTTGTCGAACGGCAGGAGGCGGACGGCAGCTTCGGGGCGTGCACCCCCATCACCACATGGGTGGCCATCGCCCTGCGTCTGCGGGGCTACTCCACGGACCACCCGGTGCTCAAGGCCGCTTTCGGTTTCCTGGACGACTGCGCTTCCTGGCCCGCGGACGGTGTACGGAAACTGCAGACCGTGCACGGTCCGGTCTGGGACACCTGCCTGTCGATCACGGCACTGCGCGACGCCGGCCTGTCCGCCGGCCACCCGGCGCTGGTCAGGGCCGCGGACTGGCTGCTCGCCCGGCAGACCGACCGGCCCGGCGACTGGGCGGTACGGCGGCCCCACCTCGCTCCTGGAGGGTGGCCCTTCCAGTTCCACAACCAGAATTACCCCGACCTCGACGACACCTCCGAGGTGGTTCTCGCGCTGCTCCGCGTCGACCACCCCGAACCGGCACGCGTCGACGACGCCGTGCGCAGGGCGACGCGGTGGAGCCTGGGCATGCAGAGCGCGAACGGGGGGTGGGCGGCCTTCGACGCCGACAACACCAGCTCCCTGCCCAGTAAGCTCCCCTTCTTCGACTTCGGCGAGTACTGCGCCGACCAGCCGACCGCGGACGTCACGGCCCACGTGGTGGAGATGCTGGCGGCCCTCGGCATGGCGCGCGACCCCGCCACCCGGCGTGCCGTGCGCCGGCTGCTCGGGCAGCAGGAGGACAGCGGCGCGTGGTCCGGGCGCTGGGGAGTCAACCACGTCTTCGGCACCGGCAGCGTCCTGCAGGCCCTCTCCGCGGCCGGGACGCCAGGTGACCATCCCGCCGTCCGGCGCGCGGTCACCTGGCTGACGTCGGTGCAGAACGAGGACGGCGGCTGGGGCGAGGACTGGGAGTCGTACGCCGATCCGGAGCGTCTCGGCCGTGGCCCCTCCACCCCGTCACAGACGGCCTGGGCGCTGCTCGGACTGCTCGCCGCGGGGGAACACGACAGCGACGCGGTGCGCGCCGGTGTGCGCCTCCTGACCGATCGGCAGACGGACGCCGGGACCTGGGAGGAACCGCAGTTCACCGGCGTACTCGTCCCCCGGGCCGTGGCCTGCCGCTACGGGTACTACCGGCATGTCTTCCCTCTCATGGCCCTGGCCCGCTACACCCGCCGGCACCGCCCGGAGGACATCCGCTAACGAGACCGCCGCAGGGAGGCCCGCACGGCCGCCTCCGGCGGGCCGGCCGCGGTCACCGGTGCGGGAACCCCGGTGGCCGCGGCGCCCACCGCGCAGTGGGAGCGCGTACGGACGTGGAAGACGAGCAGGGCCGCAGCGCTGGTCGCGGCGGCCCAGGCGAGCGAAAGCAGGCTGTGGGACCAGGGGGCGCCGGAGGTGAACGCGGCGGCCAGCGTCAGCTGGTTCGCGCCGTACAGGGGCAGTACTTCGAGACCGGACAGGTCGACCACCGTGAAGACCGGGTTCTGCAGGCCGGTGTCGACCAGGCTGAGCATGATGACGAGGAAGAAGCCCTCCAGCTCACCACGGACCAGCGATCCCAGCAGCAGGCCGATGCCGCCGTAGGCGAGGCCGGCGCCGCAGAGGCCGAGGGCCAGCGGGCCCAACTGCCGTACGGACACCGAGGTCCCGAGCACGGCCACGGTGTACAGGGCCAGGAGAGCGGCGATGAGGGCGACGGCGGTGACCTTCGCCAGCAGCATCGGGACGCGGGGGTAACCGGCCAGCAGCAGCCGGCGGTCCACCTCCCCGGCCTTGAACGTCTCCATGAACGTCACGAAACCGGTGACCAGGGTGACGGCGGCGAGCGCGTTGACGACCTGGCTGACGTGGCTCGCCTGCGCGGCGGCTTCCGTGCCGAGGGAGTCCAGGGGGAAACGCACCTCCCGGTCCGAAGCGCACAGGCGGGCCACGGCGATCCACCCGGGAATGAAGGCGACCGCCAGGAGCAGGGCCATGCGATTGCGCAGCTGGCCGAGGAGCGTGCAGTGCAGCATCTCGGCGAACGCCGCCGGGTACGGCCTCATCGGGCGGTCTCCTCGGTTTCCAGGCGGCCTTCGCGCAGGTGGCGGACCGCGTCGAAGTGGTGCAGGTCGTGCAGCAGGTGCGAGACCACGACGATCGAGCGGCCCGCGTCGCGCAGGCGGGCCGCCAGCGCCCAGAAGCGCTGGTGGGTGTCCCAGTCGAAGCCCTGGTACGGCTCGTCCAGCACCAGCAGCTGCGGATCGTGCATCAGGGCGATCAGCAGGTTCAGCTTCTGCTGCGTCCCTCCGCTGAGCTCCCCCGTCCGCCGGCGCCCGCAGTGGGCGAACCCCAGTACGTCCATCAGCTCGTGGGCCCGCGCCAGCGACGGCAGCCGGTAGGCCACCTGGAACAGCCGCAGATGCTGCAGGACGGTGAACGACTCGTTCAGCACCGCCTGCTGCGGGCAGTACCCCACCGCACCGGCGCGCACCACCGTGCCCCGGTCAGGTGTCAGCTGCCCCACCGCGATGCGCAGCAGCGTGCTCTTGCCCGCGCCGTTCTCGCCGACCACACCGACCAGTGCCCCGGGTGGTACGTCGAGGTCGGCGCCGCACAGCACCTGCCTGCGGCCGTACGCCTTCCAGACGCCCTCGATACGCAGCCGTGACTGCCGTTGCGTGACCTCTGACGGCACATGGGCCCTTTCGTCAGCGAAGTGTGTAGATGGAGGCGGCGAGGGCGAAGGTGTACCACTGCTCCACCAGGCGGTAGCTGCGCTGGTCCTGCTCCGGGCCGCGCAGGAGCAGCACCCTGGCCGCCAGGAGCAGGCTCAGGCCGCAGAGAAGGACGTCGGTGGCCACGAGCCACCAGTGCCGGCCGGCGGGCGCCATCAGGAAGTGGTGGATGAACACGGGGCCGACGGCGAAGCCGGCGCACAGGAAGATCCGGGTGGGCAGTTCGCCGAAGACCAGCGGCATGGTGGAGCGGCGGACCGCGCGGTCACCGTGCATGTCGCGCAGGTCCTGGACGGACATCAGGAAGGTCACCGTGATCGTCAGCGTCCAGATCCAGCGCCAGGCGTCCGGCGTGAGTCCGGTGACGATCTCCCACGCGGCCGCCAACTGGGCGATCACCCCGATCCCGGCGTACAGGTTCCTGCCCAGCCAGTGGCGGCCCCAACCGTACTCGTGCTGGAGCAGGGAGAGGATCTGCCACATCAGCGCCCATTTCAGGACGCCCAGGCAGTAGCCGTAGACGGGGAAGGCGATCCGGACGGCGATCAGGCGCAGTTGGGCGCCCCGCACGGTGCTCTCGCCGGTGACCAGCGGCCGGAAAGGCTTGTTGAGGCGGTCCTCCTCGACGCCGACCAGCTGATTGGCCAGGGTGTGCTCGTAGATGAACAGCCAGAAGTACACCGCTCCCAGAGCCACGGTGGCCCCGGCCCCGGGCAGGGACAGCCGCGTGTGCACGGTGGCCGCCGCGACGAAACAGGTGCCGGGGAAGATCGTGGTCCAGCGGTCGACGCGGATGAACAGCCAGCTCAGGCGGATCTCCCGCCAGACGGTCTGCGCCACCGCCGTGGGTGCGCTCGTCGTCGGGGTCGTCATGGGGCGGCTCCGTACTGGTCGGGCAGCGGTTCCCGGTCCGCTCGGCTCGCGGTGCCGTCGGCGGCCGGGGCCGCCGTACTCATGCCGTGCGGTGGACGGCCGCCTCCGCTACGGCCCTGAGCGTGCGCACCGCGCTGCGCGTGAAGGGCGCCGCGTCCAGGACGTCCAGCGCCTGCCGGTACCGTTCCGCGATCATCCGCTCGACGTCGGCCCGGGCTCCGGTGCTCGTGAGGATGTCGCGGACCTCCGCGGCGCCCGGCTCGTCCAGCTCCGGATCGCCGAGCAGCGCGCGCAGCCGGTCGGCCTGCGCGGGAGCGGCGGCCCGCAGCGCGCGGACGACGAGGCTGGTGCACTTGCCCTCACGCAGGTCGTCCAGGTGCGACTTGCCCATCCGGTCCGGGTCGCCGAACACCCCGAGCACGTCGTCCCGGAGCTGGAACGCCTCGCCGAGGGGCACACCGTAGGCGCTGCAGGCGTCCAGGACCTGCTGGCCCGCGCCGGCCAGGGCGGCGCCGACCTGCAAGGGCCGTTCGATGGTGTACTTGGCGGTCTTGTAGCGGACGACGGTCAGCGCCGTCTCCATGCTCACGTCGAGATCGCCGGTGGTCAGCAGGTCCAGGTGCTGGCCTGCGATCAGTTCGGCCCGCGCGAGGTCGACGACGCGCAGTACGGCGACGCGGTGGGCGTCGGGCATGGGCGTGGTGTGCAGCAGTTCGTCGGACCAGACGAGGGCGAGGTCGCCCACCAGAATGGCGCCACTGGTGCCGAAACGGTCCGCCATTTCCGGCAGCGGATGCCGGTCGGCCAGCAGCCGGTGGACCGAGGGGCGTCCCCGGCGACTGTCGGCCGCGTCCATGATGTCGTCGTGCACGAGGGCGCAGGCGTGCGCCAATTCGATCGAGGCGGCCAGTCTGACGGCGTGCGCGGGGTCTCCCTCACCGCCCGCGGCCCGCCAGCCGGCCACGCACAGCAGCGGGCGGACCCGCTTGCCCCCGTCGATGAAGTCGCGCAGCAGGAGGACGAGCGCCGACTGGCCGGGGACCGCGGCGGCCTGCGCCCTCTCCGTCAGGAACGAGGACAGCAGGTCGTCGATGGCGGCGCGGGGGGCGAAGAACTCGGACTCGACCGGAAGCGTCTCAGTACGCATCGGAAGGGCGCGTCTCCGCTCCGTGGGCCGACTCGAGCGGGTGCCCGACCAGGTGCGGACCGCGGCCGGCCGGGCCGGGCCGTCGCCGGGCCCCCGGATCTCCGTAGCTGCGGCGAGCACGGCCCGAAAGGACCGAAGCCGGCGGGGTCTGGGCCGGCCGAACGCGCTGTTTGTTCATTCATCCAATCCTTCGGTCAACTTCCGCCCGTGCCTCCGAACGAAACGTGGGCTTAGTTGATGTACACCGAAGTCCAAGGAAATCATGCCTGTACGGCCGTTTTATACCTATTTGTTGTAACCGTTTGGCGGAGGAAGGTTCAGGCGGCCGCGCCCAGCCCCTCGCCCAGCGCGGCGATGGCCTCGGGGGAGTGGCCCGCCGCGCGCAGCGGGGCCCGTACGTCGTGTTCCAGGTCGGGGAGGTAGCCGAGGAGTACGTCGGCGGGGCCGTGGACACGGACGCCGGAGGCCGTCGCGGCGGGCAGCAGAAGCGTCTCGGCCGGGCCGAGGGTCTCCCGTACCGCCCCGCAGGTCACCTCCGTCGCCGCACCGATGTTGCTGAGCACCACGCACGTGTCGAACGCCGGCACGGCGTCCCCCGGCGCCCGTACCCGCCAGTTCTCCAGCGCGAAGTACGGCCCGGCGCACAGCATCCGGCGCTCCACCCCGCCCTCCGCCGGCAGCCGCAGCCCGGCGTGGAAGTCCGGGCGGTGCTCCGGCTTCCACTCGCACAGCAGCGCCTCGACGTTGGCGCGCCACTGCGCGTCGTCGATCGGCGCGCCGTCCTCCATCCGGTGCCGCATCGCGTGCTGTTGCAGGTCGGAGGTCTGCTCGATCTCGTAGACGAGGGTGTTCGGGCCGAAGCTGTGCGGGGTGCCGCCCGGGACGTACAGGGTCTGGCCCGCGCGTACGGGCAGGCGCCGCAGCACGGCGTCGAAGTCCTGGTCGAGCAGCGCCTGCCGCAGCCGGCCGTGGTCCACGCCCGGCCGTACCCCGGCCAGCGCCGTGCTGCCGGGCGGCGCGTACAGGATGTGCCAGGCCTCCGTCTTGCCGTTCGGCTCGCCCTCCCGCTCACGGGCCGCCGTGTCGTCGGGGTGCAGATGGACCGGCAGGGGCCGGTGCGCGTCGATGAACTTCGTCAGCAGCGGGAACCGGGAGCCGCGCCAGCCGCGCCCGACCAGCTCGTCGGGGTGGCTCAGGGCCAGCTCCCGCAGGGTGTGACCGGCCAGCGCCCCGTTCAGGACGTGGGAGTGTTCCCCCTCGACATCACTGATCTCCCACGTCTCCGCCACCGGCCCGTCGGGCAGCCCGGTCCGGCCGAGCCGTTCGGGAACGGCCCGGCCGCCGAAGACGTGCTGCTTGGCCGGTGTGGTCAGCCGCATCGGATACCAGTTCATCGTTCGAGTACACCCCTGCTTTCCGCGCGTCCGGATTCATTACGCCGACCACTGGCGCGCCCCGGGCCGCCCGTACGGCGGGCGCGGCGGCGCCGCGTGGCGCATGGCGGCGGGTGCCCGGCGCGGACCGGCCGAATCCCGCCCCTCGTCGGCGCGGGGATTTCCGCCCGTTCGAAATCGGTCTGTTTACCGGCCGGGCCGACGGGCACGCGACTGACTGTCAAGGAAACGGCCCGATCGAAAAGGAGCGCGACCATGACCGCCGAGAAGAAGACTTCCACGAAGGCCGACCGCGCCAAGGGCGCCGTCAAGGAGAACGTCGGCCGTGCGGTCGGCAACGAGCGCATGACGGCGGAGGGCCGCGCGGAACGCGCCAAGGGCGACATACGCGAGGCGGGCGAGAAGGCCAAGGACGCCTTCAAGCGGTGACATCACCGGTGTGACCCTGCCCTTTCCGGGGCAGCCGCTCCGATGTGACCCTTTGTGCCCCTGGGTGATTTTCTGCGCGCCCCTCTGAAAAAGCGCGCGGATATGCGCATACACATCAGAGTTCCGGGCGGTGGCTCGGCGGAATTCCCGCCGGACCATCGCCCGGCCCTTTTTTTCGGGACGTGTCCGGTAACGTCGACGGACACGTCCCGGACCCGTTGCGGTCCGTCGCCGCTACGCCTCGGCGTCCTGCGGGTACCAGCGCAGCTCGACCGTGTTGCCGTCCGGGTCCAGGACGTACACGGACTGCGCGTCGCCCCGGGCGCCGTACCGCCGGCCGGGGCCGTCCACGACCGTGAAGACGCCCGACTCGACGACCTCCTGCCAGTCCAGCGGCTCGACGACCAGGCAGATGTGGTCGACGTTGGACTCGCCGCGGTCCCCTTCGACGAGGTCGATGATGGTCGTCGGGCTCACGCGGGCGGAGGGGAACGGGACCTTGCCCGCGCGCCACTCCTCGACGCGTACCGGTTCGAGGCCGAGCGGGCCGCAGTAGAAGCCGAGGGCGCGCTCGGCGTCCGCGACGTTGAGGACGAGGTGGTCGAAGGCGATGACGCGCATGGGGTTCGTCCGTCTCCTGGCTGGAAAAGGGGCTCGCACGGTGCGGTCCGCCGCTGGCCGGCGGGTTGGAATGGACGATAGCGGGTGCGCCCGGCCGTGTGATCGGCCGCCGGGTCTGCGTCCGAGGTCCCGGTGGGTGGCGACGGAAGTCCCGGTCGGTGGCGGACCGGCAGGTGAGGCCATTGATCCAGACCAATCGGGACGTTTCTGAATCAACTACAACTTTACCGTCACTTGGTGTTATGGAAACTCTGTTTACACCAGCCTCTCAGACAACAGGCGGCGGTCGTAGGCCTGTTGAGGAGTCAACGACCGGTCGCGTTCACGAGGCAAGGCGAGAGGCAGGAACAGCAACATGGCGATGAACCGCACCGTGCGGTACGGAGGGCGTGCGCTGGTGCTCGCGGCGGCGGCCGCGGGCCTGGCCGCGGCGACGGCCGTGCCCGCCGCGGCGGCCGGAGGGCCGGACCGCAAGCAGCTGATAGCCGACTGCGCCTCCGGCGAAGGCAAGTGCACCTTCAACGAGCCGGTACTCGGCAAGGCGTACCTGGGCGACTTCCGGCAGGTCTCCAACTCGCTCTACAACTGCAGCACATCGCCCGCCACACAGTCGATGGGCTGGTCCGACACGGTGGGCTCCACCGACACGGCCGGGGTCTCCGTCACCGCCGGCGGCAAGCTCGCGGGCATCATCGACCTCAGCGTCACGGCGCAGTACAGCCACACCTGGTCCAGCTCGCACACCGAGAACAGCTCGCTGAACATGACGGTCCAGCCCGGCGAGGTGGGCTGGATCTCGCGCGCCCAGGTCATGCAGACCGTCTCGGGCACCTGGCAGACCCACTACGACAGCCCCAAGTGGGGGCACTACTACTGGTACGTCCCCGACACCGTCACCGGCCCGGCCGCCAACGGTACGGACGGCGTCAGCAACGCGGTGGTGGTCAAGACCCGCACGATGACGGCGTCCGAGAAGGCGTCCTGCTCCGCCGGCGCGCACCAGGGAGAGACGTTCCAGCTCAAGCGCTGACGGGCGACGGCGTGCGGGCACGGCGCGGTGTCCGCACGCGTGCGTACGTCAGCCGGCGCCGCCGCCGTCCATGCGCAGCCGTACCAGCTCGTCCAGCCGCTCCAGGCTGCGGTCCAGCTCGTCGGTGACCGCGTCGGCACCGGGGTCGTGCTGCTCCTCGAAGAAGGACAGGTGGACCGTCACCTCGCTGGCGCCGCTGCCGATGCCGGCGACCTGGAGCCAGCCGGCGTAGCTGCCGCTGTCCCTGGTGCCCCACTCCAGCCGCATCTGGTCCCGCTCGGCGCGGAAGAGGCCGGCCTCGTCCGCGCCCGTGCGGTCCTCGTGCACCGTCACGGCCGGCAGATCCCCCGCCTCCACGTGCAGTCCCTGCGGCAGCCAGCTGTCGAGTTGACCCACGACACTCGCCTGGTCGAACACATGCTCGGGAAGTGCGGGCATCGTACGGGAACGCTCGTATTCGCTCATGCCAAACCCATCGTCGTCGCAAGCCTTCCGTGCCCCCTCCGTACCGTGTGCCCGCGAACGGCGTCCGAAGGCCCACAACCACCCGTTCGCTGGGACCGGGTCCGCCCATCAGCCGCACCGTCATGGGTCGCGGCGCCGACGGCGGCAACAGGCAAGCGCGGTGTCCGCCCCGGGAAAGACAGGGCGGCCGTGGCCGGGTTGACTTCCGGCCACCGACCCCACCCGACCGGACGGAACGCGGAGCACGCCATGCCCGAGCAGCCAGGCGACGAGTTCTGGAAGAACCTCCAGCCGATCAAGGACTCCGTCCAGCCGGACGCCCTGCCCGAGGTGTACGTCCCGGACGCGGCCACCGACGACGACCGGTACTACGCCCCCTTCACCGAGACCGTGGGCTCCCGCCCGCTGTGGATCAACGTCAAGGACAACACCTGGTCCGACATCCTGTGCGCCAGGGAGGCGGGGCTGGTCAACCGGCACTACCACCCGCACGAGGTGTTCGCCTACACGATCTCCGGCAAGTGGGGCTACCTGGAACGGCCCTGGACCGCGACGGCCGGGGACTTCGTGTACGAGGCGCCGGGCGAGGGGCACACCCTGGTCGCGTACGAGAGCGACCAGCCCATGAAGACCCTGTTCATCGTCAAGGGGCCGCTCATCTGGCTCGACGAGAACGGCGACCCCACCGGCTACTTCGACGTGCACGACTACATCGCGATGTGCCGCGCCCACTACGAGCGGGTGGGCCTCGGCGCCGATCACGTCGACGGGCTGTTCCGCTGAGCGGGCGCCGCCCCTCCCGGGCCGTGTCCGGGCGCGGCGCCCGGGAGTAGGCTGCGCCTCCCGGCCCGGCCTGCCCGGCCGGGGCCACGCCATCGGACACTCGCGCACGGCAAGGAGGCGGAGGTGCCCGGACATTCCGCCGCCCGCTACTCCCGCATGTCGACCCGGACCGTCGCCCCGGCGGACCGGGTGGGTGTGTGGGAGGACTACAACCGGCGGGCCCTGGTCGGCCTGCGCTGCTCCCCGTACTCCGAGGACGGCCTGCTGGCCACCCAGACCAACACCGGACTCGGCGGTCTGCGGCTCGCCGACATCGCGGGCAACGAGCACGTCGTCGAACGCAGCCCGCAGACCTGCCGGACGTCCCCCAAGGACTCGGTCTTCGCCTCGCTGCTCGTCTCCGGCCAGGCGGTCTTCCTGCACAGCGGAGGCTGCTTCACCCTCGCCGCCGGCGACCTGGTGCTGTACGACACCCGGCGCTCGTACCTCCTCGGATTCCCCACCGCCATGCGCCAGCTCCTGGTGGACGTGCCCCGCGAGGTGTTCACCGAACGGTGTCTGCCCGGCGGCGTGCCCGTACCGCTGGTCTTCAGCAGCGACACGGCGGCCGAGGCGCCGCTCCTGCGCCGCCTCGAAGCCGTACTGTCCGGGCGCTTCGGCGGCCCGCACCCCGGCGACGCGGCGGCGGCCGAGCGCGGCGTGCTGGACCTGCTGCACTGCCTGGCCGTACGCGGCGGCCCGGACGGTACGGACCAGGGAACCCGGTTGCTGCTCGCCCGGGACCACATCGACCGGCACCTCGCCGACCCCCGGCTGTGCGCCGCCCACGTCGCGGACGCGCTCGGCATCTCCACACGCCAGCTGAGCCGCGACTTCCGGCAGACCGGCCGCAGCCCGTCCCGCCACATCCTCGAACGCCGCCTGGAACGGGCCCGGCAGCAGCTCGCCGACCCCGCGTCCGCCCGGCTGACGGTCGCGGACATCGCCCACCGCTGGGGATTCGCCAGTCAGCCGCACTTCACCCGGGTCTTCCGCGAACACTTCGGGCGGACGCCGGGAGAGGTCCGCCCGCCGCGCCGTGCCCGGAGCGACGGGCAGGAAAAAGCCCTCCGCGCGGAGAACTGACCGCACGGAGGGCGCCGGGTCCGCACCGGCCGGCGCGGACCCGGCCGGGTGTCAGTCGTCGAGGGGCACGTTGTAGACGACGCGCCCGTTCAGCTCGGGGCGGGGGCGTACGTACTTGCGGTACGGGGATTCGTTGGAGACCCAGAGCTGCTCGGTGGCGGGCCAGTACGAGAGGTTCTCGGCGGCCGCCGGGGTACGGCTCCACACCCGCACGGCACCGCCGGAGTCGCCCCGGTACAGGCAGTACGGCTCACCGAACACCCGGCGGGCGTCCGGGCACATCGCGGTGAAGTAGAACCGCTCGTCGTGCTGGACGACGCCTTGCGGACCGGCCAGCGGAACGCGGTACCCGGCGCTGGCCCGCACCAGCCCACGCCCGTCGGAGCGCAGGAGGTGGGACGACGTGCTCAGCGGCCAGCGCACCACACGGGAGGTCGGCGAGCTGGTCTCGACGGTCACCAGCGACGGCGCGAACGACGAACCGTGGTCGATGGAGGCACCGCTGAAGCACGGCGTCTCGTTCGAGCCGCTCCCACACCCGTTACGCCCGACGAAGGAGTACTGCGCGACCTGCGGCAGCGCCGCCGCCTGCCAGTTGGCGCTCACCGAGCCCCGGCTCACCCCCACGCGCCCGGAGGACGTGGTGGTGGCCCACAGGTGGCGTACGTCGAAGACGCGCAGCCGCTCGCTGCTGTACAGGAAGAGGTAGGGGCCGTACCAGGAGAGGGTGTCGCCGTGGCCCTTCAGGGCGGTGAACCCGCCCTTGCCCTGCGGGGTGACGAGCAGGGCACTGCGGTACCGAGGCCGTCCCCGGTCGGTGACGTCCGTGAAGGACACCTTCATGAAGTGGTCGACCAGCTTGGCGCCGCGCCAGGGGCGGTTCCTGGGGTTGCGCGGGGCACTCGGGTGGTCGTAGCTGGACGCCCAGCTCGCGGCGACGATGCTGCGCCCCTGCCAGCGGCCCGAGCGCGGCTCGGCCTCACCGGACCCGGTGAGCCCCTGCGGAACGTACGCCCAGCCCAGGTCGTCCGCCGACCCGCGCTGCCAGCAGAAGCCGTCCGCGCCGCTCAGCGGCACCCTGGTCGGGCAGCGCGACAGATGCGTCGCCGCCTGCGCACGGGAGTTCAGCCAGGACGTGAGGGAAGCGGGGCGCAGCTGGCGGTGGCGCCGTTCGAGTGCCAGAACGCGTCCGCCGTCCGAGCCGTCGTACCGGAGCTGGAAACCCTGGTGGCCGATGGGGGTGATGACCCCCTTGGACCTGCCGCCGGGCATGGCCCGCTGCGGGAGCTGCTCGTGCTGGAAGGCCCGCTGCTCGCCCTCGTGGGCGTAGCGCGACGAGTCCGCGGCGGCCGGCGGCGGCTCCTGGGGCGTCGCCGCCGGGGCGCCGACCGTGAGGGCGGCCGCCAACGACCCTACCGCGGCCACCAGGGCTGTACACCGAGAAAACTTCAATTCTACCAGCCACTCTTTCCGCAATTCCGTCCCCGGCCCGCGCGCACGGCGGTGCCGGGGCACGGCGCGGTGCGGACGCGGGGCGGGGGGAGGTGGTTGCAGCGTCATGGGGCTCCCCGAATGGCAGCTCCCTGATCACGGCAGAAAGGATTCCACTGATAAGCCGTCCTGGTGGAGTACGTCGGCGCCAACAGGCGCGTACTTCACCCGTACGAGGTATGCGTGGTGAGGGCTGTGCTGGTGCTGAAACGTTTTCGTCGGTAAATAGGATGAGCTTTTGGAAAGATGATGGGAATGCGGAAAACGGGCCGTCCTGCTCCTGTTTTCCGTGCGTTTCCGCCGAGTGCGGCGATGTTCCGCCGAGCGGCGCCGCGTTCTCCGGAGGCGGCCGGGGGTCATCCCGAATGCCCTTCCGAAAGTCGATCGGAGGGCCATGGAGGACGCCGCCGCCCCGCGGGTCTTCCGCGGGGCGGCGGCGCGTACGGTGCTATCCGGCCGCTCCGGCGCACGCGGGATGACCCCACCCGTCCGGATTCTTCGCGATCGTCTCGCCCTTGCCGTACGACTGTCCGCACCGGCACTGACCCGGGAACCGCGCCTTGACGGAACCGCCCCGCGGCCGCGTGCTCTTGCCCGCCCGCGCGGACGGGACGCGGGCGGCCGACGACTGCCGGGGGCGCCCGCCGGAGGCCGCGCCGGCCGGTTCCGGCGCCGGGAGCGCGGAGCCCTGGGCGCTGCCGATGGCCTGCTGGCTGCGCGCGGTGTCGCTGGCGGCGCCGTCCGCCGCCGCGTTCAGCGGGTCGCCGTCGACCTGGTGGGCCGGTACGTAGACGAACTCCACCGCCCGCCCGGTGAGCAGCTCGTCGATGCCGACGATCAGGTCACGGTTGGCCACCGGCTTGCCCGCCGCGGTCTTCCAGCCCTTCTTGCGCCACCCCGGCAGCCACGTCGTGACCGCCTTCATCGCGTACTGCGAGTCCATCCGCACCTGGAGCGGTACGGCGGGGTCGGTGGCCGCCAACAGCTCCCGCAGCGCGGTCAGTTCCGCCACGTTGTTGGTCGCGGTCCCCAGCGGGCCGGCCGCCCAGCGCTCCACCGTCCCCGCGCCGTCCCCGACGACCCATGCCCAGGCCGCGGGCCCGGGGTTCCCTTTCGACGCCCCGTCGCACGCGGCTGTGATCTGTTCTGCCATCCCTCGATACTGCCAGCCTTCGCGGCCCGTGCCGACCACCGGCCTGCCCGGCCCCCGGAGCCCCGGCGGGCAGGCGGCCGTGCACCTGCCCGCCCGCCGGGGCCGTACCGTCTCAGCAGGTGGGGCGCTGCGCGTGGGCCGGGTCGAGGGCGTTCTGGACGAGGCGGGTCGCCGTCCGGTCGTAGGTGATGTTGATGTGGGCGGTGGTGTTGACGAGACAGTGGCTCTGGATCGTCTGGTTGCTGACGTTGCGGGCCGGTGCCAGGAACGCCGAGGTGTACGGGGTCACGACCTCGTCGTACCAGGTGGCGATCACCGTGTAGTCGACGGCCGGATCGGTCTCGCCACCCGCGTTCAGCTCTTTCAGGAAGCGCGAGCCGACGATCTGCTGCTCGCAGGCGGGACAGGCCGCGCCGACGACGACGTCCGCGCCGGGGACCAGCCGGGCCAGCAGGCCGAGGCCGAGGAGCGAGGTGCCGTGGTTGGACGGGACGACGGCCACCAGCCGGGCGACCTTCGCCGCCCCGCCGAGGTTCTTGATGTAGTGCCGCGGCATCATGCCGCCCTGCGAGTGCCCGACGATGTCTACCTTGTCCGTGCCGGTCGCCGCCCGCACCCGGTCGACGAACGCGGCGAGCTGCCCCGCCGAGGCGGCGATGTCGCCGGTACCGAGCACCGGGCCCGTGGTCCCGCCGTAGTTGAGGGCGAAGACGCAGTACCCGTCGTCCTTGAGCTTGGGGGAGAGGGCGGCCCAGTTGGCGTACCGGTTCTCGAAGGTGCCGTGGACGAGGACGACCGGGCGGGGGTGCGCCCGGCCCGGCTTGCACGTCCAGTCGTTGGCGCCGGTGGGCAGGGCGGTGGGCCGGGTCGTGGAGTAGAGGAAGGCGGACAGGAAGTTGCTCTGCGGGGGGCCGACCGGGTCGGCGGCCGTGGAAGTGCCCGAGGCGGCCGTGTCGGGCACTACTGCTCGGTCCGCCGGTGCTTGAACGGCCGGAGCGGTCGGCGTGGTCGCCGCGGCCCGGCCGCCCGGTGCCTCGGCCGCCGTCCGTGCCGTCGCGGGTGCCGCGGTCGCTCCGGCCAGTACCAGGCCGGCCGCCACCGCGAGCCCGGTCAGCGCGGCGAGCGGCCGTCGCCGGTGTCTTGCGCGCATGGTCCCGTTGCTGCGCATCAGTTGTTCTCCTCATGCCGTGGTTCGGTACGGGCGCCACAAGGGCGGACGCCACGGCGCCGGACCGGGACCGCGTGGTGCGTGCGGGCGGCGCCCGGAGGCTACCGGCTCGTAACGTCGAGGCCACGTTCGCGCCGTACGGCCGGTGGCACCAGGGAAAACGGTGAGGAGAGGGGAAAGGTGTCACCTGCGTGACACTTTCGTGCAGCGCCGGGTCAGCCGCCACAGCCTCCGCACAGGGGGCCGGAGGCGGTACGGCACGTGCGCTGCCCGCACAAGGCTGGACCGGCGGGGCCGGGAGAGGGCACGATCCCGGCCCGGGGACATGCGTGTCCCGCCGCCCACGGTCCGGAGGAGGCCCGCGATGCACCAGCCGCCGGGTGACACGTTCGCGCGCGGCCCCTGGCACGAACTGCCCGCGGCGTTCGGCGCGTTGCTACGGCCGCGGATCGACGCCATCGCCGCGTCGATGGTCGAGGCCATCCGCCAGGAGGTGCCCGCCTACCGGCGCCCGCTCGACTCCTCCGTGGGCCGGGATCTGGTCGCTTCGGCGTGCCGCGCGATGCGCCAGTTCGCGGAGCTGACGGAGGCCCCGGAGAGCTCACAGGACCACCACGTACGGCACTTCCGCCACCTGGGGCGCGTGGAGTTCCGCAACGGGCGCACCACGGACGGCCTTCAGGCCGCCTTCCGGGTCGGCGCGCGGGTGGGCGGCCGCCGTTACGCCGAGATCGCCCGTACGGCGTCGCTGCCCACCGAGATCGTCCTGCCGCTGCACGAAGCCGTACTGACCCACATCAACGCCCTGTCCAACGAGGCGGTCAAGGGCTTCGTCGCCGCCCAGGCCCACGCGGAGGGCGAGGTCCAGCGCAACCGGCGGGCCCTGGCACAGGCGCTGCTGGAACAGCCGCACGGCACACCGCGCGAACCGCTCGGAACCCTCGCGGCGCGGGCCCGCTGGCCGCTGCCCGCCAAGGTTGCCTGCCTCGTCGTCCGCGGCGCGGCGGGCAGCCGCGGCACCGTGCCGTGGCCGGACGCGCTGGTGGTGCCGCGCGGCGCCGACCTCGTGGCGGTCCTCCCGGAGCCGCCCGGCGGCGGCCCCGCCGGGACCGAGGAGGTACGCGCCGCGGTACGCGGCCGCACCGCGGCGCTCGGGCCGGCCGTCGCGCCGCAGGACGCCTGGGTGTCCCTCCTCTGCGTACGGCTCGCGCTGAACCATCACCGGGACACGGGCGCGCCGGACGGCGAGCTTTTGATCGTCGGCGACCGGCTGGCCGACGTCCACCTGCTCGGCGGCGCGCACATCGGGCGCCTGCTGGAGGACCGGATGCTCGGTGTCCTGGACGGGCTGCCCGCGGGCCGGGCGGCACGGCTGGCGGAGACGCTCGAAGCGCTCCTGATGTCCTGGGGCCGCACCGCCCCCGAGGTCGCGCAGACCCTCGGCATCCACCCGCAGACGGCACGCAAGCGCCTGCGGCAGCTGGACGCGCTCTTCGACGGCCGGCTCGCCGACCCCGGATTCCGCTTCGGGGCACTGCTGGCGCTGCGCACCCGGGCGCTACGGGGCTGAGCCGTACGGGCCGCCCGGTACGGGACAGCAGTCCGGTACGGGCCGCACGCCGCCCGGCACGGGGCAGCCGCCCGGTACGGGACGAGCGCCCGGCACGGAACCGCCGTGCAGCCGGTACGGCCCGGTGCTCACTCCTTCAGCGGGTCGTGGCCGATGTCCATCAGGCCGTGCCGCCAGTCCGCGCCCCCGGCCTTCGGGTCCGTGCCCTCCGGGTGCTGGCTGCCGACGATCTCCACGACGCGGCGCATCGCCTCGGCGTCGTTCCCGGTGAGGTCGGTACGGCGCTTGCCCAGGATCTCCAGCACCTGCCGCCCCAGGGGCCGCCCGGCCCGGTCGGGCACCTCCTCGCTGTTCTCGCCCGCGGACTCGACGCTCAGCCATTCCCGCAGCTCACGCGAGGTCATGTTGACGGCCTTGTGGAACTCGTCCCACAGCCCGTCGTCGATCTGCGCTGTCATGGACGCCTCCTGGAGATCGTTTCGAACGTACGCACACTGGGTGTCCGGTGCCCCGCTCGGACAAACCCCGTGCTCACCCACGCAGCCCCACCAGCACCGGCCGGTGGTCGCTGCCCACGCGGTCCGGGAGCACGGCGGCCCCGGTGGCGCGCAGCCCGCGGACCAGGACGTGGTCGATGCGGACGAGCGGGAACGCCGCGGGCCAGGTGAAACCGGGGCCCCGCCCGGCGTCGCGCTGGGTGGAGGCGAGCTGCCGGGCCAGCGGCGCCAGGCCCCGGTCGCGCAGGCTGCCGTTCAGGTCGCCCAGCAGCACCACGCGCGCGGCCCGGTCAGCGCCGATCCGGGACGCCAGGTCGGCCGCGCTGCGGTCCCGCGCCCCTATGGTGAAGCCCGCGTCGGCACGGACCCGTACGGACGGCAGGCGCACCGCGTAGAAGGCGGTGTCGCCTCCGGGGGTGCGGACCACGGCCCGTATCGCGTGCGGCCAGGCACCGCCCAGGTCCAGGGGCGTCACCTCGCCCACCGGGTAACGCGACCACAGGCCCAGGGTGTTCGCCGTGGTGTGGTGGGGGTAGGCCGCGCCGAGCGCCTTCTCGTACGCGGGCAGGGCGGACGCCGGGACCTTCTCCAGCGCCACCACGTCGGCGCCCGTGCCGGCCACCTGCCGGGCGACGTCGGCGGGGGAGGTGCGCTCGCCGCCGACGTTGTACGTCAGGACGTGGAAGTCGGCCCGCGCGTCGTCGCCTCCCGGGAGGTACCCCGGCAGGAACTGGCAGGCCCACACCACCGCGGGCACCAGCGCCGCGGCCATCCCCACCACGGAGCGGCGCAGCGCCGCCCACCCGAGCAGGACCGGGACCGCGGCGCCGAACCAGGGCAGCGCGGTCTCGACCAGGCTGCCCAGATGTCCGGGCGTGTTGGGCAGCAGGCCGGGGAAGGCCAGCAGAGCGGCGAGGAGCAGGGCCGGTACGGCCATCCGGAGGCCGGGCCGCCGGGCGCCGGATGGCCGTACCGGCCCCCGCCACCGGTTCACCGACGCCGTCCGTCCGTACGGCGCGAGAGGCAGCGCCAGCCCGCGACGGCGAACCCGACGGCGGTGCAGCCGGCCCCCAGGAGCCCCGCGCAGATCAGCCGGGTGGCGGCCGGCGGGGACAGGGCGACGGCGGCCACCACCACCGCCGGGAGGACGGCCACGGCGAGCAGGACGCGGACGCCCTCCGCCACGCCGGCGGGGTGTCCGGACGAGCCGGGTGCGGTCTCGCGCTGGGGGTGGGGCTGACGCATGGTGTTTCTCCTCGGGTACGGCCGTTCGCGGATGACAGCTCCCGTCGGCCCGGGACGCGACCGCCTGACGGCCCTGGCGTCCTGGGCGTCCGGGTGTCTAGGCGGCGTTCGCGGGGCGGTGTTCGGCGGGCAGCAGCAGGACCCGGTCGTCGGCGTCGTACTCGTACAGCTCGGCGTAGCGGCCCCAGGTGACCGCCGTGGCCAGCTGCCGGCGGGCGGCGTGCTCGGGGACGTGGCCGCAGAGCCGGCCGACCAGGTACGGCTCGCGCAGCCGGCCGCCCGCCGAAGCCAGCAGGAGCGTGCGGATGGTGGCGATGAGCGGGACGTTGGCGAGCGCGGCGGCCGCGAACAGGTGCTTGCGGGGCAGGATGTCGGCGCGCGCGAAGCCGCGGCCGGTCGTCGTGAGGTGCAGCCGGCTGGCGGTGACCTTGGCGTAGCCGAGCAACTGCGCCGCCTCGACCAGCGGCATCAGGTCGTCGAGCTCGTACGACAGCGCGTCGCCCAGCGCCGCCAGGTCCAGCGAACCGCCGCGGGTGTCCAGGAACTCCAGCAGTCCGGTCAGCGCTTCCACGGAGACGTCCGGCAGCGGACCGGCGACCCGTAGCGGGTCCTGGGCGACCGCGTCGTCGGGCGCGGCCATGGTGCGCCGGCCGGTCAGCGCTTCGTACGCGTCCTCGACCAGCGCCTCGAAGCCGGGGTCGCGGCGGTCACGGGGGCGCGGCAGGGCGACGCGCAGCTCGGCCTTGACGCGGCCCGGGCCGGTGTCGAGCACCAGGATCCGGTCGGCGAGCTGGACGGCCTCCTCGATGGAGTGGGTGACCAGCAGCGCGGTACGGGTGGGGGAGTCGGGGTGGGCGAGCAGGTCCAGCAGCTCGTTGCGGAGGGTCTGCGCGGTCAGGACGTCCAGGGCCGAGAACGGCTCGTCCATGAGCAGCACGTCCGGCTCGACGACCAGGGCACGGGCGAAACCGACCCGCTGCCGCATCCCGCCGGACAGCTCCTTGGGGTAGGCGTTCTCGAAGCCGTCCAGGCCGACCATGTCGATGGCGCGCAGCGCCCGGCCCCGCCGTTCGACGGCGTGCACGCCCCGGGCCTGGAGGCCGAGTTCGACGTTCTGCTGCACCGTCAGCCACGGCATCAGGGCGAAGGACTGGAACAGCATCGCCGTACCGGGGTTCGGGCCGGTGACCGGCGTCCCGCGGTAGTGGACGGTGCCGCCGGAGGGCGCGAGCAGCCCGGCGACGTGGCGCAGCAGCGTCGACTTGCCCGAGCCGGACTTGCCGAGCAGGGCGATGACCTCGCCCTCGTACAGGTCGAAGGTCACGTCGTCGAGGACCGGCAGGACGCCGCCGGAAGGGGCGGGGAAGGTCTTGCGGAGGGTGCGGACGCTGATGACAGAGGTGTTCATGGTGAGGCTCCGAAGGGGGAAGTGGCCAAGGGGGCGATGGTGGGGCGGGCGTGGCCGGGCCGCGGGCACCGCTACAGCGAGCAGCGCTTCATCGCGAACCGGTACAGCCGCCGCCAGAACAGCCGGTTGATGACGACGACGTAGACGCTCATCAGGACGGCGCCGAGGAAGTTGCGGGCGAAGTCGCCGTCGGTGGTGGCCTGCTGGATGTACGCGCCGATGCCGAACGCGGTGAGCGTGGTGGTGCCGTAACTGACGGTCTCCGCCTGGATCGAGGCGTTCCAGGCGCCGCCCGACGCGGTCAGCGCCCCGGTGACGTAGGAGGGAAAGACGGCCGGCAGGATCAGCTTCCGCCAGCGCAGCCAGCCGCGCAGCCCCAGGTCGGCGGCGGCCTCGCGCAGGTCGCCGGGGATGGCGCCGGCCCCCGCGATGACGTTGAACAGCACGTACCACTGGGCGCCCAGCGCCATCAGGACGATGCAGCCCCAGTTCAGCGAGATGCCGGAGGCGCCCAGTACCACCACCGCGAGCGGGAAGACGAAGTTGGTCGGGAAGGACGCCAGGACCTGGACGACCGGCTGGGCGATCCGGTTGACCTTGGGGTTCATCCCGATCCACGCGCCGATGGGCACCCACACCACGGTCGAGAACGCGACCAGCAGCAGCACCCGGCCGTAGGTGACCAGGGCCAGCAGCGCGTCGTGGCCGATCTCCGGCAGCGGCACGTGCGCCAGAACGTAGGAGAACGCCTTCCACACGATGGCCGCGACGGCCGCGGTGTAGAGCACGGTGAAGGCGATGTCGGCCGCCCTGCGGCGCGCGGCGTCGTGCCGCAGCCTTCCGCGGCCGGTGCCCAGCACCCGCATGGCACGGTCCAGCCGCTCACCGGCCGGGCGCAGGGCGCGCGCCAGGTGGCCGGGCAGGGTGGAGCGGCGCAGCAGCTGCAGGAACCAGCTGCGCGGCTGCTCGGCGATCTCGCACTCCTCGGTGCGGAACCGCTCGGCCCAGGCCGTCAGCGGCCGCCAGAAGAAGAAGTTGACCGACACCACCGTCACGATCATCACGACGACGGCCAGCCCGACCCGGGCGCCTTCACCGTCGTCCAGCGCCTGGGCCACGTACGAGCCGATGCCCGGCAGGGCGTTGTCGCGGTGGTTGACGCTGATCGTCTCGGAGGCGCTGAGCGCGAACCAGGCGGCACCGAAGCTGATCATGCCGTTCCAGACCTGGGAGATCATGCCGCTGGGCACGTCCAGCTTCCAGAACCGCTGCCACCGGGTGAGCCCCATCAGCCGGGCCGCCTCGTCCAGCTCCCGGGGCTGGGTGGCCAGCGACTGGTAGAAGGCCAGCGCCATGTTCCACACCAGCGCGGTGAAGACGGCGAAGACCGAGGCGCACTCCAGGCCCAGCGTGGAGTGCGGGAACAGGGCGACGAAGCCGGTGACGGTGATGCTGAGGAAGGTCAGGACCGGTACGGACTGGAGGATGTCGATCGCCGGGACGATCACCTTGGCGGCCCGCCGGGACCGCGCGGCCCAGGTGCCGAACACGAAGGTGAAGAGCACCGCGGGCACCAGTCCGGCGAACATCCGCAGGACGGAACGCGCCGCGTAGTACGGCAGATTTCCGGGGTCGGTGGAGACGGCCGGCGGATTTCCCGGACGGAAAGGCTGGTCGGTGCTGGCCCCGACCCGGGCCACGAGGTAAAAGAGTGCGACGACACCGCAGAGAATGAAGAGGTCCACGGGGCGCATTCGGGCAGCGCGTATCGCGCCGCCGGACGGGAACTGGCGGAGTTTCGTCATGGAGGTACCCGAGAGAATTCGTGCGGGCAGGCCGGCGCGGCGGCGCAGTGGCCGCCACGGGGCGCGCTGCCCGGCAGCGGGACGCAGCGGGCCGTACGGGGCCCGATCAGCGGGGACGGCGGCCAGCGGGACTGGGAGGATCGCCGTACTGCACAACGACCACCTCCTCGAATTCTTCGGCACAGGGCTGCGGCGGCCTCGGACGGCCGGCAACGAAAAGAATGATGGCACGCAATGCGCGACCTGGTCAAAAACTCATGCGAGATTTCGGAAAGCTGAAAGCCTCCTCAGGAAACCGGCCCCGGCCGCCCCGTGGCAGCGGGCCGGTGAAAGGGAATCCGTAATTCCTGAGGAGGCTTTCAGGATTTCCTGAAGGCGCATTCAGAATCGACCGGTGCGGGCCCCGTCGCCCCGGCCCCGGGCCGGACCGGCCCCCGGGGCACCGGCGTCCCGCCGGGTGATGGGACAATGGCGGTGATGATTAAGGAAGACCACCGCAGCGAGAACCAGACCGACCCGGCCACCTCCGAGGACACCGAGGCGGACACCGTACGGCGGCAGGCCCGGCTGACCCTGGCGGGCCAGGCCCGTGACGCCGACGAGCTGAAGATGCTCCTGGAGATGCTGGGCCTGCACCCCTCCCAGGAGGGCGAGAGCTGAGCGCCCCAGGAGGCGAGAGCTGAGCGGACACGCGGGCGGGCCCGGCCTGTGACCGGGGCCCGCCCGTGTACCGTCCGCTCGGCGCGGTACGGGGATCAGCGTCCCTGTAGTGCCTTGACGTTGTTGCCGAACGACCACGCTTTCGAGCCGTCCCAGTTCAGTGACCAGGTCATCAGGCCCTTGAGCCCGCCCCGGTAGGTGTTCCACGCCTGGCTCACCAGCCCGGGCGACATGTAGCCGCCGCCCGCCCCCGGCTGCGCCGGCAGGCCGGGTACCTGCTTGTCGTACGGGACCTTGATGGTCGTGCCCTGGATGACCAGCCCCTTGTTCAGGCAGTCCGTCTGCTTCGTGAAGCCCTGGACGGTGCCGGCGGAGTACGCGTCGCCGGAGCAGCCGTACATGCTCCCGTTGTAGTACTGCATGTTGAGCCACCAGAGGCGGCCGTTGTCCGCGTACTTCTTCACGATGGGCAGGTACGCGCCCCAGATCGAGCCGTAGGTCACGCTGCCGCCGGTGACGTACGCGGTCTCCGGAGCCATCGTCAGGCCGAAGTTCGCGGGCATCCTGGCGAGCACGCCGTCGATGATGCGGATCAGGTTGGCCTGTGAGGCCGAGAGCGTGTTGATGTTGCCGCTGCCGGTCAGGCCGGTCTCGATGTCGATGTCGATGCCGTCGAAGTTGTACTTCTTCAGGATCGGCACCACCGTCTCGACGAACCGGTCGGCGACCTTGCTGGAGCTGAGGTCGATACCGGCCGCCGCGCCGCCGATGGACATCAGGATCGTCTGGCCCGCCGCCTTGGCCTCGCACATCTCGGCGGGCGTCGCGACCTTCACGGTCGCGTCCATGCCGTCCTCCCACAGGACCGTGCCGTCCGAGCGGATGACGGGGAAGGCGGCGTTGAGCACGTTGTAGCCGTGCGCGCCGATGCGGGAGTCGGTGATCGGGGTCCAGCCGAACGGCGGGTGGACGCCGTTGGCCGCGCCGTCCCAGTTCTCCCAGTACCCCTGGAGCACCTTGCCGGCGGGCCTGGACTTGACCGGGCAGGTGGTCTCCCGTGGTGCGGCGCTCGGCGCCGCGGCGGTCAGCAGTGAGACGGCGCAGGCCGACGCCAGGCCGATTCCGAGCAGGCGGGACGCCCGACCGAACATGAGGTGCTCCTTTCCGGCCGTGGCCGGGGAGACTGAGGAGGGGGAACGGTGGCGCGCGGGGAGGGAACGCGTGGTGCTGGTGGTGCGCGGGGGGTGATTGGGGCACTGCACGGTGCGTTGCCCGAACCGTAGGGTGGCCCATGGAGACCGTCAATAGGTCTGGACCAACTCGGTGCGAGGGCGCGCTCGGTACGCGGTGGGGCGCGGTACGGAGGTGGGCGGTACGGGGCGGACGCGGTACGGGGGCGGACGTGCGCCGCCCGTACGTCACGACCTGGGCAGCGCCGGCGCCCCGTCGCCCTCGGTCGGTACCCCGCCACCCTTGCTGCCCCCGCTGCCCTCGGCCCGCAGCTCCTGACGGGGCGTCGGCAGGTCACGGGCCCGCCGGAGCGGCGAGCAGAGCAGGAACACGGCGGCCAGCGGAATCCCCGCCGTGGTGATCCAGATGGCCGCGCGCAGGCCGAGCGCGGAGCCGAGCGCACCGCCGAGCAACGCGCCGAGCGGGATCGTGCCGTAACCGAGGAAGGTCGAACCGGCGGTGACCCGGCCGAGCAACTGCGGCGGGCAGTAGCGCTGCTGGAACCCTGCCTTGATCACATTCCCGGCCACCACCCCGGCCGAGACGCAGCAGCCGCCCGCGACGAAGAACACGACCCCGGCGCCGTCCGTGGTCAGCGGGATCAGCAGCGCGAACAGCGCCAGGCCGAACTCGAACAGCAGCGTCGCGCGGGCCGTCCCCACCCGAACGGCGGCCCGGCGGGCGAGGAAGGCGCCCACCACCCCGCCGGCTCCGGTCGCCGCGACCAGGCCGCCGACCACCGCGGGGGACAGGCCGACGGTCTGCACGAGGAAGATCACCAGGACGGCCTGGTACCCCATCAGGGCCAGGTTGGAGGCGGCACCGAACAGGGTCAGCGTACGCAGCCAGGGATCACCGGCGATCAGCCGCAGCCCTTCGCCGACCTCGCCGACGAGCGCTCCCGGGCGCCGCTCCGTCCGCTCGACGCGGGGCTCGCGGTGCCGGATGCCCGCCAGGCACAGCAGCGCGACGAGGAAGGTCGCGGCCTGGGCGAACATCCCGTTCACCGCCCCGGCCGCCTGCGTGATCAGACCGCCGGAGCCCTGCCCGGCGACCTGCGCGGCGGACGCGCTGCCGTGCAGCTTGGCGTTGCCCTCGGCCTGGTCGTCGGGGGCGAGGATGCTGGGCAGGTAGGCGGTGTAGGCGGTCTGGAAGAACACCGTCGCCGTACCCGTCAGCAGGGCGACGGCCAGCAGCAGGCCCGTACTCAGTAAGCCGCACCACGCGGCCACCGGCACACCGGCGAACAGCACGCACGAGACCGCGGCGGCGGTCAGCATGACCGGCCGGCGCCGCAGCCGGTCCACCCAGGCGCCCACCGGCAGCCCGATGACCAGCCAGGGCAGCCAGGCGGCGGCGCTCAGCATCCCCACCTCGAAGGCCCCGGCGTGCAGGGTCGACACGGCGACCAGCGGCATCGCCACTCCGGTCACCGAGGCGCCGAACTTGCCGGCGGTCTCGCCGCACCACAGCAGCCGGAAGTCGCGGTGGCGACGCAGCAGGCTGCCGCGCCGCTCGGTGTTCCGCGTCACGCCTCGTCCCGTTCTCTCCGCGGGAAGGACTGGAGCTGGACGACGACGGGGAGCGCGTCCGGCGCGGCGGCGTCCGGGGCGGGGGTGTGGCGCGCGACGACCGCGAACAGTTCGGCGTTGAGCGCCTTGAGCTGGGCGGGGGAGAGCCGCAGGTCGTGCCAGTCCGCGACGGTGCCGGCCTGCCGCCAGGTCTGGTCCCAGTCCTCGGTGACGTAGTCCGTGACCCGGTTGAAGTACTGCTGCACGAGTTCATGGAGATAGACGGAAAGGGCGCCCCGGGAATCGGGGTCGTCGTGGAAGTCGGCGGTGTTCAGATCGTTGGTGACATCGACCCGTTTCCACCAGCGCTCGCGTTTGGTGCCGCGTCCGGTCTCCTCCTCGATGAAGCCGTGTTCGGCGAGGTGGCGCAGGTGCCAGCTGACGGTGCCGGTGTTCTCTCCGAGGCGTTCGGAGAGCCGGGCGGAGGTGGCCGGTCCGTCGAGGGTGAGCAGTTCGAAGATGCGCATCCGCAGCGGGTGGGCGAGCCCGCGCAGACTGCGGGCGTCCAGGCGGCGGGCGGGGCGGGAGGGCACGGGGCGGGTGGCGCCGGAGTGTTCGGGGGCGCGTTCGGGGGCGCGTTCGGGCTGGTGGGACATGGCGGCAGCATAGGTTGCAGAGAGTTCTCTGCACAGGGGTTGCAGAGAACTCTCTGCAAGGTGTCCCAAGGATGACCGTCCCACTCGGCCGGGGGAGGCGCGTCCCGCGCCGCCCGGCGGCAGGTGCCGGTGTCTCGCACGCACCGGTGCGCGCATACCGGTGCGCGCACACAAAAAACCCCGGTCCGTATTGACGGCCGGGGTGAAACTCTGCGTATATTAGGCGTTTGCATGTCTTGGTAATTCTTCAATACATGACTTGCCACTAGAGAACACGGTATCGGAGCGGAGCTGAATTGTCAAACGAGGAATTGCGGCAGGAGCAGGAATTCACCGACCTGCTCTACGGGCGCCTCGCCGAACTGCGGGCCGGGGCCGAGTCCGCCGTCCAGCGCGCGCTGCCGCTGGAGGGGAACAACTTCCAGGCACGGCTGGAACGCGATGTGACGGTCGCCGAACAGTCCGGGCTGCTGGCCGCCCTCGACGCGGGGGAGAACGGCCTGTGCTTCGGCCGCCTCGCGTTCCGCGACGGCGCCGACCACCACATCGGCCGTATCGGCATCCGCCGCGACGACGCCGACCGTACGCCGATGGTCGTCGACTGGCGGGCCGACGTCGCCCGCCCCTTCTACCTCGCCACCGGCCACACCCCCATGGGCCTGCGCCGCCGGCGTCACATCACCACCCAGGGGCGGCAGGTCACCGCCCTGCACGACGAGATCCTGGACCTCACCGACGCCGAACGCACCGGCCACGAGGGCTCCGACGCGGACGCCGTGCTGCTGGCCGCCCTCGACGCCGCCCGCACCGGCCGGATGCACGACATCGTGCAGACCATCCAGGCCGAGCAGGACCGGATCATCCGCGCCCCGCACCAGGGCGTCATGGTCGTGGAAGGCGGACCCGGCACCGGCAAGACCGCCGTTGCCCTGCACCGCGCCGCGTACCTGCTGTACGCGCACCGCGAGCACCTCGCCCGCCGCGCCGTGCTGATCGTCGGCCCCAACCCGGCCTTCCTCGGCTACATCGAGGAGGTACTGCCCTCGCTCGGCGAGACGGGTGTCCTGCTCGCCACGCCCGCCGAACTGTTCCCCGGCGTGACCGCGACCGGCACCGACACCGCGCGTGCCGCCGAGGTCAAGGGCGGGGCGGCGATGGCGGACGCGCTGGCACGGTTCGTCCGCGACCGGCAGGCCCTGCCCGACCCCGCCCGCGTCATCGACCACGAGGACGGCGAACTGCTGCTGGACGCGGACATCGCGGCCGCCGCCCGGGAGCACGCGCGCACCACCCGGCTGCCGCACAACCTCGCCCGCCCCTACTTCGCCTTCCACGTCATCGACGCGCTCACCGCGCAGTTGGCCGACCGGATCGGCGCCGACCCGTACGGCGGTCCCAACCTTCTCGGCCCGGACGACGTCGCCCAGCTCGGCAAGGCGGTCGCGGCCAGCCCCGACGTGCACGCCGCGATCCAGGAGCTGTGGCCCGAACTCACCCCGCGGCAACTGGTCGCCGACTTCCTCGCCGACCCCGTCCACCTCCCGGACGCCGACGCGGACGCGATCCGCCGGACCAACGGCCACCACGGCCCCTGGCCGGAGGAGGACGCCTGGACCCCCGCCGACATCCCGCTGCTGGACGAGGCCGCCGAACTCCTCGGCGAGGACGACTCCGCGGCCCGCGCCGCCCAGGAGGCGGAGCGCCAGGAGCGGATCAAGTACGCCCAGGGCGTGCTGGACCTGTCCTACGGCTCCCGTACCCAGGAGTTCGAGGACAAGGACGACGAGGACTCCGAGGTGCTGGCCGCGCACGACCTCATCGACGCGGACCGGCTCGCCCACCGCCACGAGGAGGCCGACCACCGCAGCGCCGCCGAACGGGCCGCGGCCGACCGTACCTGGGCCTTCGGCCACATCATCGTGGACGAGGCGCAGGAACTGTCCGCGATGATGTGGCGGCTGCTGATGCGCCGCTGCCCGACCCGCTCCATGACGCTGGTCGGCGACCCGGCGCAGACCGCGGAACCGGGCGGCTGCGGCGCCTGGGAGTCGATCCTCGCCCCGTACGTGGACGACCGCTGGGAACTGGTCCGGCTGGGCGTCAACTACCGCACCCCCAGCGAGATCATGGACGTCGCGGCCGAGGTGCCCCGCACCGCGGACGCCTCCTTCGAGCCGCCGCGCTCGATCCGCTCCACCGGCGTACGGCCCTGGGCCCTCGGCACCACCCCCGGCGACCTGCCGCGGGCGGTCGCCGACGCGGTGGTACGGGAGACGGCCGACGGTGCCCGGTCCCGCCCGGCGGAAGCGCGAGAAGACGGCGACGGCGGTACGGCGGCAGGCGGCCCCGGGGAGGGCCGGCTCGCGGTCATCGCGCCGCGGGACCGGCACCCGGCCCTGGCCGTCACGCTCTCCGCCGCCCTGCCGGACGTGTCCACCGGCGCCGACCTCGACCTGACCCGCCCGGTCGTCCTGCTCGACCCGCGGCAGGCCAAGGGCCTGGAGTTCGACACCGTACTCGTGGTCGAACCGGCCGAGTTCGGGACCAGCGACCTGTACGTCGCCCTCACCCGGGCGACGCAGCGACTGGGCGTGGTGCACACCGGAGCGCTGCCGACGGCGCTGCGGTCCCTGGCGGAGGCGGCTACGCAAACCGAGACGGCTACGGAACCCAAGGCGGCTGTGGAATCCGGGACGGCTACGGAACCCGAGGCAGCCGACCCGGGCCGCTGACCGTCCGTACGGGGGCGCCGCACACCCGATGCGGCGCCCCCGTACCGCGCCCCGTTTGCCGAACCGGCAAAAAGCCTGGGAAGAGTGGCCGCCCGTCGCGGATGATCCCGTCAGCGGCGCAGGGGGACCGGCGCCGCCGGACCGCCGAAGCGAGGAGCCCGCGATGCATCAGCACACCGATACTCCGCCCCCTGCCGAACACCGCACGGTCGAAGTTCCCGGCGGGCGCATCCATGTGGTCGAGCAGGGCAGCGGGCCACTGGTGCTGCTGCTCCACGGCTTCCCCGAAACCTGGCGCTCCTGGCGCCACCAGCTCCCGGTTCTGGCCGCCGCCGGCTACCGCGCGGTCGCCATGGACGTGCGCGGTTACGGGCGCTCCTCGAAGCCCGCGGACACAGCGGCGTACCGGATGACGGCGCACGTGGCCGACAACGTCGCCGTCGTCCACGCCCTGGGGGAGCGGACCGCGACCGTCGTCGGCCACGACTGGGGCGCCACCATCGCCGCGAACACCGCGCTGCTCAAGCCCGACACCTTCACCGCCGTCGGACTCCTGGGGGTGCCCTACGCGCCGCGCAACGGCGTCCGGCCGTCGGACGCCTTCGCCATGATGGGCGGTGACGAAGAGGTCTACGTCAGTTACTTCCAGCGGCCGGGCCGCGCGGAAGCGGAGATCGAACCGGACGTGCGCGGCTGGCTGGCGGGCTGCTACGCCAGTCTGTCCGCCGACACCATGGGCCCCGAAGCCGTCCCGAGCTGCTTCTTCGTCCCGCCGGGCAGGAAGATGTCCGACCGGTTCGTCCGCGGTGTCCGCCCGGCCTGGCTCAGCGAGGACGAACTCGGCACGAGGGCGGCGGAGTTCGAACGTACGGGCCTCACCGGCGGACTCAACCGCTACCGCAACGCCGACCGCGACTGGGAAGACCTCGCCGCCTGGGACGGCGCGCCGATCACCCAGCCCTCGCTCTACATCGGCGGCGACCGCGACGCTTCCACGACCTGGCTGGCCGACGCCATCGAGGCGTTCCCCACCACGCTCCCCGGCCTGTCGGCCAGTCACGTGCTGACGGACTGCGGCCACTGGATCCAGCAGGAGCGGCCCGAGGAGGTCAACCGGATCCTCGTCGACTGGCTCGGCTCGCTGAACTGACGGCCCGGCGGCGGCCGCGCTGCCTGATCTCTACCAGGCGCTCGCCGTCGGCCGTACGACCAGCTCGTTCACGTCGACGTCCGCGGGCTGGCCGACCGCGAAGGCGATGGCGTTCGCGACCGCGGCGGCCGGGAGGGCGACCGCCCGGTAAGCCCGCATCGCCTGCCGGGCCGACGGATCACCGATGCCGTCCGCGAGCTCGGACTCGGTGACGCCGGGGGAGACGACGGTGACACGGATGTCTCCCCCGGACTCCTGGCGCAGCCCCTCGGACAGGGCCCGCACCGCGAACTTCGTGGCGCAGTAGACCGCGGCGGTCGGTGACACCTCGTACGCGCCGACCGAGGCGATGTTCACGAAGTGCCCGCCGCCCTGCGCCCGCATCACGGGCAGTGCGGCGGCGATGCCGTGGAGCACGCCGCGGACGTTCACGTCGAGCATCCGGTCCCACTCCTCGGTCCGCAGCGCCTCCAGGGGTGACAGTGGCATCACACCGGCGTTGTTGACCAGGACGTCCACCCGTCCGTACGTGGCGCGTGCCGCGTCGACGAATGCCCGTACATCGGCGGCGTCGGTCACGTCCAGGCGCCGGTACGCCGCCGAGCCGCCCTGGTCGGTGAGCCGGCCGGCCAGCTCCGCCAGCCGCTCGGTGCGGCGGGCGCCGAGGAAGACCCGGTGCCCGCCGGCGGCCAGCCGCAGCGCGGTGGACTCGCCGATGCCGCTGCTCGCACCGGTGATCAGGACGACCTTGCCGGAAGCGGCGGCCTCCGCGCTGTCCTGACCGCCGGTACCTGGGGCCGGAGCGGTGTCCGTGGGCGCGGGGGTGTTCGCGTTCATGCTGTGCTGCCTCTCGAAGCCGCTGTGCCAGGCTCGATCGCCTGCTTCCAAGAGGCTGGGCCACGGCGCGCACCGCCACCAGGACGGATCGTGCCCGGGTGCCCCGCACCCACCCCACCCTCGGCGCCGGTCCCGGTCCTTCGTCGAAGGGGGCAGGGACGGGTGTGCGGTGCTTGTCGTTCCGCGGTGCCGGAGATGATCCGGGTCGGGAACGTACCCCTTGAGCCGGGAGGTCGCATGGACGTGTCGGAGCGGTACCGCGAAGCGTGGGAGAGCTACTGGCGCGACACGTCGGACGCTCCGGGCGCGGCCATCTTCGACTGCGCCGCCGAACTGGCCGCCGGGCACCACTTGCCACTGCTCGCCCCCTTCGCCGACGCCACGCTGCCCGTCGTCGACCTGGGCTGCGGCACCGGCACCCAGACCCGTCACCTGGCCCGGCACTTCCCGCTGGCCGTTGGCGTGGACCTCGCCGAGGCGGCCGTCGCCCACGCGCGGCGGGCCGACACCGGCGGCGTCGCCCGGTTCGAGCAGTTGGACGCCACCGACCAGGACGCCGTCCGGCGGCTGCACCAGCGCATCGGCGACACCAACGTCTACCTGCGCGCGGTGATCCACCAGAGCGAACCCGACGCCCGCCCGGCGATCGCCGCCGCGGTCGCCACCCTGATCGGCGACCGCGGACGCGCCTTCGTCGTCGAACTGCTGGCCGGCGCCAAGGATGTCCTGTCCCACGCGGCCCAGGGTGCCGACGGCCCGCCCCCCAAGCTGGCCGGCATCTTCGCGCACGGCCTGACTCCCGCAGCCGTGGACGACGACGCCGTCCCCGGCTTCTTCCGCGACCTCGGCCTGCCCGTGCTGGACCGTGGTGTCATCGACCTGGTGATGACCGAACACCGCGCGGACGGCGTACGGATCGACCTGCCGGCCCAGTGGATGGTCCTCGGCCGCTGAGCGGACCCGGCAGCCCGGCGCCCGGCCACCCGTCTGCGCCCTGACACGGGAGCGGCCACCGAGCCCACCACGAACTCCCGGGCCGCCGGGCCGGATTGGCTGTTCGCGCGGCTAAGATGAAGCCATGCACCTAGTCACTCCAGGCGCATAAAGGGGAGCCGGGCCCCGCGACGCAAAGGGGGTGTTGCGGGGCCCGGCGTCCCTTCGCCGGGCAGGGCGAGCACCCTTTCTCGCCCTGGCAGTGAAGGCACGTCCGCTTCACTGCGACGTCTGGAGTAGAGGAAGGTGCAAGATGGCCGCGAAGGAGCAGAGGTCGTGGATCAAGGAGCTGGCCTCACGATTCGCCGTCGCAGTCGCCGCTAAGGCGCTGTGGACGGTGATTTCGAGGATCGCTCTGCGCGACGACGCCTGAGTGCTGCCGTCCGGCTGACCCCCGTCGGGTCCCCTTCCCGTACGGGGGTCAGCCGTTCCGAACGCCCCGCGATCTCGTCCGCGTGTGCGCCGTTCGCTCGTAAGCACATCCGTATGGCGTGTAGTTGCTGCTCCGGCAGCGTCTTTTCGGCCGGGTGTGCAGCGGGTGCGTACCGGCTGCGCCTGGGAAGCATCGACGCACGGCCCAGCTGGGCAGGCTCCCCGCCTACATCGTCTGAACACGTGCTGTACGGGGGTGCCGGTGGGGCGCAACAAGGACTACATGACGGCTCTGCTCATGGCCCGCAAGGGGCTCTCCAAGGAGGTCGCTGGGCTGGGCCGGCGCCTGGACGACGTCCGGAGCGAGGTGGCGCTGCTGCGGCAGGAGGTCGCCGACGTACGGCAGTTGCTCGCCGGGAGCGCGAAGCCGGCCGAGGTGGCGGAGCCCGAGTGGGCCGACCCGGACCTGGCCGACACCGGCCGAGAGCCGCCCTTCCCTCCGCTCGTGGACGACGACGTGGACGACGACGTGGACGGTGACATGGACGACGGCGTGGATGACGAGGACGACGTGGACGGTGCGGAAACGGACGTGGCCGCGGGTGCGGGCGCGGCCGGGGCGGGCGCCTTCACCGAGAAGATCGGCGCCGCCCCCGGCCGCCACGAGACGCAGGAGGACGTCGATCACGGAGTGCTGCTCCTGAAGGCGGCCCAGGCCGGGTCGCTCGCCCTGATCTGCCACCGGGAGGTGTGGGAGTTCCTTGCCGTCTGTGCCGCCGACGAGGAGCACTTCCGCTTCGCGTACGAGCTGACGGACGAGGGCGACGGACGGGTACGGGCCATGCTGTCCGGCCGCTCCGTCATCGGCGCGCTGATCGCCTTGCGCCGCACCCGCGACGCCAGTCACCTGGACGGCACCTGGGCCCTGGCGAGCGTCTTCTACTCCCGTATCGCCGAGAGCCTGCGGGCCACGGTCCGGGACGGGAAGCGGCCGCCGGCCGTCCATCTGGACGACGGTGAACGGGACGCGGCGGCCGGCGCGGCAACCAGTACGGACTCCTGACTGGCCGTCATTTCCTCCTCATCGATTGATTTTCGATAGGTATCCATCGATCATCGATAGATGCACCGTTACTTCATCGCCATACTCCGTGCGGGCATCGCCGCCGCCCTCCTGTTCGGTCTCTTCGGGCAGGCCGTGGTCATCCCGTCGGCGGCCGCCGACGAGGTCGACCGCTTCCCGCCGTACGCCGCGTTCGCCACGCCCTACGTGCTGGTGGCGATCGCCGGTGTCGCCTGTGTGCAGGTCGCGCTCGTCGCCGTCTGGATGCTGCTGACCATGGTCGAACGCGACGCCATCTTCACGACGCGTGCCTTCCGCTGGGTCGACACCATCATCGGCGCCTCGGTCGTGGCGACCGTGCTGGCGGCCGGTGTCACCGCGCACCTGGGCCTGGCGGAGATCCCCTCGCCCGACGACGGCATGGACGTGGTCGGCGCGCTGGCCGCCGCGACCGTGGCCGTCGGCGTGGGCGCGGCGTTCGCCATGCTCGTCGTCGTCCTGCGGAGCCTGCTGCGCAAGGCGACCTGCCTGCAGAGTGAGATGGCCGAGGTGGTCTGATGGCGATCATCGTCGAACTCGACGTCCAGCTCGCCCTGCGCAACCTGTCCGTCGGCGAATTCGCCGACGCCGTGGGCATCACCCCCGCCAACATCGCCGTACTGAAGAACGGCCGCGCCAAGGCCGTACGGTTCACGACGCTGGACGCGATCTGCCGCACCCTGGGCTGCCAGCCCGGCGACGTACTGCGGTGGGCCCCGGACGAGGAGGCGGACGGCAGGACTTAGAGCTCCACCACCCCCGGCGGGCGACTCGCGGTGGGCGGGCGGCTGTGAGGCTGGGCGGGCCGTGAACGAACTGCCGTGGGAGGGCGGGGCCATGGCGAACATCCGTCTCGTCCGGCCGCTGGCGGCCCGCGTCGTGCGGCAGCTGGTCAGGGTCAATGTGCTGGATCTCGCGACCCGGCTGGCGGCGCAGGCGTTCCTGGCCGCGTTGCCGATGCTCATCGCCGTCTCGTCCTTCTGCCCGCACACCGTACGGCAGGAGCTGCTGAGTTCGCTGCGTGCCGTGTTCGGGGCGGACAACCCTCTGCGCGGCCAGGTCGAGGCGGCGTACGGGTACCGGGAGCAGGTGTCGAGCAACTGGGGAGCGGTCGGTGTGCTGGTCGCGCTGGTGTCCGCCACGGCTTTCACGCGGGTGCTCCAGCGGGTGTGTGAACGGTCCTGGCACCTGCCGCACTCGGGGGCGCGGATCGTGGCGTGGCGCTGGGCGCTGTGGCTCGTGGTCTGGGTCGTGGCCCTGGTGTACCAGGGGCTGCTCCACCGGGCCTTCGGCGTGGGCACCGTCCTGGGGGTGCCGCTCCAGCTCGTCTGCGCCGTCCTGATGTGGTGGTGGACCCAGCATCTGCTGCTCGCCGGGCGGCTGCCCTGGATGTTGTTGCTGCCGGGGGCGTTGCTGACCGGTGCCGGTGTGGTGGTGTTCTCCCTGCTCTCCGGGTTCTGGATGCCGCCGGCGCTGACCCGGAGCGTCGAACGGTACGGGCCGCTCGGCTCCGTCTTCACCCTGTTGTCCTGGCTGATCCTCTTCTTCGCCACCGTGGTGCTCGGCATCGCCGTCGGACAGGTGCTCGCCCGTACCGAGGCCGTCCGGCGGCGGCTGCGGCTGCCGCCCGTCCCGTCGGACTGACCTCGCCGTCGGACTGACCTCGCCGTCGGGCCGACCTCGCCGTCGGACCGGCTTCGCTGTCAGGCCGGCTTTGCCGTTACCCGGCCGTCGCGCGCCGCCTCGGCCAGTGCCCGGTGGTCGCGTTCGTTCTGATCGGCGTAGCGCTCGGCGAACCGCGCCAGCGCGCGGTCGAAGGCGTCGGAGCTGCCCAGATAGGCGGCGATGGCGATGCGGTCGCCGGAGCGGGCGTGGGCGCGGGCCAGGGTCGTGCCGCACAGCCGGCCGAACAGCCGCATGATGCGGGGCGTCATCGTGTCGGCCTGGGGAACGGCCTTCCAGTCGCGCAGTTGGCGCAGGTAGAAGTCGCGCTCCCGCCCGTCCAGCCCTTTGACGCGTTCCCAGCCGAGGAACATGTCGCCGGCCGCCTGCATCAGCCGCTGTCCGGTGACGACCCGCTCCCCCTGGTTCCCGCCGGGGGCCGGGCCCGCGAGCGGCGCGAGCACCGATTCCTGCGCCTCCTTGGCCTGGAGGAAGAGCGGGTCCGCGTCGTCCCGGCCGAGCAGCAGCAGGATCCAGCAGCGGGTCCCCACGCTGCCGACCCCGACCACCTTGCGGGCCATGTCGACCACGCGGTACTGCGCGAGGAGCGCCTGGCGGTCGGTCTGCAAGGTCCGCGCGTAGCGGTCGACCAGGTCCTGCAACTGCTCTTCCAGGTGCTCGCGTTCGACGTCGGGGAGGAGGTCGCCGAGCGGTACGACGAGGGGCGGGTCGGGAGCGATCCGCAGCTCGCCGTCGACGGTGTGGGCGAGCCGTTCCAGAGCCTGGTGGTGGTCGCGGGTGCGGGCCTTGGTGAGGGTGCGGGAGAGCCGCCGCTTGGCTCGCCTGCCCAACTCCCCGCGCAGCGCGCTGTACAGCTCGTCCGCGTCGATGCGCGCGTACCACACGTCGAGGTTGCGCATCGCGGCGAAGCCGCCCATCGCCTCGCGGTACGCGCGAACCGCCTCCCGGACCGTACGGGAACGCTCCGGCCCGCTGAAGCCGTTGGCGCGCCCGGCGATGACGAGGCTGGCCGACAGCCGCTTGACGTCCCACTCCCAGGGGCCGGGCAGTGTCTCGTCGAAGTCGTTGACGTCGAACATCAGATGCCGCTCCGGAGAGGCGAGCAGCCGGAAGTTCAGCAGGTGGGCGTCCCCGCACAGCTGGGCCCGCAGCCCGGTGGACGGCGTGCCGGCGAGGTCGCCCGCCATGACGGCGGCGGCTCCGCGGAAGAAGCGGAACGGGGATTCCAGCATCCGCCCGTACCGGATCGGCACCAGTTCCGGGAGCCTGCTCGCCGACTGCCGCTCGACCACGTCGACCGGGTCCGGCCGGTCCGGCGCGGGAGCGAACTCCGCGTGGCCGGACCGCGGTACGCGGGTACGGGCCTCCCGGCCGCGGGCGGCCCGCTCCTGGGCGGTGGCGTGGGTGCGCTGGGCGTCGGGCATGGCGCCTCCCTCCTGACGGGCGGGCACGAGGCACGAATGTCGGCCCGTACGGCCGGTTCGTCATCACCCCGGCGGTGTGAGGCGGGGCGGGGACGAGGGCGGGGAAGAAGAGGTGCGCGGCGGCCGGTCCGACGCCGGTTCGCGGGTCGCCCGTCCCGGCCGGCGCGGGTCGCCTTGCCCGGGTGATGCCCGTACGGCCGGGCCGGCGCACGGTGGCGGCATGGAAGCGACCCTGCGGAAGCAACGGTGGCTGGCGCGCGCGTCACTGGCGGCCGCCGCGGCGGCGGTGCTGGTACTGGGCGTGTTCGCCGGAATACGCACCTTCGCCCTGGTGGGAGTCGGATTCGCGGGCCTGGCGGTCACCGCCGCCGCGGTCTGGTGGACCCTGAGCCGGCGAGGGGTCCTGCGGGTCCTCGCCGCCCTGCTGGCCCTGGCCGCTCCGGCGTGGGTCCTCCTGGAGTACACCGGCGCCCGCCTGGCGTGGGTCGCCGCCCTGTCCGCCGGACTGTGGCTGGCCGCCGCCGGCGCGGGCCGGGCGGCCCTCGTCCTGCACGACAGGCCGGCCCCGATGCCCGAACACCCGGCGCCGAAGACCCGCCACCCCGTTCTGATCATGAATCCGCGCTCGGGCGGTGGCAAGGTACGCCGGTTCGCGCTGCGCGAGAAGGCCACGGCCCTGGGCGCGGAGGTGCTGCTCCTGGAGGGCCCGGCGGAGACCGACGTGGCCGAGCTGGCCCGTAAGGCGGCGGCCGGGGGCGCCGACCTGCTCGGCGTCGCGGGCGGGGACGGCACACAGGCCCTGGTCGCCGATGTGGCCGCCGCTCTCGGCCTGCCCTTCCTGGTGATTCCGGCCGGTACGCGCAACCACTTCGCCCTGGATCTGGGCCTGGACCGGGACGACCCGTCGAAGGCCCTGGACGCCCTGCACGACGGCGTGGAACTCCGGGTCGACCTCGGCCGCGCCGCCGGCCGGCCCTTCGTCAACAACGTGTCCTTCGGCGCCTACGCCGAGGTGGTGCAGAGCCCCTCGTACCGGGACGGCAAGACCCGCACGACCTTGGACCTGCTGCCGGACCTGCTCGTGGGACACCGGGGCGGACGGCTCACCGCGCGGGCCGGGGAGCACACCTTCGACGGTCCGCAGGCGCTGCTGGTGAGCAACAACCCGTACGGCACCGGGGACGTCGCGGGGCTGGGGCGCCGGGCCCGCCTGGACGCCGGCGTACTGGGCTGCGTCGGTGTCGAGGTCAGCGGTGCCGCACACGCCGCCGGTCTGGTGCGGGGACGGCGGGCCGCCGGTCTGACGCGGGTGACGGCCACGCACGTCGTCGTCGACGCCGACCAGGAGCGGATCCCGGTCGGTGTCGACGGGGAGGCGCTGCGGCTGCGCGTGCCGGTGCACTGCGACATACGGCCGCTGGCCCTGCGGGTGGTCGTGCCCCGGCGGCGGCCGGGCGTGCGGCAGGCCCGGCCGCCGCTGGACTGGCGGCTGCTCGTCAGACTGGGGCTGTACCGGCGCGAAAGCCGCACCGGACACCGCGACGGACCGGCCTGACGCGTTCCGCCCGGGCCGCGGCGGGTCTACAGCGGCGCGTTGTAGACCTTGTGGGCCTCCTGGTGGCCGTACGTGGCCAGGGACCAGATCACCAGGACGTCGAGCGCGATGATGATCGCCGACCACACGGGGTAGTACGGGGTGAAGAAGAAGTTCTCCAGCGCGCTGACCGCCGCGACCCCGATGCCGACGGCACGCGCCCAGGCACGGCCGTTGAAGAGGTGGAACGCGGCCGCGAGGACGACGAGGCCGGAGAGCAGCTGGAGCCAGCCCCATCCGTTGATGCTGAAGTCGTAGGCGTAGTTCTCCTGCGCCCGGTAGAAGTTGTGGTCGAGGATCGCGGCGAGTCCCGCGATCACGTGGTAGGCCCCGACGAGGGCCAGGACGCACACGGCGAACACGACCCCGCCGAGCGCGACCGGGCGAATGCGGGGCTCGGGTGCCGGCGCCCCCTGCCGGCTCTGTCCAGCCGACGTCTGCTCGGCCATGCCTGCACCTCCTCCTCGGTGGGCCTCCTCGGTGGGCCGGAGCATCCTCCCCGCGGCACCGCGCCCGGTTCACCCGCGGAGGATGAGACCGGGCGGACCGCGGTGCGCCGTCACCCTCCTGAGGTGAGGCCGGCCTGTGCCGTCCGGCGACAATGGCGGGGAGGCCAGGCCGCCGCAGCGGAGGTGACGCCATGGGCGCGCAGGCGGGTGCGGGGCCCGGGCGACCGGGAACGCCGTCCGGCGGCGGCGCTTTCGAGATCCGGGTCCGGGGCAGGGTCGGTGCTGCCCTCACCTCGGCCTTCGGTGAGCTGACGGTCCGGCTGCGCCCGGCCGAGACGGTCCTGTACGGCGCGGAGCTCGACCAGGCCGCGCTGTACGGCATCCTCGACCGTATCCAGGCGCTGGGACTGGAGTTGCTGGAGGTCCGCCGACTGCCCGGGACGGGCGGCCCCGACGGGCCGAACACCCACGCCGAGGGGCCGTAAGGCCCCTTCCGGAACCGGACCGCCCCACGCGAAGCTGAGCGTGTACCACCTGCCGCCAGGGGGTGAGGACATGCCCGCCGCGCTCCGAACCGCACGAAGACACCGGATGTCCGCCAGGCCGAAGGGCTCCGACCGGGTGACCGACCTGCGCGCACGGTTACGGGCACTGGACCGTGCCACCGGACCGGCGGACGCGGCCGTGTCGGCCTGCCTGGCGTGGGTCGCCGACCTCCTGGTGGAGACCGCGGAACGCCTGGACGACCCGCGGACCGCCCGGGCGCTGATGGACGAGGCGGCGGCCGTACTGGCGTCGGCACCCCGGCGGAACCGGACCGTGGCACACCCGGCGCCCGCCGAGCCGCTGACGGTACGTGAACTGACCGTCCTCCGGGCCCTGCGGAAGGAAGCCTCGCTGCGGCGGGTCGCCGACGACCTCTTCGTGTCGTACAACACCGTCAAGAGCCACACCAGCGCGGTGTACCGCAAGCTCGGCGCCCACTCCCGGGCCGAGGCGCTGAGCCGGGCCCGGGAACGGGGGCTGATCCTGTAGTCCGTCAGCCACCTTTCCCGTCGACCAGCAGCTTCAGCTCGCGGGCCCGCCGGACCGCGGCCGACCGGCGGGTCACGGCGAGCTTGCGGTAGACGCTCTTCAGATGCGTCTTGACGGTGTTGACCGACAGATACAGGTCCGCGGCGATCTCCTCGGTCGTCATCATCTGCGCGAGGCGGCCGAGCACCTCCCGTTCCCGCGCGCTGAGCCGCTCGACCGGGTCCGGGGCGGGGCGGACATGTTCGGGACGGGTCAGGACGCGCGTACGCGGGCCGCCGGACGAGTCGAGCACCGCCGCGCACACCGGCTCCACCGTCCGCAGCAGCCCTACGGGCAGCCGACAGCCGGCCACGGTGTCACCGATCCGGCCGGCCGGCGGCCCGCTCTGCTCCGCCGCCCTGGCGAGGCCGGCGGTCAGCGCGCAGATCTCCGTGACGAACGGGTCGGGTGCGCTGCTCAGCGCGGCGCGCGCGTACCCGAGTTCACGGTGCGTCTGCGCGGGCTCGCCGCGCGCGAGGCCGATCCAGGCGCGTACGACGTGCAGCGAGGAGCGGGAGCGGTCCGTCGCGGTCCAGGCCGGCAGGGGCGGCTGGGACGCGTGCGTGGCGAGTTCGTCGGCCGCGCGGAAGCGCCCGCGCAACGCCTCCAGCAGGGCGAGGTCGACCAGGCAGTCCCGGCGCAGCGCACCGTTCCCGGCCGCGCACGCGGCCTTGAGGCCCGCGGACAGGGAGACCGTAGCGGCATGCAGGCTGCCGTCGCGCAGTTGGCCCTGGCCGCGGATCGCCAGGGTGAGAGCCGGGATCTCCGGGTGCGCCGCCATCGTCGCGCGCGTCAGCCGCGGGCTGAGGAGCTCCGCCTCGGCCGCCGCCGCCCCCGCGGTGTCCGGGCAGCGGGAGCGCTGCTGGGCCATGCGGATCACGGCGTGGGTGAGCCGGCAGCGGACGATCCGGTCCTCTTGGCCGGCGGGCAGTCGGGCGATGAGCCGCGCGGCGTGGTCCAGGGAGCCGGTACCGGCCGCGTTGTCACCGTGGGCCGGCGCCGCGGCCGCCGCGACGAGCGCGGCTTCGGGCTCGACCGCCCGCGGAGCCTCGGACAGCTGCCGGACCAGCTCGTCCGGCAGACGGGTTCCGGTCAGCCCGAGGACCTGGCCGATCGCCAGCCGGCGGACGATCAGCCGGCCGGCCCTCCCGTGGTCGCCGGCCGCGAGCCAGTGCCGTACCGCGTCGGCGAGCAGCCCGTGTTCGCCCAGCCAGGCGGCGGCCCGGCGGTGGAGTTCGGGCACCAGGCCGACTGTTTCTCCATGGACATGGCCGCGAGGCGCAGACCGGCGGCCCAGCCGTCCGCGCGCTTCCTGAGGGTGCTCACCACCTGTCTGGACACCTCGACACCGTGCTGGGCGAGCAGCGCGGCCGTCTCCCGGTCGTCGAAGGCAAGGTCGCGGGTGCGCAGTTCGGTGAGTTCGCCGGACAGCCGGAAACGGTGCAGGTGCAGGGGCGGGTCCCGGCGCGAGAGCACCACCAGGCGCAGTACGGGAGCCGCGTGCTTCACCAGGCCGATCACCGTCTCGGCGGTCGGCGAGCCCGGTTCCGTACGGAAGTCGTCCAGGACCAGCACGACCGGTTCGCGGCGTGCGGCCAGCCCGGCCGTCAGGGCGGCCACGAGCAGCGGGCCCCCGGAGGCCGGCGCGGCCGGCGGCACGGCCGCGCCGGCCGCGCCCAGCGCGCCGAGCACGCGCGGCCACAAGACGCCGGGCTGCTCGTCGCGGCCGTCGCAGGTCACCCAGGCCACCGGCCCCGGCGTCCGGCCGGTGTGCGCCCACTCCACGGCGAGCGCCGTCTTCCCGGCGCCGACCGGGCCGACGACCACGGTCAGTGGCCCGAGCACGCCCCAGGAGAGCCGGTCCGTCAGCCGGGGTCTGGGCACCAGCCACCTGGGCAGCGCGGGCACCGTGACCGAGGGCGTGAACGAAGGCCCGTCGCGCTGCTCCTCCGGACACGAGTCCATGGGCGGCACCTCGCTCTCGGAGCGGGAGGGTGCGGCTCAGGCAAGTGTGCGGCGGGCACGGCGGCGCGGACAGCGCGACGGGCGCCGTTTCACCCGGGTGAAGTTCCCGGGCGGTGCGCTCACACGGAGTGCAGCGCCGCGGCCAGTTCGTCCTCGCGGTCCTTGGTCAGCGACGTACGGATGACGCTGGGGTTGAAGGGGCGTACGGCTTCGCGCACCCGGTCCGGTGTGGAGCGGCGCACCAGGGCGAACACCGCGGCCCGGCCCGGTTCGAGGGTGCCGGCGATCTCCTTGACGAAGGCGTCGTTGATCCCGACGTCGGTGAGCTTGCCGGCGACCGCGCCGGTGGCCGCGCCCACCGCCGCTCCGAACACCGGCATCAGGAACAGCATCCCGAACAGCGTGCCCCACAGGGCGCCCCCGGCCGTACTGGTCGCGGTGGGGTTGTACGACTGGCGGACATGGATCTTGCCGTCCATGGTCCGCCAGGCCAGCGCCGCGTCGTCCAGGTCGAGCAGTTCCTGGCGGGACAGGTCCGCGGCGAGCCGCAGCACCGCGTCCGCCTTCTCCTTGTCCGAGAATCCGAGTACGACGAGATCTGCCATCAGTGCCTCCTGGTGGAACGGCCGGTCGCCCGGCCTGGCGTGGGCGGGACGGCGGCCGGATCGCCCAGCCGCCGGGCCGCGGCCGCGAGTTCGGCGGCCACGGGCGCGAGCGCTTCTTCGGTGAGGAACCCTTCCGCGACCGGCACTCCGCCCGTGTCGCGGATCGCGGCCTTCAGACGGATCGCCCATACGTGTTCGAGCAGGACGAATGCCGCCGCGACGCCCGGGTCCATCGCCTCGGCCAGTCCGCCGATCTCGGCGGGGGACAGACCGAAGGCGCCGCCGCCGTCCGGCGAGGGGGCGGCCGGCGGAGTGTCCGGCGTCCTGCTGCCGGAGAGGCCGAGCAGCGCGGCGACGGTGTCGCCCATGCTCTCCGCCTGGTAGTCGAGGGCGAACAGCCGCCCGTTCGGCTCCTTGCGGACGAAGAGCATGTCCAGGACACGGAGCTGGCCGGTCGCCTCCAGGACGTCCAGTTCCTCGATGATCCGGCCCTCGGACTTCGCTTCGGGACCGAACGCGACGGTCAGCAGCTGTACCGGTCCGATCATGGCCATGATCGCCCTCCTCCGACGAGCCGGTGCCGAGACCGCCTCCATCCAGCCGGAGCCCGCCGTCCGCCGCGTCACCCACCACAGGTGAGGGCCGGACGGCGCGGGCTCCGCGACGGTGGCTGCGGAGGTGCGACGACATGGCCCACGAGGGAGCAGCGGGCGAGGGGGCGGCCGCCGGAGGCTCCGCGGCCGGCGGCGAGCTGGAACGTCTGCGGGCGGAGGTACGGGAACTGCGGGCGCGCGCCGGTACGCAGCGGCGACGGCGGGCCAGGCTGCTGGCTCTCCGGCGGCTCGTCGCCGCCGTGGTCATCGCGCTGGTGGCGGTCCTCACGGTCACCTCGGTCGTCGGCGTGTGGGGCGCGCGCACCGCGATGGACACGGACCGCTGGGTCTCCACGGTCGAGCGGCTGCCCGAAGACCCTGCCGTGAACGCGGCCGTCTCCAGCTACCTCGCGAACCAGGTCCTCGACCAGCTGGACGTCGAGCGGCGGCTGTCCGACGCGCTGCCGCCACGGGCGTCGTTCGTCGCGGGGCCGGTCACCGGTGCCGTACACGGCTACGTACGCGACACGATCACCAAGCTGCTGGCGACCGAACGGTTCCAGGACCTGTGGCGCTCCGCCAACCGCTTCGCGCACGAGCGGATCACCGCCGTGCTGAAGGGCCGCAGCGAGGGCGTACGGGTCAAGGGCGACACGGTCACCCTCAATCTGCTACCGCTGGTCAACAACCTCCTCAACGCCTTGGAGGACCGGCTCCCCACCTTGTTCGGCAAGCGCCTCGACCTGCCCACCCTGTCGTCCGGAGAGGTGCCGCCCGGGCTGCGCGACCGGATCGGCAAGGCGCTCGGCGTGTCACTGCCCGCCGACTTCGCACAGATCAAGCTCTACGACCGCACGACCCTGGGGCAGGTACAGCAGGCCGTGGTGCTGTTCACGCGCGGGCTGGTGGGCCTGGTGCTCGCCGTGCCGCTGCTGCTCGGCCTCGCCCTGTGGGTCTCCCCGAACCGCCGGCGCACCCTGCTCCAGCTGGGCCTGTGGCTGGTGATCGGCGTCACCGCGCTCTCCGGCGTCCTGCGGGCGGTACGGGACCAGATCCTCACCCAGGTGCCGTCCGGCGTCTACCGGGAGGGGGCGCGGAACGCGCTGTGGACGATCTTCACGACGCTGCGCGACCGGGGCGACCTGCTGCTGTGGCTCGGTGTCGTCCTGGCCCTCGTGATGTACCTGGTGGGCCCCGGGCGGCTGCCCGCCGGGCTGCGCCACCAGACGTCCCGGGGCACCCGGGCCACCGGCCGGCTCGCCGTGCGCACCGGCCGGAAGGTGACCGCGGGGAGCGGACCGCACGCCTGGGTACGCGGCCACGCCGATGTGCTCCGGGTCGCCGGCGTGGTCGTCGCCGCCCTGGTCGCGCTGCTGCTGTCGTCCTGGGCGAGCCTCTTCGTGGCCGCCGCGGCGCTGGCGGCGTACGAAGCCGCGATCACGCTCGCACTGCGCGACGGCTCCTCACCCCGGCGAGGTGAGGCGGACACCGGTACGGGGACCGAGCCTGCTGCCGGGAGAGCCCCTGAGGCCGGGAGGCAGGCATGACCACGCAGACGAACGCGGCACAGGCGGACCCGTCCGGCGACGACGACCGCCGGCAGTTGTGGGGCCCCTACCTGAGCGAACGCCAGTGGGGCACGGTCCGCGAGGACTACAGCGCGGGCGGTGACGCCTGGTCGTACTTCCCGCACGACCACGCCCGCTCCCGGGCCTACCGGTGGGGCGAGGACGGGCTCGGCGGCATCTGCGACGCGAAGCAGCGCCTCTGCTTCGCCCTCGCGCTGTGGAACGGGCGCGACCCCATCCTCAAGGAGCGGGCGTTCGGCCTGACCAACGGCGAGGGCAACCACGGCGAGGACGTGAAGGAGTACTACTTCTACCTCGACAGCACGCCCAGCCACTCCTACATGCGCTACTTGTACAAGTACCCTCAGGCGGAGTTCCCGTACCAGGACCTGGTGGCCACCAACCAGTCTCGCGGCCGCCAGGAGTTCGAGTACGAACTGCTCGACACCGGCGTCTTCGACGACGACCGCTACTTCGACGTCACCGTCGAGTACGCCAAGGCCGACGACGACATCCTCATCCGTATCACCGTAGCCAACCGCGGCCCCGACGAGGCGACCGCGCACGTCCTGCCCACCCTGTGGTTCCGCAACACCTGGTCCTGGCACGAGGGCGCCGCCGCACCGCGGCTGGCCACCGCGTCCGGACCACGCCGGACGGCGACCGTCCGGGCCGTCCACCCCGAGCTGGGCAGCTACGACCTGCGCTGCGCCGGAGCGGTCCCGCTGCTGTTCACCGAGAATGAGAGCAACACCGAGCGGCTCTTCGGCACGCCCAACGCCACGCCGTACGTCAAGGACGGCATCGGCCGCGCGGTCGTCGACGGGGAGAAGGACGCCGTCAACCCGGCCGGGGAGGGGACCAAGGCGGCCGCGCACTACACCCTGACCGTCCCCGCCGGCGGCGAGGAGACCCTGCGGCTGCGCCTCGCGCCCACCGGCTCCTCCCTGTCACTGGCCGGCGGCTTCGACACCGTGTTCCGGGAGCGGATCACCGAAGCCGACACCTTCCACCGCGAACTGGCCCCGCCCGGCGCGGGCGAGGACGAGGCCCGGGTGCTGCGGCAGGCCGTCGCCGGGATGCTGTGGTCGAAGCAGTACTACGGCTTCGACCTGGAGACCTGGCTCTCCGAACACGGTCTGGACCCGTGGAGCCTGCCGCGGCCCGGCGTCCGCAACCGCGAGTGGTTCCACATGGTCAGCGACGACATCATCGCGATGCCCGACAAGTGGGAGTACCCGTGGTTCGCCGCCTGGGACCTGGCGTTCCACGCCGTGGCCCTGTCGGCCGTGGACAGCCGGTTCGCGAAACAGCAGCTCGAACTGCTGCTCCAGGACACCTACCTGCACCCCAACGGACAGGTCCCCGCCTACGAGTGGAACTTCGGCGACGTCAACCCGCCGGTGCACGCCTGGGCCGCGTACTTCGTCCACCTGATGGAGGAACGCACCACGGGCCGCGCCGACCCCGCGTTCCTGGAGCGCACCTTCCACAAGCTCCTGACGAACTTCACCTGGTGGGTCAACCGCAAGGACCCCGAGGGCCGCAACCTCTTCCAGGGCGGCTTCCTCGGCCTGGACAACATCGGCGTCTTCGACCGCAGCGCGCCGCTGCCCACCGGCGGCCGGCTCGAACAGGCCGACGGCACCGCCTGGATGGCCCTGTACTGCCAGTCCATGCTCCAGATCGCGCTGGAACTCGTCGAGCACCACCCCTCCTACGAGGAACTGGTGCTGAAATTCGTCGAGCACTACCTGTGGATCGCCGGCTCCATGGACCGCGTCGGCGACCTCGGGGAAGGCCTGTGGGACGAGGAGGACGGGTTCTACTACGACGTGCTGCGCCTGCCCGACGGCCAGGCCGTCCGGCTCAAGGTCCGGTCGATGGTGGGACTGCTGCCGCTGTGCGCGTCGACCGTCTTCCGCCCGCGGCAACTGGAGCGGATACCGGGCCTGGGGGAGCGCCTGCGCCGCTTCGCGGACCGCCACCCCTCCCTGTCCGTCACGCTGACGTCGGCGCAGGCGGGCGAGACCGGCGGGGCCCGGCTGCTGTCCGTCGTGGACGAGAAGAAGCTGGTGCGGGTCCTCGGCCACCTCCTGTCCGAGGACGAGTTCCTGGGCCCGTACGGCATCCGGTCCCTCTCCCGGCACCACGCCGAGCACCCGTACACCTTCTGGGTGCACGGGGAGGAGTACCGGGTGTCCTACCTGCCCGCCGAGTCCGACACCGGCATGTTCGGCGGCAACTCCAACTGGCGCGGCCCGGTGTGGTTCCCGATGAACGCCCTGGTCGTCCGCGGGCTGCTCAATCTCTACGGCTTCTACGGCGACGGGTTCACCGTCGAGTGCCCGACCGGCTCGGGCGTGCGGATGACCCTGTTCGAGGCCGCCGAGGAGATCTCCCGCCGGCTCACCCGCCTCTTCCTGCGCGGCGAGGACGGCCGGCGGCCGGTCTACGGTGGACAGGAGAAGTTCCGGAGCGACCCGCACTGGCGCGACCTGATCCTCTTCCACGAGTACTTCCACGGCGACAACGGCGCCGGGATCGGCGCGGCCCACCAGACCGGCTGGACGGGCCTGCTCGTCACCCTGATGAAGATCTTCGGCACGCTCACGCCCGGCGACTTCCTGGCGGAGCCGGCCCGGAAGGAGAGGCCATGACCGAGCTGCCGGCACAGCCCGTCGTGTACGAGGCCAACACCCGGGTGTGGCTGCGTGAGGTCCGGCGCCGCACCGGCGCTCCGGCCGGACTTGGCGACGTGTCCAAGGACGCGTGGGACGAGATCACCCCGCACGGCATCGACGCCGTCTGGCTCATGGGGGTGTGGGAGCGCAGTCCCCAGGGCCGCGGCATCGCCCTGGGGGACCCGTCGCTGCGCACCGCGTTCGCCCAGGCCGTACCCGGCATCGAGGAGAGCGGGATCGCCGGTTCGCCGTACTGCATCCGGCGCTACGAAGTCGACGCGACGCTCGGCGGCGCCGAAGGGCTGGCCGCCGCGCGCGCCGAACTCGACAGCCGCGGCATCGGGCTGCTGCTCGACTACGTCCCCAACCACGTCGCCCCGGACAGCCCCTGGGTGACCGAGCACCCCGAGTACTTCGTACGGGGCACCGCCGACGACGCCCGGCGCGACCCGGCCGCCTACCTCGACACCGGGGCCGCCGTCCTCGCCCGCGGCCGCGACCCCTTCTTCCCGCCCTGGCCGGACGTGGTGCAGCTGAACGCCTTCGACCCCGCCCTGCGCCGGGCGACGACGGACGTGCTGGGCCGTATCGGGCAGGTCTGCGACGGGGTGCGCTGCGACATGGCCATGCTGCTGATGAACGACATCTTCGCCCGCACCTGGGGGCAGCGCGCCGGGGCCCCGCCGCCGGACGACTTCTGGCCCACGGTCATCGACGGCGTACGGCAGCGCCACCCCGGCATGACCTTCGCCGCCGAGGCGTACTGGGACCTCGAATGGGCTTTGCAGCAGCAGGGGTTCGACTTCTGCTACGACAAGCGGCTCTACGACCGGATCCTGAACGAGAGCCCCGAGGCGGTACGGCAGCACCTGACGGCGGACGAGAGTTATCAGCGCAAGCTCGTACGGTTCCTGGAGAACCACGACGAGCCCCGGGCCGCGGAGACGCTGCACCCGGCCAAGGAGCGCGCGGCGGCGGTGCTGATCGCCACGCTGCCGGGCGCGACACTGTGGCACGAGGGCCAGTTCACCGGGCGTCGTACCCGGCTGCCGGTCTTCCTGGACCGGCGTCCCGACGAGCCGGTGGACACCGCATTGCGGGCCTTCCACGAGCGGCTGCTGGCCGGCGTGCACCGCAGCGGGATGCGGACCGGACGGTGGGAACTGCTGGAGTGCGCGGGCTGGCCCGACAACGCGTCCGCCGGGAACATCCTCGCCTGGTGCTGGGCGGGCCCCTCCGGGCGGTTCCTGACGGTGCTGAACCTCTCGGACCAGCCGGCCCAGGGACGCGTCCGGCTGCCGTGGCCGGAGCTGGGCTCCGGCGCATGGCTGCTGACCGGACTGCTGAACGGTGAGCGCTACGCGCGGTCCGGGACCGAGCTGGCCGGCCCCGGCCTGTTCGTCGACCTGGAGGCCTGGGGCACGCATCTCCTGGCCGTCGGCCCGGACCGGGACTGAGACCGACCGGCTCGGCGGTGCGCCTCACCCCGCGCGCCGCGGACCGCCGTCCGTGCCGGGACCGGGAGGCGGACCGGCCGCGGTCCAAGCCGCCCCGGTCCCGGCACGGTACGCGTCCACGGCGGACTCGACGGTGGGGAAGAACCGGTCGGCACCGAAGGCACGGGTCAGCCCGTACGTGTCGAGCCTGCGCAGCACCGGGTCCTTGAGTTCGGCGAACACCAGGCGGACCCGCCGGCCGTCGAGCGCCGTGCGCAGATCCGCCAGCACCTCGGCGGCGGTGGTGTCCACATCGGTCACGGGCTCGGCGGCGACCAGGATCCACCGGGGCGGCGGCTCGCCGTGCGACAGGCGCAGCACCTCGTCGCGGAAGGCCTTGGCGTTGGCGAAGAACAAGGGCGCGTCGAAACGGTGGATCACCAGCCCGGGCAGGTGGTCGGCGTCCGGGTAGGAGCGCACGTCGTGATAGCCCTCCAGGCCCGGCACCCGGCCCAGCACGGTGTTGTACGGCCACCACGCGCGCCGGAAGACGTTGAGGATCGACAGGCCGACCGCGACCGCGATGCCGGGCAGCACCCCGAGCAGCGCCACACCGAGGAAGGCCGCGACCGACAGGGCGAACTCCGTCCTGCGCCGCTGCCACAGCCGTACCGTGCCCGTGAGGTCGGCCAGCGACAGCGCGGCCGTGACGACCACCGCGGCCAGCGCGGGCTGCGGCAGACTGCGGAACAGGCCCGGGAACAGCACCAGCATGACGATGATCAGTACGGCTCCGACGACGCCGGTGAGCTGGGTCCGGGCGCCCGCGCGTTCGGCCACGGCCGTCCGCGAGCCGCTCGTACTGACGGGGAAGCCCTGGAACAGCCCCGCCGCCAGGTTCGCGGCACCGATCGCGTGCATCTCCTTGTTGCCCTGGACCTCCTGTCCGGTGCGGGCCGCGAACGCCGACGCGTTGGAGATGGTGTCGGCCAGGGACACCAGGGCGATGCCCACCGCCCCGGCGCACAGGGGAGCGAGATCGTCCCAGGCGACATGCGGCACGGACAGCGGCGGGAAGCCGGTGGGCAGGGAGCCGACCAGGCCGACGCCACGGTCGGCCAGACCGAACAGGGACGTCGAGGCCATGGCCAGCAGCACCATGACGAGCACCGCCGGCACCTTCGGCAGCCACCGCTGCAACACCAGGATCAGCACGACCCCGCCCGCGCCCACCGCCAGGGCGGCGGGCACCACCTTCCCGTCGGCCAGCCCGCGGGCGAACCCGGACACCTCGCCGAGCAGCCCGTCGGCGTCCGTCGAGAGGCCGCACAGCTTCGGCAGCTGCCCGATCAGAATGGTCAGCGCCAGCCCGTTCATGTAGCCGATCATGGTCGGCTTGGAGATCAGGTCGGCGATGAAGCCGAGCTTCGCCACGCTCGCCAGGACCATCACCGCACCGACCAGCAGGGCCAGTACCGAGGCGAGCGCGACCGCCCGTCCGCTGTCGCCGCCGGCGGCGGCCAGCGGCAGCACCGTCGCGGCGATCATCGGGCCGAGGGAGGAGTCCGGGCCGAGCACCAGGATCCGCGACGGGCCGAAGACCGCGTACGCCAGCAGGCACAGGACGGACGTGTACAGGCCGTTGATCGCGGGCAGCCCCGCCAGTTCCGCGTACGCCATGCCCTGCGGCACCAGCAACGTGGTCAGCACGACGCCGGCGACGACGTCCTTGACGAGCCACTCCCGCCGGTAGTCCGAGAACGTACGCAGGCCGGGCGCCGCCGCCCGGGCCTTCGCCACGGCCCGGGCGCCCCGGCCGGCCGTCTTCCGGGGGCCTTGGCCGCCGGCGTCCGTCATCGCGGCCGCCCGCGTTCCGCCTCCAGTTGCTTCCGGGCCCGCGCCAGGTCGCGCCGGGCCTGCTCACCGACGTCCGGGTACCGCGGACCGATCTCGGTCAGGACGTGGGCGAGCACCGCGGCCGCGCAGATGCGCGCGAACCACTTGTGGTCGGCGGGGACGACGTACCAGGGCGCCCAGCGGGTGCTGGTGGCGGACAGCATGGCGGAGAACGCCCGCTGGTAGTCGTCCCACCGGGCGCGCTCGCGGATGTCGGCCGCCGAGAACTTCCAGTTACGCTCGGGGACGTCGATCCGCTGCAGGAAGCGGGCCCGCTGCTCCTCCCGGGACAGGTTCAGGAACAGCTTCACGAGCCGGAAGCCGTTGTCGGTCAGATACCGCTCCCAGTCGTTGATCTCCCGGAACCGCCGGTGCCACAGGTCCTGCCGCCGGCCCCGGCCCGGCAGGCGCTGCCGGTCGAGAAGTTCCGGATGCACCCGCACCACCAGGACCTCCTCGTAGTGCGACCGGTTGAAGATCCCGATCTCCCCGCGCCGGGGGAGGTGGCAGGCGTAGCGCCACAGGTAGTCGTGGTCGAGTTCCTCGGCGGACGGCTGTTTGAAGCCGACCACGTGCACCCCTTGCGGGTTCACTCCGGTCATCACGTGCCGGATCGTGCCGTCCTTACCGCCGGCGTCCAGCGCTTGCAGGCACACCAGCACTCCGTGGGTGCCCTGCGCGGCCAGCCGCCGCTGCTGGTCGGCCAGCAGGGTGACACCGGTGCGCAGCAGCTCCTGACCGTCGCTCTTGCGCTTGATGCCCGCCTTGTGTCCGGGGTCGAAGTCCTTGCCCAACTCGACCTGCGACCCCGGCTTCACCCGAAGGGGTGCGATGAATTGCGCGATCCGCCCGGCCCACTCGTCCGCCGCACGCACCGCCCGGTCCGGCACGGATCCGCTCCGGTCAATCGCCGAGGGTGTCCCGGCGGACCACGCACAGGGCCCAGATGGTGGCCCCGTACAGCGCGATCAGGGTGATCGACCAGACCGGATAGTAGGGAATGGTGAGGAAGTTGACGACGATCAGCAGGGCCGCGATACCGATCGCGAGGACCCGGGCCCAGGTGGCCGCCGTGAACAGACCGAGGCTCACGATGACGGCGACCGCGCCGAAGGCCAGGTGGATCCATCCCCAGCTGGTCAGGTCGAACTTGAACACGTAGTTGGGGGTGTTGAGGAAGACCTCGTTCTCGGCGATGCCCATGATGCCCCGGAAGAGGTCGAGCACACCGGAGATGAACAGCATCACGGCAGCGAAGATCGTCAGGCCGCTCGCGGCGGCCATGGCTCCTGCCGAGCGGTGGTGCGGGCTGGTCGTGGTGGCCATGACAGGCCCTCCGTCTCCGAGGCGGGTGCGGATTGCCCCGCGTCGGCGCCGAGGGTGCTCCGGGAGGCAGGGGTACGTCGTCACCCCCGGCGGGTGACGACGCGCGATCACTCCGGCCGGGACGATGAACGGCGCCCGGCGGACGGCCGCACGTCGTCCGCCGGGCAGCAGCGATCGGAGGCCAGACGATGACCGTACCGACCGGCCCCACCGGCCCCGGGACGGGGACCCGCGGACACGTGCCGAGCACACCGCGCCAGGTGCTGGTGCCGCTCGCGCTCGCCCAGTTCATCTGCAGCTTCGCCGGCTCCAACATGAACGTGATGATCAACGACATCAGCGCGGACCTCGACACCACCGTGCAGGGAGTGCAACTCGCGATCACCATCTTCCTGCTGGTCATGGCGGCGCTGATGATTCCCGGCGGCAAGCTCACCGACCGCCTCGGCCGCAAGCGGTGCCTGGTGGCCGGTCTGATCGTCTACGGCGTCGGCGCCCTGCTCAGCGCGGCCGCGCCCGGCCTCGGCGTACTGATCCTCGGCAACTCGATCCTCGAAGGCGTCGGTACGGCCCTGCTCATCCCGCCGGTCTACATCCTCACCACGCTCTTCTTCACGGACATCACGGCCCGCGCCCGCGCGTTCGGTGTGATCATGGCGATGGGCGGTGTCGGCGCCGCCGCCGGGCCGCTGATCGGCGGGCTCATCACCTCGGGGCTGAGCTGGCGGGCGGCCTTCGTCTTCCAGGCGCTGGTGGTCGTGGTGATCGTCGTACTGAGCCGCCGGATCGCGGACCCGCTGCCCCCGGAGCCCGCCCGGCCCTTCGACATCGGCGGGGCGGTCCTGTCGGCCGCCGGTCTGATCCTCGTCGTCGCCGGAATCCTCGCCGCCGACGACAACGGCTGGCTGATGGCGGGGCTGCTCCTGCTCGGCGTCCTCGTGCTGGCCGGGTTCTTCCGGTGGATCAGGACGAGGGAGCGCGCGGGCCGCGAACCGCTGCTGTCCACCGGCCTGTTCCGCGACCGCACCTCCAACCTCGGTCTGCTCACCCAGAATCTCCAGTGGCTGATCCTCATGGGGGTGTCGTTCGTGGTGGCCGCCTACCTCCAAGTGGTCCGCGGCTACGACGCCATCCGGACCGGAGTGATCTTCACGGCGGCCACCGCGGGCCTCCTCGCGGCCTCGCTCGCCGCCGAGCGCTTCGCCAAGCGGCGCACGCCGCGGGCCCTGGTCATGACCGGCTTCGCCGTGACGGTCTGCGGCATCGTGATCCTCCTCGTCATGGTGAACGCCTCCCCGAGCGCCTGGGCCGCCACCCCCGGACTGCTGCTGATCGGCCTCGGACTCGGCGTGATGCTGACCCCCTCGGTGAACGTCGTGCAGTCCAGCTTCCCCGAGGACCAGCAGGGCGAGATCTCCGGACTGTCGCGCAGCGTGTCCAACCTCGGCTCCTCACTCGGCACGGCGGTCGCCGGCACCATCCTCGTCGCCGACCTGGCGTTCGGCTCCTACGCCGCCGCGCTGATCGTGCTGGCCGTCGTCGGATGCGGCGGCTTCCTCGCCGCCACGCTGCTCCCGCGGCAGCCGGCGCCGCGCTGACGCGACGGCTCCCGTGCCCCGGGCGGCCCGTCCGCCGTACCAGTCGTGCACGACCGCGCTGCGGACGACGAGATCGGCCACGGACGCGCCGCGCCTGCTCGGCACCGCCCAGAACAACCCCAGCGGCAGCGCGACGCACAGCACGGCCCGGAGCAGGGCGCGGCCCGGCCGGAGCCGCCGTCCCGAGCGGTGCGCCACCCGCAGTCCCATCAGCCGACCGCCCACGGTCCGGCCCGTCACCGACCAGCCCACCGCCAGGTATCCGACGGCGAGGCAGCCCCCGAAGGCACCCGTGAACCCGTCCGACGGCCTCGGTACCGCGAACGGCGGCCCGGACACGAGGAAGCGGACGGCTCCGAGGGCCAGTCCGGCCAGCACGGCGATGCCCAGCACGACCAGGGCGTCGGCGACGGCCGCCAGGGCGCGGGAGACCAGGCCCGCGGTGCGGCCTTGCAGGTGGGAGGGGCTGAGACCGGCGGCGGGCGAAGGAGGCGTCACGGGGCGGTCCGGCCGGTCGGCGCGCCGGGCCCGGAGCCCTCGACGGCCTCGCCGCCCCGGGGCGGCGGTGAGGGTGGTGATGACGACGGCGGTGCGGACGACGGCGGTGAGGGTGCTGACGACGGAACGCTACCGTTCCGTCGCAACAGCCGGTCGGTGAAGGCGTCCACCAGCCGGTCGGCACGCGCGCTCCGCAGCCGTACGGCGTCCACCGCGTCGCCCGTCAGACTGCCGCCCGTGTCCCGGACGAGCCGGCCGATGTCGATCTCTTCGAGCACCTGCCGGGCGAGACCGACCGGATCGGCCCGGACCAGCAGGGCGTCGATGTCGACCCGGCGCGCGATCCGTTCGACGTCGACCCGGTCGGCGACGCGGTCCACCGCCACCCGCTCGGCCACCTTGTTCACGTCCACCCGCGCCACCAGAGCGTCCAGGTCCAGCTGGGCGACGACCGCGGCGACGACCCGCCGCAGCGCGGCGCGCCGGGCGCGGCCGACCCTGTCACCGATCCGTTCGGCCGCCGCGCCCACCGCCGTACCCACGGCGACCACGGCCCGCAGGGCCAGCCGTGGACCGAGCAACAGGACAATTCCCGGCGCGCACTTGGCGCCGTGGTGTGCACCCATGGCCGCATCGCAACGCCGCGGGGCGGGCCCCGCTTCATCCGCCGCGGGTGAACCGTGCCCGGGGAGCCCGGCCCGGAGGCCGGTGCCCGTCCGGGGGCGGGTCAGTCGTCCACCGCCTTCAGTACGTCCCGGAGGTCCACGAACTTGAAGCCGGTGGAGGGGCGTTCGGTGTCTTCGGGAGTGTCGTGGCCGTCCTGCACGACGAGCAGACCCTTCGGGTACCTGGCGCCCAGCGGTGCCGCCAGCGCGGCGGCGCCGTCGCACTCCTCCGAGCCGTCGAGGGTGGCAGAGGCGGCGGTGACGCGGAAGCCGCCCTCGTACTCGTTGTCGTCGGAGATCTCGCGGTCGTAGGCCACGAAGGTGTTGTCGCCCTGACTGGACGCCAGCAGGTAACCGTCGCCGTCGGACTCCGTGACCAGCGTCAGACCCTCCACGTCGGCCGTCAGCCGCTTGCCGCCGTAGCCCGGGTCGGCACCCGCGACGCACTCCTCGGTCGCCTCGTCGTACGTGGCCGGGACGCCGTACTCGCGGACCTTGTCGACGAGCTTCGGCGTGCCGGTCAGGTCGGCGCGCAGCCGCCAGATGCCGACGTCCTCCTGGCCCGCGTACAGCGTGCCGTTGTCCGGGTCGACCACCATGCCCTCGACCTGCGGCAGTTCGCCGGGCTCGGCGCAGGGGGACCACGACTTCCCGTTCGGGAGGCGGAAGGCGGCGGGCAGGTCCAGGGTGCGGACCTTGCGGTAGCCGACCGTCCCGCCGGAGCCGGGGACGAGTTCCACCAGCGCGACGGTTGTCCGCTCACGGCGGCTGACCAGCGCATACGAGCGGCCGCTGGCCTTGTCGGTCCAGGTGGCGAGGCCGTAAGCGGTCCGCTGCCCGTCGATCTCCTGCTGCGAGGCGGAGAAGACGGGCGGGGCCGCGGGGTCCGTCACGTCGGTGAGCGGGCCGCCGGCCCGGTCGCGGTCGATGCGGTAGAAGCGCAGCCGGTCGTTGCCGCGGTCGCTGGTCACCGCGAGGTCGGCGCGGCCCGTGGACAGCCGCAGGCCGGATATCAGGTCGACGTTGTTGAAGCGGCCGGGCGCGTGGCCCGGGCCGGGCGCGGCGGGTGCCGGCACGGACTGCACCTCGCGCGCGTCGAGGTCGTAGACCCGCAGGCCGCCCTTTTTCGCGGTGGCGATCACCAGACTGCGGTCCGGGTCGGCGGCATTGCGCCAGATCGCCGGGTCGTCCGCGTCGGCGTCGCCGCCGGCCGCGTCGTCGTGCAGGGCCGCGGTCTCGGCCCGCGGGGTGACGGCGGGCGGTGCCGCGGCCGGGGCGGCCCCGGCCGGGAAGGGCACGGCCGCGGCGGCGAGTGCCGTGAGCGCCGTGGCGAGCGCGAGCGTTGCCGTCCGGGCGCTGCGGGAGGTGACCACGTGGAAAGCTCCTTGGTGTGGGGAGGGCGGGGAAGCACGGGGAGTCTGGAGCCCGCGAGTGACCACTTACCAGTAGGTAACGTCTCCGGCACCCCTCCGGGACGTGAACAGCCGGAGCCGGACCGCCGCGCGGGGGCCGCAGCGCCGCGTGGTCCACCCGTACGGATTCCGTGTCCGTGGCAAACGGTGCGACCACGGGCCGGACGGCGTTTCCCGCGGCGGGTCGGCTCGTTGGGCGGGGTCGAGTCCTTTCGCGCCGCTGGTCCCCGACGAGCTGCCGGAAGGCTCACGCGCGTCCGGAGCGCTGGGTTCCGGCGCGAGGAGACCCGAGGAGGGATGACGACCATGCGACGGATGACCTTCGCCCTGGCCGTGGCGGTTGCGACGAGCGGTGTGCTGTTCACCGGAGCGGCCGCCGAGGCGGCCGCGACGGTTCAGCCCCGGGCGGAGCAGAGCGGGCCCCCGTTCCCGTACGCCGACTGCCTCAAGGAAGTGAAGAAGCAGTACAAGGGGAAGAAGGACCCGGTGGCCACGTGCGACGCCCTGGTGAAGAAGGGCTGGATCAAGAAGTAGGGACAGGGGAGGGGCCGGGGCTCCGGACATCCGGGGAGCCGGAACACGGAGAAACCCCGGCCCCTGCGATCGTCGCCGTCTCAACGCCCCCGTCTCACCGCCCGCGGTTCCCCGACTTGCCGAACCAGTCGAGGCAGAGCACCAGCGCGTCGTCCATCGACTCGGCGTCGCGGTGTTCGGCCAGGTCGCGCAGGACGGCCCGGGGGACGCTGGCCGCGGGGAGCAGGCTGGTGGCGTGGATCGCGCGGGCGAGGGAGTGCTCGCCGTACTCCTCACCGGGCGGCGAGACCGCCGCGTACACGCCGTCGCTGACGAAGAGGAGCCGGTCGCCGGGGAGCACCTCGAACTCCTGGGCCACGTACTGCGTCTCCTCGAACATGCCGAGCGGCAGCTGCGGTTCGAGGGGGACGCGGCCGATGGTCCGGCCCCGGCGCCGCCACAGCTGCGGCGAACCGGCGTCCACGACCTCCACCCGGCCGGTCGCGAGCTGGAAGCGGAGCAGCAGCGTCGAGACGTAGGCGGAGCCGCGGTACTGCCCGTAGAGAGCCTGGTCGGCGAGGGCCGCCTGGTCCGCGATGCCGATGCCCGCGCGGCGGGCGTTGCGCAGCGCGTTGACCGCGAGGTGGGACAGGACCGACGCCTCGACGCCGGTGCCCATGCCGTTGGTGACGGCGAGGGTCAGCTCGTCCGCGTCCGCGGCCCAGTCGTAGTTGTCGCCGTGGATCGCGTAGGCCGGCTCCAGCTGGGCGCCGATGGCGTACTCCTCGGCCACGCAGGCGCGCGCGGGCAGCAGCTGCCACTGCATCTCGGCGGCGAGGGTGAGCCGGGTCGTACGGCGGGCCCGCTGGTAGACGTCGGTGTCGCGCTCGGCGACGAAGATCTCGTGGCCGAGCAGATCCGCCGCGTGGGCCAGGCCGTCGGCGACCCCGGGCAGGTTGCGGTCGCCGGGCAGCCGGACGGTCAGGATGCCGAGGCGTTCGCCGCGGACCGTCACCGGCAGGTGGTGGTCGACGGCGCCGTCCGTCCCGGCCTGCCGTTCGTGCCGTTCCTGGCTGCCGAAGGCGCGCCCCTCCGGTGTGTTGGAGATGGACAGCGCGGCCGCGGGGTCCTCGCCGAGCGAGGAGAACGGCCTGAGCACCGTACCGCCGTAGTCCGCGAGGAACAGATGCACGGCCGTGGCTCCGTAGGCCGCGGCGAGTGCTGCGCGCAGCGCGTCCACCAGGGCGTGCGGCGCCGCCGCGCGAACCGCTCTTTCGACATCACAGCTCAGGGTCACGGTTTCTCAAACATTCTTATTTCGGTGGATCTCGACATGGCCGGGCTGACGCGGGCGGCCGGAGGGTGACAGAGTGGTCGTGTGTCCCGTTTCCCCGGTCAGTCGTACCCACGCGAGCAGGTGACCGAGGCCACCCTTGCCGCCTCCGAGTTGCTGGAGGTCTTGTGGGGCCGCGGTCAGGAGACGGCACGCTCGGCGCAGGTCTCGCCGTCCCAGTTGCGGGCTCTTCTGGTGATCGAGGAACACGAGGGTACTAATCTGCGCGCTCTCGCCGACGAACTCGGCTCGCGACCGCCCGCGGTGAGTCGTCTCTGCGACCGTCTGGAGGCCATGGGGCTGGCCGAACGCTGTCAGAGCCCGACGAGCCGGCGGGAGGTGGAGCTGCGGCTGACGCTGCGCGGGCGGGCCTTCCTGGAGGAGTACCGGGCGGCGCGTACCGGCGAGGTCGCGGCCATCGTGGCGCGGATGGATCCGGCGCAGGTCGCCGATCTGGCGTCCGGGCTGGCCGCCTTCCGCAGGGCGGCGGCCTTGCACCGTACGGCCCAGGAGGCGAAGGACGCCAAGGACGGCCGCCCGGTCGCCGGACGCCGTACGTTCGGCGCGGACAGCGCGGACACCGCATGAAGTCATTCAGGCCCCGCTTCTCGATCCGAAGTCACTCCGGGCAGAGCCGTGTTGCTCAGTGACGGGGACAAGATTGTTGCCTTTCTGGAATATTGTCAAACGGCAACAATCGCTTCTATTGTTGATCATCCGATCCGGCCGGACAGCAGTCCGGATCCGGCCACCGATCCCGTAACCGCCGAGGATGACCGTGCAGTCACAGTCCAGCCCAGACCGGCCGACACAGGTCGTGGTGCGGGAGGGCCACCGTGCCGAGGACGCGGTGGTCGTCACCGTCACCGGACCGCTCGACATCGACACCGTCGCACCCCTGGAGGAAGCCCTTCGCGCGACGGGCGGCGACACGCACGGCACCGGGCCCGCCGGAGGTGAGCCGCGGCCGGTCGTCGTCGATCTGTCCCAGGTGGACTTCGCCGACTCCACGACCGTCAACGTGCTGTTGCAGCAGCACGCGGCCCTCGGCACCCGGCTGCGCCTGGCCGCCCCGTCACCCGGGCTGCGCCGCCTCTTCGAGATGACCGGTCTCGACGGGGTGCTCCCGCTGTACGAGACGGTGCCGGAGGCGGCGGCCGCCGACGGCGTGGCCCGCCCGGGGGCGTAGCCGGTGCGGGGAGGGGGCCGGCGTGGGGAGGGGGCCGGCGCGGGCGGAGTGCGGCTGTACGTGCCGCCGGACGGCCGCCGGGCCCGCCCGGTTCAGCCCGCCGCGGCGGTTTCCGCGAGTTTCCGGAATTCCCCGAGGTCGTAGTTGGCGAGGGCGGAGTCCAGGTTGGTCGAGGAACCCAGATGTTCCACGAAACCTTCCGGTGAGTACTCTATTTGCAGCGTGACACGGCTCGATGTGTCACTGAGCCGGTGGAAGGTGACGACGCCCGCGTGATGGACGCCCTCCGTCGTTCTCCAGGCGATGCGGTCCTGTGGTTTCACTTCTGTGAGTTCCGCCACGAAATTCTTGTCCGCGCCCGGCAGCGAGAGCTGCCAGACGAAATGCGTGTCGTCCAGGCGCTCGACCATCCGCACATGGCTCAGGAACTTCGGCCAGTGCGTGACGTCCGCCCACAGCGCCCAGCTCACCGCGACGGGAGCCTTGATGTCCACACTCTCCAGCAGCGAGGACGACATGGCGTATTCCTCCTTGATCTCCTGAGCGGTCGTGGGCGGACACCCGCCCGCACGGCCGCGCACGGCCGTGCCCAGGGGTGTCCGGTTTTCCCGGCCGGCCCTGTCGTGAACCGGGCCGAGGTTGCCCTTGTACCCCGCTCCGGACGGGGTACCCGGTCTGTGGGGCAGCGCTTACGAGTGGCCCGCCGGGGCCGGTGAACACCTCATGGGGAACGTACGGTTCCCTGTACATCGGGGTGATTGCGCCGTGGTCCGGCGGGAAAGCTGCCTACTTGTACGCCTTACGGTCCAACGGGAAACGAGGTGAGCCCGATGAGCAGCGCCACGGCCCCGCACAGGGTTTCCGCTGCGCCCCCACTGGTGGTGACGCTGGAGAACAACCCCGAAGCGGCAGCCGTCGCACGGGACGAGGCCGGCGACTTCCTGAAAGGTCTGGGGCCGCCGCTGGACCGGGACGCCTCCGACGCCGTCGTGCTGATCGTCTCCGAGCTGGTCACCAACGCCGTCCGGCACACCCTCACCCGCACCTGCACGCTGAGCCTGGCGGCCGGGCCCGACACCGTCACGGTGGCCGTGGCCGATGCGAGCCCCCGGCCGCCGTGCGAGCGCAATCCGGACGTACGGGGCGAGGGCGGCGGCTTCGGCTGGCCGATGGTCCGCCGCCTCGCCGCCTCCACCTCGGTGGAGACCTCCCCCCAGGGCAAGACCGTCAGCGCCGTCGTCGCCCGGCGGAGCAAGCGCTCAGCTTGAGCGCGGCGACAGCCGGACGGCCAGGGCGAGCGTGTCGTCGGAGTGCAGGATGACGGTGTGCATGTCCTCGGCGATGGCGCCGGGGATCTCCCGGACAGGCCGGTCGCGGTGCTGCCGCGCGCTCTCGGCCAGCCGCTGTTCGCCCTCCCTGGGGTCCCGGCGGCTCTCGGTCAGTCCGTCGGTGTACAGGACGAGCAGGTCCCCCTCGTCCAGCTTTGCGTGCAGCAGCCGCTCGCTGCCGGGGAACGGATAGCCCACCCCGCGCCCCCGGACCTCCAGATACTCCTCCCCGCCGGCGGCCCGCACGACCAGCGCCGGCGGATGGCTGCCGTTGGCGAGCAGCAGATCCCCGTTGGCCGGGTCGATCCGGGCCAGCAGCACCGTGGCCATCAGCTCCGGGTCGAGCGGAGCGAGGATCTCGTCCGTCCGGGCCACGATGGACTTCAGCGGGTGGCCCTCCAGTGCGAGCGTCCGTACGGCGTGCGTGACGTTCAGCGCACTGCGCGTACTGCGCACGCCGTGCCCGAGCGCGTCGACGACGGTGATGTGCACCGTCCCGTCCGGCAGCATGAACCAGTCGTAGAAGTCCCCGCCGGTGGGCGCGTCGGTACCGGCCGGCGCGTAGTGGACGGCGAGTTCCAGCCCGTCCACCGCGATCGGCGGCGGGCGCAGCGCGTCCTCCAGCTCGCGCAGGATGTGGCCGTGGGCCGTGCGCAGCTGTTCGTCGCGCTCCTCCAGCTGGACGTAGAGGGCCAGTACCCCGCTGTTCGTCTCGGCCAGCTCGTGCGTCAGCCGGCGCTGGTCGGCGGCGAGGGAGTCCACCCGGGCCAGCGCGACCCGCAGCTCCTCCTCCAGCAGACGGTTCTCGGTGGCCGGATCGGTCGCCGTACCGTCCCCGTTGCCGTCGGAGGCGACCGTCGGCAGGGGAGCGGGGCCGCTGCCGCGCAGTCGGCCGCTGCCGCCCGTCGTCGCGCCGTCCGGCCCGCGTACCGAGGGGATACGGACCTCCGGCGTCCCGGACGGCAGCGGTACGTGCCAGGTGGCCGCGTCGGGTGACACCTCGGCCGGGAGCAGCAGGGTGGCTCCGGCGGGCGGGGTGAGCACGGGGGCGGGAGTGCGCAGCGTGACGGCGAGGAAACCGGATCCGGTGGCGGAGGAGCCGGCCGGGGCGTCCGCGGACGGTGGGGCGGCGGGGCCCTCGGAGGCGCCCGAGGCACCCGAGGCACCCGAGACACTTGAGGCATTCGAGGCGTCCCCGGCACTCCGGCCAGCGGCGGGCGCGGTGTCGTCGTCGCCCGAGCGGGCCCGGGGGACCCCGCCAGCGGCCCCGGCACGGTCCTGCTGCCCGGCCCCGACCTCAGCCCCGTTCCCGGGACCGCGGCCATTACGGGAAGCGCCGTCCCCGGAAGCGCGGCCACGGGAAGCACCGCGGCGGGAACCGGCGCCCGGCCCCTCGGCGTCCTGAGAATCGACCGTGCCACCGGCGGCGCTCCCCGCGGCCCCGCCAGGACCGCGGAAACCCGCGTCCGGGGAACCGCCCGAGGAGGAACGATCCGTCGCACACGTACGGGACGACTCCAGCGTGACCCCGTATCCGGCCTGTATCACCGTGTCCGCCAGCGCGCTCACGGACAGTACGAGGCGCGCCCGGGTCTCGACGGGCAGGGCGTTGGCCGCGCCCAGCCGGCGTACGGCGTGGCGCAGCGGCGGCAGCGCATGGAAGGTGTGGCGTCTCACGGAAGTCTCTGGTGGAGGTTGGCGGTGAATACGGTCGCGTCGTCCCGGCTGCGGCGGTGGCCGTGCACGAGGGCCGTGGCCAGCAGCGGCGCGGGCAGCCGGAGGACGAAGGGGTCCGGGCTGTACGCCCAGCGGTGGTCGATGCCGTCGGTGTGCAGGAGGGCGGTCAGGCGCGGCTCCCACGGGATCTCGCGGACCAGCGGCTGCGGCATCTCCAGTCCCGCCACACCGGGCTGCCCGGTGTGGCGGTTGCGGATGTCCTGCTGCGAGAGCGTCAGGCACCGTACGTTGCCGATGCCGCAGTACTGGGCGCGTCCGGCGTGCAGCCGCAGCAGCCCGACGGCCGCGCCCCGGCTGCGCCGCAGCGCGCGGTGGACGGTGGTCATCAGCCCGGGCAGCGGCTGGTCCGGCGCCCTGGCGAAGGTGCGCAGCGCGAGCTGCGCCGCCTCCGCCGCCTCGGGACCGTGCCCGAGGCCGTCGACCACGATCGCGGTCAGCCCGTGCTCGGTCTCGGTGACCGTGCACGCGTCGCCGCTGACCTCCTCGCGTTCGGCGGGCAGGCAGACGGCGCCGATCGCCCGGCGGCCGGCATCCGCGTCCTCGGGCGGCGTCAGCCGGGCACAGGCCACGGTGCCGCCGGGCTCGTGGGTCCGGACGGTGAAGCTGGTCGCTATGCGGTTGACGCCGCCCATGCCGGCACCGAGCGTCTCGGTCGTGGTGTACCCGTCGGCCAGACAGCGCTGGAACTCCCGCATGCCGGGACCCCGGTCGGCGGCGAGGATCTCCACACCGTTGCCCAGCGGCAGGGCCTGGACGTACAGCGCCCCGTCCACCGCGTGCTTGGCGAGGTTGCTGCCCAACTCGGACGCGATCACCGCGGCCTGGTCGGGCAGCGCCCCCTGGAGCCCGCAGCGCTGCGCCACCGACCGTGCGGCCTGGGCGGCCAGGTGCACGGCGCTGTAGTGGTCGACCGGGATGTACGCGGTCGGGTGGTGCACAGCAGGGGAGAGGGTCAACGGTCGGCCCACCGCGTCGCGGTCACGGTCGTACCGCCACCCTCCCGGGTACGGATCTCGAACTCGTCCATCAGGCGCTGCGCGCCGCCCAGCCCGTGTCCGAGACCCGCGCCGGTGGTGTAGCCGTCGGTGAGCGCCGCGTCGATGTCGGCGATACCGGGTCCGGAGTCGTCGACGGTCAGCCGCAGACCCACCGCGCCGGGCCGGGTCGGGTACTCGATCCGTATCGTGCCGCCCCCTCCGTGGATGTAGGCGTTGCGCGCCAGCTCGCTGGCGGCGGTGACCACCCGCGTCTGGTCGACGATGCTGAAGCCCACCGTGAGGGTGGCGTCGCGCACCGCGTGCCGGATCGCGAGCAGGTCCTGTTCGCTGCGCACGTGCAGCACCGTGGGCTCGGTCGGGAGGCCGACCTGCCCGGCACTGTCACCGGTCAGCGTCGTGGTACCGGTGGCGCCGGTACCGCCGAATTCACCAAGTCCCGTCATCTGGAACCTCTCCTGAGGGACGGGGACTCTGATGCCAGCCCAGGGCCGCCATGCCGTGCTCCGTGTTCAGGGCGGTCTCCACTCCGGCCAGCCGCAGTCCCAGTTCGGCCAGGGTCATGGCCACCGGTGGACGCATACCCGCCACGATCACCCGGGCACCCAGCAGCCGCGCCATGGTGGTGAGTTCCATCAGCGTCCGCGCCACGAACGAGTCGATGATCTCCAGGCGGGAAATGTCGATCAGCACGCCGCGGGCCCGGTCGGCCGTGATGCGGGTGGTCAGCTCCTCGGTGAAGGCGACCACCGTGGCGTCGTCCAGCTCGTTGAGCAGCCCGGTGAGCAGGACGTCACCCAGCCTGAGGATGGGCACGCCGGCCGTGGGCCGGGCATTCATCGCTTCTCCTGCGCGCCCGCGGACGTGTGGGCGGATGCCTGGTCGGTCAGTTTGACGGCGGCGGCCAGCGCGTCGGCGAGGGTGGTGCGGGTCAGGATGGTCGACAGGTCGATGCCGAGCTGCGCGATGGTCTGCGCGATGGACGGCCGGATGCCGCTGATCACACAGTCCGCGCCCATCAGCCGTACCGCGTTGACGGTCTGCATCAGGTGCTGGGCGACCGCGGTGTCCACGGTCGGCACACCGGTGATGTCGACGATGGCGACCAGTGCCTCGTGCTCCTGGATGGCCTCCAGGAGGTTCTCCATCACCACCTGGGTACGGGTCGTGTCGAGCGTACCGATCAGTGGTACGGCCAGGACCTGGCGCCACAGCCGGACGACCGGCGTGGACACCTCCAGGAGCTGCCGGCTCTGCCGACGGATGATCTCCTCGCGGCCCTCCACGAACGTCTCGAAGGAGAGCGTGCCGGCGCGGTCCAGCAGCCGGTTTATCAGGACGGCGGTGATGAACAGCTCCTCCGAGTCCCGGGTCTGCCGCTGCACCGCCTCCAAGAGGGCTTCCTTGAGCGAGAGGACGGCCAGCGACGTGACGGTCGGCATGGCGCCGTTCCGCGCCCTGCGCATGGAGAGATCGATCACGGCCTGGCGGAGCGGCCGGTCGGTGGCCACCACCCGGTTCGCCGGAATGTCGCTCTCCAGGCTCCGCAGGAGGGCGCCCAGCAAGGCGTCCGCTTCCTCCCGCAGTTCGCTCTCGCTGACGATGTCGCGCATCTCTTCCTGCGCCAGCTGCAGCTGTACCCAGCGGTCGGAGACGGTGTCGGTCTCTGCGCGCAGCGCGCCGATGACACGCTCGCGTGCCGCGGCTTCGGTGAAACTCAACCCATGGTCCTTTCTCGGTGGTTGGCGGGAGCACAAGCGCGCATCGTGTGCTGCCCGTGCGGTGTGCATTCAACCGCACGCGATCTTCGATTGCCGTCCGGCAAATGTTACCGAGAGCGGGCGAGGGCCTGAAGGCCGGACCGCCGCTGCCGTTCCCCGTACCCTGCTCCGGCCGGCGGTCCGCCCCCTCATGAGCAACTGTTTCCCACTGGCAAGGGTTGAACACCTAAGACTAGGGCAGGTGCACCTGACCGTACGTACTGTGAAGGGTGAAGACGTGACCATGCTTGCCGTGCAGAACAGTGCAGCGGGGACGACGCGGGTGGAGCCGGCGGGGGTGCCGCCGCAGGCGCCCGAGCTGCCCCGCGTCCCGGACGCGACCAAGGTGGCCCCCCGGGACGCCCGGGCACTGTCGAAGCTGTTCCTCACCCGGCTGGCCGAGCTGGAGGAGGGGACGGCCGAGTACCAGTACGCGCGCAACACCCTCATCGAGATGAATCTCTCACTGGTGCGGTTCGCCGCCTCCCGCTTCCGCGGCCGGGGGCAGGACCTCGGGCACTCGGAAGACATCATCCAGGTCGGGACCATCGGGCTGATCAAGGCGATCGACCGGTTCGACCTCTCGCGCGAGGTCGAGTTCTCCACCTTCGCCGTCCCGTACATCGTGGGTGAGATCAAGCGCTTCTTCCGTGACTCCACCTGGGCCGTGCACGTCCCCCGCCGGGTCCAGGAGCTGCGGGTCGAGGTGTCCAGGGCGGGCGAGACGCTCGCCGCCGACCTGGGCCGCGAGCCCACCGCCGCCGAACTGGCCGCCCATCTGAAGATCGGTGAGGACGAGGTCGTCGACGCGATCGCCGCCAGCAACGGCTACACGGCGGGTTCGCTGGACGGCACCGGCGACGGCTCCGGCGCGGCCGGTGACAGCCGCGCCATCGCCGACGTCATGGGCGACGACGACCCGGCGATGGAGCTGGTCGAGAACCTGAACGCGCTCGCCCCGCTCCTGCACGAGCTGGACGACCGGCGCCGCCGCATCATCGAGATGCGCTTCGTCCAGGAGATGACGCAGGCTCAGATCGGTGCCGAGCTGGGCATCTCCCAGATGCACGTCTCGCGGCTGCTCTCCCGGACCCTGGACCAGCTGCGCAAGGGGATGCTGGAGCAGTAGCCGTACGCCGGCGGGCCGTCGGCGCCGGTCTGCGACCGGTGTCCGGAGCGCGGTACCGGCCGGTGGGGCGCGCCGCAATGGGGGTGGAAAGCCTCATTGTGAACGGTGTACCCACTTCGTCCCCGCCGAACCGGTGCGATCGTCCCGGCGCGCTTCGGACAGATGTCCACCCTCTCACCGACGGACGCGGCCGACGCCGTTCCCCCGCGCACCGCGCGACCGGTAGACGATGTACGGGCGGAACAGATGGCCGACGGGCGCGGTGAAGGCGTGCACGAGACGGCTGAAGGGCCACAGCGCGAACAGCGCCATGCCCAGCAGGGCGTGGAGCTGGTAGACCAGCGGCGCGTGCGCCATGACCGGCACGTCGGGGCTGAAGGTGAACAGCGAGCGGAACCAGACCGAGACACCCTGACGGTAGTCGTACGGATGATCGTTGGTGGTCGTGGCGGTGGCGGCCAGCCCGGCGAGCAGGGTGACGACGAGCAGCGGGTGCAGGACCCGGTCGGTACGCAGGGAGGCGGCGCGTACCGCGGGGACGCGGAGCCGCCGGTAGATCAGTACGGCCAGGCCGGCCGTGGTGACCAGCCCGGCCACGCCGCCGACCGCGAGTGCGTTGGCGTGGTAGAGCCACTCGTGGATGTGGATGCGCTCGGTGAACGTCTCGGGGATGAGCAGCCCGGTGAGGTGGCCCGCGACGACGAACAGCAGCCCGTAGTGGAACAGCGGCGAGCCGATGCGCAGCAGCGTGCTCTCGTGCAGCTGGCTGGAGCGGCTGGTGAAGCCGAACCGGTCGTAGCGGTAGCGCCAGGCGGTGCCCGCGACGAGCAGGGTCGTGACGACGTAGGGCAGCACGCCCCACAGCGCGGTGTGCAGGGGGTTCACCGGCGGGCTCCTCGGGGTTCGGGGCCGGGGAACGGGTCCAGGCCCACGGTCTCCACGGGCGGGGGCCCGGTACGGGCCAGGCGGCGGGCGGCGGCCCGGTCGGCGGGGCGCGGCCCGGGCAGGGTGCGGCAGACGGCGTCGAGGACGTCACCGTAGGGGCTGCGGTGGTCCTCCAGGGCGAGGCGCAGCAGTTCCAGTGCGGCCCGGTGCTCGCGCAGCAGGGCGCGGCCGACCGCCGGGACGCGGGCGGCGAATTCCAGCATCAGGGGAAGGTGGTCGGGCAGTTCGTCCGGGGCCGGCTGCCAGCCCTCGGCGCGGTAGCGCGCCTTGATCCGGGCGAGCGTGGCTCCGCGACGCCGGGTGTCGCCGTCGGTGTAGTACGTCAGGTGCAGGGTCCGGCGGGGGCTGCGGTCGAAGGCGGCGACGTACTGCGCGGCGAGGGCCAGCGTGGGCACGTCCTGGACGCGGGTGCAGAACCGCAGCAGGAGAGCGGCCGGTCCGTCCGTCTCCGGCCGCAGGGCGGCGCCGACGTTCCGGAGCCGGGCGGGCCAGTCGGGCCCGGGGTAGGACAGGAGCAGGGACGCGGCCTGGTGGACGAGGGGGGCGTTCACGACTCTCCTCGCCGGCGGGGGAAGAGGCCGGTGGGGCGTCCGCGGCCGTTCCAGTTCAGGAGGTTCACCCGGTCCCGCAGCGAGGTGCCCGCGTGCTCCGCCGGGGGCGGCGCGGCGGGCGGGGCGTGGAAGCCTTCCGGGTCGTACATGCCCGGCGCCCCCTCGCCCTCCAGGCTGCACCCGAAGTCCGCGGCATCGGGACCGGTGACCGCGTAGCTGGTGGGGATGACGTAGCGCTCCTCGTACTTGGCCACGGCCAGCAGCCGGTACATGGCCTCCAGCGACGCGGTGGTCATGCCCGCCGAGGCGGCGATCGCCGGGTCCTGCTCCTCGCCGAGGTTGGCGCGCCGCATGTGCGCCCGCATCGCGGCCAGCCGGCACAGGGCCGCCTCCACCGGCGCCGTGTCGCCCGCCGTGAACAGGTGGGCCAGGTACTCCTGCGGAATCCGCAGCGCGTCGATGGCGGCGAACAGTTTGGCCGGATCCTCACCGTCGTGCCCGGTGGCGGTCAGCGACTCCACCACCGGCGACAGCGGAGGGACGTACCAGACCATCGGCATGGTGCGGTACTCCGGGTGCAGCGGCAACGCCACCCGGTACGTGCTGATCAGTGCGTACGTGGGGGAGTTGCGGGCCGCGGTGACCCAGTCGTGCGGGATGCCGGAGGCCTCGGCGGCGCGGGCCACCTCGGGGTCGGACGGGTCGAGGAAGCAGGAGAGCTGGGCCTCGTACAGGTCCCGCTCGTCGGGGGTGGCGGCGGCCTCGCCGACCCGGTCGGCGTCGTAGAGGACGACGCCGAGGTAGCGCAGCCGTCCCACGCACGTCTCGGAGCACACGGTGGGCTCGCCCGCCTCCAGCCGCGGGTAGCACAGGGTGCACTTCTCGGCCTTGCCGGTGCGGTGGTTGAAGTAGACCTTCTTGTACGGGCAGCCGGTCACGCACATCCGCCACCCGCGGCAGCGGTCCTGGTCCACCAGGACGATGCCGTCCTCGATGCGCTTGTAGAGGGCGCCGGACGGGCACACGGCCACGCACGACGGGTTGAGGCAGTGCTCGCAGATCCGCGGCAGATAGAACATGAACGCCTGCTCGTACTCCAGGCGCACCCGGTCGCTCATCTTCTTCAGCACGGGGTCGCCGGCGAGGTGCTCCGGCCCGCCTCCGAGGTCGTCGTCCCAGTTGGGGCCGCCGGTGACGGCGGTGGGCCGGCCGTCGGTCAGGGAGCGGGGCGGCGCGGTGGGCACGTCGTCGCCGAGCGGCGCGTCGGTCAGGATGCCGTAGTCGTACGTCCACGGCTGGTAGTAGGCGTCCAGCGTGGGCAGCCGGGGGTTGGCGAACAGCCGGGCCAGGCGGCGGGCCCGGCCGCCGCTGCGCGGCACCAGCCGGCCGTGCTTGCGCTGCCAGCCGCCCTGCCAGACGTCCTGGTCCTCGTAGGTGCGCGGATAGCCCTGGCCGGGCCGGGTCTCGACGTTGTTGAACCAGACGTACTCGGTGCCGGAACGGTTCGTCCAGGTCTGTTTGCAGGTGACCGAGCAGGTGTGGCAGCCGATGCACTTGTCGAGGTTCATGACCATCGCGATCTGTGCCATCACACGCATCAGTAGCTGACCTCCTGGGAGCGGCGGCGGATGGTGGTGACCGCGTCGCGCTGGTTGCCGGTGGGACCGTAGTAGTTGGGGGCGAAGGACAGCTGGGCGTGGCCGCCGATGAGATGGGTGGGTTTGATCATGAGCCGGGTCAGCGCGTTGTGGACACCGCCACGCCGTCCGGTGGTCTGCGACAGCGGCACGTTCACCAGGCGCTCCTGCACGTGGTACATGAACACCGTGCCGGGCGGCATCCGGTGCGAGACGACCGCCCGGGCGACGACCACGCCGTTGGCGTTGACCGCCTCGATCCAGTCGTTGTCCGCCACGCCGACGGCCTCGGCGTCCGCCACGCTCATCCAGATCACCGGGCCGCCGCGGGCCAGGGTCTGCATGAGCAGGTTCTCCTGGTACTCGGAGTGGATGGACCACTTGGAGTGCGGCGTCACATAGCGCACCGTCACCGACCGCTCGGCGGACGCACCGGGGCGCGGCTGCTCGCCGAGCGCGGCCAGGTCCAGCGGCGGCCGGTAGACGGGCAGTTGTTCACCGAACTCGGCGATCCACTCGTGGTCGAGGTAGAAGTGCTGGCGGCCGGTGAGGGTGTGCCAGGGCTTGCGGTGCTCGGTGTTGACGGTGAACGGCGCGTACCGGCGCTCCGGGCCCTCCTTGCCCGACCACTCGAAACTGGCCGACACCTGCACCGGACGGGCCTGGGTGTCGGCGAAGACGACGCGCCGCTCGGCGACCGAGGCGGCCAGCTCCTCCAGTCCGCGGCCGGTGCCGCAGCGCCCGGAGAGCGCGCGGAAACCCTCGGCGGCCAGCCGTCCGTTGGTGGTGCCGGACAGGGCGAGGATCGCCTCGCACAGCTTCACGTCGGTGTCGAGCAGCGGCAGGCCGCGCGCCGCGCCGTCGGCCGCCGTACCGCAGCGCTTGGCGAGCCAGTCCGTCTCCGGCCCGGCCTGCACGGTGACGCCCTTGACGGTCATGCCCTGTTCCCGCGGCAGCGGACCGAGGGCCGCCAGCCGGTCGGCGAGCGTGGTGTAGTCCCGCTCCACGAGCGTGTAGCGCGGCGCCGTCGGCCCCGAGGGCGGCGTCTCACCGGCCGCCGTGTCGTGCTGGAGGGCGGTGGCCACCAGGTCGTAGGCCGTGTCCAGGTGCCCGGTGGCCAGCCGGCCCACCTCCCGGGCGAGCCCGTGGAAGATCTCGAAGTCGGTACGGGCCTGCCAGGGCGGGCTGATCGCGGGCGAGAAGGCGTGCACGTACGGATGCATGTCCGTGCTCGACAGGTCGTGCTTCTCGTACCAGGTCGCGGCCGGCAGCACGAGATCGGCGAACAAGGTCGTGGACGTCATACGGAAGTCCAGCGCCAGCAGCAGGTCGAGCTTGCCGCGCGGCGCCTCCTCGCGCCAGGTGACGTCCCGCGGGCGCACCTCCGGAGGCACCTCCTGCGCGCTCGCGTCGTCGTCGGCCCCCAGCAGGTGCCCCAGGAAGTACTCGTTGCCCTTCGCCGAGGAACCGATCAGATTGGCCCGCCACACCGTCAGCACGCGCGGCCAGTTGGCCGGTGCGTCCGGGTCCTCGCAGGCGAAGGAGAGCCGGCCGGCGTCCAGCTCGTCCGCGACCCACCGGCCGGGGTCGGTTCCGGCCGCGCGGACCCGCCGACCGAGGTCCAGCGGATTGGCGTCGAAGGTGGGGTACGACGGCATCCACCCCCGGCGGACCGAGCGGGCCACCAGGTCGGCGGTGTGCTGCCCGGCGAACAGGCCCCGGCCGGCCGGGGAGGCGAGCGCGTCGGCCGGGGCCCGGTCGTGCCGCCACTGGCCGGTGTGCAGGTACCAGTACGGCGTCCCGGCCATCTGCCGGGACGGGCGCACCCAGTCGGCGGCCGTTGACAGCTGCTGCCAGCCCGCGTAAGGCCGCACCTTCTCCTGGCCCACGTAGTGCGCCCAGCCGCCGCCGTTGACGCCCTGACACCCCGTCAGCAGCAGCAGGGACAGGAACGACCGGTAGATGGTGTCCGAGTGGAACCAGTGGTTGGTGCCCGCGCCCATCACGATCATGCAGCGGCCCCGGGTCTGCTCCGCCGTACGCGCGAACTCCCGCGCCGCCCGCACCGCGGCCCGCGCGGACACCGACGTGAGGGTCTCCTGCCACGCCGGGGTGCACGGCACGTCCGCGTCCTCGTACGAGTCGGGCCACTGCCCGCCCAGACCGGCGCGCCCCACCCCGTACTGCGCCAGCAGCAGGTCGAAGACCGTGGTCACCAGCCGCCCGCCGACACGCAGCGCCGGAACCTCCCGCTCCAGCGTGCCCCGCTCCTGGTCGAAACGCGGCAGCACCACCCGCGCGACGGTCGCGTCCGGCCGCCCGTACAGACTCAGCTGCGGATCGATCCCGCCCAGGTCCAGGTTCCAGCGCCCTGCGCCGCCCGCGCGCCAGCGGTCGCCCAGCGTCCCGGCCGGTACGACGGGGTCGCCCGTGGCCGTGTCGACGAGGACGGGCATCCAGCGCCGGGCCTCCGCTTCGGCGTCCGCGGCCAGCCCGGCGTCCTGCGCCGTGAGGAACGGGCCCGGCACCATCCGGGCCGCTGCGCCCGTCGCTGCCTCCGCCCTGATCCCTCCCGACTCTCCCGCCCCGTACTCCTCCAGCCCGACGAGGAACGGCAGGTCCGTGAACCGCTTCACGTAATCCGTGAAGTACGGCACCCGCCGGTCCACGAAGCACTCGCGCAGGATCACATGGCCCATCGCCATCGCCAGCGCCCCGTCCGTGCCCGGATGCGGATGCAGCCACTCGTCGGCGAACTTCGTCGCGTCCGCGTAGTCGGGGGAGACGACCACGACCTTCTGGCCGCGGTAGCGGGCCTCCGTCATCCAGTGCGCGTCCGGCGTACGGGTCACCGGCACGTTGGAACCCCACAGCATCAGGTACGCCGCGTCCCACCAGTCGCCCGATTCCGGTACGTCGGTCTGGTCGCCGAAGACCTGCGGCGAGGCGATCGGCAGGTCCGCGTACCAGTCGTAGAACGAGAGCATCGGCGCGCCGATCAGCGACATGAACCGGGCGCCGACCGCGTGCGAGGCCATCGACATCGCCGGGATCGGGGAGAACCCCGCGATCCGGTCGGGACCGTGCTCCCGCAGGGTGTGCACATGGGCGGCGGCCGCGATCTCCAGTGCCTCGTCCCAGCCGATCCGCACCAGCCCGCCCTTGCCGCGCGCCCGCTGGTAGCGCCGTCGCCGCTCCGGATCGCCGGTGATCTCCGCCCAGGCCGCCACCGGGTCGCCGAGCCGGCCCCGCGCCTCCCGGTACATCTCCACCAGCACGCCGCGCGCGTACGGGTGGCGCACCCGGGTGGGGGAGTAGGTGTACCAGGAGAAGGACGCGCCGCGCGGGCAGCCCCGGGGCTCGTACTCCGGGCGGTCCGGACCTGTCGTCGGATAGTCCGTCGCCTGCGTCTCCCAGGTGATGAGCCCGTCCTTGACGTACACCTGCCAGGAACAGGAGCCCGTGCAATTCACCCCGTGGGTGGAACGCACCACCTTGTCGTGGGCCCACCGTTCCCGGTAAGGCGCGTCATTCACCCCCTGGTCCGTACGGAAAACCGCCCGTCCGTCCTCCGAAACCGGCGCCCGGCTCAACAGCCGGCCGGCCGCCATGAGCCGTTCGGCCGCGTCCGCCGCGGCACGTTCCGCCTTCGCCCTGCCACGCCACATACGAGGGCTCCTCCTGGGGCCGTGTGGCGGACTCGCTCGGCACGCCACTCCACGAAACGTCCCCAGATTCCTCCCGCACCGGGCGGAAAGAGGGACGCTTTTTCGCCAGTTGGCCAGGTCTGGAAGTTATTTTCCCCGTGCTTTGCCGTGGTTGCCGCGGGGATACCTGAATGACACGTTCTCGTGTTCGATAAAGGAGGGAGGGCGCGCGAGGGCGGTTACGGTTGCCGCGATCCACGGCCGTTCCGGGAATCGTCCGCCCGGCGACGCCGTACGGACCATGTCGCCGCTGTCCAGGGGTGACACGTGATGGACCTGCCCCCGACCGCCCGTCCGCCGGCGCCGTGCAGGTGACTTTTCCGCCGCGCGCGCATTCACCGGTGTGCAGCAGCGTCGCGAATGCTCCAAACGGAGCTGCCTTTTCCCTCTTCGCCGACCGCCCTTTTCTTCCCGTCCGTCGAACGACCGTCCGAGGCCGATTGCCGATAGGTGTAAACCCTTACCGGGCCGCGCCCGGATGCGTTCTCCCGCCGTCGGACCAGCGGATGAACGCGGTGGTTCAGGCGGCCGGCGGAACGGGGTGGAGCGTGGGGGCGGGCATGAGCATGGTGAAGGAGGCCGCGCGGAAACCGGGGCGGGCGCCGCCGTGGCGGAGTGCGGGCAGCCGCGCCGGCCACTCCTCCACACGTACCGAAGCGGCCCCCGGGCGAGCCGTGAACCGTGCGGTGAGGACCGTCCGCGCCCCGTCGAGGGTTCCGAAGCCGGTCATCGGCAGGGGAAGCCTGGGGAGTGACGGGCCCTTGGCCGACAGACGCAGAGCGGCGACAAGGCCCTGCCCGTCGGTCACCCGGACCCGCGGCCCCTCCCAGCGGAACTCCGCCAGTTGCTTGGGCACTCCCCAGATACGGCGCCCGCCCCACAACGACTGCGCGTCGTCGACCCAGATCCAGTGCACGTACAGACCGGCCCGCCGGCCACGGCGGGCGGGCGTCCCCACGATCAGCTCGTCGTAGCTGAGGGTCCCCTCGCGGTACCGGATCACGAACACGGCCAGCGAACGGCCCGTCAGAGGGGAGAGGCCCCGGGGAAGGGGCGGGGCCGCATCCGTGGCGAAGCGACCACCCCACAGATGGCCTCTCATGCGCCAGGGCGGCGGCGGGTACGGACCCGGCGCGGCTCCGGTATCGGTACCGGTCACCGTCAGCTCTCGTCTCCTCCCGGGCCAGGGACGGCCGGCGTCGGTCGGACTCGGCCGGACGTGTCGGACTCGGCCGGGACCGGTCGGGTCACTCGGGGTCAGGGACCCCGGGTTCAAGGGTACGAGACCACCTTCGAGGGGACGGTGCCCGTGCCGGAGGCGGGGGCACCGGTGTCGTTGACGACATGGGTGGCACTGGCCCTGAGGGCCGGCCGGCCGCTCCACTACGCCGTCTCGCGTACCACCAGCTCCGGCCGGAGGACCACCGACGGCGGGGAGGCCGGTCCCGGCGATCTTCCGCGGCAGTGTGCCGTGCGGGTGCGAGGAGACCAGGACCACCCCGTCCACAAGCCCCTGACGCAGGTAGGACAGCACCTGACCGCAGAACGCCGCGTTGTCCGCGAGCATCAGTACGGTCTGCACACGGGCCGGACGCAGCACCTCCGTCAGCCCGCCGACCACCCGTCCGAAGTGCGGGGTCGGTGAACATCCGGCCGATGAGGGGGCGGAGACGACGGAACGCCGTGCGCGCTCGGAGATCACCAAGGCTGTGGAGTGCGTGCGCCAGGTCATCAGGGAGCGGGCGGCGGGCATCGGACGGGGCTGCCGTGACCACGGTGACGAACGCCGTCGGGGCGTCGGAAGGTGGGGCCGCAACCGGGGGCGGCCGCTCAGGGCTGCTGGTACCGGCCCGTCCGAGGCCGCGGGCGGTCTTCCTCCCGTCCGCGGCCCTGAACCGGTAACCGCAGGTCAGCCCTTGGACGCCACCGCGGCCAGCCGCTCGACGCCGGCGGCGAACTCGTCCGGCTCGAAGGACTGGAACGGCAGCCGCAGGAAGACCTTGCCCTCCGGCGGCGCCGCGTCGCCCGGGTAGAAGCCCGAACCCCGGGTCAGCTTCAGGCTCTCGGCGGCCGCGGCCTTGAGGAACGTGCCCTCGTCCGTGGCGACGGGCAGATGCACGCTCACGTAGTAGCCGCCGTGCGGTACGGCGAGGAGCGCGTCCTCGCCCAGCAGTTCGCGGACGGCCTTGACCGCACCGTCGTGCCGGGGCCCGAGCAGCTCGCGGATGGCCGCCACGTTCTCCTGCGCCAGGCCCGCTTCCAGAGCCTGCGCGGCGACCGCCTGGAGCAGCGGGGCGGGAGAGAGGTACGTGCCCTCGGCGAGCGCGGCCAGGGCGCCGAGCGTCTCGGGCTCGCCGATGACGTACCCCACGCGCAGGCCGGGGCTGAGGATCTTGCTCAGCGAGCCCATCGTGAGCACCCGCCCGGCCGGCGCGAGCTCGAAGAACCCGGCCGGAGCCTGGCCGCCGTACCGCAGCTCCCGGTAGGGGATGTCCTCCAGGATGAGGAAGTCGTGGGTCTCGGCGAGCTGCACGAGGCGGCGGCGCTTGTCCTCGCTCATGGTGACGCCGCTCGGGTTCTGGAAGTCCGGGATGACGTAGACGAGCGCCGGGACGCGCGTCGCCAGCCGGGCTTCGAGGGCGTCCAGGTCGAGACCGTCGTGCTGGAGGGTGATGCCGGAGACCCGGCCGCCGTGCCGCTCGAAGATCTGCACCGCGCGGTCGTAGGTGGGGGCCTCCACGTACACGTCCTTGCGGTCGCCGGCCAGGAGGTGCGCGGCGAGCAGGTCCAGCGCCTGGAGGGAGCCGTTGGTGACGAAGATCTGGTCGGCGGCGACCGAGTGGAAGGCGGCGAGCTGCTCGCGCAGGGCCGCGTCGCCCGTGTGGTTGCCGATCGGCGCGTACTGGAACACCCGGGCCTCGCTGTCCCGCAGGACGGCGGCGGTGTGCTCGGCGAGCTGCCGCGAGGGGATCGCTTCCTGCGGGGGGATGCCGCGCGAGAAGTGGAACATCGTGGGTCTCCGTTCTCGGAAAGTCTTCGTGCGGGGACGTCGTACGGGGACGTCGTACGGGGACGTCGTGGTGCGGGTACGTCGTGCGGATACGGGCTCTTGCCGCGGGTGTGGTGCGGGCGGTGGTACGGGCCGACAGGCCGCCCCGCCCGCTCCCCGCCCCGGCGTCGGCGGTGGTACGGGCGTCAGGCCGCCCCGGCTCCCGCCCCGGCGCCGGCCTTGGCCACGAAGTGCGGCCCCAGCTCGCCGACATCGGCCGCGCCGAGCTGCCGGAGGGTGTCCTCGATCTCCCGGCGCAGGAGCCGCAGCACCGCTTCGACCCCTTCGCGCCCGGCGACGCTCAGACCCCACAGGTACGGGCGCCCCAGGCAGACCGCGTCGGCGCCGAGCGCGAGGGCCTTGACGACGTGCACGCCGGAGCGGATGCCGCTGTCCATCAGGACGGCGCACCGGCCGTCGACCTCGGCCGCGACCTCGCTCAGTGCGACGACGCTGGGCACCGCCCCGTCCAGCTGCCGTCCGCCGTGGTTGGAGACGATGACGCCGTCCGCGCCGCTGTCCAGGCAGCGGCGGGCGTCGTCGGCCCGCAGTACGCCCTTGACCAGGAGGGGGAGCCGGGTCCTGGCCCGGATCCACAGCAGGTCCTCCCAGCTCAGCGACAACCGGTCGATGCGGGCGCCGGCCGGTACCTCGCCCTCCAGGATGCCGAGCGCGCGCAGCGTCCCGAAGTCCACGTGTCCGGGCGTGGCGAACCCGGCGCGCTGGGCGTGCACCCGCAGCGCGGCGTGACTGGCGTCCACGGTGACCACCAGGGCGGAGGCACCGGCGGTCTCGGCCATGTCGATCGTCGCGGCGATGTCGTCGCGCGACCGGTAGGCGTAGAGCTGGAACCAGCCGGCCCGGCCCGACGCCTTGGCGATCTCCGGGAACGGGACGTGGCTGTCGGTGCTGACGACGGGGACGACGCCGGCCGCCTCGGCGGCGAGCGAGGTGGCGATCTCCGCGTCCTCGTGCAGCAGCCGCTGCGGGCTGGTCGGCGCGAGCAGGACGGGCATGGACATGCGGTGCCCGAGAACCGTCACTTCCGTGCGGGGCTCGGTCGTCGTGCTGGCCAGGACCCGTGGTCGGAGCCAGATGTCGTCGAACGCCGCGATGTTGGCGCGTACGGTGCGGTCGGTCCCGGCGCCGCCGGCGACGTAGGCCCGGCAGCCCTGGTCGAGCACCGCGTCGCTGGCGGCCTCGAAGTCCGGCAGGGTCAGTAGTTCAGCGAGATTCCGTACGGGGTCCATGGTGGCCTCCGGTCTCTCGTAGCGTGGGTGTCGGATGTGTTCTCGCGTGGTTCCCATCAAGTGCTGGACGTGCTGGACGTGCTGGACGTGCTGGACGTGCTGGATCAGGACGTGCAGGAGGTGCGCGGGAGCGGGAGAAGCGCGGGACGTACCGGCCGAGCGGGACGTGCTGCCGGGCTCGGCCGCCGTCTCACGCGAACTGGTCGAACGCCATCTTCGTCACCATGCCGATCACCACGAGCACCAGCACGGTACGGACGAATCCGGACCCCTTCTTCAGGGCCATGCGCGAACCGATCAGCGCACCGGTCACGTTGCCCACGGCCATCCCGAGCCCCAGCGCCCAGAGCACGTTGCCCTGGAGCGCGAAGACCAGCAGGGCGCCGAGGTTGGACGAGGCGTTGATGACCTTCGACATCGCCGCGCTCTCCAGGAACTGCGTGGCGAGCAGCGTGGTGAAGGAGATGATGAGGAAGGTGCCCACGCCGGGCCCGAAGAGCCCGTCGTAGAAACCGACCACACAGCCGGCGAGGAGCACGGCGACGACGCGCCGCCGCCGGGTCACCTCGCGGGCCAGTGTCTGGGTGCCGAAGCTCGGCTTGAACGCCACGAACAGGGCGACCGAGATCAGCAGGACCATGATGACCGGGCGGAAGTACGCGGTGGGGACGGTGGCCGCCGACAGCGCGCCGAGCGCGCCGGCCGGCACCGCGCAGGCGGCGGCCGGTATCAGGATCTTCCGGTCCAGGGCCGTGCGCCGCGCGTACATGTAGGCGGCGGTCGCCGTGCCGGTGATCGCGGCGATCTTGTTGGTGCCCAGGGCGGTGGCCGGCGGCAGATGCGGGAAACTGAGCAGCAGGACGGGGATGAGCAGCACCCCGCCCCCGCCGACCACCGCGTCCACCCACCCGGCGGCCACCGCGGCGGTGAGCAGCCCTATGACGTCTGTGAAATCCAAGGTATTCCGGTCCTCAGTGCAAGGGTGCGCAGTCCTGGGCGACTGCACGGGCAGGACGAATCGGACGGATCCCGGGCCGGGCGGCCGCGCGGGGGGCGGTCACGCCCGGCGGGGTCCGCGAGCGCGCGGAGCGCGGCTCAGAGCACGCCCTGGATGTCCTCCATCGTCGGGATGACGCGCTGACGGGGCATCATGTGCTGCGTCCAGCCGAGGATGGAGCGCACGGAGTAGAAGCGGCGCAGCCAGCGGTCCCGGCCGTCGTAGCGCGGGACGAACGCGCTGCGGCCGTGCGCCGCCACGTGGTTGTCGACCACGACGAGGTCGCCGGGCTCCAGCACGACGTTGTGGCAGACCGCTTCCAGGGCCTCGGCCAGCGCTTTGAGCGCGGCGGTCGCCTCGGCGCCGGCGGCGTGCGTGGTGTGCGAGTTGAAGCGCATGAACGGCCGGTCGTACGGCCCGAAGACGGCCGGGTGCGGGCCGGAGCGCGGCACCGGGCCGGTCCGGCCCCGGGTGAAGGACGCCGGGTAGGAGCTGTAGAACTGCGGGGTGCGCAGGATCGCGACCTGCTCCTCGGTCAGGTGCCGGACGGCCTCGCGCACCGAGGCGACACGGGTGGCGGCGACGCCCTCGTGGTCCTGGCGCAGGCACAGCAGGCCCAAGTAGTCCGGGCGCAGCGGGTGGTGAACGTTCTCGGTGTGGAAGTCGAAGGCCACCGATCCGCTGTTCTCGATGCGCTGCTCCTCCCCGGGCACGGCGTGCACGTCGTGGATGAGCGCGCCGTCCTTCTCGTCCAGGTAGCCGACGAGCGAGCCGAGCAGGTCTGCCACGAGGGTCAGGGTGCCGTCGGTGGGGTGCCCCTGGAGGGCGCCGGAGTGGTGGACGGTGGGGGTGTCGGGGAGGTCCCCGACGGTGACTCCGCGCAGCAGGAGGAACCCCGAGTCGGCACCGGCCTCGGCGAATTCGAGCAGGGCGGTGCGCACGGATTTCGGCAGATCGAGAAGTAGACCGGAAAGCGCCAGCGCAGATGCCTCCGAGGCGCCGGCGGCGAGCTGGGAGAGCCGCCAGAGCTTGTGTGTTTCGGCCTCGGTCAGGCGGTAGGTCTGCTGTTCGGCGAGTGCGGGGGTCACCGTTTCTCCTTGTACTTGAATGCTGCGTTCGAGCTGCCTCTTCAGGCCGCGCAAAGGCGTGAACCTGGTCGGCAAACGACAGAAAACATGCGCACGTGCAAATGGTGAACGGGTGATGTCCGCTCACTATGAGCTGAAAGGAGGGATTGGGCCGGAATTTGCACGTAACAGTAGAGACCGCATTTCCGGACTGTCAACGAAAGATTCCGGTCACCGGGAAAAGCCGTCATGCCGGCGCCGGTCGGCCGCGCTTGCCCGTACATGACATGGTTGGGAAGGTACGCCGGATTTGTTCGATGCAGAGGTTGTAGAGGACCTGTGATGATCCTGTGATGGGCGTCGGAACTGCGGCGAGGGCGTCCGGCAGGGCGCCAAGTGGCGCCGTCTCACCCACTGGACACCGGCGGTGCGGCCGAGTTGCGACCCCCGGTTCACGCCACCGGCAGCGCACCACTTTTGGTCAACACGATCACAACCGGCCATTCAGGATGACCAAAATGCAGCTCTGGCCGGGGCTTCGGGCGGACCGGCCCGCCGTGGCCGGCGCCGGCGGCGGCGTTATGCTCGGCGGCGAGGGGCTGATCGGCTTCCTCGCCGCCCGTACCCGCCGGCCCGCTCCCGCGGCCGGTGCCACCATGGACGGCGTCCCTGTCCCGCCCCCATCTCGCCCCTCCGGGCGGAAGCCGGAGAACCGACCGTGAACGACATCTTCCGCCTGACCACCCGGCGCGCCGACGGTGACCTCGCCCTGGCCGCCCTCGCCGGCGATCTCGACCTGACCACCGCGCCCACCCTGCGCGCCGAGGCCCTGGACCTCATCGGGCGGGGCCACCGGCACCTGGTCCTGGACCTGGAAGCCGTCTCCTTCTGCGACTCCTCCGGCTTCAACGCCCTGGTGGCGATCTGGCGCTCCGCGCAGGAGGCCGACGGCACCCTCACCTTGGCCGCCGTCTCCGGCAGGCTCGCCCGCCTGCTGAACATCACCGGCCTCGACACCCTGCTGCCGGCGTACCCCACCGCCTCCGCGGCCCTCGCCGCGCACCGCCGCGGAGGCGAAACCGGCGCCCCGTGAGTGCGTGACCTTCGCCGCGCCCGATCGTTCGGTAGGCGGGGGGATGTGTCGGGCGGGCGACAAGGAGGCGGGGGAGTATGGCCGGTACGCGTGGCGTGTTCTGCAAGCTGTCCACTGCGGTAGTGGCGGGGACGGTGTTTCTGGCCGGCGGCCCGGCCCTCGCCGCGCCATCACCGCGCGACGACGCCCGACGCCTTTCCTGCGCGGGGCCGGCGGTCGGATGCGTACGGGAAGCACGCCAGACCCTGACCCGGCTCCGCGACGCACTGGGATGCGACCACCGGGCCCCCTTCTCCGTGATCTACGTCCAGCTCGAACGCGCCCTGGAAGCGGCCGCGGCCGAGCCGGATTCCTTCGACGACCCTGACTGGCTGGCCGGAGACCTCAACACCGGCTTCGTCAACCTGTATCTGGACGCCTACCACGCCGACCGGGAAGGCCGGCCGGTTCCGCAGGCGTGGAAGACAGCCTTCGGGGCCGCACGCACGGGTGACGTGAACGCGGGCCAGGACGTCCTGCTCGGCGCCAACGCGCACATCCAGCGCGACATGCCCTATGTGCTGGCCTCCGTCGGTCTCACCCGCCCCGGAGGCGCGTCACGCAAGGCCGACTACAACCGTTTCCAGACGGTCCTGGATCGCGCGTACGCACCCGCGGTCCAACAGATCGCCCGCCATTACGACCCGGTACTGGCCCTGGCCGACGCGCGGTGGAACCCCATCGCCGGGTACACCGCAGGCCGGCTGTTCCGCATCTGGCGGGAGCAGGCGTGGGCGCACGCCCGACAGCTCGCCGCGGCCACCACGCCCGCCGCCCGGCACGTCGTCGAACGGCGGATCGAGGCCAACGCGGCCCGCTGGGCGCTGCTGCTGAACACCGTGCACGTCCCCGGATACCGCGCCGTGCGCGACACGTACTGCCGCACCCACCGCCCCGGAGACCGCGCGGCGACCGGTGGTCAGACCACGCCCACGACGGCCGGGTTGAACCGTTCCGCGACATAGACCGGATACCGGTCCGGGCTCCTGATCACGTACTCCTTGAAGGCGCACCGGCCGAAATGCGGGGCCTCGGGCGCGGGCCCGACACCGCAGCGCAGCAGTTCCCGGTGCTGCGCACGGCGTTCCTCGCGCAGCCGCACACCGAGCGGCGTGGGGTCCGTCGGCGGCGGCAGCTGGCCGGTCGCGGCCACCGCGGAGACGACACGGTTGCGGCTGACCGGCCGCCCCGCGGGGTCGACCAGTTCGGACAGCCGCTCCAGGAGCCGGGGCATCCGCTCGGCCGCGAGGGCCCGCCGAATCGCGGGCGGCACCGCCGCCGTGTCCACCACCCGCTGCTCGACCACGCGCACCCGCAGCGGCACGTCGAGCAGCGCTTCCAGCATGACCGTCGTCGCGCCGTCCCCGGTGAGGAGGATGCGGGTGGCGGAGGGGAGCGCGGCCAGGCCGTACGCCGGGGCAAGGGCGGCATCAGTAGTAGAGGAGACCACGGGACCAGTCCTCGTCGGGGCCGAACAGGCTGCGGGGCTTGAGTACGTCGCCGGGCGCGGACAGGACCTCGTCGGGCATCAGCGTGCCCGGCGGCACGGGAGCCACCTCGCAGTCCACGCCCAGCCGCGCCCGTACGGCACCGGCCAGCTCGGCGCAGGCGTCCGCGGCGTACGCGTCCGCGACCTCCACCTCGGCGACGAGCCGCCGCGCTTCGGCGCGCGCCCGCCAGAACAGCACGCCGTACGCGGCAGGCAGACGGAACACCAGTTCTTCCAGTTGCAGCTGGGAGATCTGCCGCCCCGCGACGTCGAACGCCTGCGTCGCGCGGCCCGTGAGCCGGACGACGGGGAGCCAGCTGCCGCAGGCGCACGGCTCGTGGCTGAGCTGGACGGTGTCCTCCAGGTTGTACCGGAGCAGCGGCATGGCCTCGCGGTACAGCGGGGTGATGACGAGGTCACCGGTACCGTCCGGGGTGATCTCCCCGGTGGCGGGGTCGAGGACCTCGGGCACCACACGGTCGGCGTAGAAGTGCCGTCGGCCGTAGCGGCAGGCGGAGGCGAGCGGTCCGGCCTCGGTGGCGCCGTAGTCCTCGATCACGGACGCGTTCCACAGTTCGCCCAGCCGCGCACGGCGCGCGTCGCTCAGCGGTTCGCCGCAGACCAGGAGCGCGCGCAGGTGCGGGAAGTCGGTGCGGGGGTCGAGCCCGGCGGCGCGGGCCGCCGCGGCCCAGATGAGCGGCTCGGTGGGATTGGACCAGGTCAGGGTGGTGCCGAGGTCGTGCAGCAGCCGGACGACGCGTCCGTACGGGGTGGCGAAGCTGCGGCTGTCGGCGGGCACCACGGTCGCGCCCCGCGTCCGGGCGCCGAAGTGACCGATGTGCCCGGCCAGCACCATGGCGTACGGGATGCGCACCAGCAGGGTGTCGGCGGGGCCGATGGAGACCGGCATGCGGTTGAAGCGCTCACCGATGTCCACCCAGTCGTCCTCGGTGCAGAACGAGGACGTGGCCCGGCCCGAACTCCCGCTGGACTCGTGGTAGGTGGCGACCCGCTCCCTCGGCACCGCCAGCATGCCGAACGGGTAGGCGGCGCGCAGGTCGTCCTTGGTGGTCACCGGGACGTCGGCGAGGCTGCCGGGCATCGTCCCGCCCTGGCGCAGGCGGAACCGGTCCCGGTAGAAGGGGGCGTGCGCGGCCTGGCACAGGGTCGTGCCGATACGTTCCCGCTGGAGCGCGTGGAGCTCCTCGAAACTGCTCCACTTGCGGGACAAGACCGATGGCGTCGGTGTCATGGTGCGGTCTGCCTCTCCTGTGGTCCTGAGTGGTGGCCCGCGCGCCCCTGCGGCCCCGAAGGCGGGCCCGCGGCTGCCGTGTCGAGGTCCGGGCGCGGCCGGCCAACGGCTCCCTCGTCGTCCAGCAGCGAGAGCGGCAGGGCCGAGCGGAACGCGGCGGTCCGGGAGCGGCGGAGCTCCTCACCGGCCGCCGGCCGGCGGAGCGGGACGAGGGCCTCGGCGAGCCGCGCGGGGTCACGGGTGTCGAAGACGAGGCGCTTCAGATCGGTCGCGAGCGGCGAGAACTGATGCAGGAACGCGGCCCGGCCGGCCTCCGCGTAACGGTCCAGCACGCCCTCGCCGCACCGCCCGAGAAGGACGGCGGCCAGCGCCTCGCCCAGCGGGAAGGCGGCGTGCAGCCCGGCGGTCAGGCCCATGCCGCCGGTCGGGTTGGTGACGTGGGCCGCGTCGCCGGCCAGCAGGACACGGCCCACGCGGAACCGTGCGGCGGCCCGCTGGTGCGCGCGGTACGGGGCGTGCGCGACCAGTTCGTAATTCCGTGGCCGTGGCCCGGGAAGATTACGTGCGAGGAATTCCGCCAGTCGACGTGGGAGGGATTCTTCCGGGAGGGACGCGCACTCCGTCCAAGCCACCCGCCACAGATTCCCGGAGTCGATACGCACGATGATTGCCCCGTCGTCCGGATCGATGACGAAATTCGCGTCGGCGTAACCGTGGGCCGCGAAGTCGTAACGGATGTCCGTGGCGACGAAGCGGTCCGGCCAGGTGAATCCCCCGAATTCCACACCGAGGGCTTTCCGTACGGTACTGCGGGCCCCGTCCGCGCCCACGGCCCAGCGTGCTTCGATCCGTTCGCGGCCCTGCTTGTGCGTGTAGCCGACGCGAACCGATTCGCCGTCCTGCCGCACCGTGTCGACCGTGCAGCCGAACCTCACCTCGGCGGTCGGGAAGCGGAGCAGCTGCCCGAGGAGGATACGGCTGAGCCCGTCCTGCCGCAGGATCAGGTTGTACGCGGGGACCGGGCCGGTACGGAGATCCGGTGTGGAATGACGGATGCGCTCGCCTGTGCGGCGTACGACGAAATCCCGCGCGCGCAACGGTGTTCCCGCCCGCACGACGGCGTCGAGCACGTGGAGGCGCGCGAAACCCTCCAGCGTGTGGCTCTGGTGGACCAGAGCGCGGGCGGACGCGGCGATGCCCGGAGCGCTCTCCAGGACGGTGACGCCGACCCCGGCGGCCGCCAGCCCGAGGGCGGTGGTGAGACCCACCGGCCCCGCCCCCACGACACAAACGTCCGGATGTCTGGATCCGGAAGACATGAGCATTCCCCCTGCCGTGCCATGGCACGGAACCATCGGCATGAACCTGGAACGAGACCGGCTGCCGTGCGCCGGTGATACGCCCACGCGGCGAAGGCGCGGGGAAGGCAGAATTCCGCCCCGTCCGCACACGGCCACGAAAGGGCCGGAGTGCGGACGGCCGGTCAACTCCCCGCGGAACACGGCAGCAAGCGGGTTGAAAGCACGAGAAACCTACGGTGCGTCCCGCGGTAAATCCAAGGTTCCGTTTTGACGGTTGGACAGCTGAGCGCGGAGAGGCGGCCGATGCTCGCCGGGTCACGCCGTCCCGTACCCGGCGGCCCGCCGGGTACGGCAAGCTCCGCCTGCCCCGCGCTCAAGAAATGAGCGCGGGACCACTCCCTGCCGGGCGGTCAGCCCGCGACGATGCGGAGCTTCCCGCCGGGGGCCCCTCCGCCGCCCACGGGCAGGCTGCCCTGTCCGGCGGCCGGCCCTTCCACCGGCAGCGGCGGTCCGGCGAGGGCCGCGGCCTCGGTGAAGCAGCGCCGGGCCTCGCTGTCGCGGCCGAGCGCCTGCAGCGCCTTGCCGCAGGTGTCCAGGAGCAGCGCCCGGCGCTCGTCCGACTGTTCCTCGGGGGCCAGCGCGAGGCCCTGACGGCAGTGGGTCAGGGCCTCGTCGGGCCGGCCGACGGTCAGGCAGTGGGCGGCCAGGTGGTAGAGGGACAGGGACTCGGTGTGCGGGTGGTCGAGGGTGTGCGCCATCCGCGCTGCCATCTCCCGCCGGGTCCCGGCACCGGCCAGGTCGCCGACGTGCTCCAGCGCGGCCGCCCAGTTGATCAGCGCGATCACCTGACCGCGCGGGTCCCCGGCCCGTACGGCCAGGTCCGGGGCGCGGCACAGGTGTTCCAGCGCCGCGGTGTGCCGGCCGTTCTCGGTGAGGACCCAGCCGAGCAGCGAGCACAGCCGTGACTCGGCGTCCGGGTCGCCGAGCGCGGTGGCGGCGGCCAGGGCACGTTCGAGGGCCGGTTCCCAGCCGTCGTGCACCTGGCGCACGACCAGCGGCCACAGTTCGACGGCGATCCGCCAGGCCAGTTCCGGATACCCGGCGTCGGCCGCGGCGGCCACCGCGGAGGTCAGGTTGGCGCGCTCGGTGACGTACCAGGCCATCGCGTCGGCGCGGTCGGCGAAGACCGGCGGCGCGACGGGCGGCGTCACGCCCGGGGGCAGGGTGCAGCAGGGCTGGCTGCCGGGTTCGGCAGCGGCGGCCGCGGCCTGGGCGGCGGCCAGGTAGTGCACCAGCAGCCGGTGCAGTCCCGCCGTGTCGGCCCGTGCCACGGCGGAGCGCGCGTACAGCCTGGTGAGGTCGTGCATCAGATACCGGTCGCCGGTCCACTCCTCGACGAGGTGGGCGGTGGCCAGCTCCTCCAGGGCGGCGCGTGCCTCGGCCGGCGGTAGGCCGGTGAGTGCCGCCGCGGCGCCGGCGTCGAGTTCGGAGCCGACGTGCAGGGCCAGCTGGCGGAAGAGCAGCGCGCCGGCCGGCGGCAGTTGCTGCACGCTCAGGCGCAGCGTCGCCTCGACCCCGAGATCCTCGTTGGCCAGCAGGGACAGCCGCCGGTGCTCGTCGACCAGGTCGTCCGCCATCGCCCGCAGGGACAGCCGCGGCCGGGCGGCGAGCCGCGCGGCGGCCAGCCGCAGGGCCAGCGGCAGGCCGTCGCACAGGGCGGACAGGTGCGCGGCGGCGACCGGCTCGGCGGCCACCCGGACGTCACCGATCACGGTGCTCAGGACCCGTACACCGTCCGGCGGCGCCAGCCGTTCCAGCGGCAGCAGCCGGGCGCAGTCGGTGGCGGCCAGCCCTTCCAGCCGGTTGCGGCTGGTGACCAGCACGGTGGAGCCCGGCGTGCCGGGCAGCAGGGGTCGCACCTGCGCCGAGTCGCGCGCGTTGTCGAGCAGGACGAGGACGCGGCGGCCGGTGAGCAGCGAGCGGTACAGATGTTCCGCGGCGCGCGTGTCGGCGGGCAGGCGTTCCTCGGGGACGCCGAGCGCCTGGAGGAAGTCGTGCAGGACGCCGACCGGCTGCGGGCCGGTGCCGTCGGGTTCCGTGGCGTGCAGGTCGGCGTAGAGGATGCCGCCGGGGAAGTCACCGGCGTACGTGTACGCCCAGTGGACCGCCAGCGAGGTCTTGCCGACTCCGGCGGGGCCGGTGACCACACACAGGGCCGGGGTGCCCGACCGCGCGGCTTCGCAGAGGCGCGCCAGCTCGTCCGAACGGCCCACGAAACCGGCCGGGGCGCGGGGGAGGAGGGAGAGGGGCGGGGGAGTGTCGGTGGGGACGGGGGTGTCAGGTGTGGCGTGCGTGGCGCTGGGTGTGGTGGGCCGGAGGGGCGGAGCCGGCGGCGGTGCGGGGGTGTGCCCCGGCACCGGCACCGGCACCAGCGTCGGCGCGCCCCGCTTCGTCTTCGGCTGCCGGTCCGCGGCCGGCCGGGAACGGAGGATGGCGAGGTACGCCTCGGACAGCGCGGCCCCGGGATCGACGCCCAGCTCCTGGGCGAGCAGGCGCTGCGTACGGTGGTAGAGGTCGATGGCGTCGGCCTGGCGGTCCGCGTCGTGCAGCGAGCGGACGGTGGCCGCGATCAAGGACTCGCGCAGCGGGTGGCGTTCGACGGCGGACCGGAGCGGCACGAGGGCTTCCGCGCCCCGGCCGCAGGCGTGCAGGGCCGCGGCGAAGTGTTCCAGCGCGGCGAGCCGTTCCTCCACCAGCCGCTCGGCCGCCGCGGCCATCAGCGGTGTGTCACCGGCCCCGCCGAGCACCCGGCCCCGCCACAGCCCGAGGGCCTCCCGCAGCAGGCCGGCCGACTCCTCGCCGGAAGAACCGGCCGTGGCCCGGCGCACCAGGTCGCGGAAGCGCCACACGTCCACCGCCTCCGGCGCGGCATGCAGCGCGTAGCCGCCGCCCTCGGTGGCGACACAGGCCGTGGGCGCCGCGTGCAGGAGCCCCCGCAGGGCCGACACATGGCCGTAGACGATGGTCCGCGCGTGGGTCGGCGGGCGGGTGTCCCACAACGCCTCGATGATGCGCTCGGCCCCCACGGGCGCACCCTCGGCCAGCACCAGCAGCGCCAGCACGGCCCGGCGCTTGGGAGGCCCGATCGGCACCGGCACGTCCCCCGAGAAGGCCGACACCGGCCCGAGCAGCCGGAAGTCCATCAGCGTTCTCTCCCCTTGGCCGAGTCGTTACGGCGGGAATCTTACGAGGTCAAAGAGGCGAGGGCGTACCAGAAGGGGCGCCGGGGCCGGAAATGGACCATGGCGTGCGGCGGGCCCGGGTGGCGGGCCTGGGCAGCGGGCCTGGGCAGCGGGCCCGGGTGGCGGGCCTGGGCGGGCCCCGGCGGCGGACCCGGGTGGCGGACCTGGGTGGTGGACCTGGCCGGTGCGAACCTGGCCGTCAGGCCGCAGCGGCCTCACCGTGGCGCCAAGTCGCCGTCGCGACGCGCACGAAGGAGCGGACGAGCGGTCCGGGACCGGAGCCGTTCCAGGCGATGACGAGCTGACTGGGCGGCATGTCGGCCAGCGGAACGGCGATGAGCCCTTCGGGAAGGGAATGGCCCAGCGGTATCAGCCCCACCGTCCCGCTCCACAGGACGGACTGGAGGCATTCCTGGGCGGTCCGTACGACGGGACCGCTCCGGCGGGCGGTGTGCCGGCCGCCCCAGAACGCGGCCCACACGGGATCGGTGCCGTCCGGGAAGCGGAACCACGGACGGCCGGCGAGGTCGTCGAGCCGCAGGCTGTCGCGCCCGGCGAGCGGGTCGTCGGCGCGCAGGACCGCGCCGACCGCGTCCGAACGCAGTACCCGGGTGGTGAGCCCGGTGGTGTCGAACGGCGCGCGGGTCAGGGCCACATCGACCAGCCCGGCACGCAGCCCGGTGCTCGGATCGGTCAGGTCGGCCTCGCGGACACGGACCTCCACATGGGGGTGCCGGGCCCGGTAGGCGGCGGCGAGCCGGGTTCCGGCCTGCCCGGCACTGTCGGCCAGGGTGCCGACGGTCAAGGTGGCCGAACCCGCCGCGGCCGCCACTTTGACGCGGGTCCGGTCGGCCCGCGCCAGCAGCGTACGGGCCTCGTCGAGGAGCACGGTTCCGGCGGGCGTCAGGGCGGCCCCCGTGGGCGAACGGTCCAGCAGGACGCAGCCCAGGTCGGCCTCCAACTGCCGGATCGCCCGGCTCAGCGGCGGCTGGGTCATCTGCAGCCGTACGGCGGCCCGGCCGAAGTGCCGTTCCTCGGCGACGGCGACGAAATAGCGCAGCACGCGTAGCTCCATCCAGCAACGATACCCGCGCGGTATCGGGGAAACGGGATCGGTGTTGGACGCCGCGGGGAGCCGGGCGGTGGACTCGACGTCGTGGCGGATCCGGCAGGCGTACCTCCGGACATACCGCTCACACCGCGCATGCCACACGCCACACACCCGTGTGTGGTGAATGACGTATATGCCCTGTATCGCAAGGAGTCGACATGGCTGAATTGCCGGAGACGGCCGAGGTGGCCGACATGGTCGAGCAGGCGCTCCCGGACCCCGCCGTACACGTCGCGGCGGCCCGGGAGATCGCCCGGGACGTGCTGGTCGTCCCGGACCGGGGAGTGCCGCTCGTACCGAACATCGGGATCATCGGCGGCCGCGACGCGGTCCTGGTCGTCGACACCGGGCTGGGCCCGCGGAACGCCGAAGCGGTACGGGACTTCGCGGCCGACCACGCACGGGGGCGCCGGCTGTACCTGACGACGACGCACTTCCACCCCGAGCACGCCTTCGGGGCGCAGGTCTTCGCCGGCGCGGCCACCTACCTGGTCAACGGGGACCAGGCCGAGGATCTGCGGGAGCGGGGGCCCGGGTACCTGGAGATGTTCCGGCAGCTGGGCGAGCCGGTCGCGCGCCGGCTGGCGGACGTCGTCCCGGTGCGGCCCGACCACGTCTACGACCGGTCCCACGACCTCGACCTGGGCGGCCGGGTGGTGCGCCTGCGGGCCACCGGGCGGGCCCACAGCCGGGGGGACCAGGTGATCGAGGTGCCCGATGCGGGAGTGCTGTTCACCGGAGACCTGGTGGAAGCGGGACAGTTCGCCATCTTCCCGTGGTTTCCGCCGCACGACACCGACGTCTCCGGCACCCGCTGGCTCGCGGTCGCGCGGCGACTGGCGGCCCGCGATCCGCGGATCGTGGTACCCGGCCATGGCGAGGTCGGCGGCCCGCGGTTGCTCACCGACGTGTGCGACTACCTCGAAGCGCTCCAGCGCGAGACATGGACACGCCGCGACGCGGCGGTCGGTGAGCAGGCGATCGCCGACGAGGTGGCGGAGCTGATGGTCCGGCGGTACCCGCAGTGGACCGGGCGGGAGTGGATCGGGAAGGGGGTGGGCTGCCTCTGCTCCGAGTACGCCGACGGTGAGCGGGAGGTCCCCGCCGGCAACTGACCCCGTCCCCACGCCCACCGGGTCTTCGCCCCGTCGTCGCCGACTTGCCAGGGTCGGCGGCAGGAGCCGTCCCTCCCCGTGCCGTGGCCCCGTACGGCCACCCACCACCGCGAAGTCCGCGGAGCGGGCCGGCCGGGCGCCGGAGGAGGCGCCGCCGACCGGTCATGACATCCTGTGATCTCGCTACGCGTGCCGGGCCGACTCGGCGGATTACAAGGAAGATCGATGAGGCTCTGCTTCCTGGTGGAGGAACACTACCGGCACGACGGAATGCCGAACGAGGTGATCCGTCAGCTGCAATCCTGGGGGCACCAGGTGGACGTGCTGCGGCCCGGCGGCTCCTTGCTGCGCATGACCGAGGCGCTACGGGCGGGTTCGCACGACGCCTGGGTGCTCAAGACGGTCTCCGGCGGCCCCGGGCTCACCCTGCTCGAAGCGGCGGCCTCGGCCGGGCTGACGACGGTCAACGACGCCCGGTCGATACGGCGCGTACGGGACAAGGCGCTGGCCGCGGCGATCGGCCGCAGCCGTGGCCTGCCCGTACCGCCGACCTACGCCGCGGCCCGCCCCGAACTGCTGGCGGAGCTGCCGGCGTCGGAGTACCCGCTGGTGGTCAAGCCCGCCGACGGCAGCTCGGGGCGGGCCGTGCATCTGGTGGCGTCGCCGGACCGGCTGGCCGCCATGGCCCCCGAACTGGCGCGGGAGGGCCTGCTCATCGCCCAGCCGTACGTGGCGAACTCGGGCATCGACCTGAAGGTGTACTGCGTCGGCGGCGAGCTCTACGCCACCGAGCGCTGCTCCCCGCTCCACCCGGAACTGGGCATACCCGAGCGCCGCGTGCCGCTGCCCGCTGAGGTGGCCGCGATCGCCGGGCAGGTCGGGGCGGTCTACGGCCTCGACCTGTACGGCGTGGACGTCCTGCTGGGGCCCGACGGCCCGGTGGTGGTCGACGTGAACGACTTCCCCAGCTTCCGGCAGGTCCCGGACGCGGTGGCGCGGGTGGCACGCGCCGTACTCGGGCTGGCCGGTGCGGGGCAGACGCCGGGTCCGGCCCCGACCAAGGTCCCCGCCCCGTCTCCGGTGCACGTGTCCGCGACGGCGGGAGAGAGCGCATGAGAATCGGCCTTGTCACAGGCGATCCAGGCCATCCTCTCCTGGCCGCCACCACCGCCCTGCTCGCCCCCGAGCACCGGGTGGAGACGCTGGACCCGGACTCGGTGGAGAGGGCTTCCGAGCGGCCTGCGGACGTCTACCTGCTGAAGTCCCGTACGCCACGGGCCCTCGCCCTCGCCCGCGCCCTGGAGGGGCGCGGTGCCCCCGTGGTGAACTCGGCCGCGGCGACCGCGCTGTGCCAGGACCGTACGGCGATGGCGGACCACGCCCGGCGGGCCGGCCTCCCGTTCGTGCCCACCCGTACCTTCGGCACGCTCGCGGAACTGGCCGACGGGCCGGGGCTTTCCGGCCCGGTGGTGGTCAAGAGCCGGCACAGCCGTAAACAGGATGTGGTGGCCCGCCTGGACGACGCCACGCACCTGCGCCAACTCGCCGCGACCCGGCCGCAGGAGCCGGTCGTGGTCCAGGAGTTCGTTCCGAACAGCGGATGGGACCACAAACTCTGGGTGGTCGACGGCCGGCTCTTCGCCGCCCTGCGCCGCTCCGAACTCTCGCCCGGAGGCCGGGGCCCCGACCGGCCGCTCACCCCCGACGCCCTGCCGGCCGGCTGGCCGGACCTGGTGCGCCGGGTCGGTGAGGTCTTCGCGCTGGACGTCTACGGCGTGGACGTCATCGACGCGGGCGACGGCGCACCGCTCATCGTGGACATCAACGCCTTTCCCGGCATCCGGGGCCAGGCCGGCGCCCCGGAGGCCCTGGCAGCCCTGGCGCTGCGCCGGGCCGTCAGGTCGCCGACCGTCTGAGAAATCAGGGCACTTGGCGGCCAGTTCGCCGGTGCCGGCGGTCTCCTTGGCGCCGCCCTGCGTCTTCAGGCCGACCCGCGGGGTGTTGCCGCCCGTGCCGCCGGCGCCTGGCTGGGCGTTCTCTTCGGGCTTGCTCGGCTTGATCGGCTTCCCGGGCTTGTCCTGTGCCGGGAGGACGGTGAAGTAGTACTGCCCGTTTTCGAAGGGCTAGGCGAGTGCCGCTCGGCCCGTCGTCCCCGGAATGTGATCCGCCGGTCGTGGTGCCCGGCTCGGTCTTGGGGTCCTGGCCCGGCTGTGTTCCGGTGCCTTGACCCGGCTGCGTTCCCGTTCCCTGGCCGGGCTGCGACCCGGTGCCCGGGCCGGGCCGGGGCGTGGTGTCCTTGCCGGGTGCGGGGCCGGTGCCGTTCCCCGTACCGGACTTCGGGTTTCCGTCGGTTCCGGTGGCCGGCTTCTCGCCCCCGGAGGGCCCGCCCGCTTCCGTTGCGTCGCCCGGCTGCTGCCGCGGCAGCCATCAATGTCTGGCGGGACGTCGTCACCGATACCTTTCCGGGGTGTCGCCTGAGATGCCACGCACGTACGCCTAGGGGACTCCTGTAAGGCAAATCGTTGTGCTGGGACGCGAGTTGTGGATGAGCCTCACGGTCTCGCGCCCCTCATCCCCAGGTGAGGGGGTCGAGATGCAGGTAGAAGCGCTCCCGGGCACGGTCGAGCGTGATCCCGTAGCGCGTGGCGAACGCTTCCTCCGCCGCGGCCGCCTGCGTGTCGTCGTCCCACGTCTCCCGGGCGGTGGCGAAGAGGAGCGCGAGATCGGCGTACGGATCGGCCCGGCCGAGGCGGCCGAGGTCGATGAAGCCCGACACGGTCAGGGTGACCGGATCGAGCACGATGTTGGGCAGGCACAGGTCCCCGTGGCAGACGACGGTCTCCGCGGCCTCCTGCGTCAGGCGCCGCGCGAGCTGCGGAGTGAGGCGCGCCAGCAGCGCGTCGGGAGCCGTCCGCTGCTGGGCGACGGGGAGGAACTCCGGGTTGACCGCGCCCCGGGCCACGACGTCGCGGGCCGTCGCGTACATCAGGGTGAGATCACGCGTGTACGGGCACTGCGACGCGGGGAGGCTGTGCAGTTGGCGTACGGCGTCCGCGATCGGCCCCCACGCCGCCCGGAGCTGCGCTGCCGGTATGCGGTCGGCGGGCACGCCTTCGACGGTGGTGGTCACCAGGGCGGCACCGTCGCTGCTCACGCGCCAGCCGAGGACGCGCGGGCCGGGCACGTCCTGCGTGCCGAGCCAGTCGGTGCGGTCCCGTTCCGTCTCCAACGAGGCCGTCTGACCGGCGGGGACGCACTTGGCGTACCGCTTCCCGTCGGCGGACCGGAAGACGCTGGCCGCGGACTCCCCGTCCGTGACGGGTTCCCATCCGCCACCGTCGGCGGGCAGCAGTGTACGGAATTCGGACGACGCATCGCTCACATCCGTCAACCTAATGGGCGGAGCCGATCAGCCGCACCATGATTCACGACATGGCAACCACGGTGTCATGATGGGGGAGTGAGCGAGGAGAACGGCACGCAGGCGACCGAGGATCCGGGCGACCGGTTCGTGGAGATCTTCAACCTGGTGGGGCCGCTGTACCGGCGTGCCCAGCGCAAGGTGGAGCAGGACGCGCCCCTCGAAGGGCTGTCGGTGGGGGTGCGGGCGGTCCTCAACATGCTCCGCGAACACGGGCCCATGACCGTGCCGCAGATGGGCCGGGCCCAGGCGTTGAGCCGTCAGTTCGTGCAGCGGATGACCCATGACGCCGCGGGGTTCGGGCTGGTCGAGTTCCACCCCAACCCGGCACACAAGAAGTCCTCGCTCATCGCCCTCACCGACAAGGGCAGGGCCGCCATCACCGCCGTGATCGACCGTGAACGGACGGCGCTGCGCCAGGCCGGCGCCGACCTCACGGATGACGAGATCACCGCCTGCGTCCGGGTCCTCTCCCGCCTCCTGCACTCCCTGGACGACGTGGACGTGAACTGAGGCGGCCGTCCCGCTGCCCACCGGGCGATATGACAACCCGGTTGTCGTGTGGGCAGGTCTATGCCACCTTGGTTGTCATGGATGACCTGTTCTGGCTCGACACCGGCAGTGGCCGCCCGCTCGTCCTGCTCCACGGCGGCTTCCTCGATCACCGCATGTGGGACCGTCAGGTCCCCGCCTTCGCCGCGAAATACCGCGTCATCGCCCCGGACGCCCGCGGCCACGGCCGCTCCGCCAACGCGACCGGGCCGTTCCGGCCCGCCGACGACGTCGCCGGGCTGCTGCGCCACCTGGGCACCGGTCCGGTGATCCTGGTGGGCCTCTCCATGGGGGCGGCCACCGCCGTCGATGTCGCGCTGGAGTATCCGGAGCTGGTCAGCGGTCTGGTCGTCAGCGGCGCCGGCACCAGTGAGCCGTACTACTCCGACCCCTGGACCACCCGGACCATGGGTGCCTGGCACGCGGCGATGGCTTCGGGCGACCTGGACGCGTCCGTGGAGGCGTTCATCCTTCTCGCCGCGGGTCCGCATCGCGGGCCCGACGGTGTGGACCCCAAGATCGTGGACGAGCTCCGCGACATGAACAAGGGCACCCTCGCCAAGCACAGCAGCGGCGAGTCCAGCCCGATCCTCCCGGTCCGCGACACGTGGGAGCGGGCCGCCGGTATCGAGGTCCCCGTGCTCGCCGTCAACGGCGGCCTCGACTCGCCCGACAACATCGGCATGGCCGAGCGCCTCGTCGGCACCGTCAAGAACGGCCGTGCGGTCTCCGTCGACGGGGCGGCCCACTATCCCAACATGGAGCGCCCGGACGAGTTCAACGAGATCGTCGGCGGCTTCCTGGGCGCTCTCTGAGCGTCCGGCCCGGGCGGAGGAGTGCCGGCCGCGCCGTGACTCCCGGTTCCACGGTGACGCGTCACCACCGCAACGAACTTGTTCGTGACGAACATGTTCGTTACGGTGGTGAGGTGATCCCGCGCCCCCCTGAGCAGATCCCGGCACGCGCCCCTGTCCCCCGCAGCCGCCGCGAGCGCCCCGCCAAACCCGCCCTCACCCACGAGGGCATCGTCGAGACCGCCGTCGCCCTGATGCGGTCCGAAGGGCTGCAACGGGTGACGATGCGCCGCCTGGCCCAGCAGCTCGACACCGGCCCTGCCTCGCTGTACGTGTACGTGGCCAACACGGCCGAGCTGCACGCCGCGATCCTGGAAAACCTCCTCGGCGAGGTCGATCTTTCTCCGGTCCGTGCGCCCGGTGACTGGCGTGAACGGCTGGTGACCCTCCTCGGCTCCTGCACGCACACCCTCTTCCGGTACCCCGGCCTGGCGCACTCCGCGCTGGTGGCCCGCCCTTGCGGGCCGAACTACCTGGCCCTGGTCGAGTCGATCCTCGCCCTGCTGCACGAGGGCGGGGTCCCTGACGCGCAAGCCGCCTGGGGTGTGGACGTCCTGCTCCAGGTGGCCACGGCCACTGCCGCCGAACAGTCCACCCGCGACCGTGCCGCTGCCGCCGAGGACGAGCACGAGGCGCTTGTGCGCGTGCTGCGGCAGGCCGCTTCCGCCACCCACCCGCGGATCGCCGCCATCGGTGACGACCTGTTCTCGGGCAGCCCCGAACAGCGGCTCGCCTGGATCTTCCGCGCCGTCATCAACGGCACGGAGACCACTCCCCGCCAGTACTGAGCCGCCTCGCCCGAGCACTGATCCGCCTCCCCCGAGCGCAGCCCGCCCCGCCTGCCCGAGCGCAGACCCGCCTCGCGTACGCCGCCGCACCGGCCGCGTCGCCACGGAACGGAGAGACCACCATGACCGGCACCCCCGCCCACCACCCCGTCGCGATCGTCGGAGCGGGCCTCGGCGGCCTGACGCTCGCCCGCGTCCTGCACGTACACGGCATCGACGCGGCGATCTACGAACTGGAAGCCGGCCGGCACGCCCGTACACAGGGCGGGATGCTCGACATCCACGACGACACCGGCCAGGCGGCCCTGCACGCCGCCGGCCTGCACGATCGTTTCCGTGTCCTCGTCCACCCGGGAGGCGAGGCCACGCGCGTCGTCGATCCCCAGGGCACCGTCCGCTGGGAGGAGGGGGACGCGGGCGACGGCATCCGCCCCGAGGTGGACCGCGGACAGCTGCGCGACCTGTTGCTGGACTCCCTGCCCGAGGGCACCGTACGCTGGGGGAGCAAGGTCACCGGCGCGCGCCCGCTGGACGGCGGCCGCCACGAGGTGATCCTCGCCGACGGCACCGCCTTCACCACCGACCTCCTCGTCGGCGGCGACGGCGCCTGGTCGAAGATCCGGCCGTTGGTCTCGCAGGCCACTCCCGCCTACACCGGGATCTCCTTCGTCGAGTCGGACCTGCTGGACGCCGACGCCCGCCACCCGGAGAGCGCCGCTCTCATCGGCGGCGGCTCCTTCTTCTGCCTCGGGGACGGGAAGGGCATCCTCGCCCACCGCGAATCCGACGGCAGCGTGCACATCTACACGGCGCTCAAGACCGGCCCGGACTGGCTCGGCACCGTCGATTTCACTTCCGGCACCGCCAAGAAGGCCGTGCTCGCCCACTTCGAGGGCTGGGACGACGGCCTGCGGGCGCTGATCGCCGACGCCGACGGCGTGCTCGTCCCGCGGCACATCCACGCCCTGCCCGTCGGCCACCGCTGGGGCCGCGTGCCCGGCGTCACCCTGCTCGGCGACGCCGCCCACCTCATGTCCCCGTTCGCCGGTGAGGGCGCCAACCTCGCCATGTTCGACGGTGCCGAACTCGGCCGGGCGGTCGCCGCTCACCCCGGCGACACCGAAGCCGCCCTCGCCGCCTACGAGGAGGCGCTGTTCCCCCGCAGCGAGGAGTCGGCCGCGGAGTCCGCCGCCAACCTGGAGATGATGTTCGGCGACCGGGGCCTGGAGCGCCTGCTCGACCTGTTCGCCGCCCACGGGCAGTAGGTCCGGCGTCAGGCGCCGCCGTTCCCGTCCGCGAAGGCGCCGCCATCGGTGAAGGCCAGCTTGGCGAAGCGTTCGCCGATCCGGCGGTGGGCGGCGGCGTCCGGGTGCAGGTCGTCGGGCAGCGGCAGCTCGGCGAAGTCCGCCTCGCCGTACAGCTCACGGCCGTCGAGGTGGTGCAGGTGCGGGTCCTCGGCCGCGCGCTGCGCCACGATCCGGGCCAGTTCCTCCCGGATGACGTTCAGGGTCAGCTTCCCGGCCGCGCGTTCCGCCGGGTCGCCGGTGGCCCGGAAGCGCAGCTGTCCGGTGCTCATCGAGGAGAAGTCCGGGGCGCTGGGCCCCGGGGTGTCCTCGTGGATCGGGCACAGGATGGGGGAGACGACCAGCAGCGGGGTGGTCGGGTGGCCCTCGCGGATGGTGTCGAGGAACCCGTGAACGGCGGGTCCGAAGGCGCGCAGCCGCATCAGGTCGGCGTTGACCACGTTGATGCCGATCTTGACGCTGATCAGGTCGGCGGGGGTGTCCCGCAGCGTACGCGCGGTGAACGGGTCGAGCAGCGCGGCACCGGCCAGCCCCAGGTTGACGAGCTCCACGCCGCCCAGGGAGGCGGCCAGCGCGGGCCAGGTCGTGGTCGGTCCGGCGGCGTCGGAACCGTGGCTGATCGAACTGCCGTGGTGCAGCCACACCTTGCGGCCCCGGTCCGGCGCGGGCTCGACGGGGGCGTCGGTGCGCAGGGTGAGGAGTTCGGTCGTCTCGTTGTGCGGCAGCCAGATCTCGATGTCCTTGGGTTCGCCGGACAGACCGTCGAAGCGCAGGGTGCCGGCCGGGCCCGGCCGGTGTTCGAAGGTCCCGGCGGACATGTCGATGGTCAGCGTGTCGCCGCCCGCCACCGTCGCGTGCCCGGCCGGGCGACCGTCGACGAGCAGTTCGTACACGCCGTCCGGACGGGGCGGGACGCCCGTGTAGACCCGCTTGGTGGGCCGGGTGTCCAGTTCGAGGGCGGTGGCCCGGGTGCGGAAGGCCAGCCGTACGCCGGAGGGCTGGGACTCGGCCATGGCCAGTTGCCCGTCGTTGTTCTGCGCGCGGGCCCAGGCGGGCAGCCGGTGCGGCAGCACGCCCTGCTCGGTGTGCTCCACGTCCAGGGCGCCGCGGAGGAGGCCCGCGGTGATGGGGGTGCTGGTCCAGTTGTCGTCGGTGTGCATGGCCTCAACCTGTTGATCGAAGTTTTCGGGGGGTCGGCGAGTGACGCGGGAGGTCCGTACGGCCCGTGTGTCCGTGGCTCGCGTCGCGTCGCGTCGTGTTTCGTCAGGGCAGCCGTGGCGCGGGCCAGTTCCGCAGCAGGGCGTCGAGGGCGTCCAGGACCCGGGTCCAGGTCTCGTCCGAGTCGGGGGCGCTGTGGCTGAACCCGCCTCCCAGCTCCAGGCTGACATAGCCGTGGAAGACGCTGCCCAGCAGCCGGACCGCGTGTGTCTGGTCGGGTTCCGTCAGGTCGTATCCGCGCAGGATCGCCCGCGTCATCTGGGAGTGCCGGACACCGGCGCTGGCGGCGGCCGCCGCCGGGTCGAGCCTCAGCTGCGCCGCCGCGTACCGGCCGGGGTGCTCGCGTGCGTAGTCACGGTAGACGTTGGCCAGCGCGGCCAGGGCGTCCTTGCCCGCCCGCCCGGCCAGCGCGGCGGCGCCCCGGTCGGCGAGTTCTTCCAGGGCGAGCAGGGCGATCCGGGTCTTGAGGTCGTGCGAGTTCTTCACGTGCGAGTACAGGCTCGCGACCTGGACGCCGAACCGCCTGGCGAGCGCCGAGACGGTCACCTCCTCGAAGCCGGCCTCGTCGGCCAGCTCCGCCCCCGCCCGGGTCAGTCGCTCCGGGGTGAGCCCTACGCGTGGCGCCATGGCCTTCCTTCCATTTGGCTAAAGCGATCGAGCGTTTGCCTAATCGAGTATGCACTTGCCTAAAGCTTTTAGGCAAGTGTTCGTGGCGTCCCGGTTTGCTACCTGGCGAGTCGCCGGTAGCGGATGAGGGCGGCTGCGATGCCGGCGAAGGTGAGGAAGTGGTCGGCCTTGCGCTCGTAGCGACGGTGCAGACGGCGGCATCCTGCAAGCCAGGACATCGTTCGTTCGATCGTCCAGCGGTGGCGCCCGAGCTGCTGGGAGGACTCGATGCCTTTACCGGAGATGCGGAGTGTGATGTGCAGGGAACGGAGCCACTGTCGCAGGTGGCGGTTGTCGTAGGCCTCGTCCGCGTGGAGCTTGGCCCACACTCGTGCACCCGGGCACCCGGGCCTGACTCCACTCCGTGGAGCGTCGGCACACCGTCGACCACGACGGACCGAACGCCTCGGGGGTCTGCCGCCAGGTACAGCCGGAGGTAGCCACGAACAGGACGGCGGCAAGTACCTCCCGGTCGCCGTGGCGCCGTCGTCCGCCGCCTTGCGGACGCACCGGCGCCACCGGCACCACCCGGTGGAACAACTCCCGCAAACCGTCCGGGACCAGACGCTCCATGATCGTCACGCCCGAACACTACTCAGCACGCCAAATGACACGACGTCTAAACGCACTTGGATGTCTGCGGGATCGCCTTCACCGCGTCACCGAGGTCGACCAGCGTGTCCCCCGCCGAAGTCGCCGCCTCCGCCGCCACGGTCACTTCGACGGCGGGATCGCGTCCGTAGGTGATGAGGGTCTTCCTGCTCCCACCTGTTGCGGTGCTCCGCAATACCCAGTCCACCCCGTTCACGTCGAGGCACAGGTCGGTGGTCGGCCCGGGGGATTTCATGCCGCAGCGGAGAACGACGGTCGAATCTCCCCAGACCGCGACTCCGGCCCCTTTCGCCTCGGTTCGATCCTCTCCCAGGAGCTGGGGCGGGTAATGCCGGGCGAGATCACCGCAGAGGGGATGGCTCGCGTTCGGCGCGCTCGCGATGTCCGGTGGTGCGGTGAGGAACGAAAAGGCCAGAACTCCCGCCGCGGCGAGGGCGGTTCCGCCCACGGCCCCGGCGGTGACGAGGGTCTTTTTCGACGGTGGAACCACTTCTCGCCACGCCTTCTTCGGTCACACGGGAACTCTTGCCGTGGCGGGCAACCTTAATGGCTGTTCGGGGTGAAATTCCCATAAGGCCGGTCAGGTCGGCAAGGCCGAAGCGCTGATCCTGCTCACGCCGTCCGGGCCGGCGGCCGGCCGGGCCCGGGCAGGTGCCCCGCGAGCTGCTGTGCCATGGCGACGAGTGTGCGGTCCGCCAGGTAGGGGCCGATGAGCTGGACGGCCAGCGGCAGCCCGTCGGCGGTCCGGCCGGCCGGGACGACCAGGGACGGCAGGCCCACCAGGCTCGCCAGGTTGAGCCAGCTCGTCTGGTCGAAGAACGGGCGCTTCGCGCCGTCCACCGTGATGAACCGCTGCGGCGGTGGGGTGCCGGTCTGGTCGGGTACGGCCGCCGTCGGTGCGGCCGGGGCGATCAGGACGTCATGGTCGGCGAAGTAACCGGCCCACGCGGCCCGCAGCTGCTGCCGTGCCTCGTCGGCGACGCACCAGTCCCGGTGCCGCATCGTCCGGGAGCGCAGAAACTGGCCGCCCGGGTCGTCGGCGGGGATCTTCTCCGCGGCCGCCACGTCGGCGGCGAACGCGCTGTCCGTGGCGGTGGCGGAGCCCGTCGCGAACAGGAGCCGCTCGAACAGCGTGTTGCTCCCGGCGAAGTCGACGGGCCGGGCGGTGTCGTCGACGCTCGCGCCGACGGAGCGCAGCAGCGTGGTGACCTGATCGAGGAGCGCGCGGGTCTCTGCGTCGACGCGGCAGTAGGCGTCGTCCGGCCAGACGCCGACGCGGTACTGGGCCAGCCCGCTCTTGGCCGGGGCCGGGAGGGTGATCGTCCATCCGTCCCGGTCGGCGGGGGCGGGCGCGACGAGTACGTCCAGGAGGAGGTCGAGGTCGTCGGCCGTACGGGCCATCGGGCCGAGGGTGAGCATGTCGCTGCTGGTGGCCCAGCCGGGCAGGCGGGGGACGTGGCCGCGGGTGGGCACGACCGGCGCGGTGCCGCGGGAGGGGCGCAGCGCGTGGACACCGCAGTACGCGGCCGGCAGGCGCAGCGAACCGGCGAGGTCGGAGCCGACTTCGAGACTGGTGAGACCCGTGGCGACGGCGGCGGCCGCGCCACCGGAGGAGCCGCCCGCGGTCCTGGTGTCGTCGTACGGGTTGTCCGTCTTCCCGAAGAGGGGGTTCGACGTCTGGATGTCCTGGCACATGACCGGCGCGTTCGTCTTGCCGACGAGGACGGCGCCGGCGGCACGCAGGAGGGCGACGGCGTCGGCGTCCCGGTCCGGTATGTGGCCGGAGAGGTCGGGGGAGCCGCTGGTCGTGCGCAGGCCCTCCGTCTCCAGGGCGTCCTTGACCGTCATCGGGAGCCCGTGCAGCGGCCCGAGGGGCCGGCCGGTCTCGGCGAGGTGCCGGTCGGCCCGGTCGGCGGCGGCGCGTGCGGCCTCGGCGTCGAGGGTCACGATGGCGTTGACGTGCGGGTTGACCTGCGCGATGTGCCGGAGGTACTGCTCCAGGAGGTCACGGCTGCTGATCTCGCGTCGGCACAGTGCGGCGACCTGGTCGCGGGCGGGCGCCAGATGGAGCGCTCCGGCATCGGCCTTCGCGCCGCCGGGCCGGGGCCGCGGGGAGGAAGGCGCGGTCGCGGCAACTGGTGTGGTGATGCCGGTGGAGGCGGTGAGCAGGGTGCGGCGGGGGATCACGTGGGGGCTCCTGATGCGTTGCTCGATGCTCGGTGCTGACGGGGTGTGAGTGCTGGTGCGGGGGCGTCGGCCGGGACAGCGAGGCGCCCGGAGGACGGAGAAGCGCCCCCGGAGTCAGGAGGGCCGCTGCTCCGCGCCGGGCTCCACTGCCGAACGGGCGTCCAGCACCGGCCGGGCGTCCAGGTTCTCCCGCAGTCGGCGCAGCACCGAGAGGGCGACGTGCAGGTCCTCGGGCGGGATGCCGCCGGCCAGGTGCTCCAGCCAGCGCTGCTCCAGGGGGCGCAGATCGTCCAGAGCCTGCCGTCCGCCCGGGGTGAGTTCGACCAGCGGGCTGCGCTGGTCCTGCGGGTTGGGGCGGGTCGTCACGACACCTTCGGCCCGTAGGCGGTCGACGGTCTGCTGGACCGCCTGGCGCCGCAGCCCTCGTTCCCGGGCCAGGCGGGCCACCGTCGACGGCCCGTCCAGCAGCAGCCCCGCCACCTGCCAGCGCGCCGAGGTCAGTCCCGCGTGGGCGGAGAGCCAGTCCCCTTCGCGCAGCAGGCGGCCGTTGACCGCGAAGACCTCGGCGGTCACCTCGACCAGGGCGTCCACGTCCGGGGGAGAGGAATCCATGGCCACAGCGTAGATCCCCGGCCTTGCGCGGCGTTCCGTGCCTCTCCTGGTACGGCCTGCCGGAGCGCCCCCTCCCGGGAAAACGACAAGGGCTTGTCGAAATCCGTTCCGGTGATTACGCTCGGCGTCCGGCCGGGGCGCCGACCGTGAGCCGGCAGGGTGCGGGCTGCGCGGACGGTGCCGTGACCCCCGGCCTGGAGAGTGAGGAACCGTGTCATCCGCGCATCCGGGCACCGCCGGCGAGGCGGCCCAGGCAGGCGGGACGTTCACCCACCGGCAGAGGGCGACGGCCATGTCGGGGCTGCTGCTGGCCGTCTTCCTCGCGGCACTGGACCAGACGGTCGTCGCCACCGCGATGCGCACCATCGCGGACGAGCTGCACGGCCAGACCGAGCAGGCGTGGGCGACGACCGCGTATCTCATCGCCTCCGTGCTGGCGATGCCCTTCTACGGCAAGCTCTCCGACATCCACGGGCGCAAGCCGATGTACCTGGTCTCGATCGCCGTGTTCGTCGCCGGATCGGTCCTGTGCGGTACGGCCGGGTCGATGACCGAACTCGCCCTCTACCGGGCGGTCCAGGGGCTGGGCGGCGGCGGGCTGATGTCCCTGCCCACCGCGGTCGTCGCCGATCTGGCGCCGGTGCGGGAACGCGGGCGCTACTTCGCTTTCCTTCAGCTGGCCTGGGTGGCGGCCAGTGTCGTCGGTCCGCTGGCGGGCGGGGCCTTCGCTGAAGCCGGTGCGGTCTTCGGGGTGGCCGGCTGGCGCTGGGTGTTCCTGCTGAATGTGCCGCTGGGATTGCTGGCCCTGGTCACCGTACGCAAAGCCCTCACCCTGCCGCACGAGCGCCGCGCACACCGGATGGACGTACTGGGCGCCGCGGCGCTGGCACTGTTCCTGGTACCGCTGTTGATCGTGGCCGAACAGGGCCGGTCCTGGGGCTGGACCGCGCCGGTCTCCCTCGTCCTCTTCGCGCTGGGCGCGGCGGGACTGGCGCTGTTCCTCCGCGTCGAGCTGCGGCGCGGCGACGAAGCCGTGCTCCCGCTCCGGCTGTTCCGGCGGGGCGGCATCGCCCTGTGCTCGGCGGTCAACTTCACGATCGGCGTCGGCATCTTCGGTACGGTGACCACCCTGCCGCTGTTCCTCCAACTGGTGCAGGGACGGACCCCGACCGAGGCGGGGCTGGTGGTCATTCCCTTCATGGTGGGCACCATCGCCTCCCAGATGGTGTCCGGCAGACTCATCGCGGCCTCGGGCCGGTTCAAGAAGCTCGCCGTCGTGGGCCTGGGCTCCATGGCCGGAGCGCTGCTGACCCTCGCCGCGGCCGGCGCCACGACGCCGATGTGGGGCATCGTCCTGATCGTCGGCTGGCTGGGCACCGGCATCGGACTGTCCCAGACGGTCATCACCCTGGCCATGCAGAACGCGGCCCCCAAGAGCCAGCTCGGGGTGGCGAACGCCGCGTCCGGCCTGTGCCGGCAGATCGGCGGTTCCACCGGCATCGCGGTCCTGTTCTCCGTCCTGTTCACGGTGGCGCTCGGCCGGCTGGCCGACCTGCTGCGCTCCGGCCGTTTCGCGGGCCTCCTCACGGACCCGGCGGTCACCGGCGACCCCGCCAACCACCGCTTTCTGGCCATGGTCGAGTCGGGGCGCGGTACGGGCATCGACCTGGACGACACGTCCTTGCTCCGCGGCATCGACACCAGGCTGGCGCAGTCGGTCACCGAGTCCTTCGCGCACGGTTTCCACGTCATGTTCCTCGCCGCCGGAGCCGTGCTGCTGGCCGGTTTCGTCCTGACCTGGTTCCTGCGTGAACTCGACGACGGCACTCGGACGCCGGAGCGCGCGCGGGCAGGGAAGTAGGCCACACGGAGGGGCGAGGTCCCCTCCGCGACCCCCGTCACCCGAACGGCCGAGTGGGCGAGCCCGTGGCGCGCCGGGGGAGGGAGGATGGGCACGCGGGAGGGGACCATCCCTGTTCGGCTGCCCCGGGAGCCCATCGTGACCTGTTTCGACCGACGTGATGTCGGCCTGCTGCTCCTGCGTGTGGGAACCGGCGGTGTGCTGGCCGCGCACGGCGCGCAGAAGCTCTTCGGCTGGTTCGGCGGAGGCGGTATCGAAGGCACCGGCCAGTTCATGGAGTCCGTCGGCTATACGCCGGGCAAGGCCAACGCCACGGTCGCCGGGCTCACCGAGGCCGGCGGCGGTGTCCTGCTGGCTCTGGGGCTGGCCACCCCAGCCGCCGGAGCGGCCGCGGCGGGCGCGATGGCGGGTGCCGCCGCCGTCCACGCCCCGAACGGGTTCTTCGCGCAGAGCGGCGGCTACGAGCACCCGGCCTTCCTCGGACTGACGACGATCGGACTGGGCATCACCGGGCCCGGCCGGATCTCCCTCGACCACGCGCTCGGCCACTCCGTCAACCGCGGCTGGATGGTCCCGGTGGCCCTCGCGGTGACCGGGGTGGCCACGGCGCTGGTCGTGGGCGCGCGCAACAAGCGGGCACGGCAGGTGGCGGAGGACGGGCAGGGGTGACGTCCGCCGTGTGATCACGACCGTGCCGTCGCAGCGTTCAGGAAGCATCGTTTTTGCGACGTCCTGACCGGACCGGCAGCGTCCGTGTCGACCTCCGCCTACGCTCGCCCGCATGCTGCTTCGCCGGATGTCGCGCCTGGCCGTGACCGTCACCGTGGTCCTCGCCGCCGCCCTCACCGGGGCGGCCGAAGGGAGCACCGGCGCGGCGCGTGCCGCGACGGCCGCGCCGCAGACGGGCCGGCAGCTGTTGTTCTACAACCACGCCTACGGAGTGCTCGACCGGGCGACCGCCGACGCGATCGAACACTCGGCTTACCTGCGTGACTTCGCCGACTTCGAGGTCCGTACCACCACGGGCAGCGGTGGCGAGAGCTGGACCGGCCGTTATCTGAGGGGCCGGGAGACCTACCTCGAACTGTTCGGGGTGGGGGACCTGCCCGGCCAGAGCGGCGCCCTCGGCTCCACGGGGACGGGAGTCTCCGTGGAGCGCGCCGGCGACCTGGCGAAGGTGACCGGGCGGCTGAAGGAGGAGGGGGTCACCGAACCCGTCGAGTTCCGGCAGACGCGGGACTTCGGCGACGGTGTCCCGGTGCCGTGGTTCGACGGCGCCTTCACCACGCTCCAGTACGACGTCTTCGCCGCCTGGGCGATGGAGTACCGGCCGGAGTACTTCGCCGACCCGCGCGGTAGGACGGGACCGGCCCGGTATCCCGGCGACGTCGGCCGCGAGCGCTATCTGCCCGATGCCTACCGGGACCACCTGATGCGCGACGTGACGTCCGTGCGCCTCGCGGTCACCCGGCGGGACATCGCCAACACGGTCCCGCTGCTGCGGGCCGGCGGGTTCGTCGTCCAGCAGGCGGCCGACGGAGGCGTCGTCGCCCAGCGTGGCGGCACCCGCATCCGGTTCGACGCGGTTCCGCTCGGTCAGGCGGGGCTGCGACAGGTCACGTTCGCGCTCAACCGGCCGGTCGAGCGGCGGCACGAGGAACGGGTCGGCCGGTCTGCCCTCGTCGTCGGCCCGGGCGCGCACGCGGTATGGAATTTCGGCGACCCGGAGTAGAGCCGCGCGCCGCTGCTCGCGGAGCGGCGGCGCCCGCGGGTGTCAGCTTCCGTACTGCTGCGTGTCGGGGTGCTCGATGAGCAGCGCGTGCGCGCTCTCCTCCGCCACGGGCCGGTGCCGTGTCCCCCTGGGGACGACGAACAGCTCGCCCGCCTTCAGCACCACCGGGTCCCGGCCTTCCAGCTCGATACGGAAGGTGCCGTCCCAGCACAGGAACAGTTCGTCCTCGTCGTGGTGGTGCCAGGGGAAGGCACCTTCGAACCGTGCGAGACGGACGGCGGTGGTGTCGTTCACCCTCGCCAGGGTGTGCTGCTGGTAGGGCCCGGGGAGGGCGGCGACGGCGTCGGCGACCGATACCGCTGCGGGGGCGTGAGGCCGGGCTTCGTGGTGTGTGGTGGTCATGCCCACGGACCCAGCCGCACTGGCCGACCGCCTGGGCCGGTGGTCGGCCGGCCGCGGGCCGCTGTACCTCCTGCTCGCCGCGCGCCTGCGACGCCTCGTGGACGAGGGCGAGCTGCCTGCGGGTACGGCGCTGCCGCCCGACCGGGCGCTGGCCTCCGCGCTCGCCGTAGGACGCGGCACGGTCGTCGCCGCGTACGAACAACTCCGCCGGGAAGGCCGGATCACCCGGCGTCAGGGGAGCGGCACCCGGGTAGCAGGGACACCGCGTACCGGGCTCCAGGAGAGCACCAAAGCCCCGGTCTTCCTCCACCTCCTGGAGCCCCGCGACGACGACACGATCTTCCTGGCGTGCGCCGCCCCCACCGCGCCACCACCGGTCCTGCTGACCGCGTACGAGCGGGCCCTGTCCCGGCTGGCCACGGTCGAGGACGACATCGGGTACCACCCGTCGGGCCACCCGCTGCTGCGCCGCGCCGTCGCCCGGCACTACGCGCGGCGCGGAGTGCCGACCGAGCCCGAGAACGTCCTGATCACCAACGGCGGGCAGCAGGCCCTCTCGCTGCTGGCCCGCGCCTTCCTCCAGCCCGGCGGCACGGCGCTGATCGAGGCGCCCACCTATCCGGACGCGCTGGAGGCGCTCCGTGAGCACGCCGTGCGCCTGCGGACCCTTCCCGTCGGCCTGGACGGTTTCGAAGCGGCAGTACGCGCCTCGGCACGCCGCCCCGGCCTCGCCTACCTCGTGTCCACCCACCACAATCCGACCGGCGCGGTCCTGCCGCAGCTCGCGCGCCGGCGTCTCGCCGTGGCCGCCGCCGACGCGGACGTCCCGCTCATCGACGACGAAGTCCTGGCCGACCTCGCCTTCCCCGGGCACCGGACGCCCTCACCGCTCGCCGCGTTCGGCGCGTCGGTCGTCTCCGTGGGCTCGCTCAGCAAGAGCGTCTGGGGCGGGCTGCGCGTCGGCTGGGTCCGGGCGGCCCGGCCCGTCGTCGACCGCCTCGCCCGGCTGCGCGCGGTGCACGACCTCGGCGGGAACCTCCCCGCCCAACTGGCCGCCGCCGAACTGCTCCCGGGCCTCGCAGAGCACTGCCGGGAGGCGGCGGCCGACCGTCAGGCGCGCCACGACCAGCTGCGGGCGCAGCTGGCGCGGCAGTTGCCGGACTGGGACGTGCCGTCCGTGACCGGCGGAACGACCCTGTGGGTGCGCCTGCCGCACGGCGACGGGGACTCCTTCGCGCAGACGGCCTTCCGGCACGGCGTCGTCGTGCTGCCCGGCCGGGGACTGGACGCCTCGGGAGGCAGCGGGGAATTCCTCCGCATCCACTTCCTCGCCGGCGCCGACCGGCTGACCGAAGCGGTACGGCGGCTGGCGGCCGCCTGGCACGACCACGGCGGCGGGCGCGGCGCGGGCGTCCCGGCGCTCCGGTCACCGGCGGTCCGGCGTCAGTCCCGTACGTCGGCGTCCGGTACGCGCGTGAGGTGGAAGTAGAAGTCCTCCGGATCCCCCTTCTTGTCCATCACGCACAGCAGGACGTCGTCGGTGAGACGGCGGAAGTGGTCGATGATCGGCAACTGGTCGTAGACCATCGCCGCGGACTGCTTGCCGCGGTGGACGACCTCGCGCAGCGAGGCCAGGCCCATCTCCGTGTACGAGTGGACCGTGCCGTCCTCGTCGCGGCAGAGCAGCGGTTCCACGTGGTCGGTGTCGACGAACCGTTTGCCGTACCACCGCATCTTCGCCAGCATCGCGGCGTTCTCGCTGGTGTGCTCGAAGGCGCCGCCGCGCCATGTGCCGAGCAGGTCCGCGGTGCCGACGGGCTCCAACCGGTCGAAGAGGTCCGCGAGTTCCGCGGTGCCGTACGTGCCTCCGGACGCGACGGCGTCCAGGACTTCCTGCTCGATACCCATGGGCGGGGCCTCCTTCGGCCGGGGGACGAACGGGGCGGGCGCGGTACTGCCCGGCAGCGGAGGGGCGGCGGTCCGGCCGGGCCGTACGGGGTCGAAGCGGTGGTACATCCGTGCGTGCCAGATCACCACCCGCTCCAGCGCCACCGCGGAACCGTACCCGGACGTGCTGAGCGGAGTCAGGGTCCGCAGGCAGCTTTCCAGCCCCGCGTCGGCGCGCTCGTACGCCTCCCGTTCCGTCAGGCCGAGGGCCAGGGCGTCGGGCTTGCCCTCGGCCTGCTCCCGGTGGTGGCCGCGGAGGTCGTTGAGCAGGCGGATCGCGATCGCGGCCTCGTGCAGCGCGGTACGCAGCACCGGCAGGCCGCGCCCGGCCGGGTCCGGCTCGTCGAGAAACGCCCACAGGGCGGTGACCTGCTGTTCGATGCCGATGCTCCAGGCGCCGTGCCGCAGGTAGTCGGCCAGCGGGGGCGCCGTGCCGCCGACGGCCGCCGTCCGGGCCGTCTCGTGTTCGTACCGCATGCCGGTCAGGGTCTGACGCATGCTTTCCCGCCACACGGCGGCGCGTTCGGGCCGTCCGTTTCCGTCCACGTCCCGGACGATCCCGGCCAGAGCGCGCGCCACGGGATCGTCGCTGCCGTCGTCGTGCCCGTCGAGGATCCGGTGCCAGGCGTCGACGCGGGCCGCGGGCCAGTCCGGGCCCGGCGTGCCGGGCGCTGCGGGCGCGTCCAGGACGTTGTCGATCGCCATCAGCCAGACCGTCAGCCGGGACATCCGGAGGCAGGTTTCAGGCGGCAGCCACGGGGTGAAGAAGGCCGTCTGCAGGCACATGAGGGGGACCAGCGCCGTGTCCACGGGTAAACCGAGCTTTTTGAGCCAATTTTCCAGTCTGGGCATGTTCTGCAAGGCGGCGGAGCATGTGTCCGCCATGGAGACGATCTCCCGGGGAAGGTGGCCGGCCGGCCGTGAGGTGTACACGCCGTCAGGCTACGTCGCGCGGGCCCGGACGCGGTCCGCCGCCCCGGGGCCCGACGTGCCCCGAAGCCGCCGCGCAGGGCCGGGCCGCCCGGTCGTCCCCCGGCCGCTCGGCGGTACGCGGGACCGGCCGTCGGGTTGACGGCGCGTATGCACCAAGTACAGGCGGGACCACCAGAAATCGAGGCAAGATGTCAGCAGGACGCGTGTTACCGCACCTACCGGTCGCCCGCTTGTCGCCCACGCTCGTACCACGGGTGAACCGTTCCCTCGCCCTCGCCACCCGGCATGCCCTCACCACGCAGCGCGACAACGGCTCATGGCTCGCCACCCCCGACCCCCGGATCACCGAGACCGCGCTGTGCACGCTGGCCCTGGCGCGGTCACCCCGACCCGGCGCCGGTCACGCCGCCGAACGGGGCCGGGCCTGGCTCGCCGCCGGGGCCGCCCCGCAGGACCACCACCCGGTGGCCCGTGCGGTGGAAAGCGCGCTGCTGTCCCTGGCCCTGGGCACCGACGGGCCGGTAGACGTCGGTCACCCCGCCTTCGAGGACCCGGCGCTGTCGGCCCGGGCCCGGCTCCTCCAGGCCCTCGCCCTGCACACCGGCCGGACGGTCCGCGGCGGCGCCGGACCCGACGCCCTGCGTACGCAGCTGGCCACCGCGGTCGCCGCCCCGGGACGGCTCAAGCGCTGGTCGCGCGTGGAACTCTGGTCCGCGCACGCCCTCGTGGCAGCCCACTTCGGGGACCAGCGGGCCGCCCTGTACGCCGCCCGTACGATCGCCGACCAGCAGTCCCCGGCGGGCGACTTCTCCGCCAACCCGGTCACCACGGCTCTCGCGGGGCTCGCCCTCCAGGCCGCCGCTCCCGGCACCGCCGCCGCCCGCCGCTGCACGGAGTACCTGCTCACCAGCCAACACGCCGACGGCACCTGGCGCTTCTCCACCAGCGACGTCTGGGACACCGCGCTGGCCGTACGCGCCTTCCGGGGCGCGGCGGACTTCGACCGCCACGCGCTGCCCGCAGCCGTCGGGTACCTCGTCGCTGCGCAGAATCCGGACGGCGGCTGGCCGTACCGCCTGGGCGTCGAGTCCGACAACGACACCACCGGGGCCGCCCTGATCGCCCTGCACGGCGCGAGCGGCGCTCCCGGCGGGGTGATCCGGGCGGGGGTGCGGCACCTGGCCCGGCAGCAGCGGGACGACGGGCTCTGGCGGACCTGGCAGTCCGCCGGAGATCCCCCGGTGGACGACGTGATCGCCCACGTCGTCACCGCGCTGGCCTGCCATTCCGGCCGCCACCGCGTGGACTTGGGCACGGCACGCGCCTGGCTCACCGAACGCCTCGACGGCCGGGGACGCTGGCACGCCGGCTGGTACCGGGGCCTCGCGTACGCGACGGCCGAGGCCCTGCCCGCCCTCGACGCCTCCGCCTCGCCGGACGGCCACCCCGCCGCCCGCGCACTGGCCGAAACCCGTAACCCCGACGGCGGCTGGCCCGTCGAGGCAGGCGGCCCGAGCACCCCCGCCGCCACCGGCCTGGCACTCGCCGCCCTGGAACGGGGTGGCCTCCACGACGAAGCCCTCTGGGCGCCAGGACTGACCTACCTCGTGGAGACCCAGCGCGACGACGGCACCTGGCCGGGCGTACCGCTCATGTACGGCCCGCGGCCGCTCCTCACCCACTTCCCCACGCACACCCACGCGTTCACCGTAGAAGGCCTCTTCGCCGGGCAGCGCAGGCTACGCGCCGCAGCGCGAGGCGGCTGCCTCCCGTCGCAGGGGGAGGAGCTGTCCTGCGGCCGGACGGGAGGAGGACCGGCGTGAACAGGAGCGGTGCAGGACCGGCCGCGCGCCCCGCGCGTTCCTCCGCCGACGCCCCCACCGGAGCGCCCGTCGCCCCCGGCCGGGTACCGCTGGCCGGGCACGCCCCGCGGTTCCACCGGGACGCCCTGCGCTTCGTCCGCGAGCAGCGGCACCACGGGCCGGTGACGAAGGTCTACATCGGCCCGCGGCCGGTGCACGTCGTCAACTCCGGCGAGCTGGTACGGGAACTGCTGACCGCCCAGGCCCGTTCCTTCGACAAGGGCGCGATGTTCGACGCCCTGCGCGTCCCGCTGGGTGACGGGCTGATCACGGCTGCCGGGGACCGCCATCTGCGCCACCGCCGTACGATGCAGCCCGCCTTCCACCACGACCGGATCGCCGGTTACGCCCGCGTCATGTCCGACCGCTCCCTGGCGAGGGCCGCCGCCTGGGAACCCGGCACCCCGCTCGACCTGGTGCCGGAGATCCACCGTCTGACCCTCGACATCCTGCTGCGCACCCTCTTCGCGGACCCCCAGGACCCCGAGCTGCGCACGGCCGTCACGGACTGGCTGACCGTCAAATACCACTCGATGCGCCTCGCCCTGTCCCCCCTGCACGCCTGGGCGCAGCGCCTTCCGCTGCTGCCGGGCTGGCGGCCGCCGGACGCCGGCCCGCTGCGCAGGCTGGTGGCCGTCCAGCAGCGGATCATCGACCGTTACCGTGCCGACGGCCGGGACCGCGGTGACCTGCTTTCGATGCTCCTGCTCGCGGGCGGCCCGGAAGGCGCCCTGACCGACACCGAGGTGACCGACGAGCTGATCACCCTCTTCCTGGCCGGCACCGGCACCGTCAGCGCCTCGTTGGCCTGGGCCCTGTACGAGATCTCCCGCCGCCCCGACGTCCAGCGGCGCCTGCACGAGGAGTTCGACACCGTCCTCGCGGGGCGGCCGCCCGGCTTCGAGGACGTGCCCGCACTGGTCCGCACACGGCAGGTGCTGACCGAGACACTGCGGCTGCACCCGCCGTCGTGGCTGCTGATGCGCCGCGCCGTACGGCCGGTCACGCTCGGCGGCGTACGGCTCGCCCCGGGCGCCGAGGTCTTCTTCAGCCCGTACGCCCTGCATCACGACCCGCGACTGTACGAGGACCCCGGCCACTTCCGCCCCGACCGCTGGCCGGCGGATGCCGCCGCGAAGCCGCCGCGGCACACCTATCTGCCGTTCGGTGCGGGCAGCCGGCTGTGCATCGGCGAGGACTTCGCCTGGACGGAACTGACCCTGGCGGTGGCCGCGTTCACCGCCGACCGGCGCCTGGTTCCGGTCGCCGATGCCCCCGTACGGCCCCTGGTCGGCACCGTCCTGCGTCCGGACCGGCTGCCGCTGACGGCGCACGCCCGCACCACCTGACCGTATCCATCGCTTTTCGACCGCGCCTGTCCGTTGCCGCCCGCACCAGCCCTCTTCACCGCACCCCACCACCTTCGCCCCACCCAGAGGAGCCGCACATGCCGACGCCCCCGCACATGCCCGACGACGGAACCCGGCCCGGACGGCTGCGGGACCGGGTCGCCCTGGTGACCGGCGCCGCCTCCGGAATCGGCGCCGTGTGTGCGGAGCGGCTGGCCGCGGAAGGCGCCGTGGTGGTGGCGGCGGACCTCGACGAGGACGGTGCCGCCCGGGTGGCCGGACAGATCACCGCGGCCGGCGGCACCGCCCTGGCCCGCCGGGTCGACGTGACCGACCTGGACAGCGTCACCAGTGTCGTCAAGGAAGCCGCCACCCTGGGCGACGGCCTGCGGATCGCGGTCAACAACGCCGGGATCAGCGGCCCCCTCACGCCGCTGGCGGAGCTGTCCCCCGCCGATTTCGACACCGTGACGAAGGTGAACCTCTACGGCGTCTACCACGCGATGCGCTGCCAGCTCCCCGCGATGGCCGCGACCGGCGGCGTCATCGTCAACCTCTCCTCCATCGCCGCCCATTCGGCCTTCCGCGGCCACGCCGCCTACGCGGCGGCCAAACAGGGCGTCCTCGCCCTCACCCGGACCGCGGCCCGCGAGTACGCGAACCACGGCATCCGGGTCCTGTCCGTGTCACCGGGCGTCGTCGGCACCCCGATGGTCACCTCGCTGCCGCCCGGGAGCACCGACCACCTCATCGCCTCCGTCCCGTTGCAACGCATCGCGCAGCCGGCCGAGGTCGCCGCCCTCATCGCGTTCCTGGTGTCCGACGACGCCTCGTACATGACCGGCAGCGACCACGTGGTGGACGGCGGGTATCTCGCCAAGTAGGCATTAACCGCTGGCGATGTTGATCTCGCGGCACCTACGCTGCGTCGGCGGTCGCTGCCGTCACCCGCGCGGCAGCGGCCCTCGGCTCCGGTCCGCGAAGCCGATCCTCCACCGAAAGGGCCGGCGAACGTCCGTGCACCCAGCTGATTTCTACACCGGCCTCGTCGCCGAGTCCTTCGCCCCGTTGCGGTCGTTCTCCCCGGATCCCGAGATCTATGCGGCCTTCCTCCGCGAAGTGGACGGCCCGGCCCTGGAACTGGGCTGCGGAGACGGTGATCCGCTGCTCGCGCTGCGCCGCGCCGGGCTGGACGTCGAAGGCGTCGACTCCTCTGCCGACATGCTGGAACGCTGCCGCCGCCGGGCCGACGCGGCGGGCCTCACCGTCACCGTCCACCACCAGCGGATGGAAGCGCTCAGCCTGTCACGCCGGTTCCGGGCGGTCTTCCTGGCCGGGCCCACCTTCAACCTGCTGCCGGACGACAGCGTCGCGGCGGCCGCTCTGCACGGCATCCGCCGTCACCTGGCCGACGACGGCACCGCGTTGATCCCGTTGCACGTCCCGCCGCCGACCCCCGCCGACCGGATCGGTCAGGTCCGCACCGCCCCCGCCGACGACGGCGCCGAGCTGCGGTTCTCCATGGTGTCGGAGGAGCGCGACGAGATCGCGCGCACCAGGACCGCCGTGCTGCGCTACGAACGTCACGGCCCCGACGGGCCCACCGTCGTGGAGCGTCCGTGGCTGCTGCACTGGTACACCCGCTCCGGCTTCGAGAAACTCGCCGCCGGAGCCGGGCTGCGTACGGTGTCGGTGACCAGCGCGGACGGCGCAGCCGTGGAGGGCGACGCCCCGGACATGGTCTTCCGCCTTCGCGCCGCCTGATGCTCTCGCGCCTGCCGGTGTCTCCGGACCGGCCGGCACCTCCGCCCGGTCGCGTGCCGTGTCCGAACGGCGGGGCGGGCTCAGGCGAGGCCGGTCATGATGCGGCCGACGAGTTCCCGGTTGCCCTGGGGCACCGCGCCGAACTCGGTGCCGGCCGGACCGGCGCCGGGGCCGACGCCGGTCTTCGGGGCGGTGCCTGCCGGGCTGTCGTCGGCCACGGCGGCGGACGCCGCGGGCAGCACGACGGCCGCGGCGAGCACCGCGCCGGCGAGGGTGAGACGTACGCGCATGCGGATCACTCCTGGGTACGGGGGAGACGGTAGCTGGACCTCCAGCACAGCCGTTCCCCCCGGGGCTCGCATATTCTCCGGGGCACCCGGGTGGTCGGCGGAGCGACGCACCCCGGCAGAGCCGGGGTGCGGTGCCCGTCGTACTCCGGCTGCACCTGCGGGAACCCGGCCGTGCCCGGACCGTCACGACGAGCCGTTGTCGAGGCGCAGGCGGTGCGCGATGATGTCGCGGGCGACGTCGAGGAGGGCGCGGTCCTGGGAGTACGCGTGGGCACGCAGCCGCAGGAGGGCCTGGTCGAGGGCGACACGTAGCTGGACGGCGAGGACGCCGGTGGCCTGGTGGACCTCGGCGCGGTGCAAGGTCAGCCCGGCGCCGTGCTCACCGGTGAGCAGCCGGGCGGGGGAGGTGTACAGCAGCAGATTCAGCGCGGCCCGCGCGAAACGGTCGGTCGCCTCCACCTGCTGGGCGCTCGGGGCACCGGGCCGGGTGCGGTAAGCGGTCAGGACGCCGACGGGTACGAGGCCCAGGAGCAGCGGGACGGCCACCACCGTACGGACATCGCTACGGGCGGCGGCGGGCAGGAATTGCGGCCAGCGGCCGACGGGCGTGTTCCTCAGGTCGGGTTCGGTGACGGTACGGCCGGTGCGGAGCGCTTCCAGGGTGGGTCCTTCACCGAGGGTGTACTGCAGGTCGTCCAAGGCCGGGCCGAGCTGTTCGGCGGCGTCGTCGGACCACAGGAGCTCCAGGTGGCCGCGGGGAGTGGCCAGGCACAGGGTCAGGGCGTCGTGTCCGAGCAGTCGTGCGGCGGTCCCCGGGCTCACGCCGTTCAGGCCCTGACCGGAGCGCGCCGCTTGGCGCAACCGGTCGAAGAGCATCTCCAACTCGGCGCGTGGCATGATCTACCTCTCGTGGCGGGCGTGGCAGGTGCGCTCGGCGTCGCCGCTGCGCAGGGGGCACGGTCCGCCCGGCCGGCGTTTCATCACGGCTCGGACAGTTCGGAGGGCACCGAGCCCTGGGCGACGCTCGCCGCCAGGTCGGTGAGTTTGAGTTGCCGGGCTCGGGCGTGTGCGCGCAGCCGGGCGAAGGCGTCGTCCAGGCTCACCCGCAGCCGCTCGGACAACACCCCTTTGGCCTGCTCGATCACCAGGCGGCTGTCCAGCGCGGTGGACAGCTGCTGGATGAGGACGGCCTGGTCGTGCAGATCGTGCTGGTGGCCGAAGCAGGCGGCGGTGGCGTCGGCCAGTGCCTGGGCGACGCGCAGGTCGTTGGCGGTGGGTACCTCCGTCTCCCGGCCGCTCATCAGGTTGAGGGCGCCGGCGGTGAAGCCGGGGGTGCGCAGCGGGACCGCGGAGACCACGGTGACGCCGACGCGCCGGGCGCGGCGGGCGAAGCGGGGCCAGCGCATCGCCGCCGGGCCGGTCAGCGGGGCCGGAGCCAGGGCGGTGCCGCCGCGGGTGGCGTCGAGGCAGGGCCCCTCGTCCAGTTCGATCTGGACCTCTTCCAGGCGGCGGCAGCGTTCGTCGGAGGCGGTCGCGTACTCCACCCGCCCCAGGTCGTCGAGGACGGTGACACCGGCTCCGGCCACCGGAAGCAGGGCCGTCGCGTGTTCGGTCAGATCGTGCAGCAGTTCCAGCGGATCGAAATCCGCGCTGCGGTGTACCAGGTCGCGCACCGTTTCGGCGATGCGCGCCTCACGTTCGGTCGCGGGCATGAAGGGCCGCCGATCGGCAGGCTCCCGCCTCCACGACGTGGCTGCGGGGTCCGGGCGCGCTCCCGCGGCGGTGGGAGAAGGAAGTCCGGTCTCCGGGACCGCTGATGCCCGCTGACAGGAACCGCTGGCCGCCTCGCCTCTCACCTCGCCCGTCCGAAGCCGTCACGGCGGCCGGTTCCACCCGGCTCTGGACGGCCTCACGGTGCTCCCTTCACGGTAGCGCTCCGGCAAGGGCGCGGACAGGGAAAGGCGGTACTTCCGTGGTCCGTCGGTGACGCGGGACACCGGCCGCCGTACACCTGGCACCCGGGCGCAGTGGCCACCGCCACGCGCACGGCACCGGCTCCTACGGCCGGCTGGCGCCCCGGTCCGGGCGGAAGAGGACCCACAGCAGGAAGGGACCGCCGAGCACACTGGTGACCACGCCCACCGGAATCTCCACGGGGGCGATCACCCGGCCCAGCGCGTCGGCGCCGGCGATCAGCGCGCCGCCCACCAGGCCGGAGGCCAGTACCGGCACGCGTGCCCGGCCGCCGAGGCGGTCGGCCAGTACGGGAGCCGCGAGGGCGACGAAGGCGATGGGGCCGCCGATGCCCGCGGCGACGCCGGAGAGGACCACCGCGAGCGCCAGGGCGAGTGCGCGGATCCGCCGTACGGGTACACCGAGCCCGGCGGCGGTGTCGTCGTCGAAGCGCAGCAGCTGGAGCCGGTTCCCGGCGGCGAGGGCGAACGGGAGCAGCACGAGCAGGATCAGCAGCAGCGGCGTCCCCACCGACCAGTCGCGCCCGCTGAGGCTGCCGACCGTCCACAGGAAGACGCCACCGGCCGTGTTGTCGTTCTGGCGGGACATGACGAGGTCGGTGACGGCCCCGACGACGGTCGAGACGCCGATGCCGACGACGAGGACGCGGTGCCCCCGATGGCCCGCGCCGCCCGCGCACAGGACCACCAGCGCGGCGGCCAGCACCGCGCCGACCGGCCCGAGCCACCACTCGCCGATCATGCCGGTGGACGAGCCGACGACGGAGGCGACGACGGCCGCGGTGGCGCCCTCGTTCACACCGATGAGGTCGGGGGTGGCGAGCCGGTTGCCGGCGAGCGTCTGGGTGAGGCAGCCGGCGATGCCCAGTGCCGCGCCGACCAGGACGCCGACGGCGATCCGGGGCAGCCGGAAGTCCTGGACGAGCATCACCGTCGCGGGGTCGCCCGTGCCGGACAGGCCGGCGAGCGTCTCGGAAAGACTCATGCCGGTGGAGCTGGCGAACGTACCCAGCGCGACCAGGACCAGGATCAGCACGCCGAGCGCGACGGCGACCAGTGAGCCCCGGCGGGGGAAGAGCCAGGAGAAGGCGCCGGTCCGCAGGACGAGGCTGTCGGGCGGCGTGACGTCGGCGGCGGGGGCCGCGTCCGAAGTGACGGCCGTAGCGGGGGCTGTGGGAGCTGCGGGAGCTGTGCGGGTCGCGAGGTCCGCGGGGGAGGGGACAGCAGCCTTCCGGCCGTCCGTGGCCGGCTCCGACGACGCTCCGTGTGCCGGTTCCGTCATGCCGTGCCTCCTGCGGTGGACATCCGCCGGGAGCGGGCGATCCCTATCAGCAACGGCCCGCCGACGAAGGCGAGGAGCACGCTCACGGGGGTCTCCCAGGGACGGATGGCGACCCGGGCGAAGATGTCCGCCGCGATCATCACATCGGCGGCGATCAGCGCCGACAGGGCGAGCTGTGCGGCGATCCGGGGGCCGGTGACGGTGCGGGCGGCGTGCGGGGCCATCAGGCCGAGGAAGGCGATCGGGCCGGCGATCGCCACCGCCGACCCGGCCAGCAGGGTCACCGCCCCCGCGACGACCACGCGGACCAGCCCGGGGCGGTGTCCCAGGGACCGCGCGCTGTCGTCGCCGAGCGCGAGGGCGGCCAGCGGGCGGGCGGCGCCGAAGGCGATCAGCAGGCCGGCCGCGACAAGGGGGACCAGCGGGTAGGTGTCCGAGGTCTTGATGCCCGCCAGGGAGCCGATGGTCCAGTAGCGGAACGTGTCGAAGGTGGACTGGGTGCTGAGCAGCACGTAGGAGGTCATGCCGTGGAAGGTGGCGCCGAGCGCGGAGCCGGCGAGCACCAGCCGCAGCGGGGACGCCGCGGCCCGGCCCGAGGCGGCCAGCAGCAGGACCACCGCGCTGGCGGCCATGCCGCCGGCGAGCGCCCAGCCGAGCAGGGCGTAGGAGGAGTTCACCCCGAAGTAGGTGAGGCCGACGACGACGCCGAGCGCGGCGCCGGAATTCACGCCGAGCAGTCCGGTTTCGGCCAATGGGTTGCGGGTGACGGCCTGGAGGAGGCAGCCTGCGGCGCCGAGGGAGACACCGACGAGGACGGCGGCGAGGGTCCGCGGGAGCCGTACGTCGAGGACGGCGAGCCGGAGTTGGGCGTCGGCGCGGGCCGTCGGGTCGCCCATGAGGAAGTCCCACGCGCGCGCGAGGGGGCTCGATCCCGTGCCGATGAGCAGGGACAGCAGCATCAGGACGGCCAGCAGCACGGTCAGGGCGACCGCGGCGGTCAGGATGCGCCGGCGGTGACCGGACGCCCGTGACGGAGGGGGCTGGGTGTCGCCCACGGGGGGCCCGGCCTCTTGCGCAACCAACATAAGGTTAGCCTAACCTAAGGCCTGACCGGGGCTTCCGTCGCCCGACAGGCCCGGACGCCGGGGTCGTCCCGGCATGCCCGGCACTCGCTGTTCCGTCAAACGCCGTCCCGGCGCCGGACTTCACCACTCGGAGACCACAGACATGTCCACGCACACCCTGCCGCGCGTCCGCCGGACCGCGGCGGCCGCCGTCACCACCGCCCTGGCGCTGGCCCTCACCGCCTGCGGAGGAGACGAGTCCGGTTCCGGGCAGGCGAAGACCGGCGGCGCCGGCAAGGTCACCGTCACCGACGCCACCGGCACCGAGGTCGAGGTCCCCGCCAAGCCCGCCAAGGTGGTCGCGCTCAGCGAGATGGACCTCGACTCCGCGCTGGCCCTCGGGGTGAAGCCGATCGGTCTGACCGCCGGGCGCGGCCAGAAGGGCGCCCCCGAGTACCTCGCCGGCCGGGCCGGGGACATACCGGTCGTCGGTGCCGTCACCGGCCCGGACATCGAGAAGGTGCTGCGCGCCAAGCCCGACGTCATCCTCGCTGGGCAGCTCGCCGACCCGAAAGTGCTCCAGCAGCTGAAGGCCGTCGCGCCGACCGTCGTCACCATCGGCAAGGACAAGGACTGGAAGAAGGCGCTCGACCTCACCGGCCGGGTCCTCGGCAAGCAGAACGAGGCCAAGACCTTCCTCGCGGGTTACGAGAACAAGGCCGCGGCCCTGAAGAAGAAGCTCGGCCCGCGCGCCGGCGCCACCGTCTCCGTGGCCCGCTACTCCGCCAAGGGCACCGCCGTGATGCAGCAGGGCGTGTTCATCAGCGACGTCCTGAAGAACCTCGGCTTCAAGCGTCCCGGCATCCAGAACGAGCGCGGCCAGGGCCACTCCACCCCCATCAGCGACGAGGACATCCAGCAGATCGACGGCGACCGGCTGTTCATCGGGACCCTCGCCGCCAAGGGCAAGGACGCCGACCTGTTCGCCGAGCTGAAGACCAAGCCCGCCTACCGTCAGCTCCGCGCGGTCCGCGAGGGCCACGCCACCGAGGTCGACGGCTCCAAGTGGACCAGCCTCGGCGGCGGCCTCGCGGCCCTGTCCGTCCTGGACGACATCGAGAAGGCCATGGCCAAGTGACGCATGGCGCCCGGCCGGACGGGCACGGTCCGCCCGGCCCGGCGCCCACCCGTGGCCGCGGCTCCCGGCCGTCCGTCCGTACCGGCGAGCCCCGGCCGCCCGCCGGCCCCCCGCACCCGGTTACCACCGGCCCACCCCTCAAGGAGAACCACCTGTCATGGCTCTGACCATCGACCACCTGCGCGCGGACGTCGCCGACGTGCTGGGCGAGGACCCGGCCGACATCCCCGTCGACGAGAACCTCGTCGACTACGGCATGGACTCGGTCCGCATCATGGCGCTCCTGGAACGGTGGCGGCGCGATCACGGCACCCGGGCCGGTTTCGTGGACCTCGCCGAGCAGCCCGCCATCGAGGCGTGGGCCCGCATCCTGGGCGCGGACTCGTGACGGCGCTGCTGGACGCCACCGCGGACGGCCGGCACATCGCCGCCGAGGGGCTGCCGCTGACGGCCGCCCAGACCGGCCTGTGGTACGCCCAGGCCCTGGATCCGGCGAGCCCCGCGCAGAACACCGCCGAGTACCTGGAGATCCACGGCCCGGTGGACCCGGCGCTGTTCTCCGACGCGCTGCACCAGGTGGTCGCCGAGGCCGACGCGCTGCGCGTCCGTATCGTCGAGACGCCCGAGGGCCCCCGTCAGCTCCCGCTGACCACCGGCCCGGCGCCGCTGCCTCTCCATCTGGCGGACCTGCGCGCGGAGGCCGACCCGGACGGCGCGGCGCGCGCCTGGATGCACGCCGACCTGGCCGAACCGTTCGACCTGGCCGCCGGGCCGCTGTTCGCGCACGCGCTGTTCCGGGTCGGCGACACCCGCTGGCTGTGGTACCAGCGCGTCCACCACGTCGTCATGGACGGCTTCGGCTACTCTCTGCTGGCCCGCCGCACCGCCGAGGTCTACACGGCGCTCGCGTCCGGCGAACCCGTGGGCCCCGACCCCTTCGGGCGCCTCACCGACCTGGTCGCCGACGACGCCGCGTACCGCGCCTCGGACACGTACGAGGCCGACCGGCAGCACTGGAACGAGGCGTTCGCGGACCGGCCCGAGGCCGTCAACCTGGCCGGGCGCACCGCCCTGCCCTCCCGTACGCATCTGCGCCGCACCGCGTACCTGGGGCCCGAGGTCACCGAGCGGCTCAAGGAACTGGCCTCCTCGGTCCGCGCCACCTGGCCCGACGTGCTGATCGCCGCCCAGGCGCTGTACCTGTCCCGGGCCACCGGCGCCGAAGAGGTCGTCCTCGGGCTGCCGATGATGGGCCGCATGGGCTCGGTGGCGCTGCGCGTCCCCGGCATGGTCATGAACGTGCTGCCGCTGCGGCTGACCGCCGGCCCGCGCGCCACCTTCGCCGAACTGACCCGCCAGGTCGTCCTCGGCATCCGCGCGGCCCGCCGCCACCAGCGCTACCGCTACGAGGACATCCGCCGTGACCTGGGCCTGCTCGGCGCCGACCGGGCGCTGGTCGGGCCGCTGGTCAACGTCATGCCCTTCGACTACGGCCTGGACTTCGCGGGCGTCCCGGCCACCGCGCACAACCTGTCCACCGGCCCGGTCGACGAGCTGACCGTCAACGTCTACGACCGCGCCGACGGCCGCGGTCTCCGCCTCGACTACGACGCCAACCCCGCGCTGTACGAGGAGACGGACCTCGGGCACCACCAGGAACGGTTCCTGGACCTGCTGTCCCGCCTCGCGCACGCCGACCCGCACGTCCCCCAGGGTGAGCACGGCATCGCCACCGCGGCCGAACGGTCCCTGGTGCTGGAGCAGTTCAACGCCACGGCCCGCGCCCTGCCGCCCACCACGCTCGTCGGGCCCATCGAGGCACAGGCCGCCCGCACCCCCGACGCCACCGCGCTGGTCTTCAGGGACACCACCTGGACGTACGCCGAACTCGACGCCCGCGCCAACCGGCTGGCCCGGCACCTGGCGTCCCTGGGCGTACGGCCCGGCACCCTGGCCGCCGTCGCCGTACCGCGCTCCGCCGACCTCGTCCTCACCCTGCTGGCCGTGCTCAAGGCAGGCGGCGCCTACCTGCCGCTGGACCCCGACTACCCCGCCGACCGGCTCGCGTACATGCTCGACGACGCGCGGCCCGTGTGCGTGGTCACCGACCGGGACGACCGCGTGCCCGGCGACGGGCAGCTGCCCGTGGTCGTCCTGGAAGGGCTCGACCTGGACCCGTACCCCGGAACCGTCCCGCCCCGCCCGCTCACCCCGGACCACCCCGCGTACGTCATCTACACCTCCGGCTCCACCGGCCGCCCCAAGGGCGTCGTGGTCAGCCACCGGGCCATCGACAACCGGCTGCGCTGGATGCAGGGGGAGTACGGTCTGGATCCGGGCGACCGGGTGCTCCAGAAGACGCCCTCCGGCTTCGACGTGTCCGTGTGGGAGTTCTTCTGGCCGCTGCGCCAGGGCGCCACGCTGGTGGTGGCCGAGGCCGGCGGTCACCGGGACCCCGCGTACCTGGCCCGCGTCATCCGCGAACAGGCCATCACCACCTGCCACTTCGTGCCCTCCATGCTCCAGATGTTCCTGGCCGAGCCGGACACGGTGAACTGCACCGGACTGCGCCGGGTGTTCTGCAGCGGCGAGGCGCTGCCGCGCGAGACGGCGCGGGAGTTCGCGCGGGCCCTGCCGGACGTGGAACTGCACAACCTGTACGGCCCCACCGAGGCGGCCGTCGACGTCACGTACCACGCGTGCGCACCCGACGGCGAGGGTCCGGTGCCCATCGGGGCGCCCGTCTGGAACACCCGCCTGTACGTCCTGGATGCGGCCTTGCAACCCTGCCCGCCTGGCGTCCCCGGCGAGCTGTACCTCGCGGGTACCCAGCTCGCCGACGGGTACCTGGGACGGCCCGGCCTGACGGCGACCCGCTTCGTCGACGATCCCTACGGGCCCGACGGCGACCGGATGTACCGCACCGGCGACCTCGCCCGCTGGACCGACCGCGGCGAACTGCTCTACCTCGGCCGCACCGACCACCAGGTCAAACTGCGCGGCCAGCGCGTCGAACTCGGCGAGATCGAGGAGGCCCTGGCCGCCCTGCCCGCCGTCGCCGCCGCCTGCGCCGTGGTACGCGAGGACCGCCCCGGCGACCAGCGGCTGACCGGTTACGTCACGTACGAGCACCGCGACGGCGACACCCCGCCCGACCCGGAGGAGCTGCGCGCCGCGCTCGCCCGCACCCTGCCGGAGCACATGGTGCCCACCAGTGTCGTCGCCCTGGACGCGTTCCCGCTCAGCCCCAACGGCAAGCTGGACCGCAAACAGCTCCCGGCCCCCTCCTTCGAGACCGGACCCGGCCGCGCCCCGCGCACCCACCGGGAGGAGACCCTCACCCGGCTGTTCGCCGAAGTGCTGGGCCTGCCCCGGGTCGGCGTGGACGACGCGTTCTTCGACCTGGGCGGCACGTCCCTGCTGGCCGCCCGCCTGATGGCACGGCTACGGGACACGCTCGGCACCAGCCTGGCCATCGGCGCCCTCTTCCAGGACCGTACCCCGGCCGCGCTCGCCGCCCGCCTGGACGGCGACGGGGCGGGCGGTGACGCCCTGGGTGTCCTGCTGCCGCTACGCCCGGCGGGCGACCGGGTACCGCTGTTCGTCCTGCACCCGGCGGGCGGCATCAGCTGGTGCTACTCGGGCCTGCTCTCGCGGCTCGATGCCGCGCAACCGGTGTACGGCCTCCAGGCGCGCGGCCTGGCCCGGGACGAGCCGCTTCCGGCGACGATGGAGGAGATGGCTGCCGATTACGTACGGCAGTTGCGTACCGTCCGGCCGCACGGCCCGTACCGGCTGCTCGGCTGGTCCGTGGGCGGCGTCCTCGCCCACACCGTGGCCGTGCGGCTCCAGGAGGCGGGGGAGCGCGTCGACTTCCTCGCCCTGCTGGACGCCTACCCCTCCGACCAGTGGCGCGACCAGGCCGTCCCCAAGGAGACCGACGCGCTCACCGCCCTGCTGCGGATGGCGGGGTTCGAGCGGACGGACGAGCTGACCCGCGAGGACGTGCTGGAGACGCTGCGCCGCGAGGGCAGCGCGCTGGCCGGGCTGTCCGACCGCACGCTGTCCGCCGTCGTCGACATCGTCGTCAACAACGCCCGTCTCATGCGGGAACACCAGCACCGCGTGTTCACCGGCGACGCGCTGTTCTTCACCGCCGCCGCCCCGCGCGCCGAGGACTGGCTGACGCGGGACGCCTGGACGCCGTACATCCAGGGCGGACTGGCCAACCACGACGTGGACTGTCTGCACCCGCAGATGACGCAGCCGCGCTGGATGGACGGGATCGCGGCGGTGGTCGCGGCACGTCTGGCCGCGCTGGACGCCTGAACGGGCCGCCCGGCCGGGCGGGTCGGGCACGCCGTTCCGGTGTGCCCGGCTCGCCCCCTGCGTCTCGCGGGTACCGCCGATGGAGCGCAACTTAGGTAAGGCTAAGCTAACCTTTGACCGGGTCGGGCGGATCTCCCCCGACCTCCCTGCCTCGCCCGCCTCTTCAGGAGGAGTCCAGACCATGAGCGCCCCCAAGACGCCGCAGCCCCGCACCGCCTCCCGCCGCCTCGCCCGCACCGCCACGGCCCTCGCCGTCGCCGCCGGCAGCGCCCTGGCGGTGAGCGGCACCGCCGTCGCGCACGACCGGCCCGCGCACCAGGCGTCGTACCGGGTGGACACCGCACAACTGGCCACCGGGCTCTACCAGTCCGCCTACTCCGAGCGCCACCACGTCCTGTGGACCACGACGGCCGTCGGCCGGCCGCCGGTCACCCAGTCCAGACTGCTGAAGGTCGACCCGAAGACGCTCAAGACCAAGGCCGCGTACACCCCGCCGGTCACCGACCAGGCGACCGGCGCGGTCGAGGCGGTCTACGGCGTCGCCGTGGACGACGAGCACGACACCGTGTGGACCACCAACACCCGTAACAACTCGGTCGCCGTCTACAACCAGCGCACCGGCAAGCACCTCGCCACCCTGCCGAACGTCGCCCACGCCCGCGAGATCGTCGTCGACAAGCGCCACGACCTCGCCTGGGCCAGCGGCTTCGGCGACGGCTCGGTCGTCGCGTTCGACACCCGCACCTTCAAGGAGAAGAAGCGGGTCAAGGTCGAGGGCGCGGGCACCGCCGGACTCGCCGTGGACACCCGTACCGGCACCGCTTACGCCACCGACCTGACCAACGACCGGATCATCGTGGTCAGCCCGTACAAGGCCGAGCCGCGCTTCATCCCCACCGGCGACGCCCCCATCGGCATCGAGCTGTCCGCCGACGGCCGTACCGCCTACACGGCCAACCAGGCCGCGGGCACGCTCTCGGTCGTCGACCTGCGCAAGGGCACCGTCACCCGGACCGTCCCCACCGGCGCCGGCGCGATCTCCGTCGCCGCCGACCACCGCTCCGGCCGGGTCTTCGTCGCCAACCGCGGCAGCGGCACCACCACGGTCGTGGACCCGAAGAAGGGCACCGTCCTGGCCGACCTGGCCACCGGCCCCAACCCGAACCACGTCACGGTCCGCCGCGGCACGGCCTACGTCGTGGACAAGTCCGCCGCCGGCGCCGACCGGATCGACTCGGTGCACCGGATCAGCCTGACGCGTTCCCACTGAGGCTGCATCGGCCTCACGCGTTTCCGTTGAGGCTGCATCGGCTTCACGCGCTCGCACCGAGACCGCATCAGCTTCACGCGTTCCCACTGAGACCGCATCAGCTTCACGCGTTCCCACTGGGACCGGCTCCGCCGTGCACACTCCCGGTGCGGCGGAGCCGTCCCTGGGGACGCCCTCGGGCCCGGCCGCACCCCAGCGGCCGGGCCCGAGGGCGTCAGCCGGCCGAGGGCCCGGCCGTCCCCGGACCGAGCAGGTCGCACAGCCCGTCCACCAGCTCCGAACGCCAGCACAGGTAGTCGTGGCCGCCGTTGAACTCGCGGTAGACCACGTCGGTGTACCCCTTCGCCGCCAGGGTGTCGCGCAGCCGGCGGTTCGCGGGCAGCGCGACCCACTCCTGCTCGCCCGCCGACAGCCGGAACCGCACCGGCAGCCGCGGGGACTCCGCGATCCGTCCGGTCAGCCACTGCGCGCCCGGACCGTTCGGCCACCAGAAGGAACCGGACTGCGCCAGGACACAGCCGAACCGGCCGGGCGCGGACACCGCGGCGTACGCGGCGGTGAGGCCGCCGAGGCTCTGGCCCGCCACGACGGTACGGGCCGGGTCGGCGGTCAGCGGCAGCTCCGCGCCCGCCCAGGGCAGCAGCTCGTCCGTGAGGAAGCCGGTGAACCGCGGGTCGCACGTCATCTCGGCCCAGCGGGTGTCCGCGCCCAGCGATTCCGGAAGCAGCGCGACCAGCGGCGGGATCCGCCCGTCCGCGACGAGGTTGTCCAGCGCGGTGGCGACGTCCAGGCCCGGCTGCCACATCTCCCCGTCCAGGAGGACGAGGACGGGCAGCTCCGCGCCCGCTGCCGCACCGCCCGCGGCCACGTACCGCCACACCCGGCGCTCGTTGCCGACCAGCGCGCTGCGGACGGTGTGGACGGACACGGTGCCACGGGGCACGCCGGGCCGCTCCCGCCACTCCGTGCTGTCCGGCGCGCCGGACAGCACGACGCAGGAGGCCGGAGCCCCGCCCCAACGGCTCGCGAGCGAGTGCGGGTTGAACGGATCGACACGCTGTTGTGTGCGCAGCCACGGCCAGTACGCGGCGGCGTCGTCGGCCGGGCCGTCGCCCTCGTCCACACACAGCGTGTACGTGGCGTGCCAGTCCTGGCGCATCCGCACCGACCAGTGCCACACGTCCGTACCGGGGACGCGCTCCATGAGGTTGCCGGCCGGGTCGCGCGGATCGGCGAGCTTGTTGGGCGACACCAGGACCGCACGGGTGGCGGGGGAGCCGCGCCACAGGAACGTGACCAGCGCGTGGTCCGCCGCACCGTACGGGTCCGGGCCGGTCAGCGGCGTGCCCTCGCGCTCCACCGCTTGCCAGAACTCCGCCCCGGACAACTCGGCCGCCCGGCGGACGACACGCTCGTCGGTGACGCGCGGCACGGGGGAGGGCCGTGGTACCCGGGGCGGGTGCCGGGGGGTGTCGGAGGGCGGGGCGGTGACGGTCATCGAGGCGGTCTCCGTGTCGGTGGCGCGGGGAGCGAAGCACCGGAGCTGGCCGGTGGTGGGTAAGGTCACCCTTACCTTACGTCCCGTGCGGCTCGCCGTCCCGGCCGCGGGGCGGGCCTGACCGGCGCCGACGACGGCCAGGGGCGTGGCGGGTCGCGTTGCAGGACAAGCGGGCCGAGGCGGAGCTGGAGAGCATCCGCGAGCGGCAGCAGGCCATCGTTGAGGCGTTGAGCGGGAACTACCGCACGGTGCTCCAGCACATCGACGCCGACGACCCCGTCCAGGCCGCGCGGGAGAAGACGGCCGCGTTGGCGGCGGGAATCCTGTGGGTGGCCACCCAGCTCGACCAGGACGGGGAGGCCTGCGCTGTGGCCACGCGGCTCGGCGACCAGCTCGCGCCCGCCCGCCGCCACAAAGACCCCTACCTCGACAACCTGCTCTCCGAGACGTCGGCTGGGAGATTGACCCGAGGACCTTGCCCCGATCTCGTCGTACCTGACCGACCGAGCACATCCGCTGCTTCGGCGAATGCTCCACCCACGAACTCGGCACCCAGCCGGAGGCGTACGACCCGCACCTGGACGTCGACTTCAGCCCGCTGCGCGGCCGTCGTTTTGCCGGTACCCCAGGGGGCGGACAGGACCATCCCCGGGCGCGGGCTTCCCAGGGGATTGCACGGACAGTCAGCGGAACAGGCGGAAGAATCCGCGTACCTGCTCGACCAGCGACTCCGGCTGTTCCAGCGCGGCGAAGTGGCCGCCATGCGGCAGCTCCTCGAACCAGCGCAGGTCGGTGAACCGCAGCTCGGCCTCCCGCCTGGACGGGCGGGTGATGTCGCGCGGATAGACCGACAGCCCGGACGGCGCGGTCACCTTGTCCCGGAAGTTGGCGAAGCTCTCCCAGTACAGGCGCGCCGACGACGTGGCCGACGCGGTGAACCAGTAGACCGAGATCTCGTCGAGGATCGTCTGCCGCGACAACGCGTCCTCGGGACGGCCGTCGTTGTCCGTCCACGCCCAGAACTTCTCGGCGATCCAGGCGGCCTGCCCCGCCGGGGAGTCGGTGAGGCCGTAGCCGAGCGTCTGCGGCCGGGTCGCCTGGATCGCCGAGTACCCCCGCCCGGTGCGCCGCATCTCCTTCGCGGCCTGGAGATTCGCCAGCTCCGCGGGCGTCGGGTCGTCGAACGTGCCCGCCGCCACGGATCCCAGGTTCAGGTGCACGCCGGCGACCCGCTCGGGCGCCACCTCGCCCAGCGCGCCGGACACAGCCGAACCCCAGTCACCGCCCTGCGCGCCGTACCGTTCGTAACCCAGCGAGACCATCAACGAGTCCCAGGCGCGCGCGGTGCGCCTGATGCCCCACCCGGTCGTCGACGGCTTGTCACTCCAGCCGTACCCGGGCAACGACGGCGCGACCACGTGGAACGCGTCCGCCGGGTCAGCGCCGTGCGCGCGCGGGTCGGTCAGCGGGCCGAGGACCTTCAGGAATTCGAGCACCGAACCCGGCCACCCGTGCGTGAGCACGAGCGGGAACGCGTCCGGCTCCGGCGAGCGGACGTGCAGGAAGTGGATGCCCAGCCCGTCGATCGTGTCGCGGTACTGCGGGAAGACGTTCAGCCGCTCGGCGAACCCGAAGTCGTAGTCCTCGGCCCAGCTGCGGCACAGCTCCTGCGCATACGCCAGCGGCAAACCCTGTGACCAGTCGTCCACCGGTTCGCGCTCGGGCCACCGTGTCCGTCGCAAGCGTTCACGCAGGTCCGCGATCTCGGCTTCGGTGATGCTGATCTCGAATGGCTCGGCGGTCATGGCAAGGCTCCTTACTGGGCGAGGCGTTCTCGGATCAGATGCAGGCAGACCGTCATCGCGGGCTCCCGCGCGTGGCGTCGGGTGCGGGGCGGCGGCCGGCGGCAGGGCGCCGGGTCAGGCTGAGGACGAGTCCGGCCAGGGGGAGTGCCGCGAGCACGGCGAGAGCCACCGGCGCCGGCACGATGCCGGACAGACCCGCGACAGCGGCCGGACCGATCCCGCCACCCAGGGCGTTCATGAAGTTGAGCAGGCCCTGTGCGGTGTCGCGGTCGTCCGCGGCGACCAGGTCCGGCGCGAGGCTCACCAGTACGGCTTGGGCGCCGGCGAACCCGCACACGGTCAACGCCGTGCCGACGACGATGGGGATCGGCCCGGTGAAGACCGCGACCACGAGCACGCCGACGACGGTGAGTGCCGCAAGCCCGGCCGACACCTGCCAGCCGGTGAACCGGTCGGTCAAGGTGCCGACCAGCCGCCCGGCCGGCACCGAGCAGGCGGCGGCAGGGACCAAGAGCACGCCGGCTTCCAGGGGGCCACCGCCCGTGGCCTGCTCGATCAGGGACGGGGCGCGGAACAGCACCCCGTAGTAGCCGGCGAAGACGGTCCCGCCGATGAGCCCGGCCGCCAGGAAGCCGCGGGATGCGATCACCCGCCGAGGTACGAACCCGTCGGGTGTGCTGCGCACGCGCCACCACAGTCCCACGGCGGCGAGTGCCCCGGCGGCAGCCACGACGAGCGTGACCGGAGCGGGCAGGCCGACCGAGTGTGCCTGCAGCAACGTGATCAAGGAGCCGGCGAGTACCGACAGCACGGCCGCGCCGACGATGTCGAGTCGCCCGGCCGAGCCGTTTCGCTCGCCCCTACCCCTACCCCTACCGCTACCGCTACCGCTACCGCTCCGCGTCAGCGCGCGCCTGCTCGGCAATGCGGCCAGCAGGAGGGGCAGCGCGAGGGCCGGGATCGCGAGCACGGCACGCCACCCGAGCCATGCGGTCACCGCCCCGCCCAACAGCGTCCCGCACCCCGACGCCGTCGCGCCGGCGGCCGCGATGATTCCCAGGGCGCGGATCCGTTGCCGCCGGGGAAGGGCGGTGGCCGCGGCGAAGACGGCGATCACGGTCGCGCCCGCCCCGGCGCCGCCGATCAGCCGGCCGACGATCACGACGGACAGGGCCGGCCCGGCCCCGGCGAGCGCGGAGCCCGCGGCGAGCGTCACGACCCCGGCGACGAGGATCTGGAAGGGGCTCCAGCGGACCAGCAGCCGACCCGCGACCGGCATCGCGAGCGCGGAGGTCAGCGACCACGCGGCGAGAATCCACGCGGTGGCCCCGAACGGCACCGCGAGTGCGCGGCCGATGGCCGGCAGGGCCACCGACGGCGCTCCCAGTGCCACGTACATCGGCAGCACCAGCATCCCCAAAGTCAGCCCCAGCCGACGCCCGTCCGGGGCGTCGGTTCGCTCGGGTGTGGGGGCCTCTTCAGACGGGATCTCCTGTGGCGTCGTCCCCTGCCGGGTATGTTGTGACATGCTAAAGCTCCTTTGCGTGTAACGCTACGGAGCAGTGAGGAGACACGTCAAATGCGGGATGCGTATTACAGCCCCTTGGTGGTCCAGACGGCCGTCGACCTGGCCAACACCTTGAGGCCGATCAAGGGAGAGGACGCGCTCGAAACCGTGGAGCAGCTCCGGGACTTCCTCGACGGCCATCCCGCGGCTGAGCCTCCGAGTGCGGCCGCGAACCAAGGGACCGGTCCGCGGCGTCTCACCCGCGCCGACCTGGCGGAAGTCCGCGCGTTGCGCGAGACGGTGCGTGCGGTGCTCGAACGGGCGAACACGGACGCGGGCGAAGCCGCGGCTCTGATCAACGACGGTCTGCGTCGCAGCCGCGCCACCCCGGTACTGCGCCACGAGGGCGACCGCTGGTGGACCGAGGTCACCTCCGACGCCGACCGCTGCTCGGCGCACCTTGCCGCGACCACGCTCAGCGCACTGGCCTCCGTGATCGCCACGCTCGGTCCCGCTCGTCTCGGCGTATGTGCCGGGCAGGCCTGCCGGGCCACTTTCGTGGACCTCTCGCGCAACGGCTCGAAGCAGTACTGCACCCGAACCTGCTCACACCGGGCCAGCGTCGCGGCCTACCGGAGCCGGCGCAGCCCGCGTTGAGCGCCGGCACCCCGTACGACTTCGCCACGCGTGGCGGGCGGCAGCTGGCCGTCGTCGTCCACCAGGACGGGTGCCACTTCCTGGGGTTCTACTCGGCGGACGTCTCGGACGCCTGCCAGGAATCCGTCCCGCTCGAACCGGACGAAGCCACCGAACGGGCCCGCCTCGTCACCCCCCGCTGGACGCGGTGCCCACCGACGGACTCGACCTGGTCACCGGGCACGTCCCGCTCGACGCCCGTTCGCCGTACGGCGGGCGCCCCCTGGGGGCCATTGGGGCCCGTGCCCGCACCGGCGCCTCGACCGTCGCCGTCCTGCGCCGCACCAGCGCCCGCCCCACCCCGCCCCCGGCCCCGACTTCCGGCTCGCCATCGGCGACACCCTCATCGCAGTCGGCGCCCGCGGGGGAGTCGACACCCTGGCCGCGATCATCGCCGGAGGCCGGCCGTGCACGACACCAGCGCGCTGCTGATCGAACTGGGCGCCCTCATCCTCGCCCTCGGCCTCATCGGACGCTTCGCGGCCCGTACCGGACTGTCGCCAAGGTCCTCACCGGCCTCGGCCGCCTCGGCGACCGCGCAACCCCGGTCGCCCTCGGCCTGCTGGTCCTCGAAGCCCTCCCCATGGCCGTCTGTCTGCGGCCGTCTGCCCGCCGCTGCTCACCCTCCTGCTGGCCGGGCGTCGTTCGCCGGCGGCAGTATCACCCTGCTTATCGCCCTCGCCCTCGCCCTCGTCCTCGCCGCCACCGTCTTCCACCTCGCCCTGCACCACGGCCGGCTGTTCATCCGCGCGGTCTCCTCCCGCGACCCCGAGATGCTCCTGCTGGTAGTCCTGGGTCTGACCGTGCTCGTCGCCGGAGCCGCCCAGCGGCACAGGCCTCCGTCGCCGTCGGCGCGTTCCTCGTCGGCATCACCCTGTCCGGCGAGGTCGCCGAAGGCGCCCGTACCCTCTTCACCCCGCTGCGTGACCTGTTCGCCACGGCCTACGTACCGATCACGGTCGTCCTCGGCACACTCACCGCCCGCCGGGCCGGCCCCGCCATCCATCGCCTGCGAGTCGCGCTGCGCCGCCGCCCGTACCGGACAGCGACCGATCCGCCGGCCACGGCGCCACCGGAGGGCGAACGGGTCACCAACCGCCTCCCGTCCGACGACCCACGGCCGACTCGGGGCGCCACCTGACCGTGCGGCCACTCACGAACCGGCGGGAAGGGGCCCGCTCGCGCCCGCCGCGTCCGATGCCTCCTCATGGCCCGGTGCTTTCGCGACGTCCGGTGGATCCAACGCGTCCGGGGCCTTCGCCGCGCCCGGCGCTTTCATCACACCCGGCACCTCCGCGGCATCCGGCACCTCCACGGCCGTCGGCACCTCCGCGGCCATCGGTATCTCCGCGGCGGACGGCGCGTCCGCCGTGTCCGGGGGCTTCCGCCCGTCCGTTGGGGAGCCCGTCGCGGCGCGGTCGCCCGCGCTCTCCTGCGCGCCGGGACGCTTCCCGGCGAGCTCCCTGGCCAGCTTCTCCGAGAAGAGGCGCATTTCCGCCTCGGCCTTGAGGTCGAACACGATTCCTCCCCCTCACCTCTGTTTCCCGGCTTACCGGTCGGCGCCACCGACACCCCTGGTGTGACGTCCGGCAAGCCCTGCCCCACCTGCCGCTATACCTGTTCTTTACCTTCCGGCCGCGAGCGGCAAACGACGCGCGTACGACCTGACATCGCCACTTGGCGCACACCGGAAGCAAAGCGCCCCCAGCGCGCGCCGCAGGCATCACACCCCGGTGCCGCACCGGCGATGTTCATGTGCCGGACTGCGAAAGGGACTTCGCACGGGGCGTGAATCTTTCTTACGGCGCACCAGGGAGCCGCCGATGCTGGTGGGGCAGCGGAGGGCTCCGGGAGGCAGGGTGAGTGATTCCGAGGTCGAGGCCGAGGGCGACGGCGCGCCGGACCGGTCGCCGCGGCGCCGGGTGTGGAGCTGGCTGCGTGCGCACAGTACGCACGCCCTCCTGGTGGCGGTCGCGGCGGCCGTGGTGGGCGGTGTGGTACCGGTCCTGCTGACCGGGGTGTTGCAGGACTGGCTCTCCCCGCCCCCGCCGGCACCGGCCACCTGCCCGGGAGCCGGATGCGACGGGAAGGACCCGCAGAAGGAGGGATGTTCCGCCGATGCTCTCACCTGGCTCCCGCCGAAGGACAACCCGGTCTCGCTGCACGTGCGGCGCAGCAAGCGCTGCGGGGTCGTGTGGGGGCGGATCACCAGCGCGGAAGTGGGGGACGTGGTGACCGTCCGGGTGGAAGGCGGCTCGGCCCGCAGCGCCGTCGTGGAGTTCGGCAAGGACCAGTACACGCCGATGGTGTCGGTGGGCAAAACGTTTCGGGCCACGGCCTGCGCGGAGCCGACCGTCTCCGCCTCACGCACCGGAAAGTGGAGCAAGTACTGCATCGTGGTGACGGACGGCACGGCCTGGAAGTAGGCCTGTCGGCCACCGGAGGCAACGGCTGTCCGTTCTGGTTCCTCCCCTCGTTCGCCCCCTTGTCCTACCGCTCGCCGGTGTCCGCCGCACACCCGGCCGCATGCCGCGGCCGAACGGAAGCGCTGCCGAATCGTGTCCCGTCGGGAGCGATCGCTGTTCCAGGAACGGCTCCCGCGAGAGCGGTGAAGAGTAACCTTCAGACACGGAACGTGGCCGTCTTCGGTGCAGGTCCGCCCTTCGGCGCGGAAGGCTCAACGATGGAGCACCGGGTGTCTGTACAAGAATTGCTCGTCGGTCTGGAGCGAGCCGTCGACTCGGGAGAACACCGGGTGTGGGCCGTGCGGTGCGCGCACGCGCTGGGCCTGGAGGGCATCGCGGTCTCGCTGCGGTGGGGTGCGGAACTGGTGTGGTTCAGCGACGACATCAGTGCGCGGCTGGAGGACGCGCAGTTCACCTTGGGGCAAGGGCCCGGGATGACGACGGACTTCAGTGAGGTGCCCTATCAGGTGGCGGATCTGGGCGCGGGCGCGGGCGAACGGTGGCCGCACTTCGTCGTCGAGGCCCGGTCGCTGGGCGTACGGGCGGTGTTCGTGTGGCCGGTACGGACCGGAGGCGCACGGTTCGGCGCGCTGACCGGGTACCGCAGGTCGCCGGGGCCGCTGTCCGCACGGCAGGCGGCGGACGGGCTGCGGGTGGCCGACGCGCTGGCCGGCCGGCTGCTGACCTGGCGGCCGGACACCGGTGAGTCCGCACCGCACGACGGGCCGGGCGCCGCGGGCGCGGTCGACCTGCACTGGGTCGAGGTGCACCAGGCCACCGGCGTGCTCAGCTGCCGGCTCGGCGTGCCCTTGGAAGAGGCGCTGATCCGGCTGCGGGCCCGGGCGTTCGCGTCCGGCCGGCCCCTCACCGAGACCGCCCGCGACGTCCTTCAGGATCTGCCGCCGTGACCGCCGACCGGCACGGACCTGCCGTGGCCCGCGCCCGCACACCGAGGAGCAGGGACATGAGCAGGGAAGACAAGATCGCCCAGACCTTCGTCGAACTCGCCGACACCCTTGTCGCGGACTTCGACGTCATCGACTTCTTGCAGCAGCTGACCGTCCGCTGCCGTGACATCTTCGCCGTCACCGACGCCGCGGTCGTACTGGCCTACCCGGGACCGCAGATGTACAGTGCCGCGCCCTGCGACCCCAGCCCGGCCCTGTCCAAGGTGGTGGACCTGGCGCTGCACGAAGGGCCTGCCCTGGACGCCTACCGCACCGCCGAGCCCGTCGCCCCCGGCGACCTCGCCCGAGCCCCCGCCGCCTGGGGCGACTTCACCAAGCAGGCCCGGGACGCCGGATACACCTACGCCTGCGCCGTCCCCCTGCGGCTCCGCCGGGACACCCTCGGCAGTCTGCTGCTCCTGCGGGCCACCGACAGTCCGGTCCCGCTGGACGACCTCGCCATGGCCCAGGCCTTCGCCGACGCGGCCACCATCGGCCTGATCCACGCCCGTACCCTCCGGCACACCGACACCGGCACCATCAACGAACAACTGCACGGCGCCCTGCACGGCCGCATCCTCATCGAACAGGCCAAGGGCTACCTCGCCGCGCACCGGGACGTCTCCCTCGGAGACGCCTTCGACCTCATGCGCGACCACGCCCGCCGGAACGGCCTGATGCTGTCCACCGTCGCGCAGAACGCCATCGACGCCGGAGATCTGCCCAGGCCGCCGGCCCCGCCCCGGCCTCCCGAGAGCAGGACCAGAGAGCGGCCGAACCGCCGGCTGCCTGACTGATATGGTCAACGGCTTGTCCGTTTCGACCCCTTACGAGGACTGTACGTGACCGTATCCACCCCGCCCGACGGTGCCCAGCCCGTCGCCCCCGCACCGGACGACCGCGACCCGTGGCGCCCGCCGCCCCCCGGGCAGGCCCCCGCCCACTGGGGCCCGCCCGCGACGGCCCTGCCGTTCGCGCCGCGGCCCGGCAACGGCTTGGCCGTCGCGGCCCTGGTCCTCGGCGTCCTCGGCGTCGTCCTCGCCCTGCCCCTCGTCCTGTTCTGGGTCTCCTGGCTGCCGGCGCTGCTGGCCTTGGTCTTCGGCTCCGTCGGGATCGGCATGGCACGCAAGGGCCGGGCGCGGGGCAAGGGCATGGCGCTGGCCGGTGCCCTCCTGGGCGGGGTCGGACTGCTGGCCGCGATCGCCGGCGGGTTCTTCGTCGTCACCTTGGTGCAGAAGGCGGACGACGAGGCGCGTGCCCGGACCGAGAAGGCGAAGTCCTCCGCCGAGGCCGAGAGGAAGGCGCGGCACCCGTCGTTCGGCGGCTCCTACACCTTCGGCAACGGTCTGAAGGTGACGGTCGCCCAGCCGCGGCCGTTCGTCCCGGACGCCTACGTACTGGGACACGCGAAGGGCAACAAGGCCGTCCAGGTGACGGTCAAGGTGGTCAACACCGGGACCGAGCGGGTCGAGATCGAGACGGGACTGCCCTCGGTCAACGACGCGGACGGCGCCTCGACGGAGCTGGTGATCGACGGCAGCGGGCGGCAGAAGGTCCTCAAGGGGTACGTCCTGCCGGGCCGGGAGGCCGTGGGCAGGTACGCGTTCTCGCTGCCGCCGGACGCCGCCGACCGCATGGAGGTCGAGTTCACTCCCGACGCGAAGCGGTGGAAGCGGGCCTACTGGAGCGGCCCCACCGGACTGACGGGGAAGTGACCCGGGCGGCGTTCCTTCCCCTCCGCGAGTTGTCGCGGGCCCGTCCGTGCGCTGTCACAGGCCTTCGGTCGGCCGTCTCCTGTGTCGCCTTCACCTCGCTGCGCGCCGACCTCGTAACGGGCTCGTAACGGGCGACACCAGCGCCGCGATGGACATCCGCGTACGGCGCTTGCGCTGACGCAGGCGGCAGCGCGAGGGGATCACGCGGGCGGTGTACGGGGTCCTCCGCCGCGCGATGCCCGCACCGCTCGACGCCTTCCGCCGGGCGATGCCCGCGCCGCCCGTCGTCTTCCGCCGCCGCCCGACGGGCTCACGCGGCCCGGCCCTTTCCGTCGCGCGCCTCGCCTCCCCGTCACAGGCCTCGCCAGATGTTGTCGAAGGCCGCCTGCTCGACGGAGCGTCGCTGCCGTACGCCCTCCAGCTCCACCACCGCCTCGTTGACGGCGGCGAGTACGGTCACGACCGCTTCGTCGGTCCCGCTCAGGGAATCGCCGGCCGGCGCCCCGCGCATTCCGGCGGCTGCGGCGAGGGCGGCGAGGACGGGTTCGCCCGATGCCCAGCGGCCGGCCGCGTGGGCGCGGGCGGACGAGGCGGGCACCGCCGTCCGGCCGGTGCGGAACAGCAGCCGGCGGCGCTTGCGGGTGAGGAGTCCCTCTTCCGTCAGGGCGGCCCGGTAGGCCGCGGACAGGCCGCGGCCCCGGCGTCACAGCCAGTCCTCGACCGACTCGTGGGGCGCCCGCCGGACGAGCGCCGACGCGGCCGCCTCCAGCAGGCGGTCGGCCGGTGCCCGCCGGTCGCGGTCGTCGGGCACGATGCGGTCGCCGTCCACGGCGAGGACCCCGGCGCGCAGGAGGTCGATCAGCTCGGCTCCCGCCAGGGCGAGGGAGAGGTCGCCCGGGTCCACCGGGCGCGGCGGGTCCGTGTCCATGGTGAGGACCAGGGCGACGATCTGGAGGTCCCGCGGTGTGGTGGTCATGGCGAAGGCTCCGTGTCAGAGGTACCCGCGGCGGTACGGCGGCGAGCGGCCGGCTGCCGGGTGCGGGGAGGAGGCCGGGGCAGGGCAGAGGCCGGGCGGCCGGCCGGAGGCGGGGGCGAACCACGGACAACGGGCGGTGGCCCGTGCGGAGTTGACTGTATCCCGGTCCGCGCTCCCGCGGCGGCGCCGCGCGCCGCCGACGACACGGGCCCGGAGCGGATTCCCTGATACCCCACCGGGTACCCGTCGCAGTGGGGCGCTGTCGGACGCGGGCGTTCCGATCCCCCGGAGTCGCCCGGGTGCCCGGGCGTACCATCACTCCGGAATACCCCCCTGGGTATCGCTGTTATGGTGGGTGACAGATACCCCCGGGGGTACACCCGTCACGTCCGTTCCATGGAGGAGGCACCACTGTGTTCTTCGTCGACACCTTGACGTTCGAGGGCCTGGGCAACCGCAGCTACCTGGCCGGTGGCGACGGGGCCGCGGTCGTGATCGACCCGCCGCGCGACATCGACCAGGTGATCGCCGCCGCGGCGCGGCGCGGGGTGCGGATCGCGTATGTCGCGGAGACCCACATACACAACGACTACGTCACCGGCGGTCTGGAGCTGGCCCGCGTCACCGGCGCCGCCTACCTGGTCCCGGCCGCGGCGAGCGTGTCGTTCGCCCGCACTCCCGTCACCGACGGCGACACGGTCGCGGTGGACGAGGGCCTGGTGCTGCGCGCGATCGCCACCCCCGGCCACACGCCGCACCACACCTCGTACGCGCTGGAGGACGACGGCCGGGCGGTGGCGGCCTTCACCGGCGGGTCGCTGCTGATCGGTACGGTCGGCCGCCCGGACCTGGTCGAGCCGCGACTGACCGAAGGGCTGGCCCGCGCCCAGCACGCCTCCGCCCACCGCCTTGCCGACGAGCTCGACGACGAGGTCCCGGTGCTGCCCACGCACGGATTCGGCAGCTTCTGCTCCTCCTCCCAGGCCGCGGGCGACACCACCACGATCGGCAAGGAACGCACGGTCAACGACGCGCTCACCCTCGACGTGGACACCTTCGTCGCCCGTACCCTCGCCGGCCTGGAGGACGTACCGGCCTACTACGCCCACATGGGCCCCGCCAACGCCGCGGGCCCCGCCCCCGTCGACCTGACCCCGCCCGAGCCCGCCGACGCGCGGCGGATCGCCGAGCGGCTGGCCGCGGGGGAGTGGGTGGTGGACCTGCGCAGCCGCGTCGCCTTCGCCGCCGGACACGTGGCCGGATCGTTCAACTTCGAAGGGGACGGCAAGCTCGCGACCTACCTGGCCTGGCTGATCCCGTGGGGCAAGCCGGTCACCCTGCTCGGCACGACACCGGAGCAGATCGCCGCCGCCCAGCGGGAGCTGGCCCGGGTCGGCATCGACCGCCCGGCCGCTGCCGCCACCGGCGACCCGGCCGGCTGGATCCGCGACGGCGAGGAACTCGCCTCGTTCCCGCGCGCCGCCTTCGCCGACCTCGCCACTGCCCGTGCGCGGGGCGCGCAGGTCGTCGTGCTCGACGTGCGCCGCGCCTCGGAGCGCGCCGACGGGCACGTCGAAGGCTCGGTGCACATCCCCGTCCACGAGCTGCACGGCCGGGCCGACGAGATCCCGCCGGGCGTCGTGTGGGTGCACTGCGCCGGAGGAATGCGCGCGGCGATCGCCGCTTCCCTCCTGGACGCGGTGGGACGGCAGGTCGTCGCCGTCGACGACGGTTTCGAAGCCGCGGTCGACGCCGGCCTGACCGTGGCCGGCTCCTGATGCCCGTCCCCGATCCCGGCGCTTGTGCCCCACCGGTCACCGGCGTGCGCGGGCCGGGCGGGCCGGCATCATGAGCGCACTGATCCTGGCCCTGGTCGCGGGCGGTGTGGTCGGACTGGCGCTCGGCGCGCTCGGCGGCGGTGGCAGCGTCCTGGCCGTACCGGCGCTGATCTACCTCCTCGGCTTCACTCCTGCCGAGGCCACCACCGCGAGCCTGCTCATCGTCACCGCCACCTCTCTGGCCGCGCTGTACGCACACGCGCGGGCCGGACGCGTGCGGTGGAAGGCGGGGGCGGCGTTCGCCGCCGCCGGAGTCCTGCCGGCGGCCCTCGCCGGAGCCGCCGCCGCCCGCCTTCCGCAGGCCGCCCTCACCCTCGCCTTCGCGGGCGTCGCCGCCCTCGCCGCGGTCATGATGCTGCGCCCCGCCGCGGCGGCGGACGGGAACCGCGAGGTACGGAAGGGGCGGGCCGCGGGGGCCGGCGCGGGGCTCGGCGCCCTGACCGGGCTGCTCGGCGTGGGAGGCGGCTTCCTCGCCGTACCGGCCCTGGTGACGGTGCTGGCCTTCGAGATGCGGGCGGCCGTCGGCACCAGTCTGCTGGTGATCACCGTCAACTCCCTGTCCTCGCTGGCCACCCGTTTCGGGGCGGCCGGCTCCCTGGACTGGGCGGTCGTCGGCCCGTTCACCGCGGCCGCCGTCCTCGGGGCCTGGGACGGCAAACGCCTCGCCGGGAAGGTCTCCGGTCCACGCCTGCAGCGCCTGTTCGCGTTCGCCCTGCTGGCGGTGGCGGCCTTCATGCTCGTCGAGGCGGTGACATGACGTGCCCGGCGGGGCGGCGGACGGACGTCTCGGGCCGGCGAGCGGCGGGACGCCTCGGAACGGCGAGCACACACAGGCTTATCAGGTCGGCGAGCGGACAGACGTCTCAGGCCGAGCGGGCGGACGTCTCAGGCCAGCGAAAGGAACAGCTTCTCCAGCCTCGCCCGCATCTGCTCCCGGTCACCGCCGGTCTGCTCCCCGTCGGCCATGCAGTGCTGCAGTCCCGTCGCGATGATCGCGAACCCGGCCCGGTCCAGCGCGCGGGAGACCGCGGCGAGCTGCGTGATGACATCCTCGCAGTCGCGGCCGTCCTCGATCATCCGGATGATTCCGGCGATCTGTCCCTGTGCCCGTCGCAGCCGGTTGAGCACGCTCTTCAGCTCGTCGGCCGCCATCTCCAGCTCCACATTTCCTCCTCCGCGGCAGACCCGCGTCCGGGGACACCCGGGGCGTCCCGGGTGTGGCTCCGGGCGCTCCGGATACCCCCGCGGGTATTCTAGTCCGTCGGGGCCCGCTTCCCCGGGGCCCGGGGGACGCAACGAAAAGGAACCCCATGCACATGATCACCCAGGCCGCCGTCCTCCCCGAACAGGCGGCGGGCCGGCTGAGCGCCTACACCGTCGTCGACGTCCGCACCCCCGGCGAGTACGCCGCGGGCCATCTGCCCGGCGCCCACAACATCCCCCTCGGCCACCTCGCGAGCGCCCTGCCCGCCATCGAGGCGGCAGCCGCCCGCGGTGAACTGCTCATGGTCTGCGCTTCCGGCAACCGCTCCGCCACCGCCTGCGAACAGCTCGCCGCCGCGGGCATCCCCGCCGCCACCCTCACCGGCGGCACCGCCGCCTGGGCCGCCCAGGGCCACCCCGTCGAGCGCGAAGACGGCACCGGCACCAAGGCCGCCTGGCCCATGGAACGCCAGGTCCGCCTCGCCGCCGGCTCCCTCGTGGTGGCCGGCCTCGCCCTCGGCGCCCGCTACCGGCGTGCCCGCTGGCTGTCCGCGGCGATCGGCTGCGGCCTGGTCTTCTCCGCCGCGACCGACACCTGCGGCATGGCGGCCCTGCTGGCCAGGCTTCCGCACAACCAGCCCCGCGCCGCCGACCTCGAAGTCACGCTCGCAGCTCTCGCGAGGTGACCGGACGACGCCGCCTGCCTGCCGTCTCCCCGTACGGGCCCGGGTGCCGCCCGCGCGTCGCCCGGCCGCCCGGGAAGTGGCGCCGGGTGTCGTGACACTTTGCTGCGGAACAGCCTCCGCAGTGACGGCAGCACTTTCCATGTGCTCTGGCGGCGCGGGCGCGCGGTGTCTATTCCTGGAGCCGCATTCGCTTTCCGCGCGTGCCGCTGGGCGGGGTTGCCGCTGCCCCCTCCGCTGCACCATCGTCGGCAGTATGCTCGGCGGTTTCGGTGCGTACCGGGACGGCGTGGAAGCCCTTCAGGCCGCGCTCGCAGAGGAAAAACCTCTTCGTGGACGGAGGCGCCGGCCACTGCGACCAGTACCCCCGTATCGGGGCGTTGTCCGGAGTGCGGAAAACGCCCAGTTGGACGCGCACACACCAAGTGCTCGTCCAACTGGCTGCTGTTGACCCCGTACTTCGCCGACCGCAAAGTGAGGCCAACCGGCCCCTGAACAACGGTACGCCGATCGGTCTCGGACCGACGGGGAATGCGCGGACGTCGCGGAATTCGCCGCGCCCACGGCCGTGGGGCCGCCGGTCCTTTCGGTCGTTGCCACCCAAGGGGGAATCATGAACGGCCTGGCGTCCACCGAACTGCCCCTGACCCTGACCCTGACGACGTCCTTTCCCTCCCGTCGGAATGAAATAAGGGCAACGGCCCACTCCGAACGAAATATGCGCGGGAATTGCCGTCGGCCGGGCACGGGGACCGGACGATGACCGGGCCGGAGCGCGTGCTCGCCGGGACGCAGGCTGTTTCGGTGCCCGAGCTGATCGGCCGCCAGGCGGCCCGCACGCCGGACGCGGTGGCGGTGGCGGACGCCGGACGCAAGGCCACGTACGAGGAATTGGCGGCGGCGTCGAGCCGGCTGGCCGTGTACCTGACCGCCCGGGGCGTGCGGCGCGGTGACCGGGTCGCGGTGGCGCTGGAGCGGTCGGCGGGTCTGCTGACGGCGTTGTTGGGCGTGTGGAAGGCAGGGGCCGCGTACGTTCCGGTGGACTGCGGATATCCGGCGGACCGGGTGGCGTTCCTGCTGGCGGACTCGGCCCCGGCGGCGGTGCTGTGCTCGGAGGCGACCCGTCCCGTGACACGGCATCTGGTGCCGGGCGGTGCGGAAACGGTGGTGCTGGACGACCCGCAGGTGGCGGCGGCGGTGGCCGCGTGCCCACCGGACCGTACCGGGGTGACGGTGGGCGCGGAGGACGCCGCGTACGTCATGTACACCTCCGGATCGACGGGGCTGCCGAAAGGCGTGCTGGTCCCGCACGGGAGTGTGACGGGCCTGGTGAGCGACCCGCGGTGGGGAGTGGGCCCGGACGACGCGGTGCTGGCCCACGCGCCGTACGCCTTCGACGCGTCGCTGTTCGACCTGTGGCTGCCGCTGGCGGTGGGCGGCACGGTGGTGATGGCGGAGCCGGGCCCGCCGGACGCGCGGCGGCTCGCCCAGGCGGTGGCCGACGGTGTGACGGCAGTGCAGCTGACGGCAGGGCTGTTCCGGGTGATCGCGGAGGAGTCGCCGGAGTGCTTCCGGGGGTTCCGGCAGGTCATGTGCGGTGGGGACGTGGTACCGGCCGTGGCGGTGGCACGCGTGCGGGACGCGTGCCCGGAGGTGACCGTGCAGCATCTGTACGGGCCGACGGAGGCCACGCTGTGCGCGACGACGCGCCCGGTGCGGCCGGGCGACGAAGTGCCGGACGTGCTGCCCCTCGGACAGCCGCTGACCGGCCGCCGCCTGCACGTGCTCGACTCGAGGCTGCGGCCGGTCGCACCGGGGACGGACGGGGAGCTGTATCTCGCCGGGGGCGGGCTGGCCCGCGGATACCTGGGGCGCGGTGGGTTCACCGCGGAGCGCTTCGTGGCCTCCCCGTTCGCGCGCGGCGAGCGGATGTACCGTACCGGGGACCTGGTGCGGTGGACCGCTGACGGTGAACCGGTCTTCGTCGGACGGTCCGACGAACAGGTCAAGATCCGTGGGTACCGGGTGGAGCCGGGCGAGGTGGAAGCGGCCCTCGCCGCGCATCCGGCGGTCGGGCAGGCCGTGGTGGTGGCCAGGGAGGACCACCCGGGCGAGCGGCGGCTGGTCGGGTACGTCGTTCCGGCCGCCGGGCCGGTGCCGACGGACCCGGAAGAGCCCGCCGGCCGCTCCGATGACGAGGGCGGCCGGCAACCGCGAGAGCCAGTCGCGCGGTCCGACGACCGGTCCGACAGCCTCCGCACCGGCGCGCTCCTCTCCGTTCTGCGGGACCACTTGGCCGCGACGCTGCCCGAGTACCTGATCCCCGCCGCGCTCGTACCGCTGGACCGGCTGCCGCTCACCGCGCACGGCAAGGTCGACCGCAAGGCCCTGCCGGCGCCCGGCTTCGGCGGAGCCGCGCCGGAGCAGCCGCGGACAGTGGCCGAGGAAACGCTGTGCGACTTGTTCGCCGAGGTGCTGGGGCTGGACCGGGTGGGGGTGCGGGACGACTTCTTCACGCTGGGCGGTGACTCGATCAGCTCGATGCAGCTGGTGTCCCGGGCCCGGCGCGCCGGGCTGGTCCTGACGTCCGGTCAGGTCTTCGGCCTCCTGACGCCCGAGCGGCTGGCGGCGGTGGCCGAGGCCGTCGCGGACCGGCCGGAACGTGCCCCGCAGGACGACGAGGGGACCGGGGACGTGCCCTGGACCCCGGTGATGCGGGCGCTGGGAACGCGGGGAGCCGGCCGCGGGTTCGCACAGTGGGTGACCGTCGGCGCGCCGGCCGGGCTGACCCGGGACGTGCTGGCGGGTGGGCTGGCCGCCGTACTGGACACCCACGACATGCTGCGCGCCCGCATCGTGACGGACGGCCCGGAACCGGTCCTGACGGTGGCCGGGCGCGGCACGGTCGACGCGGACTCGTTGATCACCCGCGTCGCCACCGAGGACGGCCACGGTCTGGACGAAGCCGCCGAACGGGCCGTAGGGGACGCCCGTCGGCGGCTCGACCCCGCCGCCGGCACGCTCGTCCAAGTGGTCTGGCTGGACGCGGGTCCCGGGCAGGACGGCCGGCTGGTGCTGGTCGTGCACCACATGGTGGTGGACGGGGTCTCCTGGCGCATCCTGATCCCCGACCTCCGGGCTGCTTGCGAGGCGGTCGCAGCGGGACGGCCGCCGGTCCTCGACCCCGTCGGAACGTCCTTCCGGCAATGGGCCCAACTGCTGGCGGCACAGGCCACGGACGAGCACCGCACCGCGGAACTGGCCGGCTGGCAGGCGCTGCTGGCCGGCGGCGACCTGGCCGTGGGCACGCGGCCGCCCGACCCGCTGCGGGACACCGCCGCCACCGCACACCGTGCGGAATGGACCGTTCCGACCGGCCACGCGGCAACCCTGACCGGCCGCGCACCCGCCGCGTTCCACTGCGGCGTGCACGAAGTCCTGCTGTCCACGCTCGCCGGAGCGCTCACCCACTGGCGGCCGGACAGCGTTCCGGCCGCCGGACTGCTGGTGGACGTGGAGGGCCACGGCCGCGAGCCGGTGGCCGAAGAAGTGGAGCTGGCCCGTACGGTGGGGTGGTTCACCGACGTGCACCCGGTCCGGCTGAACGCCGCCGGTGTCGACCTCGACGAAGCCCTGGCGGGCGGCCCGGCGGCCGGCGCGCTGCTGAAGGCGGTCAAGGAACAGGCCGGAGCGATGCCCGGCGACGGACTCGGCCACGGCCTGCTGCGCCACCTCAACCCCGGTACGCGACCGGCGCTGGCCGCGCTTCCGGCCCCTCAGGTCTCGTTCAACTACCTGGGCAGGTTCCTCGCCGCCGGTACGCACACCGGCCCGGCCGAGCCCTGGCAGCTCACCGGCCACGCCACGATCGGCGAGTCCGCGGACCCCGCCATGCCCGTACTGCACGCCCTGGAAGCCGAGGCCGCGGTACGGGACACTCCCGACGGCCCGGAACTGACCCTCGCCCTGAGCTGGTCCGACCACCTGCTGGACGAGACCGCCGTACGGACGCTGGGGCAGCTGTGGCTCGACCTGCTCGGCGGCCTGGCCGCCCACGCCGGCACCACCGGAGCGGGCGGGCACACGCCCTCGGACTTCCCGCTGCTCACCCTCACCCAGCAGGACGTGACCGAGCTGGAGCAGGAGGTACCGCAGCTCGCGGACGTCTGGCCGCTCTCGCCGTTGCAGGAAGGGCTGTTGTTCCAGTCCGTCCACGACGAGCTGGCGCCGGACGTCTACAAGAGCCGCTGGACACTGGAACTCGACGGGCCGCTGGACACCGGCCGGCTGCGGGCCTCCTGGCGGGCCCTGGTGGACCGGCACGCCACCCTGCGGGCGAGCTTCCGCCGCAGCGCGTCCGGCCTGGCCGTACAAGTCGTCGCGCGTGACGTGCCGCTGCCCTGGCAGGAAGCGGACGTGTCGCACCTCCCGGAGGACGAAGCGTCGGCCGCGGCCGCGGAGCTCGCCGCACGGGAACAGGGCGGGCGGATCGACCTGGCGACGGCGCCGCTGTGGCGGCTCCTGCTGATCCGCCTCGGCGCGGAACGCCACCACCTGGTCGTCCTCACCCACCACGTCCTGATGGACGGCTGGTCGCTGCCGGTGCTGGTCACGGAGCTGTCCGCGGCGTACGCGGCGGGTGGCGACGACCCCCGGCCGGGCCCGGTCACCTCGTACCGGGAGTACCTGGCCTGGCTGGCACGGCAGGACAAGGAAGCCGCGCGGGACGCCTGGCGCGCCGAGTTCCACGGCGCGGGCGAACCCACCCTGGTGGCGCCGACGGCACCACAACACGGCGCGACCGATCCCGTACACCTGCACGCCGACCTCCCCGCCGGGCTGTCCCGCCGGCTGGAGGAACTGGCCCGCACCCACGGCCTGACCGCGAGCACCGTGGTACTCGGCGCCTGGGCGCTGGTCCTCGCCCGGCTGGCCGGCCGTACGGACGTGGTCTTCGGCGTCACCATGGCCGACCGGCCACCCGAACTGCCGGGCGTCGAGACGATGGTGGGCCTCCTGATCAACACGCTGCCGGTACGGGTGCCGCTGGACGCCGCGCAACCGGTGCTCGCCCTGCTCAAGGACGTGCAGGAACGCCAGTCCGCCCTCCTGCCCCACCGGCACCTCGGCCTGTCCGAGGCGCAGAAACTGGGCGGGCCCGGCGCGCTCTTCGACAGCATCGTGGTCTACCAGAACCTGCCCCGGCCACCGGCCGCCCCGGACCGGCCCGGCGCCCTCACGATCCGCCTCTCGGACGTGACCGACGTCGTCCACTACCCGCTGGGCCTGAACATCACCCCCGGCGAACAGCTCCACGTCCACCTCGTCCACCAGCGCGGACTGCTGCCCGCCGACGTCGTCGAAGCACTGCCCGCCCGGCTGGCCCAGGTTCTCGCACAGCTGGTCACCGACGGCCCGGCGCCCGTCGTCGGGCGGGTCGGTGTGCTGGGCGCGGAAGAACACCGGCTGGTGGTGACGGGGTGGAACCGTACGGAGACGCCGCTGCCCGCCGTACTGGTACCGGAACTGCTTCGCCGCCGCGCGGCACGGTCGGGTGACACCGTGGCCGTCCAGGATGCCCGCAGGACCGTGACCTACCGGGAACTCGCGACCACGGCCGGACGCCTGGCGCGCCACCTGATCGGCCTCGGCGTCGGCCCGGAGCGCCGCGTCGCGGTGCTGCTGCGGCGGTCGGCGGAGTCCCTGACCGCCGCGCTGGCCGTCATCATGGCGGGCGGCGTCCTCGTACCCGTCGACCCGGACTATCCGCCGGAGCGCCGCGCCTTCCTGCTGCGGGACGCGGACCCGGCCGTGGTGCTGTGCGACGCCGACACCCGGCACGCGGTGCCCGGCGACTGTGCCGCCCGGGTGGCCGACCTGGACGACCCGGCCGTGGCCGGGGCCCTGGCGCGCCACCGAGGCGGCTTCGTGACCCAGGCGGAGCGCCGCACGCCGCTGGCGGCGGACCACGCGGTGTACCTCGTCTACACCTCGGGGACCACCGGCGTACCGAAAGGCGTCACGGTCACCCACCGCGGCCTGCGCAACCTCGTCGCCGACCGGGTGGCCCGGTTCGGCCTCGGCCCGCACAGCCGGGTCCTCCAGCTCGCCGCCCCCACCTTCGACGTGTCGATCGCCGACACCTGGCCCGTCCTGTGCGCGGGCGGACGCCTCGTCCTGGCCCCGCCGGGGCCGCCGCCCCTGGGCGAGGACCTGGCCTGCCTGCTGCGCGCCCACCGGATCACCCAGCTCGGCGGCACCCCGTCCTTCCTGCTGCACCTGCCACCGGAAGACCTGCCCGACCTGCGCGTCGTGGTGACCGGCGGCGAACCGCTGACCGAGGAGCTGCGCAGGCGCTGGGCCCCGGGGCGGCAGGTCCACGAGGAGTACGGCGTCACCGAAGCCACCGTCGTACAGAGCTCCACCGCCCCGCTGACCGGCGCCGAGACGCCCACGGTCGGCCGTCCCGTCGCCAACACCCGGCTGTACGTCCTGGACGCGTTCCTCCAGCCGGTGCCGCCCGGCGTGCCCGGCGAACTGTACGTGGCGGGGGAGAGCCTGGCGCGCGGCTACCAGGGACGGACGGCGCTGACCGCGCAGCGGTTCGTGGCCTGCCCGTTCACGCCCGGCACGGGGGTCCCCCCGGCCGAAGGCTGGGGGAGGATGTACCGCACCGGGGACATCGTGCGCTGGACCGGCGACGGCGAACTGGTCTTCGCCGGGCGGGCCGACAGCCAGGTCAAGATACGCGGCTACCGCGTCGAACTCGGCGAGGTCGAGGCCGCGCTGGCCGGCCACCCCGCCGTCGGCGAGGCGACGGCCGCGGTCCGCGAGGACCGGCCGGGGGAGCGGCGGTTGATCGGCTATGTGGTGCCGTACGGGGCGGCGGGCGGCCGGACGGCCGACGGCCGGCCGGTGAACGGTGGTCCGGTCGATGACCGGCCGGTGAACGGCCACCCGGTCGACGGCCGGTCGGTGCGGGAGCACGTCGCCGGGGCGCTGCCCGAGTTCATGGTGCCCGCGGCGGTCGTGGTGCTCGACGCGCTGCCGCGCACTCCGAACGGGAAGGTGGACCGCGCTGCCCTGCCCGTACCCGAGTTCGCCGCGCGGGCCGCGGGCCGCGACCCGCGCACCCCGGCCGAGGAGATCCTGTGCGCGCTGTTCGCCGAGGTGCTGGGGCTGGAACGGGCCGGCGTCGAGGACAGCTTCTTCGAGCTGGGCGGTGACTCCATCATCTCCTTGCAACTGGTGGCACGGGCCCGCCGCGCCGGACTGGTGCTGACCTCACCGCAGGTGTTCGAAGCGAAGACGCCCGAACGGCTCGCCCTGCTGGCCCGTACGGCGGACGACGGGACCGGCCCGTCGGCCGCCGTGGACACGGGCGTCGGCCGGATTCCCCGTACCCCGCTCATGCGGAGGCTGGGCGAGAAGATCACCGGCGGCAGGTTCGCGCAGTGGGCGATCGTCGCGACACCCGCCGCGCTCACCAGGGACGCCCTGACGGCCGGACTGCGCGCGGTACTGGACACGCACGCCATGCTGCGGGCCCGTGTGGTGCCGGACGGGGACCGGGGGTGGGCGCTGGAGACGGGCGAACGGGGTGCGGTGGATGTCGAGCCGCTGATCAGCTGTCTGCCGGTCGGGGGCGGGCTCGACGGGAGCCCGGAGAGCCCGCAGAGCGCGGAGAACCCGGTGGCTCTCGAAGCGTGCCTCGACGAGGCTGCGGAACGGGCGGCGCGGGACGCCGTAGAACGGCTCGACCCGGCAGCGGGCCGCATGGTGCAGACGGTGTGGCTGGACGCCGGGCCCGGCCGGACGGGACGTCTGGCGCTGGTCGTCCATCACCTGTCGGTCGACGGGGTGTCGTGGCGCATCCTGCTCGCGGACCTGCGGGCCGCTTGCGAGGCGGCGGTGAGGGGCGGCGTGCCGCAACTCGACGCGGTCGGTACGTCGTTCCGGAGTTGGGCCGCGGCGGGGCCGGAGGCCGACGGTTCGGGGGCTGCCGTCGAGCGGCCGCTCGACGGGCGAACCTGCCCGCAGCCGTCCGACCCGCTGCCGGTCGGCCGGAATCTCGACCCGGCCGTCGACACCGCGGCGACCCTGCGCGAACAGACCTGGGTGGTGCCGGCCGGGCAGGCGGAGATTCTGACGTCCCGTACTCCGGCGGCGTACCACTGCGGTGTGCACGAGGTGCTGCTCGCGGCGCTGGCGGGGGCCGTCGTGGACGCCCGGCCGGGCGCGGGAGGCGGGACCGTTCTGGTGGACGTCGAAAGGCACGGCCGTGCGGCGGCCGACGGAACCGACCTCTCCCGTACGGTGGGCTGGTTCACCACCGTACGCCCGCAGTGGCTGGACCTCGCCGGCGTCGACCTGGCCGAGGCGTCGGCCGGCGGCCCAGCGGCCGGCCGGCTGCTCAAAGCGGTCAAGCAGCAGTCCCGGGCGGCAGGCGAAGACGGACCGGGCCACCTCCAGGGCAGCACCGACGCAGCCGGGCGGGCACACCGTCCGTCCGCCCGCATCAGCTTCAACTACATGGGCCGCTTCCTCGCCGCCCACCCCCGGGCGGGCACGCCCGAACCCTGGCAACTGACCGGCGAACCGGCCATCGGTTCCTCCTCCGACCCCGGCATGCCTGCCCCGCACGTACTGGAAGCGAGCGCGGTCGTCCGGGACACGGTGGGCGGGGCGGCTCTCAGCCTCACCCTCACCTGGCCGCACCGGCTGCTGGACGCGGCGGTGGTGGCCCGTCTCGGCCGTGCCTGGCTGGACCTGCTGGACGGCCTGGCCGTCCACACGGACAGCCCGGCAGCCGGCGGGCACACGCCCTCCGACTTCCCCCTCCTCGACCTGGATCAGGACGAGATTGAACAATTCGAGGCGATCGCCGACCGGTTGAGTGACGAAGAGGCACGGTGAACAGGGCGTGACCGTTCCGGCCCGGTCAGTTCGCCGCGCAGGCGCCCCGGCCCTGGGCAGGCATACCGCACCGGCCGGGCCGTATCGGGTACCGCATACACTCACCGTGGCGCCGGACCGTCGTGGCGCAAGTACAACCGTAAGGAGCAAGGGTGTTGGAGCAGGGCTACCCCGTGGACCGGATCGACACCGGTACGGCTCACTCGGCGCGCGTGTACGACTACATCCTCGGCGGGAAGGACCATTACGCCGTGGACCGCGAAGCCGGTGACGTGATGTGCGAGGAGTGGCCGGCACTCCCCGTCCACATGCGGGCCAACCGCAAGTTCATGCACCGCGCGGCCCGCTACCTGGCCCGTGAGCAAGGCATCGGACAGTTCCTCGACATCGGCACCGGCCTGCCCACCTCCCCGAACCTGCACGAAGTGGTGCAGGAGGTACGGCCCGACGCCCACGCCGTGTACGTCGACAACGACCCGATCGTGCTGACCCACGCGCGGGCGCTGCTCACCGGCTCCGCCGAGGGCCGGACCGCGTACGTCGACGCCGACATGCGCGACCCCGAGGCCATCATCGGCTCCGACCAGTTCCAGGAACTGCTGGACCTCCGGCAGCCGGTCGGCCTGATGATCATCGGCATTCTGCACTTCATCCTCCCGCCCGACGACCACAGCCTGGTGCGCCGCCTCCTGGAGCCGCTGCCCGCCGGGAGCTTCCTGGCCATGACCATCGGGACCGCCGACTTCGCGCCGCGTGAGGTCAGCCGGGTCGCCGACGAGTACGCACGCCGGGGCATGCCCATGAAGCTGCGCACCAAGGCCGAGGCCGCGGCGCTCTTCGAGGGCCTGGACCTGGTCGAGCCCGGGCTGACGCAGGTCCACCACTGGCGGCCCGACGCCGACCAGGAGCAGGTCGACGACCGGGACATCGCGATGTACGGGGCCGTCGCCCGCAAGAACGCCTGAGGCCCGGCCCCGCCCCACCCCGCCTCACCTGATCCCACCCGGCCCCGTCCGATCCGCACGTCCGCCGGCTCCGAAGAGAAGACAGTGAGCCGGCGGACGGCGGCCCGGCCGTACGGCGTGACCGGCACGACCAGTAGGCCGAGTGGATGGGGGAACCACATGCTGCTGACGCTGACCGGAGGCTCCGGCGCGGGCAAGACCACGCTGGCCGACGCACTGACAGCCACCGCGCCCCGGGTTTCCACCCGCGTCCTGCACGGTGACGACTACTACTTCGGCGCACCGGAACACGGCGGCGAATGGACGTACGACGACGCCGGGGTACCGCACCTGGACTACGGGTCTCCCCGGTCGATGGATTTCGAGCGCCTCACCCACGACACGGACGCCGCGCTGGCCACGGCCTCCGTCGTCATCGTCGAGGGACTGTTCGCCGGCCATGTCGCACCGTCGGCACGCTGCCCCCGCCTCGACATCTTCGTCGACCTGCCGGCCGACCTCCGGCTGGTACGCAAGATTCAACGCAAGTGCCTGCATCACGGCTTCCCCCTCGACGTCCTCCTGCGCAACTACCTCCACCACCGACGCGACGCGCACGCACGCCACGTCGAACCGGCCCGCGAAGACAGCGACCTGATCCTCGACGCGACGCAGCCCGCCGACACTCTGGCCCGTCACGTCTGGTCGGAGGCCCGCACAAAACTCCGGCACCACCTCTCACCGAAGGCGAACTCAGCCGTACCGACGCACCGGTACCGCGGGACGATCGTCGATTTCCTGAACACTTAAGATCGAACGATGACTGACAGGCACGGCCCGGCCCGGGCATTCGGCACCGCGCTGACCGGACGGACGGCGGTGTGGAAAAGCATCGAGGCATTCGCGCGGGCGTGGGCGCGCCCTTTGACACCCGCGGACGGAATTCCGCCGGGCGAAGTGCGGAAGGCGGAGCAACGGCTCGGACTGCGCCTCCCGGCGGCCTTGTACGAAACCTATGCGCTTTTCGGCCGGCGCCAGGACCTGACCGCCGTGCAGAACCCGCTGCTCCTCCCTGACGAGTTGCTGCTCGACCCGTCGGGCGAACTGCTGGTGTTCCGCAGCGAGAATCAGGGTTGTGCGGGCTGGGGAATTCCCCTGGAAAAGCTGGCGCACGACGATCCGCCGGTGAGCCTGTTCTCCGACTGCCTGCCGGACGCCAGCTGGTTGCCCTACCTGGACCGCGTGTCGTCGGCATGCGCCGAACTGGTGCTGAGCGAAACGGTCATGGCGCGGCGGTACGGCCCGTACGGACGCGAGTGTCCGGCTACCGCCGTTGTCGTCGCGGCCGTCGAGGCCATGTGCGCGCCTGTCGATCTGCCGCCCTGTCCGGCGTGGTACCACCCGGAGGGGGACCCGGTGCGCTGGTACTCCGCTCCCGGGAAACTGCTGTGTCTGGAACCGGATCCGGACGAGTCGGTCCCGGACGGATCGGTCCTGGTCGTCGTGGGCCGGTCGGAAGCCGACGTGCGGGAGGTCGTCGCGGCCGTTCCCGGCGACTGGCCCGCGGCCGAGCCGGTGCCGCGGGCGGAGGAGCCGTTTCCTGGCTGGTGAGACGGGGAGAGCGGGAACTCACCGGTCAGCGTCGGTCGTTCGCGTCCCGTGGGCGGACGCTCCCCGGCACAGCGGGCACCGGTCCCGGCCGTCCCACCGGTCCCATCCGAAAGCCGCGGGGGAGAGGGGCTGCCCCTCCAGCTCCGTGCGCACCGCGACCCGGTAGGCCCAGACCGTGCCGATGTACGGGTGGTAGGCGTCATGGAAGGCGGGTGAGGCCGGTTCGGCGCCTGTCGACCTCCCTCACCGCGCCGTGATCACGACGTCGGGACCGGAATCTACGCGCCGTCACCGGCGAAGAACAGAGGCTGGGCCGCTGAGCTGTCGACCGCGGAAAGTCGCCACGAAGTCACCGGAAAGTCGCCACTTTGCTGGTTGTTGACTGTTTCTTGGTCGTTCATTGCCGGTAGCGTCCCTTCTTGATCGGCGAACCCGACCAGGGCCGTAACGTGAGCCGTTGGATGTCACCGGAGGATGTATGACCTCTCGTATCACCACCGCCATAGCCACCTGTGCGCTCAGCCTCGGGGCCCTCGCCGCGGGCGTGGGCACAGCCGCAGCGGCCCCCTCGGGCCCCGCCGCCGGTGCGGACGTGTCGTCGCCGAGGGCCGCGGTCGACGCGCGCGCCGCGGCCGTCGACCGGTGCAGCTACCAGGTGGTCCGCTCCGACGACTCCCGTTACGTCTACTCCGTGAGCGGGGCCGTCGGCGGCAGCACGCGTGAGTTCCCGGTGCAGAAGGAGGACTTCGTACGGTTCTCCGACGCGTGGTTCAAGGTCGCCCAGGTCGACGTGTGCGCGGGCGGGCAGAGCCAGGCCCCCGCCACGCTCCGCGTCACGGGCAGGCTGGACCGCCCGGAGCACTACGACCCGTCCGTGCCGCGGACCATCCGCAGTGGCACCCTCCGGCCCGCTCCCTCGACCGTGATCCCGAAGGCCCCGCGGCTGACGTCCGTCGACCGCATCGACGCGGCCACCGTCCGCGTCAACTGGGAAGCCGTTCAAGGCGCCCCGGACCAGGTGATCGTGCTGGAGCGCAAGCCCTTCTACAGCAGTGAGCTGGGCCTGTGGCACCCCTACACGTTCCAGTGGAACGCTCCGAACGGCGCCACCTCGATGGACCGGAAGCTCCAGCGTGACCCCGACGTCCCCGCCGGGGTCCGGTCGCACTCCTACTGGATGCGCGTGGTGAAGGGCGGCTTCGTCAGCGACCTGCGCGCCGAGCAGCCGACCACCGTCGAGCCGTAACGGGCAAGCGCCACGAGGGCGCCCGGCCGGCACAAGGCCGGGCCGGGCGCCCTCGCGGCACGGGACGGGCCCGTAATCTCTTCGGCATGATCAACTCCTTTGCAGACCTTGACGATGCCGGAGTCGCGGCCACCGCCGCGCGTGCCGGTGCGGACGTGGTGCGCGACATGTACGGACAGCGGCTCGCCCGCATCGACAAGGGGGGCGGGGACTTCGCCACCGCGGCCGATGTGGCGGCCGAGCAGGCGATCCTCGATGTCCTCCGTGCCGCCCGGCCCGACGACGCGGTGCTCGGCGAGGAGGGCGGGCAGCAAGGTGCCGCGGACGCCGTACGGCAGTGGCTGGTCGATCCCCTGTGCGGCACGCTCAACTACGCCGTCGGCACGATGCTGGTCGCCGTCAACGTGGCGCTGCGCGGGGGCGCGGCGGCGGTGGCCGATCCGTTCAGCGGCGAGGTCTTCCGCACCGACGGGGAACGGGCGTGGGTACGGGACGAAGGTGCCGACCGGCGGCTGACACCCACGTCCGCCACCCGGCTCGTGGACGTCAACCTCGACCCGCCGTTCCCCGGCGCCCCCGGATTCCGGACTGTCGACCTGCTGGCCCGGCCCGCGTTCGCGGAGCACTTCCGTCCTCGCGTGGTGTCCACGACGCTCGCGCTGGCCTGGGTCGCGGCGGGCAGGCGCGCCGCGTACGTTACGGACGGCGGCGACCTGTCCGGCAGTGTCCACTTCGCCGCCGGCATCGCTCTGTGCCGGGCCGCGGGCTGCGTCGTCACCGGCATCGACGGCACCCCGGCCGGCCAGGGCGGCCGCGGACTCGTCGCGGCCGCCGACGCCGAGACCCACCGGCTGCTGATGGCGATGGTGCACAGTCGGAAGTAGCCGAGAAGCCCTCCGGAAGCGGCCGTGAAGCCCTCCGGAAGCGGCTGTGAAGCCTTCCGGAAGGAGTCGAGAAGCCCTCCAGGAGCAGACGAGAAGCGTTCTGGAGGCTGTCACGCGTCGGCGCCGACGATGGTTCCGTACGGACGAACGGCCGCACACGAGGCGGCCGTTCGCCGGACGGGGAGGGGCGGGTCGTCAGCCTCGGGACTGCGCCCCGACGGTGGGGGTGGCGCCGTTCTTGTAGAGGGCGATGAGCTTGCTGAAGTCGAACGGCCGCTGGTCCACGCAGGTACAGCGGTAGGTGTCGCACTGCTCGCAGCCGACGGTGCACGGCGGCTGGACGTCGGGGTTGCCCTGGTTGTGGTCACGGGTGGCGTCCCACCCGGAGAGCGCGCCGAGCTGGTTCTCGTGGGCGAACTCGACCAGGCTGCGCTGGTTGTCGAGGGTGAAGACCCGCTTGTTGATGTTGCAGCCGAACATCGGGGTCGCGCCCGTACGGTTCCAGGTCTTCGCGGCGTCCCAGGCGGGCCACAGCGAACCGATCTGCCCGTGCATGGCCTTGAGGCCGATGACGCAGCACTCGTACATGTCGGGCGGCGCGCTCTGGCCGAACTCCATCAGCATCCCGTTGACCAGGCCGGGCTCGATCCCGGCGGCGGCCACCTTGGCCAGGAACTTGACGCCGACCGGACTGAAGCCCGCCGACCCCTCACCGGGCTGTGCGTCGGCCGGAAGCGTGTAGGAGATCTTCAGGCCGGGGTGCTTGGCGAGGAGCTGGGAGACCGCCGCCGTGTGCCGCAGGTGCGCCGCCTCGTCGGACAGGAAGTCGCCCTCGAAGTCGAAGTCGAGGCGCGCCACGCCGTAGTTGCGCAGGAACGCCTCGTACTGCTCGACGATCCGCGGGACGCTCGTCTCGACGGCTTCGAGGGGCCTTCCGGAGGCTCCGCCGCAGGAGAAGGCGACCTTGCCGCCGGTGGCGGCCAGCTGCTGGATGTCCTTCTTCCCGTACGAGCTCTGATCGACCTCCCAGTCGGGGCCGTCCTGTCCGGCCCATGCCAGCTTCTTGTTGTTGTTGGCGACGATGAAGCCCAGCATGAAGCCGTCCACGCCGGATTCCTGGGCGTACTGCGGCAGGCTGGGGTTCGGCCAGGCCATGTAGTCCACGTACGGCGCGCGCGGCATGTCCCAGGGGCCGCCGTCCGGGAGCTTGTCGGTTGTGCTGAACTCCAGCGGCTGGGACTGGTCGGAGCGGTTCCCCGCGAGGTCCACAGCCGTGACCCGTACCGTGTACGCGGTCGTCGGGGTGAGCCCGGAGAGCACCGCCGTCTCGTCCTTGACCCGCAGGGGCTGCGGGCCGCCGTAAGCCACCTCGTAGCCCCGCACGCCGATGTTGTCGGTGGAGGGGGCCCAGGAGAGCGTGGCCTGGGTCGGGCCGAGGGTGTCGACCTGTATGTTCGTCGGCACGCTCGGCGGCGTCGTGTCGTCGGGCACGTCGGCGGACTGGCCGTTGATCTTGAAGTCGGTCGGCAGCGGACCGGGGCCCGGCATGGACCGGGAGAAGCCGAGCCTGAACTCCTGAGTGCCGCGCCGGGGCGGAACGGTTTTGCGCTCCGGCACCAGCCGCCCGGTGATGACGTTGCCCGACCGCTGCCAGACGAGCCCGTAGACGTTGGTGACGTTCTGGTCCGACTGCACACGGAACGAGATTTCCGGATCGACAAGTGGTTCGCTTTCGAAATTCCAGACCGTGGCCTTCATGGTGCCGTACCACTCGCCAGGGGATTCCCATTCCGGCGTGACGTACTGCTTTGCCATGTCCACACCCCTCGGTTCCGACGTCCGGTTCCCGGACGTTCCTCCCCCCGTCGCGACCCCGTTGTGACTCCGTTGCGACCCCGTTGCGACAGGGAACCTAGGCACGGCACATTCCTGCGTCAATCACGGAAATCGGCCAGTGCGGGACCGGCCGGATCGGTGCACGGGAACGGCGGAATTCCGGGGTGACTCCGCGGAGCGTGGTGCGGATGTGTTCGGTGCACATACCGGAAAGAACTGCGCCGATGGTGAGGGAAGAGACGTGGGGGCCGCGGAACCCGGTGGTGGCCAGTGCCCCGGCTTTGTCCAGACGCACAGCACATGCCCTGCTGGTTCGTCCTTCCGGACCAAGCACCCGGAGACCGCCCTTCGTACGCTGCGGCACAGTTCTCCACGCGAAAGGCTCCGTAGTGTCCTTGGACCTGCACCACCGTGCCGTCGTCGCCGATGCCCACAACGACCTCCTGATGGCCGTCGCCGCTCGCCCCCCGAAACGCTGGGGCAGCTTCTTCCGGGACCGGTGGCTGCCGCAGCTGCGCGAGGGGAGCATCGACATCCAGGTCCTGCCGGTGTTCATCGACGACCAGTACCGCCCCGAGGGCGCGCTCCGGCAGACCCTCCGCATGATCGAGTGCGCTCATGTCCTCGCCGAGGCCAACGCCGAACACGTCGCTCTGTGCACCGACGGTGCCGACATCGACGAGGCGCTCGCCGAGCGCAGGATCGCCCTGGTGCTCGCTCTGGAGAGCGCGCCGGGCATCGACGCCTCCGTCGAACTGTTCGCCACCCTGTTCCGGCTCGGCGTACGGATCGCCTCGATCGCCCACTGGGGACGCACCCCGCTCGCGGACGGCAGCCGCGAGGACGCCACCGGCAGCCGGCTGACCGCGCCCGGCGTCCAGGCACTGCGCGAGATGGAACGCCTGGGCATGCTCTTCGACATCTCCCACCTGGGGGCGAGCGGCGTCTCCCACGTACTGGAACTCGCCACCCGCCCGCTGATCGCCACCCACTCCTGCGCCCGCGCCCTACGGGATCACCACCGCAACCTCACCGACGACCAGATCCGCGGGGTGGCCGGCACCGGCGGCGTGGTGTGCGTCAACTTCGTGCCGGACTTCCTCACCGACGACGAGTCGAAGGTGAGCGTCGACCGGGTCGTCGACCACATCGAGCACGTGATCTCCGTGGCCGGGGCCGACCACGTCGGCCTCGGCTCGGACTTCCTCCGCGAGGTGGTGGCGGACGTGACACCGCCCTGCTGCGAGAACGACGAGGACGACCCGCAGTTCGACTTCGCCGACCTGGCGGGCCCGGCCGACATGCCCCGGGTCACCGAGACGCTGCTCCGCCGCGGCCTGCCCGAGGAGGACATCCTCAAGGTGCTCGGCGGCAACATGCGGCGGCTCATGAGCAAGAACATGGGCTGACGCCCGGCCCGACGGCGCCCGACGGCGCCCGATGACACCCGACGACGCCCGGCAGAGCCGGTCGGCCTCCGGCCCGCACACCATGTCGGCGCCGGCTCCCGCGGGCCACCGCCCCCAGGACTCCTCAGCAGTCACCCCGTCACCCCGGCCCCGCCCGTTCACTCGACACCTCACGGAGGACACCCCGTGCCGCACGACTCCGCACGCCGTTTCGCGCCGGCGGACGACACATCGACCGCACAGGGCACACCGATCACACCGGTCACACCGTCCCTGGACGTCATGCTCGCCGATCTCGAAGAACTGGTGACCTGCGAGTCCTTCTCCGACGACCACGCGGCCCTGGCCCGCAGCGGTCAGGTGGTCGCCGAGCAGGGCCGCCGGCTGCTCGATGCCTCGCCCCGGACACTGACCCTCGACGGCATCACCCATGTGCGGTGGACGTTCGGAACGCCGCGCGTCCTGCTGCTGGGCCACCACGACACCGTCTGGCCGACCGGCTCCCTCAAGACGCATCCCTGGTCGGTGGAGCAGGGTGTCGTCCGCGGGCCCGGCGTCTTCGACATGAAGGCCGGTCTGGTGCAGATGTTCCACGCTCTCGCGTCGCTGCCCTCCCTCGACGGCCTCTGCGTGCTCGTCACCGGAGACGAGGAGACCGGCTCGGCCACCTCCCGCTCGCTGATCGAGGACGTCGCCCGCCGGTGCTCGGCCACGTTCGTCCTGGAGCCCTCGGCGCCCGGCGGAGCGCTGAAGACCGGCCGCAAGGGCGTGTCCCTCTACGACATCACCGTCCACGGCCGGGCCGCCCACTCCGGACTGGAGCCGGAGAAGGGTGTCAACGCGGCCACCGAACTCGCCCACCAACTGCTCGCCCTGGGCGGCATCGCGGGCACCGTCAACGCCTCCACCGGGCCCGGTACGAGCGTCACCCCCACCGTGATGCGGGCCGGCACCTCGAACAACACCGTGCCCGCACAGGCCGAGCTGAGCGTGGACGTCCGCGTGCCGGACGCCACGGCCCAGGACGCGGTCGACCGGCTCATCAGGTCCCTGACCCCGCGGACTCCCGGCGCCCGCCTGCGGGTCGACGGCGGCCCCAACCGGCCGCCCCTGGCCCCCGACGCCTCCCGGGACCTGTTCGCGCTGGCCGCCGAAGAGGCCGTACGGCTCGGCCTCGGCCCGCTGCGCCGAGCGGTGGTGGGCGGGGCCTCCGACGGCAACTACACCGCCGGGGTCGGATGCCCCACGCTCGACGGCCTCGGCGCGGTGGGCGACGGCGCACACGCCGATCACGAACACGTCATGGCCGCCACCATGCCGGACCGCGCCCGGCTCCTGGCCCGCCTGGTCGGAGCAGTGCGGTGAAGGGGCCCACCGTACGGGAGCTCCACCGCATGGCGGACTTCGACGCCGTCAGCCTGCTCTACGCCGACATCTGGGGGACCCCGCCCGCCCACTCACCCATGTCCGCCGAGGTGATGCGGGCCCTCTCGCACGCCGGCAACTACGTGGCCGGAGCGTACGAGGACGGCCGGCTGGTGGGCGCCTCCGTCGGCTTCTTCGGCCAGCCCGTGGGCACCTGCCTGCATTCGCACATCACCGGCGCCGTCATGGGCCGTGGTGTGGGCCTTGCCCTCAAGCTGCATCAGCGGCAGTGGGCGACGGCCCGCCGCCTGGAACGCATCACCTGGACCTACGATCCGCTCATCCGCCGCAACGCCTACTTCAACCTCGTCAAACTCGGCGCCCGGCCGGAGGAGTACCTGACCTCCTTCTACGGCGCGATGGACGACGTGATCAACGGCGGCGACGAGTCCGACCGGGTCGTGGCCGCCTGGAACCTCACCGCACCCACCCCGCCGCCCGAGACGACCGACCTGCCCGCCGGCGCCGCGCACGTGCTCCGCAACGACGGGGGCCGTCCGCAGACCGTGCCGTCCGACGCCACGGCCGTCCTCGTCGACCTGCCCGACGACATCGAGGCCCTGCGCGGTACGGACCCCGGCGCCGCCCGGGCCTGGCGGCTGGCCGTACGGCACACCCTGGGCGGCCTGCTCGCCGAGGGCGCCCGCGTCGTCGGCTTCCACGAACGCCGCCGCTACGTGGTCCGGCGCCCCCACGCCCGCCCCTGACCGCTTCCCGCTTCCCGCTTCCCGAGGAGTCACCCGTCGTGAAGACGAAGATCTCCGGCGTCGAACTGCGCCGGATCGCGATGCCGCTCGTCGCCCCGTTCCGTACCTCCTTCGGCGTGGAGACCAGCCGCGATGTGCTGCTGGTCCGCGTCGTCACCGCCGAGGGCGAGGGGTGGGCCGAGTGCGCCGCCATGTCCGAGCCCCGCTACAGCTCCGAGTACGTCGACAGTGCTCAGGAGGTCCTGCGCAAGTTCCTGATCCCCGCCCTGCCGAAGGACGGCACGGACGCGCACGGGGTGGGGCGGGTCCTGCGGCCCTTCACCGGCCACCGCATGGCGAAGGCCGCGCTGGAGACCGCGGTCCTGGACGCCCAGCTGCGCAGCGCCGGCGAGTCCTTCGGCTCCTGCCTGGGGGCCGCCCGGGAGCGGGTGCCCTGCGGCGTCTCGGTCGGGATCATGGACTCCGTACCCGAACTCCTCGACGCCGTGGCGGGGTACGTCGACGAGGGGTACGTCCGGATCAAGCTGAAGATCGAGCCCGGCTGGGACGTCGAGCCGGTACGCGCCGTACGCGAGCACTTCGGCGACGAACTGCTCCTCCAGGTCGACGCCAACGCCGCCTACACCCTGGTGGACGCCCGCCAGCTCGCCCGGCTCGACGCCTTCGACCTCCTGCTGATCGAACAGCCCCTGGCCAACGACGACATGGTCCAGCACGCCGAACTGGCCAAGCTGCTGCGCACCCCGATCTGCCTGGACGAGTCCATCGAGTCGGCCGCCCACGCCGCGGCGGCCATCTCCCTCGGCGCCTGCTCCGTCATCAACATCAAGCCGGCCAGGGTCGGCGGCTACCTCGAAGCCCGCCGCATTCACGACCTCGCCCGCGCCCACGGCGTACCCGTCTGGTGCGGCGGCATGCTGGAGACCGGCATCGGCCGCGCCGCCAACGTGGCCCTGGCCGCCCTGCCCGGCTTCACCCTCCCCGGCGACACCTCCGGCTCCAGCCGCTACTTCGCCACCGACATCACGGAGCCGTTCGTCCTGGCCGACGGCCACCTCGACGTACCCTCAGGCCCCGGCCTCGGCGTCGAGCCGCTGCCCGACGTCCTCGACGAGGTCACCAGCTTCAGTGAATGGGTGGCGCTGTGAGGGTGCCGTCGCTTCGGCGGCTCCCCGGGGCCACGCCGGGTGTGGCAGCGCCCGTGTGCTGTCCCGCCCACACCACCGGGGTCCGGTCCGACCACGGACTTGCCTGTTCGAGCTGGCCGGCGAGGCGGAAGAGACGGCTTTCGAGGCCGTACCCGGCGGCGAACTGCATACCGATCGGGAGCCCCGTCCCGGTGTCGGCCGTCACCGGCACGGACATGGCCGGCGTGCCCGCCACGTTGAACGGCATGGTGAACGGTGAGCGGTCGTTGAGGCGGTCGATCCAGCCGAAACCGTCCAGCGCCGCCGCTCCCTCGGCGTAGGCGCCCAGGGGCACGGGAAGCTCCGGAAGGGTCGGAGTGAGCAGCACGTCGTAAGCATCGAAGTACCGTGCCAGGCTCCGGGCGACCTGGTTACGGACCGTGAGAGCGGTGACGAACTGGGGGCCGCTGACCCGCTGCCCGTAGTGGTGGCCTGCGAGGGTCGCCGGTTCGAGGGTCGAGGAGTCGACGGGCCGGCCGAAGGCGGCCGCCAACGCGTCGACGGAGGCCGCGAGGTTCACCGTGAACAGGCGGGCGTTGGCCAGGACGAACTCCTCCCAGCCGACCCCGAGGCCGACCGTGACTTCCTCCACCCGGTGGCCGAGGGCTTCGAGCAGCCGCACGGTACGGGAGAGCGCGTCGGCCACGGGAGCGGTGGTGCGGCGCCCGCCCCAGGCCTGGGGGAGGACGCCGATACGCAGCGAGCCCGGGTGGCGGCTGACCTCTTCCGCGTAGGGCCGGGAGGGCTGCTGGGCGAAGTACGGGTCGCCCGGTTCCGGGCCGCGTATCTGGTCGAGCAGCGCCGCACTGTCGCGTACGGTGCGGCTGACGCTGCCGTGCACGGCCAGACCGCTGAAGGTCTCGTCGGCGTCGGGGCCCATGGAGACGCGGCCCCGGGTGGGCTTCAGCCCGAACAGGCCGGTACAGGCGGCGGGGACGCGCAGTGAGCCGGCGGCGTCGGTGGCGTGGGCGATCGGGACCACCCCGGCCGCGACGGCCGCGGCCGCGCCGCCGCTGGAGCCGCCCGCGCTCCGCGCCGGGTCCCACGGGTTGCGGGTCGCGCCGTACAGCACGGATTCCGTCGTGATGCTGTAGGCCATCTCCGGCGTCGCGGTACGGCCGAACGTCACGAGGCCGGCGTTACGGAAGCGCCGCATCAGGGCGGAGTCGGCACCGGCGACCAGGCCTGCCGCGAGACGGCTTCCCAGCTCCGTCCGCCTCCCGGCCATGGTGACTCCGATGTCCTTGATCAGGAAAGGGACGCCCGCGAGCGGCGCGCTGCCGGAGCGGGCGCGGGCGTCGGGGCCGGGTTCGTCGTCGGCCGGCCAGGTTTCCACCACGGCGTTGATCCGTGGATCGACCGCCTGCACGGCCTCGCGTGCGGCCGCCTCCAGTTCGGCGGGGGACACCTCGCCCCTGGCCACCAGCTCCGCAAGCCCGACAGCGTCAAAGCGCACGTATTCGGAAACTTTCACCATCACTCCCAGCGGAAGGAAAGATACCGTCTAGTGTCGAACGATACCCAACGGTATCGGGTGGGTCGGACTGGTACCGTAGCAGGAGGTGGGATCACCAACGGCTCATACAGGCCCCGCAGGCCCGGAGGGCCCACGGGCCCCACCGCCCTCACGACCGACCGGAGTCACGGAGCAGCCATGGCAGCGACCACCAGAAGGCCGGGCAGAGTGGCCAAACTGCCGCCGCGTGAGCGCATCCTCGACGCGGCGGAAGAGCTGTTCCAGCGCGAGGGGATCCGGCGGGTGGGCGTCCAGGCGATCGCCGAGCAGGCCGAGACCACCAAGATGGCGATCTACCGGCACTTCGAGACCAAAGACGCCCTGGTCGCGGAGTGGCTGCGGATCGTCGCCGCCGACTACCAGGCGGCCTTCGACCGGGTCGAGGCCGCACACCCCGGCCGCCCCCGGGAGCAGATCCTGGGCCTGGCCCGCTTCATCGCCGAGGGCCTGCCGGCGCTCTCGCACCGGGGCTGCCCGTTCATCAACTCCCTCGCCGAACTGCCCGACCGGTCCGACCCGGCACGGCAGGTGATCGAGGAGCACAAGGCCCGCCAGACCCGCAGGCTGGTCGGCATGTGCGCCGAGGCCGGCCTGCCCGATCCCGAGCAGGCCGCGGCCGAGATCACCTTCGTCCTGGAAGGCGCGCAGGTCAGCACGCAGAACGGAAGCATCGACCGGGTGGGGGAGCGCCTGATGACGATCGTCGAGGGGATCGTGGACCGGCACCGCTCCTGATCCGGTACCGCTCCCGACCCGTCACCGCTCCTGATCCGGCACCGGTGGCCGGGCGGGTACCGGCTGACTGTCACCGACCGACCGTCACCGGCTGACCCTCACCGACCAGCCACCGACCGACCCTCACCGACCGGCCGGCCCAGCCAGGCTGAGCAGGGCGGCCGAGGTCGCCTCGTCCGCCGGGTGGAAGGCCCAGATCCGGTGGCCGCCGCTCCCGGGAAGCTCCAGGACGTGCTGGTCGAGGGCGAGCGTTCCGGCCCTCGGGTGCCAAAGCCGTTTGCGGTCCATCGTCTTCTCGTGGAGGTGGTGCTCGCGCCAGGCGGCGCGGAAGGCGGCGCTGTGCGCGGACAGCTCTTCCACCAGGTGCGTCAGACGCGCCGATGCCGTCTCGGCGCCGGTCTGGGCGCGCAGGGCCGCCACCATGCAGCGGGCGACCTCGGGCCACTCGGTGAAGAACGACGGCGCGCCCGGGGCGAGAAACACCAGGCGGGCATAGTTGTCCCGGGGCTCCAGCCCCTCGTGCAGGCAGTCACCGAGCGGGTTGCCGCCCACGATGTCGAGCCATCGGTTGACCAGCAGCGCGGGCACCGGCAGGGAGTCGAGCAACTGGTGTACGGCCGCAAGGCGTTCCGTATCCATGGGGGACGCCTCTCCGTTTCCGTTCGGGGCGCCCTCAGCGTCGGAGAGTTCACGCAGGTGGCGCGCCGCCACGGCGTCCAGCAGCAAGGCCTTGGCCAGGCCCTCCACCACGGTGGGGGACGGCCGGCGTTCCCTCCCCTGTTCGAGGCGCACGTAGTAGTCGGTGCTGATCCCGGCCAGGAGTGCCACCTCGTCTCGCCGCAGCCCCGGCACCTGGCGCTGCGCCCCCGCGGCCAGCCGGTGCTGTTCGGGCCGCACCCGGTCCCGTCTGGCGCGCAGGAAGGCCGCCAGCGGTGGGCCTCCGCCGTGCCCCGTCGAAACTTCCATCCCACCAGGGTAAGGACGCGGCGCCGCTGCTCCGGGGTGGGTGCGGCACTCCTACCCGTACGGATCGCCGGGTGCCTAGCGTGTCGGATGCCTGCCGAAGAGCCCGGGGACCGGGCAACCACCAAGGAAAAGAGTGACCTCGATGTTCGTCATCACCGGCGCCAGTGGCCGCACCGGACGGGCCGCCGCCGAACACCTTCTCGCCGCCGGGCACCCCGTACGGGCTGTCGGCCGTTCGGCCCGGCGGCTCGCCGGCCTTGCCGCGCGGGGCGCCGAGGTGTGCGAGGCCGACCCGGCCGACCCCGGCGCGCTGACGGACGCCTTCCGGGGCGCGGACGGGATCTACGCGGTGATCCAGCCCAACTACCTCCCCGACCACCCCGACTTCGGCGCCTTTCAGGACCGGGTGGCGGCTTCCCTGACCGAGGCGGTCGCCGGGTCCGGTGCGACCCGCGTCGTCGGACTCAGCAGCTGGGGAGCCCAGCACGCCGTCGGCACCGGACCGGTCAGCGGGCTCCACCGCTTCGAGCAGCGCCTCTCGGCCGTCCCCGGAGTCGACACACTGTGGCTGCGGGCGGGCTACTTCATGGAGAACCTGCTGGACCACATCGGCACCGCCCAAACCCACCATCGCATCAGCGCCCCCTTCGATCCGGGCATTCCCCTGCCCTTCGTGTCCACGCGCGATGTCGGCTCGCGAGCCGGGGAACTCCTGGCCACCGGGGCCTGGCGCGGTACGGAGATCCTGGAGCTCCAGGGCGAACGCGACGTGAGCATGCGGGAAGCCGTGCGCGTGATCGCCGAAGCTGTGGGGGTGGACGACCTCGCCTATGAGCGGATCAGCCTCGCCGACTTCCACGCGGGACTCCGCGACGCGGGCGTTTCCGCCGGCGTGGCGGACATGATGACCGAGGCAGGCGAAGCCATCAACTCCCGGCGCATACGGATGCAGCAGCCGCGTACCGCCCGCACCTCCACCCCCACCTCCGTCGAACAGTTCGTCGCGGACGCATGCGCTCCCCGGTTCCGCACGGCTCCCCGGACCACCGAAGGCGGCTGAACGCGCCCCTGCCGCGGCTCGCCGGTTTGTGGAAACGGACAACAGGAACGTACGTTCCTGTGGGGATCGGCCAGTCAACCGGGCGCGTCCAGGAAGCAACCTGGGCTGACCGGGCAACTGCCTGGTCGGATCCGGGACGATGCGGTGAGGAGCACCTATGGACGCCTGCACGCTCGGCGACCTGATCGACATCGTCGGCAGCCCGCCCCTGCGACTGCACACCGCTCCGGCCGGATTCGCCGTCCCGGTCACCGAGGCACTGCTGTACGACGCGCACACCCCGCTGCCCCACGCGCCCGGCGCCCTGCTGCTCGCGGTCGGCGTACGGGCAGCCGCGGCCGGGCCGCTGATGCGGGCCGCGGCGGAGGCCGGAATGGCCGCCGTCGTGGTGCGGGGCACGGTCGGGCCGCCGGTCGCCGAGGCCGAGACGCACGGCATGGCGCTGCTCGCCGTCGACGAGGACGCGGCCTGGCACCATGTGCACCTGATGGTGGCGTCGGCGATCGGCGCCCGGTCCGCCCCCGGCGCCGCCGGGCTGGGGGACCTGTTCGCGCTGGCCGACGCGATCGCGGCGGCGACCGGCGGAGCGACGGCCGTGGAGGACCCGCGCCAGCGGATCCTGGCCTACTCCACCGTGCCGGGACAACCGGTCGACGAGGACCGCCGCCAGGGCATCCTCGGCCTTCAGGTCCCGGGCAGCGTGGACAACTCCGAGCAGGTCAGGAAGGTGTTCGCCGCGGACGGGCCGGTACGGCTGCCCTCGCTCACGCCGTGCGACCTGCCGCGGCTGGCCGTCGCGGTGCGGGCCAGCGGCGAGACCCTCGGCTCGATCTGGGTGATCGACGGCGGCACCCTCACCCCGGACGCCGAGGAGACCCTGGTCCAGGGCGCGTCCACGGCGGCGCTGCTCCTGCTGCGTGCCCGCGCGGCGCAGGAACTGGCCCGCCACCAGAACACCGACCTGCTGCGCCGGCTGCTGGACGGCTCGGCGGACGCCTCGACGGCAGCACACCGCCTGGGGTGGGACACGGTGCGCGTGGCCGCGTTCGTACTGGACTTCGCGGCGAGCGTGCCCGACGCCGAACGGACGTCGCTCAGGCTGCTGGACGTCGTACGCCTGCAGTGCGAGGCGCGCTACGGGCGGCACGCGTGTGTACTCCTGGACGGGGTGGTGTACGCGTTGCTGCCGGTGCCCAAGGAGAGCGCCGGAGCACGAGCGCCGCAGGAGCAGAAGGCCGCCCACCAGCGGCACCGGCAGCTGGCGGAGGACATCGTGCGCCGGGCCGGACGGTCGCTGCGGGTTCCGGTACGGGCGGCGCTCGGCGAGGTGGCACAGGATCTCGGTGAGGTGGCGGACTCGCGTGCGGACGCGGACCTGGTCCTGCGGCTGTTGCACGACGACCTGCCGGTGGCCACGGTCGACGAGGTGCGCCCCCGGGTGACGCTGCTGCGGCTCTCCGAAGTCATGCGCAGGCAGCGGGGGTTGCGGACGGGTGCCTGGGAGCGGGTGCTCGCGGCGGACGCCGAGCACGGCACCGACTACGCCCGGACCCTGGTGTCCTGGTTCGACGCGGGCTGCGACGTGGCGGGCGCGGCGAAGCTGCTCTCGGTCCACCCCAACACCTGCCGCTACCGCCTGAAGCAGGCCGGCCGGCACCTCGGGGTCGATTTCGGGGATCCCGACGAACGGCTGGTCCTGTGGCTGCAGTTGCGGGTGCTGGCAGGGCTCGGCGGTGCTGCCGGAACAGGAACCGGAACAGGAACAGGAACCGGAACAGGAACCGGAACAGGAACCGGAACAGGAACCGGAACAGGAACAGGAACAGGAACCGGAGCCGGAGAGTGACGGCCCCGGGCCACGTGGCGGCACCACGGTGCCGCCCACCTGCCACGCGCGCGTCGGCCCGGTCAGCGAAGATCGTGGATGAGCTTGCCGATGATCGCGTCCACCTTGTCCGAGTCGAACGACTCCGAGCCGATCAGCAGGGTCACGGCCCGCCGGCCGTCGTCGGTGACGGCGTTACGGAATTTGTGGCCGGACTCCATATGGCCGCTGTGCCCCCAGGTGACAAAACCCGGGACGGTTTCATAGCGCTCGACTCCCAGGCCGTACCGCTCACTCGGGAAGGCGTCCGCGACGGTCTTCTTCATCTCGGCGAGCTGGGCCGGGGCCAGCAGCTTTCCGGACAGCAGCGCGGTCCAGAACGTGGTCGCGTCGGCGCTGGTGGAGACCAGCGCACCCGAAGCGTCGGCCCCGGAGGTGTTCCATTCCGTCCGGTCCACCGGTTTCCCGTCCCGGTCCACATAACCGCGCATGTCCGGCTTGGGCAGCGTGGTCCGGTCGCCGGGCCAGAAAGTGTGCCGCAGCCCGAGCGGTTCGATGAGCCGCTGTTCGATCTCGGTGCCGATGTCGCGGCCGGTGATCTCCTGGACGATCAGGCCGACCAGGTTGTAATTGGTGTTGGAGTAGGCGAAGCCGCCGGGCGTCCGGTCGTCGGGCGGGGGCAGCGTCAGCGCCTGCTCGACCGTCTCCAGGGGCTCCATGTGCTCCCAGCGGTGCGCCTCCAGGTCGTCCCACGCGTCCAGGTAGTCGGGCAGGCCGCTGGTGTGCTGCAACAACTGCCGGATCGTGATCTTGCGCCCGTCGTAGTGCTCGGTGCGGACGAGGCCGGGCAGATACCGGTCCACGGTGTCGTCCAGCTTCAGCTTGCCCTCACCGACGAGCTGGAGCACGACCGTGGCCGTCCAGGTCTTGGTGTTGCTGGCGATACGGCCGTGCTCCTTGCCGACGGCCGCACGGCCCGTCCTGAGGTCGGCGAGGCCGACACCGCCGTGCCATGTGCCGCAGCGAGGGCTTTTCACCGTGACGCTGATTCCCGAGGCGCCGACATGCTTCAGTGCTTGTAGCGCGGTCTGGACGGGCCGGGTGTCGCACCGAGGTGCCGCGGCCGACGCGGCAGGCGCCGCTGTGATCAGAGAGGCGGTGAATGCCAAAGCCACGGCGCTGGTCCCGTATCGCATAACGTTCGAGGTCTCCTTCGGTACGACAGATGCGTGCAGCGCCCGGTCGGTTCCACCCCGTGTGTCGCTCGCTCGCTGCACAGCGTGGGAACTCGTTGAAACTCACTGGAACGCGCCGAAACTCGCTGGAATGTGCGTGCGGACAGCGTTACCGCTGTCCTGACCGGGTGCATGCGACGTCCGTACAGAGATTGCGCACATGTTTTGTGCGTCCGGCCAAAGGGAGACGCGCTATCGCTTCCTGGCCGTGAGGAAGGGGGCGAGACAGCGCGTAGTAGGCCACCCCGACGCCGACCGCGGCGGAGTTGGCCGGCATCACCAGCCGGCGCGCACCGGCGCGCAGGTCGACGAGGGGGCCTGGCCGCACATCTCCAGGACGCCGACCCCGGCCAGCAGTACGGCCGCGCCCAGCAACAGACCGACGGTGGCGGCACCGGTCCAGCCATAGGCGCTGCCGTTGATGACGGCCAGCAGAAGACACACCAGGGCCACCGACAGGACGAGCGCACCGGCGCAGTCGAACCGGCCGTCGGCGTCGGCGGGGGTGCGCGGCACCACCGTCATGACCAGGAGACCGGAGACGGCACCGAGCAGGGCGGTGACCACGAACAGGAGGTGCCAGTCGGCGTGCTGGGCGAGGAAGGCCGCTCCCGGCAGGCAGAGGGCGCCGCCGATGCCGACCGAGGAACTCATCAGCCCGGTCGCGGTCGGCAGCCGGTGGGCGGGCAGCGCGTCCCGCATTGCCGATGCCCAGCGGGACGGCCCCGATGGCCATGCCTTGCAGAGCGCGGGCGACGATCATCGGTACCAGGCCGGACGTGACCGCGGCCAGCGCGGAACCCGCGACCATGAAGGTCAGGCAGGCCATCAGCAGGCGGCGCTTGCCGTACAGGTCTCCCAGACGGCCGGTGACCGGGGTCGACACGGCCGCCGCCAGGAGGGTGACCGTGGTGGCCCAGGCCGCGTCCCGTGCCGAGGTGCTGAGCAGGTGCGGCAGCTGGGCCACGATCGGCAGCAGGAGTGACTGGATGACGGCGACGCACACGCAGGCGAAGGCCGGCGCGGCGATCGTGGCGGCGTCTCCGCCGCGCCGGTGGGAGTGCGTGTGGGTGTCCGGGGGAGTGGCGCCGAGCTGGAAGGTCGCGGTGGGCGGTGTCATGGTGCTTCCGAGGGGGCGTGAGTGGTGTGGTGTGCGGCTGGGCACGTTCAGGCGTCGGGCCGCACCCGTCACACGTGCGACCCGATCCCTGAACGTGCTGGTCTAGGACCGGCGGGCCCTGTCGAGTGCGGCCGGGGCGGCGCCGAGCCACCAGTCGGGGTCGGCGGTGCCGTCGGCCGTGGTGCCGTCGCGGCGTACGTAGTGCCGTACGTCCCGGCCGGGCTCCCGCAGCGCTCCGTTCAAGGCGCGTTCGACCCACTCGGCGCCGAAGCCGAAGATCTCGGCGGCGACCCCGCCCAAGGGGTGGAACTCGTTCTCGTAGACGCGCATCTCCTTGGGGGCCCGGATGCGCTCATAGGTGGCCAACGCCTGCTCCAGCGGCGTCAGTTCGTCGAACTCGCCGATGCCGAGCAGTACCGGCCGGGTGAGGCGGGTGACGAGGTCGCCCAGCGGCATCAGCGCGGCGAGTTCCCGGTCGAAGCGCTCCTCGTCGCTGAAGCCGGACATGTACATGTAGTTGTGCTTGAAGGTGGGCTGGGCCCGGCCGAAGATGGTGTCGAAGTCGCCGGTGACGGCCTCGAAGGCGGCCAGCGCGGCCAGGCGCGGGTCGGCCGCGGCCGCCCGCAGGCCCCAGTAGCCGCTCATGCTGATGCCGAACATGCCGATGCGCCGGGCGTCGACCTCCGGCAGGGCGGCGAGGTGGTCGATGCAGCGGCTGATGGCCCGCTCGTAGTTGGTCAGGTCGACCGTGAGGCCGTTGGCGCGGGTCTCTCCCTGGCCGGGGCCTTCGATGGACAGGGCCACGATGCCGTGGGACGTGTAGTGGCGCTCCGCGGCCTGGAGGTAGTCCTCCTTGATCATGTCCATGCCTGGCCCGAGGATCACCGCGGGGGCGTCGCGCACCGGCCCGGCCGGCAGGTGCAGCAGTGCGTAGAGGTGCTGCCCCTCGAAGTCCAGCACCACGCGGCGCACCCGGTCCCCGCGCAGGCTGCCGAGGCGGGCGACGCAGTGGTCGGTGTGTGCGCGGAAGGCTGCCTTGCGGGGGTCGTCCGCGTCGAAGACGGAGTACTGGGCGCGGCCCCACATCACCGCGGCACGCAGGTAGAGATCGGCGGCGGTACGCGCGAAGCCCTCCCGCTCGTGGTGGGCGGCGCGCCGCTCGGCCTGGCCGGCGACGGTCGCCCAGGCCTTGGGGAGCATGGCTCCGCTCTTGACGAGCGCGAAGACCTTGTCGAAGTCGGCGGGGTCGTGGCCGAGCTGCTCCATGGTGCCCTTGGCCTCGGGGTGCAGGGCGTCGAAACCGCCCTGTGCCAGCGCGATGTCCAGGCTCCAGCTCTGGCCGGTGGAGCGTGCGGTCATGGGACGTCCTCCTCTGTGGCGGCAACGCGAGACATCAAAGTAAGTACTTACCTTCTTTTCATTAAGTACTTACCCTAAGATGTCTGTCAACCGCAGCCTCGCCCGGAGAGAGACGCCGCATGCCCCCTCGTCACCCGCAGACCGACTCCGAGCGCAAGCTCGCCCTGGACGAGCTGGCCCGGGCCGCCTACAGCCTCAGCGCAGCCGACGCCCGACTGCGGGGCCGCGCCACCCGCACGCCGGGCGCACTCTCCCTCACCCACGCACGCGCCCTACGGGTGCTCGCCCAGAACGGCCCTCTCTCCATCCGCGAACTGGCCGCCGCGACGGAGACCACGCCCCCCGGCGCCACTCAACTGGTCAACGGCCTTGTCGCGGCCGGCTACGTCACCCGCGAACAGGTCCCGGGCCGCAAGGCCGTCGCCGTCACCCTCACAGCCAAAGGCCGAGAACGCCACGACGAACGCCAGGCGCTCCTGCAACAGGCCCTGGACACCGCCCTCGCCGACTACGACGCGGCCGCGCTCGACTCGGCGGCGGAGGTGCTGCGACAACTGTCGGTCATCTACGACCGGCTCTGACGCGGCCGCGCCTTGCCGGGGCCGCTTCCAGCCATCAACTCCGCCAGTTCCCCCTGGTAGGGAAACGACCCGGGTTCGTAGCCGCACCACGGTTCCTCGGCGTGCGGGTCGCCGGTGACGGCGTGGGCGCGGGAGCGGGAGCCTCCGCAGAGGTGGCGGAACTCGCAACGGCCGCAGCGGCCGAGGAGTTGGCCGGGGTCGCGCAGGGCGGTGAAGAGGTCCGAGTCGCGGTAGATCTCCGTCAGGGGGCGGGTACGTACGTTGCCCGTCGAGAGGGGGAGGAAGCCGCTGGGGTGCACGGTGCCGGTGTGGGAGACGAAGACGAAGCCCCGGCCGGCGTTGACGTCCAGGGGAGGGCGGCGGGTCCGGCGTGGGCCGGTGCAGAGGTTCAGTTCTTCGGCGCGCCGGCGGAGTTGGCGGTACAGCGGGCCGAGGTGGAGGGCCTGGACGTGGTTCGCGCCCTCGGCTGTCAGAATCGCGCGTTGCAGGGCGACGCGGCGGAAGTGGTGAGCTTCGGTGGTCTTCACGGGTACGGACAGGCCGACGTCGTAGAGGAAGTTGAGGACGTCCTCGGTTTCCGCCGGGTCGAGTGCGGCCAGCCGGCTGCCGCGTCCGGTCGGGACGAGGAAGAAGGCGCTCCACAGCATGACCCCGTGTTCGCGGACCAGGGCCGCGGTCTCCGGCAGGTCGTGCAGGTTGTGCCGGCTGACCGTGGTGTTGATCTGGACCTTCATGCCCAGGCGGCGGGCGGTGTCCCAGGCGTCCAGGGTCCAGCGGTAGACGCCGGGGACACCGCGGAAGCCGTCGTGGAGTGCGGCGGTGGAGCCGTCCAGGCTCAGGGACAGGCCCACCGCCCCGGCCTCGTGCACGGCGCGCAGGTTCGGTGCGGTCAGGGTCGGGGTGCCCGAGGGGGAGACCGCGACCCTTACCCCGGTCCGCGTGCCGTAAACGATCAGTTCCAGCAGATCGGGGCGCTGGAAGGGGTCGCCGCCGGTGACGACGAACAGGGGAGCCGGCCGTCCGAAGGCGGCTACCTGGTCGATCAGGTCTTTGGCGGCCTGGGTGTCCAGCTCGCGCGGGTCACGGCCGGGGGTCGCGGTCGCCCGGCAGTGCAGGCAGGCCAGCGGGCAGGCGCGGGTCGATTCCCAGATGACGATGAACGGTCTGTCCGCCACCGCCTGGTGCTGCCGGCGGACCGGGCGGGCGCCGGTCACCGGGGCGGACACGGGACGGGACGGGCGGCCGGCCGCCGGGGCGGACACGGGGCGGGGCGGGTTGCCTGCCGCCGGGAGTGGTCGTACATGAGGGGTACCTCCGGTGTGCTCACCCCCAGCATGCGGCCGGGGAGGCGTCCGCCGCCGGGGGCGGGGCGGCCCCGGCGCAGGGTCGTTGGTCCCGTGTGGCCGAAAACATTCGGGGTCCTGTGGCCCTGCGGCGCGGGACGCTTCGCCCACCGTGCCCCGCACAACCCCGAATTAGGTTCTGTTGCATGGAGAACAAGAAGCTCAGCGGCCCGTCGGCGGCTGATGAAGCACGCGGCTGGCCGCTGGCCGGCCGGCGGCTGCTCGACCGCCGTGAGGTGAGTGACGACGGGCGCGCCGTGTTCGGCACGGGGGACCCGCGGTGGGAGGGCTTCTACCGCGACCGCTGGGCCCACGACAAGGTCGTCCGCTCCACCCACGGGGTCAACTGCACCGGGTCCTGCTCGTGGATGGTCTACGTCAAGGACGGGATCATCACCTGGGAGCACCAGGCCACCGACTACCCGTCGATCGGTGCCGACTGCCCCGAGTACGAGCCGCGGGGCTGTCCGCGCGGCGCGTCGTTCTCCTGGTACACCTACTCGCCCAGCCGGGTCCGCTACCCCTACGTACGCGGCACGCTGCTGAAGATGTGGCGGGAGGCGCGCCGCCGGCTCGGCGACCCGGTGGCCGCCTGGGCGGAGATCACCGGGGACCCGGCCAAGGCCCGCGCGTACAAGAAGGCCCGGGGCAAGGGCGGGCTGGTGCGCGCCGACTGGGACGAGGTGGCCGAACTGGTCGCCGCGGCCCAGGTGCACACCGTCAAGACGTACGGTCCGGACCGGGTGGCCGGGTTCTCGCCGATCCCCGCGATGTCGATGGCGTCCTTCGCCGCGGGGGCGCGGTTCCACTCGCTGATCGGCGGCACCCTGCTGTCGTTCTACGACTGGTACGCGGACCTCCCCGTCGCCTCGCCCCAGGTCTTCGGTGACCAGACGGACGTGCCGGAGGCCGCCGACTGGTGGAACGCCGGGTACCTGATCATGTGGGGCTCCAACATCCCCGTCACCCGGACCCCGGACGCCCACTTCCTGACCGAGACGCGTTACAACGGCACCAAGGTCGTCGCCGTCAGCCCCGACTACGCCGACAACGTCAAGCACGCCGACGAGTGGCTGGCGCCGCACCCGGGGACGGACGGAGCCCTGGCGATGGCGATGGGGCACGTCATCCTGCGGGAGTTCCTGGTCGACCGCGGCACGCCCTACTTCGAGAACTATCTGCGCCGGTTCACCGACGCCCCGTTCCTGGTCACGCTGCGCGAGCGGGACGGCGATGTGGTGCCGGACCGCTTCCTGACGGCGGCCGACCTCGGCGACACCGACGAGAACGCGCGCTTCAAGACCGTCCTGGTCGACCGCGGCAGTGGGCGGCCGGTGGTCCCCAACGGGTCGCTCGGCTTCCGCTGGGGCGAGGAGGGCAAGGGCCGGTGGAACCTCGAACTGGGCGATACGGAACCGGAGCTGAGCCTGCTGGAACGGGCGGAGGACACGGCCACCGTGGCGCTGCCGCGCTTCGACGAGGGGCCCACCGAGGGCGGTGACGTGATGGTGCGCGGCGTCCCGGTCCGCCGGATCGGCGGCCGGCAGGTGACCACCGTCTTCGACCTGATGCTGGCCCAGTACGGCGTGCGCCGCCCCGGGCTGCCCGGCACGTGGCCGGCCTCGTACGACGACGCCTCCCAGCCGTACACCCCGGCCTGGCAGGAGACCGTCACCTCGGTCCCCGCGGCCCAGGCGGCCCGTATCGCCCGGGAGTTTGCCCGCAACGCCGAGCGCACCGAGGGCCGCTCGATGATCGCCATGGGGGCCGGTACGAACCACTGGTTCCACTCCGACACCATCTACCGCGCCTTCCTGGCCCTCACCACCATGACGGGCTGCCAGGGCGTCAACGGCGGTGGTTGGGCCCACTACGTCGGCCAGGAGAAGGTCCGGCCCGTCACCGGTCTGCAACACCTGGCGTTCGCCTTCGACTGGCAGCGGCCCACCCGGCACATGGCCGGTACGTCCTACTGGTACCTGGCCACCGACCAGTGGCGTTACGAGGCGTTCGGACCGGACGAGCTGGCCTCCCCGCTGGGCGAGGGGCGGTTCGCCGGCCGCGCCACCGCCGACTGTCTGGCCCAGGCCGTCCGCATGGGCTGGACCCCCGGCCACCCCGGCTTCAACCGCAACCCGCTGGACCTGGCCGACGAGGCGGCTGCCGCGGGCCGCCCGGTGGCCGAGCACATCGTCGAGGAGCTGACGTCCGGCTCCCTGCGTTTCGCCGCCGAGGATCCGGACGACCCGGCCAACTTCCCGCGCGTACTGACCGTGTGGCGGGCCAACCTGCTGGGCTCCTCCGGCAAGGGCAACGAGTACTTCCTGCGCCATCTGCTGGGCACGGATGCGGCCGTGCGCTCCGAGGAGACGCCGCCGGAGAAGCGGCCCCGGGAGGTCGTCTGGCACGAGGAGGCCCCTGAAGGCAAGCTCGACCTCCTGGTCAGCATGGACTTCCGGATGACCTCCACCGGGCTGTTCGCCGACGTCGTGCTGCCGGCCGCCACCTGGTACGAGAAGGACGACCTGTCCAGCACCGACATGCACCCCTTCGTGCACGCCTTCACCCCGGCCATCGCGCCGCCCTGGCAGGCACGGACCGACCACGACACCTTCCTGACCATCGCCGACCGCTTCAGCGAACTGGCCGAGGAGCACCTCGGCACCCGTACCGACGTCCTGGCCGTGCCCCTCCAGCACGACACCCCCGACGAGATGGCCCAGCCCGGCGGCATCGTCGCCGACTGGAAGGCCGGCGAGTGCGCGCCGGTTCCCGGGCGCACCATGCCCAGGCTGGTGACCGTCGAGCGGGACTACGCGGCGGTGGCGGACAAGATGCGCGCCGTCGGCCCGCTCCTCGACCGGCTCGGGACCACCACGAAGGGCGTCACGGTCCGTCCGGACGAGGAACTGGAGCGGCTGCGGCGGACCAACGGGGTACGGCGCGGCGGCGCGGCGGACGGCCGGCCCTCGCTGGCCACCGCGACAGACATGTGCGAGGCGATCCTCGCCCTGTCCGGCACCACCAACGGAAGGCTGGCCACCGAGGGCTTCAGGGCACTGGAGGAACGGACCGGCACGGAGCTGGCGCACCTGTCCGCCGAGCGGGAGGCGGAACGCATCACCTTCGCCGACACCCGTGTCCAGCCGCGCTCGGTGATCACGTCCTACGAATGGTCCGGCAGCGAGACCGGCGGCCGCCGCTACTCCCCGTTCGTCATCAACGTCGAGCACCGCAAGCCCTGGCACACCCTCACCGGCCGTCAGCACTTCTTCGTCGACCACGACTGGATGGCCGAACTCGGTGAACAACTTCCGGTCTACCGCCCCCCGTTGAACACCGCCAGGCATTACGGCGACGAGCACCTGGGCGAGGACGGCCGCGCCGAGGTGACGGTCCGCTACCTCACCCCGCACTCCAAGTGGTCCATCCATTCCGAGTACCAGGACAACGCCTACATGCTCGCGCTGTCCCGCGGCGGCCCGGTGATCTGGATGAGCACCGCCGACGCGGAGAAGATCGGCGTCAAGGACAACGAGTGGATCGAGGCGTACAACCGCAACGGCGTCGTGGCGGCCCGCGCGGTGGTCACCCACCGGATGCCCGAGGGCACGGTGTACATGTACCACGCCAAGGACCGCACGGTGAACGTGCCGAAGACGGAGGTCAGCGGCAAGCGCGGCGGGATGCACAACTCCCTGACCCGGCTGCTGCTCAAGCCGTCGCACCTGGCCGGCGGCTACGCCCAGTTCACCTACGCCTTCAACTACTACGGCCCCACCGGCAACCAGCGCGACGAAGTCACCGTCATCCGCCGCCGCGGCCAGGATGTGGAGTACTGACATGCGCGTCATGGCCCAAGTGGCGATGGTGATGAACCTCGACAAGTGCATCGGCTGCCACACCTGCTCGGTCACCTGCAAGCAGACCTGGACCAACCGCACCGGCGTGGAGTACGCCTGGTTCAACAACGTCGAGACCAAGCCCGGCGTCGGCTATCCCCGCCGCTACGAGGACCAGCGGCAGTGGAAGGGCGGCTGGGAGCTGGACCGGCGCGGGCGCCTGGTGCTGCGTTCCGGCGGCCGCCTCAAGCGCCTGGCCTCCCTGTTCTCCAACCCCGACCTGCCGGCCATCGAGGACTACTACGAGCCGGTCACCTACGACTACGACAACCTCGTCAGCGCCCCCGCCGGCCAGGACGTGCCCGTCGCCCGCCCCCGCTCGGTGCTCACGGGCAAGCCGACCGCCATCACCTGGGGCGCCAACTGGGAGGACGGCCTCGGCGGCGCGGCCGAGACGGCGGCCGGCGACCCCAACCTGAGCGGCGACCTGGCCGAGAAGGTGAAGTTCGAGTTCGAGCAGACCTTCCTGTTCCACCTGCCGCGGCTGTGCGAGCACTGCCTCAACCCGGCCTGCGTCTCCGCCTGCCCGTCCGGGGCGATGTACAAGCGGGCCGAGGACGGCATCGTCCTCGTCGACCAGGACCGCTGCCGCGGCTGGCGGATGTGCGTCACCGCCTGCCCGTACAAGAAGGTCTACGTCAACCACGCCACCGGCAAGGCCGAGAAGTGCACCTTCTGCTTCCCGCGCATCGAGGCCGGACAGCCCACCGTCTGCTCCGAAACCTGCGTCGGACGCCTGCGCTACCTCGGCCTGGTGCTCTACGACGCCGACCGGGTCGGCGAGGCCGCCGCCGTGGCCGACGAGCAGGACCTGCTGGACGCCCAGCGGAACGTCTTCCTCGACCCGGCCGATCCCGAAGTCCGCGACGCCGCCCGGCGGTCCGGCATCCCCGAGGACTGGATCGACGCCGCCCGCCGCTCACCCGTACGCGCCCTGATCAGCGAGTACAAGGTGGCCCTGCCGCTGCACCCGGAGTACCGCACGCTGCCCATGGTCTGGTACGTGCCGCCGCTGTCCCCGGTCCTGGACGCCGTCGGCGAGGCGGGCGGCAACGCCGAGGACCCCGACCACGTCTTCGCCGCCGTCACCCGGCTGCGCATCCCGCTGGACTACCTGGCCAACCTCTTCGCTGCCGGAGACACCGACGTCGTCGCCGGGGTCCTGATGAAACTGACCGCGCTCCGCAGCCACATGCGGCAGCGCACCCTCGGCGAACAGGGCGACGAGAGCGCCCTCAAGGCCGTCGGCCTCACATCCGCGCAGGCCGAGGACCTGCACCGGCTGCTGGCCGTCGCCAAGTACGCCGACCGGTACGTGGTCCCCGCAGCCCACCGGGAGGACGCCGCCGCGCTCAGCGCGATGGAAGACCGCTGCCCCGTGGAGAGCTCCGACGCCCCGTCCGGCACCGACCGCAAGGTCATGCTCGGGATTCCGGCCCTGCGGCGACGCACCACCACCTCCGACAACCTCGCGGGAGACACCGCATGAGCACCCTGCGCACGCGCATCCGCCCGGCGGCCGGGCGCGGAGCCCGCCCCGGCCCCGAAGAGGCCGCACAGCGCGCGCTCCTGCTGCGGCTGCTGTCGCTCCTGTTGCAGTACCCGGACGCCGAACTGACCGCAGAACGGCCCGCGCTGGGCGCCGCCGTGGACGCGCTGCCGCCCTCGCCCGCTGCCGACGAGCTGGCTGCCTTCACCACCTGGTTCGCGGCCCAGCCCGCCGAGGCACTGGAGAGCCACTACGTGGAAATCTTCGACCTGCGCCGTAAAAGCAGCCTCTACCTCACCTACTACTTGCATGGCGACACCCGCCGACGAGGCATGGCCCTGCTGACCCTCGCCCAGACCTACCGGGCCGCCGGCTGGAGCGCCGACGGCGGCGAACTCCCCGACCACCTGCCCGTCGTCCTGGAATTCGCCGCACTGGCCGGCCCGCGCGCGGGAGAAGCGCCGCTGCGCCGCCACCGGCGCGGCCTGGAACTCATCCACCACGCCCTGTCCGACGTGCGGTCCCCCTACGCCGGACTGCTGACGGCGCTGCTGTCCCTGCTGCCGCCGGCCAGCGACGCGGAGCTGGCGGAGGTGGCGAAGCTGGCCGCCGAAGGGCCGCCCGCCGAGGACGTCGGCCTCGACCCGTACAGCGGCACCGGCTTCGCCCCGCCCGGCACCTTCGTACCGCCCACACCGGCCCAGCCGACGCTGATGCCCCCTCTGACCGGTCCCATGGATTCGGATGCCCGCCGATGAGCGCCTCCAGCAGCCCCCTCACCGCGATGAACGGCACCGACCTGCTGCTGTGGGTCGCCGTCCCCTACATCTGCCTGGCCGTCTTCGCCGTCGGACACGTCTGGCGGTTCCGCAAGGACCAGTTCGGCTGGACCAGCCGCACCAGCCAGCTGCTGGAACACCGCTGGCTGCGCTGGGGCAGCCCGCTGTTCCACCTCGGCGCGTTCGCCGTGATCGCCGGACATGTCGTGGGTCTGGCCGTCCCCGCGTCCTGGACCGAGGCGGTGGGCATCGGCGAGCACACGTACCACACCGTGGCGGTCGCCCTCGGCTCCGTGGCCGGTGCGGCCATGGTCGTGGGCCTGGGCATGCTCAGCGCCCGCCGCCTGCTCGCCCCGCGCATCCGCACCCGGACCAGCTCCAGCGACAAGATGCTCTTCCCGCTGCTGGCCGCCACCGTGCTGCTGGGCATCGCCGCCACCGTCGTCCACAACATCGCCGGCGGCGGATACGACTACCGCTCCACCGTCTCGGTCTGGTTCCGCGGACTGTTCCTGCTGCAACCGCAGCCCGTGGCCATGTCCGGCGCGCCCCTGCTGTTCCAGCTGCACGCCCTGACCGCGTGTCTGCTGTTCGCGGCCTGGCCCTTCACCCGCCTCGTCCACGTGTGGAGCGCCCCCGTCGGCTATCTGCGCCGCCCGTACCTGGTCTACCGGCGGAAGACGGCCACCCGGCCGTACGACCGGCACTCCGGCGTCCCCGCCGGTGCCCGCCGCGAGCTGACCGGACCCAAGGCGCCCCGGTAACACCGCCTTCCGCGAGGGCGCTCGCGACGAATGGCCCGTCCCCCGATGGGCGGGTTCGATGAAGCGGAAAGACGGGAGCCGCGTGAAGGCGGCGGGATGCAGATCCCGCGCCGGACGGCTTCCGGAACGACTCGAACGAGAGGTACCCGATGTGCCCGCTTGAGGAATCCGTCCGCGCCGTGCCGGCGCAGGCGACAGGCCGCACTTCCCCGGCCGGCCGCCCGGCGATCATGCTCACCCTGGCCACGCTGGGCTTCGCGGTGAACTTCTGGGCGTGGGCGCTGCTGAGCCCGCTGGGCCCGCGCTTCAAGGAGACCCTGGCGCTCAGCTCGTTCGAGCAGTCCCTGCTGGTGGCGGTGCCGGTCGTGGTCGGGTCGCTGGGCCGGATCCCGGTGGGCGCGCTGACCGACCGGTTCGGCGGCCGGGTGATGTTCCCCCTGGTGTCCGCCGCGACGATCGTGCCGGTGCTCTACCTGGGCCTGTTCGGCCATTCCTCGCTGGTCGCCCTGCTGGTCGGCGGGTTCTTCCTGGGCATCGGCGGCACGGCCTTCGCCGTCGGCGTGCCGTTCGTCAGCGGCTGGTACCCGCCGGAGCGGCGCGGGCTGGCGATCGGCGTCTTCGGCGCGGGTATGGGCGGCACCGCCATCAGCGCGCTGACCACCGTCAAGCTGGTCGACGCGCACAGTATGGCCAACCCGTTCCTGATCACCGCCGCGGCGCTGGCCGTCTACGCCGTGCTGGCCGCCGTACTGCTGCGGGACGCGCCCGGCCGTACCGTACCGACCGAGCCGCTGGCCCGCCGTCTCGCCGACACCTCCCGCCTGTCCGTCACCTGGCAGGCTTCCGCCCTGTACGCCGTGGCGTTCGGCGGCTACGTCGCCTTCTCGGTCTACCTGCCGACCTACCTGAAGACCGGTTACGGACTCGGCCAGGCCGACGCCGCCAACCGGATGGCCGGCTTCGTCCTGCTGGCGGTGGCCATGCGTCCGGTCGGCGGCTGGCTGTCGGACCGGCTGGGCTCGGTCCGCGTCCTCGCCGGATCGCTGGCGGTGGTCGTCGTGGGGGCCGCCGTGCAGTCGGCGACCCCGGCGCTCGCTCCGGTGGGCACCATCGCCTTCCTGGCCATGGCCGCCGCGCTCGGCGCGGGCAGCGGTGCCACCTTCGCCCTGGTGGCGCAGCTCGCCCCGGCGAACAAGGTGGGTTCGGTCACCGGCGTGGTCGGCGCCGCGGGCGGCCTGGGCGGGTTCATTCCTCCGCTGGTGATGGGCGCGATCTTCAGTGCCTCCGGGAGTTACGCCCTGGGCCTGCTCCTGCTGGCCCTGGTCTCGGCCGTCGCGCTGGCGTTCACCGTCACCCGGGTCCGGCGGGACGCCGCCCGTTCCGGCACCGCCGCGGGCACCACGTGAGCGCGCCGACACCCCGTCATCTCGATGGCGGAACCGGTGCGGCGAATCTCCGACGGTCCCTTGAACGTCCCTGAAACCCCCTCAGAAAGGCAGCGCCTCCCGATGAACGCCACCAGCGTCCCGCGCCCACGACCTGCCTCCGCGCCGCCCGGTCCGGAGGCGGCCCGGCCGCACGTCGTGGTGGTCGGCGGCGGCATCGCCGGACTGGCCGCCGCCGCTCGCCTCAGCGGCGTCGCGGAAGGCGCCGGAACCGGCTGCCGGGTGACGCTGCTGGAGTCCGCGGACCGGCTCGGAGGCAAGCTCCTGAGCGGTGAGGTGGGCGGCGTCCCCGTGGACCTGGGCGCCGAAGCGGTGTTCGTCCGGCAGCCGTCCGTCCTGGAACTGGCCCGGGAGGCCGGGCTGGGGGACGAGCTGGAGCCGCCGGTCACGACGGAAGCCTCCCTGTGGACCCGCGGCGCGCTCCGCCCCCTGCCCCGGGGCCACCTGATGGGCATACCCGCCGACCTCGACTCCCTCGCCGCTTGCGGCGTGCTGTCCGACGACGGCCTCGCGCGCGCCCGCCAGGACCTGTCGCTCCCGCGTACGGAGGTGGGCGACGACATCGCCGTCGGCCGGTACGTGGCCGCCCGGCTGGGACAGGAAGTGGTCGACCGGCTCGTCGAACCCCTGCTCGGCGGCGTCTACGCCGGGCAGGCCGACCGCATCTCCCTGCGTGCCGCCCTGCCGCACCTGCTTCCCGTCGCCCGCGAGGAGCGGTCCCTGCTGGAAGGCATCCGCTCCCTGCGGACACCGGCGCCCGCCGCGCCCAAGTCCGGGGCGGCCGCGCCCCCGTTCCGGAGCGTACGGGGCGGACTGGGCCGGCTGCCCCTGGCCGTCGCCCAGGCGTGCCGGGCCGCGGGCGTGGACATCCGCACCGCCACCGCCGCCCGCGCGCTGCGCCGTACCGGACACGGGTGGCGGCTGACGGTACGGAACACAGGCGGCGAACAGCGGCTCGAAGCGGACGCCGTGGTACTCGCCGTACCCGCGCCCGCCGCCGCCCGGCTGCTGGCCGACGAGGTACCGGCCGCGGCCGCCGCGCTGCGCACCGTCGAGTACGCCGACATGGCACTGGTCACCCTGGTCTACGACCGGACGGACCTGCCGGACGGCCTGCCGGGCAGCGGCTTCCTGGTCCCGCCGGTGGACGGGCGCCTCATCAAGGCGGCCACGTTCCTGACCGGCAAATGGGCGTGGCCGGGCCGGTGCGCGCCCGGCAAGGCCGTGGTGCGCACCTCGGTCGGCCGGCACGGGGAGGACACCGCCCTGCGCCTCGACGACAAGGAACTGGTGGCCCGTTCGCGCACCGAGCTGTCCGCCGCGACCGGCTTGACGGCCGTCCCGTACGCCACCGCCGTCACCCGTTGGGCCACCGGTCTGCCCCAGTACACCGTCGGCCACGTCGCCCGGATGGACCGCGTACGGGAGCACGTGGGACAGCTCGGCACGCTGGCGGTCTGCGGGGCCGCGTACGACGGTGTCGGCATCACCAGTTGCGTCGAGAGCGCTCAGCGGGCGGCCGAAGCGATCACGGCGGAACTCGGCGCCCGTCGCCGAGGGTGAGGAATTCCGGCGCCGTACTCGTGGTGAGGTCGCCCCGCTTTGCGTGGACAGTGACCTGTAGTCGCTAGCGGCGAACCGATCGCGATGCGAATGGGCGGGCGTGCCCGGAAGCGGAGCGGCGCGGTGAGTACCGCACCTATCCGGACCAACGCACGGGCCTGGACGGCACGCTGACCGAGGCGCTGGTGAACAGCCGCCGCTTCTTCACCAGGGTGCGGGTGTCGGACGACGAGCGCGCGCTGTACCGGATCGGCGGGCGCGCGGCGGACACCTTCTGCCGGGACCGCTGGTCGCACGACAAGGTGGTGCGCTCCACGCACGGCGTGAACTGCACCGGCTCCTCCTCGTGGAAGGTGCCCGTCTGGTACACGGACCTGCCCGTCGCCTCGCCGCAGGTCTTCGGCGACCAGACGGACGTCCCCGAGTCCGGTGGCTGGTGGGACGCCGGTTACCTGATCATGTGGGGTTCCAACCTGCCGGTGTCCCGCACCCCCGACGCGCACGGGATGGCCGAGGCCGGCTACCGGGGCCAGAAGGTCGTCGCGGTGGCCCCGGACTACGCGGACGACGTGAAGTTCGCCGACGAGTGGCTCTCCGCCCGGCCCGGCACCGACGGCGCGCTGGCCATGGCCGACGAACTCCCCGACCACCTCGCCGTCGTCCTGGAATTCGCCGCGGCCGAGCCCGAACCGGGCCGGCGCCTGCTGCTGGACCACCCGCTCGTCCCAGCCCTACGAGAACCGCCTGCTGCGCATCGGCAGCCCGCTGTTCCACTTCGGCATCCTGCTGGTGGCCGTCGGCCATGTCGTCGCCCTGTTGATCCCGCACGGCTGGAGCGAAGCCGCCGGAATCACCGAGCACACCTACCGTGTGACCGCCGTCGCCCTGGGCACCGTCGCGGGCGTGTGCACGCTCGGCGGACTGGCCGTCCTCGTCTGCCGGCGGCGCACCGTCGGCCCGGTCTTCAGCGCCACCACACACAACGACAAGCTGATGTACGTCATGCTCACGCTCGCCCTGGTACTGGGGCTGACCGCCACGGCGGACGCCAACATCGCCGGCGCGGGGTACGACTACCGCACCACCGTCTCCCCCTGGTTCCGGTCCATCTTCTCCTTCCGGCCCGACCCCGCCCTGATGAGCGGCCTGCCGCTGCTGTCCCAGCTCCACGTGCTCAGCGCGCCGGCCTTGTTCGCCGTCTGGCCGTTCACCCGGCTCGCCCACCTGCTCACCGCGCCCCTGGGGTACCTCACCCGCCCGTACATCGTCTACCGCAGCCGGGACGCGCAACTCGGCGCACGCCCTCCCCGGCGGGGCTGGGAACGCGTCCGGTGAACCGCGGGACCTTCGGCCCTTCCGGAGCGGGGGCCCGGCAGGACCCGGGCCGAAGGACCGGCAAGAAGGGCCGACCGGCCCTGGCTCTTCGGCCCTGGTGTGCGGCAGGCTGCACGTGGCACCGCCCGCGGGGGCGGGCCGCACCAGGAACATCGGAGCTGTGTGATGACGGAGAACCCTGCCGACGCCCGGACGAAGGCACCGGTCAGCGTCTTCCTGCTCGACGACCACGAGGTGGTGCGCCGCGGCGTGCACGACCTGCTGGACGCCGAACCGGATCTGACCGTGGTGGGGGAGGCGAACACCGCCGAACAGGCGCTGGTGCGCATCCCCGCCCTGCGCCCGCAGGTGGCGGTCCTGGACGTCCGGCTGCCCGACGGCGACGGGGTGAGCGTCTGCCGCGAGCTGCGCTCGCGCATGCCCGACCTGGTGTGCCTGATGCTGACCTCCTTCGACGACGAGGAGGCCCTGCTGGACGCGATCATGGCGGGCGCCGCCGGGTACGTGCTCAAGCAGATCACCGGCACCGACCTGGTCAACGCCGTACGGACGGTGGCCGCGGGCCAGTCGCTGCTGGACGCCGGCGCCACCGCGCGCGTCATGGCCCGGCTGCGCGGCGAGACCCACCAGGAGGAACCGAAGCCGGGCCTGCCGGGGCTGAGCGAGCGGGAACGGGAGATCCTGGCGCTGGTGGGCGAGGGGCTGACCAACCGGGAGATCGGCAAGCGGCTCTACCTCGCGGAGAAGACGGTCAAGAACAACATCTCCCGCCTGCTGGCCAAGCTCGGCGTGGAACGCCGGGTCCAGGCCGCGGTCATCGCCGCCCAGGCGCTCGCCGCCGTCCCGGAGCCCCGCACAGGGGCTGCCTCCGCGGCGCCGCGCGCGGGTGGTCCGCGGGTCTGAGGGGGCGACGGTTCCCGGTGCGTGAGCGACGGGAACGGTGCAGCCGGCGGGGACGACGGAGCTGTCGGGGCAGGTGAGGCCAGTGGGGCCACTGGATCGGCAGGACCGGCGGAACCGTCGGGGCCGACGGACCGACGGGACCGGCTCCCCGACCGGACGGCGTGACGCCGCGCGCGGCCGGGGACCGGTCACTCCCGCGTGCGCCGTAACGGCTCTCCGTACGGGCCACCGTTGTCACCCTCGCGCGCGACGAGGCGGCTGACCACGCCCACCACCCCGTCCACCCGCCAGGTCAGACCGATCGCGGCCGGGATGTCGTCCTCGTGCGCGAGAGTCCCCCGCAGGGTCACCAGACCGTCCCGTACCGACACCCGTACCTCGTCCGGCGGCACGTCCAGGGCACGGCCCAGCACCTCGCCGACCACCTCCACGAGGATCTGCTCGTCCGGCCGCAGAAACACCCGCAGCAGGTCCCGGCGGGTGGTGATGCCGATGAGCCGGTCCTCCTCGTCCACGACGGGCAGCCGGTCGACGTGCCGGCGTTGCATGAGGCGCGCGGCGTCCGCGACGCGGTGCTCCGGGTGCACGGTGACCGCCGGTGTCGTCATCACGTCGCCCGCGGTCGTCGCCCCGTCGGCCGCGCGGGGGCCGGCCGGGCGGCGCGGTACCGGGTGCGGCGGCCACGCGGCCGGACCTCCGGGCCGGTCACCGGGGAGCGCGGGCAGGTCCGTACGGGACACCACCCCCATGACCTTGTCGTCGCCGTCCACCACCGGCAGGCCGCTGATCCGGTGGACGTCGAGCAGCCGGGCCAGCTCCTTGGCCGGGGTGTCCGGGCGGGCCTGTACGACCTCCCACGTCATCACCTCGGCCACGGTGCGGTTCTGCACGGCGGTACCTCCCCTCCTTCGGTGCCTCACGGAACCGGCCTCCGGGCCGGCCGCTTTCTCCCCGCCGGTCGAGTCTCGCCGAGGCCGGAGCCCGGGAGCAGGGCCCATCCGCCTCCGTCCGAGGGCCACTCGCCCCCGATACGTCACATGGCACCCCGGCACGTCGTCCGTCACTCCCGAAACGTCCCGCGCGCGGCTTGCGCGGGAGCGGGCGGCCACCGGGGTCCGATGGCGGTGTTCGAACAGGGATACGCTGGCCGGGTACGGCGGGCGACCGAAGAAGGAGGGCCGGTGGGCACGCAGGAGCCGTTGTCGCGGATGCCGCAGATGCGACTGGACGAGTTGCTGGAGGAACTGCAGGCACGCATCGACGCCGCGCGCGGCACCCGGGACCGGGTGCACAGCCTCCTGGAGGCCGTGGTCTCGGTCGGGCGGGAACTGGACCTGCCCCAGGTGCTCCGGCGTATCGTCGAAGCCGCGGCGCTGCTGGTCGATGCCCAGTACGCGGCGCTGGGCGTGATCGGCCCGGACGGCAAGCGGCTGTCGCAGTTCCTCACCGTCGGCCTGACCCCCGAGGAGATCGCCGCGATCGGGCCGCTGCCGGCCGGCCACGGCCTGCTGGGCGAACTGATCCGTCACCCCGAGCCGTTGCGGCTCTCCGATCTCGGTACCCACCCGTCCTCGTACGGGTTCCCCGCCCACCACCCGCCGATGCGCACCTTCCTGGGCGTGCCGATCCGGGTACGGGACGAGGTCTTCGGCAATCTGTATCTGACCGACAAGCGTGGCGGGCACGACTTCGACGCGGAGGACGAGTCGGTGATCTCCACGCTGTCGGTCGCCGCCGGTGTGGCCATCGACAACGCCCGGCTCTACGAGGGCGCGCAGCGTCAGCAGCGCTGGCTGAAGGCGGGCGCGGAGATCACCAACAGTCTGTTCTCCGGCATACCGCGCCTGGAGGTGCTGGAGCTGATCGCCCGCCGGGCCCAGGAGATCACCCGGGCGCAGCTCGCCGACGTCTGCGTCCCGATGCACGACACCGGAGACCTGGTCGTCGAGCTGGCGCTCGGCGGGCACGGCGAGAAGCGCCGCGGTCTGGTGGTGCCGGTCGACGGCACGCTGTCCGGCGCCGCCCTCACCGCCGGGAGACCGGTCACCACGTCCGCCCTGGCGGGCGACGACCGGTACGCCGCCGGGCCCCGGCGGTTCGACGGTCTGGGCCCGGCGGTGGCCGTGCCGTTGGACAGCGAGGGCGGCAGCGCCCGAGGCGTGCTGCTGCTGGCGCGCGCCGAGGGCGAGGCGGTGTTCACCGAGGGGGAGCTGGACCCGCTGCACGCGTTCGCCGGGCAGGCGGCCCTCGCCCTGGAACTGGCCGAGCGCCGGCGCGACGCCGAACAGCTCGCGCTGCTGGAGGACCGCGACCGGATCGCCCGCGACCTGCACGACCTGGCCATCCAGCGCCTGTTCGCCACCGGTATGACGCTGCAGAGCGCCGCCCGGCTGGTCGAGCACGCCGGCGCCGCGGAGCGGGTCACCCGGGCGGTGGGCGACCTGGACGAGACCATCAAGATCATCCGTTCGACGATCTTCGGTCTGCGGGTCAGGGAGGAGGACGCGGGCCCGAGCCTGCGGGCCCGGGTGGCGCGCGCCGTGGGGGAGGCCGGCACGGCGCTGGGCTTCCCGCCCCGGCTGAGCATGGAGGGCCTGCTGGACACCGACGTGCCGGCCCAGGTCGCCGACCACGTCGTGGCGGCCCTCACCGAACTGCTGAGCAACGCGGCCCGGCACGCGCACGCGACCCGGGTCGAGGTGGCGTTGCAGGCCACCGGCGACGAGGTCGTGCTGACCGTGACGGACAACGGCAGGGGCATCCCGGAGGGCGGCCGGCGCAGCGGACTGACCAACCTGGCCGAACGGGCGGACCGGGTGGACGGGACGATGGAGCTCCGTACGCCCGACGACGGCGGCAGCCAGGTGGTGTGGCGCGCTCCGCTGGCCGCGGGCGTTTGACGGGCCGTCGGCCGCCCTGGCCCGGGCCCGGTTCAGGGCCCGCCGACGGCTGACCCGTTGCTTGCCTACCTGAGATCCACGGGCGTCGTCGGCGCCCCCTTCTCCCGTACGGCGGCGAGCAGTTCGGGCAGCTGCGGCGGCCACAACGGCTCGGTGGTGGCGGACAGCTCGTCCGGCGACCTCCAGCGCCACCGGAGAATCCCGTCCGCCGCGTGCACGGCCACGAGGTCCCCGACCGGGTCCCGGCGGGGATTGCGGGCGAGGACAATCCGCTCATGCTGACGGACCGGCACCCGGCCCGGGTGAAGTCGTGTCATGGTGCGGGGGACCTTGATGCCGGTCCACCCGGCCTCCTCACGCAGTTCGCGCCCTGCCGCCTGCGGAGGTGACTCGCCCGGGTCCAGACCGCCGCCGGGTGTCGCCCAGTGGACGCCGACTTCCTCGTTGTCGTACCGGAACACGAAGACCGCACCGGTCGGATCGAGGACGGCGGCTCTGGCTGCTCTTCGGGGAGTGCGGGGTCATGCGCATCGCGTCAGCCCTTCCCTCGCTATGGCGTCGAGGGAGGCCTCATGGTCGGCAGCCTGCACGGCGCACCTCTTCCCGGCCGCGGCAGCCGGGCCTGGTAGCGGCCCGGCAGCCGACACCATCTCGTCCTGACCTCCTGACCAACCGCACGGCATGGGCCCATGACCGGCGCTGGGCCGGCCAGACACCTGTCATGCTCGATCACGGTGGCGAGGAAGTCCCGCGCGATCAGGTCCGCCCCGGCGACATCATCCACTACGAGCAGGCCGGCGACAACGAGGAGATCGGCAAGGGCAACACCCACCATGCCGCCGGCGGCCCTGCACGCACTGCCTTGTGGGTACCCGTCCTGGTGGCCCTCGGCATCGCAGGCCTCGTCGTCCACGACGCGGCGGAGAAAGCCCACCTGAAAGCCGCATGGGTACATTGCGACGACACGGCAGCACACCGTTGAGAGGCCGGCGTGGCGGCGTCGTAGTGGCCTCCGCTCTCCTGGGGCTCCTGCCGCTGCTGGCCCAGGTCGTCATCGTGTGGCACCTGCACCAGCCAGCCCCTGGCGGCACCATCAGCTGTGTGTGATCCACCGCCGTTCGGCGCCGTGGCGACCTGGGTGTACGGCCGAGCAGATGGCGTGGACGACTTCGGAGCCGAACAGCGTCTTGCTGCGAGGCTGTGCCAGTCGCCGTCGCCGTCGCCGTCGCCGTCGCCGTCGCCGTCGCCGTCGCCGTCGCCGTCGGTGGCTCCGGCGAAGGCGGTGGCGTTTCGGGTGCCGCCGTTGTGCCACGTCAGCTTGCCTGTGCGCTGCCAGGCGGGACGGGGGCACCCAAGACGCTGTCCACGAGCAGTCCGGTGAGGATGCGGGCGGCGGCTTGGGAACCCCGCCTGTGCCGTTTCGTCACCGACCCGGACACGTGCGCTTCTCATTCGCCGCGGTCCGACGCCGCGGAGGGCGCGCGCTGAGGCCCGCTCCGGGCGTGGCGGTGCCGTTCGCCGTCCTTCGCCGTGCGCAGCGCCAGCAGGTGGCGGACGAGGGCGAGTACGGCGAGCAGGGCGACGAGTGCGCACACGCCTCGCCAGCCGGCCTGTCCCCAGACGCGTACACCGAGCCAGGAACCCGCGCTGCCGCCCAGGTAGGCGCAGGTCATGTAGGCGGTGTTGAGTCTGCTGCGGGCGTCGGCGCGTACCGCGTAGACGCGTACTTGGTTGGCGACCATGCCGGACTGCATCGTGACGTCGAGGAGCAGGGTGCCCAGGACCAGGGTGGCCAGTCCCAGGGCGCCGCCCCGGGCCCCGGCGGTGAGGACCGCCGCCGAGACGAGAACGCCGAGCAGGCAGACGAGGTTCACCGGATCGGGGCCGTGGCGGTCCACCAGGCGGCCGGCGAGCGGGGTGCAGAGCATGGTCGCCGCGCCGACCAGGGCGATCAGTCCTACCGCTCGGGCGTCCAGCCCGTAGGCCGGGCCGGCGAGCAGGAGGGCCAGGCAGGTCCACACCGCGGAGAACCCGGCGAAGACGGTTGCCTGGTAGAAGCACGAGCGGCGCAGGCCCGGTTCGGTGCGCAGCAGACGCAGCGGCTCGGCCAGCAGGGACCCGTACCGCTGACGGGAGGACGGAGTCGTGGCCGGTACCGCGAACGCCAGGACGCCGGCCAGGAGCAGGGCCAGGACCGCGGCGACCAGGTAGGGGGCACGCCAGCCCAGCCATTCGCCGAGCGTGCCGCTGAAGGTCCGGGCCAGCAGCATGCCGCCGGTCGATCCGCTCAGCAGGGTGCCGAGCACTGCTCCCTGACGGTCGGCGCCCACGGAACCGGCCACCAGGGGACCGATGATCTGCGCGCCCACCGTGGTCAGACCGACCAGGGCGCCGGCGGCGACGAGGGGCGGCAGCGCCGGCGCACAGCCCGCGGCGAGCAGGGCCAGGCCCGTCAGGGCGAGCAGGGTGACCAGGAACGGGCGGTGCGGCAGCCGGTCGCCGAGCGGGACGAGCAGGACCGTACCGGCCGTGTAGCCGATCTGGGTGGCGGTCACCACCACGGCGGCCGCGTCGGGCGGCACGTGCAGTCCGGAGGCGACCAGCGGACCGATGGCCTGCGGGAAGTAGATGTTGCCGACCGCCACGGCACAGGTGACCGCCAGGAGGAGGACCGTCCGACGGTTCATTCTCCGGTCCCCCGGGGGAGACCGGCCATCCTGGCCGCGCCGATGCCGCATTCCGCCCCGGCGGCAAACGCCGCCCACCGCCCAAGAGTTGTGCAGGTCATGGGTGAAAGTCCACGGCATCGACGTCGCGCCGCCAATCGATGTAGCGTACGGCTTAATGATCAGCTTCGTGCTCGGCGTCGAAGACCTCGCGGACACCCGGTTCGCCCTGTCGCCCCTGCACGAGCCCCTGTTCAGCCTGCGGGTGCTCCAGGACCCGGGCCTGTCCGCGCTACATCTGCCCTGGCGCAGGTCCGTACTCGGCAAGCTGGGCGCGCTCGACACCGGCCTGCTGATGTCCTTGGTCGCGCAGCGGCGCACCCTCCCCGACTTCCTGACACCGAACCCCACGAGCTTCACCCCGGCCTTCGAGGAGCAACTGGCCCTCGTCCGCCAGGTGTCCGCCGCCCGGGTCCGCCACGACCTGCTGCTCACCCACGCGCCCGACCCGCTTCCCGAGGCCCTGGGCGACGTCCCCCTCGCCGACGACGCGTCCCTCGCCGCTCTCCGCGACGCCCTCTGCGATCTCCTACGGCAGTACTGGCGCATCGCCGTCGAGCCGCTGTGGCCGCAGATCCGGCTGGTGCTGGAAGCCGACATGACCTACCGCGCCCGCCGGCTCGCCCTGGGAGGCGCCCGGCTGCTCTTCGCCGGCATGCACCCGAATCTGCGCTGGCAGGACGGCGAGCTGTACATCCACCAGATGATCAGCCGGCACCGGGTGGAGGCGTCCGGCCGGGGGCTGCTGCTCCTCCCGTCCGTCTTCGCGCACAAGCCCGCGCCCCCGGTCGGTCCGGACGAGGCGCCGAGTCTCGTCTACCCCAGCCGTGGAGTGGCCACCCTGTGGGGTCCGGACGTGCCGGTCGTCAGCTCGGCCGCTCTCGTGTCCCTGCTCGGCGCGGCCCGGGCCAGGCTGCTCAGCCTCCTCGAAGAGCCGCTGCCGACCGTCGAGCTGGCCCGCCGCCTGCGGGTCACCCCGAGCGCCGTCTCCCAGCACCTGCGCGTCCTGCACGCCACCGGACTGGTCACCCGGACCCGGGACGGACGGCATGTGCTGTACCGGAGGAGCGCGCTCGGCGACCGGCTCACGGGCACCGCCGAGGGAGCGCCGGCCGACGACCGCTGAGCGGCGGCCGGAGCCGGGTACGGGCCCCGCCCGGCACCGGGCCTCGTCGCCGGGAGCCGCCGCCTCACCTCCTCGCGCAGCCCTCCACCGTCCTTGGCCGTCCCTCGCCGCTCGCGGCGTACACCGCGACCGCGGGCTGCGCCACCAGCCGGAAACCGGTGACCAGGTCGGGATGGATACGCAGCACGCCGTTCATGGTCTGCGCCACCCACGGCCGCAGCAGATCCTCGTAGCGGGCCACCTGCGCCGGATCGGCCACCAGTTGGGCGAACCCGGTGACGATGACGCTCCAGCCCAGGCGGGTGTGCGGATCGATGGCATCGGCCTCGTACGCGACCACCAGGCCCGCCTCGCCCGCGGGCGGCGCGATCGAGGTCAGGGTCGCCCCGTCGTTGAGCCGGACGACGATGTCCTCCCCGTCGAGGAGGTGATTGACCGGGCGGATGGCCGGCAGGGCGTTCTGGGTGAACACGAGCCGGCCGAGCGGGACACTGCCCAGCAGCCGCAGTGATTCCTCCCGGGGCAGCTGCTGCATCCCCCGGGCCGCCGGCTCACGGCGTACCTCGACATGCTGTGTGTCTTCGTCGTTCATGCTGCACACTCTCTGCTCCGGCGGCGCTCGTCCGGGCACTCGTTGCCTGACTGCCAGCCTCTCCGGAGCGGGCTCCCGGCGACAGGGCCGAACGGGCCCTGGTACGGGCCATTTCGGCGGTGACCGCGGGAGAGCCCCACCTCGTGAGAGCCCGCGGCCGGGGCCGTGCCCTCACGGGTGAGGCACCACGGCCACCGGGCACGGCGCGTGGTGCAGCGCCGCGTGCGCGACCGCGCCGATCTTCCGCAGGTCGTGACGGCCCGGGCTGCGACGTCCGACGACCAGGAGCGAGGCCCGCGCGCTGCCGGCCAGCAGCACCTGTCCCGCGCCACCCATCTCGACGTGCTCGACAACCTTCACCTGGGGAAAGCGCTCCCGCCACGGCCGCAGGGCGTCGGCCAGCCGCTTCCGCTCCAGCGGCTCCAGGCCACCGGCGTCGTCGGCCGCCCGCATGGCTTCGCCGCCCCACACCAGGACCGGCGGGATGTTCCAGGCCCGTACCGCCCGCAGGCCCGCCCCCTGAGCCGCGGCGGCTGTGAAGGCGAACTCCAGCACCGGCCCGCTCTCCCGCTCGTCCTGCACCCCCACCACCACCTCGTCCCTAGGCTGCTCCGCCTCCTCAGGGCGCGGGCTGCGCACGAGGACCACCGGCGAGGCCGCCTGCCGCAGCACGTGCAGCCCCACCGAGCCCAGCAGATAGCCGACCAGCGTGCCGTGCCCGCGCGAGCCCAGCACGAGCAGGTCCGCCGCGGCCGCCTCGGCGATCAGGGCCGGTACGGTCTCGGCCGCCAGGATCTCCCTGGTGACGGGCAGCGCGGGGAAGTCCTCCGCCACCCGGTCGGCGGCCTCCCGCAGCACGCCCGCGGCCCAGCGGCGCTGCACCTCCTCGTCCGCCGCGACCGGCACGTCCAGGGGACGCCAGATCCACGCGTGCACCAGCCGCAGCCGCGCTCCGCGCCGCGTGGCCTCGGCGGCGGCCCAGCGGGCGGCGGCGAGGCTGTGGTCGGTTCCGTCCAGGCCGACGGTGACGATGCCGGGCATACGGGCCTCCTGAGGAAGGAACGGAAGTACGTCCGCCCCCCCACTCTCGGGGCACGACGGGCACCCCGGGCACGGCCCCAAGGTCCCGCCCCCGGGGACCAACGGCCTTCCGGCGCGCGGGCCACCGCCCGCCGAGGGCCCTTCGGCCTCCGGTTCGGGACCAACGCCGACCTCGGCGGACGTGCCGCGGCAGTGCAATGGGGGCGAGTGCGGGCACCGCACTCACAGCACTTCGGAAGGCACGCACCATGACCGCGACACCCGTGGAGAAGACGACCGGCGGTACGGCTTGGGAGGGGTTCGGCGGCGGCCCGTGGCGGGACGCCATCGACGTCCGCGACTTCGTCCAGCGCCACCACGTCCCGTACGAGGGCGGCGGCTCCTTCCTCGCGGGCCCGACCGAGCGCACCACCGCGGTGTGGCAGAAGCTGCTCGGCATGTTCCCGCAGGAGCGGGCCCGGGGCGTGTACGACGTGGACACCCGCACCCCGTCCCGCATCGACGCGTTCGCGCCCGGCTACATCGACGAGGAACGCGACCTCGTCGTCGGCCTCCAGACCGACGCCCCGCTCAAGCGCGCCATCATGCCCAACGGCGGCTGGCGGATGGTCGAGGGCGCCCTCGCGGCGTACGGGTACGAGGCCGACCCGGCGGTCAAGGAGATCTACACCCGGCTGCGCAAGACCCACAACGACGGCGTCTTCGACGCGTACACCCCCGAGATCCGCGCCTGCCGCTCCGCGGGCATCATCACCGGCCTGCCCGACGCCTACGGCCGGGGCCGCATCATCGGCGACTACCGCCGCGTCGCGCTCTACGGCGTCGACCGGCTCATCGAGGACAAGCAGGCCGCCAAGGCCGAGGCGGACGCGCAGTGGCCGACCGAGGACGTGATCCGCGAGCGCGAGGAGATCGCCGAGCAGATCAAGGCGCTCGGCGAACTGAAGGCCATGGCGGCCTCGTACGGCTACGACGTCTCCCGGCCCGCCGCCACCGGCCGCGAGGCCGTGCAGTGGCTCTACTTCGGCTACCTGGCCGCCGTCAAGGAGCAAAACGGCGCGGCCATGTCGATCGGCCGCATCGACACCTTCCTCGACATCTACCTGCGGCGTGATATCGAACGCGGCCTCCTGGACGAGCAGCGGGCGCAGGAGCTGATCGACGACTTCGTGATCAAGCTGCGTATCGTACGGTTCCTGCGCACCCCTGAATACAACGAGCTGTATTCGGGCGATCCCACCTGGGTCACCTGGTCGCTGGCCGGAATCGGCGAGGACGGCCGCCCGCTCGTCTCCCGTACGACCTTCCGCGCCCTCCAGACGCTGTACAACCTGGGCCCGGCGCCCGAGCCCAACCTGACCGTCTTCTGGTCGCCGCGCCTGCCGCGCGGCTTCAAGGAGTTCGCCGCGAAGACCGCCGTCGACACCTCCGCCCTCCAGTTCGAGTCCGACGACCTGATGCGGCCGAAGTACGGGGACGACACGGCCATCGCCTGCTGTGTGTCGGCCATGGCGGTCGGCAAGCAGATGCAGTTCTTCGGCGCCCGCGTCAACGTCGCCAAGGCCCTGCTGTACGCCATCAACGGCGGCCGGGACGAGGTGACCGGGAAGGCCGTGGTGGCGGGCTTCGAGCCGGTCGAGGGCGAGTACCTGGATTACGCCACCGTCGCCGAACGCTACGACGCGATGCTGGAGTGGCTGGCCGAGACCTACGTCCACGCGCTGAACGTCATCCACTACATGCACGACAAGTACGCCTACGAACGCCTCGAAATGGCCCTGCACGACCGCACCGTGCTGCGCACCATGGCCTGCGGCATCGCCGGTCTGTCCGTCGCCGCGGACTCGCTGTCGGCCCTCAAGTACGCCCGGGTGCGCGCCGTCCGCGACGCAACCGGGCTGGTCACGGGCTACGAGACCGAGGGCACGTACCCGGCGTACGGCAACAACGACGACCGGGCCGACGCGATCGCCAGGGACATCGTCCACACGTTCATGCAGAAGGTGCGCAAGCACCCCACCTACCGGGGCGCCGTGCACACCCAGTCGGTGCTGACCATCACCTCCAACGTCGTCTACGGGAGGAAGACCGGCGCCACACCGGACGGCCGTCCGGCGGGCGCGCCCTTCGCGCCCGGCGCCAACCCGATGAACGGCCGCGACGAGCACGGCTACCTCGCCTCCGCCCTGTCGGTCGCCAAGCTGCCGTACGACGACGCCGAGGACGGCATCTCGCTGACCAACACCATCACTCCGGACGCGCTGGGCCGCACCGAGCAGGAGCGGATCGCGAACCTGGCGGGTGTGCTGGACGGCTACACGGCCGGCGGCGGCTTCCACATGAACGTCAACGTGCTGGACAGGGCAACCCTGGAAGACGCCATGGAGCACCCCGAGAAGCACCCGCAGCTGACGATCCGGGTGTCCGGCTACGCGGTGAACTTCGTCCGGCTGACGCGCGAGCAGCAGCTCGACGTCATCAACCGCACCTTCCACGGAGCCCTGTGATGGCCCCCGAGACCGCGGTACCCCTCGCCGGAGCGAGAACGGCCCCGGCAGCCGCGACGCCGGCCGGTGCGGTCGGGCACCGGCCGGTCGCCGGCTCGGTGCACTCCTGGGACCTGTCCACGGGCGTCGACGGGCCCGGCATCCGCTTCGTGCCGTTCCTGGCGGGCTGCCCCCTGGCCTGCCTGTACTGCCACAACCCCGACACCTGGAAGATGCGCGACGGCAAGCGGGTACTGGCCGGCGACCTGGTGGCCGAAGCGGCGAAGTACCAGGCGTTCATCCGGGCCGCGGGCGGCGGCGCCACGCTCAGCGGCGGCGAACCACTCCTCCAGCCCGTCTTCGCCGGTGAACTCCTGCACCGCTTCAAGCACGAACTCGGCCTGCACACCGCCCTGGACACCTCCGGCTACCTCGGCGTCCGTGCCACCGACGCGCTGTTGCGCGACACCGATCTCGTGCTGCTGGACATCAAGGCCTGGGAACCCGCCCTCTACCAGAGGCTCACGGGTCGGCAACTGCGCCCGACCCTGGACTTCGCCCGGCGGCTGGCCCGGCTGGACAAGGAGGTGTGGGTACGCTTCGTCCTCGTTCCGGGGCTGACCGACGCCCCCGCGAACATCGAGGGCGTGGCCTCCTTCGTCGCCTCGCTCGGCAACGTGACCCGGGCCGACGTACTGCCTTTCCACAAACTCGGCGCCTCCAAGTGGGAACGCCTGGGGCTTGACTTCACGCTGCGGGACACTCCGGTTCCCACCGCGCCGGAAGTGGCGGCCGCACGCGGGATATTCGAGGAATACGGCCTGCCGGCAGTGTGAAACCCGCACTTTCCGTCAGCCGAACCGCACACTCGCAAAAGCCGCCGCGCGCGGCGCCTGCTTTCCCGGAGCGAGCGGGACGGCCCGCCCCTTGCACTTCTTGCCCGAGAAAAGGACGGCCGGTGTCTTCGTGGCGTTGCGGGCACCGTGGGCCCGCTGCTGCATCGTCAGGCACCGGCCGTTCGGCGGATTCTCGACCAGGTACGACTTGCCCTCCGGGCCCAGCCAGATGAACGACCCCTTCGCGGCGGACGCCTCGCCCGTGAAGAGGGTCGCGGCGAAAGTGAGTCCCGCGAGAGCTACGGCGACTGGACGGAAGACACGCATCGTTCATCCTCTTTCTGGAACGGTTTCCGGAACGGCCGGCCGGGCCGGTCTGTGTCCGGTCAACGACGCCCAGCGGTGTCCGACACGCCTGATACGTCCCATCGGGCCACCCGGGCGCCCGCACCGCCCTCCGTCCCCGCAAGCCCGGCGCAGGCGTCGTAACGGGCGAGCACGAGGCGGGCCATGGCGTCCTGGGCGCCGAGGGGGCGGGCGGTGATCACGCACCCCGCCCGGCCGGCCTCCACGCCGAGGCGGTCGGAGAAGCGGCCGGAGGCCATCAGGTAGGGCACCACCGCGATGCGGGTACGGCCGTCGGCACGCAGGTCAGCGACCGTACGGGCCAAGGACAGGCTGTCCGCGGCACCGTCGCACAGGACAGCCGGCCGTACCGGAACGGGGGCGCCCCGCCGGCCGCGCAGTGCCGCGCCCAGGTCCCGGGCGGCGGTGCGGCAGCTGTCGTTGCCGCCCGGACGACGCGAGCCGGCGGCGGCCAGGACGACGGCGTCCGCCGGAAAACCGGCGCGTGACTCGGCCTCCCGGAGGCGGTGCGCGAGTGCCTCGATGAGCAGCGGATGCGGAGCCAGCGGTTGCGCGGCGCGAGCGGGCCCGAGCAGCGCGGGCAGGTCCACGGAGAAATGAAAGCCCGTGCCCAGCAACAAAGGCACCACGATCGCGGGCACGCCGTGCAGGGCGGCCACAACTTCGTCGACCGTGGGACGGTGAATGTCGAAGAACGCGGTTTCCACCCGCAGCGCCGGACGCAGTGCGCGCACATGCGCCAGCAACTCGTATGTTTCCGTCTGCGCCCGGGCCTCGCGACTGCCATGAGCGGCGGCAATCAGTACAGGGAAAAGGGAGGCCATGCGGTCACGCTAAGCGCGCCCGCCCGCCGTCGTAAGGAACTGCTGGTCCCGGCTGCACCGGGACGACAGGCCCTGGTCAAAGGGCCGTTCGGCGCCGGGGGCGGGTGCGCGGCGGGCATAGCCTGAAAGCGCTGCGGCCCGGGAAGGCGGCGGGCTCGGGCGGCAGCGGTGGAAAACGGAAAACCGCGTCCCGTCGCCAAGCAGCTGGCAGGAGTGCTCTCATGGTGTCATCCACCGACCGGCCCACCCTTGTTCTCGTCGGTCACGGAATGGTCGGCCAACGGCTGCTGGAAGAACTCGCTGCACGGGACGCGCTCGCCGGACCGGACGGCCGAGGCGGGCCGGACGGGCCGGGCAGCCCGGGCGGCGGCGGGCGATGGCGCGTCGTGGTCCTCGCCGAGGAAGAGCGCCGCGCCTACGACCGCGTCCACCTCTCCTCGCTGTTCACCGGGACCACCCCGGAGGAACTGAACCTCGCCGACCCCGGCTTCTTCGCGCAGCACGACATCACGCTGCGCCTCGGCGACCCCGCCACCGCCGTCGACACCGCCGCCCGTACGGTGACCACGCGCCGGGGCGCCACGTGGCACTACGACGCACTGGTCCTGGCCACCGGCTCGTACGCCTTCGTGCCACCGGTCCCCGGCCGCGACGCGCCAGGGTGCTTCGTCTACCGCACCGTCGAAGACGTCCGCGACATCCAGGAGGCGGCGCGCGGCGCCCGCACCGCGGCCGTCGTCGGCGGCGGGCTGCTCGGCCTGGAGGCGGTCGGCGCCCTGCGCTCGCTCGGCCTGGAGACCAGTGTGGTGGAGGCCGCGCCCCGGCTGATGCCCGGTCAGGTGGACACGGGCGGGGCCGACGTCCTGGCCCACACCGTCGAGGCGATGGGCGTCCACGTGCACACGGACGCGGCGATCACCGAGGTCTGGACCGGCGTGGACGGCCGGGTGCGCGGCCTGTCGCTGTCGGACGGCAGCAGCGTCCAGGCCGACATCATCGTCTTCTCCGTGGGCGTACGGCCCCGCGACGAACTCGCCAGAACGGCCGGGCTCGACGTCGCGGACCGCGGCGGCATCGTGATCGACACCCGGTGCCGCACCTCGGCGCCGGAGGTCTACGCCCTCGGCGAGTGCGCCCGCGCCGCCGACGGCAACGTCTACGGGCTGGTCGCGCCCGGCTACCGGATGGCGGAAGCCCTGGCGGACACCCTGACCGGCAAGGAGGGCAGCTTCACCGGCGCCGACACCTCCACCAAGCTCAAACTGCTGGGCGCGGACGTCGCCTCCTTCGGCGACCCCTTCGCCCCGGACGCCGGCGGCTCGGTGCTCTGGGCCGACTCCGGCTCCGGGGTCTACAAGAAGCTGGTGCTCGGCCCGGACGGGCAGCTGATGGGCGGCATCCTGGTCGGGGACGCGGACGCGTACGGCACCCTGCGGCCCCTCGTCGGCGCCCGACTGCCCGGCCCGGCGGCCTCGTTCCTGCTGCCCGCCGACGCGTCGGGCCCGGTGGACACCACCGCGGTGCTCCCGGACGACGCGGTGATCTGCTCGTGCAACGGGGTCACCAAGAAGACGCTGCGCGACGCGGTGCGGGGCGGCGCGCACGACCTGGCCGCGGTGAAGAAGCGCACCGGCGCCGGCACCCAGTGCGGCGGCTGCGTCGGCGCCGTCACCTCCATCATGGAGGCGCAGCTGGCGGCCGAAGGCGTCGAGACGGGCCCCGGCGGCCTGTGCCCGGACTTCACGCAGACCCGCCGGGAACTGTACGAGATCATCCGGGTGACCGGCACCGACAGCTTCTCCCGGCTGGCCCGCGAGTACGGCGTACCCGGCCCGGACGGCAAGCCGCCGCACGGCTGCGCGGTCTGCCGCCCGACCGTCGCCTCGCTGCTCGCCACCCTCGGCCCGGAACTGGGCCTGCACCACATCCTGGACGGCGAGCAGGCCGCGCTCCAGGACACCAACGACCTCTTCCTCGCCAACCTCCAGAAGGACGGCACCTACTCCGTGGTGCCCCGCCTGCCGGCCGGCGAGATCAGCCCGGAACACCTCGTCGTGCTCGGCGAGGTCGCCCGCGACTTCGGCCTCTACACCAAGCTCACCGGCGGCCAGCGGATCGACCTGTTCGGTGCCACCGTCGACCAGCTCCCGGACATCTGGCGCCGGCTGGTCGACGCCGGTCTCGAATCGGGCCACGCGTACGGCAAGTCCCTGCGCACCGCGAAATCCTGTGCCGGTTCCCGCTGGTGCCGCTTCGGGCAGCGCGACTCGGTCGGCATGGCCGTGGAGCTGGAACTGCGGTACCGCGGCCTGCGGTCCCCGCACAAGCTGAAGCTGGCGGCCTCCGGCTGTGTCCGCGAGTGCGCCGAGGCGCAGAGCAAGGACGTCGGCGTCATCGCCACGGCCAAGGGCTGGAACCTCTACGTGGGCGGCAACGGCGGCGTCAAACCCCGCCACGGCGACCTCCTCGCCCAGGACCTCGGCGACGAGGAACTGATCCGGGTCGTCGACCGTTTCCTGATGTTCTACATCCGCACCGCGGACCGCCTGGAGCGCACCGCGGCCTGGCTGGAGCGGATCGACGGCGGTGTCGGACACGTACGGGACGTCGTCCTGCACGACTCCCTCGGGCTGGCCGACGAGCTGGAGTCCCAGATGCAGCGGCACGTGGCGGCCTACCGCGACGAATGGCAGGCCGTCCTGGACGACCCGGCGAAGCTGCGCCGCTTCACCAGTTGCTTCCCCGCCCCGGCCGGCCCGGCCGCGCCCGGCCACGTCCAGGTCCGTACGCACGAGGGCGAGTGGCAGTCCGTCTGCCTGCTGGAAGACCTGGAGCCGGGGCGCGGCATACCGGTCCGTGTCGGCGACGAGGCGGCAGCGGTCGCGCTCTTCCGCTCACCGGACGGCGAGGTCTTCGCCGTCTCCGACACCGACCCCGTCTCCCGGGCCGGTGTCATCTCCCGCGGCATCTACGGGGCGGTCGACGGAGTCCCGGTGGTGACCTCACCCATGTACAAGCAGCGCTTCGACCTGCGTACCGGCGCCTGCCTGGACGACGAGAGCCGGCACCTGCCCGTGCACGCGGTCCGGGTGCTGTAACCCGGCGGAGACGCTGACCGGGCCGGGCGCCCGGGTGGGGCGGGACGCTCCCGCCCCCTCGGGCGCACGCCCCGCCCCGGAATGCGCTCTCCGCGCGCCTGCCGTTCGCCTTTCGCGCCCCGCGTTCCCTGGCGTCACCCGCCGCCGTTCTGGGCACTGTCCGCAGTGGATCACTCGCACCGGGTCACCAGCCCGGTGCATCGCCCGAAAGGAACCCGACCCACCATGCGTCTTGCCCCACGCCTCACCGCCGCCCTCAGCGGTCTCGCCCTCGCCCTCGGCGGCGTCGTCGCCGCAGCCCCGGCCGTCCACGCGACCCCGCAGAACTGCTTCTACTACGTGATGGAGCAGCATCCCGACGCCGACCCCGAGGTGGTCGAACGAGGCTGTCTCCTCGGCGCCAAGGGAACCAGGGAGAGCCACCGCGCCTGCTACATGGAGCTGCGGCGGGCTTACGTCCCCGCGAAGATCGCCTACGACGGCTGCCGCCGCGCCGGCCAGAAGTAGCGGACGGGCGGACCCGGCCCGTCAGGGAGCAGGCGGATCACGGGCCCAGGGGCTACCGGAGCACCCCTGGGCCCGGCTTTTCGTGGGCCGGCGGCCCGGGATCAGCAGGCGCCGTGCAGCCGGGACAGCAGACGTTCGTGCGTCGCGGTGAAGTGCTTCCGTCCGGTGCCCGCCGCGATGTCGTCGGCGTCGGAGGCGGGCGGGGGAAGCGCCGAGATGAGGGACTGGACGGGGCCGGGGTGGTCGAGGGCGTGGAGGAGGCGGGCGAGGGCCTGCTCGCGGGCGTACGCGGTGCCGCCGAGTGCGGGACCGGCGAGTTCCTCGTGGCTGAGGACGCAGACGGCGGGGTGGTGCAAGAGCCATTGGCTGCGGCGCGCTTCGCGCATACCGGGGAAGCCGGGGTCGGTGAGGGCCAGGGTGATCTTGGCGTCCAGGGTGGGCTGCGCGGCGAGGATGTCGTGGTAGACGAGGTGTCCGGGCGGCGAGCCGTGCCGGTCCAGGGGCTGGGACAGGGCGTGGATCTGGCTGATGACGCGGTCGCGGAGGTCACGGTGGTGGAAGACGATGGGCGGCCGGCCGTCGGCGTGCCAGGCGCGCAGGAGCCCCGCGTCCACCGTGTGCAGGTCCAGGCCGGTGAGGTACCAGCAGCCCCGGCCCGGCAGCAGGCCGAGCAGTTCGGCTTCCGGCAGGCCCGCCAGGCGGGCCTCGATGTCCGGGGCGACGGAGGAGGCGGGCGTCGTCGGCTGGCCCAGACGCATCCACCACACCCGCCACAGGGCGCTGACCGCGTCCTGGAAGGCGTTCTGCAGGGCGGAGTTCCGGATCCGGTCGGCCGGGTTCAGCAAAAGCGCGGCGCGGTCGGCGCCGTAGGCCGCGCGCAGCAGCGGGTAGACCTCGCCCCGCCCGAGTTGTCCGGCCGGGGTGCGCGGGTCGCCGCTCATCGTGCCGTACGAGGTGTAGCCGAGCGCGGTGGTGACGTCGGCCAGGAGCGGGGTGCCGCTGCCGGGCAGCGAGACGACGATCAGCTGGGGCACGGCCATGGAACATCTCCGTCCAAAGGAAGGCAGAGCGGCCGGAAGGCGGCTCCGGGGAGTCGTCGGCCTGGCGGCGGGCGGCCGGGTGGGCCGGGCGGTCGGGCGGAGCGGTCGGCCGGGCCACCGCGCCGGGTGATCAGAACGGCCCGGGTGCCGGGACGGATGCACAGGTGGTGAGCAGCAGGTCCTCGTAGACGTGGTGCCGGCGGCCGGCCGTGCGGTGGCGCAGCAGCCGGGCAGCGTGCTCGTACGCGCCGGCTCCGGCCAGGGCACGGGCGAGGGTGTCCTGGATGATCTCGCGTTCCATCCGCACCCCGCCGATCCGCCGCATGCGCTCGCCCAGCGCGCCGAGCAGACCGGCCGCCGCCGCGGGGCGGCCCGCGGTGAGCTGCGCCAGGGCCTGGACCACCGGCGTCAGGACGTCGCGGAAGTCGGGCCGGTGGTCGGCGGCCGTACGGTAGGCCAGGGCGTGCAGGTCGTCGGTGGCCGCTTCGACGGCCAGGGCCAGGGCGAGATGGAAGGTGGGGAAGACCTCCGCCGTCCCGCCCGGCGCGGCGAGCAGGGCCCGCACCTGCTCCACGTCGCTGCGCCCGGCCGGTGTCTGTCCGGCCAGCAGCAGCCGCCAGTTCACCCCGGCCCGCATCCCCACGTCGCCGCGCTCCAGCGCCGTGTCGGCCCGTCGGCGTGCGTCGGGGAAGTCGCCGCAGGCGATCGAGTGCAGCGCGGCGTGCCAGTTCAGGTGCCGCGCCTGTACGGCGTGCGGGTCCGCGGCGAGCCATTCGTCCAGGTGCTCGACGCCGGCGCGGCCGGCACCCAGTTCGTGCTCGGCGTGCGCGAGAGCGTGCACGGCCACGCCCGAGCGGGGGTGGATCTCCAGCGCCTGCCGGGCCAGCCGGTGTGCCTCCCGTACGCGTCCCTGTTCCGCCCTGGTCATGGCCAGCCAGCCCGTCCAGGCCCAGCTGTCCGGGCCGGCCAGCGCCGACTGCTCCTCGACCAGGGCGTCACCGTGAGCGCGGTAGGCGGCTTCCCCGCAGGCGGGAAACGCGCCGAGCAGCAGGCCGGCCACCTCGTCGGCGGGCCACCGGGCGAAGTGCGCGATCAGGTGGTCGGCGGTCAGCCGGAACTGCCGGTGGGTGTGGAGGTACACCCCGTACACCAGGCTAGCCGCGCACTCGCCTGCCGCCTGCGCGTCCCGGTGCGCGACCACCAACTGGTCCTTCAGCGCCACGTCGGTCAGGCTGTCGGAGGTCGCCAGGGTCAGCAGCGCCCGTGCCACACCGTTGCCCGGGTCCTCGGCCGTCCACCGCCGCAGCAGGGGCAGCGCTCGCCCGCTCAGGGCCAGCAGCTCGGTCACCGCCTGGTCCTGCAGCCACGTACCCGCCGCCACCTTCACCGCAGTCACTTCCGCCGCTGCCATTTCAGCCGCCGCCATTTCCGCCGCCGTCCGCCCGTCTCGCCGTAGCCGTTCCGCCAGGTCGGATGGCTGACATGCAGCCCGCACGCCCGCCGTCCCCACCACGCCACCCGAACGCCGTGCTCACGTGTCCACCGCACTTCTCCTCTGTCCGTGACGGTAATCCCGGGCCCGCATCAGCCTGGCTGGTCCCCCCTTTCCCGGCCCACACGCGGATCAACGATCCAACCCGGCCCACGACACGTGCTCATTCATTGCGAGCCAGCCGGAAAGGCGATACGTCAGGCAGGCGAAGCCTTCCGCGACGGAAGGCATTGTCATACCCGCGGCGGTAGCCGCAGTTGGCGAAGTAGTAGGTCATTGCAGGGCTGCGTGACATCCGGACAGCCGCCCGTCGGCAGGGAGAACGCGCCGGTGGAGCCGGTGAGAAGGGTTCTGCCGGAACGAGAAGTGGCCACCATGCCCTCCCGGGACGAGGCGGACGGTGTTCGGCCCACGGAAGGCGAAGCAGATCATATGTAGGCTGTGCGGCCTCATCTCAGCAGGCATTGCACGAAGTTGACACGGCACTCGAAGCGTACGACGGGTTTGCTTGTCGGCCATCGGACGCTCTGCTCTCACTTGCTCTCTTCGCCGTTCACATTCGGCTGCCCAGAGATCGAGAGATTCGCGCGTCCGAAGTGTGCGACGGCGACACAAAAATGAAGGCGACACAAAAATGCATAAGAGAGGTTTGATCAGATGAAACGGAGACCGTTGCCGAAGAGGTCCCCATGGGGTCTCAGGGGTGTACCCCGAGCGGTCAAGGGAGCGTTCTGGCAGCGTGGCGTGGGTGCCACGCTGCTGTCCGTGTCGCTGCTGGCGGGGGTTCTGGGAACTGCGCCCGCCGTTGCGGACGAAGCCGTTGACCGGGACAACGCGCTCTTCATGCGCGGGCAGGTAGTTGACTACTGGACGGATGGCGGTACCGGTATCAAGGCGGCGGCGGAGCAGGCGCTGCTGGGCACGGACGAGGACATCGAGAAGTTCTTCGCCGAGAAGGACAGCATTGAGTTCGACGACGACTATGTGGCCGCCAGCCGGATGATCAGCGCCGGAGGGCCTGGACTCGGCGAGGCGGCCAAGAATGCCCTCAAGGCCAGCAAGCGCGACAATCCGGAGCCCTTACGGACCTTCCTGAGGGAGGGCTGGCAGGCGCCGTTGCGGCAGGACAACGAGGTCGAGGCCTCCAAGGTCATCAACTTCGGTGGCTACGGGGTCAAGGAGGCCGGTAAGGCGGCGCTGCGGGGCGGTCCGGAGGCGGTCAGTGCGTTCCTGGACAAGGGCCAGTACGCGGCGCGGCGTCAGGACAACGAGGTCGAGGTCTCGGCGCTGATCAACTCCGGTGGCCCGGCGGTCAAGGCGGCCGGGAAGGTGGCGCTCAAGGGCACGGCGGAGGACATCGCCGAGTTCCTGGAGATCGGGCAGTTCACCGCGCGGGCCCGTGACGAGGAGCACGCGACCATCGCCGAGCTGGCCGAGCAGGCCGCCAAGGCCGGTAAGCGGGCCGAGGACGAGACGGACAAGGCCAAGGACGCCTCCGACCGTGCGGTGAAGGCCGCGGAGGCAGCCAAGGAAGCCGCCGCTGAGGCGGCCAGTCAGACCGAGCTGGCCAAGAACGACTCGAAGCGTGCGGCCGTCAAGGCCAAGCAGGCCGCGGATGCGGCCCGGGGTGCTGCCGCGGCGGCCCAGCAGGCCATCGGTGCGGCCAACGCCGCCAACCGGGCGGCGCGCATCGCCGCGATGGCCGCCGCGCAGACCGCGGCGGCCGCCGCCAACGCGGCGAACGCGGCCAACGCCGCCTACAACGCCTCCATCGCCGCCGCCTCCGATGCGGGCAAGGCCGGGCACGCCCGGGACATGGCGAAGAAGGCGCACGACGCGGCCAAGATGGCCCGTAACTCCGTCGAAGCCGCCAAGAAGGCCAGCGCGGCCTCCCGGGCCTCCGGTGATGCGGCCCGGGCGGCGCTGAGCGCCAGCGACAACGCGGACTCGGCCGCCGACTCCGCCGAGCGCGCCAACCGCTTCGCCGATCAGGCCGGGGTCCACTCCGGCGAGGCCCGGAACGCCGCGATCGAAGCGCGCCGGCACGCGAATGAGTCCCGTCGGGCGGCCAACGCCGCCCAGGCGCTGGCCTACCGCTCGGCCGACGCCGCCGACGGGGCCCGGGCCGCCGCGGAGTCCGCGGCCAACCACGCGGAGAAGGCCGCGCTGGCGGCCGACGAAGCCGCCAAGCACGCGGGTGAGGCCGCCGACGCCGCGGCGGAGGCCACCAAGCACGCCAAGGCTGCCGAGGAAGCCGCCAAGGCGTCCGACGCCGCGGCCGCGGCCGCTACGAAGGTCTTCGACATCGCCCGCGCCACCGAGGCCGAAGACCTGGCCACCCGCACCGCCGCCGCCATCGAAGAAGCCCGGACCAGCAAGGCCCAGGTCGGCGAGCTGACCTCCGCCTCGGCCGCCGCCGCGGTCGAGGCCAAGTCGCTGGACGCCACCGCCGCCGAACTGGCCACCGAAGCCGCCAAGCCCGACGCCGACACCAAGGCCCTCGCGGCCAAGGGCCGGACACTGGCGATGCAAGCGCTGAAGCTGCGCGGCCCCTGGAGCCAGGAGGCGGCCACCCGGGCGCTGTCCGGCTCCGACGAGGACGTACTGGAGTACCTGCGCAGCGGCTGGCACAAGGCCGGGCTGGAGGAGATCCGCGAACGGGTCTTCCAGCTGAGCACCCAGAGCGAGTACGAGGTGGTGCGCACCGGTGCCGCCGCGGCGTTGAAGGGCTCGGACCAGCAGGTCAGGGACTTTTACACCACCGGTCAGTACGAGGTGGCCGTCACCGACCTGTCGGTGCGCGTCTCGCAGATCAACAACGCCGGCGGGCCGGGCGTCAAGGAGGCGTCCAAGGTCGCCCTGCGCGACGGCCGGGGCAAGGTGCTGGCCGCTTTCATCGCCACCGGCCAGTACGCCGCCCAGCACTCGGACGAGGCGGTCGACGCCTCCAAGCTGGTCAACACCGGCGGGCCGGAGGTCAAGGCCGCAGCGAAGGTCGCGCTGGCGGGTCCGGCGGAGGAGGTGCACGACTTCGTCGCGCTCGGTCAGTACATGGCCGACCGCAAGGACCAGCTCGCCGCCACCCACATCGCCCAGGTCCAGTCACTGGTCGCCGACGCCCAGCGCGTCGCCGCCCAGGCCCAGCACAACCGCTGGATCGCCGCCGGCGCAGCCGCCGAGGCCAACCGTGCCTCCGACGACGCCGCCAAGGCCGCCGCCGAAGCCAAGAAGAACGCCAAACTCGCCGACGGCTACCGCATCGACGCAGACAGGGCCGCCGACAGCGCCGAAGCCAGCGCCGCCCAGGCCGCCAAATCCGCCAAGGTCGCCCGCAACGCCGCCGACAACGCCCAACGCGACGCCGCCGACGCCGACCGCTCCGCGGCCCGGGCAGAATTCTCCGCCAACTACGCGCGGAATTCAGCCTTTGCCGCCGATGCGGCTGCCGATGAAGCCCGTGAATCCGCACTGGAGGCCGGGAAGAGCTCGGACGAAGCCTCCGCTCTCGCTTCCCAGGCGTGGGGTGAGGTGAAGAAGAAGCGGGAGGCCGAGGAGGCCGAGGCGCGCCGTAAGGCCGAGGAGGAGCGCAAGCAGAAGGAGAAGGAGCAGTCCGAGCAGAAGATCTGCTACGAACACCCCACCCGCGAGACCGCCGTCCTGCCCTGCCTGGCCGCCGGCGGCAAGCTCAAGCAGATCGAGATCGACCCCACATTGAAAGCCATCGTGTGGGAACTCGCCGACATCGACACCGCTTTGAACTGCGTGAAGGACCCCAATCTCGTCGACTGCGGGTCCTTCGTCATCGGCGTCACCCCCTGGGGCAAGGGCGCCAAGCTGGCTGGCAAGTTCATCAAGGCAGGCAGCAAAACGGCTGAACGCATAGCCAAGGGCACGCGGGCCGGGAAAGCAGCTCACTGCTTCCAATGCTTCCCGGCCGGCACCAAGGTGCTCATGGCCGACGGGTCGACAAAAAATATCGAAGCAGCGAAAATCGGCGACTCGGTGCTCGCCACCGATCCGGTCAGCGGAAAGACGGAACGTCATGCGGTGACCGCTCTCGTCATCACTGAGCACGACAAGCAGTTCAACGAACTCACCATAACCACCCCGCAGGGCGCCGGACACCTCACGGCTACCGGCGAGCACCCGTTCTGGTCTCCCTCTCGGGGGGACTGGGTCGAAGCCTCCCGGCTTCGGCCCGGAACGACACTTCGCACTTCCGATGGCGGCGAGACCAGGATCGAGGAGAATCGCTCCTTCGCCGGCAACGCGAGAACGTACAACCTGACAGTCGCGAACCTGCATACGTACTATGTGCTGGCCGGTGCCACGCCAGTCCTTGTACACAATTCCACCTGCTCCATGTCGTCGGCCATCGGAGACGACTCTCTGCTGACGAAACTCGCGGAGAAGTCGGTGAAGAACGATGAGGTTCAGGAGGATCTGGACAAGCTCTTCAAGCAGTTGGCCCAGGGGAACATGAACCCTGGGATCGGCGGCAAGGCGCTCAGCGGTACGGATGTCACCTATGCGCGTGGCTCCAACGGTGGCCGACTGTTCTTCAGGAACGTCAGCGGCGGCATCCAGATCGTGGGGAAATCGGACAAGAAGTACGAGAAAAGGGTCATAGCGAGGTTGATGCAGCTTTATGGAAAATAGTCCATTTTACACCATAAAGGAAGCCCAGTTCGACGTTACGTTCATCCTGGGCGCCGATGACGACAGCGATACCGTCGAGAACATCGACGCCGAGGTCGTACTGGCCGACGGAACCAGATGGAGCGCCACGTTCCTCACGCTTCACGAGATCTCCCGGATCATGGATCGCTGGTCCACGACGGGGGAGAGCTTGCACGGCGCATATTTCCAATGTCCGGACCTGGTGATCACCCGAAAAGGTGGGATCGATGCGATGGTCGATGTTCTCCGGGAGATGATCGAGACAGGTGGTCCGGAGGGAAAGCTCGGCAAGCTGACCTAGTGACACGCATCGTCCGCCGGTCCGAAAGGAGCAGGACAGAGGCGGACCGGCGGGTGCGTTCTCCCGTCGGGTAGAACGTCACCCCGGCAGGACTCCTCGGGGGGTGAAGGGCCCGGTCCTGGCCCTTCACCCCCGCCCCGGAGGCACAGGCCGGGAACCGTCACGTGACCAGGCGCAGCCAGGCCTCCGCGAGTGCGGCGTGACCGGCCGGGGTCGGGTGGACGCCGTCCTCGGCCCAGTACTCCGGGCCGGTCGTCGTGGCGAGTTCGGTGAACATGCGGTCGGCCGGGAGCAGCTGCGCCTCGTAGGCGCGGGCGAGTTCGCGTACGGCCTGGATCTTCGGGTCCAGGTCGGCGCGCCATCGTTCGCGCTCTTCCGGCCCGATGCGCGCGGTACCGGCTCCGGCCTCGACGACGCCGTGGACCGGGAGCAGGAACGGTTCGACGAGGATCAGCTCCGTGCCGGCCGCGGCGAGGGGCGCGAGCAGGCGGTCGTAACCCGCCGCGAACTCCTCCACGGGAATCACGTACCCCTCCGGGTCCAGGGTGTGCCAGCCCATGTCGTTGACGCCGACGAGGATCGACACCACGTCCGGGCGCGCGTCGAGCACGTCCGTCTGCCACCGGGGTTCGAGGTCCCGTACCTTGTGGCCCGCGATCGCGGAGTTCAGCCAGGTCACGGGCCGGTCCGGGTGCCGCAGGCCCCACTCGCCCGCGATGCGCAGCGGGTAGCCGAAGCCGAGGCCGTCCTCGCTCGTCAGCCGCCGGCTGTCGGTGATCGAGTCGCCGGTGAACAGCACGGTGGCTCCCGGGCGAAGGGTGATCGTCATGGGTGCTCCTGGAAGAGAAGGGCGGAGGGAACGAGGACTTGGGCGGTTCAGGCTGCCGGGATGCCGAACCACTGGTCGGCGGCCCGTTCGAACGCGTGCGGGTCGAAGCCGCGACCGCCCGCCCAGGCGACGATGCCGTCCGGGCGGATGAGCACGGCGTCCAGGCCGAGGTCGTTCTTCGCCGTCCCGGCTGTGTGACGCAGGCGGCCCGGCCGGCCCGTCGCCGCATCGCGCAGGCGGCGTTCGGTGCTCAGATCGAGGGCGACACCGCGTCCGTCCCGCAACAGCTCCCCGAGCCGGGTGCCGTCTTCGAGGCGGAGGTCCGGGGCGCTGCGGCCGGTCAGCGGGTGCTCGCCGCCGAGGTCGTAGCGGATCGACGCGCCCGACACCTTCGCGAACACCTGGGTCGTCCCGTCACGGGTTCCGAGCAGGTCGCGCAGCACCGACTGGATGGCCCGGCCGTGCGGACCCGGCCGCATCACCGCCGTTTGGGCGCGTGTCCAGTCGAGCACCGCCGCGCCGACCGGGTGCCGTTCGCGGGTGTAGGTGTCGAGAAGTCCGTCCGGCGCGTGCCCGTGCACGGTCGCCGCGAGCTTCCACCCCAGGTTCACGGCGTCGCCGATGCCGAGGTTGAGCCCCTGCCCGCCGAGGGGGGAGTGGATGTGCGCGGCGTCGCCCGCGAGCAGGACGCGCCCGAGCCGGTAGACCGTCGTCTGCATCGCCCGGTCGGTGAAGTCCGAGACGAGACGGACGTCGCTCAGCGTCACACCGGTGCCGGACACGCGGCGCAGCACCGTCTGGAGGTGGTCGAGAGAAGGCCGCCGCGAGCGGTCGAACGCACCGCCGTCGAAGTCCGTCATGCCGATGTACTCCTGGGCGGGCATCCGGAGGTACATGCCGGCCGGCGTCAGGTTGAACCCGGGAGCCAGCTCGTCGGGGCCGGCGACCGTGGCGAGCATGACGTAGCCGGTGAACAGCGGTTCGGTGCCGACGAACGGGAATCCGGCGAGCCCGCGCACCGTGCTGCGTCCGCCGTCGCAGCCGACGAGCCAGCGCGCCGCGTACGGGTGCTCGCCGGCGTACGCGACCACGCCCTCGTCGTCCTGCGTGACGGCCGAGACCGTGACACCGCGCCTGATCTCCACGCCGAGCCGGGACGCCCGCTCGGACAGCACCGCCTCGATCGTTTCGAGGCTCGTCAGCATGCCGCCCGCCGCCGGGCCGGGAAGCCGGAACGGCAGGGCGTCGAAGTCGACCTTGGCCGGATCGAGCATCATGCCGGCGAAGTGGCCCACGCCGGGAGGGGGAGAAGATTGGTCCGTTGCGGGTGCTGCGCCGGGGCGCGTGCCTGGGGCGTCGTGTACGCCCGACCTTGTGTGCAGCGGGTCCAGCATCCCGCGGCGGTAGAACGCCTCGACCGACGCGGCGGACAGGCCCCGCATCCCGAGCGGGGCCGCCTTCCACGGGGAGCGGGGCTCCGGCTCCCGTTCGAGCACCAGGACGGAGCAGCCTGCGAGGCCGAGTTCGCAGGCAAGGAACAGGCCTACCGGGCCGGCGCCCACAATGAGTACGTCATGCATGAGGTTTCCTCGTCTTCGGGATGTCAGGCATCGGAAGACTGCCGCCGGTCACTCACACGGGGCGCACACGGCGCTGACAGCCCTGCACAGGGCGTTGACGCTCCGAGTGCAGGCATCGCCCGAGTCAGGCGGCCCCGCCCTGGCCGTGTCAGTAAGTCGGGGCTCTGGTCCGCCAGTAAGCGGCGACCAGGAGCACGCGGTCCTCTCATCCGGCGACCAGCAGTTGCGGGACAGCCCTCAGGGTTCGTCGGTGTGCGCGAAGTCGGGAGAGAGGCCGGTGTCGCGGCGCGGGCAAGGCGCGTCGGCGACACCGGCCGGTCCGCTCGGGGGTGTTCGGCCGTGGCTTCGGCGGCGAACGCGAGGTTCGCGAAGTGACGGAGCGGAGCGGCCGGGTGGGGCAGGCCCGCATGCGTACGCCCTTGAGTCACCCCGACGGAACCTGGATGCAACAGGCAATTCCACCTGCAAAAGTAAGTTGCTGCATACTTTTGCGGGTGGGGTTGCGCATTCGGTGGGCCCTGGCGTTGTGGGGGCTTTGAGGATGGGTACGGGAACACCGGCCGACGGCGACTTCGGCGCGCTCCTGCAGCGCCTGCGCAAGAGCGCCGGGCTCACGCAGGAGGAGCTGGCGCAGAGCGCGGGGGTCAGCGTGCGGGCCCTGTCGTACATGGAGCGCGGACGCTCGCGGGGGCCGCAGCGCCGGACCGTGCAGGCCCTGGCCACGGCCCTGCGCCTGAGCCCGCAGGATGCGAGGGAACTGGAGCGCCTGGCGAGTCTGGGCCGGCCCCGTCGGCCCCCTACGACGCAGGCACTGCCGCCTGCTGCCGTACGGGACGCCGTGGCACCCACGAGTGCGCCCGATCTGCTGCCACGCGCGCCGCGCGGCTTTCACGGGCGGGCGGCGGAGCTCGCCGCGGTGTCCCGGGCCGCCGTGGGCGAGGCGCCCGTCTGTCTGGTCGTCGGGCCCGCCGGGGTGGGCAAGACGGCGCTCGTGCTGCACTGGGCCCACCACAGCCGCGCCGCGTTCCCCGACGGGCGGCTCCACGCCGACCTGCGCGGCTTCGGCGACCAGGGCGAGCCCTCTTCCATGGAGGTGCTGCGCGAGTTCCTGCTGGCGCTCGGTGTGGCGCACGGCCGGATACCGGAGTCGGTGAACAGCGCGGCCGCGCTGTTCCGGTCGCTGGCCGCCGACCGCCGGCTCCTCGTGGTGCTCGACAATGTGCGGGACTCCGAGCAGGTCAGAGTGCTCCTGCCCGGTGGAAGCCGCTGCGTCACCGTCGTCACCAGCAGACACCGGCTGCCGGGGCTGATCGTCACCGACACCGCCCGGCCCGTCGCCGTGGACGTGCTCGGGCCGGCGGACGGCACGATGCTCCTGGCCCAGGTACTCGGCGCCGAACGGGTCCGCGCGGAGCCGGCGGCTGCGCGACGCCTGGCCGAGCTGTGCGGCGGACTGCCCCTGGCGCTGCGGGTGGCGGCCGCCCGGCTGGCGCAACGGCCCACCTGGCCGCTGAGCGCGATGGCCGCCGAACTGTCCGACGAGACACGCCGGCTGAGCCTGCTGGACGTGGAGGACACCAGCGTGCGAGCGGCGCTGCGGGTGACGCTGCACCAGCTCCCGGAGCCCGTCGTCCGCCTGTTCGCGCATCTCGGCCGCCACCCCGGCACGCACGTCGACCGGTATGCCGCGGCGGCCCTCGCGGACACGGACCCGGCAGCCGCCGAGACCGGTTTGGAGCGGCTGGCCGTCGCGCACCTCGTCACGGAGACGATGCCCGGCCGCTGGTCGATGCACGACCTGGTGCGGCTCTACGCACGGAGCCTGGACGCCGGGCCCGATGCGCTCAAGCGCGTGCTCGACCACTACATCGCCACGGGCCTCGCGGCGGTGGCCGCGGCCGAGCCCGGCAACGAGGAGTGCTTCCCGCTGCCGAAGGACTACCTGCCACCCACCGCCGTGCGCACGTTCGGCGACCGGTCCGCCGCCGTGGCCTGGTACGCGGCCGAGAGGGACGACCTCACCCTGGCGGTGGCCGCGGCGCGCGCCGCCGCACTGCACGGCAGGACCTGGCGGCTCGTCATGACGCTGTGGCCGCTGATCGTGTGGCGCGTGCGCGACGGCTGGGTACCGCTCCTTGAGACCGCGCTCGAAGCGGCCCGGACCGACGCCGACCGGCACGGCGAGTCACGGGTGCTCAACGTCCTCGGCTGGATCCTGATCGAGGAGAAGCGCGTCCCGCAGGCGCTCACCCACCTGGAGGCCGCCCGCGCCCTCGCCTCCCGGACCGGGGACACGGTGGCCGAGGCGAACGCCCTGATCGTTCTGGCCATGGCACAGGCGGCGCTCGGCAGCCTGGTCGAGGCCGCGCAGGGATGCGAGCGGGCGGTGGAGCTGGCGCGCCAGGCCGGCGACCGGACCATCGAGAAACTGGCCCTGCAGCACCTCGCCCGCCACTGGGCCGACGCCGCGAAATGGCACCAGGCCCTCGACACCGCGACCCAGGCCCTGGCTCTCCACGACCGGCCGGACACGACCGACATCCCCCGGACCCTGCTGCTCATGGTGAGAGGGGAGGCGCTGCTGGGGCTCGGGGACGAGACCGAGGGCATCAGGCAACTCGACGCGGCGGCCCGGGAAGCGGAGTCCTCCGGCTACGACGACGGAGCGGTACGGGCGCTCGGCGCACTGCTGCGCGTAGCGGCCGACGCGGGCCTCCAGGCACGGTACGACGCGGCCCTCGCGCGGCTCACCACCCGGACGTGAACCGCTGATTCGCCGCTCCCGGCCGCCCCCGCGTGCGCTACCGCCGCCGTCAACCGGCTCACCACTCCGGCCAGGTCACCCACGCACCGTCACGTTCCACAGAACGAGCACCGGAGCCCGCAGTCGGTGACACAGCCGCCCGCCCCGCCTCGGGAACTTTCCGGCCTGCGCGCGAAGATGGGCGGATGGGCAGGGGCAGGGGCAGGGACGGGAACGGGGATGCGCGGCTTCGCGTGATGCTGCTGGGGGCCGGTGCCTTGCAGGTGTCTCGCGGTGGCACGGTCCTGCCGGTCGCGGGGGCGCGGCTGCGAGGGCTGACCGTACGGTTGGCGCTCGCCGGCGGGCGCGCGGTCGAGCAGGGGGCCCTGGTGGACGCGATCTGGGCCGATGACCCGCCTGGAGGGCCTGCCCACGCCCTCCAGGCACTGGTCTCGCGGCTGCGCCGGGCCCTCGGCGCGGCCGGCGCCGTGGCGCGGACCGCGGGCGGCTACCGGCTGGACGTGGCCGAGGCCGACGTGGACGTACTGCGGTTCGAACAGCTCGCCGCCGCCGGACGGGACCGCCTGCGCGCCGGTGATCCGCATGCCACGGCGTCCGTGCTCGGCGAGGCCATGGCGCTGTGGGGCGACCGCCCCGGCACCGAGCCGGCGGCCGTCGCCGCGGTGACGCCCGCCGCCGCGACCCGGCTGGCCCACACCTCGGCCGAGGCCGTGGCCGACCTCGCCGACGCCGAACTGTCCCTGGACCGTGCCGACGCGGCCGCCGCCCGCCTGACCGCCTTGCTGGCCGAGCAGCCCGTCCACGAGCGGGCGGCCGCGCTGCTCATGGACGCGCTCGCCGCCCAGGGCCGCCAGGCCGAAGCCCTGGCCCTGTACGAGCGGGTCCGCGTAACCCTGGCCGACGGTCTCGGCGCCGATCCGGGGGCCGCTCTGCGCGAGCGCCATCTGAGGCTGCTGCACGCCGCCGAGCAGCCGGCCCCGGACGACGTACGGACCAGACCGGGACATCTGCCCGCGCCGCTGACCAGCTTCGTCGGGCGCGCCGACGGCCTCGCCCGGATCGAGGCGCTGCTCGCCGCCGGGCGCCTGGTCACCGTGACCGGCCCCGGCGGCGCCGGCAAGACCCGGCTCGCCGTCGAGGCCGCCCGCCGCCACCGGCACGCGTACCGCGACGGCGCCTGGATGATCGACCTCGCCTCGGTCACCGAGCCGGCCAAGGTCGGCGCGGCCCTGCTCGCCGGGACCGGGATACGCGGCGGCGCGCCGGCCGAGGCCCGGGTGCGGGCGGCCGACGACGAGCTGGACGTTCTCGTCGACCGGCTCGGCGGCCGGGAGAGCCTGCTGCTCGTCGACAACTGCGAGCACCTGATCGACGCCGTGGCCCGCCTGGTCGCGGCCCTGCTGCCCCGGTGCCCCGGGCTGCGCGTGCTCGCCACCAGCCGCGAACCTCTCGCGGTCGACGGCGAGTCACTCGTACCGCTCGGCCCGCTCGCGCTGCCCGGCCCGGACGACGGTGTGGAGCAGGCCCGGCGGGCGGCGGCGGTACGCCTGTTCACCGAGCGGGCCGCGGCGGTGCGTCCCGGCTTCGCGGTCGACGCGGTGACCCTGCCGGAGGTCCGGCGGGTGGTCCGCAGTCTGGACGGGATGCCACTGGCCCTCGAACTGGCCGCGGCCCGGCTGCGGACGCTGTCCCTGCCCGAGCTGGCCGACGGGCTCCGCGACCGGTTCAGGCTGCTCACCACCGGCAGCCGCGCCGCGCTGCCGCGGCACCGTACGCTGCGCGCGGTCATCGCCTGGAGCTGGGACCTGCTGAGCGCACACGAACGTACGGTCGCCGAACGCGTCTCGGTCCTGCCCGGCGGTGTCACGGCGGCCGCGGCCACCGCGCTCCGCGCCGGAACCGCGGTGCCGGCCGCCGAGGTCCCCGAACTGCTCGCCGCCCTGGTCGACAGGTCCCTGCTGCACTTTGCCCCCGTCCCCGGCCGCTACCGCATGCTGGAGACGCTGCGCGAGTACGGCACCGACCGCCTCGCCGCGGCAGGCGACCTCGACGCCGTCCGCGACCTGGCCGCCGGCCACTCCGCCGAGCTGATGGCCCGGTACGACCCGCAGCTGCGCGGGCCCGGCCAACTGGCGGCCCTGCACGTCATCAGCGACGAGTACGACAACACGCTCGCCGCCCTGCGCCGACGGTGCGACACCGGCGACGCCACCGGCGCGGTCGCCCTGGCCCTGCGGCTGGCCTGGTACTGGCAGATGCTCGGCCGGCACCGCGACGCGGCCTACTGGCTGGGCGAGGCGCTGGCGGTGCCCGGCGGCGTACCGACGCCCGACCGTGCCTGCGCCCACGCGATCCACCTGCTCAACCGGTTCGTCACCCGGCCGGGGAGGACCGCGGGGGAGGCCGCGGCCGACCGGTCCGAGATGCACGAGGTGGCCGAGCGGCTGCTCGCGTACCCGGAACTGCCCGCCTCCTACGGCGCCCTCACCGCCCTCCCGCTCGTGTTCCTCCAGGAGGGGAAGAGCACGCCCGCGATCATCGGGCAGCTGGCCGACGGTGACGACGTGTGGCTGTCCGGACTGGCCCGCATGTTCCGGGCCCAGTTCGCCGAGAACGCGGGCGAACTCGACGCGATGCGCCCCGACGTGGAAGGAGCCCTCGCCTGTTTCCGGCAGGCCGGCGACCGCTGGGGCCAGGCCGTCACGCTGCCCTTGCGCGCCCAGCTGCGGCAGTACGACGACGACCTCGACGGCGCGCTGGCCGACCTGCGCGAAGCCCGTTCGCTGGCGGCCGGGTTCGGCTCGCTGAGCGTCGGTGACGAGGTCTTCGGCGACCTGCGCTGGATCGACCTGTACCTGCGGCGCGGCGACACCGACCGGGTGATCGCGACCATCGACTCGGCCCGGGAGCGGGCGCGGCGCATGAGCGCGCCGGAGATGCTGTTCCTGGTCGACGCGTGGGAAGCCGTCTTCCGGGTGCGGCGCGGCGACCTGGACCGGGCGCGGGAACTGCTCGACGGAGCCGAACGGGGCCTGCACGGCGGCACCCTGTTCCCCGGCGACCACGCGCGGACGCTGGTCGGCAGCGTACGGGCCTCGCTCTGCCTGGAGACGGGGGACCTGGCCGGCGCGGAGAAGGCGCTGGCCACGGCGTACGCGGCTGCGCTGGCGGCCCGGGACCTGCCGATCCTGTCGCTGGTGGCGGTGCAGGCGGCCGCGCTCGCCCAGGCACACGGGCGGCAGCACCGGGCCGCCGTCCTGCTCGGCGCCGCCTCCCGGCTGCGCGGCGCCCACGACCGTACCGACCGGCAGGTTCGCGACCTCACCCGCCGAGGGCGGGCCGCGCTGGGCGAGGACGCCTTCGCCGCGGCGTACGGGACGGGCTGGGAGCTGGACGGGAAGACGGCCGTGACCACGGTTGACCCGGACCGGCTGCGCCGGGAACGCGGGGCGGCTCGTCCGGAGCACGGGTGAACTGGCCGGCGCGCGCCGTGTCCTGACAGGTGGCGGTACGTCAGTCATGTCGGTCACGCGTGCGGCGGGGAGCGGTGCTCTCCGACATCTCGGAGAAGGCCCCTGGTCGTCCCGGGTGTTGGCCAAATGACGTCACCGATCAAGAACCTGACGGCCGTGACTGTCGTCTCCCAGCGTGAGATCAGTCAGGCGGGCACCGGTCGGGCGAACGCACCGGTGCGCCGTGCCGTGGGGAGCGGTCCGGCCGTGACCTGGCTGAAGGAAAGCGTGAGGAACCTCTAGCATTGTCGACTCGGAGGAAGATTCCGGTGCAGCTCGTGGCCAGACATGCGGAGCGGCGTGAGTTCGACGGACTGGTGACTTCGGCCGCCGTCGGGCGTGGTGGGGCCGTCGTGGTGGCGGGGGAGGCGGGCATCGGCAAGTCGGCGCTGGTCGACGCCGTGGTGCAGGCGCTGGACGGGTTCGAGGTGCTGCGGGCCGCCGGTACGGAGTTCGAGCACGACCTGCTCTACGCGACGCTGCACCAGCTGTGCGCCCCGGTCCTGGCATACCGGCGCGGACTGCCCGTGGTGCAACGCAGGGCCCTGGAGGCGGTGTTCGGCCTCGGCGCGCAGACCTCGCCCGACCCGTTGACGGTCGGCCTCGCCGTCCTGGGACTGCTGCACGAGGTGGCGAAGGACGCGCCGGTCTGCTGCGTGGTGGACGACGCCCAGTGGATCGACGACGCTTCGCGGCGCGTGCTGGTGTTCGTGGCCCGGCGGGTCTCCGCCGAGCGGATCGCGATGGTCTTCGCCACCCGCGACGCCGGCTCGCCGTCCGGCTTCGCCGAGCTGCCGCGGATGCCCCTCGCGGGCCTGGACGACGAGGACGCCCGGACCCTGCTGGGAGCCGCGACGCACATCGGGCCGGACGCCGAGGTCATCGACCGCATCCTGGCCGAGGCGCACGGAAACCCGCTGGCGCTGCTGGAGTTCGCCCACCACGCGGAACCGTTCGGCGTCCCCGGACCCCGGCGCTTCCGGGCCAGTGTGGTGGACACGCTGGAGGAGCAGTTCGTCCACCGCTTCGAGCGGCTGCCGGACGCGACCCGGTCGCTGGTGGTGCTCGCCGCGGCCGAGCCGGTCGGCGACCTCGACCTGCTGCGCAGCGCGGCGCGGCGCCTCGGGCTGGACGCCGCCGGGCTCACCCACGCGGAGAACGCCGGACTGCTGGTCCTGGGGCCGCTGCTGCGCTTCCGGCACCCGCTGGTGCGCTCCGCGGTCTACGCCTCGGCCACCCCGGAGAAGCGCCGGGGCATGCACGGCGCCCTCGCGGCGGTGACCGACCCGGAGACCGACCTCGACCGCCAGGCGTGGCACCGGGCCCACGCCGTCATCGACGCCGACGAGGACATCGCCGCGGAGCTGGAACGGTCCGCCGACCGGGCCCGGCTGCGCGGCGGATTCGCCGCGGCCGCCGCCTTCATGGAACGGGCGGGGCAGCTGACCCCCGCGCCCGACCGCCAGGCCGGGCGGCTGCTCGTCGCGGCCACGCTGCGCTTGCAGGCGGGAGCGCCCGATGCGGCCCGCGCACTGGTCACCCGCGCGGAGCGGCGCCGGATGGACGACCAGGGCCGCGCCAAGGCGCGCCTGCTGCGGGCCCGGATCGAGTACCAGCGCTCCCACGCGCCGCAGGCAACGGCCCGACTCGTCGACGCCGTGACGGAGTCGGCTCCGCCCGATCAGGCGCGGGACACCTACCTGGAAGCGTTCGCGTCGTTCATGTACAACGACATCCACCCGGGCCTTCTCCGGGACCTCGGCGCCCGGATCCGTGAGCGGGCGCCGCGGCGGGAGACCGCCGGGCCGGCCGATCTGCTGCTCGACGCGCTGCTGGACCAGGCCATGCTGCCCGTGGAGCGGGCGGTGCCCGCGATGCGCGACGCGGTGACGGCGTACCGTGCGGCCGACTCCTCGCCGGGCCCGTGGCGGATGAACCTGCTCTGCCAGGTCGCCATCGATCTGCGGGACGACGAGGCGGCCGAGGAGATCGCGGACCGGCAGGTGGACGAGGCACGGAGCCAGGGTTCCCTCGCCTCGCTGCCGCAGGCCCTGCGGTACCAGGCAGTCGCCAGAGTGTCGGTCGGCCGGTTCGACGAGGCGGCCGCCAGCCTCGGCGAGGCCCGGGCCGTCGACGAGGCGGCCGGCACGGTGCCCCTGCTGGGGCCCGAACTCGTCCTGACCGGCTTCCGCGGTGACGAGGAACGGTTCGCCGAGCTGCGGGAACTGGTGGGACGTGAGGGCCGGCCGTTCGAGGCCGCCGGTGAGCACTACGCCAGGGCGGTACTGCACAACGGGCTCGGCAACTACGATGCGGCACTGGACGCCGCGCTGACGGCCCAACGCCGCCACCAGGCAGGCTCGTACTCGATCTGGGCCGTCTACAGCGAACTGGTCGAAGCCGCCGCGCGCGCCGGACGCGCTGCGGACGCGGCCGTGGCCATGGAACACCTGGAGGCGCTGGCCCGCGCGAACCCCGTCCCCTGGGCCGTCGCCGAACGCCTTCGGGCTCAGGCCCTCCTCGAACGGGGCGACGACTGCGAAACGTTGTACCGGCAAGCCATCGGCCAGTTCACCCGGACCCGGGTACGGGTGCTCCACGCGCGCGCCCGTCTGACCTACGGGGAGTGGCTGCGCCGCGAGAACCGGCGGGCCGAGGCCCGCGACGAACTGCGGGCAGCGCACGACATGCTCTCCTGCATCGGCGCCCGCGCCTTCGCCGAGCGCGCGGCCCGCGAACTGCGCGCCACCGGCGAACAGCCGCGCCGGCACGGCGAGGACCCCCTCGGCCTGCTCACCGCGCAGGAACGGCTGATCGCCGGGAAGGTCGCCGCCGGAGCGACGTCCAAGGAAGTGGGCGTGATGCTCTTCCTCAGCCCGCGCACCATCGACACCCACCTGCGCAACGTGTACCGCAAACTGGGCATCTCCTCGCGCCGCCAGCTCCGCGAGATGTCGCTGTGACGCCCCGGCGCCACGGCACGTCACCACGACGTGCGCGACGGGCGCGACGGCCACGCCGTACACGAAGGCGGCTTCGACGGGGTGACGTACCACGGCCCGTTCAGGACTGGTCCCCACCGGACCGCCCGAACAGCTCGATCTCGGCGATGGCCACCTGCTTCTCGGCGGACGCGGCATGGGCCGACTCGACGGTGAACCGGACTTTGGCGGCCTCACCGACACGGAAGGACCGGCGTTGCTCGCCCGCACCCGGGTCCAGGGTGAGTTCACGGGTCGTGATCTGCCCGTCCCGGCCCGTGATCGTCGCCGTGATCCGGTGCGGCAGGGCGGACCGGTCGAGCTGATCGGCGCGGGTGGACGTCCCCGGCGTGATGATGACGTCGAGCAGCCGCACCGGACGGGAGAACTGCATCTCCACCCACTCGCCCTGGCCCGACTGCGCCACCCCGGGACCCCACCAGGTGTTGTTGAGCTTGTCGATGACCAGCTTCGGCCCGTGGCCCGGGTAGGAGCGGGAGGCCCGGATGTGGTCCGGCTCGACCGGAGCCCGTTTGGCGAAGTGGTCGCGGGTGGCCTGGATGCCGTCGGGCAGGTACAGCACCCCGAAGATCACCAGCGTCACGGCGACGGCCAGGGTGATCCAGGTGCCGACGCGGTCGAAGGCGCGGCGCAGTCGGGGACGGTCACCGGCCCAGGGGGTCTCCTGGCCGCCCGGGCCGAAGAGGCGGCGCCACCAGGGGCGGCGTCCGGGCGCGGGGGCGGTGGCGCTTTCGGCGAGGGGCATCGCGCAGCGGTTGCAGAAGTGGCGGTCCGGGTGGTTCGGCGTGGCGCACCAGGAGCAGGGCGGGCCGTGTTCCGCTCCCTGGGGACCGGGGGCGCGTACCTGGGGCCGTCGGGTGTCGGGGCGTCCGGGCAGGACCGGTGCCACGGCGGGGGAGGGGGCGGCAGGGGTGGCCTCGTGCTCCGGGACGGGCACGAGGAGGGAACGGGCGCGGTCGGCCGGGTGGCCGTTCCCGGTGGCGTTTCCGGTGCCCGGGCCGTTGGGGCCGTTGGAACGGTGCGGGCCGTGCGGGCCGTTCGGATCGTTCGGGCTGTTGGAGCTGCTCGGACCGGCCGGCCTCTCCGGAGGGAAGCCGTCCTGCGCCGAGGGCAGGGGGATACGGGGGTCGGTGTCCTCCAGGTCCGGGCCACCGGACGCGGCCCCGGCCCCGGACGCGGCCCGGGACGCGGCCCCGGCCCCGGACGCGTCGGCCGCTCCGGCACCGCCGCGACTCCCCCTGTGCTCCGGAGCCGGGCCCGAAGGACGGTGCCCGCTCAGGGAGGCAGACGCTCCCGCTACACCCGAGCCGGCGGGGCCCGTGGCCGTGGCCGTACCGTGCCCCTCGGCCCCGTCACCCTGCATCGGCGTCCGGTACGGCTCCGTACCCTGCGAGCCGTGGGCCCGGCCGGCAGCACCGGCCCCGGCAACCGCCGACGGGCCGCCACGGCCACCGGCCGAGTCCCAGCGCAGGACGGCTCCACAGGCATCGCAGAACGACTTCCCCGGCTCCGCGCGGGTGCCGCACTCACCGCAGTCCGGCGTGCTCATCTCTCCGTGGTCCTTTCGACGGTGGTCACCGTGACGGTGTAGGGCATGTGCGCGGGACGGGCCGCGGCCACGAGCGTGTCGAGGCGGTAGGTGTCGGCCGGGGCGGGGTCGGGCAGCCGCAGGACGACATGCAGATGGGGGCGGGCGCTGCCAGGGAAGGGGCCGCGCGGTCGCGCGCTCCAGGCGGCACCGCCGCTCTCCGTGATCTCCGGTTCGGCACCGAACGCCAGGCGTACGGCTTCCGACAGGCCGCGCCGGGTGCCCCGGACCCGGTGCAGGGCGACCGCGGCGGCCACGGCGGCGCGCAGCCGCGGCTCGGGTTCGGTGCCGTCGGTCTCGGCGCCCACCCAGGTGCCCAGCCACCGGGCGAAGTCGGCCGGGGTGAGCGCGGGGTCGAAGTAGGTGTCCAGACAGTCGAGCACGTTCAGGACCGGCGCGAGGACGTCGTCCAGCCCTCCGACGAAGCGCTGGGCGAGATCGTCGTCGGCGAAGACGGCCGGGAGCATCATGCCGATGGGGGCGGACGAGCCCAGGCCGTCGACGGAGCCTCTCATGAGCGCCCTCCCGGGCGCGCCGGCCGCGTCACGACCCGTCCCCGATCACCCGTACACGGTGGTCGAAGGAGAAGACCAGGGCCGGCGCATCGAGATCGATACGGTCGGTCGGATCGCCGCGCCGGCCGGTCAGCGGGTCGGCGGGGTGCAGCACGACCTCGTCGACCAGTTCCACGCCGGGGACGCGTTGCAGCACGGCGAAGACCTCACCGGCCTGGACCGGACGGCCGAAGGGCCAGCCACGGCCGTCCGTGCCGCCCGTGAGCGGGTCCAGGTGACGGTAGAGGGCGTCGTGGGCCTGACGCCGCACCCGGTCGGTGTCGGTGCCGCGGAAGGCGTGGACGGTGGCGACGACCGTGACGCCCTGGTAGTAGGGCGGGCCGACCGCGAGCCGGGTGCCGATGAGGCGGCGCTCGTCGAGATGGCGGGTGATGCGGCCCAGCAGGCGGTCGCCGGGGACGAGTTGCTCGAAGCGGAGCCGGCCCCCGGGGTCGGGCACCGCCTGCGGTACGACCAGCACCCGTACCGCGTAGGACCCGTACTCGTCCCGCTCGCCTTCCAGACAGGTGATGCGGGCGGTCTCGGGCGCGGCGCGGCGGGCGAGTTCCTCGTAGTCGCGCAGGGTGACGGCGCGTTCCTGGGCGCGCAGCGTGATCGGCGCCCGGACCTTGGCCTCCTCGACGGTCTCCCCGTCGACCCCGCCGCGGGCCGCTTCCCCGTTGACGACCTCGGAGACGTACGGGATGGAACTGCGCAGGACCCGTACGGCGCCCCGGGTGACGTTGCCGGTGCGGCCGCCCCCGGTGCGGTACCGGCGGGCGCGCACGACCGCGCCCTTGGGGGCGACCATGCCGTACTGGCGCAGGGTGCCGTCCGCCTCACGGACGGCGGGGCCGAAGGCGATGTCACCGGTCGTGGCGTCGAGGGTGATGTGGCGGTCGTCCGGCCCGGACGCGGCGAAGTGCGGGACGACCTGCCAGTCCTGCCAGCCGTCGTGCTCGGCGGTCTGGAGCAGCAGGGGCGGGTCGTCGCCGACCACGGGCGTCTGGGCGAGCCGCCGCCGCTGCCCGGGCAGGCCGGTGGATTCGCCGAGTGCCTCGTCGTGCACGGTGGCGGCGTGCACGACGCGGGTGGTGCCGCCGATGGTGCAGGCTTCGGCGGACCGTACGGTCGGTGACGTGGTGTAGAAGGGCTGGCCGGGCAGGGGCTCGGTGACGCGGCAGCGCAGCCAGCCGGCCTCGTGGCCGGCGTTGCGGGACAGCGTGTGCCCGCCGGGGACGTGCAGGACGACGTCGCCGGCGCGGTTGAGGCCGCCGGTGCCGTCGCGGTCCAGGCCGCAGGGCTGCCAGCCGTCCTCGGTCCACGCCTCCCACACCAGGGGCGGCTGCCGCGGGTCGACGCCGACACCGTCCACCCGGCTGTCGAGTTCCAGGGCGACGGCGCAGTGCGGTACGGCCGCCGTCAGGCCGATCAGCATGCAGTCGCCGGGGCCGGGCACGTCGGCGAAGCACCGTACGTCGGTGCCCTCGGCCAGCGCGGCGGTCCGGTCGGTGACGGGCTCGCCCCGCTGCTGCGTCACCAGGCGGCTCAACGCGCTGGGCACGATGGCCAGGTCGCGCTCGGTGGCGAAGACCACCGCCTCCTCCTGCTCCGTGCGCAGGGTGGCCACCTCGGTGCCGACCGGCACCGGCACGGCCTCCTCCTGGGGCGCGGACAGCCAGAAGGTGACGTCCGTACGGGCCGCCGTCGGCGGGAACAGGGTGACCCCCACCAGGTCCAGGAAGGCCAGATGGTTCTTCTCGGGCACCCGGTTGAGGCGGTAGACGATCTGGTCGGCCATGTGGGCGACGGTCTCGACGAGGGTGACGCCCGGGTCGGAGACGTTGTGGTCGGTCCACTCCGGCGCGCGCTGCTGGATGTAGCGCTTGGCGTCGTCGACGAACTGCTGGAAGCGGCGGTCGTCGAGGTTGGGGGAAGGCAGGGACATCAGGCGTCGCTTTCGGAGGAGTCGCCGGAACCGTCGTCGGAGCGGCCGCCGCCGGGGCCGTCCTCGTGGGAGGGGATGACGTAGAAAGGGAAGACGAGACTGCGCGGGTTGTTGGTCCCGCGGATCTGGTAGCGGATGTCGATGTACAGGACGCTGCGGTCGGCGCCGGTGGTCACCTGGACGTCGGTGACCTCGATGCGCGGCTCCCAGCGGTCCAGGGAGGCGTACACCTCGTGCTGGATACGGCCCGCGGTCTGCTCGTTGACCGGGGCGAACACCAGGTCGTGGATGGCGCAGCCGAACTCGGGCCGCATCGGACGCTCGCCCGGCGCGGTCGCCAGCACCAGCCGGATCGCCTCCTCGATCTCCCGCTCGCCGCTGACCAGCGCGATACCGCCGGTCGGCCCGATACGCAGCGGGAACGACCACCCGGAGCCGACGAACTGTTCGGCCATCAGAACCACACCCGCCTTCCACGGACAGAGAGACAGACACCACTACGCGCACCGGTCCGGAGGACGCCGCTCACCCCGCCATCGGCAGAGGTGGTGTGACAGCGGCGAAGAAGAGCGGGGACGAGATGGTGGTCTTGGCGCCGTTGATCATGTTGGCGACCGAGGTGAGCTGGAGGGAGCCGCCCGCGGTCAGGGTCGCGATGCCGCCCGCGGTCATGTTCAGGGCCCCTCCCGTGGTGAGCCCGATCTGTCCCGCGGACCTGAGGTTGATCAAGCCGGTGGAGTCGACGGTGAGCGCGCCGCCGCTCCTGATGCTGAGCAGGCCACCGCTCTGCAGGCTCAGCCGGCCACGGGCGCTCAGCGTGAGGTCGGTCCCGGCTTCCACCGACACCGATCTGCTGCCCTTGATGGTGACCGACCCCTTGCTGTCCACGACGATCTCGGTCTTCGTCCGGTCCAGGCTGACGGTCAGCCGCTTGTCGCCGGACGTCAGCCGGACGCCCTGCCTGCGGCCGCCGGTCTTCTGGCTGAGCAGGTCCATACGGTTGCCGTCCCGGTCGGAGACGGTGTGCCGGCTCGCCTTCTTGCGTACGGTGTCGTGCAGCGGCACGTCACCGACGACGGTCGGCTTGTCCTTGCCGTTGTAGAGGCCGCCGATCACGAACGGGTGGTCCAGGGCGCCGCGGTCGAACCCGACCAGCACCTCGTCGTTGACGTCCATCGGGAACACCCCGCCGCCCCCGAGACCGCCCAGCTGCACCGTCCGCGTCCAGTCGCTGACGTAGGTGTCGTCCAGCCAGGGGAACCGCAACTTCACCCGGCCCTGCTTGAGCGGGTCGTTCACGTCGGTGACCAGGGCGTTGGCCACACCCGGCAGCCTGGGTCCGGTACCCGTGCCGCCCCCGCCGGAGGCCAGCCCGAACAGCGAACGCCACTGCCGGCCGCTGACGGTCACCCACGACTCGTAGTGCTTCCCGTCGCCGAAGACATGCCGTACGGACGTCGCCGTGTACTTCCCCTCGAAGGGTGCGCCGGTGTCCGAGAGCGTCACCGGCACCCCGGGCCGCAGCCGGGTGTTGCCCAGCACCACGATCTCCACCTCGGCGAAGGCCCCGGTCACGTCGTCGGCGAGGGCATCGGAGGCGAACCGCACCTCGGCCGACTTGTCGTACGGGGTCGACGTCTCGACCAGCTTGCCCGCCTTGAACCTGCCCGCCGCCTTGCCGGGCGTCTCGCCGATGGCGAAGCCGGGATTGTCTTTGGCGGGCGAGACGGAGCTGAGCGCCTTCTTCTGGGTGACGTCCCAGCCGCGCGCCTCCACCTTGCCGACCTGGTCGGCGGCGGTCACGGCGGCCCGCAGCCGCAGGATGTCGATGCCGGCCTTCAGTTCGAGCGGATCCTCGCCGTCCATGCTCGCCGCGGGCGCGCCCGAGGCGGGCTTCGGCTTGACGAAGCAGAACCTGCCCTTCGCGTCGATCGACATGACGGACTCGTTCTCGTCGGCCAGCCGCGCCAGGAAGTCCCAGTCGCTGACGTTGGACTGGCTGATGAACTCGTACACCGTCTTCGTCGACTGGATCGTGCCGATCGGCACGCCGTCCTGCGCGGCCAGTTTCCTGGCGATGTCGGAGGCGGACTGGTTCCGGTACGCCGCCACCCGGCGCTGGCGCATGAGCCGGTGCCCGAAGTCGTAACCCCGGATGATGGTGAAGGTGCCGGTACCGTCGTAATCGGCTTCGAAACCGGTGATCTCGCCGGTGAGCAGCGTGTCACCGGCACCTTGGCCGTCGGTCACGGTCGCGATGGTGACCGGGGTGCCGAACGTCGCCCCCAGCCGGCTGATCATGACCCGGTAAGGGTCGCGGAAGGTCAGTTCGAAGGCGGCGGGGACCCCGGCGCCCTGGTCGACCCAGCCGTCGACCAGGGCCTCCACGGCGTCGTCGGGCAGTTCGCCGCCGATGGAGACCTGGAGGACGGCGGACGTGGCGGGAGCGAGCATCAGTGCCGCACCTCCTCGGCGGCGGGCAGGACGAGTTCGGTGCCCGTGGGCAGCCGGGACGGGTCGTCGATGCCGTTGGCCTCGGCGATCGCCCGCCACGAGGCCGCGTCCCCGTACTCCCGCCAGGCGAGGGACTGGAGCGAGTCACCGGCGACGACCCGGTGCACTCGCTGCGCGGTGAGCGCGCCCGACGTCGGGTTCTGCCGCCGGGTCTTGCGCGGAATCTCGTGCAGCTGCATCCGGCAGGTGGCGCGGATGGGGACGCCGGTGGTCCCGAACAGCGTGTACGAGGCTTCGACGGAGCTGACGTACGCGGTGAACCGGGCCGTGGAGAAGGACCCCCACTGGAACACCACCCAGGGCGGGGAGGGTTTCTTGGCCGCCGAGCTCTTGGCGGTCACCACGCAGCAGCTCAGCAGCGCCGCCACCTTGTTCAGCACCGTGTTGCTGGTCGGCCGGTCGGAGGAGTCGAGGAAGACCTCCAGGGACATCGCCCGCGGCTGCGACCCCATGAACTCCGGCCGCGCGCCCTTGCGTACGGCGATGGCCGGCGTCACCTTCCACTGGGCGGCACGGCTGAGGGACAGCTGCGCCGGGTTGAAGTCGAAGCCGAACGTCTTGATCAGCGCGCCCGGGCTGGTGCCGGTGCCGAGCGGCGGCTCGTGGATGGCGAGGGTGGCCCGGACCAGGCTCTTGCCGGCGCCGTTGCTGCTCTTGGGCATGGGGTGGTCTCTTCGTTCCTCGGTCGGTCGGCGGTCTTCAGTCGGTGAACCCGTGGTGGGCGATCTCCAGGACCTCGGTGGCGACGGCTGGACTGGCCGGGTCCAGGGCCGGGCCCTGCCAGCTGACGGGCAGCACGTCGATCAGGCCCCACCGCGCGACCTCCGAACCGTCCGCGCGGAGCGCCGTGATCTGGGCGGTGGGCCGCTCGATGCCGGTCTGGACGGAGGAGATCCACTTGGCGACCTTGGTGGTGTCCGGGGTGAGCGGACGGGTCAGCCGGATGGTGGAGAAGGTGACCCGGGTCGGCAGCCGCCAGACGAAGCCGTTGTTGCCGCCCTCCTGCCGCTGCTCCGTCTCCACCTGCGACGACAGCCCGTCGCACCCGTTGAAGTAACCGAGGCTCTCGCCGTCGATGGTGAGGGTGAACCAGAGGGACGAGCCTGGGTCCTGGCGGGACATCGAGGGGCCTTTCTGTCAGAGCGGTCAGAGGTACGGGACGGGGCGGGAGGCAGGTCGCCCGCCGGTCACTGGCGGGGGTCGCGGAGTCTGCCGATCCGCTCGCGGTCCATCCGCAGTTCGGTGCGGATCAGCCGGGTGACGCGGCCGATGATCCGGTGCACCAGTTCGTCGAGCTGGAAGTCGGTCAGGGCGCGTGGGTCGAATGCGGTGGCGGAGGGGTCCGCGGCGTCGGGTCGGGGTGTGCTTTCTGCTGGTCGCTGCCTTGGAGGGTGCTGCCTCGGAAGGGGCTGTCCTGGAAGCTGGCGCTGTGGAAGTGGGTCGTACGGGGGGAGGGCATCGGCGGCGGAGGTGGCCGAGGGGGGCACGTACGGGGACGGGGTGTACGAGGGTGGGGGCTCGGCGCGCCCCACAGTTGTGGGGCGGTGGTGTGTCCGGGGCCGGGGCGGTGTGGCCCCGGCGGCGGACGTGCCGGTGGCCGATTTGGGGGCACGCTGGACGGCCAGGGGGAGTGGAGGCAGGGGCTGGGTGGGCGGGGTGTTGTTGGTCCTGGAGGCGCGGGGCAGTGGGGGTCGGGGTGCTACTGGGGGCGAGGCCGGAGGCGACACCGGAGGCGATGTCCGGGGTGCTGTCGGGGGTGGCGCCAGGGGAGGCGCCGGAGGTGGTGCGAGGGAGGTCACGGGGAGGGGGCGAGGAGCGGTGGTGGGGCGGTGTGGTGTGGGGCGCTGCGGGGTGGGGTGGTGCAGTGGTGCGCTCTTCGGAGGCGTGGCGCGGCGCTGGACGTTGACGGGGGAGGAGGCAGGAGCGGAACGCGCTGGAGACCGTGGGGCGGCCGGAAGCCTCCCGGCCGGGGGCGCGGGGAGCGGGGAAGGAGCGGGTGCGGCTGCTGCTTGGGGCGGGGGGAGGGCGGGAGGGGGAGCGCCCGTGGGGGGTGAGGGTGTGGCCAAGGGGATGGCGTCCGCTGGCGCGTTGATGACCGGGGCACCCAGTGGTGAACGGCGCCGCGCGGTCACTGGCGGAGCGCTCTGGCTCACGGGCGTTGCCTGGGGGGAGCGTGAGGTGGGGGCCAGCGGTGGGGTGAGGGTTGCAGGAGTGGGGTTCGTCTGGTGGCGGGGCGTAACGGCGGGCTGCACAGAGATTTCGGGCGTACGCGACGCGCCGGCCGTGGTGGGGGGAACGGCGGTCGGCGGCGCGGGCATCGGCGTCGCCGAGACCGGGGCGCCGAGGCCGGTTGCGGCGACCTTACGGGTGACGCTGCGCTGAACCGGCCGGTGGGGCACGGGTGGGCCGGGGGCCCGGTCAGGGAGCGGGTCCGGCACGGTACGGGACGTGGCGGACGGAGCTGAGCCCACGGCGGGGGAAGGCGCCGAGGACGGAGGAGCAGGAGGAGCAGGAGGAGCAGGGGGAAGGTCTGGGGCCGGACGCGGTGCGTCAGAGCTGGTCGCCGAAGGCGCGGTGGGTACGGCGTGGTCGTCGGCGACCGGGAGCGGCCGCGTCCCTTGAAGTGATCGCTGCACAGGGGGCATTGCGTTCAGCTGACTCGAAGCCGAAGCCGAAGCCGAAGCCGAAGCCGAAGCCGAAGCCGAGCCCGGGGCCGGTACGGGGGCCGAGGCCGAGGTGGTGTCCTTGGCCGCGCCGCCGACCGCAACCGGGCGAGCGGGCGATGTCTGTTCCGAGGGCGTGACAGGCCGGGGAGCGGCGCCTTGTACCTCCGGGAGTGCGCGGGCGGGGGCCGCCGAGGTGTCGGTGTCGGTGCCGCGCGGGGCGGGTGCCGGAGCGATAGGTGGGTCCTGTATCGGTCCTGTTGGCGGACCGGCCGGTGGGCCGTCATCGCTGGGCGACGGCGACGGCGACGGCGATGGGGATGGGGATGGCGATGGCGATGGCAGCGGCGACGGCAGCGGTGATGGGGAGGGCGATGGCGACAGCACCGTACCGGTGGGAGGCGCTACCGGGGCACGGTCGCGGGGGGCCGCTGCCCGCTGTACCGCGGCGCCGGTTTCGACCCGCCCAGGCGCTGTACGCCGGCGAGTTGCCGTGATTTCACCGGCCGAGGCCGGGGCGCCGGCTGTGCTGCTCTTCGGTGACGGCGCGGGGCGGCTGGGGGTTTCGCGCGGGGCGGCCGCTCCGGTTCCTCCTCCGCCGTCTCCGGCCGGTGCGGCCGTCCCGGACTCCCTACGGGTGCCGACCGGCTCGCGCGCGGCCTCCGCGACGCTCGTCTTCGCCTCCGGCGTCGGCGCAGCCACCGCAGTACTCGCCGAAGCCCTCAAGTCCTGCCGAGCCACCGGCAGAATCCGCCGTCGCACGACGCCTGGCCCGGTCGGCGCCTTGGTCAGGGGCAGCCGGGACGGAGCGGGCGGAGCGGGCGTCACACGGACACCGCGAGCCTTGAGCGGGACAGGCACTGGTGCCGTTGGTGTCTCCTGAGGCGCGGAAGAAGCAACCGGAGCCGAAGACACGGCGGACGGAGTAGAGGACACGGCGGGTGCGTCCATGAGTGCCGGTGATTCGGCAGGGAGCGCCGGCCGGGCGGCCGGGGCAACTGCCGGCCGCCCCCGCGTCACCGCTGCCGCCCGGGCAACCGGGGTGGCGGCAGCCCCCGTACCCGGATTCGCCCGGGCACCAGTGGCGGCCGTGGCAGCAGGCAGGGACCGGCGAACGCCGCCGGAAGGCCGAACCGCCGGAGTCCGCGGGCCCGAAACGACCGGCCCGGCAGGCTTCTCAGTCCCAGCAACACCAACAGAGCCAGCAGCCTCCACAGACCCGACAGGCTTGACGACCTTTCCAGCCCGAACCTCCCGGCCTCCGGAAGCCGACCCCACTCCAACCCCAGCCCCACCCCTGGTCCCAGCGCTTGCTCCAGACCTAACGCCACTCCCCACCCCCACCGTCCCCAAAGTCCGCAACGGAACCACAGGCCCCCGCCGCCCAGCAGGCTCCGCCGGCGACGGCGACCCCGGCGCCCACGGCAGCGTCCTCGACGGCCGTTCCAGCCCTGTCACCGGCCGGGCCGTGACGGTGACCGCCCCCGGAAGCAGCCCGGAGGGAGCGGTGTCGAGAACGCCGATGCGCGTGCTCGCCGCATCCGTGAACGACGGGTTCTGCCAGGTCGGCAGCCGCTTGCCGAACCCGGCGTCCGCGACCTCGGCCCGGCCGTCGGTCACGGACCGCTGGATGGCCGGCAGCGTCCGCCAGGCGGTCACGGACGGCGTACCGTCGCCAGCCCGACGGCCCGTGTCCTCGGGAGCGTGCCGCGCCTCCGTACCCCCGCCGTCCCCACCGTGCTCACGACCGCCCCGGCTCCGTAGCCGCTCCAGGAATCCCATGGTTCAGTCCTCCGCACCGGCGCGCGTCACGAAGGACGCGATCCGGTCCGTGAAGCCGCGGCGGTCGTGGTGTTCGAGGTCCAGGATCGTCTCCAGGTCCCAGTGGAAGTGGAAGGCGACGTACGCGATCTCCTCGTGCAGCCGGTCGGTCGCGTACGTCACGATTCCCCCAGGCGGCTCCCGCCGAGTTCCACCTCGAACGGTTCGGAGCAGTGCGGGCAGTCCACCGCGGCGCGGGTGTGGCCCTCGGCGTTGATCTGGCGGTAGAAGTCCTGGAGGAACGCGAGGTCGGAGGCGAACATGTTCTCCACGATCCCGTCGTGCACCATCGGCAGCGTGCCCAGCCGGGTGACGACCCGGCCGAGCAGGACCACCGACAGGTACGCGGGGTTCTCCTGGACCCGGACGTCGCGCAGCGGGACCAGTTCGTCCCGTGCCGTGGACAGGCGCATCACGCCGTCCCGGTGCACGGTGCCCGCCTCGTCGACGTAGCCGCGCGGCAGTTGGAAGGGGAACTCGGTGCGCAGGCTGCGCGGCGCCGCGTCGGCCGGAGCCGTGGCGGCGGGGGGCGGAGCGGGGGCTTCCGTTCCCGCCGCCGCGGCCCGGGGGACCGGTGGCGCCGGCGCGGCCGTGCCCGCGCCCGGCGCACCGGCAGCCGTGCGCCGCATCATTCGATGACCAGCTCTTCGAAGACGATGGTCACGGTCTCGGAGAGCACGGCGGCCTCGCCGGCCTTCAGCGTGCTCGCGTCGATCTTGCTGCACCAGGCGTTGCGCAGGTTGTAGCGCTTCACCGGGTTGTCCTCGTAATCCATCATGATGATGGAGGCGTTCTTGCGGGCCGTGCTCATCCGCCCGTTGATCGAGTCGTTGATCCACTGCGTGAACGAGGACGACTGGGTCATGCCGCGTACGACGGTGCACTGCCCGTTCTTCTGCACGCCGGGCAGAATGTTGATGTCGACCTTGCCCTGCGCGGTGTTCTGCGGGCTGACGATGACGTCCTGTTCGATGGTGAGGCCGCTGACCTCCGAGAGGTACTCGACCATCACCCCGTCGATCTGCAGGCCGAAATTGTGTGAGGTGAGGGAGTCACCCTGCATGAGTGCCATGGGTTCGCCGTCCTTCCGGGCTCGGTGGCGGTGGGCTGTGAGTGGCTGGTACGGAGGCGGGCGGCTTACTCCTCCAGCTCACCGCTGCCGCTGGAGAACTGCGACAGCCGGAAGATCACGAACTCGGCGGGCTTGACGGGCGCGACACCGATCTCGCACACGACCCGGCCCAGGTCGACCGACTCCGGCGGGTTGGTCTCCTCGTCGCACTTGACGTAGTACGCCTCCTGGGGCCGCTGGCCGAAGAGTGCGCCGCTGCGCCACTCGGTGACCAGGAACGCCGAGATGTTGCGCCGGATACGGGCCCACAGCGCGTGGTCGTTCGGCTCGAACACCACCCACTGGGTGCCGATGAGGATCGACTCCTCCAGGTAGTTGAAGTACCGGCGGATGTTCAGGTAGCGCCACTCGGGGTCGGACGAGAGGGTGCGGGCTCCCCACACGCGCACGCCGCGGCCGGGGAAGGCCCGGATGCAGTTGACGCCGACGGGGTTGAGCAGGTCCTGTTCACCGCGGGTGATCTGGAGTTCCAGGTCGACGGCACCGCGTACGACCTCGTTGGCGGGAGCCTTGTGCACACCGCGCTCGGAGTCGTTGCGGGCCCAGATGCCGGCGACGTGGCCGCTGGGCGGGACCATGCGGGCCTGGCCGGTCGCCGGGTCGAAGGACTTGATCCAGGGGTAGTAAAGCGCCGCGTACTTGGAGTCGTAGCCCGCGGTCTCCTGGCGCCACACCCGTATCTGCTGGGCGTTCAGGCCGGGCGGCGGGTCGATGACGGCCACCCGGTCGCCCATCAGCTCGCAGTGGGCGATGAGCCCGAGCTGGACGGCCTTGACGGCCTCCAGGTCGATGGCGCCCCGCTGGTAGGCGGCCATGAGGTCGGGCACGGCCACCATGGAGATCTGGTCGACGGCCTCCAGACCGCCGAAGCCGGTGCGGTCGGCGGAGTCGCCGAGGTACTGGGCCGGGCCGGGGTTCGCGGTGGTGTCCCGCTGCGCGGGCACGGGCGCGGTGGCCGGGGCCGGGGCCGGCGGTGCGGCGAGGGTGACGGTCTGGTTGTCCGGGCGGGCGAGCTGCGCCGCCGGCACGGCCTCCGTCACGGTGATGAGCTTGGAGCGCTCCTTGACCTGGGTGACGACGTAGGACCGGTTGCCCTTCTTGGCGCTCACGTCGAACGTCTCGACCGGCTTGTCACCGTCCCTGACGACGAGCTTGAACCGTTCGGCGGGGCCTTCCCCTTCTGGATCGGCGACCTCCACGGTCAGCGGGCCGGCCGTGCCCTGGGCGAGGGCCGCCACGGAGAAGGTGCCGAGCTGGCGTGGCTCGGCGGCGGGCAGCTGCGCCGTGGGGGCCGAGCCGGTCACCGCGGCGGAGGACGCGCCCTCGCCGGAAGCGCCTTCGGCGGCACCGCCGATCCGCACCACGTACGCGGCGGAACCGCCGTTGTTGAAGAAGCCGTAGACGGAGTGGGCGAGGTAGTACCCGTCGGTGAAGTCACCGAAGGAGGCCACGTACTGGGTCCAGTTGGTCACCAGCGTCGGCTCGTTCAGGGGCCCGGCCGGTGCGAGCCCGACGAAGGCCGCCACGGAGGTGCCCACGCCCTCGATGGGACGCGAACCGCTGGCCACCTCCTCGACGTAGACGCCGGGCGACAGGTAGGACGGCATGCTCTGCTCTCCTCGGAATACGAGACGGGACGTCTCCACCCTCCGGTACGGCCCCCGCCGCCGAAACGTCCTCAGGTGCCGGGCCCTGGGCAGTGCCGCTGCCCTCAAGGGCGTGGGGGCGTGCCTCCCCGGCCGGCCGGTGGCGGCCCGCCGCCCGGGACACCGGAGCCGCCGGGCGCGCGGCGCCGGCACCGCCGGAGAGCGGGGCGCCGGACCGCCGGCCGAGGGCACCCGGCACCGCCCGTCCGGGCAGCCGGGTCTGCCCGGAGGGCTCGTGACGGTGTCCGCCGCCTCTCCTAGCGTCGTGGCGTGAGCCCTTGGACTTCTTTGGAACCCGCTTCCGCGACCGTCAGCCCCGGCAGCAGCACCACGGTGCGGCTGCGGGTGCGCAACACCGGAGACATCGTCGACGAGTACCACTTCGAGCCGGTCGGTGATCTCGCCCCCTGGACCACCGTGGAGCCGCAGGCGCTGCGGCTCTACCCGGGGACGACCGGCACGGTGGACCTGACGTTCGCGCCGCCGCGCACGCCGGACGCGACGGCCGGCCCGAATCCGTACGCGGTACGGGTCACGCCGACGGAACATCCGGACGCCGTCACCGTCCCCGAGGGCAACCTCACCATCACCCCCTTCACCGAGGTGCGCGCCGAGCTGGTGCCGCCGACGGTGCAGGGGCGGTTCCGGGGGCGGCCGCGGCTGGCGGTGGACAATCTCGGCAACACCAAGGTCACCGCCTCGCTCAGCGGCAAGGACGCCGGCGAACGGCTGTCGTACGAGATCCAGCCGGGCAACGTGCAGATCGAGCCGGGCCGGGCCGCCTTCGTGAAGGTGACGCTGCGGCCCCGGCAGATCACCTGGTTCGGCTCCAAGCAGGAGCAGCCGTACGCGCTGGCCGTACGGCGTTCCGGTACCGAGCCGGACGAGGTGGCCGGCACCTTCGTGCAGCGCGGCGTCCTGCCGGGATGGCTGGCCACCACCTTCGGTCTGCTGCTCGCACTGACGATCGCGTTCGTGACGATCTGGCTGGCGTACCGGCCGCAGGTGCGGAGCGTGGCGCGGGAGAAGCTGGAGAAGGCCGGCCAGATCGCGCCGCCCAGCCCGTCCGCACCGATCAGCAGTCCACCGCCCAAGGCGGAGAACAAGCCCAGCCAGGAGCCGGAGAAGCCCGGCGGCGGAGAGGAGAAGCCGAAGGACGGCGGGGGCGGCGAGCCCGAGAAGAAGCCCGAGGAGCGCACCGCGGCCACCGCGGTACGCGAGCTCGTCGCCCGCGGCGCCGGCCGGCACATCTGCTACCGCGCCTTCGTCCAGGACGACGGCTGGCAGGAGCCGGTGTGCGACGGGGCCGAGGCCGGGACGGTGGGCCAGGGCAAGCCGGTCAAAGCCCTCAACATCGCGGTGTCCGGCGCCAAAGGCGTCACCGGCGCGTCCGCCTACGTGGGCGAGGGCTGGCGCAAGGGGGACGCGTGGCAGAAGGAGGACGACGCGACGGACATGGTCCTCGGCAGCACCGAGAGCGCCGACCCTCCCCTGGAAGGCTTCACCCTCCAGGTCTTCGACGGCTCGGTGTGCCACGAGGCCCGTGTGAAGGACCAGGACTGGACGGGCAAGCTGTGCACCGAGCCGGGCAAGTGGAGGTACGGCGGCAGCCCCATGGAGCTGAACCTCCAGTTGGAGGCGGTCCGCTTCACCGTGTGACCACGCGCCGGCCGGGCGAGCAGCCCCGCCGTGTCACCAGCTCGTCTCGTCCGGGACCAGCCGGCCCGCCTTGCGGTACTCGCGGCGGGCGCCCTCCCGCAGGTCGCCCGCCGCGACCGGCTCGTCCCGGCCCGCCGCGAGGTAGGCGGCGGTGACCACCGCGCTGCGGATCGAGCCGCCGGCCAGTTCGAAGTCCTCGGCCAAGGACTCGACGTCGACGTCCTCGGCGCGGGGCACGTGCGACAGGCCGTGCCGCCACAGCGCGAGACGCTGTCCGGCGTCCGGGAACGGGAAGTCGACCACCTGATCGAGGCGGCGGGTGAACGCGTCGTCGATGTTGGCCCGCAGATTGGTGGTCAGCAGGGCGGTGCCGTCGAAGGACTCCAGGCGTTGCAGCAGGTAGGCGCTCTCCAGGTTGGCGTACCTGTCGTGCGCGTCCTTGACCTCCGAGCGCTTGCCGAACACGGCGTCGGCCTCGTCGAAGAGGAGCACGGCGTCCGTACGGTCGGCCTCCGTGAAGATCCGTTCGAGGTTCTTCTCGGTCTCGCCGACGTACTTGTCCACGATCGAGGACAGCTGGACCACGTACAGATCGACCCCCAGGTCGGCGGCGATCACCTCGGCGGACAGCGTCTTGCCGGTGCCGGACTCGCCCGCGAAGAGGCCGAGGACGCCGCGGCCGCGGCCGCCGCCGGCACTGAGCCGCCAGTCGCCGAGCACCCGGTCGCGGTGCCGGGCGCGCAGGGCGAGTTCGCGCAGCTGGGCGAGGGGCCCGTCGGGCAGGACCAGGTCGTGCCAGTCCACCGCGGGCCGGATGCGGCGAGCGTGCCGTTCGAGGCCGGAGGCCGACTGCTGCCGCGCGGCGAGCTGGACGTGGGCGGCGGTGAGCGCGGTGCCGTCGAAGGCGGCGAGCGCCGTCGCTGCCCGGGCGGCGCGGACGATGTGTTCGCCGCCGAGATGGTACGGCGCCACGGTGGCGGCCAGGTCGAAGCCGTCGGCCGCCGGCCCCAGCGCGGTACGCCAGGAGGCCGTGCCCCCGGCCGGCCGCCGGGGAGCCTGGAGCACCAGCGGGTCGTGCGCGGACCACTGGGGATCGTACGGACGGGAGTCGGTCAGCAGCACGGTCACGTCGGTGGCCGCGGACAGCTCGGCGACCATCGGCCCCGGGTGCTCGGGCAGACCGTCCACCACGGCCGCCCGGCCGGTCAGCCGCGCCTCCCGCAACAGCTCCGGGACGTGGTGCGGTGGTCCTTGGAAACGCAGCGCGTCCACGCCCGCCTCGTGCAGCGCGGACGCGAGGGCCGCCAAGGCATCGCCCGCACGGTGCTCCCGCAGGTAGACGGTGAACGGCCCGTCGCCGAGGCGCGCGGCCAGCCGCCGTACGAAGGCCGCGTCGTGTTCCGCACCGGGCAGCGGCTCCGGCATCGGATGCAGCAGCCCGAGGAGTGCGGCATCCGGGATGTCGTCACCCAGCAGATGGGCGGTGAACCGGTCGGGTACGGACAACGAACGGGTCAGAAGCGGTCGTTCGGGCTCCTCGACGGTCAGCAGTCCGAGGGCGCGCAACGGCGCCGAAAGGTGGAACCGGGCGCGCGCCTCCGGCAGGTGCGCGGGCAGCCCGCACAGGTCGAGGGCGAGGCCCACGGTGGCGCGGCGGCGGCTCACGTCGTCGTTGAGGTAGCCGTACAGCGGCTCGAAGGTGCGGTCGAGGTCGGGGGCGAGGGCGATGAGGAGCACGGCGGTGTCCAGCTCGGTCAGCCGCAGCCGGGCGGCCGTACGGGCCAGACGGTCGTCGGCGTCCGGCGGCCACTCCGCCGATGCGTCCGGTGCTGCGTCCGCTTCCCAGACGCTCTCCGGCACCGCACGCGGCCAGGTGCGCAGCAGACGGCCCACGGCGTCCTCGGACAGGTAGAGGCCGCGCAACGGGTCGTCCGCGGTGGGATCGCCGGCGGAGCGGTGTTCGACCAGCGCGGTCACCGCGTTCCGCAGCTCCGCCAGCCGGCCGAGGAGCGCACGCGCCGGACCGGCCGCCCCAAGAACCCCGGAAGCCGTGGAGAGAACGTCGTCCAGGGGCGAGGTACTGCTCACGTCTGCTCCTTGCGGCGGGCCGCCGCCTGCTCGTGTGCGGCGCGGGCCTCCGCGATCTGACGGGGCCGGTGGCCGCGCTCCTCCGACCGGGGCGGGCCGCCGTCCGCACCGCGTACCCGGACCACCGCTCCCTCCGTGACCGGGGGCCCCGCGTCGTAGTCGGGGAACGCCGGGAACGGCACGGTCACCGCGACATCCAGGGAGGGCTTGAGCTCCCCGCCCAGCGCCGACCAGATGTCGGCCAGGGAACGGGCCTCCGACTGGCTGCCGCTCACCGTCACCGGTACCGCCAGGCCGAGGCGCCCGAGTGATTCCGGAAGCTCCTCGGCGGCGAGCAGTTCGTGCGGCAGCAGGGTGGCCAGCACCGCGGACAGCAGCCGGTGTTCGTCCTGCGGTGTCTTCGTCCAGGCCGTCACCAGGTAGGAGAGCTGGAACCAGCGCGGCGCGCGACGGCGGCGTACGACGATGTCGCGCTCGTCGCGCAGCGCCGTGCGTCCGCGCTGCCGCCGGGCCATGTCCTCCCGTACGTCGTACAAATAGGCGTTGACCACCGGCGCGTTGCGCCGCGCCGCCCAGTCACGGGTGGGCACCTCGAAGGACACGTCGATACCGGCCCCGGCCAGAGCCCCGCCGCCGATGAGCCCCTTGAGGACCTCGTCCACCTCATGAATCACTTACGTGCTCCCACCTGCCGGCCGCCCCGCCGTCCCCGGCATCGGCGCTGCGCGGCCCTGCCGCCGGTCGCGTCGGCTGTGCGCGGCCCTGCTGCCGATCGTGGCCCCTGTGCCGTCCGGGGCGCAGGCACGCCGGGGACGACGGCGGGGCAGTGCTCGTGCCCCAAGGACCGCGCCCGCCGTCCGTCCGGTCAGATGTAGCCCTCGCGGAGGGCGTACGCCACCGCGTGCGAGCGGTTGCGCAGGTGCAGGCGGGTGGTGAGCCCGTGCATGACGTTCTTGACGGTGCGTTCGGAGTACGACAGCTTGGTGGCGACCTCCGAGGTGTCGAACCCCTCGGCGACCAGCCGCACGACGTCCACCTCGCGCGAGGTGAGGCCCAGGAAGGACCCCGGCTGGTCGGCGCCGCCCCGGTGCAGGCGGCCCACCTGGCTGATGAGCCGGCCCAGCAGGTCGGCGGGCAGGTCGCCGCCGCCCTCGGCCGCGGTCAGCACCGCCTGCACCAGCCGGTGCGCGGTGGCCTCGCGGCGCCACACGATGGCGCCCGCGCCGCACTCGATGACGTCCAGCAGCTCGTTCTCGCGGATGGTCCCCACGACGAGCACCACCCGCGCTCCCTCGCTGCGTACGAGCCGCCGCAGCCGGGCGAGCGCCGCCTCGTCGAGTACGTCCTCGACGAGCACGGCCACGGTGGCGGAACCGGCGTCCTCCCCGAGATCGACCTCCGGGTGGCGGCGCAGCTGGCTGAGGACCCCCTCACGGCTGATCGGGTCGGGTGCGGTGACCGCCACCCGCACCCGCCGCGCGGTGGGTACGGAAGCCGTGGCGGCCGGAGGCGAGCTGAGCACGTGATTCCCCTGTCCTGTTCACCGGCGCGTCCCCATCCGTCCGGAGCCGGTACGTGACTGCTGTACCGACCATGCCGCCGGAAGGGGAATCACCGCGTCGGCGAGAACTACGTAGCCGGGGCCTTACGTAATCCCGCGCCGGACGGGGCGGGGGCGCCCCGGGGACCGAGGCGCGGGGTGCCGCCATCCGGGCCAGGCTTCCGGACCGGCCCGGCATGGCGGCGGCGTGCCGGTGCGGTGCGCCGGGATGCTGGTCCGGTGTCCGGACCAGGCAGGAGGAGCCGTGGACGACCCCAGCCGCCGAGGAGACCGGAGTCCGGCACCCGCCGGCGCGGTCCACACCGTCCCCGGCGGGTCGGGAGTCATCGGCATCGGGCTCGCCGCCGTGCTGACGGCCGCCCTCGCGCAGGGTTCGTGGCAGTGGTTCGCCACGTACGTCGGCGTGACGCTGCTCGCGGTGATCCTCTCCTTCTACCGGCTGCCGCCGTGGGCCCCCGGCCTCCGCCGCGCGTACATCGCGAACCTGACGGCGTTCTCGCTGGTCGTCGGCCTGTGCGCGGCGATCACCCTGGCCCCCATGATGCAGCGCTGGGCCTGGCTGTTCCCGATGCCGGGCACCCGTGACCGGTGCCCCGCGCTGGGCAGCTACGAAAGCATCCGCACCGAGGCGGCGCTGGCCGGCCTGGCCGGCCGCGACGGCGCCGCCCTGGCGCACGCCCAGGACGTCAACAGTCAGGCCGCCGTGGCCGACTGCCTGTCCGCCACCACGACCCTCTGGCTGCCGGTGTACGCGGCCGGGGCGGCGGTGCTGGTGGGGTTGGGGGCATGGGCCTTCGACCGGGCTCGCGGCAGGGCCCGGGGCTGAATCCAAGTCTCCCGCAGGACACGCACGGTGGCGCCGATTATGCTCGGCCGACTGTTGCTTGCCGAGACACGCGCGGCTCCTGGAACAGGCGAGCCGACGCCCCGCCGGGCGCCGTCGCGTGCGGTCGGGGAGGAGACCCCGTATGCCGAGGCCCCGTATGCAGGACCGTGCCCCTCGTTCCCCCGCACACCGTGCCCGTCGCTTCCGCCGCTGCGCGGGTACGGCGGTGTCCTTCGTCCTCGGCGTGACCGCTCTGACGGGACCGGCACAGGCCGCGGAGCCCGGCCACCAGGCATCCGCGGAGCACCCGTCGACCCGCCGGGCCCTGGGCCGGTTGGTGGCCGAGGTCCGCCTGCCCGGCGTGGCCGCCCAAGCACGCGACGAGCACGGAGTGTGGAACGGCACGGCCGGAGTCGCCGACCTCGGCACCGGACGGGAGCGCAGCGCCGCCGACCACTTCCGGGCCGCCAGCGTCACCAAGACCTTTCTCGCCACCGTCGTCCTGCAACTCGAAGCCGAGGGGAGACTCGGCCTCGGCGACAGCGTGGACCGGTGGCTCCCGGGCGCGATCCGCGGCAACGGCAACGACGGCCGCCGGATATCCGTACGCCAGGTGCTCCAGCAGACCAGCGGGCTCTACAACTTCAGCGACGACGCCGCGCTGAAGGAGCGCTACACCGGCGCGGGCTTCCTCAGACACCGCTACGACACGTTCGCTCCCGACGACGTACTGCGTGCCGCGCTCCGGCACCGGCCGCTGTTCGCGCCGGGCAAGGGCTGGGCGTACTCCAACACCAACTACCTCGTCGCCGGAATGATCGTCGAAAAGGTGACCGGCCACTCCTACCGCCACGAGATCGAACGCCGCATCCTGCGCCCGCTGCGGCTGCGCGAGACGTCCTTTCCCGGCACCGACCCCACGCTGCCCGGCCCGCGCCCCGTCGCGTACTCCACGCTCTACGTCCAGGACCCGCACGCCGCGATCCACGACGCGACGGACTACAACACCACCATGTGGGCCGGGTCGGCCGACATCGTGAGCACCACCGGGGACATCGCCCGCTTCCTGGCCGCACTGCTGCGCGGCGACCTGCTGCCGGCGGCACAGATGCGGGCCATGCTGCACGCGGTACGCCTGCCGGAAGAAGCCCTCCCCGACCGGTACGGACTCGGGCTCATGGGCCGCGAACTGTCCTGCGGCGTGACGGTCTGGGGCCACGACGGAAGCCTGCACGGTTCCCTGACGCACGCCTACGGCACCGTGGGGGGCCGGCACCTGCTCGCCTTCAACGTCAACGGTGACTGGCTGACGCGGCAGACCGTGCAGCGGTACGAGGACGTCGGGGAAGCGGAATTCTGTGGCAGGGCGCCGGGCACGACGCCCCCTGAGAACCACGGACGGTAGTGCTCGAAGTCCGGCGGCAGTGGCACAGGCAGCCCTCGGCGGGCCGGGCGGCCGCCGACACGTCGCCCGGCCCGCCCGTCACCGCCCGGACACCGGCAGCAGGTGACCGCGCAGCGGCACGACGAGACAGCCGCGCAGACGCTTGGTCGTCTCGTGGCCCACGCCGTAGTCGATCCGGTCGAACTCCTTGCCGGTGACGTACATCAGCGGCGCGTAGTACGTGGCCGCCAGGTGCGCGTACGGTGTGGCGCGGCCCTCCTCGGTGGTGCCGGCGTAGATGTTCTGCAGGATGCGGTCCTGGGCGACGAACAGCGCGTGGGCCAGGAGGCGGCCCTCGCGGACGACCGAGTACAGCACGAGGTCGTCGCCGAACGCCTCGATCAGGGCGCGCAGCCTGCGCCGTTCGCTGTCCTCGTCCGCGGGCTGGCCGTAGTGGCGCAGCAGGCAGCAGCGCGCGGCCACCACCTCGTCGAACCGGGGCCGCGGATCCTCGCGGACCACTTCGCCCCCGGCCTCGGCCAGCCGGCGCAGCTGCCGCAGGATCTCGGCCCGCCGCCGGTTGCGCGGCCCCGAGTGGTAGTCGTCCCAGTCCGCCCAGCCGATCTCCAGCACCGACCTGGAGGTCAGATCGAAGCTCGCGCCGCCGAGCGCCGTGGTCACCGGGTCGAGCACGGCGGCGCCTTCGGGGGTGGTGTAGAGCACGCACACCGTCGCCAGCCCGGCGTCCCGCGCGTGGTCCAGCACCGCGGACAGACAGTCGCGTACCGCGTCCGGGTGCCGGCCGGCCGGACCGACCGGGTCACCGAGGTAGCCGGGGGCGGACAGCACCACGCTGGGGAGCATGTCCTCCGCCGCGCCGCCGAGCTGCGGGGCCACCGGCCCGTCGGCGTGCGCGGCGGGGAATACTTCGGGGTCGGCGCGCAGGATCGTCCACGGGTTGTACGCCTCGTAGGCGCCCGGCTCCCCGACCACCGCGCCCACGAAGCCGAGCGCGGCACCGTCGTCGTCCTCGTGCAGCACCATCAGGGGCTTTCCGGGCAGCCGACTGAGCATGATGTCGATCCAGCAGGCGCTCTGCACCGCGGAGCCGGGGTGCAGCCGGCCCCAGCGTGCGGCGTCGAAGTGCGCGGAGATCTCGGTGCGGGGCATTCCTCTCCTTCGTTCGGTCGTGGGCCGGTCCTCGCGGACGGGTCAGCGGGGGGCCAGGTCGGGCTCGGCCGCGGGGACGCCGGCCGGCGGCTCGGCCTTCAGGCCCCGGATGCTGGGGGCGAGCAGCGCCGCGAGACTGAGCAGGACGGCCGCCGCGCCGGCCACCATGGCCGCGCCCTGTGCGTCCATGGTGGTCACCAGCGGGCCCATCAGCAGCGTGCCCAGCGGGATCAGGCCGTCGAACCCGAGGAACGACAGGCTGCCCACCCGGCTGGTGAGGTTCTCCGGCACCCGGTCCTGGAGCAGGCTCGGGTAGAGGGAGTTGAAGACGTGCAGCCCGATGCCGTACAGCAGGGCGAGGGCCAGCGCCGGGACGCCTCCGCCGAAGAATCCGACGGCGGTCAGCGCCGCCGCCATCATCAGCAGCATCGCGAACATGCTGGTGCCCAGCCGCTTGACCGTGAGCCGCATCAGGATCACGGCGCCGATCAGCGCGCCGACGCCCTCCAGCGCGTAGAAGACACCGAGTGACTGGGCCTGGCTGGTGCCCTCCGGGGACATGATCAGCGGAATCGGTACGTCGAGCACACCGGCGAAGACGGCGTTCACCAGCGCGCCGACGCCCAGAAAAATCAGCAGCCAGGGCACGCCCCGTACGTAGTGCAGCGCCTCCACGATGTCCCTGCCGAAGCGGCGCAGTTGCTCGCCCATCGGCTGACGCGGCTCGTCGGCCGCTTCTCCGGTGGTCACCGGCCGGGCGCCGGTCACGCCCTTCGGCCGGACCATCAGCAGGATCCCGGAGAACAGGAAGGTCAGCGCGTCGAAGGCGAACGTGGCGGGCGCCCCGACGAACCCCACCAGCAGACCGCCGATCAGCGGCCCGCCGATCAGCCCGAACTGCATGCTGACCGACAGCGCGGAGTTCGCGGAGACCAGCTTGTCCCGCGACGTGATCTCCAGCATGTACGAGAACGAGACCGGCATGAAGAAGCCGTCGGCGATCCCGATGAGCAACGAGAGCGCCACCAGGAGCAGCGCGCTGGTCGTCCAGTACGTGGCGGCGGCGATCAGCAGCAGGACGACCACCCGCGCCACGTCGCACACCACCAGGACCCGCCGCCGCGCCTTGGTCCGGTCTCCCACCGCCCCACCGACCAGGTAGAACAGCAGCGAGGGCACCAGCAGCGCGGCGGTGGCGGCGGCGAGCACCGACGCCGAACCGGTCACGGTGATGAGGTGGGTGGCGAAAGCGATGCGGAAGGCGTAGTCGCCGACCAGGGACAGCGTCCGGGCCGCCCAGAAGCGGCGGAACGCCGGCTGGGCCATGATTCCCCGGTGTGACTGGGGAGCGGAGCTCACGGGGGACTCCCTAGGTAGAAACGATTCGGGACAGCACGATTCGGGACAGAAGGCCGACCGGACCTAGAAGGCCCGGCCCGACCAGGCCCACTGGGGCCGGAACGGTTCGAGGAGCGGCTGGATGCCGGGCGCGCACCGCTCGTCGCCGAACGCGCGGAACAGCTCCTCCGCGAGGTCGAGCAGCCAGGGCAGCGCCTCCTCCTGCGGCAGCCGGTCGGCGAAGAGCACCTTGTCGCACTGGGCGAACAGCGCGGGCGCGCCGGAGAGTTGGGCGGCGGTCGCCGACCTGGACAGCAGGTGCTTGGTGCCGTACGTGATCCGGCCGAAGGCGTTGAGACCGGAGGTGAGAAGCGCTTCGGCGGCGCCGCGGCACATCAGTTCCCGGGCCGGGGACGGGAGCACCGTGGTGTCGGCCAGGAGGCTCATCGTGTCGACGAAGGCCAGTGCCGCCGCCGAGGCGCGCACGAGGTCCGCGTCGATGCCCTTCCTGATCTCGTCCAGGCGGTCGGCGTTGGACAGCGGCCGGCCCGTGCTGACCCGCTGGACCAGCCGCAGTTCCAGGCCCTGGAGGTTGGCCAGGTCGGGCAGTTCGCCGCCGGTGGCCGGCCGTACGGCCTGCTGCACCAGGGCGATCGCGTCCTCGCTGACGTACTCGATGTTGACCATCAAGTCGCCCGCCATGCCGTCGAAGCTGTCCCCGAAGATCGAGGGATGGTTGGTGGTGCCGGGCACCCCACGCGCACCCGGTCCGGACATCAGGACGAGGATGTCCAGGTCCGAGGTCGGGTTGGCCTCGCCGGTCGCGTAGGAACCGGCCAGCATGACCACGTCGCCGGGCCGGTCGTCCACCAGAGCGGCGATGCGCTCGTGGGTGGCGCCTTGCCGGCCGAGTGCGGCCTGTACCGCGTGGGGGAGGGCGTCCAGAAGGGCAGGGTCCATGGTGGTGGCTCGCTTCTGCTCGGAGGTCAGGGGCGGGTGAGGGCCGTACGCAGCCGGTGCAGGCCGTCCTTGAGCTGGTCGGCGGGCAGTGCGAAGGAGAGCCGCAGATGGCCGGGGGCGCCGAAGGCCGCGCCGTCGACCACCGCCACCTCGTGCCGGGCGCGCAGCCAGCCGACGATGTCCTCCCGTGCCTGCGGCGGGGCGCTGTCGGCCAGCCAGCCGCGCAGGTCGGGGAAGAGGAAGATGCCGCCCGCCGGGCGGGCGCAGCGCACTCCGGGGATGCCGGCGAAGGCGTCGAGGGCCAGGTCGAGGTGGGTCGCGAGCCGGGCGCCGAGCTCCCGGCGTCCGGGCTCCCCGGTGGTCAGCACCTGCTGCGCGATGTCCTGGACCACTCCGCTGGCACCGCCGATGAGGTGGGAGGCGGTGGCCGTGATCCGGCCGGCGGTGTCGGGCCCGGCCACGGCCCAGCCGAGCCGCAGGCCCGCCAGCGCGTGGCTCTTGGTGACCCCGTCGGTGAGCACCACGTGGCCCGGCAGTTCCGGGTAGAGCTGGGTCACGGAGGGCGCCGGCTCCTCGTACAGCGCGACACCCCGGTACACCTGGTCGAACAGCAGGGTCAGCCCGCGCTCCGCCGTCCACTCGGTGATACCGCGCAGCTCCTCGTCGGAGACCACCGCGCCGTCGGGGTTGCGGGGGGAGTTGAGGATCAGCATGGCGGTGCGCCCGGTCGTCAGCCGCGCCAGCGCCTCCAGGGACGGAGCGCCCTGGCCGGGCTCCGTGGGCACGGGCACCGGCGTCCCGCCGGCCATCTCGACGAGCCGGGGGAAGCTGGCCCAGTACGGCGTCGGGAGCAGCACCTCCCGGCGGTCGCCGCGCAGGACGGACAGCAGGGCGGTGAAGATCGCCTGCCGGGCACCGGGGGTGACCACCACCTGGTCCGGGCCGAACCCCGCGGTCCCGCCGTCCGCCGCGTAGGCGGTGATGGCCTCGCGGAGCGCCAGGTCGCCGGCGGGGGAGCGGTAGGGCTGGTCCGCGCGGCGGGCGGCGGGTACGGCCCCCGGCTCGTGCTGGGCGACGCGGATGTCGCCGGTGGAGAGGACCACCACGTTGCCGCTCTGGTCGGTGACGGCGGTGGGAGCGAGTGTGGTCATCGGGCGGCTCCGTCGGGCAGTACGCGGCCCACCCGGCCGGCGAGCAGGGCCGGGTCACCGGCGAGAGCGTCCCGGACGAGTTCGGCGACCCGCCGGCGGCTGCTGGCCTCCGCCTCCTCGGACAGGAAGGCCCGGTGGCTGGTGAAGACGGAGTGCGGGTGGTCGAGCACCGGCTTCCAGCGCGGGTCCTGGTGCGGGTTCTCCGGGGCGAAGACGTCCAGTCCGGCTCCGGCGATCGCGCCCTCGTCCAGCGCCTTGCCGAGCGCCTCCGGGTCGATGAGCTTGCCCCGGGCCGCGTTGACCAGGAAGGCGTCGGACTTCATGGCCCGCAGCTCGGCCTCGCCGATCAGGCCTTCGGTGCCGGGGGTGAGCGGGCAGTGCAGCGTCACCAGGTCGGACTCGGCGAGGAGTTCTTCCAGCGTGTCGACGGTGCGGGCGCCGTAGCCCTCGGCGAGGTCCCGGCCGATGTAGGGGTCGTACACCAGCACCTGGCCGTAGAAGGTGCCGAGCTTGCGGGCGACGGCCCGGCCGATCCGGCCGAAGCCGACGATGCCCAGGGTGCGGCGGCTGACGCGGCGCGGCGCGCCACCGGCGTAGATGTCGAAGGTGCCGCCGGCCAGGGTCACGTGCTGCGGCACCACGTGCCGTTCCAGGGCGAGGGCGAGCGCCGAGGTGTGCACGGCGACCTCGTCCACGCAGTAGTCGGGCACGTTGAAGCCGGGCAGGCCGCGCTCCGCGAGCAGGTCGGCGTTGAGGTTGTCCACGCCCACGCCCTGCCGGACCACGACCCGCAGCCTGTCGCCCGCCGCGTCCAGCAGGGCGTCGGTGACCTGGCAGCGGTACACCACCAGGGCGTCGGCTCCGGCGGCGCGTTCCAGCAGCCGGTCGTCGGTCAGGACGTAGCGGCCGTCCTCGTGCGGAGCGGTGAGCAGTTCGACCTTGTCGCCCAGGACATCGCGCTCGACGGTGGCCAGGGAGAGGTCCTGCCGGCCGTCGGCGACCAGCCAGGCGGGGTCGGTGTACAGGACACGCTGTGCGTTCATCGCGCGGCGCCTTCCGTCAGTGAGGGCCGGACGAACCGGCCGAGGACGTCTTCGGGGGTGAGCGTGCAGGGGTTGTTCACGGCCCGGCCGGAGTGCAGCGCCTCGGCCACCACGCCGGCCCAGTCGTCGGCCGGCAGGGCGAGGTCGGCGAGATCGGCGGGGTAGCCGCCGGCCTCCAGGAGGTCCGCGAGCAGTTCTTCCGGCTCCCGGCCGGTGTGCGCCCGTACCATCCGGCGGATCTCGGCGACCCGCCCGTGCAGGACGCGGACACCGGGCGGCGGGCACTCCCGGGAGGTCGCCGCGGCGTGCCGGCCGATGAGCCAGCGCAGGTGCAGGGCCACGGCCACACCGTGCGGCAGGCCGAGCCGGCTGGTCAGCGCGTACGACAGGGCGTGGGCCGCGGTCGTACGGGTGACGTCGATGGCCGCCCCGGCGAGGGCAGCGCCCAGGGACAGGTCGTGCCGTACCTCGGCCGGCCGTCCCGTGTCGGCCAGCTGCCGCAGCGCGGGGAGGAGGGCGTGCAGCGCCTCCTCGGCCCACTCCAGGGACTGCGGGGTGGCGGTGCGGGCCCAGGAGGACTCCACGGCCTGGCTGAAGGCGTCGAGCGCGCCGGCCACCGTCGTCGGCACCGGCACGGTCGCGGTCAGCTCGGGATCCACCAGGACCACGTCGGCCCGGGCCCCGTCCGTGTCCAGGGACAGCTTGCGGCCGTCCCGGTACAGGGTGGCGAACCGGGTGAGTTCGCTGCCCGAACCGGCGGTGGTGGGCATCAGGACCAGCCGTCCCGGGCGCTTCCGGAAGACCGGGTCCGGCGTGCCGAGACACTCCGCCGGGTCCGCGTCCTGGGCGGCGAGCACGGAGGCGGCCTTGGCCACGTCCATGCTGCTGCCGCCGCCGATGCCGACGACGGCGTCGGGGCGCAGCCGGCGGATGACCCGTACCGCCTCCTCGATGTGGCCGAGCTCCGGATTGGGCCGTACGTCGCCGAAGTGGTGCACCTCGTACCCGGCCCGGCCGGCCCGGGTGAGGCGGGCCGCCGCGCCGGTGGCGTACGACGGCCCGTGCACGAGCAGCACGCGCCGGGCGCCGGCGCCGGCCAGCACGGCGTTGAGCCGTGCCGCGGCGCCGGTCCCGAAGAACGCGGCGGGGTGTCCTGGCAGCCGTCGCAGTCCGGCGACGGCCGCGGGGGGAACCGTACCGGTCACGACAACGGCACCTGCCCCGCGGTCAGTTCCGCGCTGAACCGGCGCGCGATCTCGGGGACGGTGACGGCCCCGGAGGCCCGTTCGCCCGTCGCGCCGCCCGCCCGGCCGCGGACCACCAGGAGCGTGGGCCCTTCGGCGCGGAAGGCGTCCTGGATCGCGGGCCGCACCGCCGCCGTGGAGTCCACGTACCGCACCCGCCGGTAGCCGCTGCCCCGGGCGATGGTGTCGAACTCGGTGGTGCTCGCGGTGGTGGCCTGCCCGCCGGTGGAGTCGTAGACCTGGTTGTCGAACAGCACGTGCACCAGGTTCGGCGGCGCGAAGTGCCCCACCGTGGTGAGCGCTCCCATGTGCATCAGCACCGAGCCGTCACCGTCGAGCACCACGAACCGTTCCGACGGGCGGGCCAGGGCGGAACCCAGGGCCAGCGAGGCCACATGGCCCATCGAACCCTGCATGTAGAAGTTGCGCGGCCGGTCGCCATGGTTGAACAGCGAGCGGGACAGATAGCCGGTGGTGGAGAAGACGAACTCCGGGCCGACCTCGGCGAGCACGGCCTTCACCAGGTCGTCGCGGTCGGGCAGGCCGCCGTCGGCGGGCCGTGTCCCCGCGTCCGGCGTACCGGCCACCTTCTCGTCCTGCACCGCCCCCTTGGCCACCAGGACGAACGCCGGCCGCCCGGAGGCGAGGACCGGCCGGGTCTTCTCCAGGACCTCGTCGAGGCCCGGCCCGTCCGGCAGGAGCATCCGGTGCGGTACGTCGAGGGAGTCCAGCCAGTCCGGCACGACGCGGCCCATCCAGTGGTGCTGGGGCTCGCCGCTGGAGGCCTTGGGCCAGCCGCGCATGCTGACGAACACCAGCACCGGGATCCGGTAAGGCAGGACCAGCGAGGTCAGCGGGTTGACGAGATTGCCGAAGCCGGAGTTCTGGGCGATCACGGCGGCCGGCCGCCCGGCCAGCCGGCTGCCGGCCGCGGTGGCCAGCGCGGTGCCCTCGTTGGCGGACGGTACGTAGTGGATACCGGGCCAGTGGCCCAGCTCGCTGATGGGGCCGCCGAAGTACGAGCAGGGCACTCCGGCGACCAGACCGATGTCATGGTTTTCGAGCGCGGTGACGAACGCCTTGGAGGTCGTGGTCACGGCGCGGTCCGGAAGGCCGCGGTCATGCCCTGCAGCGCGAAGATCTCCGGCATGGTGGCGATGTCGGCGTCCACGGCCTCGGCGCGGCCCTCGGCGCGCAGCTTGCCGAGCACCTCGCGCACGCTCTTCACCGCGGCGCGCATGCCCTGGTTCGCGTAGATGACCAGGCGGTAGCCCGCGTCGAACAGGGCCTTCTCCTCCACCGAGGCGTAGGTGGTGGGCACCGCGACCAGCGGTACGTCGCGGTCCCAGGCGTCGCCGAGTTCCAGGATGTCGTCCGGGCGGCGGCTCTTGCTGTGGACCAGCACGGCGTCCGCACCGGCGTCCGCGTACGCGTGGGCGCGCTCCAGCGCCTCGGGTACGCCCTGGCCCGAGATGAGCGCCTCCGTACGGGCGATCAGCAGGAACCGCTCGTCCTTCTGCGTCTGCTTGCCGGCCTCGATCTTGAGGGCGAACTCCTTGGTGGGCAGCAGGTCCTGACCGGCGTCCGCGAAGCTGTTGATCTTCGGAAACAGCTTGTCCTCGATGCACATCGCCGCGATGCCGGCCCGCTCGTACCGCTCCACGGCGAACGCCACGTTGAGCGGCCCGCCGAACCCGGTGTCGCAGTCGGCGATCACCGGGATGTCGATGATCGCGTCCATCGCCTCGGCGGCCGCCAGGAACTGCGTCATCGTCACCAGGCTGGCGTCCGGCAGGCCGTAACTGGCCGACACCTCGAAGCTGGAGCACCAGACGGCGTCGAAGCCCGCCTGCTCCACCAGCTTGGCGCTGAGCCCGTCGTGCGCGCCCACCGCGGCCACCGGCCGGGGGCCGGCGAGCAGCTCACGCAGCAGTGCGGACTTGTTCGTGGTGGTGTTCTCAGACATGTCAGTTGCCTTCCTTGCTGTACCAGAGCCGGTCTTCGTTGACATAGCGCTCGATCCCGCCGTCGGGCATGGCGCCGAGGGCGTACCGCACCTCGGGCAGCACGGCTCCCGCGATGCGCAGCAGCAGTACGCGGGCGGGGGCCGCCTGCGGGTCCGCGCGGACGAGGGAGAGCGGGACCTCCGGCATGACGTAGGCGGAGTCGCCGGGCTGCAGTTCCTCGTCGTACTGCTCCCCGTCGGCCTCCCAGCGCAGCCGCACGGGCTGGTCGCCGAGCACGTAGAGGTAGCTGTGCTGGTAGGTGGAGAGCCAGGCGGTGTCGTCGGCGGAGCGGGCCAGCACCTCGGTCTCCAGCGCCGTGGTGTGCGGGTGCGAGGCGTCACCGGCGAGCTGGGTGAAGCGGTAGGCGGGGGCGTCCGCCGGGTAGTTCCAGCGGTGCGCGGTCGCGGACCGCTGGACGACCACACCGCCGTCCGTGCGGGTGCTCGGCGGCAGCAGGTCGCGCTCGGAGACGCCGAGGGCCTCCGCCAGCGCGGCCCGCTCGGCGTCGGACGGCGGCCGGTCCCCGGCGACCAGCGCCGCCAGGTGCCCGGCGGGCAGCCCGCTGCGGCGTGCCAGCTCCTCGACGGTGACCGCCCTGGCCTCCAGGAAGGAGCGCAGCAGCGCGGCCGGCCCGGCTTCGGTGGACAGCTTGGCCCGGTGGGCGGCGGCGTTGCCGAGGATGGCCAGTTCGCGCTGGGCGTCCCCGACCAGGTCACCGCCGTAGGTGAGGGCCAGGATGTACGCCGGTTCGTCGGTGGACCGCGCGGTGAAGGAGTGCGGGGCGAACGGCAGCCCCCACACCGAGTCCCCGGTCTCCATCGGCACGCAGACACTGCGGTCCTGCCACCGGTAGTAGTAGTTCACGGGGCCGACGAAGTAGGTGAACTGGTAGAGCAGATGACCGCGGTTCCAGCGGACGGCCGGGTTGTCGGCATCGTTGTCGTCCACCGGCTGGAGCATGCGGATCCACTCGGGGCGGTACGAGGCCACGCGGGACATCGCGGTGTCGCGGTACTCGTAGTAGTCGTCGCCGCCGCGGGCCAGCACCCGCGAGGACGCCTCCGACTCCTTGGCCCGCATCACCCGGACCCGCCGGGAGGTGTCGTCGTGGCCGGGCAGCAGGTCGCGCTCGTTGAGCGGCCAGACTTCGGCCGCACGGCCCAGCAGGGCCAGGTCGACGGGCTGCGCACCGCTGGTGAGACCGGCGAAGGTGCCGGGGGCGAGGCCGAGGTCGGCCTCGGCGGCGGTGTCGTCGCGCTTGAGATCGTTGGCGGCGGCGCGCAGCAGCGCTGCCGCCCGCCGGTCGAAGGCAGGGTCCGGTACGGACATGGTGGGCCTTTCCTCTGACGTTTGCGTGCGCGGGGGCGGGGGTGCCCCGCGGCGGGGCCGGGCGGGTGCGCGGGGTCAGCGGCGCACGGCGGCACGGACCAGCGGCTGGGCGTGCAGGCCGTAACGGGTCTTGAACTCGTCGTTGCGGCGGCCGCATTCGAGGACCTGCCGCCCGGAGGCCATACCGGCCTCCAGTTCGGCCGCGAACAGCACGTACTGCGGGCTCCAGTTGAGTTCCCGCGGGTACAGACAGCCGCCCGCCCAGGCGTGCATCCGGGTGCGGTCGTACAGGCACAGGGAGACGGCGAGCAGTACGCCGTCCAGATCCACGCGCAGGATGCCGCAGTCGGGGCCGAGGGCGTTCACCAGGGCGGCCAGCCGCTCCGGCGGGTAGTAGCCGGGGGCGTGCTTGTCCGCGGTGGCCTCACACAGGTCCAGTACGTCCTGGTCGAGTGCTTCGGACCCCTGGCGCAGGGTGATTTTGGCACCGGCGTCGCGGGCCCGCCGCGCGAACTGGCGCAGGGTGCGGCGGGAGGGGCGGCTCACGGTGGTGAGGTGCTCGTCCAGGGTCGCGGGACCGCCGGTGAGGGGCAGGCGGTAGCGCGGCACGGTGGACTCGGTCGCCACGCCGGTCTCCGTGAGCAGACGGGCCAGTTCGCCGTCGGCGGCCACATTGGCCAGCCCCCAGAGGTCCACGTCGCAGCTGTCGGCCAGTTCACCCAGCGCGGTCCAGAACGTCTCCACCAGAGGGGCGGTCAGCGGTACGCGACTGGGCAGCACGGTGTCGTAGCAGTGCCACACATGCCCCATCAGCACCGTGAGCAGAGCGTCGGACCCCGGGCCCGAGGCGAACGGGTCACGGGTGTGCTGGAGATACACCGGCAGCACCGCGACCGGTTCACCGGCCGCCTCCTCGCGTGCCACCAGGTAGCGGGCGCGGGACGGCGAGGTGAGCGGCAGCTTCTCCACGCTGCACAGGAAGTCGTAGCTGTAGAAGACGGGCGCACCGCACGCCTCCACCAGCGAGGTCCAGGACCGGCGGCCCACCTCCTGGACCGAGTCGGCGACCGACACGGTCCAGGAGGCGGTACGGGTGCCGATCACCTGGCCGCTTCCACGCTCGCCCGCAGGGGCGGGAAGTGCAACGACGAGCCGAGCACCACACGCTCCCACTCGTCCAGGGTCACGCCCGCCCGGCGCAGCCGCTCCTCCGCCCAGGCCATCCGCAGCTCATCGCGCCACTTCGGGGTGAAGTCGCAGCGCACCACGTCGGCCAGGTCGGCGGAGAGCCGGTCGCCGAGGACGGCGGCCAGCCGGTCACCGGCGCCGGGCAGGCCCAGCTGGGACGTGTCGGCGAACTCGGCGGTGATCTGCTGCCGTACGGCCGCGGGCAGCTCCTCCCACAGCGCGCCCACCAGCCGGGTGCGCACCGAGGCCAGGACCTGCTCGAAGTCGCGGGTCTCCGGGTTGCCCGGCGTGTTCAGCCGGCACAGCTGGTCGATCTCGGCGGCGACCTGCTCCGGATCGCCCGCGTGCTCCGGAGTCAGACCGAAGACCGCGGCCTCCCGCTCGGAGTCCTCCGGACCGTCGGAGCTGTGCATCACGCTCATGGCGCTGTTGATGGCGTCGAAGTCGCGGCGCAGCGTGCCCAGTTCGGCGTCGGTCGGGTGCTGGTAGCCCTTGAGCTTGGCGAGTTCGGCGTGCCGGCCGTCGCAGCGGCAGATCAGGGCGACGGTGGGGCCGAGCCCGAGGACGGCGTCCACCAGACGGTAGCGCCAGGTCTGCCACTGGCCCGCGATGAGGTCCGAGTACAGGTCGTCGATCAGCTCCGGGTCGGCCTGGAGGGCACGGGCCGCCACCGGGGGGAAGCCCTCGTCCCGCAACCGCCGCACCAGGTCGCCGTGCCGGCCCCGGTGGACGATGTCGGAGCTCAGCAGGACGAACACGTGTCGGGACCAGAAGTCTTCAGCAGTCACGGACGCTGCCTTTCGTGGGGTTGCGGTAAGGCGGAGCCGTCGACGGCGTTCCGCTCCGGCAGGACAGGGGCGGCGGCGTGGTGCCGCACCGGACAGGCGTCGGGGGCGGCGACGCTGTCGTCGTCCGGCAGCGTGTACTGCCGCCACTTGAAGTCGGTGGAGGTGTCGCCGTCACCGAGGGTGGGGTGGGGGCCGATCCGGTCGTAGCGCGCCAGGCCCTCCCGGACCCGGCGCTTGGCGGCCTTGCCGGCCACCGTGCTGCCGCCGATGCCCTCGAAGACCCGCCGGACCTGGAAGACCAGGGTCAGGCACGGTCCGAGGTCACGGCTGCGGCGGTCCTTGTAGGCGGGGCTCGCGGCGAAGATGAACCACGGCTCGCCGTCGAAGCACCACTGCCAGCGGGGGTCGGAGGGGTCGGCGGGCACGTCGGCCGGCCAGGGCTCGGTGTCGTACGCCCGCAGTTCGTCCAGCAGCGTCCAGAACCGCCGGTGGTCGTCCGCGAGTTCCGCTCCGGGAACGGCCGGACCCACGAAGACGATGAGGGTCTGCCGCTTCGGCCCCTGCCAGGCCCGCTGCCGGTAGGCCCGCAGGGACCGGGCGAGCGCGGCCGGGCCGTGGGTGTCCGGGTAGCGGGTGTCGACGGCGCTGAAGGAGTTGTTGCCGCGCTGCTGGCCCTGCGTCCCGAAGTAACAGGGATAGGGCGGCTCTTCGGCGAGAATCCGCTCGGTGAAGACGCTGTGCGCTTCCGGGACCCAGCCGAAAGGCTCGTCGCCGGAACCGGAGCGCGACACCTCGGAGTCCCTCCATAGATAGCTTTCCAAAGAACGCTCCGAAAGGGTCGTTGGAGAATACTGCGAGCCGCGCCGCCCGAAGGTCGAAAGAGAGGTGCTGGGGCGGGGCTCGCCGCGCAGAACAATCACAACAGCGCTCACTCGGGACTGTCAAGACTTCACTTCCCCAAAGGATTTGCTAGAGGGAAGACCAACTGCCTGTCAGGGAAATCTGACGCCACCGCGAATACCCCGTCCCTCGCGCGTACGCGTACGGTACTGATCGCCACCACCGCCATGACCAGCGGCGCCGCGCCGCAACGAGCGGTACGCGACTCGGGTACACAAGGGCAGCGCACGCTGCCCGTTGGTCCCGGATCGGCCGCCGGCCCTTTTCACCAGCGCCATCGTGACTAGGGTTTTGGCTCATCCGCACAGCAGCCGACGAACACCCGGCCGACGCCGGTACCGGACATTGACGAGAGTCCGCCGAGCCCCCGGGACATGTCCCGGACCAGGTTGCTCCGACCACGTTGTTACCACCACGGGCAGACGGCGTCCGGGCAACCGGCCCACACGACAGGGCATCGAGCCGAAAAAGGTTGTGCAATGACATCGCAAATCACGGGGAATGCACCGGCGGCGCCCCAGGAAAAGCAGCCGGTCATTTTGCTCGACCGCCTCGGCTATTCCTCGTACCGAGGCCCGGACGGCCGTCCCTTCCTGCCCGCGGACCGCTGGGAGGTACGGCTGGTCACCGCACTGGAGCGGACCGGTGAGGCCGTGGGCGCCGAGCTGGCGTCCGTCGTCGGTGTGCCCGGTGTCGAGCCCGCGCCGTTCGCCGAGGCGGTCCGCTTCCAGCACCGCTGGGGCGGCCGGCCGGCGGACCGCCTGGTGGCGGTCACCGAACGCTTCCTGCTGCCCGCCGCCGAGCTGCGCGAAGAGCTGGGCATCCCCGGCCAGCGGGTCGGGCAGGCGCTGCTCTTCCGCGACAAGGTGCGGATGAAGGAGCATCTGCGCGACCACGGCATCGCGGTGCCGGACTTCGCCCCGTTCTCCCGGGAGGCCGCGCTGGCGCTGCTGGACAAGTACCGCCGCGTGGTCGTCAAGCCGCGGCTCGGCGCCGGTTCCAGCGAGATCCACCTGCTGGACGACGTCGCCGGGCTCGACCGGTTCGTACGGGACCACGCCGGCCGGCTGGCGGAGTTCGAGGTCGAGGAGTTCGTCGACGGGCAGCTGTACCACGTCGACAGCGTGGTGCAGGACGCGCACGTCACGTCGGCGGTGGCCGGCCGGTACGTGGACAGCACCATGTCCTACCGGCGGCTGGAGCCCTGCCGTGACGTCGCCGTGCCCGACGGCCCGCTGCTCGACGCGCTGCTCGCGTTCGACCGGGCCGTGCTCGCCGCGTACCCGGGCTTCACCGGGGTGGCGCACCACGAGGTGTTCATGTCCCCCTCGGGCCCCGTGTTCTGCGAGATCGCGGCGCGGGCCGGGGGAGGGGGCATCCTCGCCGGCTTCCGGTCACGTACCGGGGCCAACCTCGACGAAGTGATGCTGCGGGCCCAGTTGGAGGGCAGCGTGCCGCACGTCCCGGCCCCCGACTCCCACCTGACCGGCTTCACGGCCCTGTACGCCGAGCCCGGCCGGGTCCTGCGCACCCCGGAGGTGCCCGACGAACCGTGGATCACCGAAGCGCAGATCCTGGTGCGGGAGGGTGATCTGCTGGCCCCGCCGGCCAGGTACAGCGACGCGGCGGCCATCGTCTCGGTGCGCGGCGACACCGAGGCGCAGGTCATGTCCAGACTCGCGGCGCTGGCCGAGCGCATCAGCATTCCCACGGCGGCGGAACCGCTGTAGGGCGCCGCGCGGCCCGGCGCGGTGCCGTCGGGACACCGCGCCGGGCCGCTCGGTCACGTCAGCCGCGCGCCGCCGGCTGCTCCTCCAGGTACCGGGCGTACCGCTCCAGCCCGGCCCGTCCGTCCGGCACGAACGGCCACTCCGGGTCGGCCAGGCGCGCCGTCAGCTCCTCCCAGGTCATCCACCAGCCCTCGGCGACCTCGCTCGCCTGGTGCACCACCGGGCCGTGCAGGTCCGGGTCGTACTCGGCCACGTACACGCAGGCCAGGTAGTTGGCGTGGTCGTCGGCGAACCAGTAACGGAAGCAGGGACGCACCGGGCAGCCGCGGACGCCGAGTTCCTCCGTCACCTCCCGCTCGGCGGTCTCGTCCGGGTCCTCCCCGGCGGCCACCACACCGCCGGCCCAGGCGTCGTGCATGCCCGGGTAGACGTCCTTGGTGTCGGTACGGCGGTGCACGTACACCCGGCCCTCCGGGTCGCGCAGCAGCACCTGCGTCGCGCAGTGCGGCAGGTTCTCCGCGCGCATCCTGCTCCGGGGCGCCGAGCCGACGACACGCCCGCTCAGATCACCCTCGGCGTAGAGGGCCACGATTTCTTCCACCACTCGGTTCAGCTTCCTCTCAGACCGTGCCGGAACGGATGGCATGGGCAACGGCGTGTGTGCGGTTGCGCAGTCCCAGCCTGGCCAGCATCGTATGGATCGCGTTCTTGATGGTGCGCTCGGAGTACCCGAGTTCCTTGGCCACCTCGCCGGTGCTCCAGCCGTCGGCGAGCATCCGCAGGATGTTCATCTCCCGCGTGTCGAAGCCGGCCGCGTTCAGCCGGTGCGGCTCCAGGATGTCGCGCTGGAGGTGGTGCAGCAGCGTGACCAGCGAATCGGCCACCCCGGTGCGCTGCCGTCGGTCGCAGACGGCGTCCGCGATCGCGCCCAGATCGCTCTGGGCCCGCGGCAGTACGTCCGTCAGACCGTGCGCCACGGCGCGCATCAGCTGGTACTCCGACATCGAGTCCGCGACCAGGATCAGCCGCTGGGAGGGCCGTTGCCAGGCGTCCCGCTGCCCCAGCCGGGCGAGCGCCTCGTCGGTCCCCTCGGGTGACACCAGGATCAGGACGACGTCCGCCTCCCGCAGCCGGTCGTCGCCGACGACCGAGATCAGCGGGTTGCTCCGCAAGAAGGCGACCGTGCCGTCGAGGGTGATGGGGTCGTCCGCCAGCACGACCACGCTCACCGGGTCCGTGCTCCGCTCCGTACCGGCGGGCCTGTCGCCCCGGTCGGTGGGGGGCCGCAGAGCCGCGAGGTGGGTCGCACCGGCGACTCGGGACGACCGGCCGTCGGGCGGCGGGACCGCCATCGCGCGGGCCGGTCGGCGGGTGGGTGATTCCGGGTCTGGCCGGGCACCGCTGTGCGACGGTGCCGGCGAGCCCGATGGGAGCGTTTGTTGCATCTTGTCTTGCCTTCCGTACCTTGCACGGCCGCGCCGGGGGCGGGCCCTGGTGAGGGTCGTCCGGGCGGTGCGGGGACACGCCGGACGGGCTCCGTTCCTTGTCGAGCTGCTCATGGGAGGGACGGGGTGTCCCGGGAGGAATGCGACGCGGCGACCCGCGGCGTGGCGTACGCGCAGGCCGGTGGGCCCGCCGCGTGAGCACTCACGTCGGGGCTGCCCCTGCTGTTGTCCGCTGCATTGCTCGCCTTCCCCTCGTGCCGACTGCGGTCCGTGGAAGTTCCGTCAGGAGCCGGCCGGAGGAAGGCACTCCTCCGCTTGCTCACCCACGGTTTCTGCGCCGGTCATCGTGCGGCACGTTCCTTGCGACAGACTGGTCGGGATGTTGGCGGTTCCTTGTCGGTGTCTTGAGGTGGGCGCCGCGTCGCTGCCGGAATCCCTGTGCGTTCCTTGTCGTTTGCTTGTCCTTCACTTGCCGGAGACCCGTCGGTGATCTTGGAGGATGCCTTTTTCTGTGCCAAGATCCGATTTCAGGCCGGCCGCGAGGTGCCGGCCCTCTTTTCAAGCGCCGCCCGGCGCGAGAACGATTGAGAACGAGATGCCCGAACCCCCCATAGCGAGTCCTTTACGGAGCGAGGGTGCCGACGTTCCCCGGCTGAGTGTTCTGGGCACCATGTCCGTACGGCACGAGGGGCGTGACCGGCCGCTCGGACCACCGCGCCAGCGGGCCCTTCTCGCGCTGCTGCTCGTCCGCCTGGGCCGGGTGGTGCCCACCGAACTGCTCGTCGAGGAGCTGTGGGGCCAGGAGCCGCCGCGCCACGCGGTCGCCACCCTGCAGAGCTACGTCTCGCACCTGCGCCGCGCCCTCGACCCCGCGGCCGCCCCCGAGCGCGCGCCACTCCTGCGCCACCGCTCGCCGGGGTACGTACTGGAGCTGGACCCGCAGGAGATCGACGTATTCCGGTTCGAGCACCTGGTGACCGAGGGGCGGCGCCTGCTCGAAGCCGGTGACCCGGGCGGCGCCCGCGACCGGCTCACCACCGCGCTCGGCCTGTGGCGCGGCTCGCCGTACGCGGAGTTCGACGCGCACCCCTCGCTGAACGACGAGACGAACCGGCTGGAACAGCTCCGGCTCTCGGCGGTGGAGGCCGGCGCGGAAGCCCAGTTGGCGCTGGGGGCGGCCGAGGAAGTGGCGGCGGGCCTCGAAGCCGAGGCCCGCCGCCACCCCGCGCGCGAGCGTCTGGTCGGCCATCTGATGACGGCGCTGTCGCGGCTGGGGCGCCAGGCGGAGGCCCTGGAGGTGTATGAGCGGACCCGCCACCACCTGGCCGAAGACTTCGGGGTCGGCACGACGTCCGAACTCCGCCGGGTCCGCACGTCGATCCTCCGCCAGGACCCGGAGGCGCACGGCACCGGACTGGAGGGCCCGCCCGCCCACCGCCCGGACTGGGTGGGCAAGGAACCGCCGCCGCACGAGGCGGCGAGCACGCTCCGCGGCCCCGGGGCGGGGCCCGCCGAGGCGGAGCGGCCGGCGTACCCGGCCGGGCACCCGGAGACCGAAGGGCGCGGGCACGGTGCGGCGGCCGACGGTCACACGGGCACACCCCGGGCGCCCGAACGGCGCGAGGAGCCCGTCGGCGGCACCCGCGAGGAGCCCGTCGGCGGCACCGCCGCCCCGTCCCCGTTCACCGGGCGCGGCCAGGAACTGCACCGCCTGACGGCCGCCGCGGCGAGCGCCCTGGTCGGCCACGGGCCCGTGGCCGCCGTCCTGGGCCCCGCCGGCGTCGGCAAGACCCGGCTGCTCCTCGAACTCGCGGCACGTCTCGAAGCGGACGGCGGTCCCGAAGTGGTGTGGGGCCACTGCTTCCCCGGCGAGGGCGTCCCGCCCTACTGGCTGTGGACCCAGGTCCTGCGGCGGCTCGCCCTCACCCGCGCCGACGCGTTCTCCCGGGTCGCCCAGCCCTTCGGCGCCCTGCTCACCCCCCTCCTGCCCGAACGCCCGGCGGCCGACGGCCCCGACGGGACCGGCGCGGAATCCGACTGGGGCCAGGCACGTTTCCTCACCCACGACGCGGTGTGCGAGGTCCTGCTCACCCTGGCCCGGCAGAGCCCGTTCGTCCTGTTCCTGGAAGACCTGCAGTGGGCCGACACCGCCTCGCTGGAACTGCTCAGGCTGCTGAGCACCCGCCGGCAGGGCCAACCGCTCGGCATCGTGCTGACCGCCCGCGAGTTCGAAGCCGAGTCGGACGACTCGCTCCGCCGCACCCTCTCCGAAGTCCTGCGCGGACCGCGGACGGAGACCCTGCGCCTGGGAGGGCTGTCCCGGCAGGCCGTCGCCGCGCTCGTGGACGCCCAGGCCGGGCCGGGCGTGGACCCGGAGGTCGTGGAGGTGCTGCACCGGCGGAGCGAGGGCAACCCGTACTTCGTCATGCAGCTGCTCTCACTTCTCGGGGACGCGCGCAGCCTGCACCGGTCCGACGCGGTCGCCGTACTCCTGGCCCGCGTCCCGACCGGTGTGCGGGACGCGCTGCACCAGCGGTTCGACGCCCTTCCCGAGCCGGTGCTGCGCGTCCTGCGGGTGTGCGCCGTCATCGGTACCGAGGTCGACACCGACCTGCTGAGACGCTCCGTCCCGGCCGGCGAACCGGTTCCCGCCGCGCTGGAGACGGCGATCCGCGCGGGCCTGCTCGCCGAGGACCCGCACCACCCGGGCCGGCTGCACTTCGCCCACGCCCTGGTACGGGAGACGCTCATCGAGGAGCTGCCCTCCGAGGACCGGCAGCGGCTGCACGCCCGGGTCGCCGAGGCGCTGTGCGCCCGGGGACGGGCCGGGCGGGAAGAGATCGAGCGGGTCGCCGACCACTCGTGGCAGGCCAAGGACGCCGTCCCCGTCGAGCGCGCTCTTCCCAGACTGCTGCGCGCCGCCGAACAGGCCGAACAGCAATGGGCCTACGAGCAGGTGGAGATGTGGCTGCGCCGGGCACTGCACCTGGTGGGCCTGCTCTGCCCCGACGACCCGTCGGCAGTCCGGCTGGAGCAGCAACTGCGCATCCAGCTGGGCCAAGTACTGGCGACCACACGTGGCTACGGCCACCCGGAGGCCGAGTCGGAATTGACCCACGGCCGGGCGCTGAGCGCGGTCACCCATGCCCCCGAGGACCCCTCGGTCCTGTGGGCGCTGTGCGCGGCGTACCTGGTCACCGGCCGTTACGAGGACTCGCGGCAGTTCTCCGGGCTGCTGCGGGAGATGCGGGAGTCCACCGGTGCGCCGGTGGGATGCCTGGGCGCGGCGTACGGCGAGGGCATCGTGCTGCACGTACGCGGCCGGCTGACCGAGGCGCTCAGCGAGCTGGAGTACGCGGTCGCCATGGCGGATCGTTTCGCCGGGGAGGGGCACGCCCTGGCCCGCACCTTCCAGCACGACCCGCGCGTCTCCTGCCGTTCCTACAACGCCTTCACCCACTGGCTGCTGGGCAACCGGCGCACCGCCGGAACGCGCCGACGGGAGCTGCTGCGCCTGACCAAGTTCGAGAGCCGCCCCTCGGACCGGTGCTTCGCCCTGTACGCGGACGCGGTGGTGGCCGCCTGGGAGGGCGACGCGGCAACGGCCCGCTCCTCGGGCGCGGAGGGCGTACGGCTGGCAGGCGAACACGGACTGCTCTACTGGAAGGCCCTGCTCGGCGTACTGAAGGGCTGGGGCCTGACCCACTCGGGCCAGGAGGACGAAGGCCTCGGCCTCATGCACGTCTCCCTTACCGAACTGCGCAGCAGCAGAACGTACTTGCGCCACCCGCTCCACCTGGGCCTGCTGGGCCAGGCCCAGCAGCACGCAGGCCGTACCGAGGAGGCCGAGGCCACCTTCCGCGCTCTCCTGACCGCCGTGGAACACCGCAACGAACACGTCTACCTCCACTCCTCCCTGCCGGCCACCAGACTCCTGCACACCCTGCTGGGACGCACCGCGGCGGAGGCGGTCACGGGGGGATGAGGGCGACGGCGGACGCCCGGCCGAAGCACGAAAAGGCCCACCGGCGTGACGGAAAGGCCCACCGGCATGACGGAAAAGCCCACCGGAGTACCTGACTTCGGCGGTCCGGACGTGTTGTACGGGATCAGGGCCGCCGCCGTCCGCCTGACGGGGTGATCGTCACTCCATCGTAGGAATTGCGGACCACTGGCGGGGGGTGGGCAGCCGGAACGGCGGTCTTCGGCGGCGTGGATCGGTTCACTGGAAGCTCCTGGGTGATCGGAAGATCGCATCGGAACGGGAGTGAGGGAGTGCCGGAGATGCCGGAGCAGGAAAAGGGAACCGATTCCGCGGGTACGGAGTCCGCTGGTACCGAGCCCGAGGGTGCCGGCCCGTTCGGCCGGCACCCCGCCGCCGGGCTGGAGGACGTGGCCCTGCTCGCCGTGGGCCTCGCGGATGTCGCACTCGAACGGCTGCGTCGCGCCGCGGACCGGGGCCAGCAGCTGCTGCGCCGTTCGGACCTGCGGGAGCTCTTCGCCGACGGGGTGAACGATTTGCGGGCCCGCGGCGAACTGGCGTCCCGCCGGGTCACGCCGGACACCGAGAACTACCTCGAGGTGATGGCGTGCCGCGCGGTGAAGCGGGCCGAGGCGGCCGAGGTGTCCGGGCCGGCCCATGCATGACGCGGCGGGATTCAAGCGGCGCATCGACGCGTACCTGTGCCGGCTCGCCGACGAGGAGGAAGCCGAGCTGCTGCGCCTGTCCGGCGAACTCGCCCCGGTCTGCGAGCAACTGCGCAGTGCGCTGACGAGCGGGAAGCGGCTGCGCGCCGCCTTCCTCTACTGGGGCTGGCGGGCCGCCGGGCAGCCGGACTGCGACGGCGTGATCAAGGCCGCGGCCGCCATGGAGCTGGTGCACGCGGCCGCGTGCACCCATGACGACATCATCGACGACAGCCGGTTGCGACACGGCCTGCCGACGGCACATGTCGCCTTCGCCGCGGGCGGTGTCCGTACCTGGGAAGCCGCGGACGAGCGGCCCGGCGCGGGCCGCCAGGACCGCTCCACCGCGCTCGCGATGATGCTGGGCGACCTGCTGATGGGGTATGCGGGCAAGGTCTTCGCGACCTGCGGCCTGCCCGGCGCCTACGTGGCACGGACGGTGCCCCTGTGGTCCGCGCTGCTGCGCGAGACCGTCGCGGGGGAGTGCCTGGAAGTCCTGCGCACCGGCGGCGCCTCCGGTGTCGCCGAATCCCTGGAGGTCGCCCGGTACAAGACGGCCAAGTACACCGTGGAGCGGCCGTTGCACATGGGCGCCACGCTCGGCGGCGCCTCCCGGGACGTACTGGCCGCTTTCACCGGATACGGACTGCCGCTGGGCGAAGCCTTCCAGCTCCGCGACGACCTGCTGGGCACCTTCGGCGACCCGGACCGGACCGGGAAGTCGAACCTGGACGACCTGCGGGACAGAAAGCCCACCGCCCTGCTCGCGCTGACCCGTTCCCTCCTCTCCCCGGACGACGGGCGGCTGCTGACCAAGACCCTGGCCGCCGGCCCGGGCCTGGACGAGGACGGCGCGGCGACCGTACGGGAGCTGATGGAGCACTGCGGTGCGCGGCAGCGCGTCGAGGACATGATCGGGGAACGGATCGCGCGGTCCCGGGCGGCGCTGGACTCCGTAGCGCTGCCGGCGGACGCCCGCTCGGTGCTCGGCGCACTGGCGGCTTCGGCGGCCGACCGGTCCCTGTGAGGGCAACGAGAGAGATGAGGATGTCGTGACCGCTGAGACCAAGGGAATCACCGGGGCTACGGGGACCACTGAGGCCGCTGAAGCCGCTGAGACCACCGCGCGATACACCGAAGCGACGCTGGACGAGCTGCGGAACCAGGGCGACCCGCTCGCCGACGAGACGGTGGCGGCCATGTTCGAACGGGGTGAGGTGTCGGACTTCAACACCCTCATGCGCTTCTTCACCACCGCCGGACACCGGCTGCCGGAGGGCCTGCCGCAGTCGGCGGCGTCCTACCTGGAAGCGACCGGCATGCCTCCGGCCTGGGTGGACTGGGACATCATGGAGCGGGCACGGCTGTTCTTCATGGACAACGCCGCGCACATCAACACCGGCCTGTCCTTCGCCGCCATGCCGGCCACGTACGCCGTTCCGCGCGTGGCCGAACTGCTGGCCTCCACCCACTCCATGGACTACCCGTCGCGCCGGATGGCGAACACCGGGCAGTTCGTCACGTACCTGATGCAGACCAACGCCTTCGAGGAGGGCAGCAAGTTCATCCCGGCCGCCCAGAAGGTGCGCCTGCTGCACGCCGCGGTGCGCCACCACCTGACGCGGTCCGGGCGGTGGGACAGCGAGCGGGACGGAGTGCCGCTCTGCCAGGAAGACATGATCGGCGGGCAGATCTGCTTCTCGATCCTCGTCCTGGACGCGATGCACCGTCTCGGTGTCCACATGAGCGAGGAGGGCGCGGAGGCGTACTACTACGCCTGGCGCGTCGTCGGCTCCATCCTGGGCTGCGACATGGCGGCGGCGCCGGACAACCTCACCGAGGCCCGGGCCTACGCCGACCTCTACCTCCTGCGCAACCTGGGGCCTTCGGAGGAGGGCGTACGGCTGAACAACCAGCTGATGCGGATGTACGAAGACGTCGTCCCCGGCACCCTGTTCGACCCGATCGTGCCGGCCACGATCCGCTACCTCGTGGGCGACACCATCGCCGGCTGGCTGCAGATCCCCCGGAGCCCGTGGGACACGGCGGCCAAGGCCGTGCCGCTGGTCCTCGGCGTGCTGGAAACCATCGAGGACAGCAGCCCGCTGGGGGAGTGGGCCTTGGACAAGGCGGGCAGCCTGGTCTCCGGCTTCGAACTCGCCTCCCTGACCCGCGGCCGGGTGATGCAGTACGCCATCCCCGAGGAACTCAAGTCCGACTACGGCCTGCGGTCGCAGCAGGCACGCAACCAGCGCTGGGTGCCGCCCGCTCCGACCTCGGTGGGAGCGAACTGACATGAGCGCGCACAGGACGGTGCTGTCATCGCTTGGAGCCTGGCAGCAGCGTCGGTGCGCGGTCGGCCCAAGTCCTCAACCGAGGAAGCCTGCCCGCTCCTCCGCTTGCCGACACACCTGAGGGTCGCAACCGGACGTCGGGAGCGGGCAGGCTCCGGCGTAGTGCGAGGACGACGGCCTTCCGGGGTGGCCGAGGTGTTTCGGGAAATGGGCCGGTGAGGCGCGGGGGACGGCGGGCCGGGGACGTTCCGGCCCTGGCTGCGGGGCCTCCTGGGAGCGGGGAGGAGGCAGGGGCCGGCGGGTCCGGACTCGGCTGGATCCGTCGGGTTTGAAGCTTCCGTTCTGGTCGGGCAAACACTTTCGCATTACCTTTAACTCTTCTTGTTGCGGTGACGATGTGCTCCCCCTCCGGTACCGACACCACAGGACGAGCCATGGCGGATGACTTACGGTTCCACGTTCTCGGGCCTCTCTGTGCCCACCGGAACGGTGTCGGGGTACCGGTGGGCCCGCCCCAGCAACAGGCGGTTCTCGTGGGACTCCTGCTGAGTGGCGGGAAAGCCGTGCCGATGAGCGGGCTGATCGAAGCCGTGTGGGGTTTTCAGCCACCGAAGCGGGCCGTGACGACGATCCGTACCTACGTCTGGCGGCTCCGCAAGCTCCTGGAACCGCAGGAAGCCGTGGACCGGTCCGTGCTGCAATCGGCCGGTGACGGCTACCGGCTGGCCACCGACTCCTCCGCGGTGGACGCCGGAAGCGCCCAGTCCCTGATGAAGCGGGCCGTCGAACAGCGGAGGGCGGGCCGGACACAGGAGGCCGGGCGGCTGCTGTCGGCGTCCCTGGACCTGTGGCGGGGCGAGCCGCTGAGCGGCGTGCCGGGCCCGTTCGCCGCGCGGCAGCGGGCACGTCTGGAAGAGCTGCGGATCGCTACGCTGGAAGAGCACTACGACCTGGCGCTGGAGTCCGGGCGCGACCGGCTGGTCGTACCGGAGCTGACCGACCTGGTGGGGGCCTACCCGCTGAATGAACGGTTCCGATGTTTGCTCATGCGAGCGTTGTGCGGTGTCGGGCGGCAGACCGAGGCCCTGGACGTCTACCAGGACATACGGAAGCTGCTGTTGGAAGAACAGGGAATAGATCCCGGTGCCGAGCTCATCGCTTTGCAACAGCGCATCCTCAGTGGTGTCCCTCCCACGGACTTGCTGCACGGTGACCCGGACGGGAAGCCGGACCGTCCGGCCGACCTCACGGTCCCGGTCGGGTCGAGGAGATGCCGTGTGCCGCCTCCCGCCCAGCTTCCGGCGGAGGACGTGGGGTTCGTCGGCAGACAGGCCGAGGTTTCCCACCTGTGTGCGGCGCTGACCGACCCGGCGCGGAGCGCACCCGCCGCCGTGGGGATCTCGGGGGCGGCCAGCGTCGGCAAGACCGCGCTGGCCCTGCACACGGCCCATCGGGTGAAGTTCGCCTTCCCGGACGGCCAGTTGTACGCCGACCTCCGCGGTGCCGCCAAGGTGCCCGCCGACCCGTCCGCCGTCCTGGCCGGATTCCTGCTGTCCATGGGCGTGCCGCACCAGGTCGTTCCCGACGGCCGGGACGAACGCCGCGACCTCTTCCGTTCGATGCTGGACGCGCGGCGGGTCCTGCTGGTGCTGGACGACGCGCGAGACGCGGAGCAGCTCCGGGACCTGATGCCGACGAGCGTCCGGTGCGGCGTCATCGTCAGTGCGCGGTCCCACCTGCCCGGCCTCGCCCTGTCGGAGCGGGCGGGCCTGGACAGGCTCAGCCTCGACGAGGCCGTCGCTCTGACGGAGAAGACGCCGGGGCGCGGCCGTGTCTCCGTCACCGCTGCGCCCGACGGGCCGGTCGGCCGGGACCACCGGCACCTGATGCCCGATCAGCTCGCGCCGCTGGGCCGGCTGACGGCCACCGGCGTCCCGGACTTCACGGTGCGCAGCGCCGCGGCGGTGCTGATGGTGGACGAACCCACGGCGGGGCGCGTCCTGGAAGCCCTCAGAGCGGACTCACTGCTGGGCTCGTCCGGGCCCGGACGGTATCGCGTACGGTACGTGGCCCGCTCCGTGGCCGGCGCACGGCTCGGCCGGCCCGACCAGGCCGAGTCGGACCGTGCCCTGCGGGGGCTGCTGGAGCACCTGCTGGCCACGGCGTGCAACGCGTTCGCACTGGCGGCGCCCGGGGACCCCGTGCAGGACGCCTTTCGTCTGCGGGCCCCCGTGGGGCTGTCCTTTCCCGACTTCCGGCAGGCGCGGGAGTGGGTCCGCAGCGAGGTCCCCACGATATCCGGCGCCGCGCTGCAAGCGGCGCGCCGCCCGGCGGGGGCGGCGGAAGAGCTGTTGCCGCGTGCCGTGGACCTGCTCATCGCCGTGTCCCCGTTCGCCGGGGCGGTGGGGGACGAGCGGTTGCGGGCCGCCGTCCCCCCGCTGGTGCGCGCGGCCGCGAAACGGAACGAGCCGCGGACGCTGGGGCGGGCCCAGTTCCTCTACGCGGTCACCGCGTACCAGACGGGATGGCTGACCGAGGCGCGGACCTACGCGGACCTGGCGATCAACTCCGCCCGCCAGGGCCAGGATCCGTTCATCGCGCGGCAGGCGCTGCACGGACTCGGAATGCTGGCACGGGCCCAGCGGCGTTTCGACGAGGCCGTGACGCATTACGAGAAAGCCGCGGCCATGGCCAAGCGGTGGGGGCACCTTTCCGGGGAGGCGACTTCCGCCATCAATGCGGCGCTGTGCCGGGCCCTGGCCGGGTGGGCGGACGACGTACCGCCCGATCAGGACAAGGCGCCGGAGCGATGGCAAGCCGTGGAGAATGTTCCCGGGCACGCCTGCGGATTGTGCTGAGCCGCGAGACGGCATACGCCGATGCCGTACTGCTGGAGCGCACACCCCGCCGCGCGGTGGCAGCCGGCCGGACCGCGCTGGAACACGGTCTCACGCCAAAGGTTCTTGGCCCGGTGCACCGGGCCCCGGCCGGGAACTCGCCACCGCGGCGGCTGCGAGCGCCAAACAGCCGATCATGATGAGTATTCCGGGAAGGGTGGCCTTTTCCGATCCGGCGACGGCCGTGGCCACGAGCGGGCTGAAACTGGCGATCGTCGCGCCGACCTGATACGTCACGGCCAGTGCCGAATAGCGCTGCTGGACGGGGAACATCTCGACCAGGAAGGAGGAGAAGGCGCCGTACACCGCGGCATGACCGACACCCATGGCCAGGACAAAGGTCATGACGACCAGCCACGGCTCTCCCGAAGCCAGCCAGTAGGGCGCGGGAACCGCCAGGAGGGCGCAGACCGCGTACCCGGACAGAATGACCGGGCGACGGCCCCACCGGTCGGACAGCGCCCCGCACACCGGCAGCATCAGAGCCTCGGCCAGCGCGCCGGCCGCCAGTCCCAGCAGCAGGACCGAGCGGGCGGTGTGCTGCTGTCCGGCGGAGGCCGCGGTGAAGAGCTGGACCGTGAAGGTGCTGACGATCACGGCGAGACCGAGTGCGGCCAGGGCGCCGCGCACCACCTTGCCGGGGGTGTTCCGCAGCACTTCCCGGACCGGCAGGGCCGCCACCGCCGTCGTCCTCTTCGCCCGCACGTACTCCGGGGACTCCGCCACCTTCCGGCGTACGACCACGCCCAGAACCACCAGGGCGATCGAGGCGAGGAAGGGCAGGCGCCAGCCCCAGGCGTGGAGCTGCCGCTCCGGCATCCGGAGCACCAGTTCGATCACGGCGGTGCTGCCCAGCAGCCCCAGCGGGAACCCGGCCGCGGGAAAGGAGGTCCACAGGCCTCTGCGTCCCGGCGGGGCGTACTCCGCGCTCATGAGTACGGCTCCGCCCCACTCTCCGCCGATGCCGATGCCTTGCAGGATCCGTAGGGTGACCAGCAGCGCGGGCGCCAGGATTCCGGCCTGCTCGTAGGTCGGCAGCACACCGACCAGAAAGGTGGCGAGGCCCATCACGAGGAGCGTGAGGGCCAGCATGTTCTTGCGCCCGACGCGGTCTCCGAAGTGCCCGATGAGCACGCCGCCCAGCGGCCGGGCCACGAACCCGGCGGCGTAGGTCGCGAACGTGGCCAGCATGGTCGCCGTCGAGGAACTCCCGGGGAAGAACAACGGCCCGATGATCAGCACGGAGGCCGTCGAGTAGAGGTAGAAGTCGTACCATTCGATGGCGCTTCCGATGGTGCTCGCCAGGAGGACCTGCCTGGTCGTGGAGCCGCTGGTGCGGACGGCTACGGACTTCGTCGCGGTGGTGGCCGGCGAAGCATTCAAGGGAACTCCTTCCGGGAACCGGGAACAATGCGACGGCCGGGCGCGGTCGCCGGCCGGAATCCCGGGGCCCGGGGAAAACGCGGGATCGGCTGTCGATATCGCCTGTCCGTACGGTCGGCGAAACCGCTGCGGCGCGTGTCACCGGTTTTACTCCGGTTTCCGGCCGACTGTCCAGAGAGCCCGGGGCGCCCTTGCCGGAGACCGGCCGGCCATGGCTTAATCCAGGAAATGTCCATGGACCGTGGAGAGTTACGTGAACGCTCACCCGGAAACGCCTGACATCTGGACCGCGGACGACGGTTCGGAAGTAATATGTCTGCGTCGTTGGAAAGGCAGCTGGGACGCGGACGACCGGCATGCGAACTTCAAGTCGGACGTCCTCGCCTACGGACTGCTCGACCCGCTGGAGACGGTGCGCGGCATGTCCCGCAACCTGGACATCCCCGTCGGCGCCATCGTGCGGTACGTGCTCGCCAAATGGGCCACTGGAGGGAGCGGCGGCCTCCTGGAGATCGGGCCGGTGATGGTGCCCCGGCTCTGGGAGCCGATCGCGGCGGCGGAGGAGAAGGACGACGACGAGGAACGGCTCCGGGCGTATCACCAACTCCGCCAGATGATCTCGTGGTTGAAGGTCCCGCTGGACGACCCCACGGTGTATCCGCCGCAACGCGACTGACAACAGCGGCTCCGGAGCACCCGAGCGCCGTATCACCCCGCGTTTTCAGGGCCGACGAAGGCTGGAGGGCCGAGTGGAACGGACCGGTCGATACGGTGGCACGGTCGGGCTGCGCCTTGCCACGCGCCAAGCCGCGCCGAGCGACTTGGGCGGTGACGGCTGGGTGCCCCGCACCGCCGCGCACCACGAGGAGGTGGCGGCCGGAACACTGTGGCACCGGTGCGGTTACCGGTCGGAGGTGGCCCCGCTGCGGGAAGTGGTGCTCGCCCGGCCGCCGGACAGCCTGGAGGCAGCCGGTGACGCGCCCCGCGGCCACCTGATGTCCGCCAGGGTCGACCTGGGACGGATACGGGAACAGGCGGACGCGGTGGCCGAGGCGTACCTCCGGCACGGCGTGACCGTCCACATCGTCCGGCCCCCCGCCCACGCGGGGCCCAACCTGATCTTCATGCGGGACCTCTTTCTCGCGACACCGCAGGGTGTGGTGCTCGCCCGCCCCGCATCCGCCCAGCGAGCAGGCGAGGAGCGGTTCGCGGCAGTCGCCCTGGCCGCCCTCGGCGTCCCCCTGCTGAGGACCCCGGCCGGCACGGCCACCTTCGAGGGCGCGGATGCCCTGTGGCTGGGGAAGAACACGGTCGTGGTGGGCTGCGGCTTCCGCACCAACCCGGAGGGCGCGGCGGTCGTCCGCGACGAACTGGGGCGCCAAGGTGTGCGGACCGTCGTCGTACCGCTCGGCCCCGGGGTGCAGCACCTCCTCGGCTCCCTGGTCTTCGTCGACCACCGGCGCGTACTGCTGCACGCGGCGGCGGCCACCGCGGAGTTGCGCGCCCTGTTGTACGAGCACGGGTACGAGGTGATCGAGCTGCCGGCGGAGGACGAGGTGGTGCGGAGGCGGGCCATGAACCTGGTCACGCTCGCGCCGGGGGTCGTGCTGATGCCCGCCGGCTGTCCGGACACCCGGCGGCGTCTGGAGGCAGCCGGCCTGCACGTGGACACCGTGGAGGTGGGGGAGTACGTGAAGGCCGCGGGAGCCCTCGGCTGTCTCACCGGCATTCTGCTGCGCGACGACGCCGGCACGCCGGCCGGGAGGAGGCCGTGAACCGGAACGCGGTCTCGGTGGCCGTCATCGGCGGCGGAGCCAGCGGAACCCTGGCCTGCGTCCACCTGCTGGAGGCGAGCGCGGCGGCCCGCCGCCCGGTGCGGATCTCGTTGATCGAACCGTCCGACGAGCTGGGCCGCGGCACCGCCTACGCGTCGCGCGATCCCCGGCACCTGATGAACACGCCGATGGAACGTTCCGGCGCGTGGGCCCACGACCCCGGACACCTCGTCGCCTGGCTGAGACGCCGGGAACCGGACACGCCCGCCGGCCATTACATGCCGCGCGGTACGTACGGCGCCTATCTGGCCGACACGCTGCGCGAGACCCGGGAGCGCACGGCGGAGACCGGGCAGCTGTGGCACGTACGGCGCCGTGCGCGCCGGGTGCTTCCCGGCCTCCCGCGGCCGGTGGTGGCGCTGTCCGACGGCCGGTGCGTGGCGGCGGACCATGTCGTGTTCGCCATGGGGAACGCGGCCACCTGGCGCGATCCGTTCGCTTCGGCGCAGGCGGGACCGCGGTACGTGCGCTCTCCCTGGCACAGCGGCTTCCCGGCGGTGGCCGACCACTCCTCGGTGCTGCTGCTGGGCAACGGACTGACCGCGGTGGACATCGGGCTCAGCCTGCTCGGCAGCTCGGTGGGCGTCCGCGTCGACGCCGTGTCCCGGCACGGGCTGCTGCCCCGGCCGCACGGCTCCGGATGCTCGCACGGAGGGCACCCGAACGTCGTGGGCGCTCTGCTGGCGGACGACCGGCTCACCCTGGCGCGGCTCGTGAGCACGGTCCGCTCCGAGATGCGCAGGAGCCCGGAATGCTGGCGGGAGATCATCGACGCGCTGCGCCCCTGCACCGGCGAGCTGTGGGGCCGGCTCGACGCCGACGACCAGCGGGACTTCCTGGGGCGCTTCGGTACGTACTGGGACGTGCACCGTCATCGGCTGCCGCCGGTCACCGCCCACCGGCTCGGACGCGCGCTCGGCTCGGGCCGCCTGCGAGCCCGTAAGGGACGGGCGGCCTATCTGCGCGCGTGCCCGCGCGGGGTCGTCGCCGGGCTCGACGTCGGTGCCGGGGCGGTGCCCGTGCGCTACGACTGGGTGATCAACTGCACCGGTTTCGGGCGGGACATCACCGGTTCGGCCGATCCGCTGCTGAGCTGGCTCTTGCGGGACGGACTGGCCGTCCCCGACGCCCTGCGGCTGGGTATGGCCACGGACCGTCGCGGACGGCTGCTCGACCGCGCGGGGCGGCCCGACCCGGCCCTGCTGGCCATCGGCCCGCTGCGGCGGGGCTCGCAGTGGGAGACCACGGCCATCGCGGAGATCCGCGCGCAGGCCGCACAGCTCGCGGACGACATCCTCGGCTCACCGCCCGCCGGGCCGGCCGAGGCCCTTCACCACTCCGGCCGGGCCTCGTCGCTCTGACGGCAGGACAGGGTCCGGCCGTGCAGCTCGTCGGGGTCGGCGGCCAGGTCGTACTGTTCCACCCGGTCACCGCCGATCTGCCAGATGACCTTCTGGCGGCTGTCCCCCTCACTCAGCCGGATCGACGCCAGGGGCAGCAGATCCGGGTAACGCCCGTCCGACCGCCGCTCCTCCGGGTGGTACGTCTCGGAGTAGGCGGGCCGGGCCGCGGGCGCCTGCTGACCGAAGAACTCGGTGAGTGAGCTGCCGTCGGGTCCGTCCTTGTACGGGTCCAGACCCAGCAGCTCCAGAATGGTGGGAGCGATGTCCACCAGCCGGACCTGTTCGGTGATCTCGCGGCCCCGGGGCACGTCCGGCCCGCCGATGATGAGCGGGACGTGCTGCGTCGTGTCGAACAGCAGGCACCCGTGCCCCTCCTCGTAGGCGTGGCCGAGTTCGCCGGAGTGATCGTTGGGGTACCAGCCGGCCAGGTCCTCCCCGTGGTCGGAGAAGCACACGACCAGCAGGTCGTCGAGCGGGTGCCCGGCCTTTTCCAGCCTGCGGAACAGCAGTTGGAGATAGTGATCGCTGTACGCCACCTCGCCCTCGTAGGGGTTGGCGGCGTCCGGGCAGAAGTCCTCCGGGGGCTCGTACGGCCAGTGGGCGTCGAAGAAGTGCGCGAACAGGAAGAAGGGGCCCTCCTGGCGTTCCGCCCAGGCGGCCGCGCGGTCCGCCACCAACGGGGCCCGCTTGAGCGCCAGGCCGCGCAGCTTGACGTCGTTGACGGTCAGGGGGTCACTGCCGTCGGGCAGGCGGGGGATCTCGTCGTCGTAGTGGTCGAAGCCGCGGTCCATGCCGTACCACCGGTTGAGCCCCGGGCAGGACACCACCGCGCCGGTGGCGTACCCCGCCGCTTGCAGGCGCTCCGCCAACGTCGTGGTGTCCGCCCGCAGTTGCTCGCGCAGCAGATGGCGGATGCCGTGCCGGGCCGGCTGCAGTCCGGTGAACACACTGGCATGGCTGATCGGGGTCAGGGGGGCGGACGAGATGGCCTGCCGGAAGGTCGTACCCCGTCGGCGCAGCGCCTCGATTCCGGGCATCTTCCCGGAATAGGCGACGTCCGCCCGAACGGTGTCGAGGGAGATGAGCACGAGACTCGTCACGGTTGGCGTCCTTCCGCTTGACGCGTAGATCCGCTGTTGATCGGCTATTGACTGAACGTGCATAGACTGGTGGGCGACCTTGGAGGAGTGCTTCTGAGGAGGTCGCTGTTGCAAGACCTCGGCAATGTGCGCGAACCCGGACCGGCCGAAGACTCCCTGCACCTGGTGTCATTGAAGGAACTGCGCAGCTCGAATGATTCCCCTCGTTCCGGCGGACTCAACCGAGAGCACGTGGAACTGCTGCTCGCCTCCGGAGCGAGCCTTCCCCCCATTCTCGTACACCGTCCCACCATGCGGGTTCTGGACGGAATGCACCGGCTCCAGGTAGCGGTCCAGCGTGGCGACCGGACCATCCGCTGCACATTCTTCGACGGTTCGGAGGCGGACGTCTTCGTCCTGGCGGTGGAGAGCAATGTGCGGCACGGGCTGCCGCTTTCGCTGGAGGAGCGCACCGCCGCGGCGACACGCATCGTACGGTCGCACCCCCATCTCTCCGACCGGTCCGTGGCCCGGGTGAGCGGTCTGTCCCCCAAGACGGTCGCGGCCGTCCGGCGGCGTTCGAGTGAGGAAATTCCTCAGTCGAACGCCCGTATCGGCAATGACGGCCGGACCCGGCCGCTGGACATGTCGGAGCTGCGGAAGGAGGCCGCCCGGGTGATGACGGACCACCCTGGCATGCCGCTGCGCGAAGTCGCCACCACGGTCGGGATATCCCTGGGTACAGCACACGATGTGCGTGAACGTCTGCGTTCAGGCCGGGACCCGGTGCCGGTGCGCTATCGTGAAGTCTCCGCTCCGGCGAGCAAGCGGAAGAACGCGGCCGGGCGCCCCACGCCGCAGTTGGGAGACCGCAAGCCGGCGGGGAAGACCACCAACGGGCAGCCCCTCCAGGATATTTCGGAGCTGCATCGCACCCTCAAGAAAGACCCGTCGATCCGTTTCACCGAAATGGGTCGGACGCTCTTACGGCTGTTCGACGCGCAAGAGCTGCTCATGGAGGCGGGTGGCCACCTCGTGGACGGTGTCCCGCCGCACTGGGCGGAAATGGTGGCCGAACTCGCCGACGGCTGTGCGGATTCATGGCGTGAATTCGCCGACCAGGTGCGCCGGATCGTGGTGTCGCACGATCAGCAGGCCAGCGGATAAGGACACATCACCTGGCAACTAGGGAGTACTCATGGCACAGAAATCCTTGGCGCTGGAGTTGTACTCGAATGCCGACGAGGCCGTCGACCAGCGCTATATGCGGCAGATGCGTGAGCAGGACGACGAGCCGGTGCCCACGGATCCCTCCCTCCCGAGCTTCACCCTGGTCGTCGGCCCGTCCCCGTTCAGCATGCCGCGCGGCTGGGAGTTCTTCCTGACCTCGCCCTACGAGGGCGCCTCCTACATCTCGACGGTGCTGCACAACGCCGGCTTCCCGGTACGGATCGTCGACGTGCGGTACGCGCTGAACCCGCTCAAGACCGCCTACGACCAGATCGTCGGCCAGACCGACGTGCTGGGCGTGTGCACCTTCGAGGACAACTTCCCGTTCTGCCGGGAACTGATGCAGATGGTCCGCGACGCGGAACCGGACGTCCCCATCATCTGCGGCGGATCCCTGGTGACCTCGGTGCCCCATGTGTTCATGGAGAGCACGGCGTGCGACGTCGCCGTGATCAGCGAGGGCGAGATCACGATCCTCGAACTCATGGAGAGCTTCGCCGCCGGCAAGTGGGAGCAGGACCTGCCCAACGTCCGGGGCATCTGCTACCGCACCCCCGAGGGGGAGCCCAAGCGCACCCGGGCCCGCGGCCAGATGATGGACCTGGACTCGCTGCCCAGGATGCGGCTCGACCTGTGGCCCCAGTACCACAGCCCCATGGGGATGCAACCGCAGATCATCTCCTCGTACAGCCGCGGCTGCAAGATGGACTGCTCCTTCTGCTACCGCACGACACCCCAGGTCAGGGCCAAGTCCCAGGAGAAGATGGACCGGGACATGGCCTGGCTGAAGGAGCAGTACGGCGTCGACTTCTGCTTCTTCGTCGACCTGACCTTCAGCTCCCACCGCCGGCAGACGATAGAGATCTGCGACGCCATCAAGGACCACGACATCCGCTGGACGTGCCTGACCCGGTGCGCCGACATGGACACCCCGCGCATCACCGCCATGCGGGACTCCGGCTGCGACATCATCCTCTACGGAGTGGAGTCGCTGGGCACGGAAGTGCTCCGGGAGGCCCGCAAGGGCAGCAGCGAGAACCTGACCGTACGGGCGATGCGGACCACCTTCGAGAACGATGTGCGGTTCGGCTCCCTGCTCATCGTCGGCCTGCCGAACGAGAGCAACGAGTCCCTCAACCACATGGTCCAGTTCGCCGAGACGTACAACCACGTGACCCGAGTCAAGTACCTGTCGGCCATGCCGGGGACCACGGTCTACAAACAGGCCATCGCCTCCGGGCTGATCCGCTCCGAGATCGACCACCTCAACTGGCTGTCCATCGAACAGGCCCTGCACGAGGACGAGTTCCTCAACATCAGCGGACTGTCCGAAGGCGCCTGCCGCGACGCCTACCAGCGCATCTACGACGCCTACCAGCCCGGGCCCGTCATGGACTTCAAGCACTACCCGGAGAACTTCTGGTACTTCCACCCGCAGCCGCACGACGGCCTGGACCGCTCCACGTCCTACGCCGGAACCGGCTGGCGCGAGAAGTGGAGCTCGGCGGCCGGCGGGCTGGCGCCCGGATCCGGGCGCTTCACCCTCGACCAGTGCGCCTCCCCCGAGGTCGCCGCACTCGGCAGCCGTCTCATGCCGAGCGGGGCCGAGATGATGCGCCGCGCCGCGGCCCTCGGTGGCGCATGAAGACGACGCCGGGGCCGCAGAGCCCGATCTTCATCATCGGCACCGAACGGTCCGGGTCGAACCTGCTGCGCCTGATCCTGGACGCGCATCCACGGATCTGCGTCCCGCACCCGCCGCACTTCATGCGCTACCTGGCCACGCCCGCCGGCTCCTACGGCGACCTGACCGTCGCGGCCAACCGCCGGAAGGCCGCCGAGGACGCCGTAGGGCTGCTGCGGCGGCACATCCACCCCTGGCAGCACACGATCGACCCCCGGCGCGTGGTGGAGGAGGCGGCCCCCACCCTGTTCGGGGTGGTGGCCGCCGTGTACGACCAGTACCGGGAGGCCGAGGGCGCCGCGCGCTGGGGGTGCAAGAGCACCTTCATGGTGGACCACGTGGACGAGGCGCTGGCGCACTTCCCCGAAGCGCGCTTCGTCTGGCTGGTCAGGGACCCCTGCGACGTCGGTTCCTCGGCCAAGCGGTCCATCTTCGGCTACAGCCACCCCTACCGCATGGCCCAGCTGTGGCGACGGCAGCAGGAACAGGCCAGGGCCGCGCTGTCCAGGTGGGGGCCGGAGTCGGTCCATCTGCTGCGCTACGAGGACCTGGTCTCGCGCCCACGGGAGGAGATCGAGCGGCTCTGCTCCTTCCTGGCCGAGGAACCCCACCCGGCCATGCTGGAACACCACCGCTCGCCGGCCGCCCGTCACACGGCCGGCTGGGCCGAAGCATGGCGGAACGCCGGGACACCGGTCACCACCGACCGGATCGGCGCCCACCAGGCCGGTCTGACCCCGGGCGAACGGTTGCTGGTGGACAAGGTGACGGGGCCGCTGAAGAGCGGCCTCGGCTACCCCGTCCACCCCGACGCGCACGCCTGCCCCACCCCCTCCCCGGTGGAGCTGGCCGTGCGGTCGGCGGCCCTGCGGCTGCGGGTGGAGTTCCGGTCGCTCAGACAGGACCGGAACTACTCCCTGCGGCTCGGCAGGGACGTCTATGTGCGGTGGTTGCGTGTCAGGGCGCACGCCCGGGTGCGGCTCCGGCGCCGGCCGGCCCTGACCGCACCGCTCGCCGCACGACGCAGTACGGCCTGACAGCCACCCGGCCGGCCCCGAGCGCGGGCGGCGCCCGCGGGTGGTGACGTAACCGGAGAACACGAAAGGGAGGTCCTTCCTTGCCGATCACGCGAGATGACGTGACCGAGCACTTCAGAATGCGTGCCGCCACCTACGACCGGTCCAGTTCCTGGTGCACCGACCAGGGGCTCGGCGAGATCGTCCTCGGCCTCGGCTCGCCGGCCCCCGGCGACCGGGTCCTGGACGTCGCCTGCGGCACCGGTCTGGTCTCCCGCCTCTTCGCCGGGCGGGTGGCCGAAGTGGTCGGCCTGGACCTCACCGCGGAGATGGCGGAGCAGGCCGCGCCCTTCCTGGACCGGCTGGTGGTGGCGCCGGCCGAGAAGCTGCCGTTCGACGACGGCGAGTTCGATCTCGTGGTGTGCCGGCAGGGCATGCAGTTCATGGACCTCCCCGACGCCGTCGAGGAGATGGTGCGGGTCGTGCGCCCCGGCGGCCGGGTCGTCCTGGTGAACCTGTGCGCGTACGGGCCGCACGACCGGGACACGTACTTCGAGATCCTCCGGCTGCGCAACCCCGTCCGCCGCCACTTCTTCCTTCCGGAGGACCCGGCGGACCTCCTGCGCGGGGCGGGCTGCGACCCGGTGCGCACCCGCCGCCACATCTCCGCCGAGGACGTGGACGTCTGGTCCGACAACGGCGCCATCGGCCAGGAGCGGCGCGAGGCGATCCGGGCCGCCTACCGGGACGCCACCGAGGAATTCAGGTCCCTGCACGCGGTCCGGGAGGCGGCCGGCCGCATCGTCGACCACATGCTGTTCGTCGTGGCGGCGGGGACCAAGCCGGCCGCGACGGGCGGCGGAGCCGGTGAGGAGCCCCATGACACAGCCGAGTGAGAGCCTGGCGGCCGAACTGCGCGCGGTGTTCGCGGCGGAGGCCACCACCGCGCTGCGCTACGCCTACTTCGCGCAGATAGCCGAGACGGAAGGCCACACCCAGGTCGCGGAGCTGTTCACCGACCTGGCCGACAGCATCGTGTGCGCCGCGCACGGTCACCTCGACGTCCTGCGCGACGTCACCCCCGCCACGGGCTTCCGGGACGTGGGGGACACCCCGCTGAACCTGGCCTCGTCCGTGACGGCCGCGCTGGAGCAGTCCGGTGAGGCCTACCCGCGTCTGACCGCCGCCGCACTCGACGAGGGCGGCGCGGACCTGGCCAGCTGGCTCACCACGCTCATGGCGCTGAAGAAGAAGCACACGGCCCGGCTCGACGCCGCGCTGCAGGAGATGTCCCGGCACTCGGACGAATCCGCCGGTGACCCCGCACTCACGGGAGCCCGCCATGACCGATGATTCGCGGACGGCCGCGGCCGTCACCTACGACGCATCGGCGATCATGGTCTTCTCCGGGCTGGAGGCGGTACGCCGCAACCCTTCGATGTACATCGGCTCCACCGGTCCCGACGGCCTGCACCACCTGGTCTTCGAGCTGCTCGACAACGCCGTCGACGAACACGAGGCGGGCCACGCCCGCGAGCTGTCGGTCACCCTGCACACGGACGGCTCCTGCACGGTGGAGGACGACGGGCGGGGCATCCCGGTGGACGTCCACCAGGACACCGGCCGCCCGGCGTGCGAGGTCGTCCTCACCACCCTCCACGCGGGCGGCAAGTTCGGCGGCTCGGCCTACAGCCGTTCGGCCGGACTGCACGGCGTCGGCGTCTCCTGCGTCAACGCCCTGGCCGAGTGGCTCCGGGTGGACATCCGGCGGGACGGGGTGCACCACTACCAGGAATACTCCTGCGGCGAACCCCTGATGGAGCTGACGAAGGCCGGAGCGGCGGAGGGCAGCGGCACCCGCGTCACGTTCCGGCCGGACGCGCGGATCTTCGACGCCTGCGCCTTCTCCGTACGGACCCTGACCGAGCGGTTGCAGGAGATCGCCTTCCTGCACCCCGGACTCACGGTCGCGCTGGCGGACGAGCCGACCGGCACCCGGGCCCGCTTCTCGTTCGCGGAGGGGGTACGCGGCTTCCTCGCCCACCTCAACCGGGCGGCCTCCGTGGTCCACCCCGAGCCGATCGTGGTCGACGCCACCGGCGACCACAGCGCCCTGGAACTGGCCTTCCAGTGGACGGAAGGCTACACGGAGGAGATCCGCAGCTTCGTCAACGGAGTCCGCACCGACCAGGGCGGCGCCCACGTCGACGCGGTCCGCTCGGCACTGGCCCAGGCCATCAACCGCTACGCCACCGCGCGCGGCATGCTGGACGCGCACCTCGGGGAGCGCATCACCTCCGTCGACGTCCTCGAAGGGCTCACCGCCGTCGTCTCCTTGCGCATGGACGACCCGCGCTTCGACGGGCAGACCAAGAAGCGGCTGCAGAACCCCGAAGTGGGCCAGGTCGTCCAGGAGGCCGTCGACAGCGAGTTCAGCCGCCGGATGGAGAAGGACGAGGAACTGGGGCGGCGGATCGTGGCCCGGGTGCTGGACGCCACCCGCGCCCGGCTCGCCGCCCGGCTGGCCGGCCGCACCGCCCGCGTGCAGCGGCGCGATCTCGCCATCGACTACACCGTGTACCAGCGGCAGTTCGGTATCCGCTCCCGCAACTGGCACGACTCCTGCGCCTGGCTGACCGACGGCGACCTGCTCGCCCGGCACGCCGCGCTGTGCGAGGTGCCGGCCGACGCCCGGATGCTCGACGTGTGCTGCGGCAGCGGTGTGGTGGGCGCCTCCTTCAAGGACCGGGTCGGGGAGACGGTCGGACTGGACATCACCCCCGAGATGGTCGCCCTGGCCTCCACCCGGCTCGACCGCGTGGACCAGGGCACGGTCTACGACCTGCCCTATCCGGACAACTCCTTCGACCTGGTCGTCACGCGCGAGGTACTGCACCTGCTCCCGCAGCCCGAGCGCCCGGTGTCGGAGATCTTCCGGGTCCTGCGGCCCGGCGGGCAGTTCATCGTGGGGCAGATCGTCCCGTACGCGGACGAGGACGCCTTCTGGATGTACCGCGTCTTCAAGAAGAAACAGCCGCTGCTGCACCAGATGTTCCGTGAGGAGGATTTCCGCTCCCTGCTCCTCGGCGCCGGATTCCAGGACGTCCGGATGACCGAATATCTGCTGTGGGAATCCATCGACCAGTGGATCGACACCCACGAGACCACCCCGGCGCATCGCCGGGAGATCCAGCGGCTGTTCTACGAAGCGCCGCGCGAGGTGCGTGAAGCCCACCCGTTCGAGGTGCTGGCCGACGGGTCCATCAACGACCAGTGGCGCTGGTGTGTCTATTCGCTGCGGAAACCGCGGTGATGGCCGGATGACCACGCATTCTGTCAGTGCGCCGCAGGGGCTCGCCACGTTGCACGAACGCCTGGAAGCGCTGCGGCCCCTGCGCGGCCCTGCCGTGCCGGATTTCCTCGGCAGGGTCGGCGAGGTCGTGGTGCTCGCCTGCAGTTCCCGCGGTGGCTCCAGCATGGTGGCCGAGATCCTCCGGTACTCCCGTGAGCTGCTGCATTTCCAGGCGGAGACCAATCCCTTTCTCCGCCTGGCCGGGCTCGGCCACCCGGAGAGCCGTACCGGCTCCGACGCGCTGGGCGCCGAGCACGCGACCGCGTTGGAACCCTGGGCGCGTTCGGTACTGGCCGAGGAAATGGCGCGGGACGCGGGGAGCGCGGCCCAGGAGCGCGACGAGAACCAGGTCTGTGCCGACATGGCCTGGCGGCTGATCGTGCAATGGCCGGAACTGCCGCTGGAACCGCTGGAACTCGTCGAGACGGTCCGTCGCGCGTGGCGCGCACGTCCGTACCGCCGGTCCGCGGACGCGCCGGAGGGATCCCACGAGGCCAGGTGTCTGCTGGCCGTACTGGAGGAACTGTCCGAGCGGGGCCTGCCGGTCGATCCGCGGTACTACGACCTGCCGAAAGAAGCCGAGCGCGGGAATCCGTTCGTGGACACCGGACCACGGGCGCCGGGGGACTTTCTCGTGGAGGAGCCACCGTTCGTCGTGGCACGTCCCTGGCGCCGGGCGGACGCCGCCGACCTGCACGACAAGCCCCTGGTCGTCAAGACACCGAGCAATGCGTATCGCCTGCCTTTCCTGCGGTCGCTCTTCCCCAACGCTCGCTTCCGGGTACTGCACCTGACCCGGAATCCGGCCGCTTCCGTCAACGGTCTCTACGACGGGTGGCGCCATCATGGTTTTCACGCGCACCGGATGGAGAAACCGCTGGGCATTCACGGGTATGCCGAGCAGAACGAGGACAACCAGTGGTGGTGGAAGTTCGACCTCCCACCCGGCTGGGAGGAGTACACCGGCGCGCCACTGGCCGAAGTCTGCGCGTTCCAGTGGCGCAGCGCCCACGAGGCGGTGCTCGGTCATCTCGGCGACGCTTCGATCGACCGTATGACCGTCCGTTTCGAAGACCTGACCGCGGGCTCGGCGGGCCGGATCGCCTCTTTCGAGAAGATGGGCGAATGGCTCGGTGTCCCCCTGACCGGTGCATTCCGAAGGGCGGTGCACCACGGCATCCGGCCGGTCGTGGCGACCGCACGTCCGCGAGGGTGGCGCTGGACGGAGCGCGCGGCGTTGATCGAGCCGGCCATCGGCCGGAAAACCGCGGACATGGCCGAGCGCCTCGGCTATCGGGACCGGTCGGAATGGAGATGATGCCGCTGGCCACGTGGCTGGCCGGCTACATCCGCGATGTGCCGGACCATCCGTATCCCGGTGTGCTGTTCAAGGACTACGCCTCTCTACTGGCTGACCCGATTGCGTTCACCGCACTCGTGGACGCACTGGCCGACGTGTGCCGCAGCCGCGAAGCCACCATGGTCGTCGGACTCGAGGCCCGCGGATTCGTGCTGGGCGCGCCGGTGGCCGTACGGTCCGGGCTGGGGTTCGCGGTCATCCGCAAGAGCGGCAAATTGCCCGGCAGGACGTTCCGCCGAGTGTACGAACTGGAATACGGGACGGACGAGTTCGAGCTCCAGTGTGACGCCCTGGGACCGAAGGACCGGGTGGTCGTGGTCGACGACGTGCTGGCGACGGGCGGCACCGCTCTGGCGGCCGCCTCCCTGGTCGCGGAGGCGGGGGCCGAGGTCGTCGGCGTGGCCTTCATGCTGGAACTGGGGGCGCTGTCGGGGCGCCGGCGGCTGGCACACGACCTCGACGGGGTGCCCGTGGACGCCGTGATCGATGCGTAGGAGACGGAGCCGATGCGGGCAGCGGGCGAAGAACGGGCCTCCACGGCCACCGGCGCGGCCGGGCCGGGCAGCGGGGGCCGCCCTCCGGTCCGTTCTCTGGCCTACCTCGACGTGCTGGAGTCGGAGGCGGTGCACATTCTGCGCGAGGTGGCCGGCGAATTCGAACGGCCGGTCATCCTCTTTTCCGGGGGAAAGGACTCGATCGTCGTACTGCACCTGGCACTGAAGGCTTTTGCCCCGGCTCCTCTGCCTTTTGTGCTGTTGCACGTGGACACCGGCCACAATTTCCCGGAAGTCCTCGCCCACCGGGACCGTACCGTGGCCCTGCACAAGCTCCGGTTACAGGTCGCCTCGGTGCAGCGCTACATCGACGACGGGCGGTTGCGCGAGCGACCGGACGGCACCCGCAATCCTTTGCAGACGGTGCCGCTGCTGGACGCCATCGCGGCCGGCCGGCACGACGCGGTGCTCGGCGGCGCCCGGCGGGACGAGGAGAAGGCGCGCGCCAAGGAACGGGTGTTCTCGCTGCGGGACGACTTCGGCGCGTGGGACCCCCGCCGGCAGCGGCCGGAACTCTGGCAGCTGTACAACGGGCGGCACGCCCCCGGCGAACATGTACGCGTCTTCCCGCTGTCCAACTGGACCGAACTGGACGTGTGGCACTACATCGCCCGCGAGAAGGTCGAGCTTCCGGCCATCTATTTCGCCCACACCCGCACGGTGTTCCGCCGCGACGGCATGTGGCTGTCACCGGGGGAGTGGGGCGGGCCGAAGGACGCGGAGACCCTGGAGCGGCGGACGGTGCGTTTCCGGACGGTCGGCGACATGTCGTGCACCGGGGCGGTGGACTCCGACGCCGGGACGGTCGAGCAGGTCATCGCCGAGATCGCGGCGTCACGGCTGACCGAACGGGGGGCCGGCCGGGCGGACGACCGGATGTCCGAGGCCGCGATGGAGGACCGCAAGCGCGAGGGCTACTTCTGACGTGCCGCCGGCAGCCGTCCGCCGACGGAATCGGAGGTGCTGAGTGGTATCGCCGGAGTGTCCGATAAAAGGACCTTCGGTGACGCATCGGCGATCGTCGGACAGAAGGGTGGCGTGAATTCAACGTATTCGGCGATTTCCGGAATGCGGCAGAAGTGAAAATGCTAATGTGTGCCGATGTATTTGCACGAAGATGAGACCCTGCGCATCGAACGGGCGCTGGGGCAGACAGTGAAGTCGGCGGAGCGAATCCAGGGGCGGGGTTACACGAACAATCGCCGCTGGATCGTCCGCCTGGCCGACGACCGGACCGCGTTCGTCAAGCACGCCGACGACGCCGTCACCGCCGAGTGGCTGCGCAGGGAGTACGAAGTCTACGACGCGCTCCGTCTCGACGTGGTGCCGCGCGTGCTCGGGTGGCACGACGACGGGGAACTTCCGGTGCTCGTCCTGGAGGACCTCTCCGACGGCGAGTGGAGTCCGCCCTGGTCGAAGGGGAAGATCGACGCGGTGCTCGCGACCTTGCGGGCGGTCGCCGGGCACGAAGCGCCCCCCGGGCTGCCGACGGCCCGCTCCACCCACATGGGCGAGGACAACTGGCCGGAGGTGGCGGCCGATCCGAAGCCGTTCCTGTCCCTGGGGCTGTGCTCCGCCGCCTGGCTGGACCGCGCGCTCCCGGTACTGCTCGAGGCGGCGCGCCCGGAGCAGCTGGACGGTGACAGTCTGCTGCACCTGGACGTCCGCAGCGACAATCTGTGCTTCCGCGAGGGGCGGGCGTTCCTGTTCGACTGGAATCACGCCGCGGTCGGCAACGCGCAGTTCGACGTCGCCTTCTGGCTGCCGAGCCTGCGACTGGAGGGCGGACCGGCTCCGGAGGAGGTGGCTTCCGTCCCGCCGGAACTGGCCGCGCTGGTGGCCGGCTTCTTCGCCGCGCGGGCCGGGCTGCCGCTGATTCCGCAAGCGCCGATGGTGCGGGACATTCAGCGGCGTCAGCTCGAAGTGGCCCTGCCCTGGGCCGCCAGGGCCCTGGGGCTGCCCGCGCCGTCCTGAACGGGCGATCAGTGCCGCCGAGGGGCCCACGATTTCGCGTGCGGCTCCTCGGCGGAATAGGTGCTGACGGCCGGTGCGTATGACGCTTGACGCTCCGAGAGGCGCGTCGTTAGCCTGCTGGGAAATCGAGCAGGGGACCACCTTCGGTGCACGTGCGGGAAGTGCGCGGCAATTCTCGTCGTACGACGGTCAAAGGCCTGCCCGTCTGCTCGCCCGTCGATCCGGCGATTTCTGTTCCTCAGCACCGCTGCTGCCGATTCCGGCTGGACAGGCGTCCGGCAGGACGTGATCGGTGCGGTGACGACAGAGAGGGTAACCATGCGGGTTGTCATCATTTTTCCGCACGTTGGGTACTGCACGGGATGGCGCCCGCACTTGGCGACGGAAGTCAAGAACGGTTCGACCTACCACATCGCGCAGGCGCTGACGTACCTCTACAGCATCGCCCGGCACTACACACCGGACGCCTGGGTCGTCGACTTCAACTTCGGTACGTACGAGGAGAACATGCAGCGGGTCCTGGACCACCGTCCGGACGCCGTCCTGATTTCCTCGACGGTCAACTCGTACGACAGCACGCGTCAGATCGCCGTCGACATGTCCCGGCGTTCGCCCGCGAAACTCTTCGTCGGCGGGCCGGCGGTCAGCTCCAACCACTTCCTGCGGCCCGACCTGCTCAAGCTCGAAGCCGACTGCGAGTTCGTGGTGACCAACCGGGACATCTTCGCGTGGGCGAAGCAGGTGTTCGGCCGGGTGGACGACTTGAAGTTCCGTACCTTCCGGCCGGACAACTCGTGGATCGGCGAGACCTACGCGCCCGAGGTGCGGGACAAGATCCGCTACACGGTCGTCACCAGCATCGGGTGCACGTACAAGTGCACCTTCTGCCTGAACCCCATGGTCTACAAGATCAACTACAAGGACCCCGAGGTTCTGCGGGACGAGGTCCGGTATCTCCAGACGGAGTACGGCGCCGACGCGGTGTCCGTGGCCGACCCGTTCTTCTTCATGCGGCAGCAGCACGCCGACGAAATGATGGACGTGCTGTCGGAGGCCGGTATCGCCTGGTCGCAGCAGACGTGCCTGGTGACGCTCACCGACGAGAACCTGGACCGGATGGCCGAGACGGGATGCCACTCCGTCCTCGTCGGTATCGAGAACTTCACCAGCAAAGAGATCAACAAACCGGTGGAGGTGGAGAGCTTCGAGGACCGCCTCCAGTTCGCCGCCGCGCGGGGCATCTCCATCAAACCCAGTTTCATCTCGGGTCTGCTCGACATCGACTACGAGGCCGACCTCGGCCAGATCGACTACATCCGCAGCATCATCAGCCGAGGACTCGTCCCGAACTACCACATTCAGTCGAACATCTACACGCCGTACATTCCGGACGCACGCGACCGGCTGCTGGACATACCGTTCCGGTTCTGGGGCGTGATGCCGGTGACGGCCCAAGACGAAGATCACTGGAAAAGGAATCTCCACCTGTGCGACATGATCTACGAGTCGGTGTTCCCGGAGACGGCTCAGCGGTACCAGGAGGTCCGCAGCGAGTATCTGGACATCCTGGACCGGCAGGAGACGATGTGGCTGAGCCACCGTCCGGTTCCGCCGGTACCGCCGGAGAAGCGCATTCATCTGCTGACCTCGGGCAAAGTCCGGGTGTGACGGCCCACATCGTCTGGGACTGGAACGGCACGCTCTTCGACGACATCGACATCAGCGTCGCCGCGGCCAGCGCCGCCTGCCGGGCCGTCGGCGGCGGGGACATCACGCACGAGGCCTACCGCAGGGCGTTCACCCGCCCGGTACGCAGTTTCTACACGAGCCTGCTGGAACGGACGTTCACCGACCTCCAGTGGAAGGCCATCGCCGAGTGCTATCACCAGACGTACCGGAAGCTGCTCGACCGGGCCCGGCTCCGGGAAGGCGTCGCCGACATCCTGGACAGCCTGGCGGGCGCCGGCGTCACCCATTCCCTGCTGTCGATGGGGGAGCACGACGAGGTGGTCGCCCTGCTCGAACGCGAGGGCCTGATGTCCCGTTTCCTGGTCGCCGAGGGGATGGCCCGGCAGCACCGCACCGAGAGCAAACAGGCCATGCTGGCGCGGCACCTGGACGCCGTACGGGAGCGGCATCCGGCCGAGCTGAGCGTGGACCGGGTGCTGCTCATCGGTGACACCCTGGACGACAACGAAGCGGCCGTCGCGGTCGGCGCCTCCTGCGTCCTGCTCGCCGACGGCTCGTACGACCCGGAGCGGGCGGCGGCCGTCGCCGTACCCGTCGCCGCCAGCCTCAGCGCCGCGGCCGAACTCGGCCTGCGAGCGATCTCGGCCCGCCCCGGCCCCGCATGACGGCCGCTGCCGACAGCCCACGGCGAGCCGGGCGCTGACCGCCCACGGCGTGCGGCCGGCGCCTGACGGCAGCACCGCGGCCGTGGCCGGAGCAGCATGCGGCGCCCGTCCCGCCCCCGTCCAGGGGGCGGGACGCTCCGCATCACCGACAGCGTCGTGGCGAGTGGTCCGACCCCGCCTGAGCGAGAGGAAACACGCCCGTGAGCGTTCCCCAGCCGTACGACCATGTCGTGTTCATATCCCTGGACTGCCTGCGCAGCGACGGCGTGGGAGCCAATCCGCACAAACTCTGGCCACTGCGGTACCCCGACCTGCGGGCCCCCGCCACACCCGTCCTGGACGACCTCGCGCATTCCGGTGCCTTCTTCACCAACGTCATCGCCTCCGCGCCGTACACCTCCGCCGCCCACGCCACGGTATTCACCGGGCAATATCCGGCGCGCCACGGCCTGCACGCCTTCTACGAGGGTTTCCTGCGCAGCCCGTCGGTGTTCACCCACGCCCGCCGCGCCGGCCGCCAGACCCTCATGAAGGTCGACTTCCCCGTCATCCTCGGCGACCAGCTGGGATTCACGGCGGACATCGACACCTACCTCGTCGAGGAGGACCAGAAGTTCATCGACGCCGTGCTCGCCACGGAGACGTCGCTCTCGCTGGCCCACTTCGCCGGTATGCACATGCCGTACGGCTTCCACAACCTCCGCTTCGGCGGCTCGGCCTACCAGGAGAAAATCGCCTGGATGGAGAGCCTGCTGCCCGCGGAGGTGCCCCATCAGGTCGACGAACTGAACGAGACGTACCGCACGCCGGCGGACATGGCGCTGTTCCTGCGGTACAAGCGGGCCATCAACTACCTCTACGCCGCGGGTAAGTACGACACCCTCTTCCAGATGTACCTGGACGGGATCGAGTTCTTCCTCAAGAGCCGCTTCGAGCCGTTCCTCACCCAGCTCGTCGACCGGGTGCGCCAAGCAGGAAAGACCCTGCTGCTGGTGCTGTTCGGAGACCACGGCCAGCAGTTCGAGGACGACTCGTACGGCAACTTCAACTCGCTGGAGGAAGGCGTCCTCCGCATACCGCTGATCATCGCGGGAGACGGGGTCGCCCAGGGCCGGCACCTGCGCCGTATCCGGTCCGCGGACATTGCGCCCACGGTCATGGAACTGGCCGGGATCGAAGTTCCCTGGCGTGGGCTCTTCGACGGGGAATCCCGCGCCGGCGTGGTACGGGGAACGGCCGGGCTCACCGAGGACGCGCCGGCGCTGGCCCAGGCGTACACCTCCGACGCACGGCAATTCGTGCACTACCAGAAACGCCAGCGCGCCGGTGAGGACCCCGGGGCGTTGCCGCACGTGCTCCTGGGCGAGAGCGCTTACCTGGACCGCACCAGGCTGGTCCGGCTGAACTACCGCTACACCGACCAGATGAGCCGTCTGACTCCGGACCGACGGGTACGGATGGAACACTTCGACGACAACACGATTCCCCACGTCCGGGAAGGCGCCCCCGACCCCACTTTGCTCGCCGTGCTGGACGACTACAACCGGTCCCTGGGGCCGGCCCGGAACAACGCCCCGCCGGACTCGGTACGGGAAGGCCTGCGCAGTCTCGGGTATCCGCTCTGACGGCATTTCCGCCGCCGTAACGGTCCGTGGTTACGGCGCGTGCGGCAGCGGATTTCGACGAGCGCACACCGAGACTACGTTTCCCCCGGTCAACGACGGCGCGTAGCCGGTGGTTGACCGGGACGACCTCTTCTGCCCGGCCGACCCTTCCCCTCGGTCAAGGTTTCTTCGCGCGCTCGCCGACGAGCGGAGCCGGAGTGCTGTCCTCAGGGGCCTTGACCAGCAGGGTCAGCAGCGGTCCGGTCATGGCTGTGGTCGCGATCGCCATGATGACCATCACGGAGTAGAAGGACCGGTCGATGATGCCGGCGTCCAGGGCGACAGCGACGATCACGATTTCGGTCAGTCCCCGCGTATTCATCAGCAGGGCCGTGGGCAGCGCCTCCCCGTGCCCGATTCCGGAGATCCGGGCGCCCACGTACGCACCGCCGATCTTGGACAGCATCGCCGTGCAGATGATGAGCGCGATGACGGCGACAGCCGACACACCGACCGCCGAGAGGTCGACGTTCATGCCGGCCAGGAGGAAGTAGGGCGGCAGCATGAGCTGGCCGATCTGATTCATGCTGCGGGGGACCGATCCCCGCAGCTCCGCCATCTCTTTGCGCGGCATGACGGCGCCGAACGCCAAGGCGCCGAAGATGAAGTGGATGCCGAGCCATTCCGTGGCCGCGCACGACAGCATGAGTCCCAGAAACACGGCGGAGACGAGTCCGGCACCCGTCCGGTTCCGCCGCAGGCTCGCGCGTACCGCCGCCCTCAGCAGCGGCCGCGCCATGACCAGCAGAACGAGATAGAGCGGCAGCAGTAGGACACGCACCTGACCCGTTCCCCCCGCGTAGGCCACCACGCCCGCGAGACAGACCCAGGCGGTCAGATCGCCGACCGCGGCCGCTCCGAGGGAGAGATTTCCGACGGGCGTGCCGCTCAGCCCGCGGTCCGCGAGAATTCTGACGAGTACGGGCAGTGCCGTCACGGACATGGCGAGGGCGACGAAGAGGACGAAGGCGGTGCGCTGCGCGGGGGCGTACTGGTCGGCGAGAAAGAGCGCCACGCCCGCCCCCAGAGCGAGCGGGCACAGAATCGAACCGATGAGCAGCCCCAGTGACCCGGTCGCCCGGCGGTACAGCATCGACAGGTCCAGTTCGTAACCGGCGGCGAACATGAAAGCCGCCAGACCGATGTCGGCGACCACACTCAGCAGTGGTTTCACCTCGCCGGGCAGAATGACCGCGACCAGGTCGGGGGAGAGGACCATGGGACTGGCTAAGAGGCCCGCGCAAATCTCCCCCACCACCCGCGGCTGCCCGACCAGACGGGCCAGCCAGCCGAAGAGTTTCGCACAGCCGAGAACGAGTGCCAGGGCCAGAAAGAACTGCGAGAGGGTGGTTCCGCTCATCTAAGCGACTCCAGGTCCGGGACGGGCGCTTCGCGCGGAGTGCGAGAGGGGCCGTGCGGCGCGATCGGTCCGACGTGGGGAAGGGGGAGCATCGGGAGCCGTGGACCGACGAGGGTGCGACCTGAACGCTCACGATGCCCGGAAATCCGTCATCCGCGCGCTGCGCACACACTCCACCGACCGCATCTCATGAGAGGCGTGACGCTTCGTAGGAGCTCTTGAACCGTTATACGGTCATCGCTGGATATACGCCAGAGTGGTCGGCGACCACCCCGGCAGAAAACGGCCTGAATCCGACCCGCAGCGGTGAGGGCGCGCCCTTCCCTTCTCCACTTCTCCCGGCCACCGATTGTTTCCGCCCGCCAGCCCCCGACCATGGTGGAGTGCACCGCACATCTTCCAGCCTGACCTGGGCAAACGGAGAGGCGTAACGGATTCGGCGAGCAGACGTAAGAGACGGTGGGGGTTTCGGCCTTCGCCCACGTACCCAGGAGACGCCCCTCCATGAGCGCCACTTTCACCGTACCCGCGGCCACCGCGCAGTCCGCTGCGCCGTTCTTCCCCGCGACCGCCACCCCCGCGCCCCCCAGGGGAGGCCGCCGCGTGCCGTCCACGCTGTCCTCCACCATCCCGTCCCCGGCCTCGGACGCCGCCTACGAGGCGGCGCACGAGACACATCGCCGGTTCCGCCACGGCGTCTACTCCGTGGAGTGCCCGACCTGCCATGTCCCGGCGGGCGAACGGTGCTTGCTCCGCCGCGCGGTGCACGCCGCGCGTCGCGAGGCGTACTGGCTGGCTCACTCCAGCGCCACGCTGGTGCCCCTGCTCGTGGCGGGCGCCTGAGGGGCGCCCTGCGATCCCTTCGGCGCGGTTCAGGCGGTGGCGGCCCGCCAGATCTGTACCGGGCAGTACTGACCCGCCCTGCCCAGAGCGGCTTCATGGCCGGTGGGTGCGGCCAGTACCTCGGCTCACCGTCGTGCTCACCTCCGACGCGGTGCTCCACCGGAGTGTTCCGACCCAGTGGTGTCCGGTGACGGTGCCTCCGCAAAAAGAGGTTGGCCGGCCGCCGCGACCACTGCTACGTTTCCGTCGGCCGTGCGAGAGAACGAGGAGGTGGTACCCGTGAACGCAGTATCGACATGGGTGCTCCCCTCCGGGGTCACGGTCGGGTGACAGGTCGCCCGGGAGCGCCGTCCCAGAGCCCTCCCGAAAGGCACGACCATGCACTTCACTTCTGAGCAACGCCTCGACGACGGTGTCCTCGTACGCGAATTCACCCTCGGCGAGATCCCCGGCACCCTGTGGACACCCGAGTCCACCGCGCCGGTCCCGCTGATCCTCATGGCCCACAACAACGGCCTGCCCAAGAGGGAGCCCCGGCTGGTGGCCCGGGCCCGGTACACCGCGTCGTGCGGTCACGCGGTCGCCACCATCGACGCCGCCGGGTGCGGCGACCGGCCCCGTTCCGCCGCCGACGAGCAGGCACGCGCCGAACTCCGCCGGGCGATGCGGGCCGGCGAGCCGACCGACGACATCTTCGAATCCTTCATCGGTCCGCTGGTCGAAAAGGCGGTCCCGGAATGGCGGACCACCCTGGACGCCCTCCTCGCGCTGCCCGGGATCGGCGGCCCGGTCGGGTACTCGGGGTGGGCCGCCGTCGGCATCCGGCTGGCGGCGGTCGAGCCGCGCATCGCGGCCGCCGGTCTCTTCGCCGGCGGATACGTACCGCGAGCCCAGCGGGAGGAGGCCCGGCAGGTCACCATCCCGCTGCTGCTCCTGCTCCAGTGGGACGACGAAGGGAACCCCCGGCAGCGGGCCCTGGACCTGTTCGACGCCTTCGGCAGCAAGGAGAAGACGCTGCACGCCAACATGGGCGGGCACACCGGCACTCCGTGGTTCGAGGCGGAGGGCAAGGGCCGGTTCTTCGCACGGCACCTGACGTGAGGCCGGGGCGGTAGGCCCCTGGCAGACGGTGAGCGGGGCCGGCCGGGACGCCGTTCACTGAGGACAGGTACCGGCTCCCCACCACGGGCAGCACGGGCCCCTGCCTACCCGGTGAGGGCCCGTGCTGCCCGAAGCCTGGCCCTCAGGGCGGGGTACGTGTGCCGCCTGTCCCCGCCCTGCCCCTGCCGGAGGCCGCGGTGCCGCGGGAATACGATTGGCGCCGCGGTGTCAATCGTGGACCATTCCGTCGACTCCGGGCTCCTGGACACCACCGTCGAGAGTTTCGACCGGCACTTCGCCGTCAACGCACGCGTCACCTGGCTGCTCATCCGCGAGTTAGGGCGCCGCTTCACCGCGGCGCGGGGAACCGGCCGGATCGTCAGCCTCACCAGTGCTCACATCGTCGGCAACCTGCCCTACGGGGCGAGCAAGGGGGCCCTGGATCGCATCACGCTGGCCGCCGCCCACGAACCCGCCCACCTCGGCGTGACCGCCAACGCGATCAGCCCCGGGCCCGTCGGCACCGGCTGGATGCCCGAGGAAGTGCGGGAGCGCTGTGTTCGCAGCACCCCGCTCGGCCGGCTGGGCACTGCCCGGGACACCGCGCCCCTCGTGGACTTCCTGTGCTCCGAAAAGGGCGAGTGGATCAACGGTCAACTGCTGATGAGCAACGGCGGCCTCGCGTAGACGCCGAAGTCTCCGTCGTCAGGCGCCGATCGGAATGCGGAGCACCTGCCCCGGCACGATCACGTCAGGGTCCGTCACCTGATCCGGATTCGCCCGGACGATGCGCTGGTAAAGGGACGGGTCGCCGTAGAACGCCTTGGAGATGGACGACAAGGTGTCGCCCCTCACCACCTTGTGCTCGCGGTACCCGTAATAGCCGCGGACGATGCGCGGTCCGTAAATCACCGGTACGGACACGAGGTTGATCTCGCTGCCGTCCTTCGGGCTGATCTCGAAGACCTGGACGATCAGCCGGTCGAGCTTGAATGCGGCCTGCCCGACGTCGGCCTGGACCTGGAACTGCCCGTGCTCCCCGGAGCCGCCCCCGGCATTGAAGTGGCCGCTGACCTCGTCGTGCCCGTCGCCTACGCGGTACTGCAGCGTGGCCTCGAAACCGGTGCCGACACCGCTGATCTGTACCGGATTGCCGACCAGGTCGAGCTTGCGTGGTTGATCGATGCGGTTCGTCATGGAACCTCCTCGGCGGAAGGCTGTCAGGCCGTACTCTCGGGACTGCTGCCGATGGCGTCAAGCCGGTGCTCCGTCAGGGGTGGTGAAGGCGCCACATACGTCGTGCACATGCTCTGCGTACGGTGCGGAAAGCCCGGGAGGGACGTACTCCTCGCCGTCCGTCGAGCGAGCTCACCCCCGAGTGATTTTTCCGAGCTCGTAGATGACCCCGCCTACGATGCCGAGTCCGAACCACTTGAACATGCTGGGAGGGAAGCCCCTGCTGTGGCCGGTCCCCATGCCTGACCGCACGACGCCCAGCAGTTCCATGCCGAACATCGCCGTGCCGATCAGCATGGCGACGAGGCCCACCATCATCACGATTCCGCCGGATTCTCGCAAGGCTCTCCCCCCTGTATGCAAGCAGCTTGCCGTGGGCGGGCGGCTATCCAGAGGCAAAGAGACAGGTCGGCAGCCGGGGCCGCTGCGGGGGGCGCGTGGTGGACGGTGGCCCACGCCTCGCGGCCGCCCGCGACGGGGCCGTACTGCGTACCGCCACTGATCTGTACGCCTTCGTTGTGCTCCTCGGCACCGAGCTCACGCACGCTGACGGCCGGAGCGTGGTTGACGGCATAGCCGTCGCGGACCAGCCGGCGGTAGCGGCCGCGATGGCGCATGGCGCCTGCCAGCGCGGCGCAGCCCGGGACGGAACACCCGGTCGCCGACGGTCAGCCGGTGCAGGGCGTCTCCCGGGTATTCGCAACCCCGACCGAGGGCCTGAACCGCGACGCTGATCGCCTGGTGCAGCTCAGCGGCGTTGATCGGCCGAGGCATGGCGGGACGACGGTGGCCGCACCGGCGCCTGTTCCGATGAGCCGCAGCAGTGCGACCGTCAGGAGTGCCGGCCGGGTGGCACTCCAGTGCCCGGAGAACACGCCGAGCGCCAGTACGCCCAACATCGCCAGCCCCGCCAGGAACGGGGCACGCCGGGCCCGCAGACATTCATGAAGAACCCGTACCAGGTCGGTGCCGGGCGATGGCGCGGGCACCCGGTAGGGGTGCTCGATCAGCTCCACGATGACGGCACCGCGGAACGTACGGTCCAGGCAGCCGGCGGCGCACAGGTAGCGCGTTGCGGTGCCGCGCGGGGGCCCGGCGTAGTGCTCGATCAGCTGACGTGAGGGAGCCGGCGGATCGGGCGGCCGACGAGGCTGGGGCGGTACGGCGGGCAGGCGCGGTCCGGGGGAGGGGCCGGGCCAGTCGGAACTCGTCGCGAACCCCCGTTCGCGCGCTCATGCGCCTACTGTTGATCACAGCGGGTGATCTGCCGCAGGTGGAGGGGCATGGCCAGGGCTTCAACGCCGCTTGAGGTCCCTGGCCGCTGCCGGCACCTCGGGCGCGACACCCGGGGTACCGGGAATCCAGTTGCCGTGGAAGCCCGCCGGTATGCGGACAGGCACGTGGATCTCGGCAACCGGGGCGGCGCTGAGGTCGGCGGCGTCCAGGACGGCCAGGTAGCTGGTGCCGCGGGAGCGGTCGTGGGCGAACGTCAGGAGGTACCCGTCGTCTTCCTGGCCGGAAGAGGTGGGGGAGCGGGGGACGAAGACGGGCTCTCCACAGGTGTGGCCGGCGGGGAAGCGGTGGGTGCTGCGCCGGGCACCGTGGGCCAGGTCGTACTTGTAGATCTCGGTGTGCAGGGGCTCGGCGTCGAGGGTGAATCCGGCGGTGTAGCCGTAGCGGTGGGGCAGGCTGACACCGGTGTCGGCGATGCGGGGGTATTCGCTGGGAGTGTCGTCCAGCGGGGTTTCCGTGACCTTGCCGGTGGCCAGGTGGAGCACCCACTGGTGCAGGGCGGGCAGCCCACCGCTGAGGTCCTGCGGCCCCTGGCGCCACAGGGCCGGGACGCGGGTGCCGGTGAGGGTGACCGTCCCGTCGGTCTCGAAGGCGTTCATCGTGTGCCACACGTAGCAGGGCGCGACGTCGAACCACCGTACGCGGGCGTCCGCCCCGGTCCGGGGCAGGATGCCGAAGCGGGCGCGGTGTCCGTCGTCCCACCGCCAGGGCGGGCCGCCCGCGGCGGCCCGGCCGGCGTCGAAGACGACGGGCAGGTCCATGAAGACGACGTGGTGGGCGGTGAGGGCGAAGTCGTGCATCATGACTGCCCGCGGCAGGTCCACGGTCTGCTTCTGGAGCACTTCGCCCGCCGCGGAGGCCCGGTAGTAGGTCAGGTACGGCGGCCGGAGGCGGTAGCCGAAGAAGTGCAGTTCCCCGGTGCGGGGGCAGGTCTTGGGGTGAGCGGTCATGGGGGTGGTGAGCGCCCCGTCGAAGGTGAAGACCCCGAGGGTCGCCAGGTCGGGGGTGACCTCGTAGGGCAAGCCGCCTTCTTCGAGGGCGAAGAGCCGGCCGGCATGGGCGATCAGATGGGTGTTGGCGGTGGTGACGCGGTAGTCGATCCGTGAGGTGGCCGGGTCGAAGGCGAGGTCGAGGCGGGAGGCGCCCGGCTGTGCGTGCAGCGGGGTGCGTACGTAGCGGTTGCGGTACCAGGTGGCGTGGCCGTCGGCCAGTGCGACGGTGTGGAGCATGCCGTCACCGGCGAAATAGTGGGGTGACCAGCCGCTGCGCGGGTTGGGCCCGTTGCGGAAGTACTGGCCGCACAGTTCCCGGGGCACGGTGCCGGTCACCGCGCTCGGCCGGTGGGTGACCTCGGCCGCGACCGGTGCGTTGTTGCCCGAGAGGTGCAGGGGTGTGGGGGAACCCGATGGCATCGTCATCTGCGGTCTCCTGCCGTGGGGTGTGGCAGCCAGGGTCCCGCAGTCGGCATGCCGACGGCAGTCTTGTTCTTTTCGCGCGCGTCAGCCGCCGCCGTCCTCGCGAAGTGGTTCATCCGGAGCAGTTACAGCTACGGCGGCCACCCTGGCCCCGGCGCGCCCGACGGGCCCCACAGATCCGTACGGACCCCGACGGGCTCAGCGCCACGCTCCGGACAGGCGCCTGGTCACGACCGCGCTGAGTGTGCGTACGCCGCGTGTCGAGCCGGGGTCGATGCCGGTGAGTTCCCGTACCCGGCGGAGGCGGTAGTCCAGGGTGCGGGCGTGGATGTTGAGGGCGGTCGCCGTGGCGCCGCGGTGCATGTCGTGGCGGTAGTACGCGTCGAGGGTGACGAGCAGGTCCGGGCCGGAATCCAGTTGGCGGGCCACGTCGCGCAGCCAGGCGTCGACGAACGGCACGTCCACGACGGTGAGTTCGATGAACACGTCGGCCAGGGTGTGCGGCCGGAGCCGGGCGGATGCCCGGCGCAGCGGGGCCGCCCGGCTGATCCGGCGGGCCCGGTCGAGGGCGTCGGCCAGTCCGGGCGGCGGTGCGGTGGCGGTGCCGACGGCGCAGGGCCGGCCGAGGGCCAGGGCGAAGTCCTGTACGAGCTCGGACAGGGAGTCGGGGGTGAGCTCGGGCAGAAGGTCGGAATAAGCGTGCGGCGCTGCGGATCCGGCTCCCGCCGTGCCGGAAATCAAGGGGACCAGAGCGATCAGCTCACCGCTTCCGTCGCTGTATTCCCGGCCCCACATGACAGGCGTCCGGTGGCTCTTCACCAATGTCTCGATATCGTTTTTCAGAAAACGATCTGCGGCGGGGCGGACCGGCATACGGAACACCGTCACCACCCAGCAGTCAGGCAGCTCCATACCGACGGCCGAGGCGAGTTCCGCCGCTATGGGATCTCCGTTCAGCAGGGACCGGGTCAGCAAGGCGACTTGTTCGACGTACTGCCTCCGGCGGCGCAGTACCCGTACGAATCCCTGGCAGTAGGCGCCGATACCGCGGTCGCCCTGTGGGGCGAACCAGGTCATCATGCGCATGATTTCCTCGACACCGCCGCCACGCTGGGCCTCGGTCACCTCGTTGACCTCGCGCAGCATGAGCGCGGCGTGCAGCCCCAGGACCCGCTGCCGTGCGTCGAGCGACATCCCCGCCTCGGCCCGCAGCTCCCCCATCGACGCGATGTAGCCGAGGTCGGCTTCGGTCAACTCGCGGTTGTCCGGCGACAGTTCGACGGTGCGACGCCGGAGCCACAGCGCGTGCTCCAGCGTCCGGGCCCGGGCCCGGGAGTCCTTCTCCAGGAACCCGAACTCCGGGATCTCGCGCGTGTACGCCTCGACCTCCCGGCGGGCGTTGGCCGACGCCTGCCGGGCGAGTTCGACGAAGAGGCTCCCCACGGACACGAGCATGCCCTTCCGGACGAACCGGCCGACAGTCGGGATCCGGACGGTGTTCAGCACTGCGCGCAAAACGGCGGCGAGTACGCGACCGGACCTTTGTCACAGCGCGCAAAATTCCCGGACCTGAGCGTTCTCATCAGCTCTTCCGCTTGTGGAGGGGCCGTGAAGCAGTCTTAATGAGAACCGCATGTACGCCCGTGGGGGAACACCGCGACAGTCATTTCTGGGCGCGGCCCAGGAATGATTCCGGTCGTCAGTACGGGAGTACGGGCGGGCGCACGAGAATTCCCAGCCGGCGCCACACCATGACGCTCGCTCAATCTGGAGGGATGCTCCGATGAAAGCAGGCACGCGCAAAAAAATAGTGGCGACCATGGTTGCCGTGGGCACATCGGCAACGCTCATGCTCGGCATGGCGGGCACCGGTACGGCGGCGCCCGCCGTCCCCAGCCTGCGTGCGTACGGCATCACCGGCGACGGCACCCTGATGGCCGCGTTCAAGACCGACCGGCCGCAGGTCCTCGACTGGGTCCGGGCCGTCGAGGGCCTCGTCGGCGACACGAGCCTGGTCGGCATCGACTTCCGGGTGCAGGACGGCCTGCTGTACGGGGTCGGCAACAAGGGCGGCATCTACACGATCAAGATTCCGACGGGCGACGAGGACGTCCTGGTCACCAAGGTGTCCCAGCTCCAGTACGACTTGCGCGGCACGGCGTTCGGCGTCGACTTCAACCCGGCGGCCGACCGGCTCCGTGTGATCAGCGACAACGGGCAGAACCTGCGGCACAACCTCAACAACCACACGACCGTCCAGGACCAGAACCTCACCTTCCCGGGGGAGGAGGGCACGGCCAAGGGCATCACCGCCGCCGCGTACACGAACAACGACCGCAGCGCGGCCACGGCGACCGCCCTGGCCGACGTCGACACGACCAACGACCAGGTCGTCCTCCAGTCCCCGGCCAACCAGGGGACGCTCGCCCCGACCGGCAAACTCGGCGTCAACGCCGGGCTCAACGCCGGCCTGGACATCTACAGCACGCTGTCCGACGGGCAGACGGTCGACAACGCCGCCTTCGCCTCCCTCACTCCGAACGGCGCGGGCAACCCGTCGCTCTACAGCGTCAACGTCCTCACCGGCCAGGCCACTCCCATCAGGCAGTTCCCGCTGAACATCACGGACCTGGCCGTCTCTCTCACCGGCACCTGACCCCGCCAGGCGGTCCGCATCGGCGTCCCGTCCGTATCAGCCGGACGGGACGCCGAGCCGCCGCGGGCTTCAGGCAGCGAGGTTCACGCGAAGAAGTTCCAGTTCCCCTCGACCGGCAGCGGGTAGCCGCTGTCGGTCCTGTCGCTGACGAGGTCGTAGCGGACGTACTGGTCGTCCTTGAACAGGTACACCTTGTCCGTGTCGAGCACGGAGTTGACAGCCGCGTCGATGCCCCGCTGGAAGTTCTCCGGCAGCCCGCGCCAGCCGCGCAGGATGGGTGTCGGGCCGCCCAGCAGCTTGTCGTTCACGACGTCGTAGCGGATGTACAGGTCGTCCTTGAAGAACCAGCTGACGTTCGGGCTGCTCTGGTGGTTGACGGCCGCGTCGATGCCGAGCTGGAAGTCCGGCGGCAGCCCCTTCCACCCCTCCGCGATGCTGAGCGGGTAGCCCGGCTCGACCTTGTCGGAGTCCAGGTCGTAGCGGACGTACTGGCTGTCCTTGAAGAGGTACACGACGTTCGGCTGGTCCCGGCGGTTGAGCGCGGCGTCGATCCGGCGCCCGAAGCTGTCCACCAGGCCCGGCCAGTTGCCTTCGATGAGCTTGGGGTACCCGTCGAAGCCGTGGTTCTCCCTCATGTCGTAGCGCACGTAGGAGTTGTCCTTGAGGACCCACGTGATCGGGTCGTTGCCCTTGGCCCTCACGACGGCGTCGATGCGCCGGTAGAAGGAACCCGGTGCAGCGGTCTGCTCTGCCACGTTCCACACCCTCTTGCAGTCGATGGGTCTGGTTGACGCCTGCCGGCCGGCGGCTGTTCGAGCTCGTCCCCAGCACCCTGCCAGCCCCTCACGGCCGTGTCACGCCACCCACCGCTCATCGGCTCATTCCCTCCCTGCACCGCCATGCAGTTCGAGCCACACCACCTTCACCTGCACGTTCTTGTCGCCCCGCCAGTCACCCGGACACGGCGGTGTCCCTCGCCGTACCGACCGGTCCCGTGCTCGGATCGCCGGCACCCTTGCCTTGAGGCCGGGCATGCGCGCCCGCCTCGTACGGACCACGGTGCTGCCGGCCGGCCGTGGTGCGTTCACGATGCGTCGCGGCGGCGCCGGACCTGCCATACGGCCGCGCCGACCAGGGCAACGACGATGCCACCACCGAACAGCAGCCCCACGGACGGCCCGCCGCCCGAACCACTGCCACTGCCACTGTCGCTGCCGGGGCTGCCACTGCCAGGGCTGTCGCCGCTGCTCGCGCGAGGGGAACTGTCGGCCACCGCTTCCCCGCAGCCGCGCCGCGGGTAGCCCGCGATGGCGCACAGCAGCCCCGAGGACCCGTACCGCAGGGGTGGCGCGGCCTTGGCCAGCGCCTCCGCGGTGGTGGCATCCGGCGGCAACTGCACGCAGAGCGTGCGTACCGCCGGCGGCCGCTCCCCGGACGGGGCATCCTCTGCTGTTCCGAAGTCCACGACCAAGGCGACCCGCTTGGTGCCCGTCTTCGCCGGGGTGGCAGCGCATATCGCCGGGAAGTCGGCGGGAGCACGGGGGACGACGGACCCCTTCGTGTCCTCGTGGAAGACGGCGAAGCGCAGCCCTTCCACAGCGCCGTCGGCCGGACGGTAGGTACCCGGGCCTTCGGCCGTGGTGTGCCAGGCACCGTCGTCCCCGTGCCGCAGCGACCAGTAGCGGTAGTCGGCGGCGTGGGCGGGGGCCGCGGAAGCCAGCGCGAGAGTCCCCGCGGTGGCCACCACGGCCAGGCCGTGGCTGATGGGTCTGACGCTGCGTGTCACCGGGTGTCCCTCGTCTGCCTGGTACGGACCGCTGCGGCCCGAGGGCCTTCGGGTGGGTGTCGCAAGGGAGTGTATGCAGCCGCCGGCATGTCCGTACCGGACACCGCCGGCCTGTGCCGCTTCCGCCCGTCCCCGCCCGAAGCCTGGCGGTACTCTGCGTCACTGCACGGAAGATCCGGCTCGTTCTGGAGGGGCAGCAGTGAAGAACACGGCCAGCACCGACCCCGCACCGCGGTCGCGGCCCGCATTCGTTGTCGCCGCGACGCACAGCAGCGCCGGCAAGACGACCGTCACCGCCATTCTGCTGCGCCTCTTGCGGGAACGCGGCCTGAGGGTACAGGCCTTCAAGATCGGCCCTGACTTCATCGACCCCGGATACCACCGGGAGATCACCGGGCGGCCGTCGATCAACCTGGATCTGTGGATGACGGGGGCCGAAGGCGTGCGCCGCTCCTTCGACCGCTGGTCCGCCGAGGCGGACGTGTGCGTGATCGAGGCCATGGGCGGGCTGTACGACGGGGAGAACGGGACGGAGAAGGGAAGCGCGGCGCACATCGCCAAACTCCTCGGCCTGCCCGTGGTGGTCGTCATGGACGTGTGGGGGATGACGCGCACGTCCGGAGCCGTCCTCGGCGGCCTGCTGGCCTTCGACCCCGAGGTCCGGATCGCGGCCTGCGTCCTGAACCGGGTCGGCAGCCGCACCCACGCCGAGATGGTGCTCAGCGCGCTCCCCGGCCACCTGCGGGAGCTCGTGGCCGGCTGGGTCGAGCGCAGCGAGCACCTGCGGGTCGACGAGCGGCATCTCGGGCTGACCACCGTCGAGGAGAACCCGACCGGCGCCGCGGAACGCGCCCGCGCGCAGGTCGCTTCCGGACGCTCGGTGGACGTGGACGGGCTGTTGGCGGCCACGCGTACCGCGCTGCCCGGGCCCGCCGGGACATCCGCGGACCGTCCGGCACGCGGGACCGGCCCCGGTATGCCCCGTGCGCGTCTGGCGGTGGCCCGCGACGCCGCGTTCTGTTTCTACTACGAGGAGAACCTGCACGCGTTGGAGGACGCCGGGTTCACGTTGGTGCCGTTCCGGCCGACCGTCGATCCCCGGCTGCCGGACGACACCGACGCGGTGTATCTCGGCGGCGGCTACCCGGAGAGTTTCACCGCCGAACTGGCCGGCAACCGCTCCTTGGCAAACGAGCTGAGGGCGCGGGCCGGGCACGGGATGCCGGTCTACGCGGAGTGCGGCGGGATGATGTACCTCGCCCGGTCGCTGACCGACTTCGACGGTCAGCGCGCGCCCATGACCGGTATCCTCCCGATCGATGTGGTGATGGACCGGCAATACCTCTCCATCCATTACGTCGAGGTGCGCACCCAGGCGCCGTCCCCGCTCGGCGAGGCGGGGCAACGAGCCCGTGGCCAGGAGTTCCACCAGTCCCGTATCACCACTGCCGAGATCGAACCGAATCTGTACGAGGTGACCACGAGCACGGGTGAACGCCGCCGCGCCGGGTTCCTCCTCGACAACGTAGCGGCCAGCTACATTCATCTCCATTTCAGCCTGCATCCGGAGATCCCGCGCCATTTCCTGAGCGCTGCGCTGAGGTACTCGAAGAAGGTGCCCGCCGTATGAGATCGGAGAATCCCTTGAAACGGATCCCGCTGTTACGTCGCCGCCGGCTCCGGTCGGTCGTGGTGGCGGCTGCGCTGGCAGGGCTGATTCCCCTCCTGCCGGGCCACGAGCCCACGAGCGCCGCCGCGCTGGACGCTTCCCCGGCACCCAGAACCCTGAAGACCGCGACGATTCACTTCGCCCCGGAAGAAGGGAAGGTGGACGACAACCGCGCCAAGATGGTCGAACTGGCCGACCGGGCAGCCGGCAAGGGCGCCGGGCTCATCGTGCTGCCGGAGATGGCCACCAGCGGTTACTCCTTCTTCAGCCGTGCGGAGATGTCCGCGGCCGCCGAGCAGGTCCCCGGGAAATCGACCACCGCACTCGGCGCCGTCGCCGAACGGCACCGCGCGTACATCGCGTTCGGCATGCCGGTCTACGAGCCGGACACGAACCGGTACTACAACTCGGCCGTGCTCATCGGCCCGGACGGCAGAACCCGCGGCGTCTACCGCAAGCGCAACCACCTGATCGAATCCTCGTACAACGCCACGAGCTTCGACCCGATCCCGACCTTCGACACCGAATACGGCAGGATGGCGCTGGTCATCTGCTCCGACCTGTTCAACTCGCAGTTCCCCAGAGCGGCCGCCGTGCAGGGAGCGGACATCCTGATCGCGCCGGCCAACGTCGGGATCGACACCGACTTCGTCCGCGTCCGGACCTTCGAGAACGACTTCTCCATGATTGTCGCGAACCGCTGGGGGAAAGGCACCAAGGGAACCAAGCCCGAGGTGTTCACACAGGACACCTTCACCGTGCCGTCGCCGTTTCCCTACGATTTCGACACGGGGTCGCGCAGCATCATCATGACGCACGACGGCAAGGTCCTCGCGGAGGTGAGCGGCCGGTCCGATCAGATCGGTTACGGCGAGATCCCCGTACGCAGGTCACGGACCTTCCCGGTGGAGCGCAAACCCGCGATGTACTCGCTGCTGGGCCAGGACACCCTGGAGCCCTATACGCAGAAGCAGTTCCAGCAGCCCGCCCCGACCACCTTCACCGCCGCCGCTGTCGACCCCGGCCCCAGCACCACACCCTGGCAGGCCGCCCTCGACGCCGCGGCCAAGGCCACGTCCCGGGCCGAGTCCACCGGCAAGAAACTGCGCCTGATCGTTTTCCCGGCCAACTACTTCCCCGGCCCCGACACGGCGGGCCTCGCGGAGCTGAAGTCGTTCGCCACGAGCCGTCGGACCGACCTGCTCATCCACTACCCGTCCACCGGCACCGAGGTGCCCAAGAGCACCCTCCTCGCCTCGACGGGGCAGACCTACGACTACCGGCGCACCCACCACCGGCGCGGCGAAGCACTCCCCGAGGACCGACTCTCGAACGACTACCTGGTCGTAGACCGCGACTACGCCCGCCTCGCCCTCATGCAGGACGTCGACATGATGCCGCCCGAGACCGCTCACGTCCTGGCCCGCATGGGAGTCGACGTCGTCGCGATGAACACCGACTGGCGCGACCCGGTCCGCAGCGCCCTCTGGAAGAGCCGTACCGGTGACTACCTGCACATCGTCACCGCCAACAGGTCCGGCCAAGAGGGCATCTACCTCGGCGGCTACAAGGCGGACCCCAGCTTCACCGAGGACGAAGGCATCGTGATCCGCGACATCACCACCGGCGACGTCCGAGCCAAGCCCTCGGCTCGCTTCTTCGATCCCACCACCATCCTCGAACCGTGCCAGGCGGGGACACGCACCTGCTAGTCCCGGCCGAAGCAGGCGATCGGGTGCCCCGTGGTCCTCCGCAGCGAACTCGACGCGGCACCGACCGAGGCCGCAGCAGCCGCCGGTACGACGGTCCGCGACAGCACCGCGCTGACCACCGTGGCCGAGGAGGACCACATCGCCACCGTACGGACCAACCACGGCGACACCCTCCGTAGCCGGGACCTGATCGGCGCCGACGGCAGCGCCGGCCGGGTCGCCCGGTACGCAGGAGTGCGCTGCGCCCAAGTCGACCTCGCCAACCGCGATCGGCAGAACGGTCAGAACGCCTCACGTCACCCACTGAAGCTCAGGGATCGCCTCCGTATCGCTGTTGGGCCAGGTGGCGTTGCAGGTCGATGTGCCGGAATTGATAGACCGCCCCGACTTGCCGCAGCACGCCTCGACTTCGGTGGGCGTCCTCCAGGAAACCCATGAGGTCCCACGGAACCTGACGCCGCAGCGCAAGGCAGATCCGGGCAGCGCCGAAGGAGCCCCAGGACGTCACGGCGAGCCCGAATCCGATCCCGGCCGTGATGCCCTCCGCCATTCCGGTTCCGGCTCCCGGGCCGGCCCCGAACCTGACGAGGACCCCGGCCGCGATGGTTGCGGGCAAGCCGTGGGTGCGCATGGCGGCGAGCCACCCCGTGTAACCACCCGACTCTCCTTACGGGACCGGAGTCCTACAGGTATGCCATTCCCCGCGGTTCCCATCGCCGTCAGGACGACTCTCCGGCTCGGTGGCATGGGCTCGCTGCTACGGGGCTCGGGTCGGGCCTTGCGTCATGAGGTCATGAGGTCTCCTCTTCTCGGTTTCCGGTGCGGTGCGTGGCTGTCGGCCGGCCTTCACGGCAGCGGGGTGCCCCGTGCGGCGATCCACAGCTCGTACCACTCCTCGTGGGTGAGTTCCGGCTCGCGGCGTACCGCGTCCGCGCAGGCACCGATGCGCTCGGGACGCGTGGTGCCCACGACCGGGGTGATGCCCGCCGGGTGGCGCTGGAGCCACCACAGGAGGATGGCCTCCGGTGTGGTGTCCTTGCGCCGGGCGAAGGCTGTGACGAGGTGGCCCACCGGCGTGTCCGTGTGAGTGAGGCCGCCCCGGGCGAGTGAGCCCCAGGCCTGAAGCCGGATGCCGTGGGCGGTGCAGTGTTCCAACGTGCCGGGAGCGAAGCCGTTCCGGGCGGCGGCCGGAGTGTTGACGAGGACGCCCGCCTCCACCCAGTCGCGCCGGGCCAGGCTCATTTCGAGCTGGTTGACGACCAGGGGGACGTCCACGTGGGCTTGAAGGGCGGCGATCTGCGGGCCGCTCATGTTGGACACGCCGAATTGGCGCACCAGTCCCTGGGCGTGGAGGGAGGACAGCGCCTCGGCGATGTCCTGCGGGTCGGCGAGGGGGTCGGGGCGGTGCAGGAGGAGGACGTCCAGGACGTCCGTACGCAGGCGGGCGAGGCTCTCCTCGACCCGGCGCAGGATGCTCGCGCCCCGCAGGTCGTAGTGGCCGGGCCGGTCGCCTTCGGGCAGCCGGATGCCGCACTTGGTCTGCAGGACGACGCGCTCCCGCAGCCCGGGTGTACGGGCGAGCACCTCACCGAAGGCGGCCTCCGACTTGCCGTGCCGGTAGATGTCGGCGTGGTCGAACGCCGTGATGCCGGCGGCCAGGGCCGCCTCGATCGCGGTCTCGGCGTGCTGGACGTCCTGGGGTGTGTACGGCCGGGTGTCCCAGTCACCGCCGAGTCCCATGCAGCCGTAGGCGAGCTGGTGCGTACGGATGTCGGTTGGTGCTGCCATGCGGTCTCCCAGGTGGGGGGCGAAGTGGTGCGGCGGTCAGGCGCCGAGGGTTTCGGCGAGCATCTCGGCGACGGCCAGGACCGGCCATTGCGTGTTGGCGGCGGGCACGGTCGGCAGGACAGAGGCGTCGGCTATGCGCAGTCCCGCCACACCGTGGACGGCGCCCTGCCCGTCGACCACGGTCCGCGGGTCGTCCGCCGGGCCCATGGCGCAGGTCCCCACAGGATGCCAGTAGGCGCCCACCCGGCTGCGGAGGTCGGCGTCCGGCAGCGCGTGGGCCGGTGCTCCGCCCCCTGGCGCTGCCAGGGACTTCATGGCCGAGGCGAGCTCTTGCGCCTTCTCCAGTCCCGATCGGAGGACCGCGATGTCACGGCCGCCGGGATCGGTCAGGAAGGCGGGAACGATCTCCGGAGGCTCGGCCGGGTCGGCCGAGCGGAGCCGGACCTGCCCGCGCGAGGCCGGCTTCATCAGGAAGGCGGAGACACCGGCCTCGTACTGCCCCGGCGGCAGCCCGCCGAACAGCGGTGGACCGGCCGTGGGCAGAAGATGCAGGTCCCAGGCACCGTCCGGACAGTACTCGCTGGCAGCCCTGATCAGCATCCGGCTGACGTACAGTTCCCCTTCCGCGTCCTTGGCCGCCAGCGCCGCGTTGAGTTCCGGGGTGGGGGACAGCGGGACGAAGACACCGGGCTGGTCGGATAGGTTGCCGCCGACGCCCGGCAGGTCCGCCGCGCACCGGATGCCGTTCTCCTCCAGGTGCGCGGCCGGTCCGACACCGCTGCGCATCAGTACGGTGGGGGAGCCGAAGGTGCCGCACGCCAGCACGTACGTGCCGGCCCTCAGCGTCACATGACGTCCGTCCAGGACGGCGTGCACGCCGTGCACCCGGCCCGCCCGTATGTCGAGCCGGTCCACCAGGACATCGCTCAGGATCGTCAGGTTCGGCCGGCACCGGGTCGCCGGGTCCAAGTAGGCGAAGGCGGCGTTGAAGCGCAGGCCGTCGACGGCGTTGAGCAGCGGGCGGCCGGAGCCGGGCCGGCCGGGGACCGCCATGTCCACTTCCTCGTGGCCGAGGTCCCGTGCCGCCAGGAGGGCGGACGAGGCCCAGAGGGAGAGTTCGCCGTCCGGGACGGTCCGCAGCGCCATGCGCTCCATGGCCCGGAGCCGGTACGGTTCCAGCGCCGTGGCTGACCACCGTTCGCCGCCCGCCCGTGTCCACTCGGCGTGGTCGGCGTGCGAGCCCCAGGTGTTCCAGGCGCCGTTGATGCAGGAGGAGCCGCCCAGGATCCGGGCCCGGATGCGGTAGAAGGCGCCGTGCCGTTCCCATACGTCGTCGCGGGGCAGGGCACGGGCGTTCCGTACCTTCTGCGGCCAGCTCTCCTGCCGCGATCCGTAGTCGGGTCCCGCTTCCACCAGGCACACGGAGCGGCCGGGGTTCTCGGAGAGGCGGGCCGCCAGCACGCAGCCGGCCACTCCGCCGCCGAGAACGACGATGTCGTAGCCGGGCAGGGCGGGTGGGTTCGTCATGATCGCTCCGTTGAGTCGTTGCCGGGTGGGGGGACGAGGGCACGGTTGAGGGGCGGCCGGGAGTCGCGGAAGGTCGGGTACAGCCAGGCATGGTGGTGACGCGTAGGCACCGTGGGCGTCATGCATGAGGGGGGGCTCGTGCGGGGACGGGTTCAGGCACCCCTCGGACGGGTTCAGGCACCGGGACGGATTCAGGTACTCCTGGAACGGGTTCAGGCGCCGGGACGGATTCAGGCACCCCTGGGACGGATTCAGGCACCGGAGCGATTCAGGGGAGCGGGGGTGCGGTCCCGGTGAAATCGGAGGCCAGCAGGCGCACCCCCTCGCGTACCCCTCGGACGGCGATGCTTCCGATGCCGGGCAGAGCCGGCAGCACCTCACTGGCGAGGCAGGCGTTCACCGGACGGGAGGCGTAGCGGGTGCGGGCCCGCGGTACGGGCGTCACCAGCCGCGCGGGAGCGCCCAGCGCCCGGGCGATGGTGGCGGCCCATTCGGCGCGCGTGACGCGGTCGGGCCCGCCCAGGTGCAGCACCGGCGGCAGCGGATGCCTGGCATGCAGCAGCGCGGCCGTCACTTCCGCCACGTCGTCCAGGAGCACCGGCGTCGTCCAGTGGTCGTCAGGGGCCTCGACCGGCTCTCCCCGCCGCAGCCGGTGGGCACAGGCGGCGAAGAAGTTCAGCCACTTGTCCGCGTCGGCGGGTTCGTGGCCGTAGACGAGACTGACCCGCAGGATCACGGACCGGGGTGCCTTGGCGAGCAGCGCCCTCTCGGCCGCCAGCTTGGCCCGGCCGTAGGCGTTCGCCGGTGCCGGGGGAGTGTTTTCGGTGTGGCGGGCCGACCTGCCGTCGAAGACGTTGTCGGTGGAGATCATGACGAGCCGCGCGTCCGGCATCGCCGTGGCGAAGGTGTCCGCCACGGCGACGTGCGCGGCCAGCGCCTCGTCCGGGTGGGCCTCGCACCAGGTGACGTCGGACGGACCGTGCACCAGGACGACGCGCTCCGGACGGAGACGGCTGAGCAGACGGCGGCAGTCGCGGCCGTCGGTGGCGTCCAAGGCGGCCCAGCGGGCTCCGTAGCTGTCGGGTGGTATGGCGGGCGGGCGGCGCGAGACGAGGGTCACGGGCTCGCCTGCCCGGGCCAGGCACCGGGCGATCCCCGTGCCGATCAGACCACTGCCTACGACCAGGGTGCTGCCACCGGTCACGACGCCCCCTGGGAGGAGGGCACCGGCGTCCGCGCGGCCAGCAGGCGGCCCACTCCGATCAGCCCGTGGTGGTCGTCCGCCACGCCGAGCGACACCATGGCGTCGATCTGCCCCGGGTCGAGGCCGAAGCAGCCCAGCCGCCGCAACTCGGCCACCAGCAGGCGCCGGTACGGTTCACCGACCGCCAGGGCGAAGCCGCCCATCAGGATGTAGCGGCACACCCCGATCGACGCGAACACCCCGGTGATCGCCTGGGCGAGCGGCACCAGGGTGCCGCGCAGCACCTTGGTGGTGAAGGGGTCGCCCGCCCGGACCGCCTGGGCGATGGCCGGGTTGCCGATGCGCTCCACGCGGCCGTCGCACAGCGCGGCGAGCCGGGAGCCGCGGAAGGCGGCCTGGTCGCCCTGCGCGGCCCGCCGCGCCGCCGCCAGCACGCCACGGCCGGAGGCGACGGCGCCCAGGTGACCGCGGCCCCCGCAGTCGCACAGCGGCGCGTCGGGGGAGCGGTCGCAGACCCAGTGGCCCAGCTCACCGCCGTGGCCGTCGGCGTCGACGAGGACCTCGCCGCCGCGGAAGACCTTGTTGCCGATGCCGGAGCTGATGGTCAGCAGGCAGAAGTCGCCGGGTTCGGTGGCGGCGTACCGCCAGGCCGCCGCCGTCAGATCGTTCACCACGACGGCCGGCGCGCCGGTCCGCTCGGACAGCAGTTCGCCGAGCGGCAGTGGATGCCCTCGCCGCCCCCACACGGTGGGCGCGGCCATGACGAGCCCCGCGGCCGTGATCGGTCCGGCGAACGCCACGCCCAGTGCGCGCGGCGGATGCCCGCCCGTGTGTGCGGCGACCTCGCGCACGATCTGTTCCACCACCCGCCGTTGCAGTGCGGGCACCGGTGCGCCGGGGTCGCGGTGCATACCGTCGACCGGCATCCGGCGCACCTCGCTGAGGGACCCCGTCCCGGGGTCGTAGGTGCCGATACGCAGGGTCGTGCCACCTACGTCGAGAACCGTGAACACGCCGTCAGATGGCACGGTGCTCACCCGGCCCATCCTCCAGCGTCTCCTCGAAGACGAGCAGCCGCAGCTCCCGCTCCGAGTCGTTGACCAGGCCGTGTTCCCCTTGGGGCGCGTTGACGACGATGTCGCCGGGGCCCACGCGGAACTCCTCGCCGTCCCGGAACATCAGACCGCTGCCGTCGAGCACGACGTAGGTCTCGCGGTCGGCGCCGTGCCGGTGCCGGCCGATCGAGGTCCCCGGCGGCAAAACGGCCAGGTCGATGAATTCCGCGCCCGGGGCGCCGGCCCGGCGCGTGAAGACGCGGTGCGCGAGGATCGTGCCGGAACCTCCGTGGTCCCGCTCCTTGCCCGTCAGCAGGTTCCGCAGATTGGACACGGGTTCAGGCATCGCGCCGCTCCCCGTCCGCCGCCAGTGCCTTCAGCGCGTCCTCCAGGATGTTCCCCGGTATGTCCGTCAGCTCCTCCACGAAGGCCGCCTTGCCGATGCCGGTCGGCACGACGAGGTGCAGTTTGCGGCCCCGCCGCTGCCAGGTCGCGCGCAGCGCCTGTGTCATCAGCTCCGGTGTGCAGGTGCCGGGGTCGAAGACCGGCAGCCCGATCCGCCGCAGCAGCCGGACGATGCGGTGGCAGGTCTCCTCGTCCGCCAGGCCGAGCAGACGTGCGAGATGCGCGGACAGCGCCATGTCGACGGCGACCGCCTCGCCGTGCTCCAGCCGGTGTCCGCCGGCCGTCTCGACGAGCGGGCTGAAGGTGTGGCCGAAGTCGACGAGCCGGGCCAGATCATGCTCGTGCAGGTTGGGGCAGAGTTCCTCCATCATCAGACGCATCGAGGTGCGCAGGATGTAGGTTTCCAGCTCCCCGTCATCGGCGGCCGTGGCGGTCGTGGCGGCGGGACGGCGGAACGCGTCCGGGTGGCGCTCCAGCGTCCGGAAGAGGTCCTCGTCCAGGATCACGGCCATCTTCACGATCTCGGCGAGTCCGCAGCGGATCTCCCGGTGCGGCAGCGTCGCCAGGAAGGCAGGGTCGTTCAGGGAGGCGTGCGCCGGGTGGTAGGCGCCGAACATGTTCTTCGTCTGCAAGGCGTTGACGCCCGTCTTGACGCCCACCCCTACGTCCACCTGGCCGACGAGCGTGGTGTTGATCTTGATGTACCGGATGCCCCGCGCGTAGATGGACGCGGCAAAGCCGACCACGTCGGCGACGATGCCGCCACCGACGGCGAGCATCAGGCCGTGGCGGTCCAGCCCGTCCGCCTTGGCCAGGGCGCAGACGTTCTCCACCGCCGTGAGTGTCTTGTGGTGTTCGCCGGTGGCGATGACGTGCAGGGTCCACTGGCCCGGCAGGGCGTGGGTGTTCAGGTAGGCCCGCAGCCGGTCGCCGTACAGTCGCTCCACGGTCGGGCTGACGAAGACCACGGCACGGCGGCCTTCCAGGTAGCCGCCGAGCAGGGGGTTGTCCGGGTCGAGCACCCCGGAGGTCAGGTCGACCCGGTACCGGATGCCGTCCGGTGCTCTCAGGGCGAAACCGCCGGCCGTCTCCCTCACTCCCGTCGGTGCTCTCAGGACGACATCGCCGGGATCGTCGTGGCCCCCCGTCGGCGAGGGGCCGGCCCGGTCAAGAATCTGGCCTGACATCTTTCTCCTCACGTGCTCTCGCATCAGTACGAAGGTCCGCGAACACCCTGGTCAGGGCGGCCACAAGAGGGTGGCCCGGCAGATCCTCCAGCGGTACGGGACGGCCCTGGGCGTCGCTCACGGGCAGCCGCCAGTTGGGGTGCGCCGTGGACGTGCCGGGAAGGTTCTGGGGCCTGCGGTCGCCGGTCGCGTCCGGCAGCCAGACGCCGAGCAGGCGGGCCGGGGTGCGGCACAGGAAGCGGTGCAGCGCGACGAGGTCACCGTCCGGGTCGGGCAGCAGCCCGAGCCGCTCCAGTTCGGCCAGCCATCCGTCACGCTCGGCGGCGGCCCCGGCCTTCTCCTCCGCCTCCGGACGGGTGAGCAGGCCCAGCCGGGCCCGGAGGTCGACGTGCTCGCCGCTGAGCCAGGCCGCGGTCGTCGGCAGATCGTGGGTGGTGAGCGTGGCCAGGCAGTCGCGCCGCCACCGGTCGGGCGGCAGCGGGCCGTGCCGGCCCGCCGAACCCCCGAGGTACTCGAACCGCTGGACGGAGGTGCCGAGGATCCCCCGTTCACCGAGCGCCGTACGGACACCGGCCTCGACGGTGCCGAGGTCCTCCCCGATCACACCGGCTCCGGCGCGGTGCGCCTCCAGCATCAGGACGCCCAGCATCGCTTCGGCGTCGTACCGGACGTACGTACCCTCGGACGGCGACTGCCCCTCAGGCACCCACCACAGCCGGAACAGGCCCATCACATGGTCGATGCGCAGGGCGCCCGCGTGCCGCAGCCCGGCCCGCAGCAGCCCTGCCAAGGGCGCGTAACCCGCGGCGGCGAGCCCGTCGGGGCGCCAGGGCGGCTGACCCCAGTCCTGACCGTGCGGGTTGAAGTCGTCCGGCGGCGCGCCCACACTCATGCCCGCGGCCAGGCAGTCCTGCAGAGCCCAGCTGTCGGCACCCTCCGGGGCGACGCCGACCGCCAGGTCGTGGATCAGGCCGATGCCCATTCCCGCGTCCGTGGCCGCGGCCTGGGCGGCGGCCAGCTGCTCGTCGGTGACCCAGGCCAGCCAGCGGTGATAGCCGACCTCGGCGGCCAGCTCCCGGCGGGCCCGGGCCACGGCCGCGGAGCGCGGGTCGCGCAGTGCGGCCGGCCAGGACCGCCACGCCCTGCCGTGCACACCGGCCAGCGCGCACCAGGTGGCGAAGTCCGTCAGGTCCTGCCCCTCGCGCGCGGCGAAATGGGCGAAGGCGGCGGCGCGCCCGGGCGACAGCGGCACCTGGTGGACCGCCCGCAGCGCCTCGTGCTTGAGGGAGCGCACCGTTTCGCGGTCGATGAGCAGGCCGCCGCGCAGCATGCCCTCGTTCAGCACTCCGGCCTGGGCGGCACACCGGTCGGCCGTACGCCGCCCTTCCCCGCTCAGGTACGCGTACTCCGGGACGGCCTCCACACGAAGATGCATGGGGTCGGGGTAGCGACGGGAACTGGGCCGGTACGGCGACGGGTCGGGCAGCGGCCCGGGTTCGACGGCGTGCAGCGGACCGAGCTGGACGAAGCCGGCCCCGAGCGCGCGTCCCGACCAGGACGCCAGCTCCGCCAGGTCACCGAGGTCGCCCATGCCCCAGGAACGGCGCGAGAGCACCGAGTACAGCTGGACGAGGAACCCCCAGTGCCGCTCGGCCGGCACCGGCAGCCGTGCGGGTACGGCCAGCAGCGGTGCGGAATCGCTTCTTCCCGGTGCGCCGACGTGCACGGTGTGCCTGCCGACCGGGAGGGAGCCGGACAGGGCAGCCGTTCCGCCCTCCTCCAACTCCACTTCGACCGTCGCGTTCCGGGGCAGGCCCAGCTGCGGCACGGCAGCTCCCCGTACGACGACGCACGGAGGCAGCAGCCGGGCTGCCGCGCGTTCGCGGTGGTCCCGCAGAGCGGCCCGGGCCGACGTGTCGGTGGCCGCGTCGACACCGCTCGCGGCCAGCACGGCCACGAGGGTGTCCGGGGACACCGTCATCCGCTGCCCCCGGTCGGTGGTGTAGGCGGTGGATATGCCGTGGGCACGGGCCAGTTCGCTCAGAGCTGTGCTCATGACGCCGGCTCCGTGCTGCCGAAGAGGCGTTCCAGGACGGTGGCGACGCCGTCGGCGTCGTTCGCGGGCGCGATCTCGTCGGCCATCGACAGCAGCGCCGGATGGGCGTTGCCCACGGCCACCCCGTGTCCGGCCCAGGCGAGGAGCGGGATGTCGTTCGGCATGTCGCCGAACGCGACGGTCCCGGCCGCGTCGTACCCGAGGAGTTCCGCCGCCCGCTCGACACCGGCCGCCTTGGTGGTGCCGGCCGGGAGGACCTCCACCATGCCCCGCACCGAGTGCACCACGGTGACCTCGTCACCGCACAACCGCTGGGCCACGGCCTCGACCTCGTCCTCCGGCAGGCTTGTGTGGTGCAGGACCAGCTTGTCGATGGGGCGCGTCCACAGCAGCCGGCGGTCGGTCGTGACGTCCCAGCCGTGCCGGACACGTTCGCCGAAGCGGGGCGTGACCTTCAAGCGGCTCTCCGGCGGTGCCGTCACGACCCCCAGTTCCAGCGGCCCCAGCGCGGCTTCGACGCGTTCGACCACGCTGCGGGCGAGGTCGAGGTCGAGCGAGGCCGAGCTGAGCAGCCGCCCGGCGCCGGCGTCGTAGAGCTGGGCGCCCTGCCCGCACACGGCGAGCCCGCGGTAGCCGAGCGCGGTCAGATACTGCTCGCAGGCCGCGGCGGGCCGTCCGGTGACCACGAGGTGGGAGGCGCCCGCCTCGGCCGCTCCGGCGAGGGCGCGCAGGGTGCGCTCGGAGACGGACTGGTCACTGCGCAGGAGGGTGCCGTCCAGGTCCGTCGCCACGAGCCGGAAGGGCGGCGGGCCGGCCACGGGCCCGTACGGGACGGCCGACGGCTGGAAGGCAGAGCCCGATGGCTGGAAGGGAAGGCCCGATGGCTGGGAAGGGTGGCCCGATGGCTGGGAGGGAAGGCCGGACGGCTCACACGCAAGGGTGTCCCAGGTGACGCGTCCCGACGCCAGGGTCAGCATGACGAGCAGGTGGCGTCCGACGGGCGGACCGGGCAGGACGCCTTCGAAGACGCCGTCCCGTACCGCCGCCAGAGGCACCAGGCCGACACCGCTGCCCGCGGGCACCGCTTCGTCGGAGGCGAGGGTTTCGGCGCGGGACTCCAGGCCCGACGGCGACGTACCGGCCCCGGGCACGGCCACCTCCACGTGCCGTGCCTCCGGATGCCGGTACGTCACGTGCCAACGACGTGTGGCATCGAGACGTATCCGGTACCGCTCGCGCAGACGTGCCGTCCAGTCCTCCCGGCCGGCCGCACGCGCGGTACGGACGCAGGCGGCGAAGTCGGCCCGGGCGTGGGCGGCCTCGAAGAGCTGCTCGTACGCCGCCTCGTCGAGCGGCGCGGCACACCCGTAGGCCGCCGCGTCGCCCAGGGCCGCGGCCGACCGTGCGATGTGCTGCCGGTGCTCGTCCCATGCGGAGTCGGGCAGGGCATCGAACCAGCCGTACCGGATCGCGTCCTCGGTCGGAAAGGCCCTGGGCCGGCCGCGCAGCAGTCCCTCGAAGGCCGCCAGACGCCGGTCGGCGCTCCGTGCCCAGGTGAACCGGCGTGCTGTGGCGCGCGCGTTGGCCGACAGTCGCGCATAGTCGTCGGAGGCAGTGTGCCGTAACTCCACGGCCTGACGAATGCGTTCGACGAGCGCGCGGGTGAGGGCCGGGTCGTCCTCTCGGAACGATCCGGGCAGTGACAGCCCGGTGGCCCGGGGGTCGTCCGGTGGCAGGGCGTGCCCGAAGTGGGCCGTGACCGTCTGCGCGGTCGCGATCGGCACCGCGCCGCACGCCATGGCTTCGGCCTGGGCGATGAGGAACCCGTCGAGCTCGAACTTCGACGGGAAGACGCAGAAATCCGCGCACGCGGCCTGCTCGAACAGGGTGTCCTCGTCGGCCAGACGCCAGTCCAGATACACCCGGCCGGGGTGGCGGTCGGCGACACTCTGGAAGTAAGCGTTGCCGACCGGGGCCGGCTGCCCGCCGCCTCCACTGGTGGCGAAGCGCAGTACGAAGGCCGCTTCGGTGCCGCTGTCCAGCACTTCCTCGACAGCGCGGATCAGTTCGAGCTGGCCCTTGTGGTGCACCGCGTACCGGGCGGCGTGATAGAAGACCGGCAGGGAGGGGTCGAGACCCACGGAGCGCAGGACCGCCTCGCGGTCCACGGCTCCCGGATCGCGTGCCAGCCAGCCGTCGGATATGCCGCAGCCCCCCATGAGCAGCTGGTGCGCCCGGGCGCGCACCATGCGGGACACCGGCAGGGTACGGAACAGGTCCTCGAACGGGGTGTCGCGGAAGGTGCTGTAGTAGTCCCGCTGGCCGGGCGAGACGAAGTCCAGCAGATCGGCGTGGGCCAGGACCAGCGGCAGGACGGCGACATGGTCCGGTCCGTACTCCCCGTGCATCCGGGTGCCGGCCAGGACCCGTGACATGGCCGCCGCCGGGCTGTCCTCGGCGGGCGGCTCGTCCTCCAGCGCGTCGAGGTCGGCCCGCACACCGAACAGGCCGAGCAGCCGCTCGACCTGCGGACGGTAGACCTTCTGCGTGACGGGCGCGTTGGCCGCGACCGTGCTCACGGTGCGCAGGGACGGGTCGCCGGCGAACAGGGGCGGCAGGAGGTAGTGGTAGTACGGCTCGAAGCCGTGGACCACCGCCCCCTCCCCGCCGAGGTACCGCCGGATGAAGTGGGCGCCCGCGACCTGGAAGACCAGTGGCTTGAAATGGGCCAGGTCCGTGCCCTCGGTGCCCGGCGGCGGGTAGAGCCGCTCGGGCAGCAGGTCGAGGAAGGCGTCGGAGAGGAAGTAGACGTCCACGCCGTCGATCCGCAGCCGGTACGCCCGGGTGGTCAGCTCCAGGGTGATCTCGGACGGGTGGTCCGGCCACGTCTTGGGGTCCAGGACCAGCGGCACGCGGTGCACGTGGAGATAGGGGAGTTCCGTCACGGCGTACTCCCGCCGCAGGGTGCCGACGAGTCCGTGCGCCGGGGTGACCAGGGACACCCGGTGACCACGGGCCGCGAACTCCCGCGACAGGTTCCACACCAGCGGGGACAGCCCGCCGCGCATGAGGCGGTTGTCGAACCCGCCGCACTCGAAGGCGAAGTGGATCACATGCATGCCCGGCCCCTCACCGGCTCGCGACGGCGCGAGCACTGGCCGCGCGCAGTTCCGGCAGGCCGATGAACTCGGTGTGGGTGCCCACGCTGCCGCACACGAACGCCCCGGCCACCGAGCCGGCCAGCACGCAGTCCTCGAACGGGCGCCCCTCGAAGTACGCGTGCAGGAAGGCGGTGACGAACGCGTCACCGGCACCGTTGCTGTCCACGACCGGACGCTCCGGACGGACGGCGGGGAAGTGCCGGATGCTCTCGGCACCGCGCTCCAGCAGGTGGCATCCGTCGGCTCCGGCGGTCGCGACCACGAACCGGGCCCGGCCCTCGCCGATGATCGTCCGCAGCACGGTGTCCAGGCGGTCGTGGATCGCCGCCGCGCTCAAAAAGACGTAGTCGGAGTGCAGGGCGTAGTGGCGGTGGTAGGGGTTGAGCCCGTCCCAGTCGTGCAGATCCGTCGAACTGGTCACGCCGAGGCGGTGGATGTCGTCGTACATCTCCTGGTTGTGGCCGACGATCGACAGGTGGACGTGGGCCGACCGCTCCAGGTGGGGCAGGTAGAAGTCGCGGGGGAGCCGGAGATCGTCGGGGTGCCGGCCGTCGTAGAAGGAGAAGCGGCGGCCGCGCGGGTCCACCAGGTTCACCGCGCGCGGGGTACCGTGCGGCGAGACGAGGTGGGCGAAGTCGAGGCCCTGGCGGGCGTAGTGCTCCAGGACCATGCGGCCCTGCGGGTCGTCGCCGAGGAAGTCGATGAACTTCGTCCGCAGGCCGAGGGCGTGCCAGCCGAGTGCCACCCCGTTGCCGGTGTGCCCGACGTAGTCCCGCAGCGGGTCGACGAAGACCGAGTCGCCGGGCGGCACCCGCAGCTCCTCCACGCGCACGATGGTGTCCACCCCGGTCCCGCCCACCACCAGGACGTCGTAGCCGTCCGGACGCTGTTCCTTGTCGCAGTGCTGGTGCGTGGTCATGCGCTCACTCCTTCGGCAACGTGCTGCATGTGTCCGTCCTCCAGGACGACCGCTCCGTCGATGTCGGCGTCCGGCGGTATCACCGCGCCGGGCAGCACCACGCTGCGCCGCACCCGTGCTCCCGCGCCGATCCGGACCCCGGGGAAGAGCACGCTGTCCGCCACCCGTCCGTCGTTGACGAGGTCCGCGGGGATCACCGACCCGTGCACTCCGGGGGCGTCGGCGACCCAGCGCCGCCCGACCCCGGGCCGTACCGTCCGGGGCATCCGCGCGACGGGCAGCGGCGCCCGCGGCCCGGTGGCGAGGGCCAGATGCGCCCGGTGGTAGCGCTCGACGGTGCCGATGTCCTCCCAGTGGCCGTGCACCTCGTGGCCGCGGATGTGCTCTCCGGCCGCGAGCATCGCGGGGATCACGTCACGGCTGATGTCGTGCTGCCAGTCGCCGCCGTCCAGCAGGGTCAGATACCGGCGCAGTACGGCGGCGCCGAAGACGCAGAAGGCCGCGAAGACCAGGTCGGAGGTGGGGTTCTCGGGCTTCTCCGTGAACTCCGTCAGCCGGCCTCCGTCGTCGAAGCGGACCATGCCGAACAGGTGCACCCAGCGCGGGTCGATCCGCTGGTAGGCGACGGTCAGCGCCGCGCCCGAGGACCGGTGCGCCGCGACGAGCGGGCCGTAGTCGTACCGGTAGACGTGGTCGGAGTGCAGGACGAGGACGTCCTCGACGTCTTCGGTGAAGATGTACTCGGCCTTGCGGATCAGGGCGTCGGCGGTGCCGCGCTCCAGCGGCCAGGTGCGCCGCGGCAGCTCGGCCGGCAGCTCCCGGCCGCGGTAGGCGGTGTCGTACGGGCCGAAGCGCACCCGGAACCCCGGCTTCGCGTTCCATACGCGGTGCAGGTCGTCCATCAGCAGCCGCTCCTCGTACTGGGACAGCAGCAGCACTTCCGCGAGACCCGAGGCCCGGGCGTTGGCCAGGCTGAAGTCGATGAGCCGGCAGGTGCCGCCGTAGGGGACCAGCGGCTTGAGCCGGCCCGCGCCGAGCAGGCCCATCCGCTGCCCCTCGCCGCCCGCGAGCAGCACTGCGCGTACCGCACGCAGGTCAGCCATGCCGCACCTCGTCCCAGGCCACCCGGCCGCCGGACAAGGTGAGCAGCAGCAGCCCGTCGGCGTCCGGCGCCTCGCCCACGAAGACTCCCGGCCCGGTGCGTGCAAGGGTGCGTACGGTCGGCAGGGCCCTGGCCGCGCCGCGCCGCGCTTCCACGACTTGCACCCGTTCGGCGTGTGACAGCCGGTACTCCAGACGGCTGTCGGCGAGGACGCGGGCGCGGGTGTGCAACAGGCCGGCTTCCTCCGCGGGCACGGCCTCGGGAAGCCGGCCGAGGACCCGTTCGCAGGCGGCGAAGTCGGCACGTTGCCACGCGGCGCGGAACATCCGCGCGGCCGCGTCCGTGTCGAGCGGGGCCCGGCGCTCGTACGCCTCGATGTCACCGTGCGCGACGGCGGCCGCCGTGGTGACCTGGTCGTCGGCGAGCAGATCGAACCAGCCGTGCCGGAGTGCCAGTTCGGTGGACAGGACGGCGGGCCGGCCCTCCCACAGCCGGGTGAACGCCGACAGGTGCAGATCGGCGCAGTGGTCCCAGGTGAAGGCGCGGGCGACGGCCGAGGCCCGCTCGGACAGCTCCCGGTAGCGGCCGGGATCGTCCGACCACAGGGCCGCAGCCTGCCGGATGCGGTCCGCGAGCGCGTCCGTGAGCAGGGCGTCGTCCTCCGCGAAGGAGCGGTTGACCGCGAAACCGGTGGTCGTCCCCGGACCGTCGGCATGCCGGAAGTGCGCCATGCCCCGCTGGTCGGTGGCGATGGGCACGGCGCCCACGGCCATGGCCTCGCCCTGGGCGATGAGGAAGGTGTCCATCTCGAACTTGGAGGGGAAGAGGGCGAAGTCCGACGCGGCCGCGCAGGCGAAGACGCGGGCCTCCTCGACGCGCTCCCACTCGAAGTGCAGCCGTTCGGGATGGCGGGCGGCGACCTCGTGGAAGAGCGGATCGTCGATGCCGTTGGCGGAGATGCAGCGGATGACGAAGTTGGCCTTCAAGCCTTCGCTCAGTACGCGGTCCACGGCCCGAATCAGCTCGACCTGGCCCTTGTGGTGAACGGCGTAACGGGCGTTGTGGAAGAACGTCGGCAGCGCGGGGTCGAGACCGAGGCCGCCGAGCACCTCCGCCCGGTCCACCTGGGCGGGGTCCCAGGTCAGCCACCGGTCGGAGACGGCGCAACCGCCGACGAACATCTTGTGGGCGTTGCGGCGTACGACGTCGGCGATGGGCAGCCGCCGGAAGAGCGGCTCGAACGGGGTGTCCCGGAAGCCCGCGTAGAAGTCCAGCTGGCCGGGCGACAGGAAGTCGATCAGGTCGGCGTGCTCGGCGGTCAGCTCGTAGACCGCCACATGGTCCGGCGGGTAGGTGTAGTGCAGGTGGGTGAGCTGCTGGTACTGGACGACCGCCGCGGGCACCTCGGGATCGGGCCCGGGGCCGGGCAGCTCGACGTCCACGCCGAGCAGTTCGAAGAGGCGCGCCACCTCGGGCCCGTACACCTTCTTCGTGATCGGCATGTTGCTCTGTACGTTGCTGACGACCAGCTTCGTCGGGTCGTCGCGCAGGGCGGCCGGCAGCAGGTAGTGGTAGTACGGCTCGTGTGTGTGGACGACGGCCTTCTCGTCGCCGAACCAGCCGCGCAGGAACCGCACGCTGTCCACCTGGAACACCAGCGGCTTGAAGAACACCAGGTCCCGGCCCTTCGCGGAGTACGGCGGGTAGAAGGTGTCCGGCAGCCGGTTCAGGTAGTCATTGGAGAGGAAGTACAGGTCCACGCCTTCCAGACGGATGCGGTGCGCGGTGGTGCGCAGCGCCAGGTCGACCTGTTCGGGGAAGCCCTCCCAGACCCGGGTGTCGAGGACGACCGGCAGCGTGTAGGCGTCCTCGTAGGGCAGGTCCTCCACCTCGTAGCGCTGCCGCAGGTCGTCGAGCCTGCCGTGGGCGGGGGTGACGATGGAGACCTGGTGGCCGCGGTCGGCGAAGGTCTTGGAGAGGTTCCACAGGTACACGGACGTGCCGCCCTGAAGGAAGGTGTGGTCGAAGCCGCAGCACTCGAAGTAGTTCTCGATGATGTGCATCCGGGGCGCGTTCACGACGGTCACGTCCTTGCGTGGAGGGTCGGGGTGGGGGAGGCCAGTGCGAGCGCGTGGCGCAGGTCGATCGCGGCGTGGTACGGGCGGGCGTGGTCGTGGTTGTAGCCCAGTTCGTGCAGGAGGCGGCGCAGGTACAGCAGCCGCCGCAGCGGACTGTCGGACGGGGGCCCGAGCAGCAGGTGCAGCACCCGCTCGCGCCAGGTGTCCGCGGTGCGGAAGACGGTGTGCAGCACCTTTCGCCGGACGTCCGGCAGGCCCGGCGCACCGTCCAGAGAGCCGTTCATGGTGGTGTCCGCGTCCACGCCGAGGCGGCGGGCGCTCTCGAAGGCAGCCTCGTCGGCCGTGAAGTACTCCAGCGCGCGCTGGACGGCGACGAGATCCTGGAGGGGCGACTGCGCGGCGTAGCCGGAACCGTCCGACGGGAGGGCGGGCGTGGACAGGTCGATGACGTTCATCCGCCAGGTGCCGTCGGGTTCTTCCGCGCACAGCAGGTGCGACAGGTGCAGGTCGCCGTGGCAGGGGCCGGCTCCGGGGGCCGTCACGCGGCCGCCCAGCTCGGAGTGGAGCCGGTCCAGCTCGGCCCGCAGGGCGTCCAAGGCGGCACTGCGGGCGGCCGGTGGAAGGGGGAGGTCCGTCAGAAGCAGCCGGTCGAGCTGTGCCGACGTCCGGGGCAGGACGTCGGCCACCGGGTAGCCGATCGAAGGCCCGCCCAGGCGTACCGACAGGTCGTGGTGGAAGGCGCTCAGGAAACGTCCGGCCGCGCGTAACGTGGCTTCCAGCGGACGCAGATGAGCGTGTACGAGCCGTTCCGAAGGGAGGCGGTTCGTCAGGCGCGGCCACAGTGAGCGCAGGTTCGCCCGCAGCGGCGCGTCGATCCCCTGCCCGGGTGCGTGCCGGTACAGGACGCCCGCCGGATGCCTGGCCCCGCGGCCGGGGTCGGTGTAGGTGTAGTCCCCGGCCCATTCGGGCGTGCGTCCGGTGCCGCTCATGAGCCGAAGGACGTCGGGCTCGTGGATCGTCTCGTTCAGACGCCGGTAGGTCTTGTGGACGTAAGAGGAGCCGCCTATCCCGACCAGCGAGAGGGCGTTGGAGGACCAGCCCTGGTCGAACGGCAGGCGGCGTGCCTCGCCGGCCGGAGCCGAGGGCCCGCGGCGGAAGTCCAGGTACCCGCCACGCGCCGTGCGCAGCCGCCCGCCGGTCAGGACGCGGCGTACGGTCGCGAGCCCCGGGGGCCCGTCGCCTCCGGCCCAGGCACCGGACGGCTCCCGGTGTACGGGGACGAAGACCCGCTCGCCTGACGCAGGGCCGCCGACCGCCCGCACGATCAGCAGCAACTCGTCCGGTGCCTGCTCGGCGTGGTCGGCCGTCTCGTACCGGTGGGCGGCGCGGAGGTCGCGTGGCATCCAGGACGCGGCGCGCAGCAAGGGGGAGAGATGTTCGTCGCGGATCACGTGAGAGTTCAACTCCCGGTCATTTCATAGGCGTTGACGCCACGCCGCCATACGGCCAGGGCCAGGGCCAGGGCGCCGGCCGTCACCACGGGCAGCCAGACCACCAGGCCCGCGGCGCCCGTCAGCAGGTAGACGCACGGCACGTAGGAGGTGAAGGCGAAGGGAAGCACCCAGGTCAGCAGGGCGCGCAGCGACGAGTGGTAGATGTCCAGCGGGTACGCGGCGAACTCGGACACCTGGTTGGCCGCGTACATCGACGGCAGACTGGTCACCGTCCAGAAGGACAGCGAGGCGAACAGCAGCTTCACCGAGGTGTGGATCAGGGCGCCGCACAGCACCAGCAAAGGGGCGACGGCCCATTGCAGCGGGGTGAGGTCGAGGCCGATGCTGCTGCCGGACCAGATCACCAGGAAGGTGCCCACGGCGAGTTCGCCGAGCGCGTCGGGGTGGAAGAAGCGCTCCGAGAGCAGGGAGAACAGCGGGTTCACGGGGCGGATCAGATAGCGGTGGAACTCGCCGCGCTGGACCAGTTTGCGGCCCAGCTCCCACAGCTGATCGGTGAAGAGGTGGTCCAGGCCGCGCGGCAGCAGCGAGAAGCCCAGCAGGAACAGCACCTCGTGGTAGCTCCAGCCGCCCAGGACGGGAATCTGCCGGAAGACCAGGCCCACCACCGCCGTCTGCAGGCCCACACGGATCAGGAAGGCTCCGGCCCCGAGAACGAAGTCCACGCGGTACGCGCTCAGCCGGTGCAGCCCGACTCCGCCGAGGAAGAACGCCAGCCGTACGTGGCGCCACAAGGCCCGGGTCATCCGCCGAGCACCTCCAGACGGCTGAGCGCGGCCCGCCAGAGGACGGCGCTGAGCACGGTCAGGCCGGCCACCCAGCCGAGCTGCCGGGCGAGGACACCGGCGACGTCGGCCACTCCGTCGTAGCGGCCGAGCAGCAGGGCGAGCGGCGCGTCGACCATGCCCTGGAAGGGCAGCGCGGACGCCAGCGCCCGCAGCGGCCCCGGCATCAGCGCGAGGGGCACCAGCTGCCCGGCGAAGAAGGCGACCACGCTCTGTTTCACCATCCGCACACCCCAGGTGTTGGTGGTGACGAAGCCCGTCATGCCGGTCAGCAGGTTCACCAGGAAGGCGAGCAGGACGGACAGTACGGCGGACACCAGGAACAGCAGGACGTCGGCCGGCCGGGGCACGGTGAGCGGCACGAGCAGGGTGAACAGGCCGAGTACGGGCACGCCGACCAGGACGGCGTTGGCCGCGACGACCGGCAGGCACGCGAAGAACCGGACGACCGGATAGCTGACCGGCCGGACCAGCATGACGGCCACGTCACCCCGGTAGACCTCGGCGGCGACCTCGTCGTCCACCCGGTTGGCGTGCAGGATCTGCAGGATCTGGGCCATCAGCAGGTAGGTGGTGATGCTCCCGGCGGTGAAGCCGCCCGGGCCGCCGCCGGGCGGCGAGCCCGCGTACACGGCCCGCCACAGGAAGACGGAGACCGCGGCGCCGGCCGCCGCGGTGATGCCGGTCGTCACGAACGACGAGCGGTACTGCAGCAGGGACTGGAGTCCCGCGGTGGCGAAGGGCAGGTAGTGCCGGACGCGCGCGGCCGGGCGGACCGGCGTGCCGCTCGTCACCTCTGGTAGGGGGGAGCGGTTCATGCCCCACCTGCCGCGGGCCCGCACGGGATCTCGGCCGGGACCGGTTCGGGGCGCCCGCCGCCGTAGATCCGCCGCAGTACGTCCTCCAGGTCCGGTTCGGGCGCGTAACAGTCCACCAGGTCGAAGCGTTCGAGCAGGAAGGCCAGCACCTGGCGGGAGGTGAACCGGTCCACCGGATAGTCGACCCTGATCCGGCCGTCCTCGGCCGGCGAGGCGCTCACCCCGGGCAGCCCCTGCTCGATGCCCGCGCAGGCGCGCTCAGGGGCCGTCGTGTCCCGGTGGTCGAAGAGGACGGACCGCCGGTCGGCGGTCCGCAGCAGGTCCCGGATGCTGCCCTGGTGCACCACCCGTCCCCGGTCCACGACCAGGGCGCTGTCGCAGATCGCGGCGATGTCGGTGATGTCGTGGCTGGTGAGGACGACGGTCGTGCCCAGTTCCCGGTGCACGTGGTTGACCAGGTGCCGTACCGCGTCCTTGAGCACCATGTCGAGGCCGATGGTCGGCTCGTCCCAGAAGACGACGGGCGGATCGTGCAGCAGGCTCGCCGCGATCTCGGCGCGCATCCGCTGGCCCAGGCTGAGCTGGCGTACGGGGGTGGTGCCGAGGGCGTCGATGTCCAGCAGTTCCCGGTACAGGGCGAGGTTGCGGCGGTACACCGGGCCGGGGATCTCGTAGATGCGGTGCAGGATGCGGAAGGAGTCCGGGACGGACAGATCCCACCAGAGCTGACTGCGCTGGCCGAAGACGACACCGATGCCCCGGGCGTTGTCCTTCCGGTGCCGGTACGGCTCGATGCCGCGGACCAGGCAGCGCCCGCTGGTGGGCGTCATGATGCCGGTGAGCATCTTGATGGTGGTGGACTTCCCCGCCCCGTTGGCGCCGATGTACGCCGTCTTGGAGCCGGCCGGGAGCGTGAAGGACACCCCGTCGACCGCACGGACGATGCGGTGCTTACGGGTGAAGAGCGTGGCCAGACTGCCGGCCAGGCCCGGCTTGCGCTCGGCGAGCCGGAACTCCTTGACGAGATTCTCCGCGACGATCACGACAGCACCTGCTCCAGGGCCTGTTCGAGAAGCTTGACGCCCTCGTCGAGGAGCGGTTCGTCGATGGTGAACGGAGGCGCCAGGCGCAGGATGTGCCCGCCGAGGGCCACCCGGAGGCCCAGGTCCAGTGCGCGTGCGTACACGGCCCGGGCGATGTGCGGTGCGGGTCTGCGGCTCTCCCGGTCGGTGACGAACTCCAGCCCGTACAGCAGGCCCAGGCCGCGCACGTCGCCGAGGTTCTCGAAGCGGGCGGGGAGAGCGGACAGCCGGTCGTGCAGCTGGTCCCCGAGGACGCGGACACGCTCGACCAGACGGTCGCGTTCGACGACCTCCAGAGTGGCCCGCGCAGCGGCGATGCCGAGCGGATTGCCGCCGTACGTCGCCGAGTAGGCGCCAGGCACCGAAGCCGCCGGTTGGTGCAGCAGCTCCGCGCGTCCCGCCAGGACCGCGAACGGGAACCCGCTGGCCAGACCCTTCGACAGGGTCACCAGGTCCGGCTCGATGCCGAACTGCTCGCTCGCCAGGAAGGTGCCGGTCCGGCCGCCGCCGGTCAGCACCTCGTCGGCGACGAGCAGCACCCCGTTGGCCTGGCAGGCTTCGGTGATCTGCGCCCAGTAACCCGGGGGCGGCACGACGACTCCGGCGGCGCCCAGGACGGGTTCGAAGACCAGCGCCGAGACGTTCGGCTTGTCGGCGATGTGCTTGCGTACGAGGGAGGCGCACCGCAGGCCGCACGAGGGGTGGCTGAGTTCCAGAGGGCAGCGGTAGCAGTAGGCCGAGTAGCCGAGGACGGCATTGCCGGCGAACGCCTGGTGGCCGACGTCCCAGTGCACGAGCATCCGCGCGCCCATCGTCTTGCCGTGGAAGCCGCCGCGCAGGGCGCCGATCCGGTTGCGGCCGGGCTCGGCGGTCGCCTGCACCACCCGTAACGCCGCCTCGACCACCTCCGCCCCCGTGGAGAGCAAGGCGTAGGTGTTCAGCCGTGCGGGCAGCAGCCTGGCCAGCAGCTCCAGGAGCGCGGCACGGTCGGGCGTCGCCGAGTCGTGCACGTTCCACAGGCGCCGGGCCTGCGCGGTCAGCGCCTCCACGACCTCGGGGTGCCCGTGACCCAGCGACTGGGTCAGAGTGCCCGCCGCGAAGTCCAGGTACTGGTTGCCGTCGAGATCCGTGAGGACCGGGCCGTGCCCCTCGGCGAAGACCCGGCGCCCGACGGACGCCTCGTCCGAAGCGCCCGGGGCCAGATGTCCGGCCTCCCGCTCCAGCTGCTCCAGCTGGTGCCGACCTGTCACTGCCGCTCCCACCCTTCTGGGCGAACTGCTGTGCCATGTGCCGCCGTTGGGTGGCGACGGAAGTGAGTCAAACACCAATCGCCCAGCCCTGCAAGAAATTTCTGCAACTTTCCGAACGGCCTTGCGTGTCTCATGCAAATTCTGCTTGAGTCACAAGCCACTTCACCGGTGACACCGCGACCTTCGTTCGAGGAGAGATCCGTGAGACGACAGACCCCGCCCCTTCCGCGACATCGGTGGCCGACGTGAAAGCCCTGGTCCTGGCGGGTGGCACCGGCAGCCGCTTACGGCCGTTCACGCACACCCGCGCCAAACAGCTCCTCCCCCTCGCCAACAGACCGGTGCTGCACCACGCCCTCCAGGCGATAGCGGAAGCCGGTATCGAGCACGTGGGGGTGGTGGTCGGCGAACACGGTGACGCCATCCGCCGCTCGGTGGGGGACGGATCCGCCTTCGGACTGCGCGTCGCCTACCTCCACCAGCCCGCGTCCCTCGGCCTGGCCCACGCGGTGGCGATCGCGCGGGACTTCCTGGCGGACGACGACTTCCTGCTGTACCTCGGGGACAACTACCTGGAGGACGGGGTGGCGGGCTTCGTCCGGCGCGCCGCCGCCGACCGGGACACCGCCCGGCTGCTGCTCACTCCGGTGCCCGACCCCACCGCCTTCGGCGTGGCCGAGATCGACGGCGCGGGACGCGTGCACCGGCTGGAGGAGAAGCCGGAACATCCCCGCAGCGACCTCGCCATGGTCGGCGTCTATGCCTTCACCCCGGCGGTGCACGACGCGGTGCGCGCCATCCGTCCGTCCGGGCGCGGCGAGCTGGAGATCACCCACGCGGTGCAGTGGATGGTCGACCAGGGCCTCGCCGTACGCGCGGAGACGACCACCCGGCCGTGGCGCGACACCGGCAGCGTGGACGACCTGCTGGAGGCGAACCGGCACGTCCTGGACCGGATGACCGGCAGCGTGGACGGCAAGGTCGACCCGGACAGCGTCCTGGTGGGCAGGGTCCGCATCGCCGGGGGAGCCGTGGTCACCGGGTCCCGCATCGTCGGGCCCGTGGTGATCGGGCCGGGCGCGGTGATCAGCAACTCCACTGTCGGCCCGTACACCTCCGTCGCCGAGGACTGCCGCATCGAGGACAGCGCGGTCGGGTTCTCCGTGCTCCTGCGGGGCGCGTGTCTGGACGGCGCTCACGGCATCGAGCGCTCGCTGATCGGCAGTGAAGCGGTCGTGGCCGCGGTGCCCCGCCCGCACCGGGGCCACCGTCTCGTCATCGGCGATCACAGTAAGGTGCAGCTCACCTCATGACGTCACGCATCCTCGTCACCGGCGGCGCCGGCTTCATCGGATCCGCCTACGTCCGCGCGCTCCTCGGCCCGTCGGGACCACCCGGCACCACGGTCACCGTGCTCGACAAACTCACGTACGCCGGCAGCCTCGCCCGGCTCGATCCGGTACGCGGGCACCCGGACCTGACCTTCGTCCAGGGGGACGTCGGGGATGCCGCGACGGTGCGGCGCCTGACGGCCGGGCACGACGACATCGTCCACTTCGCGGCAGAGTCGCACGTGGACCGCTCCATCGAGGACGGCTCGGACTTCACCCGTACCAACGTGGTGGGCACCCAGACCCTGCTGGACGCGGCGCGGCGCAACGGGGCGCGCACCTTCGTGCACATCTCCACCGACGAGGTCTACGGCTCGATACCCGAAGGCGCCGCACGGGAGGAGGACCCGCTCAGGCCCAGTTCGCCCTACGCGGCGTCCAAGGCCGCGGCGGACCTCGTCGCACTCGCCCATCACCGCACCTACGGGCTGGACGTCCGGGTGACCCGCTGTTCCAACAACTTCGGCCCGTACCAGCACCCGGAGAAGGCCGTCCCGCGCTTCCTGGCCGCGGCGCTGACCGGCGGCAGCCTGCCGATGTACGGGGACGGCCGGCAGGCCCGCGACTGGCTGCACGTGGACGATCACATCCGGGCGGTCGAACTGGTCCGTACGGCCGGGCGGGCCGGAGAGACGTACAACATCGGGGGTGGCACCTCCCTCAGCAACCTCGACCTCGCGGACCGCCTGTTGGAGCGGTGCGGCGCGGGCCCCGACCGCATCACGTACGTCACGGACCGCAAGGGCCACGACCGCCGGTACGCGGTGGACCACAGCAAGATCACCGCAGAGCTGGGGTACCGGCCGCGTGCCGACTTCGAGCGGGCGCTGACTGCCACGGTGGACTGGTACCGCACCCATCGGACCTGGTGGGAGCCCTTGTTCGCGACCGCCTGAGGGGGCGGCACGGCGGCAGGGGGGCGTCGGACACTCCGGCCCGGTCGGCCGGGCGCGTTGGGGACACACCTGCTGCCATCCCCACGACCGCGGGCCGGAGTGCGTTGAAGGTAACACCGCTGAAACACTTGCGAAAGAGTTTGCGGGCTCCGAGTTCGCCTCCCACCTCGGTGAACTGCGCGCCTGACGCGAAGGGTTGACCGAAGGTGAACGGCGCCGTACGGTCTCGACCGCAAAAACTTGCTGCAAAAACCAGTACCGCCTTGTCCGGCATGGCGCGTTGCCCATCGAGGCTCCCCCCACCCCCTCAGACTGGAGCCCACCATGGCCAGAAAGACCGTGGCCGCTGCCCTCGCCCTAGTGGCGGGAGCCGCTGCGGCCGTCACGGCACCGACGCCGGCGCAAGCCGGTGCGCCCGGCGGCAAGGACGTCACGGCGGTGATGTTCGAAAGGAGCTTCTCCTCCGTGGCGAAAGCGTGCACGGAGGAGCTGGGACCCGACGGATACGGGTACGTCCAGATCTCCCCGCCCAACGAGCACCTCGCGGGAAGCCCCTGGTACACGGCCTACCAGCCCGTCAGCTACAAGATCGGCACCAAGCTGGGCGACCGCTCGGGCCTCAAGAGCATGATCGACACCTGTCACGCGGCAGGCGTCAAGGTCGTCGCCGACACGGTGATCAACCACATGGCGAACGCCTCCGGCACCGGTTCCGCGGGCTCGCCCTTCAGCAAGTACGACTACCCCGGCACCTACTCCGGCGCCGACCTGGACACCTGCCGGAAGAAGATCGGCAACTACCGGGACCGCTGGGAATCCCAGAACTGCGAGATGGGCGACCTGCCCGACCTGGACACCGGCGAGGAACACGTCCGCAAGACGATCGCGGGCTATCTGAACGACCTGCTCTCCCTGGGCATCGACGGCTTCCGCATCGACGCCGCCAAGCACATACCGCAGAACGACCTCGTCAACATCAAGTCCAGGCTCACCGACCCCGGTGTCTACTGGAAGCAGGAGACCATCGGGGCCCCGGGCGAGGACGTCCAGCCACCCGAGTACTACAACACCGGAGACGTCCAGGAGTTCACCTACGCCCACGACCTCAAACGGGTCTTCACCAACGAGAAGCTCGCGTCGCTGAAGAACTTCGGCGAGGGCTGGAACTACCTCCGCAGCGACAAGGCGTCCGTGTTCGTCACCAACCACGACACCGAACGCAACGGCGGCTCCCTCAGCTACAAGGACGGCGCCGACTACACCCTCGCCCACGTCTTCATGCTGGCCTGGCCGTACGGTTCCCCCGACGTGCACTCCGGTTACGAGTTCACCGACCACAACGCCGGCGGCCCCGACAACGGCAAGGCCGACGCGTGTTACCAGGACGGCTGGAAGTGTCAGCACGCTTGGCGTGAGATCGCGAGCATGGTCAAGTTCCGCAACACGGCCGCCGGCGCGCCGGTGACCCACTGGTGGGACAACGGCGACAACCAGATCGCCTTCGGGCGCGGCGACAAGGCCTACGTCGCCGTCAACCACGAGAACACCCCGCTCACCCGCACCTTCCAGACCTCCCTGCCCGCCGGCGGCTACTGCGACGTGCAGACCGGCAAGGGCGTCACGGTCGACTCCTCCGGGCGGTTCACCGCGACCCTGGGCGCCGACTCGGCCCTCGCCCTGCACGTGGGGGCCAAGAAGTGCGACAGCTCCACCCCGACCGACCCTCCGCCGGCTGCCGGTGCCTCCTTCAACGTCAAGGCCAGCACCCAGTGGGGGCAGAACATCTACGTCGTCGGCGACAACGCCGCACTGGGCGACTGGAACACCTCCAAGGCACTCAAGCTGGACCCTGCGAGCTACCCCACCTGGAAGCTCGACGTGAAACTGCCCGCGGGGACATCGATCGCGTACAAGTACCTCCGCAAGGACGCGGCGGGCCATGTCACCTGGGAGGGCGGAGCCAACCGCAGGACCACCGTCCCCTCCGGCACCGGGATCAAGCTGAACGACACCTGGCGCCACTGACAGCCACCCCGCACGACGCACGCTGACCGCTGACGACAGACGGCGGTCGCCGAGAAGGACCGCCCGGCCCACTTCCCCGGTGCCGGGCGGTCCGCGCCTCGTGTCACGGCGGCCCGTCCGTATCCGTCACCAGACACCGGGAAGAGGCGTCACATGACCGGACGAAGACCGCACGCAACCGTCCTGGCTCTCGCGCTGTTCGCCGCGGCCCTGCCGCCTTCGGCAGCCCGAGCGGCGGCCGGCGGGCCGCCCCCACCGCCGTCGGACGCCCGGCTCGCCCGGGAACCGGACCGTCCGGCCGTCAGCAGGGAACAGTTCTACCTGCTCCTGCCCGACCGGTTCGCCGACGGGGCCCCGGCCAACAACCGAGGAGGACTGACCGGCGGCCGTACGACCACCGGATACGACCCCACCGACAAGAACTTCTTCCAGGGCGGCGACCTCCGGGGCGCCATCGGCCACCTCGACTACATCAAGGGTCTCGGCACGACCGCCATCTGGCTCGCCCCCGTGTTCAAGAACAAGCCCGTGACGATCCGCGACGGCGAGGCGAGCGGCAACTACCACGGCTACGCCATCACCGACTTCACCTGCGTCGACCCCCACTTCGGCACTGAGGCCGACCTGTCGGAACTCATCGACAAGGCCCACGCCAAGGGCATGAAGGTCTTCTTCGACGTCATCACCAACCACACCGCGGACACCGTCGACTACGCCGAAAAACGGTACGGATACCGCAGTAAAGGCGCCTACCCCTATCTCGACACCGACGGCCGCCCCTTCGACGACAGCACCGTCTTGCACAGGACGGACCGGTCCGGCTCGCCCTACACTCCGCGGCTCTCCACCGATCCGCGGGACCGCAAGACACCCGCATGGCTCAACGACCCGGTCATGTACCACAACCGCGGCAACTCCACCTTCGCCGGAGAGAGCGCCCTGTACGGCGACTTCAAGGGCATGGACGACCTGTGGACCGAACGGCCCGAGGTCGTACGCGGCATGGAGCGGATCTACCAGAAGTGGATCCACGATTTCGACGTGGACGGCTTCCGGGTCGACACGGCCAAGAACGTCGACATGGCCTTCTGGACGCAGTGGGCCACCGCACTCGACCGGTATGCCGCGCGGCACGGCCGCCCGGACTTCTTCCTCTTCGCCGAAGCGTTCTTGGCCGACGCCTCCATCACCGCCCGCTACGTGACCCAGGGCCGGCTCGACGCGACGCTGGACTTCCCGTTCCAGGCAGCCGCCCGCAACTTCGCCTCCCGGGGCGGCCCCGCCGCCGACCTCGCCCGTGTTTTCGCGCAGGACCACCGGTACAGCACGGACAAGACCAACGCCTACAGTCAGGTCACCTTCCTCGGCAGCCACGACATGGGGCGCATCGGCGGCTTCGTCGCCCAGGACAACCCCGGCGCCGACGACGCCGAACTGCTGCGACGGGACCGCCTGGCCCACGAGCTGATGTTCTTCTCGCGGGGCAACCCGGTCGTCTACTCCGGCGACGAGCAGGGATTCACGGGCTCCGGCGGTGACGTGGACGCTCGCCAGACGATGTTCGCCTCGAAAGTCCCCGGCTACCTGGACGACGACCAGATCGGCACCGACCGCACCGCGGCCTCGGACGCGTACGACACCACCCACCCCCTCTACCGGACCGTCGCCGCCCTCTCCCGGCTGACCCGGCAGCACCCCGCCCTGCGCGACGGCGTCCAGACCGAGCGCCTGGCCCAGGACTCCGTGTACGCCTTCTCCCGTACGGACGTACGCCGGGGACGCGACTACCTGGTCGCCGTCAACAACGCGACCGCACCCCGGACCGTCACCCTGCCGACCGGCTCGGCGCACCTGCCCTACCAGGCGCTCTACGGCACCAAGGGCAGGGTACGCAGCGACCGGGACGGGAAGATCTCCGTGACCGTGCCGGCCCTGTCGGCCATCGTGTACCAGGCGACACGGCCACCGGCCCCACCGACGGCCCAGCCCTCCCTCAAGCTCGACGCACCGCCCGCGGGCGTCAGCGGCACGGCGGAGGTCTCCGCCGACATTCGGGGCGGTGGACAGCACCGGGTCGTCTTCGCGGCCCAGATCGGCAACGGTCCCTGGAAGACGCTCGGTACCGCCGACCACGCCCCCTACCGGGTCACCCAGAACCTCACCGCGGGTTTCCCGTCCGGAACGCCCATCCGTTACAAGGCAGTTGTCGTCGACAGCGTCGGCCGAACCGCGAGCGACCGCGCCGTGACGACCACGGGTCCGCCGCCGGTGGCGGAGAAGCCGACGGCAGCCCGCCACTGGGCCGTCGTCCACCACCGGCGCACGGACGGTGACCACACGGGCCTGCGGCTGCGGGCCGCCGACGGCCGGACCGCCGACTTCACCGGCCGGGACGCGTACGGAGCCTTCGCCTGGTTCACCCCGGACGAGGGGGCCGACGCAATGTCCTTCACCGTGGAGAAGAACGGCGTACCCGACGGCCCACCACGCACCCTCCACCTCTCCGCCGCACCGGAAGTGTGGACGGAGCAGGGAAGCGGCGCCGTGACGACCACCCGGCCCCCGGGCACGTACCCGGAACAGGACCCGACGAAGGCAGTCGTCCACTACCACCGGGCCGACGGCGACTACGAAGGCTGGGGTCTGCATCCATGGACCGGAGCGGCGAACCCGCCCGAGTGGAACGACCCGGTGCGGCCGACCGGCCGGGACTCCTTCGGCCTGGTCTTCGAGGTCCCACTGACCGGCCACGCGGAATCGCTCAGCTACATCCTGCACAAGAAGGAGGAAAAGGACGTCCCGGTCGACGAGACGCTCGACTTCTCCCTCTACGGGCACGAGGTCTGGCGCGTGGCCGGGGAGCCCGCCTTCCTCACTCCGACCCTGGGCGGAGCGTTCGCCCTGGACCTCGCCACGTCGGCGGCGACCTGGCTGGACGACACCACCGTCGTATGGCGGGGGAGCGGCGCAGGAGTCGCCAGTCAGCAGCTGGTGTACGCGCCGAAGGGCGGTATCACGCTCCGGCACGGGGCCTTGTCGGACGAGGGCCAGTGGCTGCGCCTGATCCCCACGAGGCTGACCGGCGCACAACAGACAGCCCACCCGCGGTACGCCGATCACCAGGCATTCACGATCGACCCACGGGACCGCGCCCGGATCACCGAGGCCCGGGCGAGCCGCCAGGTGATCGCCACACAGCGGGGACAGGACGGAGCCCTGCTCGGCGCGACCACCGTTCAGGCACACCGCCGAGGCTGGAACGCCATATGCAGGTGGGTCAGCATGCATTTCGTGAAACAGCCGACTTCTTCCGCTCCGCGGGTCCGCACAGGGACGGGTTGGCAAGTGCCCGGGGACCAGTTACGGTGATCTCGTCCCGACCGCCTGTCGAGGCACGGACCTGCGTGCGTCATCCACGCAGTGGTCCCGCCGACGTGGCACATCGGATTTCCCGTGGGTTGCCCCTCCATCCCGGCCCCACTTCTTCACCCCTCCTCCTCTTCCGCAGCGGCGCTCCGTGTCCAGGAACGCTCTTCGGCTGCGAACTCCCCCTCACCACCAGCGTCTCGTGCCGCCGCACAGTCGTGCGGCGGCAACAAGAACCACCCCTAAGGGGCCGACCATGGGAAGAAGTGGGCAAGCATGAGCAAGGGCGCGACCTTGAGGGACGGTGCCGGCGGCGCGGCGCCGCCGTCCTTCGCCACCCGGCGATGGGCACTCCTCGCCATGTCCGTGGGTGTGTTCTGCATCCAGCTCGACTCGTTCGGCCTGAACCTCGCCCTGCCGCAGATCGGCCGCGACCTGCACGCGGGCGGAGACGGCCTCCAGTGGGTGGTCAGCGCGTACCTGCTGTCCACCGGCACGCTGATGCTGGGGGCGGGACGGCTGGGCGACCTGTTCGGCCGACGGCGGCTCCTGGTCGCGGGGCTCGCCGTGTTCGGCGCGTCCTCGCTGGTCTGCGCGCTCGCCCCGACCCTGCCCGTCCTCGTGGGCGCCCGGGTGGCCCAAGGCTCCGGGGCCGCGATGATCATGCCGGTGGGGCTGTCCCTGCTGACCAACGTCTATCCGGCCGGACTGCGGGGCCGTGCCACCGGCTGGGCCCTCGGCATCGGCGGGATCGCCACCGCCTGCGGCCCGTTCATCGGCGGCGCCCTGACCGAGTCGGTGTCCTGGCGTGCCGTGTTCTGGCTCAACGTTCCGCTCGCCGCACTCGGCGCGGTCTGCGCCTCACGGACCGCCGAAAGCCACGACACCAGTGCGCCCCGCAGCGTCGACTGGAGCGGCCTGGCCGGTGCCACGGCCGCGCTCGCCGCGCTCTGCGTCGTCATCGACCGCGGACCGCGCTGGCCGTGGCCCGCCGCGCTGGTGGGCGTGGCCGTCGCGGTAGCTTTGCTGATCCTGTTCGTACGCCGTGAGCGGGCCGCGGCCCATCCGCTGGTGGAGCTCAGCCTGTTCCGCAACGGGCCGTACATGGCGCTCACCCTGGCCGGCGCCGCGGCCAACACCACCACCGTGATGTTCCTGTTCGTCGTACCCCTGACGCTCCAGGGTCAGTGGGACCTCTCGGTCGGCCTCGCGGGTACCGCGTTCCTCGGTCCCGCGCTGGCCATGGCGCTCGCCGGGCCGTTCGCCGGGCGGGTGCCGCCACGGGCCGCGGTACGGCTGATGGCGGGCTGCCTGGGCGGGGGAGCACTGGTTCTGGCGTGCCTCGCCGGGACCTCCTCCCTCCTCTTGTACGTGGCCGTGGCCACCGTGGGCGGCGCGGTCCTGGGAGTGGCCAACTCACTGACACTCATCGCCACCCAGGCGGCGATCCGGCCGGAGCGGGCCGGGGAGGCGTCGGGAGTCACCAAGACGGTCATCACCGTGGCCGCCGGCCTCGGCGTCGGACTGGCCGGGGCCGTCACCGACCAAGACCGCGGCGTGGGAGCGGAAACGGCCGCCGACACGGCACTGCTGATCACCGCATCGGGTTGTCTGGCGGCGTGCGCGGTCCTCGCTGTGTGGATCAGGCTGCGAGAGGGCACGGTGCGGGGCAGGTCGGGAGTCAGGCGGCGCTCGGCGAGCCGGACCACACGACCCTGATCAAGCACCCTGCGCTCACTCCCGAAGCTGCGTCAGCATCCCGAACGCCGCGCCTCGTGCCTCCGTCCCAGCCGACTCACTCCGTGCTCCCCGCGCTCGGCCTTGCCACAAGGGCGGGCGATGCGATGCGGCTGTGTGCTGCCGGGAGTGAAGGCGCTCAGAAGAGCCCGAGCTTCTTCGGGGAGTAGCTGACCAGCAGGTTCTTCGTCGACTGGTAGTGGCCCAGCATCATCTTGTGGGTCTCGCGACCTATACCGGACTGCTTCATCCCTCCAAAAGCGGCGTGGGCCGGGTAGGCGTGGTAGCAGTTGGTCCAGACGCGGCCGGCCTGGATGGTGCGGCCGGCGCGGTAGGCGGTGTTGGTGTCGCGGGTCCAGACGCCGGCGCCGAGGCCGTAGAGGGTGTCGTTGGCGAGGGTCATGGCGTGGTCGAAGTCGGTGAAGGAGGTGACGGCCACGACCGGGCCGAAGATTTCCTCCTGGAAGACGCGCATGTCGTTGGTGCCTTCGAGGATGGTGGGGCGGACGTAGTAGCCGCCTTCCAGTTCGCCGCCGAGTTCGGCGCGGGTGCCGCCGGTGAGGACGCGGGCGCCTTCCTTCTGGCCGATGTCGAGGTAGGAGAGGATCTTTTCGAGCTGGTCGTTGGAGGCCTGGGCGCCGAGCATCGTGTCGGTGTCCAGGGGGTGGCCCTGGACGATCTGTTCGGTGCGGGCGACGCCGGCGGACAGGAAGTCCTGGTAGTGGCCCTGCTGGAGGAGGGCGCGGGAGGGGCACGTGCAGACTTCGCCCTGGTTGAGGGCGAACATGGTGAAGCCTTCGAGGGCCTTGTCGAGGAAGTCGTCGTCGGTGGCGGAGACGTCGTCGAAGAAGAGGTTGGGGCTCTTGCCGCCCAGTTCGAGGGTGACCGGCTTCAGGTTCTCCGAGGCGTACTGCATGATCAGGCGGCCGGTCGTGGTCTCGCCGGTGAAGGAGATCTTCGCGACGCGCGGGCTGGCGGCCAGGGGCTTGCCGGCCTCCACGCCGAAGCCGTTGACGATGTTGACGACGCCGGGCGGCAGCAGGTCGGCGACCAGGCTCATCCAGTAGTGGACGGAGGCGGGGGTCTGTTCGGCGGGCTTGAGGACGGCGGCGTTGCCGGCGGCGAGGGCAGGAGCCAGCTTCCAGGCGGCCATGAGGATCGGGAAGTTCCAGGGGATGATCTGGGCGACGACGCCGAGCGGCTCGTGGAAGTGGTACGCGACGGTGTCGTCGTCGAGCTGGGAGAGGGTGCCCTCCTGGGCGCGGACGGCACCGGCGAAGTAGCGGAAGTGGTCGATGGCGAGGGGGAGGTCGGCGGCCAGCGCCTCGCGGACGGGCTTGCCGTTCTCCCAGGATTCGGCGACCGCGAGGGACTGGAGGTTGTCCTCCATACGGTCGGCGATCTTGTTGAGGACCTGGGCGCGTTCGGCCGGAGAGGTACGGCCCCAGGCGGGCGCGGCGGCGTGCGCGGCGTCGAGGGCACGGTCCACGTCCTCGGCCGTGCCGCGGGCGATCTCGGTGAACGGCTGCCCGGTGACCGGGGTCGGGTTCTCGAAGTACTGGCCCCGCACGGGCGGCACGTACTCACCGCCCATCCAGTGGTCGTACCGGCTCCGGTAGGACATCACGGCGTCGGCGGCACCGGGGTTCGCGTAACGGGCCATGAGAGCTCCCCATCGCTGTCGGGTCGGTCGCGCCTCCGCTCCCGCGGCGGGGCGCCGGTGCGCAGGTTAGGGGAGCGGACGTTGCCCGGACGTTGCGGGCGCTGGGGGAGGCCGTATGCCGTGCGGAGGCGTGTCGCGGTGGAGGCTGGTGTGGTGTCTCCAGGGCGGGCTGTGGCCTTCAGAGCTTCCCAGACCTCCAGGTCGTGTTCGCCCCAGGGGGTGTCAGCCCACAGGCGTAGCGTTTCCGGGGTGCGGTGGGTGAGGACGGAGCGCCGTAGCCGGTCTTCGAGGAGGGAACGGAGACGGCATACACCGGGGGCCTCGGAGCGGGGGAGCAGGGGACCGCGGTAGCCGCGGAGCGCGGCGGACAGGTCGCCGGTGGTGAGGTCCGTCTCCACGGCGTCCGCGTCCGTCTCGACGGTTCTGGTCAGGCGGTACGGGCGCGAGGCGAGCAGCGGCCCCACGACATGGCGCAGCCGGGACAGCTCCGCGCGCAGGGTCACCGGCCGGACATCGCGTTCACCGTAGAGCAGCGTGGCCAGTTGGTCGCCTGTCAGGCCCTCCGGATGCCGGGCCAGCAGCAGCACGATTTCGCTGTGCCGGCGGCCGAGCCGCAACGACCGGCCGTCCGTGACGAGGACGGCCTCGTCCCGGGCGAGCACGGTCAGGTGTGCAGTAGGCGCCGGGTGTTTCGCGTACGAGTCCAGGTGGGCCTCGGCGGCACGGGCGGTGGCCTGGACGAGGGCCAGGCTGTGCGGGCTGGCGAGGTGGTCGCCGCCGGTGATGTCGACGGCACCCAGCAGCCGGCCCGTCCGCAGGTCGTGTAAGGGCGCCGCCGCGCAGGTCCACTGCTGTACGCGCTTGTTGTAGTGCTCGGTCGCGAAGATCTGTACGGCGTGGTCGGCGGCCAGCGCGGTGCCGGGCGCGTTCGTACCGGCGTGCCGTTCGTCCCAGCGCGCGCCGGGCACGAAGTTCATGCGCTCGGCATGCCGGCGGACGCCTGGATGGCCTTCGACCCAGAGCATCCGGCCCTGCGGGTCGCAGACGGCGAGGACGTGGGCGCCGTCGTGGGCGATGGTGCCCAGGAGGTCGCGGAAGACGGGCATGGCGCGGGCCAGCGGGTGCCCGTCGCGGTAGGCGCGCAGCTCGGGCTCGTCGAGGTCGATCGGCACGGGTCCGTCGAGTGTCGCGCGCGCGGACGCCGACCGGCGCCAGGAATCGGCCACCACCTGGCGCACGGGGTGCGCCACCGGCCCGCCGGCCAGGAACGCCTCGTGGGCGTGCCGGAGGGTGCGGGTGCGCTCTGCGGGGTCGGTTCCTGTCTCCATCGCCAGCCAAGGGTTGACCACGCGTCACCTCTCCGTTGCGGTTCCCGTACCTGTTCCGGTTCCTCTTCCCGTTCCGGCTCCGGTTCCGGTTCCAGTTCCGGGTCCGGCTCCCGTCGCCGTCCCGTACGCCGATGGTGCTCGTATGGGGCGGGGCAGTAAAGGCCGGGGCATGGTCGGGGTCGCTGGTCGGGGCGGGCGTACGGTCAGGTGGGGGCCGGCCGCCTCTCGGGGAGGAGGTCCGATGTGGCCCGCCAGTGCGCCTTCGGGAGGCCCACCAGCCCGTACAGCCCGCGGACGGGGGAACGACGCGGTAGCAGGAGCGTTCCTGCCACGGCGGCGAAGACCGTGAGGCCGACCGGATAGCCGAGGAAGCGGACCAGCGTGCTCGCAAGGACGGCGCCGGCCGGCGGCAGCCCGTACAGGCCGGCTCCCGCGATGGCTACGGCGAGGAAGCGCGGGACCTTCCGGTCCTGTGCACCGCCCGGCAGGAGCCACCCTTCGGCCAGCCAGCCGATCTCCACCAGCAGCATGGTGCCGATGACGGCGGTGCCGAGGAACAGGAGGGTGAGGAAGGTGCCGGAGGTGAGGAAGCGCAGGACGTTGTTGACGACGCTGTCCTGCGGCCAGGCGCGCAGTGCGGCGCCGTCCGTGGTCAGGAAGCGGCGGTAGCCCTGGCCGTCCCAGCCGTGTACGAGGGTGCCGAAGAGCAGGAAGGAGCCGCCGACGCAGTTCAGATACGCCCAGTAGCCCGCGCCGACGAGGCACAGCGCCTGCGCGATCAGGAAGCCGAGGAGGGCGGCGGTCACGACGCCGCCCGCGTAGAGGAGGGGGAAGCCCGCCCAGACACCGCGGTGCCCGTCGGCGATGTGCATCGTCGACCAGGACGGGTTCTGCCACATCAGGAAGAGACCGGTGGGTACCAGCAGCACCGCGGCGTACAGGAGCGTGAGACACAGGTACGGGTTCGCCGCGCGGCTGACGAGGCGCGGGGCGAGCAGTGCGGGCAGGCCGGTGCGGTCGGCGGCGCGGCGTTCGAGGAACTGCAGCTGCCGGGCGGCGGAGAGCGCGAACGTCGAGCCGATGGCGTACGCCCAGAACAGCGCGGCCGGCAGCCCGATCATGCCGCCCCAGCTCCCGGCCCGGCGTCCAGGGTCAGCCCGTCCGCGACGATCAGGTCGGAGGTGACCAGGGCTTGTTCGGCGTCCACGTCGGTCATGAAGACGAACGGCGGTACGACGGGCGGCACCGGGAGGGTGTCCGGCGTGAAGGTCAGACAGATCAGGCCTTCCAGGCAGCCACTGAACTTGGTGAGGTACAGCGTCACATTGCCGTTGAGGTCCAGACTGCGGGCACCGAGGCTGAGTTGGGGGCCGCCGGCGTCACGGGTGGTGAGCCGGTAGTCCGTGAGCGAGGCGGCCTTCATACGGAGGACCATCGCCTTGACCGGCCCGTCGGCCGTCTGCACCTCGGTGACGCCGGCCAGCATGAAGCCCTTCGGAGCGAACATCGTCGTGGTCACCGTCGGCGGGGTGGACGGTGCGGGGATGCCGGTCGCCGCGTGCGCGGGTTCGGTGGGGGTGCCGATGATCGCGATCAGGACGATCGGCAGGGTTATGGCGAGGGTTTTGTTCCGGTTTCCGTTGTCGTCCCTGTCGTCCCTGTTGCTCTCGCTGTCCTTCCCGTCCTTCCCGTCCTTTCCGTCCTTTCCGTCCTTCCCGTCCTCTCCCTCCTCCTCCCGCAACGGCGTCCACCCGAATCCCATCGCGCTGCCCGCGATGCCCAGTCCCATGCCCAGCAGGAACCCGCCCAGGTTGGTCGCCGCGAACGACAGGACGGACAGGATCAGCGCGTGCAGGCTCACGTAGTGGTGCGCGGCCGGGCGCAGCCACAGGAACAGCCCGGCCACGATCAGCGCCAGCCCGATGCCGATCGCGGCCAGTCCGCCCAGGCCGAGGCTGATCAGTACGGTCAGCGGCGACAGCGGTACGAGCAGCAGTTCCGCGCCGCCCAGGACCAGCAGCAGCCCGGCCCAGAACGGCCGGGTCCGCCGCCAGCCGCGGAACGCCGCCCGCCGCTCGGGCCAGGGGAGCCTGACGGCCGGACGCCGGGTCGTCAGAAGCACTTCTTGCCGTCCAGACTCACGTCCAGCCGGAGGCCCTTGAGGCGGAAGTTGCCACCGGTGGCGGACCACGCGTGGGATCTGACCCCGGCGACCTCGATGTCCCCGGCCTGGAGGCCGAACTTGCCCTTCTCGCCCTGGACGCCGGGCACCTGGTCGAGGGTGGAGGCGTCCCGCCCGATCTGCGCCGTGCCGAAGCGGGCGTCGCCCACCAGGTCCTCGGCGTCGATGACGAGGCTGTCGGCGGTGACCTGTCCGGCGTCGCCGCCCGCGGTCAGCTTGAACACCACGGTGCCCAGCGGCGTCTTGACCTCGGCCGCCTGGCAGATGTCGCTCAGGGTGGCCCTGCCGAGGCCGAGCAGCGCGACGGAGTGTCCCTTGCCGCTCACGTCGCGGTCGGTGTGTACGTACGAGGCCAGCCCCTGGCTGGTCAGCTTGCCCGATGAGACCTGGAAGTTGGTGCCCGAGACGGCGAACGACGCGGCGAGTGCGCCCTCGGCCATCACCGAGGCCATCGCGCCGACCGCGAGCACCGCGGGGATCGCCGTGACCGCGGTCTTCTTCCAGGAGGTGCGTCCCTGCGGCAACGGCCGCCTTTTCTTGCTCACTGCTTCCTCCCCGGGGCAGCGATGGGACGGCTGCCGGCGCAGCCGTGGACACGTGCGAGCGCGCGAGGGAAGTGCCTGGTGGAGCTGCCGCAGGACGAACCCGCAGGTGGCGTACGTCTGCCATACTGCGGAAAATCCGCGGCAGTTGGAGACTAGGGCTCGAATTGAATAAGAGTCAACAGCGCGGACCCGGTGTCCCACGGGTCGCCCGCGTCACCGAGCGTTCGCAGGCACGTCGTGCCGAACTGATCGCCACCGGAAGGAGACTGTTCGCCGACACCTCCTACGACGCCCTGTCCATGGACGACATCGCCCGCCAGGCCGGTGTCGCCAAGGGCCTGATCTACTACTACTTCAAGAGCAAGCGCGGCTACTACCTCGCGATCATCGAGGACGCCGTCGCGGAACTGGTCCGGCGCGCCGCGAGCACCCACGACCTGCCGCCCGTGGAGCGGGTGCAGCACACGATCGACGGCTATCTGCGCTACGCCCAGCACCACCAGGCGGCCTACCGCGCCATCGTCACGGGCGGTGTCGGCTTCGACGCGCAGGTGCTCGCCATCCGGGCGGAGGTACGGGAACGGCTGCTCGGCACCATCGCGCACGCGGCCTGGGGGCGCGAGGACATCCCCGCGCTGGCCCGTACGGCGCTGGTCGGCTGGCTCTCCAGCGTCGAGGGCGTCACTCTCGAATGGATCGCGCGGCAGGAGCTGGACCGGGAGACGGTCGGATCGCTGCTGGTCCGGGGGCTGGGGGACACCCTGCGGCTGATCGAGGAGTACGAGCCCACCTGCCCTGCGCCCAGTCGGCCGCCCGTCAGCTGAGGGGTACGGGGGCGCGGCCTCGCTCCGGGGGCGGGAGTGGGCGAGCGGGAGGGGCAGGGGAGGGGGAAGGGGGCGCGGACGCGGGCGTGTCGTACGGCGGGTCGCGCCCCCCCGTGCGACGGGCGCCGTGCCCCGTACCCCGAATGACGCCGCGGGCTGCCCCCTGCGCGGGCGGTGCAGGGCCGCTGCCCGTGGCGCGGTACCGCTTCGCGTTGAACAGTGACCGGGAATGGCCGAACGCTGCCCGCTGACGGGCCAATTCTCGTGCAGAACTGTTGTTTTGCGGTGCTCGTTGTGCCTAACTGTTTGACTATGTTTCCTTCTTCGTGTCGTCTGAGCCTGCGTGCCAGAGGTGTCCTGCACCGAAGACACCGCGTGAGACGCCCCCGGCACTCGCCCCCTCAACTGCTCCTGCGGGCCCTCCTGTTCGCCCTCGCCGTAGCGCTGCCGGTCAGTAGCCTCAGCCTCGCACCGCCTGCGCGTGCGGTGGGGGAGGGGGCCGACCGCGTGACAAAGGCTGCGAAGGGAGACGGGCGCGGCCTCAAGGGCGAGTACTTCCGGATGTCCGAGCCCGGTGCCCGCGACTTCGCCGAACTCGGCGGGACGACCCTGGAACCGGCCGTCGACTTCCCCGACCTGAGTTCCGTCTTCCGGCTCACCACCGGGCGCACGGAGCACACCACGGCGCGGTGGAGCGGCAAGATCGAGGTGCCCAGGAGCGGGAAGTTCACCTTCTTCGCCAAGGGGGACAACGGCTTCCGGTTCTTCATCGACGGCAAGCCGGTCATCGACCACTGGAAGCCCGATTGGGACGTCGAGGTCAAGAGCGAACCCCTCGAACTCACCGCCGGCCGGCAGTACGACTTCCGGTACGAGATGTTCCAGGACACCGGCGGTTCCAACATGGTGCTGAGCTGGCAGAGCCCGGACGTAGGGAGGCAGCCGGTCCCGGAGTCGGCCTTCACCCTGCCGGACGGCTTCGAGCCGTACCCGGTGGACCTCACCGTCGGTGCTGACGGGCGCCGGCTGCGGGCGACGTTCGAGGGAGAGGCTCGTGGGACCGAGGCGCTCAAGGAGCACCTGATGCTGGCGGTCGACAGCACGCAGATGCCCGTGGAGTCGGTCGTCAGGGACGGTGACGACCCGCGCTCGGTGGTCCTCACGCTGGCCGGGCCCGTCCAGAAGGGGCAGCGGGTACGGTTCGGTTACGACGGCAAGGGCGGGCTGACCAGCGGTGGGAAGCCCGTGCCGGTGGTGATCCGCGCGGCCGGGAATCTCTCCACCCACCGGCTCACCACCGAGTGGGGCGACAGGGTCGACCCGGACAACCCGCTGCCCGAGTACCCCCGGCCGCAGGAGAAGCGGACCCAGTGGAAGAACCTCAACGGACGGTGGGAGTTCGCAGGCGCCCGTAAGGGCGAGCAGCCCGCGTTCGGCAAGCGGCTGGCTGAAAAGATCACGGTGCCGTTCCCCGTCGAGTCGCAACTCTCGGGGATCGAGCGGCACGAGGACCACATGTTCTACCGCAGGCTCGTCACCGTCCCCAAGAGCTGGCACGTCGGCAACGCGCGGCGCCTCAAGCTCAACTTCGGTGCCGTCGACTACGAGGCGCGGGTGTGGGTCAACGGCAAGCAGGTGACCCGGCACACCGGCGGCTACACCGGGTTCAGTGCGGACATCACCGACGCGCTCAAGAAGGGCGGCCGGCAGGAGATCATCGTCGGCGTCACCGACACCGGCGGCGCCAACCAGCCGAAGGGCAAGCAGACACCGCGCCCCGGGGGCATCTTCTACACCCAGTCCTCCGGTATCTGGCAGACCGTCTGGATGGAACCCGTCGCCAGGAAGGCCATCGACAGGATCGTCAGCACCCCAGACATCGGCAGCAGCACCCTGAAGGTGACGGCGGAGTCCCGCAACGCCTCCTCACGGGCGAAGGTCACGGCCGTGGCGCGGAACAAGGACGGCAGGGTGGTCGGCAGGGTCACCGGGCCGGCCAACGCGGAGCTGAACCTGCAGGTGCGGAACCAGCACCTGTGGTCGCCGGACGACCCGTACCTGTACGACCTCGAAGTCACCCTGCGCGACGGCGGGCCGAAGGACTCCGTCAAGAGCTACTTCGGGATGCGCTCCATCGGCGTACAGAAGGTCGGCGGTCACCCCAAGCTCGTACTGAACGGTAAGCCCTTCTTCTCCCTCGCCATGCTGGACCAGGGCTTCTGGCCGGACGGCCTGCACACCCAGCCCAGCGACGAGGCGCTCCGCTTCGACCTGGAGGGGCAGAAGCGGCTCGGTTTCAACGCGGTGCGCAAGCACATCAAGGTCGAGTCGCCCCGCTGGTACTACCACGCGGACCGGCTGGGGCTGCTGGTGTGGCAGGACTTCGTCTCCGGCACCATCACCGACGAGCGGGGGCAGCGGGCCTTCACGGACCAGGGCAGGGAGATGATGCGGCAGACGCACAACTCACCGGCTGTCGGCGGTTATGTCGTCTTCAACGAGGGCTGGGGCGAGTGGGACCGTGTCGCCACCGGCCGGCTCGCCGAGACCGTCAAGGCCGCCGACCCCTCGCGTGTCGTCAACGCGCACAGCGGCGTCAACTGCTGTGACTCCAAAGGCGATTCGGGCAAGGGTGACATCATCGATCACCACGACTACAACAACGTGGACCCGCCCGCCCCCGACGACCGCCGGGCCGCCATGGACGGCGAACACGGCGGCTTCACCCTGCGCACCCCTGGCCACATGTGGCCCGGCACCCCCACCGTGATCTACAGCGGGGTGGCCGACCCGGAGGCGCTGACCCGGAAATACGTCGACAACACCCGGAGGTTCTACCTGCGCCAGGCAGGCGAGGAACTGTCCGGCTCGGTCTACACGCAGGTGTCCGACCTGGAGAACGAACTCAACGGTTTCTGGACGTACGACCGGCGGAAACTCAAGGTCGATCCGGCACGCGTCAGCGCCGTCAACCGCGAGGTCATCGCCGCTGGAGCGGCGGCGGGAGGGTGACGGTCCCGCGCGTCCCGGGCGCTGTGGCCAGCCGGGACGCGCGGGAACCCCCGAAGGGTGGTGCTGGGCGCCGCCGACGGGCCGGGACCTGCACGGCGTGCGCCGAAACGCCGTCGGCACCGTTCGTTCGGGGCAGTGCAGGGACGTTTCTCCATCACTCGTGAGGGTGATGCATGGGTGCGCGTCCGCCGGGGTGGGCAGAGGTGCCTGCGGCAACTTTCCCACCTGCAGAAAGACCCGCTGATGCGTCTTCGCTCCGTCATCACCGCCGTGCTCGGCGCCGCCGTACTCCTGGCCGCCACCCCTGGTTCGGCTGCCGCAGCGACAGGGCAGTTCCGGTACTCCTACGAGACTGTGGAGGGATACGAGGCCAGCGGCTTCCTCAACAACCCGCCCAGCGGTCGCTGTATCAACCTCCACGGCGTCGGCCAGGAGAACCCACAGCCAGGCCATTCACCGAAGAACCGCACCGATGCCTGGGCAACCGTCTACACCGGCACCGATTGCCGGGGCGACTCCTTCCGCCTGCGGCCACACACCGGTGGTGCCTCAGAGCGCCTCAAACTGCGGTCGGTCATCTTCAACTGACCCGCACAAAAAGACTCGGACCGCTTCGTGTGACTGAGTGCTTCAGTTGGCGAGTGAGCGCGCGAGTTGGCAACTGAAGGGGGCGGCGTCGACGGCTCGGGCGAGCTGGACGGTGTAGGCGGCAGGAAGCGGTTTGAGCCGACGGCGGTTGAACCGGCAGTTCACCGTGCAGGAGTCCCGCCACGAGCTCACCCGGGGCATGCGCCACGGCAAGCGCGGCGCCATCCACCAGGTGTACCCCGACGGTATGGCGGGCCCGCTCGGCGCACGCTTCGCCTGGACCGAGTCTCGGTGCCCGGAGGGGCTTCCGCGGAGGCGGCCCTGTACCGCTCGTCCCGAGGGTCGGGTGTTGCGGGTCGGCGGCGCCTCCTTTACATTACGTGTCGTAACGTAAAGGAGGTGGAGATGCGCCATACCCCGCTCGGAACGCTCCAGGTCCCGGGCAGCCCGGAGCACGTGGCTGTGAACCCGGCCGCTCTTACGATCCCGCTGAACGACGCGGTACTGACGCGACTCGATCCGCTCGCTCGGGAAGTGTCCGGCGAGCGGCACGGCCCATTGCGGGCTGTCCGATCCCGAGCTCAGCTGTGACCGGCCCGCAGGCCCGCGGGCGGGGACGGCCTCGCGAGGCCGCGCACGAAGAGCGCGTACTCACCGCCGCCGCGCAACTGCTCCTGGAAGGCGGCGTCGCCGCCTGCACGGTCGAGGCGGCGAGCCGCCGCAGCGGGGTGAGCAAGCCCACGATCTACCGGCGCTGGCCGCACCGCACTGCGCTGGCGATCGAGGCCTTCGCCGCGCACATCGACCGCCTGGTGCCGCTGGTCGAAACCGGCGACAGCGCGCACGACCTGGTCCAGGCCGTCGCCCACCTGGCCGAGTACTACCAAGGCCGCGACGGCATCGTCTTCGCCCAACTCGTCGCCGCCGCCGTACTGGAACCCGGCACCGCCGAGCTGCTCAACGCCCGGTTCTTCGCCCCACGCCGCGCGGCGCTCCGGGCGCTGTGGGAGCGCGGGGTCGCGCGCGGCGAGCTCGACCCGCACGTCGAGCCTGACGCGGCGATCGATCTGCTGTTCGGGCCGGCGGCGTTCCGCCTGCTGCTCGGCCACCAGCCTGTCGACGTGGACTCCTGCGTGCACCTGGCCCGCACCGCCGTACAGGGCTTGCTCCTCACCCGACCGACCACCCCGCCCCCGCCGACGGCAACCGGAGGTTAGAACCATGCTTCCCCTCACCGACACTCCCCAGCAGCCCCATGCCAAGCATCCCGGGCGCACCCTGGTGACCTCGCATTCGTTCAGCTTCGCCCGCCGTGAGTGGATCGAGGCGAGCGCGCCACTGTCGGAGCAGTTCCGGGTCGTGGCGGTGGACGCACCCGGCCACGGCGAGGCCCACGCGATCCCGGGCTACACGATGGCCGAGATGGCCAGCGCGTTCGCCGCCACGATCAACGAACTCGGCCTGACCGACTACGTACTGGTCGGCCACTCGATGACCGGCAAGGTCATGCAGATCCTTGCCAGCCGGGCCGGCGCCGGGCTGGGGCTCGCGCATCCGCCGGCGAAGCTCGTGCTGATCACCCCCACGCCGCTCGGGCAAGAGGTCGGCGGCGAGGACCTGCCGCGCGAACTGTTCGAGAGCCGCAGGGACCGCACAGACGCCAGGAAGTTCGTGCTGGACCGCACCGCGCTGCCGCTGGAGCCGAAAGTGTTCGACCGTGCCTGCGAAGACTACGCGCGGATGAACCGCAAGGCCTGGGACGCCTGGCTGAAGGAAGGGATATACGAGGACTGGACCGAGCGCGCCGCACCGATCGACGTCGAGACCCTGCTGATCGTCGCGGACGGCGACCCGACCTGGGGCCTGGAGATGCAGAAGAAGCTGACGGTGCCCCACCTGACCAACGTCACGATCGCGTCCATCGACTGCGGCCACCAGGTACCGATGGAGGCGCCGCAGGCCCTGTCCGGCCTGATCACCGCCTTCGCCGCGTCATGACCGGCGCCGCTCAGCCCTCGGCTGAAGACCGGGACTGGGGCGGGCGACTGCCCCTGACCTCTTCGCGACACTACGCCGTTCAGCTCACCTGAGCCGTCGACGCCGCATGCTCCAGCCGCCGACTCGCGCGCTCACCCGCCAACTGAAGCACTCAGTCACACTTCGGCGCCCCGGCTCGTGAACACCTTTACAGCCGTCCCGACTGCATCGACGGGAGGTGGCGCGCTGGGGCGGAACGGCGCCTGCGCGGGGAGATGCTGGTAGAGCCCCGCACCCGCGGGGACCACTCCGTGGAGTTCATACGCACGCGAGATCCGAGGGGAACACCCCCGCACCCGCGGGGACCACGGTGACTCCGCTCGTGCCCCTGGCTGAGGGGTCGGAAACACCCCGCACCCGCGGGGACCACAGGCCCTGACCAGCAGCTTCAGCAGGCGGAGCTGCTGATTTTGCTTACTTCCGCTGAATTCGACATAGCCGGCATATGTGCAGGCGTCGACGGGCTGCTCCGATCGTGCGTGTGTATGGGTGTGATGTATGGAGATGAAGCCGAACCCGTGGAGAACGGGCCCGGCTTCATCGTCATTTCCTGACCTCGCGTTTGCAAGGGGACGCGCCCTGTCCGGGCGCACCGGCCCTGCCTGTCGTGACCGCCTACTTGATGGACTTGATCAGCTCACCGTTCGCCGTGTCGCCGCTCAGCTCCCAGAAGAATGTGCCGCCCAGGCCTTGCTGGTTCTTGTACGCCATCTTGGTGCCGATGGTCTCCGGGGTGTCGTAGCTCCACCACTGGCTGCCGCACTTGGCGTATGCCGTGCCGCCGACCTTGCCGGTTGCCGGGCAGCGGGTCTTGAGGAGTTTGTAGTCCTCGATGCCGGCCTCGTACTTGCCGGGCGCCGCGCCGGTCGCCGTGCCGCCCGGTGCGTCTTGCGTCACGCCCTGCCAGCCGCGTCCGTAGAAGCCGAGGCCCAGCAGGAGCTTGTTGGCCGGGACGCCCAGGCTCTTGAGCTTCTTGATGGTGTCGGTGGTGTTGAAACCGGCCTTTGGGATGCCGTTGTACGAGGTCAGTGGCGAGTGCGGTGCCGTCGGCCCCTTGGCGTCCCAGGCGCCGAAGTAGTCGTACGTCATCGGGTTGTACCAGTCGAGGTACTGCGCGGCGCCCTTGTAGTCGGCGGCGTCCAGCTTGCCGCCGGCCGAGGCGTCGGCGCTGATGGCCGCCGTCACCAGCTTGCCGCCGAACTTCGAGCGCAGCGCCTTGGCGAGGTTGGTGAACGCTTCCCGGCCGCTGGTGTCGCAGGTCAGACCGCAGGCGTTCGGGTACTCCCAGTCGATGTCAATGCCGTCGAAGACATCGGCCCAGCGCTTGTCCTGGACGAGGTCCAGGCAGGACTGCGCGAACGCGTTGGGGTTCTTGGCGGCCTGGGCGAAGCCGCCGGACCAGGTCCAGCCGCCGAAGGACCAGATCACCTTGAGGTTCGGGTGCAGCTTCTTGAGCTTGCGCAGCTGGTTGAAGTTGCCGCGCAGGGCGCCCGCGTCCCAGGTGTCGGCCTTGCCGTCGACGCTCTGGTCGGCGGTGTAGGCCTTGTCGTAGTCGGCGTACGCGTCGCCGATGGTGCACTTGCCGCCCTGGACGTTGCCGAAAGCGTAGTTGATGTGGGTCAGCTTGCCGGCGGACCCGGACGTCTGGATGTTCTTGACGTGGTAATTGCGGTCGTAGACGCCCCAGTTGGTGAAGTAGCCGACCACTTTGTTTCCGGCGGCCTGGATTCCGGCCGGTTGAGCGGCCGCGGGGGCCGCGGGGGTGGCGCTGCCGGTGGGGTCGGCGGCTGCGGTGCCCGCGAACAGGGTGCCGGCCAGGGCGGCCGTACACAGTGCGGTGGTGGCGGCGATCAGCCGGCGCGGTGATCGCGTACGGACGGGTCTGGGCATGTCGTCTCCTCGGAGGGGGGTCGAGGGCGGGACGGACACGCGTTCCGAATTGGCATGAACGCGTTGAGTATTGCGGGGAGAACGTAGAAGGACTAGACCAGTGCGGTCAATGGTTTGGACCAATTTCATGGTGCGTACAGCTCCCGGCCGCCGGGGGGCGTACGGGAGGACGTAGGGGGATGTAAGGAGCCGTAAGGGGCTTGCGGGGGGATGCGCGCGGAAGGGGGTGCGGGGGAGGCGCGGGTGGCGGGGCGGGGCTCTGGCCGGGGCTGATGACGGTGGGAGCCCGTCGGTTCCGGTGCTGACGAAGTTCCGGCCGCCCGGAACAAGATCTCGATCAACCAGTGACGTGACGCTGTCGATCGGGCATACTCACAGCGCCACAGCTGCAGGTCACCGCCCTCCGCGATCCGGTGGGGGATCATCTGCTGAGCACTGTGCGAACTACCGGCGGCGCCGCCTCACCCTCGCGGGCGCCGTCGCAGCGCCCGACAGGGAGGAGAGCGCCGCCATGACCGAGTACGGCCCCCGGCCGGTGGACCGCAGGCTGCCCACGGAGGAGGCCCGCGATCTGCTGACCTTGGTGCGGGATCTCCTCGACCGTGAGATCAAGCCGGTCGCCGCCGAGCAGGAGGAGGCGGGGCGGTTCCCCCGGGAGACCTTCGACCTACTCTCCGAGTCCGGTCTGCTCTCCCTCCCGTACGCGGAGGAGTTCGGCGGCGGGGAGCAGCCCTACGAGGTGTACCTCCAGGTGCTGGAGGAGCTGGCGGCCGCGCGGCTGACCGTGGGCCTCGGCGTCAGTGTGCACACCCTCGCCTGCCATGCGCTCGCCGCGTTCGGCACCAAGGAGCAGCGCGCCACCCACCTGCCCGCCATGCTCGGCGGTGGCCTCCTCGGCGCCTACTGCCTCTCCGAGCCCGCGTCCGGTTCCGACGCCGCCTCCCTGACCACCCGGGCGGTACGCGACGGGGACACCTGGACCCTGGAGGGCACCAAGGCGTGGATCACCCACGGAGGCGTCGCCGACTTCTACACCGTGCTCGCGCGCACCGGCGACAAGGGCGCCCGCGGCATCACGGCCTTCCTGGTGCCCGGCGACGCGGAAGGGCTGACCGCCGCCGCGCCCGAGCGCAAGATGGGCATGAAGGGCTCGCCCACGGCCCAGCTGCACTTCGACGGCGTACGGATTCCCGACGCCCGCCGTATCGGGGACGAGGGGCAGGGGTTCACCATCGCCCTGTCCGCGCTGGACTCCGGCCGTCTCGGGATCGCCGCCTGCGCGATCGGCATCGCCCAGGCCGCCCTGGACGAGGCGCTGGAGTACACCGCCTCCCGGCAGCAGTTCGGCCGCCCGATCGCCGACTTCCAGGGCCTGCGCTTCATGATCGCCGACATGGCCACCCAGATCGAGGCCGGCCGTTCGCTCTACCTGGCCGCCGCCCGCCTCAAGGACGCCGGCCTGCCGTTCGCGAAGGAAGCGGCGATGGCCAAGCTGTTCTGCACGGATGCCGCGATGCGCGTCACGACGGACGCCGTCCAGCTGCTCGGCGGGTACGGCTACACGCTCGACTTCCCGGCCGAGCGCTACATGCGGGAGGCCAAGGTGCTCCAGATCGTCGAGGGCACCAACCAGATCCAGCGCATGGTCGTCGCGCGGCACCTGGCGGGGCCCGAGTCCCGCTGAGGTGCGTGGCCCGGGGGCACCCGCGGGAACCCGGGGGAAGAGTTTCCTTACGGTGGACGGGCAGGAAGCCGTCCGCCGCCCGGGGCGGCGGGCCTGGCGCTGTGGTGCCGTCACTCGCCTGCCGACGCCAGCTCCTTCATGCCCGTCGCCGTACCGATCGCCACCACCAGTTCCGGCAGCTCGCGCAGCATCCGGCGGGCCACGGAGACCGCTACGGCGGAGGACGCCTCCAGCAGCAGGCCCTGTTCGGCGAGGCGCCGCTGTTCGGCCACGAACTCCTTCTCGGCCACGGCGACGGCCGTGCCGCCGGACCGCCACAGCGCGTCCAGCCCCTGCCAGCACGGGCGTTCCTCGCCGAGTGAGAAGGCGGCGGTGGGGCGGCTCTCCACGCGCGTACGCTCCTGAGCGGCGCGGTCGGCGTGGCGCAGGGCGGCGGTGAAGGGCGCCGCCCCGGCGGGCTCGGCCGCCACCATCCGGGGCGCCGCGGACACCAGACCGGCCGCGGCCAGCTCCCGGAAACCGCGCTCGATCCCGGACAGCAGGTCGGCCCGGCAGGTCGGTACGACCACCGCGCCGATCCGCCGCCCGGCGAAGTCGCGTGCCAGCTCGTACGCCACCGATTTGTAGCCCTCGTCGGCGTACGGATTGCCGCCGGGGGAGGGGGCGGAGAAGCTGGTGAGCGGATACCAGCCGTGTTCCTCGACGGCCCGCGCCATGGCGGCGTTGCGGGCCAGGAAGCCGCCTTCGCAGCGCACCAGTTCGGCGCCCAGCTGATCCATCTGCGCGGCCAGCGCGGGCGGCAGGCCCTCGTCGGTGAAGACCACGCACCGCAGCCCGGCCCGGCCCGCGTAGGCGGCCGCCGCCGCGCCCGCGTTGCCGGACGACGCGGCGACCACGGTGTCGGCGCCGGTCTCCAGCGCGGCCGCCACACCCACCGCCATCGCCCGGTCCTTGTGCGAACCGGTCGGGTTGCCGCCCTCGTACTTGACCCACAACTCGCTGCCGCACTCCGGTGCGAGCCCGTCGCCGAGCGCGGCCGCGTCGGTGCGCAGCCGTATGTTGGGGGTGTCGCCCTCGCCGAGCGTCACCGGCGGGCCGCTGACCGGCAGGGTTTCCGGCCAGCCCCACGGGCCGCCCGGGTACGAGGACAGCTCCAGGCCCTCCAGGTCGGCCAGCGGCGGCATCGCGTTGGCCCCGATGCCCTCCGCCGCGCACCGGGGGCAGCCGGTGAACCCTCTCACCTCCAGGCCGCAGCGCAGGCAGTGCAGGCTGCTCGGGCCCTGTGCGGAGCCGGCCGTCGTCATGGTGCCCCCTCGTTCCGTCACCGTTTCGTCGCCGGTGCCCGCGATGGCTTACGCCTCCCACTGTACGGCGGTGTGTCCGCCGTACAGCGCAACGGGAGGCGCCGTGTCCGCCGGAGCTGGAACCGGAGCCGGATCTGGAACCGGAGCCGGCTCTGGAGCCGGAACCGGATCTGGAGCCGGAACCGTAGCTGGGGCGACCGGAGCGGGCGTTGCTTCCGTGGCGTGGTGCCGGCCGTCCCGGTCCGGGGCCGCCCGGACGGGCACGGGTACGGCCCCCTGCCCGGCCGGACGCCGGTACGGCTATGGTCCCGCGCGTACTCCTGACGTACCGTCAATTCCTTCCGCGGAAACGGTCGCCGCCGAGGCGGAACCGCACGCCCCCGTGGCCACCGGACCGTGCCCGCCCGCGCGTCCAGGAGGTGTCCCGTGACCGACCGGCCGATCGCGCTCGACGAATACCCGGTCCATCAAGTGCCGCTGTCCATGCGGTACGTCGCCACCGGCGACCGCAACGCCTACGACCGCTGCATCTTCCACGTCATGGACCACACCGGCCGCGCGCTGCTCGTCGCCGGCCTCGGTGTCTACCCCAACACCGGTGTCATCGACGCCTACGCCACCTTGCGGCTCGGCGACCGCCTGCACGCCGTACGGGCCTCCGACGCGCTCACCGACGACCGCCTCGCCCTCGCCGTCGGACCGTTGACGATCACCGTCGACCGGCCCCTCGAACGGCTCCGGCTGCACTGCGCCGCCGACCCGGCCGACCCCGACGGCCTCTCCTGCGACCTCGTGTGGCACGCCGCCTTCCCCGCCGTCTGGGAACCGCATCACACCCAGTACCGCGGCGGACGGCTCGTCCTCGAAGGGCGCCGATTCGTCCAGGCGGGAACCTGTACCGGCACCATCCACGCCGGCGGCGAGCGGCTGACCGTCACCGCGGGGGAGTGGACCGGCACCCGGGACCGCAGCTGGGGCGTGCGGCCGATACCCGGCGAGGACGGCGGGCGGGCCGCCGAGGAAGCGCGGCCGGAGGGGTTCCACTGGATCTGGTGCCCGGTCCGCTTCGACGACCGGTTCGTGATGGTCGTCGTCCAGGAGGACGCCGACGGGCACCGAACGCTCAACGAGGCCCTGCTGGTACGCAACGGCACCCACGACGTCCAACTCGGCTGGCCGCACGCCGACATCACCTACCGGCCGGGCACCCGCCACCCCGAGCATGCCGTGCTGCACCTCACCGGCCCGTCGCGCGAACCGCTCGAACTCTCCGCCGAGATCCTCACCTCCTCACCCCTGGCCGTCGGCGCGGGCTACCCGCCCGCCGACGACTGGCAGCACGGCACCTGGCGCGGACGCGGCTGGACCGACCGCCGCACCTACGACCTCGCCGACCCCGCCGCCCATCCGCGGGCGGCCTACGGGGTCACCGACCACGCGGCCCGCTTCACCCTCGACGGCCGTACCGGATACGGGATCTTCGAGCACGGCAGCTTCGGCCGCCACGATCCCAGCGGCTTCACGGGGCACGCCGATGCGGCGGCGGCCGTCGGGGCATCGCCCGATGAGGCACCGGACCGCTCGGAGGGCCCGGCCTCCCCGAAGGAGCGGTCATGAGCGGCGCGTCCCGGCCCCGCACCACCACGCGCGACCCGGGCGAGCTGACCCGGCGGCTGTCGGCGTGGCTGGCCACCCGCCTGCCCGGTGCCCGTGCGGTCTCCGCGACCGTCCCCGCCTCCAACGGCATGTCCAGCGAAACCCTGCTCTTCGACATCGACCACCCCCGTCCGCCCGTCCACTCCTGTGCCTTGCGCCTGGCTGCCGACCCTGCCGCTTACACGGTATTCCCCACCTATGACATGGCCCGTCAGTACCGCACGCTGCGCCTGGTGGCCGAGCACACCGACGTGCCCGTGCCGCGCACGCTGTGGCTGGAAGAAGACCCGGGGCCGCTCGGCGCACCGTTCTTCGTGATGGAGCGCGCCGAGGGCCGCGTACCGCCGGACGTCATGCCCTATACGTACGAGGGGAGTTGGCTGCACGCCGCTACCGACGCGGAGCGCGCGGAACTGGAAGCGGGCACGGTCTCCGTCCTCGCCCGGATCCACGATCAGGTGCCCGTCGGAGAGACGGACTTCCTCGCCCTGCCCGGCAGCGGGAGCGCACTGCGGCGGCACGTGGCGGCCCAGCGGGCGTACTACGCCTGGGTGGTCACCGGACGGGAACCGTCCCCGCTGATCGAGCGCGGCTTCGCCTGGCTCGCCGAGCACTGGCCGACGGAGTCCGAAGAAGCCGACGAGACCGTACTGACCTGGGGCGACGCGCGGATCGGCAACATCGTCTACGACGGTTTCACGCCCGCCGCCGTGCTGGACTGGGAGATGTCCGTACCCGGACCGCGCGAACTCGACCTCGGCTGGATGGTCTATCTGCACCGGTTCTTCCAGGACCTGGCGGAGAGCGGCGGCCAGCGGGGCCTGCCCGGCCTGCTGCGCCGCGACCGGGTCGAGGAACGCTACGCCCGGCTCACCGGCCACACACCGCGCGCCATGGACTTCCACACCCTCTACGCGGCCCTGCGGCACGCCGTCGTCATGCTGCGCGTGGCCTACCGCCAGGTCCATTTCGGCGAGGCGCCCGTACCCGCCGACCCGGACGCGCTGATCATGCACCGGGCCACACTGGAGGCGATGATCGAGGGCCGTTACCGGCGCTGGTGAGGACCGTTACGGGGGGCTGTGACGGGGAGGCCGTTACGGCAGAGAAGCCGTTGCCGGCGGGGGCCGCGTCACGGGGGCGGGCCGGGTCCTCCGGCATTCAGCCTGGACCGTTTGCCCGGTGAACTTGGACGGCCAGGCATGATCACCACATGGAAAAAGCGGAACAGTTGACACGGGCCGCCAAGGACGGCGATGTGGCTGTGGTGGCGCGGTTGTTGAGCGAGGGTGCATGGGTGGGTCCCCCGAACGCGGCCCTGCACACCGCACTGGATCTCGCGGCGGGGGAGGGGCACGCCAAGGTCGTCCGGCTACTGCTCGCGGCGGGGGCGGACCCGCAACAGCAAACAGGTGAGTACGAGGAGACGACGCCTCTGTGCCAGGCAGCGATGCACGGGCACACAGAAGTGGTGAGGGCCCTTCTGGGTGCCGGTGCCGCTCCCTGTGCCCAGGGCAGGCTGGGTTACGTGCCGATAGTGCTGGCAGCGACCTCCGGCGACCACGGTCACCCGCAGACTGTGGACCTGCTCTTGGAGCATGGGGCGGACATCGATGCGGTGATGAAGGGCAGGACGCCACTGGAGTGGGCGGCCCTCTTCGGACAGGTGCAGATGGTGCACCATCTGCTCACTCGCGGCGCAGCACCGACGGGGAAGGCACTGCGGGAGGCACGCCACCGCGCGCAGCGGTTCCCGGAGGCCGCAGAGCGGTACGCGCTCATCATCGATGCCCTGCATGCCGCCGGTGCCGAGGGCTGAACCACCCGCGGTCCAACCTCGCCGGCAAACGGTCCAGGTTCGTTGTCAGCGGACACCGGGAATGGCCCCGCGGCGCTCCGCAAGCGGTGCCGGGACGGCGCGGGAGCGGCCGCCCGCTCCCGCCGGTCGGGCGCGGGCCTCAGGGCCGGCGCATCCGTGGCACCCGCGACGGCCGCGTACCCGGCCCGCCCACGTGCGAGAACGGCTGTCGGCGCCAGTCCAGCCCCTCCGGCAGGTTCAGCAGCACACCGGCGTCCTGCTCCTGGGCCTCCAGCGAGTCGTCCGCCGAGGAGGCGTCGGCCACCGGCCGCCCCGAGCCCTCGCACACCGACAGGCAGAAGGGGTTCCAGGGCGTCGGGCACAGCGCGTGCTCGGGCAGGGTGTCCTCGTCGGCCAGCATCGCGATCGGCTGGGCGCAGTCCGGGCAGGTCACCCGGAAGATCTCCATGGTCTCGAAGGAGTCGTACGGATCGTCCTCGCCGGCGAAGCCGGGACTGTCGCCCTCCTGGGCATCGAGGCCGAGCAGCGCGGATTCGGTCTTCAGACGTCGCATGATGGTCATCCCCCTCGGGTGGGCCGCACGGCCGCCGGCTTCCGATGTCGGGCGGCTCCGGCCAACACGAGCAATTCCCCTCATGCCCCGCGCATAATCGCCGAGCCCCGCGGGATACGGGAGCACGTGTGTGGCATTGGTCACACAAGCCGCGCGAGCGCGTCCACGAACCGGCGTACGGTGCGCACACGCGCCCGAGCACAGTAGGTTGATCGGGTGGAGGAGTTGGACCGACAAATCGTGGATCTGCTCGTCAAGGACGGGCGGATGAGCTACACCGACCTGGGCAAGGCCACCGGCCTGTCCACTTCGGCGGTGCACCAGCGGGTGCGCCGTCTGGAGCAGCGCGGCGTCATTCGCGGCTATGCCGCCATCGTGGACCCGGAGGCGGTGGGGCTGCCGTTGACCGCGTTCATCTCGGTGAAACCCTTCGACCCCAGCGCCCCGGACGACATCGCCGACCGCCTGGCCGAGGTGCCCGAGCTGGAAGCCTGTCACAGCGTCGCGGGCGACGAGAACTACATCCTGAAGGTGCGGGTGGCCACGCCCCTGGAGCTGGAACACCTGCTGACCCGGATCCGCACACTGGCCGGGGTCTCCACCCGGACCACGGTCGTGCTCTCCACGCCGTACGAGGCCCGGCCGCCGCGCATCTGACCTCCGCCCGGCGCGCACCGGCACCCGTCCGGCGCACGCCCCGAGTGTCCCGCCCGGCGCACGGTCAGGGCACTCGAAGCGTGCGCCCCCGGCGTGCGCCGTGTCCGGGCGCTCCGGCGCGCGTGCGCCGTGCGTCGAGATCCCGACCCCGCGCGCGGGCCCGCCGCCCGCAGGGGCCAAACTGTCCGCTATGAGTGAGCGCACCCCCGATCCGGCCCGGCCCCGAACCGTCCTGCTGCGCGGCGGAGAGGTCCACAGTCCCGCCGACCCCTTCGCCACCGCCATGGTGGTCGAGGGCGACAGCATCGCCTGGGTGGGCGAGGAGGGGGCCGCCGACTCCTTCGCCGACGGCGTGGACGAGGTCGTCCACCTCGACGGCGCGCTCGTCACCCCGGCGTTCACGGACGCACACGTGCACACGACGGCCACCGGCCTCGCGCTCACCGGCCTGGACCTGTCCGGAGCCCGCGCGCTCCCCGACGCGCTGGCCCGGGTACGGGAGTACACGGCGGCCCGCCCTGCCGACCGCGTCCTCCTGGGGCACGGCTGGGACGCCACCGCCTGGCCCGAGGACCGGCCGCCGTCCCGCGCCGAGCTGGACGCGGCCACCGGCGGCCGCCCGCTCTACCTGACCCGGGTCGACGTGCACTCCGCGGTCGTCACCACTGCCCTGCTCGACCTCGTACCCGGCATTCGTGACCTGCCCGGATTCCACGCCGAGCAGCCGCTGACGGGCGACGCGCACCACGCCGTGCGGGCCGCCGCGTACGCCACGGTCGCCCCCGCCCAGCGCGACGCCGCCCAGGCCGCGGCGCTCGCGCACGCGGCCTCCCGGGGCATCGGCACCCTCCACGAGTGCGCGGGACCCGACATCTCCAGCGAGGACGACCTCACCGCCCTGCTGGCCCGCGCCGCCCGTGAGCCGGGACCGCGCGTCGTCGGTTACTGGGCCGAAACCGTCACCAACGCAAAGGACGCCGACCGGATCCGCGCCCTCGGCGCGATCGGCGCCGCCGGTGACCTCTTCGCGGACGGCTCCCTCGGCTCGCACACCGCCCACCTGCACGCCCCGTACGCCGACGCCGGCCACACCGGCACCGCCCACCTGGACGCCGACGCCGTCGCCGCCCACGTCGCGGCCTGCACCGAGGCCGGACTCCAGGCCGGGTTCCACGCCATCGGCGACGCCGCGCTGACCGCCGTCACCGACGGCGTGCGGGCCGCCGCCGACCGCGTCGGCCTCGGCCGGATCCGGGCCGCCCGGCACCGCGTCGAGCACGCCGAGATGCTCACCGGGGCCACCGTCGCGGCCTTTGCCGAGTTCGCCCTCACCGCTTCCGTACAGCCCGCCTTCGACGCGGCCTGGGGCGGCGAGGACGGCATGTACGCCACCCGGCTCGGCGCCGAACGCGCCCGCACCCTCAACCCGTACGCCGCGCTGCTGCGGGCCGGCGTCCCGCTCGCCCTGGGCTCCGACAGCCCCGTCACCCCGCTGGACCCGTGGGGCACCGTCCGGGCCGCGGTCTTCCACCGCACCCGCGAGCACGGCATCTCCGCCCGCGCCGCCTTCACCGCGCACACCCGCGGTGGCTGGCGCGCGATCGGCCGCGACGACGCGGGCGTCCTGGTGCCCGGCGCGCCCGCCGACTACGCGGTCTGGCGCACCGGCGACCTCGTCGTACAGGCCCCCGACGAGCGGGTCGAGCGCTGGTCCACCGACCCCCGCTCCGGCACCCCGGGCCTGCCCGACCTGACCCCCGGCCGGGAGCTGCCGGACTGCCTGTGGACGGTGGTCGGCGGTCGCACGGTGTACGGACGGCCGAACGAGTGACTTCACGCGGGCGCGTACCACCGCGGGACGCGCCCGTGGGCGCCTGCCCCACCTGGGAGAGCGGGCGCCGGCCTGGGGCGACGCGAAAACCACGCGGTCCGGGCAACTGTTGACAGCAGACGGTCGGCGGCCGGTAGGTTCGGCCGGGTCCACCACCAGGACGTCAGACCGGGAGACCGCCGCGCAGTCGTCGAACGCAGCTGGGCCATGGGACGTGTGCCGCACCGGCACACCGTCACTGGGAGCCAGGTCCAGCACCTGCGGAACGGGGACGACGGAAAGGTTTCGTCCGGATGGGGGTCCCTCCCTGCTCGTCACGAGCCAGGGGGAAGGTGCGACCCGGGTGGGGCCCGGTTGCTCAGTAGACAACGGCTTTCGGTCGACCCGCAGCCAGCGGGTCCCAGGTCGGCCCGAAGGGCGCCGGGCCCCGATCCGCACCGCTGGGCGGTGCCCGCTCTCTCCCCCCGCCGCGCGCGGGCGGCGCAGCTTATACCCGTCGGCACCCCCGGTCCGCAATCGCGCAACCCCGTTGTACGGTCTGCACACCACCGCATGACCTGCAAGGAAGGCCGCGACCGTGCCCGACACCACCGCACGACCTGCAAGGAAGGCCGGGACCGTGCCATCGGGCTCCGACACCGCCGCACCAGCCGTGCCAGGGCGCGGCCGCCGGTTCGCGGCGCTGGTCCGCCGCGAGGTGCCGCGTACGGCGCTCGCCGTGCTCAGCGGTCTCGCTCTGGCGCTGGCCTTCCCGCCGTACGACCTGTGGCCGCTGTCCCTCGTCGGTGTCGCGGCCCTCGGGCTGCTCACCCGTGGCAGGACGGCCCGTCAGGGTGCCTGGACCGGCTTCGCGTTCGGGCTGCCGTTCTTCTTCATGCTGCTGAAGTGGCTGCACGTCGTCGGCTGGGACGCGGTGTTCGGGCTGGCCCTCGTGCAGGCGCTCTACACGCTTCTGCTCGGTGCGGGCCTCGCCGTCACCTCCCGCGTGAAGTACGCGCCCGTATGGGCCGCCTGTCTGTGGGTCACCGAGGAGTGGGTCCGCGACCGGGTGCCCTTCGGCGGCTTCCCCTGGGGACGGCTCGCCTTCGCCAACACCGGCTCGCCCTTCACCCCGCTCGCGGCCCTGGGCGGCGCGCCGCTGGTGACGTTCGCCGTCGCGCTGAGCGGCGCTCTGCTGGCCGCGGCGGCCGCCGTCCTGTGGCGGCTGCGCCGCGGGCCCGGCAGGTCGGTGCGGGCGGCTCTGCCCGCCGTGGAGGCCGTCGGCCTGGCCGCCGCGGTCACGGTCTCGGGACTCCTGGTCCCGGTGCACACCGACGCGGACGACCGCGTAGACATCGCTGTCGTGCAGGGCAACGTGCAGCGGCCCGGCATGGACTTCCTCGGCCGGCCGATGCAGATTCTGGACAACCACGCCACCGCCACGGAGCAGCTGGCCGCCGACGTGAAGGCGGGCAAGGCCAAGAAGCCGGACCTGGTGATCTGGCCGGAGAACGCCTCGGACCTGGACCCGTTCCGCTACCCGCAGGCGTACGACCGGATCGACGAGGCGGTCAAGGCGATCGGCGTGCCCGTCCTGGTCGGCGCCCTGGTCGACCACCCGGACAAGCCGGGCTACGTCTTCAACCAGGGCATCGTCTGGGACCCGAAGAAGGGCCCCGGCGCCTCGTACACCAAACAGCACCCGGTGCCGTTCGGCGAGTACGTGCCGTTCCGTGAGCAGCTCAGCAAGATCATCACACGGTTCCAGCGGGTGCCGCGCGACTTCTACCCCGGCGACCACACCGGCGTCCTCGACGTCGGGTCCGCCCGCCTCGGCGACGTCATCTGCTTCGAGGTCGCCTACGACGAGATCGTCCACGACACCGTGAACGCGGGCGCCCGCGCCCTCGTCGTCCAGACGAACAACGCCACCTACGGGCGCACCGGACAGCCCGAGCAGCAGCTCGCCATGTCCAAGCTGCGCGCCGTGGAACACGGCCGTGCCGTGGTCACGGCGGCCACCAGCGGCATCAGCGCGGTGGTCGCCCCGGACGGTACGGTCACCCACAAGATCCCGGAGTTCACCCGGGGGGTGCTGCAGGCGAGCCTGCCGCTGCGTGACGAAAAAACCGTGGCCGACCGCGTCGGTGCCCTTCCCGAGTGGGTGCTCGCTATCGTGGGACTTCTGTCCTGCGTGGCCGCGGCAGTGATCGGCCGGCGCGGGCGTACGAAGGACGAGAAGGGGCAGCAGTGACAGACGGCGGTCAGCGGAAGTACGGTCCGCTCGGGACCACCTTGGTGATCATTCCGACCTACAACGAGGCGGAGAACATCAAACCGATCGTCTCGCGGGTACGGACCTCCGTGCCCGAGGCGCACATCCTCGTCGCGGACGACAACAGCCCGGACGGTACGGGCAAGGTCGCCGACGAGCTGGCGGCGGCGGACGATCACGTCCAGGTGCTGCACCGCAAGGGCAAGGAAGGGCTCGGCGCCGCCTACCTGGCGGGCTTCCGCTGGGGCATCGAGCACGGCTTCGGCGTCCTGGTGGAGATGGACGCGGACGGCTCCCACCGCCCCGAGGAGCTGCCGCGGCTGCTCACCGCCCTCAAGGGCGCCGACCTCGTGCTCGGCTCCCGCTGGGTGCCCGGCGGCCGGGTGGTCAACTGGCCCAAGCACCGCGAGTACCTCTCCCGCGGCGGCAGCACGTACTGCCGGGCCATGCTGGAGGTGCCGCTGCGCGACGTCACCGGCGGCTACCGGGCCTTCCGCAAGGAGACCCTGGAAGGGCTCGGCCTGGACGAGGTCTCCTCGCAGGGCTACTGCTTCCAGGTCGACCTGGCGCGCCGTGCCGTCGAGGGCGGCTTCCACGTCGTCGAGGTCCCCATCACCTTCGTCGAACGCGAGCGCGGCGACAGCAAGATGAGCAAGGACATCGTCGTGGAGGCCCTGTGGCGGGTCACCGGCTGGGGAGTCGGCTCCCGGGTCAACAAGCTCCGCGGGCGCTGAGGGGAGCGCCGGGCCCCGGACGGGCCCGGCCCTCGCCGCCGTAGCCGGACAAGGGGCGGCGGGGTGGCTGTCGTTCGCGTGCGCACACGCTAGGCCGGTCGGGCGGAGTCTTCCGGGCCCGGCCGGGCATCATCGCAAGGACCGAGTTTTGCGGTCGCATGATCGGGAAACTCGCGCCATATGGTGCAAATCGGCTACACGATGATGACTGAGCAAGCCGGCCCGCGTGATCTCGTCGACCACGTCGTCCGGGCCGAGGAGACCGGGTTCGACTTCTCGGTGACCTCCGACCACTACGCCCCCTGGCTGGAGTCCCAGGGCCACGCCCCGTACGCCTGGAGCGTGCTGGGCGCCGCGGCGCAGGCCACCTCCCGCATCCCGCTGATGACGTACGTGACCTGCCCGACCGTGCGCTACCACCCGGCGGTCGTCGCGCAGAAGGCCGCGACCATGCAGCTGCTCTCCGGCGGCCGCTTCCGCCTGGGCCTGGGCGCGGGCGAGAACCTCAACGAACACGTCGTCGGACACGGCTGGCCGGGCAAGACCACCCGGCACGAGATGTTCACCGAGGCCCTGGAGATCATCCGGGCGCTCTTCGAGGGCGGCACCGTCAGCTACCACGGCAACCACTTCGACGTGGACTCCGCCAAGCTCTGGGACCTGCCCGACCAGGCCCCGCCGATCGGCGTCGCCGTGTCGGGGGAGCGGTCCTGCGAGATCGCCGGCCGCCTCGGCGACCTGGTCATCGCGACCGAGCCGAAGGGCGAGCTGATCAGCTCCTTCGAGCAGCACGGCGGCCAGGGCAAGCCGCGGGTGGGCCAGCTGCCCATCTGCTACGACCCCGACCGGGACGCCGCGGTACGCCGCGCCCACGACCAGTTCCGCTGGTTCGCCGGCGGCTGGAAGGTCAACTCCGAGCTGCCGGACCCGGCCGGTTTCGCCGGGGCGACCCAGTTCGTCCGGCCGGAGGACGTGGCCGAGACGATTCCCTGCGGCGACAACGTGGACGACTTCGTCGAGGCGGTGCGTCCGTACGCGGAGGCCGGTTTCACGGAGGTCGCCGTGGTCCAGGTCGGCGGCGACCATCAGCGCGAGTTCTTCGACTGGGCGGAGAAGAAGCTGCTGCCCGCGCTGCGGGAGCTGTGACACGGGCTCCGGGCGCGCCGGGAGCCCCGCGGGTCCGATGACCGCGGGGCCCCGGCCGCCCGGCAGGGAGCGCGCCCCTGGGCGCACGGGCCCGCCGCATCAGTCGGCGGGCTCGTCCGGGGTCGGCTCGTCGGTCTGCGTGTCGCGGTCGTGTGCCGCGCCGCGGCGGCCCGTGCCGGAGACGTCGGTGTCGGGCACGTCGGTGTGCTCCGAGCGGTCGTCCCCGTCGTCCGGGCTCCGGCCCTCCCAGGGGTCCGGCGTGCTGCCGTGCGGGTCCGCCTGCTGGTCCGGCAGATCCCGGGGAACGGCGCCGCCGCCCTGCTCCGGTGTCTCGCTGCGCTTGTCCATCGTGTTCGGCCTCCTGGTGAGAAGGGCGGGTAGGGGTTCCGGTACGGGTGCCCGACGGGGGCGGCCACATGCGTTTCCGCGGCGATCAGGACCGCACCGGAACGGCCGCGCGCGGGGGTACGGGCGAGAGGAGACGGCGATGACAGCGGTGACGTCGAAGGAACTGGTCATGGTGCTGGACTGTGCCGACCGAAAGGCGCTGGCGGACTTCTGGAGCCAGGTCCTCGGCTACCGGATCACGCGCACCACACCGCCGTACACCGCCCTGACGGACCCGGAGGGCGGCGGCCCCGAGCTGCTGCTCCAGCAGGTGCCCGAGCCCAAGCAGGGCAAGAACCGGATGCACCTGGACCTGCGGGTGCCCGCCATGGAGCCCGCGCTGAGCAGGGTGGTGGCCCTGGGCGCGCGGGTGCTGCGCGGCCCCTTCGACGACGCGGGCTGTCCGACCACGGTCCTCGCGGACCCGGAGGGCAACGAGTTCTGTCTGATCGTCTTCGAGGACGCGTGACGTGCCGGGAGGCCACCCGCGGGCGGGCGCCGCGGCCGGGGCCAGGCACACTTGAACCATGACGTTCGCAGCCACGCCGCCGCCCCGGTCCCGTCCGCCCCAGCGCTCGCGCGCCCGCCGGTTCGTCCCCTTGGGCATCGCCGCCTGGCTGGTGCTGGAGATCTGGCTGCTGACCCTGGTCGCCGACGCCGCGGGCGGCCTGACGGTGCTTCTGCTCCTGCTGGCCGGTGTGGTCGCCGGCGGATACGTGATCAAGCGGGCGGGCCGGCGGGCCTGGAAGAACCTCACGGAGACCGTGCAGGCGGGCGGGGGCCCCGCGGCCTCCTCGGGCGCGACCGCGAAGCCGGGGGAGCGGACCTCCTCGGACAGCGGGAACACGCTGCCCATGCTCGGCGGACTGCTGCTGATGTTCCCCGGCCTGGTCACCGACGTCGCCGGGCTGCTCTGCCTCTTCCCGCCCACCCGCAAACTGCTCCACCGCCGCGCTGAGCGCCTCCTGACCCGCCAGGCGCGCCGTACGCCGGGCTCGCTCGGCGACGCCTTCCAGCAGGCCCGTATGCACCAGCCGGACGGCAAGGTCGTCCAGGGCGAGGTCGTGCGCGAGGACGAGGGGCCCGCCCCGCGGCGTGAGGACCCGCCGCTGACGCGCTGAGCGCGGTAACTGAGAGCGGCACAGGGCGGATTGAGCGCCCGGACGTACTCCGTGTGTGCGATCCGTCACGCGGTGTGGTGGCGGGGAGGAGTGGACGGAACCCGCAGGGCGTCGGGACATGCGGAAGCCCCGGCCGATCGGGGGGAACCGGCCGGGGCGGTCTGAGGGTGCGGATACCGGTGGCGGTCGCCTCTCGGCGAAAGGCTCCGTGGGGCTTCAGCCGAACGATCGTCCCCACGGGCGAATGGTGAGGCCCGGGGACACTGTCCCACCGGCACCCGCACCCGTTACAGCGTCCCGGCTGCCCGGATGATTCCGCAGGTGGAGGGTGACCTGACGCACACCCGGGGAGGGGCGGGCGGGGCTGCCGACGGTGGGGTGCGGGGCGCGTCGGCGGCCGGGTGCGTACGGGGTCGAGCGGGGTCGGGCGTGTACCGGGGCGGGTGTGTACGCGGAACGGGCCGTACGTGGGCGCAGAAACGGGCCGGGGCCACTGCGTGGTGCAGTGGCCCCGGCCCGTTCGCGCGTCCGTTCGTCAGGCGGACTTGCGATTGTTGTTGTTGTCGCGCGGATGCACGGCAATGTTCATGGTGCCGGAGCGCAGGACGGCCAGCCGTTCGGCCAGCACTTCCTCCAGCTCCTCGCGGGTGCGCCGCTCCATGAGCATGTCCCAGTGCGTACGCGCGGGCTTGCCCTTCTTTTCCTCAGGGCCATCGCCATCCACCAGGAGGGCTTGTGCACCACAAACCTTGCACTCCCACTCGGATGGAATCTCGGCCTCTACCGAGAACGGCATCTCAAAGCGATGTCCGTTCTCGCATGCGTACTCCACCGCCTGGCGCGGGGCCAGGTCGATGCCGCGGTCGGTCTCGTAGCTGGTCACCACAAGTCGCGTGCCGCGAAGAGCTCGCTCACTCATGAATCGTGCCTCCCGGGCTTGTCGCCCACAGGACAGGTGTCGCTGTCGTCGTCATCCGGTCAACGTCCGGTCGGCGGTGAAGATTCCCGTTCACCGGGAGATGTGCCCACTCGTCGCCCACCACCGCCTGATGGAGGCGCTGCGCGCCGCTGCCTTCCTTCGTGCCGCCCCTTGTTGTACCCACCAATGCCCGGTTTGTCACATCTGGCAGCAGATGTCACCCAGCGCTTTCCACAGTTCAGCGCGCAGTAACGGTCCGCCTGGTGAGCCAAAGGCGTACACTACCGGCCCGCAGCCCCCACGCCTAAATCCGGGTCCCCCTCGGCGCGACCGCCCCACTGCGGTAACGGCTCGTCAGGACGGCGCGGACGGCCGTTCCGAGGGGCGGGCCTCACTCCGCGGGCCAGGATCCCCGGGCGGTGAGCACCTCCCGCAGCGCGCCGATGTCGTCGGTCATGATCCCGTCGACACCGAGGTCCAGCAGGGCTGCCATCCGCCGCGGATCATTCACCGTCCACACGTGCACCTGCAAACGCCACGCGTGCGCGGCCCGGATCAGCAGCGGATCGACCACGCGGATGCCGGACTGCCGCTCCGGCACCTGCACACACACCGCGTTGCGCCGGACCGCCGCCCCCAGCAGCCGGTCCAGGGGCACGCCCCGGCCGTACGAGCGCATCCGCAGTCCCAGCACGCCGCGCGTCCCGAGCGAGGTCGCCAGCCGCGGGCCGGCCAGCCGCTGGGCCCGCGCGACACGGGCCTCCGAGAACGAGCCGACACACACCCGGTCCCAGGCGTCCGTACGGCGCAGCAGGTCCAGCAGCGGCCGGAGCGCCGCCTCCGCCTTGATGTCGACGTTCCAGCGCGCCTGCGGGAACTCCTCCAGCAGCTCCTCGAAGAGCGCCAGTGGCTCCCGTCCCGCCACCCGGGCCCGGCGGACGGCCTGCCAGGGGAGCCGGCCGATCGCCCCGCCCCGGTCGGTCACCCGGTCCAGTGTGGCGTCGTGGAAGGCCACGAGCCGGCCGTCCGACGTGGCGTGCACGTCGGTCTCCAGATAGCGGTAGCCGAGCGCCACGGCGCGCCGGAAGGCCGCGGCGGTGTTCTCCAGCCCGTCCGCGGCGCCGCCCCGGTGGGCGAAGGCGAGCGGGGCCGGGTGGTCGAGGTAGGGGTGCCGTACGGGGAACCCGCGGGTGGTCAACTGCTGGGAGCGCATTGGCCAGAGGATATACAGGGCGGGCGGGCCGGCCGACGGTGACCGGCCACGGGCGCGGCCGGCCTTCGGCGCCGCGCCAAGGCGCCGGTGCGACCGCTGCCCGGCCTGCTGCTCCCCGCGGTCCTCAGCGCAGCGTCTCACCCGGAAGATCGAGGATCCGCTCCGCCGCGGTCTCCAGCTGGGCGAGGTCGTGCCGGGGGCTCTCCTCCGGCGGGACCGGTCCGGCATAGCTGGACAGGTACGTGTCCAGGACGACGTACGGCACGCCCAGCTCCGCCAGCGCCTCCAGGTCGGCGCGGACCTGGTCGACCGTGCCGTGGCCCGGCAGCCGGGACTCCGCCACCACCGGCCGTTCCGTGAGGTGCAGCGCGATCCGGGGTGTCACCGCGGGCGTCGGCCGGCCGGCTGCCTCCGCCGCGGCCTCCAGGACCGGCAGCCGCGCACGGATCGCGTCCGCGCCCAGGGTGTACGGATGCCAGGCGTCCCCGAACCGTCCGGCCCGGCGCAGCGCGGCGTCGCTGAGGCCGCCGACCCAGACCGGCGGATGCGGGTCGCGGACCGGTCCGGGCCCGGTGGTGATGTCCGTACAGGCGACGTACTCGCCCTGGAAGGAGACCACCGGCTGCGTCCAGTGCTCCTTGATGCAGGCGAGGTACTCGTCGGTGATCCGGCCGCGGGACGCGTAGTCGACGCCGAGCGCCGCGTACTCCTGCCGCGACCAGCCGAGGCCCACGCCGAACACCAGCCGCCCGCCGCTGAACCGGTCCAGGTTCGCCGTCACGCGCGCCGTCTGCAGCGGGTGGCGGTACGGGAGGACCACGACCGTCGTGCCCAGCTCGATGGTGCTGGTCCGGCCCGCGAGCCAGGCCAGCGTGGTGAACGGGTCGTAGAACGGCGGCGGGAAGGCGCCCGCGACCTCCGGGGGCAGCGTCACATGATCGGAGATCATCGCCAGGTGGTAGCCCAGCTCCTCGGCACCGCGCACCCATGTCTCGATGCTTTCGGGGGTGGTGCCCTCCCCGTAGTTGAGGACGTTGATCCCGATCTTCACAGTCGCTCCCCTCGGTTGCTGCACCCCTCGACGCCGGGCAGCAAAAGGCCAGGTCAGAGGGGTGATTGAGAGGGCGAGCGTAACAGTTGGCGCGGTCGGGGGCGGGGGCGTGAGGTGATAAATCGGTACAAGGGTAAGGGAGTTGCCCTCGGAGGAGCGGCGAAGGGACGGGAGCCCGAGGGGCGGGAGTCCGAGGGGCGGGGGAGTCAGGAGAGCGGCGCGGGCGCGGAGGCGGGAGCCGGCTCGGACGACGCCACCACGCGCCCGCGCTGCCCGCCGATCGTGAAGAAACGCAGCGAGAACTGGGCCAGCGGCCCGATGGCCAGCGCGTACAGCACGGTGCCCACGCCCACCGAGCCCCCGAGGAGGAAGCCGACGGTGAGCACGGCGACCTCGATACACGTCCGCACGAGCCGCAGCGGCCGCCCCGTACGGCGGTGCAGGCCGGTCATCAGCCCGTCCCGCGGGCCGGGCCCGAAGCGGGCGGAGATGTAGAGCCCCGTCGCCATGCCGTTCAGCAGGATCGCGAAGGCGAGCAAGGGGATGCGGACGGCGAGCGTGGTGATCTCCGGTACGAGGCCGAGCGTCGCGTCCATCACCAGGCCGAGCAGCACGGCGTTGGAGACCGTCCCGAGTCCGGGACGCTGCCGCAGCGGGATCCACAGCAGCAGGATCAGCGCGCCCGAGACGATCGTGACGGTGCCGATCGACAGGCCGACGTGCCGGGAGATGCCCTGGTTGAGGACGCTCCACGGCTCCAGGCCGAGCCCGGCACGCAACTGCAGGCCCATGCTGAGGCCGTACAGGACCAGTCCGGTGTAGAGGTGGACGAGGCGGCGCGGCAGCCGCCGGGCGGGCGTGGGGTCCGCGCGGCGTCCGGACGCCGCGTCCACCTCGCTGTCACTCGCGCCCTCCACGGCGCCGGACCTCCGTGTGCTGAACAAGACCTTCCCCCTCCTGGCATGATTGGACTGGCGCGTGACACTCTGTGGCTCGGAGATGATCAGTTTCCAGGGCCAATCCGGGAAAGGTGGACTGCTTACGATGGCGCAGTGGACTTCAGCAGTGGGGGCGTCGCAACTCGCCCGGCTGCTCCGGTCGCAGGACACCCGCGACGCCGTGGCGCCGGCCGGCCGCCGCATCCCCGCCTACCGCGGCCTCGCGGACGGCGTCCGCCTCCTCGTCCTGGAAGGCCGGGTGCCGGTCGCCGCCCGCCTCCCGGCCGAACGCGAACTGGCCGCCGCGCTGTCCGTCAGCCGCACCACCGTCGCCGCGGCCTACGAAGCGCTGCGCGCCGAAGGCTTCCTGGAGTCCCGCCGCGGCTCCGGCAGCTGGACCGCCGTCCCCGCGGGCAACCCGCTGCCCACCCGCGGCCTGGAACCGCTGCCCCCGGAGGCGGCCAGCTCCATGATCGACCTCGGCTGCGCGGCCCTCCCGGCCCCCGAGCCCTGGCTGACGCGCGGCGTGCAGGGCGCCATGGAACACCTCCCGCTGTACGCGCACACCCACGGCGACTACCCGGCCGGCCTCCCGGCCCTGCGCCAGGCGCTCGCCGACCGCTACACCGCCCGCGGCATCCCCACGATGCCCGAACAGATCATGGTCACCACCGGCGCCATGGGCGCGGTGGCCGCCCTCTGCCGGCAGATCACCCGGCCCGGCGAACGGGTCGCGGTCGACTCCCCGTCGTACGCCAACATCCTCCAGCTGATGCGCGACGCCGGCGCCCGGCTCGTCCCCGTCGCCCTCACCGACCGCCTCGCCGGCTGGGACGTCCCGGCCTGGCGCCAGGTCATGCGGGACGCCGCGCCCCGGATGGCGTACGTCGTCGCCGACTTCCACAACCCGACCGGCACCCTCGCCACCGAGGACCAGCGCCGGCGCCTGGTGGACGCCGCCCGCGCCGCCGGTACGGTCCTCGTCGTCGACGAGACCATGGCCGAACTCCGCCTGGACGACGTCGAGATGCCGCGGCCCGTCTGCGCCTTCGACCCGGCGGGCAGCAACGTCATCACGGTCGGCTCCGTCAGCAAGGCGTTCTGGGCGGGGATGCGCATCGGCTGGGTCCGGGCCGCCCCCGACCTCATCCGCAGCCTCGTCGCCGCCCGCGCCTTCGCCGACCTCGGCTCGCCGGTCCTCGAACAGCTCGCCATCGTCTCGCTCCTGGAGGGCGACGGCTGGGAGCAGGCCGTGCGGATCCGCCGCGACCAGGCCCGCGAGAACCGCGACGCGATCGTCGCCGCGCTCCGCCGCCACCTGCCCGACTGGGAGTTCAGTGTGCCCGCCGGTGGCCTCACCCTGTGGGCCCGGACCGGCGGCCTGTCCGGCTCGCGGATCGCGGAGGCGGGGGAGCGGCTCGGCGTACGGGTGCCCTCGGGGCCGCGGTTCGGCGTGGACGGCGCGTTCGAAGGGTTCGTCCGGCTGCCCTTCACCGTCAGCGGAGCCGTGGCCGACGAGGCCGCGTCCCGGCTGGCCGCCGCCGCACAGCACGTGGCGTCCGGGACGGCCGCCGGAGAGGTGGAGACGCCGCACAGCTTCGTGGCGTGAGGGGGCGCGTGCGCGGTCCCCGGGTGTGGTCAGTGGTCGCCTCGTGCCGGTAGGCCGGTCCGTAGCCACTGGTCGAGGGCGGCGAAGTCCGCCTCCCCGAGGCCTCGTCGGGCATCCACGTGATGGAGGAGGGCGCGCCCCGGATGGTGTGCCGCCACGCATGTCCGGTCGGCGTCGGTGATCTCGTCGTCGACCCAGGCGAACGGACGCCCGGCGGCCCAGTCGACAAGGACGCGGGTCTTCCCGTGCACCCGCCCCGCTCCGCCCCCCTCGGACGGCTCCGGCCAGCTCACCACCGGGAGTTCCGGCAGGCCGAGCCACGGTGCGACGCAGTCGTTCGCGTCGGACATCCACGTCGTCGCCCACACCAGCGCGCACGGCAGGGCCGACAGCCGGGGGCCGTGGGCCGGATCGATCCTGCTGAGCAGCGGGTTCGTGCCGGCTCCCCGGGGCTGCCGCCGCCCCGGGCCGTACGTCGGGTACCCGCCGGGAAGCTGTCGCGGGGACGCCCCGAAGGGGATGAGGGGGCCGTCGACGTCGAGGAAGAGGAGGGGAAGCCGGGGATCGATCACGGGGGCACGGTACCGGGACCGCTCCGGCTCCCGCCGGGGCACGGGCGGCCCGGGATGGTGCACCGCGTGGCCCAGTAGGGTCGTGACCATGGACGCGACCCTGCCGTTACTGATCATCATGGGCTTCTTCGCCGCGGCTCTGGGCGGCTGCACGTGGCTGGCCGTGCACATCCGCCGCCGGGGCCTCGCCGGCGGGGCCATGAGCGGGGCCCTGGCCTCGTACGAGGAGGCGTTCCGCGTCACGGCTCACGAGTCGCACCTGGAGATCCGGGCCCAGGCGGAACGTACGGCACCGGCCCTGTCGCCTGACGGCCCCTGGGGACGGAGCCCCGGCGGGAGCGGGGCGGCGAGCGCGGCGGAGGGCCGGTCGTACCAGCGGCGTCCGCGCCGCGTACGGCGGGGAGCCGGCCACTGGGCGGCGCGGCTGAGGCGCGGTCGCTGACCGGCCTGCAAGAAGCTTCAGCTGCCCCGCGCCTGGCGAAGCTCAGCCCTCCGCGCGCCCCGCGTCGACCGTACGGTGTGCCGGCGCCGGCCCGGACGGCTCGGTGACCGCCTCGGAGCCGGCCGGCGCGGCCGGGCCGACGGCGCCGAACAGGACGTCGACCCCGACGGCACCACCCGCGACGGTTCCGCCCTCCGCGCCCGCGACGACACCATCCGTCCCGCCCGTGACGGTGTTGTCCATCCCGCCGGTGACGGCGCTGTCCACCCCGCCCGCGACGGTTTCGTCCGTCCCGTCCGCGGCGTCCGCCCTGGCCAGGCCGGCTGCCGCGCTCAGGTCTTCGGTCGCGTCCTCCTCCACCGAGGCCGCCGGTTCCGGAAGCAGGTCCAGTACGGCCTGCCGGTGCGCCTCGCTCGTGGCGTCGTCGTACGGGTCGGGTGTGGCCGGGACCTGGAGGCGGAGCACCGGTCCGGTGCCCAGCCGCGCGTAGCCGCGCCCCGGCGGTACGTCGGCAGCTGGTGTGGTGTGCGGCGGCGCGCCGAGTACCGCCTGCACGTCCTCCGGCGTGGCCGGTCCCAGTACGACCCTGGCCCGCGTGTGCGTCAGCACCGGCTCGCTCAGCAGCCCGGCACTGTCGAGCTGGTCGGCCACCACCACCGTGACGTAGGCCGCCCGGCCGTGCCGCAACGGCACGTGCAGCAGGTTCTGCGGGTCGTCCCGCCCCTCGGCCACCGCGAGATGGGCCAGCGCGGAGGGCCGGTCCAAAATGATCCACAGCGGCCAGCGGATGTCGTCCGGGGCCTGCCGCCCGGCCTGCCGCGCCCGGTTGGCGGTGATCAGCCGCCGCTCGGTCTCGTGCGCCGCCCACTCCAGCGTCGCCAGCGCGCCCGACAGCCCGGACTCGACGCCCATGACACCGGTCCGTCCCGCCAGACACGCGTACTCGCCGGTCCCGCCGCCGTCGATCACCAGGACGTCGCCGTACGGCAGGGCCTGCAGCGCGATGGACCGCAGCAGTGTCGTGGTGCCGGCCCCCGGCTGCCCCAGCACGAGCAGGTGCGGCTCGGTCGAGCGCAGACCGGTCCGCCACACGACGGGCGGCACGTCCCGGGTCTCGTCACCGGCCTCCACCGGCAGCGTCCGCTGGACGGCTTCGGGGTCGGTGAACCCGAGGACGGTCTCGCCGTGCGTCGTCACGAACCGCTGCGCCGCGATGTCGGCCGGCAGCGGCGGCAGCACCGCCAGCGTCAGCTGGTTCGACTCCTCGTCCCACGCGAAGCGGTACTCCCTGCCGCGCCCCGACTTGGCGTACAGCACCTGCTCGATACGGGCCCGGGACGCCGCGTCGCCGTCGGTGAAGTACGCCGGGTAGCGCAGCGTCAGCCGGGCCGGGCGCCCGGCCTCGTCGAAGGCGTACTCGGTGAAGGCGCTCTCCCAGTCCCCGTCGTGGGCGTACAGGGGGCTGGGATCACCCTCGATCGCGAAGTACGGCACCAGCGCCTCGTACAGCGCTTGCAGGCGGCCGGTCTCCGCCTCCCCCGGACCGGCGGCGGGCTCCTCGGCCGGCTGCTCCCGGCCCGCCCACGCCGCCGCTGCCATCACCGTGACCAGCGCGAGCACGGGCCCGTACGGGACGAGCGCCACGGCCAGGACGCTGCCGGCGGCGACGAACAGCAGGGAGCCGCGCCGCTCCTTGGGCGTGGCGGACCAGCGCCGGCGTCCGGCGGCCAGCAGCCGGCGCAGCCCGCGGCTGATGGTGATCAGCGGATGGAACACGTCGGCCGCGCCGTCCGCCGCGGTCCGCGCGAACTCGCGCCCGCGCGCGATCGGCGCACTGTCGGTCAGGATGCGGGGCAGTGGACGCCGGGCCACATCATCTCCTGGGGGATCGTGCGGTAGCCGCTCCACCCTCCGGGGACCGCGGGCGACCGGATGCCGCCCGCCAGGCGGGGCGCAAGGGGGAAGAGGACCGGAGGTCAGAGTTTGATGCCGCCCAGGAGGTTGGCCAGGCTCGCCCCGCCGGCCTTGATGCTCGGGGCGATCGCGGAACCCGCGAGGTAGAAGCCGAACAGGGCGCAGACCAGGGCGTGGGACACCTTGAGCCCGTCCTTGCGGAAGAACAGGAAGACGATGATGCCGAGCAGAACGACGCCGGAGATGGACAGAATCATGGAGTTCTCTCCTCGGTGGTGGGGACGGTCACCTTCAGTCCTTCCAGCCTCACAGCACGTATCAAGCCGCAAAAAGCTGCGAACGGGTGATTCACCGGCGAAACCCCCCGGCCGGCGCAACACAACTGCCCGGATGGCCCTCAGGGACCGCATAATTGCAGGTCAGGTCGCTAGTGGCGGGAGCCGCAGAAAGCCCGGCGGACGAGGCCGTCCGGTGGGCGCGGGGGCGCGGGCCCGGGGCGCGCGGTGGTGCGGTTCCGGGCCGGGCGGCGGATCTGGCACCGTGGGGGCAGCGGCGGCCGGTGACCGCCGCGCCGGACCGCAGGAGCTCTTGTGCCAGCTGTGCTCTCCGCGCTGTTCGCCCTGCTGACGGCCGTGGCCAACGCCACGGGCACCGTGCTCCAGCGGATCGCGGCACGCAAGGTGCCGCCGGGCGACGCCTTCAGCGTCCGGCTCTTCCGGCATCTGCTGCGCAGCCCGGCGTGGCTGGGTGGGATCGCCGTCATCGTCGGCGCCGCGGCGTGCCAGGCCCTGGCGCTGACGCTGGGTTCGCTGTCACTGGTGCAGCCCATCCTTGTCACCGAGCTCCCGTTCACGCTGCTCATCGCCAGTGCGGTGGCACGGCGGCGGCTGCCCGCGGCCGGCTGGGCGGCCTCGGTCGCGGTGGCCGCCGGGCTCGGGCTGGGGCTGGCCGCGGCGGCACCGCACGGCGGCGGCACCGACGTACCCGCCGGGAAGTGGGTGCTGACGCTGCTCGTCTCCGGGGGCGTCATGGCCGCCTGCGTGGTGGCCGCCCTGCCGAGGCCCCGCGGCAAGGCCCGTGCGGCCCTGTTCAGCTCCGCCTCCGCGATCGGGTACGCCTTGACCGCGACGCTGATGAAGGCGGCGACCGACATCTTCGCCCGGCACGGGCCCGGCGCGTTCTTCGCCAGTTGGCAGACGTACGCCTTCGTCGCGGCGGGCGGGTGCGCGCTGTTCCTGCTCGCCAACGCCATGGAGTCCGGCCCGCTGGTGGCGTCGCAGCCCGCACTCACCTTGGGCGAGGCGCTGGTCAGCCTGGCCCTCGGGATGGTGGTGTACGGGGAGCGGGTGCGCACCGGCTGGTGGCTGGTCCTCGAAGGGGTCGCGGCGGTCATGGTCACGTGGGGTGTCGTGGTGCTGCCCCGCGCTGACACGGAAGGGGCGGAGGACGAGGAAGGAAAGGGAGTTGAGGAGGGGGAGGGGGGCGAGGGGAAGGGCGGGGTGTCCGCCGGGCGGCCCGGCAACTGACCGGCGCCCGGGGGCTCGCGGAGAAAAACGGTGTCGTGGACCGGGGGCGACGGCTACCTTCCCGTCCATGGACGAACTCGCCTTGCTCAAGCGCTCCGACGGCCCCGTCACCCGTACCCGCCTCGCCCGGGACCTGACCGCGCTCGGCCTCGGCGACGGCGACACCGTGATGTTCCATACGCAGATGTCCGCCATCGGCTACGTGTCAGGCGGCCCGGAGACGGTCATCGGCGCCCTCCGCGACGTCGTGGGCGAGCGCGGAACCCTGATGGTGACCTGCGGCTGGAACGACGCCCCGCCGTACGACTTCACCGACTGGCCGCAGGCCTGGCAGGATGCCCTGCGGGCCGAACACCCGGCGTACGACCCCGCGCTGAGCGAGGCGGACCACAACAACGGCCGCCTTCCGGAAGCGCTGCGCCGTTGGCCCGGAGCCGTCCGCAGCCGCCATCCCGACGCGAGCTTCGCGGCGCTCGGCGCGGCGGCCACCACATTGACGGCTGACCACCCGTGGGACGACCCGCACGGCACGGACAGCCCGTTGGCACGGCTGGTCGCGATGGGCGGCCGGGTACTTCTGCTGGGCGCCCCGCTGGACGCGCTCACGCTCCTGCACCACGCCGAGGCCCTGGCCGAAGCGCCCGGCAAGCGGTTCGTGGACTACGAGCAGCCGATCCTCGTCGACGGGGAACGGGTCTGGCGGCGGTTCCACGACATCGACTCGGAGAACGGGGCGTTCGACTACTCCGCCCTCGTGCCCGAAGGGACGGAAGCCTTCGAGATCATCGGACGGGACATGCGCGCCGCGGGCATCGGCCGCAGGGGGACGGTCGGAGCGGCCGACAGTCATCTCTTCGAAGCCCGTGACGTGGTGGACTTCGGTGTGGCCTGGATGGAGGAGAAGCTGGGCCGGGGACGGCGGCCCGGCAAATGATCACTTGGCGACGGGTCACCGAGGCGGACTTCCCGCTCCTGCGGCACTGGCTGGCGCAGCCGCACGTGGCCCGGTGGTGGAACCACGACACCTCGGAGCAGGGCGTGGCGCGCGACTTCGGCCCGGTGGCCAGGGGCGAGGAGCCCGCCGAGGACCTGCTCGTCCTCCTCGACGGCCGCCCCCTCGGCCTGGCCCAGCGGTCCCGGTTCGCCGACTACCCCGCCTACCGGGACGAGTTGGCCGCCGTCACCGAGGTGACCGGCGAGACGATGACCCTCGACTACCTCATCGGCGATCCGGAACAGGCGGGGCGGGGGCACGGCCCGCGCATGATCCGGGCCGTCCTCCGGGCGACGTGGCGCGACCATCCGTACGCACCGGCCGTCCTGATCCCCGTACCGGTCGCCAACCGGGCTTCCTGGCGGGCCCTGGAGAAGGCCGGACTGTGCCGTGTCGCCGAAGGTGAACTCGAACCGGACAGCCCCGCCGCCGGTCGCGCGCACTATGTCTACCGTGCGACGCGGCCGGCGGCGCAACGGACGTGGCCGGACAGCTGATGACACGCGGCCGGTCAACGGGTGACATGCGGCCGGTCAGCGGGTGACCCGGGCCGGACGGCGGATGGCCCCGGCCGAACAGCAGGTGACGCGGACGTCAGCCCTGGGCCGGTGACGAGCCGGGCAGGTGGCCGAGGAAGTCGAGCAGCGCGGCGTTGACCTCGGCGGGCCGTTCCTGCTGGGTCCAGTGTCCGCAGCCGGGGAGGGTGATGCTGCGGTGCAGCTTCGGCGCGATCGTCTCCAGCGAGGCGAGGAGTTCGCCGATGCCGTGCAGCGACATCACCATGTCGCGGTCCCCGCCGACGTACAGCGCGGGCTGGTCGATGCCGCGGCCCCGGAAGGCGGCCAGCAGCTCGTGGTTCCGCTGGATGTTCCGGTACCAGTTGAGCGGGCCGGTGAACGCCCGCTCCCCGTGGTCCGCGTAGTCGCGGACGAACGCGTCGATGTCGTCCGGGGTGAGCCAGGCGGGCAGGTGCTCCGGTTCGGGGACCGAGTCGATGAGGGTCGTACCGTCGGGAACGATCCACGGGCGCGGAGTGCCGGCGCCGGGGTTGTCGCCCGAGCCGCTGGCCAGGATGCGGCGGAACGTCGAGGCCGGATCGCGCGCCAGCTCCGCGTCGGCGACGCCCGGCTGCTGGAAGTAGCACTGGTAGAAGCCGTCACCGTAGAGCCGTCGGGTGACTTCCGGCGGCGCCATGCCCGCGGGCAGGACGGGCGGCACGCTGAGTCCGGCCACGGCCCGTACGACGTCGGGACGGAGCATGGCCGTGACCCAGGCGACGGGCGCGCCCCAGTCGTGTCCGACGACGACGGCCTGCTCCTCGCCGAGCGCGTGGATCAGGGCGATCACGTCACCGGCCAGATGCAGCACGCTGTACGCGTCGGGGCCCTCGGGCTGCTCGCTGCGCGCATAACCTCGCTGGTCCGGCGCCACCACCCGGTACCCGGCCGCGGCGAGCGGGGCGAACTGGTGGCGCCAGGAGTACCAGCTCTCCGGGAATCCGTGCAGCAGCAGGACCAGCGGCCCCTCGCCCTGCTCGGCGATGTGCAGCCTGACTCCGTTGACTTCCACGGAGCGGTGCTTGACGGTGACGGTCACGTGTCCTCCGGCATCTCGGGGCGGCGGCTGGCGCCGTTGCCTGTCGTCCAGCACGGGAAACCGATCGGTTTCCCGTGGGAGAACGGTAGACCCTGTGATGCTTCCGTACTGCACTCGGGGGTACACCGGGCGGTTTCCGTGAGGCGCGCGGGGCGGTAGTCTCCCCGCATGTCCAGTACAGGCGCGGCGTCCACCCGGGACCGGCTGCTCGACGCGGCGGCCGAACTCTTCTACCGCGAGGGTGCCTCCATCGGGGTCGAGACGCTGTGCAGGACGGCCGGGGTCTCCAAACGCTCGATGTACCAGCTCTTCGACAGCAAGGACGAGGTCTTCGCGGCCAGTCTGCGGCGGCGCGCACCCGCCTACGAGGAGCAGCTCGCCCTGCGTACCGTCGAGGCGGGCCCGCCGCGTACGCGCATCCTGTACGTCTTCGAACGGCTCGAAAAGCTGGCGGAGACGGCCGACTACCGGGGCTGCCCCTTCCTGGCCGCACAGGTCGAACTCAAGGACCCCGGGCATCCGGCGAGCATCGTCGCCGAGGAAGTGAAGCAGCATCTCACCGACGCCTTCCGGGCGGAGGCCGAGCGGGGCGGGGCGCACGATCCCGGGCTGCTGGCGCGTCAGCTGACCCTGGTCTTCGACGGCGCGAGCGCGCGTGCCGGAGCGCGGGTGGAGAGCCTGGCCGGGCTGGCCGTGACCACGGCGGCCGCCCTGCTCGACGCGGCGGGCGTGGCCTGACCGGTGGTGGCGGCGGGGGCGGCGTTCCCGCGCCGGCGCGGCGTCACCAGGCGGCCGGCAGGGGCAGCTCGTTCGCACGACGTCTCATCGGCCGCTGCCCTGGGCCGCGGCCGGGCTCCGGCACAGGTACCGGCGTGGAGGCGGCGCGCGCCTGTGCGAGGTCCGTGCCGAGCGCCGGGTCCGAGCTACGTGCGCCCGTGAATGCGCCCCCTTAACCACCGGTGAGAGGGCACCCGTGGGGTGTCCCGCTCACTCCACCCGACAGAGGTGATTGCTGTGCCCCATGGCGTCGTCAAGTGGTTCGACCACGAACGAGGTGCCGGTCTGGTCGCCCAGACCGGCGGAGGACCGGACGTCCTCGCCTACCGTTCGGCGATCCAGGGGGACGAACCGGCCCGCACGCTGACGTCGGGGGAGCGCGTCTCCTTCAACCTCGTGGAGGACTTCGAGGGCATCCGGGCGGAGAACATCTACCGTCTCCCGGGCCGGTACCGTTCCCCTGCCTGACGGTGACCGTCCGGCTGCGCCGTGCGACTGTCTCACGATTCCAGGCGTAACCGGGCGGAAAGCAGAAAGGTTCAGTCCGGTGTTGTACAAAGGTGAACAAGGCCGGTGATGCCGGGCGGCGCATGCTCCAATGTCCGCACTCTCGCAGGCACGGGTTTGCGGGGCACGGCGGGGACGTACTCGGGCCGGCTGCGGGTGCCGTGACGGGAGGTCGTCACTCTCGTTGCCCGGGGCGTCGATGCGTCATGAAGTGAGGCACGGATGACGGCAGTGGGTGCTCCGCGGAACGGCGCGGGCGAGCAGGAGCTGTTCCGGGGGCTGGTGGAGTGTTCGCAGGACGCGATTCTCACCAAGACGCTGGACGGGCAGGTCACGTTCTGGAACGCGGCGGCGCAGCGGTTGTACGGCTACCGGGCGGAGGAGATGGTCGGCCGGCACATCGGGCGGCTGATCCCGCCGGACCTCAAGGACGAGGAGGCCGGCCTGCTGGAGCGGATCGGCCGGGGCGAGCGGATCGAGCACTACGAGACGCGTCGGGTCGCGAGCGGCGGCCGGGTGCTGGACGTGGACGTGTCCCTGTGGCCGGTTCGTTCCCGGCGCGGGGTCGTGCACGCCGCCTGTTCCATCACCCGGGACATCACCGACCGCAAGAGGGCGGAGGCGCGGATCGACGAGCTGGCGGTGGTGGTGGAATCGGCGCAGGACGCGATCCTCATCAAGACGCTGGACGGAGAGATCACGTTCTGGAACGCGGCGGCGCAGCGGTTGTACGGCTACCTGGCCGGAGAGGTGGTGGGGCAGCACATCGGGCTGCTGATCCCGCCGGACCTCAAGGACGAGGAGGCCGGTCTGCTGGAGCGGATCGGCCGGGGCGAGCGGATCGAGCACTACGAGACGCGTCGGGCCACCAGTGGCGGCCGGGTGCTGGACGTCGACGTGACCCTGTGGCCGATCCGCGACCGGGACGGAGTGATCACCGGCGCCTGCTCCACCATGCGGGACATCACCGAACGCAAGAAGGCCGGACGGGAACTCGCCGAACTGTACGCACAGCAGCGGCACATCGCCCTCGCCCTGCGTCTGATGGGCGCCTCCGAGCAGATCCCCGGAGCCCGCGCGGCCACCCGCTACCTCCCCTCCACCCAGGGGCAGGGCGTGGGCGGCGACTGGCTCGACCTGATCGACCTGGGCGCCGGACGGGTCGGCGTGATCATCGGGGACGTCATGGGGCGCGGCCTGGACGCGGCCGTGGTCATGGGCCAGCTCCGCTCCGCCGCCCGGGCGCTGGCGCTGGCCGGAACACCGCCGTGCGAGCTGATCCAGACGCTCGACACGTTCACCCGTGGGCTGCCGGAACAATTCGTCACCTGCACCTACCTGGAGGCGGACCCGGCGCTCGGCGAGGTCACCGCCTGCTCGGCCGGGCACCTGCCGGTCTGGCTCGTCGCCCCGGACGCGACGGTCGGCGCGCTGCCGGTGCCGACCGGTATCCCCCTGGGGGTGGGCGGCGTACCGCACCAGGAGGTCCGCCTGCCTCTACGGGCGGGTACGACGCTGGCCCTCTACACCGACGGCCTGGTGGAGACGCCGCACAGCGACATCGGGACCCAGCTGGACCTGCTGACCACCACCCTGAGCGAGGTCTTCACCGTCACGACGGACCTGGAGGAGGCCGCCGACCGCGTCCTGCGCACCCTGCTCCCGAACACCGCGACGTACGCCGACGACGTCACCCTCCTGCTGGTCGGCTTCCCCGCCGCCCCGCTGGACACCGCCGCGATGGACCTGCCGGGCGAGCCGTCCTCGGTCCCGGAAGGACGCCACTTCCTGCTCCGCACCCTGCGAGCCTGGGGCCTGACGGCGCTCGCCGACACGGCGCTGCTGCTGTCGTCGGAGCTGCTGACCAACGCCGTGTGCCACGCGCGGGGGCCGCTGACGCTGCGCGTCTGGTACAGCGCCCGGGAGTTGGGTGTGGAGGTCGTCGACGGCAGTACGCCCCGGCCCCGGGCCCGGCTCGCGGACAACGCCGAGGAGAGCGGCCGCGGCCTGATGCTCGTCGAAGCGCTCGCCGACGCCTGGGGCACGCGCCCCGGCGTGGCCGGAAAGACCGTCTGGTTCACGCTGCTGACGGCTCCGGCCCTGGCCGCCGGTGCCCGGCTGCGCGACACGGCTCCGGCTCCGCGCGGCGGCGAAGAGGCGGTGGCGGTGGCCGATCCGGTCTCCTGACCGGGGAAAAACGCTTCACGAAGCGGCCGCACCGCTGCCGCGGCACGGGGGCCGCGCCCGCAGGGGCCGGTGGCCGGGGCGCTCACCCGTGGGAGGCTTCGGCCACGGCGACCGCTTCCAAGCCTTCGCGACGCACCCGCTCGGCACCCCACACGCCGAGCGGTCCGAGCGCTTGATTGAGCGTGTGCCCGTGCTCGGTCAGGGAGTATTCCACCCGTGGCGGCACCTCGGCATGGACCTCGCGGTGCACGAGACCGTCCTCCTCCGTCTCGCGCAGATGCTGTGTCAGCATCTTCTCGCTCACTCCCGGCAGACCGCGCCGTAGCTCGGCGAAGCGGCGTATCCGGTGGGAGTCGAGCTCCCGGACGACGTCGTCGCCGACGGAGCGACGCTCGCGGCGACACCCGGCGAAGCGGTCGAAGCGAGTGACCTGGTGATCCTCAGCCTCACCGACTACCAGGCGATGTACGACATCCTCGGCAGCGCCCCCGCATCGCTCGCCGGCCGGACGCTGGTCAACCTCAGCTCCGACACCCCCGACCGCTCACGCGAGGCAGCGGCCTGGGCAGCGGGCCACGACGCCGCCTTCCTCACCGGAGGCGTCATGGTCCCCGCGCCGATGATCGGCACGGCGGCGGCCCATGTCTACTACAGCGGCCGCGACCCGGTGTCGAAGAGCCACCTGGCCGTGTTGGAACTGCTGGGAGCGCGGAGGCATCTGGGCGAAGACCCGGGCCTCGCCCAGATGATGTACCAAGCCCAACTCGCGCTGTTCCTCACCATCTTGTCCGGACTGTTGCACGCGACCGCGATGCTCGGCACCGCGGGAACGACGGCCATGGAGGCGCTGCCGGAGCTGCTTTCCTCCGCCGACGCGATCGGCGGCATCCTGAGGGCCGGCGAAAAGAACCCGGGCACCGCGCTTGACGCCGGCGAACATCCCGGCGCCCTCGGCACGGTCACCATGATGGGCGCCACGTCCGACCACATCGTCGGGACCAGCACATCACTCGGCCTCGACCTCGCGCTCCCCCTGGCGGTGCAGTCCCTGTCCCACTACCGGCGCGCGATCGAGAAGGGGCACGGCGGCGACAGCTGGACCCGCATCATCGACAGCATCCGGGGACCACGCTGAGCACGTGCGGAGTCGATGAGCAGGGCGACGGACACACGCCCCGGTCGTGAGCCCGCCCAGGCTCCGGAGCGTGGCCGAGCAGAGCGAGGCCGAAGGCTCGGGTTGTGCCGGAACCGGCGCGCCATCAGGTCTCCGGTCATGGCCGCCGCCGGTGCTGCGCCGACCGGGTGATCGTTGCGGTGGTGCGCATGGGGGCCGGGGCGGTGGGCAGTATCGCCTCGCTTCGTTCCTCGGGGAAGATGAACGAGGCCCAGGCGGGCCGGGGTCGTTCGGCGGCAGAAGGCCGGTGACGACGGCGCCCCGGTCCGCCCTTTCCGTGGCGGCGTCGGTCAGGGCCGCCGCCCCGTCGGAAACGTCGGCGGCGCCACCGGAGTCGGGTGAATCGGGGATGCGGGCGGCGTCGTGCAAACAATTCGTTTGCAACGAAGCGTTGACACGCTTCCGTAGTGGTTCCATGCTGCCTCCATGGCATCCACCTCAGAGCAGAACGACGGACCGTCCGGTACGGACCCCTTCTCGCTGCCGGACGCGCAGCAGGCGCGTGCGCAGCGGGTGCACGCGGCGCTCTTCCGTGTCGCGGAGCGGCATGCGGCCACCGAGAAGCAGCGTGCGCGGCAGACGCATCCGGCCGTCCTCGGCCCCCACGAGGCCGTACGGCTGGTGGCGTTCCTGATGAGCGGGGCGGCACGGCTCGACGAGGGCGAGCCGGAGGTGGACCGGGCGGACATCACCGCCGCGTTGAGCCTGCTGCCACTGGTGCGCGGCGAGCTGGACGAGCTGGAGGCCGGGCTGCTGCGGATGGCCCGGGGGCGCGGCATGACCTGGCCCGAGGTGGCTTTCGGGCTGGGCCTGGGCACCCCGCAGGCGGCCCGGCAGCGCTACGAGCGGCTGGCCGGCCGGGTCCGCGCCACGGGGGAGACGGAAGAGGAGTAGCGGACGGCGGCGCGGTCACGGAAGGTTCGGCCGGGACCGACCCTCCCTGAAGGCCGGGCGTCTGCACTAGCCTGACGTGTCATCACAAGCGGTACGGTCGGTGACGCATCGGGGGACCCGTGCCAGACGATCTCGGATTCGACAAGCTGCTCGACGACGACGGCTTGGTGGCCAGGCTGCTCGGCAAGACCCGCGCGGGCCGCAACCGCAAGCTGCTGTACGGCCCCGACCTGCCCGTGGTCCTGCTCGTCGGCGGCCCCGGCACGGGCAAGGGCCGGCTCCTGCAATGCGTACGGGGCGAGTTCGGCCGCCACGTACCGACGGCGCACATCGACTGCGGGCTCCCGGTGTACCGGGAGCAGGCGGAGCAGCACCCGCAGACACGCTCGGTGCCGACGGAGGTGCTGCGCGAGGTGGCCCGGCAGTTCGGCGCCTGGCAGGGCGACGGCGGGGCGGTCGCCACCCCGCGCCTGTACGCGGGCCTCGCGGCGGTCGCGGCCAGCGATCCGCTCGCCGACACCGCCACCCTGGTCAGCGAGGTGCAACGGCACGACGAGCTGCTGCCGCGCGGCTCCTTCTGGCGGGGTGTGCTGAACCGGGCGGGCCGGGCCTACGTCGGTGTCGTCGCGGGGCTGGTGGCCCACCCGGGGGCCGTACCCTTCATCAACGCCGTACTCGACGAACTGCTCGCCCGCACCTCCCAGGAGGGCAAGGCCCTGCTGGCCGCGTGCTACGGCGAGTACACGGGCGCGGGCGGTCACCCGAAGCTGGGGCTGCACTCGCTGGCCTCGCACTTCCAGCAGGGCGGCGAAGCACGCGAGGTCGCCGAGGGCTTCCTCTTCCGCGCGCTGCGGCAGGACATCGAAGCCGCGTACGTGTCACTGCTGGGCCGGCTGTCCCGGGCCGGGCGCCCCGCCCTGCTGCTCGACCACGCGGACAACGCCCTCGGCAGACGGCTGGTGCGGCCGGTGCTGGAGGACCGCGAGCGGGGGCATCACGACCGGCTGGTGGTCATGGCGACCGCCCGGCGGGAGGACGGCGGGCGCTTCCTGTACCACCTCGGCGGCGCCGCCGGTACGGACGACGACGCGCCCGTCAGCTGGCGGCCCTCCGACGGCGGTCTGCCGCGGTGGAGCCGCCCCTCGGGCGGCGTACCCGGTCTGACGCCCTTGTCGCGCGGCGTCCTCCTCGTCCGTATGCCGATGCTCACCCGCGACCAGCAGTCCAGGGAGACGGCCCGCCTCCAGGTCCGGCGGGTACTCGGCGACAACGCCGCCCAGCTCCGCATCGACAGCGGCATCCACCGGCTGAGCGGCGGACGCCCGCTGTTCGTGACCCGGCTGGGCGAGGCGACCGCGGCTCGGACGTTCCGGGAGCCGGGCGCGGGCACCGACTGGGCCCTGCTGGACGCCCGGGTGCGCTCCGGGGAGGACGCGGAGGGCCGCCCGGTGGCGGAACTCCTGCTGGACGACCTCATCGTCCGCCAGCCGCCCGAAGAACTTCCGCCGGAGCAGCGCGGGCACTGGCTCGACCTGCTCAGCCATCTGTCGGTGGCCCACGACGCGGAGTGCGCCCAGATCCTGATGCGCGAGGTGCAGGCGGGCCGGGACGAGCGCCTGTCCGCCTACCGCATCGCCGAGCTGCTGCGGGACAGCGGCTGGCCGCACTGCTCCCGGCACTTCATCGGCGACCTCGGACTGCGACGCCTGCTCATGCGGCGCCTGTACCGGCTGCGCGCGAACGGCGCGGCCTGGCTCGGCGATCACACCCTGCTGCGGGAGCACTACCGCGCTCTGGAGGACGACGAGGCCGACGAACTCTTCGGCTCCGCCGCCGCGCACGGCATGCACCACCACCTGGCGGTCGGTGACGCCGAGGCGGTCACGGACTACCTCGACCGCACTTTCCTCACCCGCAGCGCGCGGGTCTGGTGCGACGAACTCCTGGCCATCGCGGAGGCGCCGCTGCTCGGCCGCACCGACGACCGGCGCGCGCGGGCGCTGGGCGAGGCAGAGGTGACCGGCGACGTGCGGCACAAGCGCATCGACCGGCTGCTGCACGCCGTACGGCTCTGCGAGGACCGTACGGAGCCGCTCGACGAGGCCGTGACCGACACCCTGCCCAAGCTGCTGGAACGGCTGGGGGAGGAACCCGCCGCCGGGGCCGGCACGCTGACGCAGACGGCCCGCGAGTGGGGTGACCGGCTCGCCCACAAGCAGCCGCTCAGACCGTGCACGTGCACGAGACACATCGGATGAGACGAAGGGGGAGGGCGCGGCGGTGCTGAACTTCCTGTACAACACGTTCTGGGCCACCTGGATCCGCAAAGCGTGCACGATCCTCGTCGTACTGGCCGTGGTCGTCCCCCTCGCCATCATCATTCCGGGCCGGATCGGGGCCCCCGAACGCTGCGCCGAGGGAGTCGAGCGGAGCGCCGGTGAATGCATCGGCGTCAACGGATCCGGTTACGACTTCGGGACGGAGGAGATTCATCAGGTGGCCGACGCGATCGGCCGGGAGAACGAGCGCATCGCCGGGGACAAGGACATCGTCAGTGTCGCGATGATGCTGCCGTTGCAGCCGAAGTCCGAAGCCGAAAGCGCCCAGCTCCGCAGCGAACTGCAGGGCGCCTACCTGGCGCAGTACCGTGCCAATCGCTCGGAGAACAAGCCGCTGCTGCGTCTGGTGCTGGCCAACCCCGGCGCCGATTACGGGCAGCAGGAAAAGGTGGTGGACCGGCTCGCGGCGATGGCGGACTCGCCACGCGACAATCTGCGCGCCGTCACCGGCTTCAACCTCAGCCTCGACAACACGAAGAAGGCCGTCACCCGGCTGACCGGCGAACTGCGGATTCCGGTGCTCGCCAGCCGGGTCAGCGCCGACGACCTCGCCAATTCCGACGACCAGAGCGGCTCGCTCCGGTATCCGGGACTGGCCCGGATCATTCCCACCAACCGGCAGCAGGCGGCCGCGCTCGCCGATTTCCACGGTGGACTCCGGGACGCGGAAACCGTCCTGGTCAAGGATCTCCGCCCGAACGACATCTACGACGAATCACTCGCCAAGGCGTTCAGCCGGCCGGAACCCGGGCCGCCCGGCCCGAAGGACCAGCCGTTCACCTCGCCCGGCATCAACGACCTGGGCGACACCGGAAACGACTTCACGACGATTGGGCACAACATCTGTGAATCCGACGCGCGGGTCGTCTATTTCGCGGGGCGCCCGGTCCATCTGCGGCTGTTCGCCCTGAAACTGGCCGAGGTCCCGTGCCACGGGAAGAAGTACACCGTCGTGAGCGGGTCGGGTGCGGCGACGCTGGAGCGGTACATGAGCCCGGGCGACTGGGAGAAACTGCGGGGCGACGACGGGGCGGGCGCCACGATCACCGTGCAGTACGCGGCCCCGGGCCACCCGGACGCCTGGGACGCGTCCCTGCGGACCTGGGAGAAGGAACGGCGGGCGGTCACCGGCAAGGCGCCGGCGGCCGGGGACCGGCCGGCGTACCTGACGGAGCCGCAGGGCGAGTTGCGGGAACTCCGCCGCCTGATCGAGCGGCAGTCCGGCGGCGACATCGGGCCGGTGACCCTGGAGGACTCCCGCACGATGCTGGTCCACGACGGCGTACGCACCATCGCCTCGGCCGTCTTCCTGGCCAACGCGCAGGCCGCCGGCGCGGTGCCGACACGGGAGCGCGTCACCGCCCAGTGGCCACGGCTGGAGGCCCGGTACCGGGTGCCGGGCACGAGCGGCTGGATCTGCCTGACCAACGGGGGCAACGCCTACGACAAACCGGTGGCCGTCGTGAAGCTCGACCCGGGCACCCGCCGGGTGGCGTTCGTGGGGCTGGGCTGGCCGGAGCGGAAACCCCAGCCGGCCGACTGCGCGGTGCCCAGCGGCACCGGCTGAGGAGCACCGGCCCGGCCCGGGCCGGGCTTTCCTTCATCTCCGCAGTTTGTCGGAACGTCGTTCCACCGGCACTCGTCCAGGGCCGGTTCACGGGTTCCCCCGATGGGGCGGGCTGCCGGTGAGCGCGGTGTGGCGGGCCGCGCGCCGGGAGAACCTGGTCCCGGACGTGTCCGCGGTTTTCCGGAAGCGGTGCGCAGGCGATCGGGCGCGGAAAGGCCAGGGGCAGTGCTCATATCCTCCCGTACGGCCCCCTTTTCCGTTTCCGGGGCCGGGGCGGTCGCCGGCGTGGTGCCGGCGGCCGAGCGGAGTCCCCCGGCTGTGCACCGCTGAGTGGAGTGTGACGATGTGACTTCGACTGTTTCCGGGCCCGGCGCGGGCGTCGCGGGCGCCGCCGCGGAAGGCGGCTTCGCCCGTGAACTGACCCGGGATTCCCTGCTGCGGCTGGCCCGCCGGGAGATCGCAGCCCTGCACGTACCCGGATTCTGCGACCGGCGGGTCGCGGCGGAAGTGGCCGGGAAAGCGGTGCGGCACAAGGCGCTGGGAAATTATCACAAGAAATATACGAGTACGGTGGGACGAGTGCACCTGCCGCACATCGACACGGCGTGGAATCCCGAACTGACCGCCCGTTACCACGACGCCGCACTGCCCTCGATCCACGAGGTGCGTGATTTGTTCGCGCCGTATCTGTCCCCGGTGGACCATGTACGGCTGCTGCTCCAGGAATGCTGGCCGGCCGGTGCCGAACTGCTGCGGCTGCGCGGCCGGCCGTGTTTCGTCGGCGCGCTGCGGGTGTTCCGCCCGCGGACCTCGGTCTTCCACCCGCACAACGACCGCATCGAGCAGGAGACGGACGCCCCGGAGGCCGCCGGGGTGAGCGAGCAACTGGTCGCCAACATCTACCTCCAGGTGCCCGAGGAGGGCGGCGACCTCCAGCTGTGGCGGCGTGAGCCCACGAGCGCGGAGTCCCGCACCATCCAGGAGGTCGAAGGGCTGGACCCGGCGACGGTCGAGCCCCCGGACCACGTGATCCACCCGCAGGCGGGCGACCTGATCGTCTTCAGCTCCCGGATGCTGCACGCCGTCACCCCGGCCCGGGGCGGCCACCGCGTCGGCATGGCGGCGTTCATCGCCTGCAAGGGCCCCGACGAGCCTTTGCGGTACTGGAGCTGACCCGGCCCGGGGCCGACGGCCCCCGCGGCTCCCGGCGGCCGCGGCAGGACGCCGCCGCGCCCGGCACCCCTGTGTGGCCCCGCGCCGCCCTGACGCGCGCCCGTAGTGCGACCCGTAGTGCGAGAGGTCTAGGAAAGTGACGTTCGACGAGCAGGACGGCGCACCGCCCGGCGAGGCTCCGGGCAGCGTTCTGGACACCGCCCGGGACAGGCCGCCCGTGACGCTGGGCGAACTGTTCACCCGGCAGGCGCGGTGCACGCCTGGCGCCGTCGCCGTGGCGGACGAGGCTGTACGGATGACGTACGCGCAGGTGGAGGCCGCCGCCAACCGGCTGTCCCGGGTGCTCTTGGGCCGGGGCGCCGGCCCCCGGCAGGTGGTGGCGCTGGTGCTGCCGCGTACGGCGGACCTGGTCGTGGCCGTCCTGGCAGTGCTCAAGTGCGGAGCGGCCTACCTGCCCGTGGATCCCGCATACCCGGCCGAGCGCGTCGCCTTCCTGCTGCGGGACGTGGCGCCCGCCGCCGTACTGACGGTGTGTGAGCTGGCGGACGGGCTGCCGGCCGACGCCGGCGGCCCCGGTGGCGTCCCCGTGGTCCTGCTCGACGACGACCGTACGCAGCGGCTCCTGGACCAGGCCGCGCCCAAGCCCGTCACCGACACCGACCGCGGCGGGCGGCCGGACCCGCGCGACTGCGCGTACATCATCCACACGTCGGGCTCCGCCGGCACCCCCAAGGGCGTCGTGACCACCCACGCCAACGTCGTCCGTCTGCTCACCTCCACCGCCCACCGGTTCGGCTTCGGCCCGGACGACATCTGGGCCCTCTTCCACTCCTGTGCCTTCGACGTCTCGGTGTGGGAGATGTTCGGCGCGCTGCTGACCGGGGGGCGGCTCGTGATCGTCCCGCACCGGACCGGCCGGGTGCCCGCCGACCTCCTGGCACTGCTGGCCCGCGAGCGGGTCACCGTCCTGTGCCAGACACCGACCGCCTTCTCCGCGCTGCTGACCGCGGACGGCGAGCGTCCCGACGTCCTGCGGGACGCGCCGCTGCGCGTGGTCGTCCTCGCCGGCGAGGCGCTCGACCCCGCCCGGCTCGCCGGCTGGTACGACCGGCACCCCGACGACGCGCCGCTGCTCGTCAACATGTACGGCACGACCGAGACCACCGTGCACGCCACCTACGCAGCCTGCGACCGGGCCGGTGCCCGGCCCGGCGCGCCGAGCGCCATCGGGGAGCCGATCGCGGATCTCACGCTGTACGTGCTGGACGACCGGCTGGGCGAGGTGCCGCCCGGCGGCACGGGCGAACTGTACGTGGCGGGCGACGGTCTGGCGCGCGGCTATCTGAACCGCCCCGGACTGACCGCCGGACGCTTCGTGGCCTGCCCGTACGGCCCGCCCGGCGCACGCATGTACCGGACCGGCGACCTGGTGCGGCGCGGACCCGGCGGGCTGGAGTTCGCCGGCCGCTCCGACGACCAGGTCAAGATCCGCGGCTTCCGCGTCGAGCCGGGGGAGGTGGAGTCCGCCCTCGCGGCCCACCCGGACGTCGCCCAGGCCGCGGTGGCCGTCCGCCGGGACGCGGACGGAGGGCCGAGCCTGGTCGGTTACGTCGTACCGCGGCCGTATCCGCGTACGGAGTCACACCACGGGGGCACCGGGCACGCGGCGGGCACCGACGCGGCACTGGCGGCCTGGCGGCGGGTGTACGACGACTTGTACGCCGCCTCCGCACGGCGGCCCACCGCCCTGGGTGAAGACTTCGCGGGATGGCGGAACAGCGCCGACGGACGGCCGATCCCGCTGGAGCAGATGCGCGAGTGGCGGGACGCCACCGCCGACCGGGTACGGGCCCTGCGGCCCCGCCGGGTCCTGGAGATCGGCGTCGGCACCGGCCTCCTCCTGGCCCGGATCGCCCCGTTCTGCGAGAGCTACTGGGGCACCGACCTGTCCGCCGCAGCCGTCACCGGACTGCGCGGCGCGCTCGCGGCCGACCCCGTACTGGCCGCCCGCACCACCCTGACCTGCCAGGCTGCCGACGACATGCGGGGCCTGCCGGAAGGCGGCTTCGACGTCGTCGTACTGAACTCCGTCGCCCAGTACTTCCCCGACGCGGACCACCTTCTCACCGTGCTGCGCGGTGCCCTCGACCGCCTGACGCCCGGCGGCGCCCTCTTCGTCGGCGACGTACGCGACCTCCGGCTGGCCCGCCGCTTCCACACGGCACTGCACCGGCAGCGCGCGGCGGCTCGTGGCGTTGCCCTGGCCGACGCGGAGTTGGCCGCGGCGGTCCGGCGGAGCCTGGCGCGCGAGCAGGAACTGCTGGTCGCGCCCGGCTTCTTCACCGCCCTGCCGCACGGGCCGCTGCCCGGGGTGAGCGCGGTGGACCTCCGCGTCAAACGCGGGCGGCACCACAACGAGCTGAGCCGTTACCGGTACGACGTGGTGCTGCGCAAAGGCCCGGCCCCCGCGGTCTCGCTCGCCGACACGCCCCGCGTGCGGTGGGGGAGCGAGGTGCCCGGCCTGCCGTCGCTGGCGGAGCGGCTGCGCACCGGCCGGCCCGATGCCCTGCGGGTGAGCGGCATGCCCAACGGGCGCCTGGACACGTACGTGCCGGGGGCCGGTCCGGCCGGAACCGGGCGAGGGCCCGCCGTCGACCCCGAAGAACTGCACGAGCTAGCGGACGCCGCCGGTTACCAGGCGCTCGTCACCTGGTCGGAGGCGGACGACGGCAGCCTGGATGCCGTGTTCCTGCGGGGCGGGAGCGCGCCTTCCGGGGCGGTACCCGTCGTGACGTACACCGACGTACACCTCCCGGCGGTACGCGCCCACGGCGACCTGCGGGCGCTGACCGGCGAACCGGCCCGGTGCCGGGCCGACGCCGCGCTGGGCACCGCCGTACGCGACGCCGTCGCAGCCCGGCTGCCGCACCACATGGTCCCCTCCACCGTCCTGGTCCTCGACGAGCTGCCGATGACGGTGAACGGCAAGCTGGACCGGCGGGCACTGCCCCAGCCGGACCCGGAGGCCATCCACCGCGCCCCCGGCGGACGCGCACCGCGCGACGCCCGCGAGGACATCCTCTGCGGTCTCTTCGCGGAGACCCTGTCCCTCGCCGAAGTAGGCCCCGACCAGGACTTCTTCAGCCTCGGCGGGCATTCGCTGCTGGCCACCGGGCTGGTGAACCGGGTGCGGTCGGCCTTCGGTACGGAGCTGGGATTGCGCGCGGTGTTCGAGACACCGACCCCGGCGGGCCTGGCCGCGCGGCTGACCGGCGGACGTTCCTGCCGTCCCGCGCTGACGGCCGGGTCCACGCGCCCCGCCGAGCTGCCGCTGTCCTTCGCACAGCGCCGGATGTGGTTCCTGCATCACCTGGAAGGACCGCGCCCCGCCCACCATGTGCCGCTCACCCTCGCACTCTCCGGACCGCTCGACCGGCAGGCGCTGGAAGCGGCGCTGCGTGATGTCGTGACGCGCCACGAGGCCCTGCGGACCGTCTTCCCGGAGGACGGCGCGGAACCGCGTCAGTCCGTACTGCCCCCGGAGGCTGTGCGGCTCAGGACGGCCGTCACCGAGACGACCCCGGATGCCGCGCCCAGTCTGGTCGCCGAAGCCGCGCGCCAAGGGTTCGACCTCGCGGCCGAGCCGCCCGTACGTGCCTGCCTGTTCGTCCTGGGGCCGGAGGAGCACGTCCTGTCCCTGACGCTGCACCACATCGCGGCCGACGGCTGGTCCCTGGCTCCGTTGTGGCGCGACCTCGCGCAGGCCTACGAGGCGCGCAGGCAAGGACGCCCGCCGTCCTGGGCCCCGCTGCGCGTGCAGTACGCCGATTACACGTTGTGGCAGCGCGACCTGCTCGACGCGGACGACGGAACCGGCCGTACGACGGCCGTCGCCCAACTCGCCTACTGGAAAGAGAAGCTGGCCGGTCTGCCGGACCGGATCGCCCTGCCCTGTGACCGGCCGCGCCCGGACACGCCCACCGGGCGCAGCGGGACCTGCCGCTTCCAGTGGGACAGCGGGCTCGCGCAAGCGGTGCGCGCGCTGGCGCGGGAGTGCGGCGCGACCCCGTCCATGGTGGTGCAGGCGGGGCTCGCCGCGCTCCTGACGCGGCTGGGCGCGGGCGAGGACATCCCGATCGGCACCCCCGTCGCGGGACGTACCGACGAGGCGCTGCACGACCTGATCGGCTTCTTCGTCAACACGCTGGTGTTGCGCGTCGACACGTCGGGCGCGCCGGACTTCCGTACGCTGCTCACCCGCGTACGCGAGACCGGCCTGGAGGCCTACGCCCACCAGGACGTGCCCGTCGAACAGGTCGTCGAGGCACTTCGCCCGCACCGCCCGGGCGACCGCCACCCGCTGTTCCGGACGCTGCTGGTCTGGCAGCACACTCCGGCCGCTGCTCCCGCCCTGTCCGGTGTCCTCGCCGAGGCCCGGGAGCTGGACACCGGCACCCTCGTCACCGACCTGGAGATCAGCGTCACGGAGACACCCGGCGGTCCCGTCGGCACGGGCGCCCTGACCGGCGCCGCCCACTTCGACGCCGACCTCTTCGACCACGTCACGGTGGAAGCCCTGCTGGAACGGCTGCGGAGCCTGCTGGCGGACGGGACAGCCGACCCTGACCGGCCGATCGACGACCTGGACATGCGCACCGCAGGGGAGCGCGACGCCACCACCGCCTTGGACGGCCGCCAGGTCCTGCTGCCGGAGCTGTTCGCGCGCCAGGCGGCCCGTACACCCGTCGCCCCGGCCGTGACCTTCCGCAACACGACCCTGACGTACAGTGCGCTCGACGCCGAGGCCAACCGGCTGGCCAGGGTGCTCATCAAGCGGGGCGCCGGGCCCGAACAGTTGGTGGCGCTGGAGCTGCCCCGCTCGGCCGACCTCGTGACCACCGTACTGGCGGTGCTGAAGACCGGCGCGGCCTACCTGCCCCTGGAACCCGGCCACCCCGCCGAACGCAACAACAAGATTCTGCGCGCCGCCCGCCCGGTGCTGCTGCTCACCACCCGGGCCCCGGTGCCCGCGCCCCCCGTGCCGTACCTCACCTGGGACGGCCCGGAGCTGGCCGATGCCCTCCACCGGTGCTCCGACGCACCCGTACACGACCGTGAGCGCGCCTGCCCGCTGCTGCCCGCCCACCCCGCCTACGTCATCCACACCTCCGGTTCCACCGGCGAACCCAAGGGCGTGGTGGTCCCGCACCACGCCGTCGCCCGCCTCTTCCGCGACGCCCCGGGCCTGGACTTCCGCGCCGACGACGTCGTGGCGCTGCTCCACTCCCACACCTTCGATCTCTCGGTCTGGGAGATGTGGGGGCCGCTCCTGCACGGCGGCCGCCTGGTCGTGGTGCCGTACGAGGAGAGCCGGTCCCCGGCGGAACTGCTGCGACTGCTCGTACAAGAAGGCGTCACCCAGCTTCACCAGACATCGACCGCCTTCGAGCAACTGACGGACGCCCTGCGCGAAGAACCCGGCCTGGCGGGAGACCTGGCCCTGCGCCGCGTCGAAATCGGTTCGGAAGCGCTGCTGCCCCGCACCGTGCGGGAGGGGCGGGAACTGCTGCCCGGCGCGCGCTTCGTGCACGAGTACGGCCCCACCGAGACGACCGTGCTCGTCATCGCCGGATTCCTCGACGGGCCCCTGCCGGACACCCGACCCCTGCCGCTCGGCCGGCCACTGGGCGGCATCCGCGCCTACGTCCTGGACGACGCGCTGCGCCCGGCCCCACCGGACGCGGCGGCGGAACTGTACATCGCGGGCGCCGGGGTGACGCGCGGCTACCTGGGCCGGAGCGCGCTCACCGCCGAACGCTTCGTGGCCTGCCCGTACGGGCCGCCGGGGGAGCGGATGTACCGGACCGGCGACGTGGTCCGCCGGCGCGCCGACGGCTCGCTGGAGTTCGTGGGCCGCGCGGACGAACAGGTGAAGGTGCGGGGCTTCCGCATCGAACCGGGGGAGGTGCGGGCCGCGCTGACCTCGCACCCCGCGGTCGGCGCGGCAGCGGTCGTCGTCCGCGAGGACCGGCCGGGCGACCGGCGGCTGGTCGCGTACGTGGCCCCTGCCGCCGGACGGGCCGCCGACCCTCGGGAGCTGCGCCGGTACGCGGCCGGACGGCTGCCGGACCACCTGGTGCCCGCCGCGGTCGTCGTCCTCGACACGCTGCCGCTGAGCACCGCGGGCAAACTGGACCGCGCCCGCCTCCCACGGCCCGACTACGCGGCGGCCTCCGCACACCGGGCGCCCCGCGACGACCGCGAGCGGACCCTGTCCCGTCTCTTCGCCGAAGCGCTCGGCCTCGGCACCGGCGCGGCAGGCCTGGACGACGACTTCTTCGAGCTCGGCGGCGACAGCATCATCGCCGTCCAGCTCGCCGGCCGGGCCCGCCGGGAGGGGCTCGCCCTGGCCCCGCGCGACGTCTTCCGCCACCGTACCGTCGCGGCCCTCGCCGCACGGGCGGGCTCGGCCGGTCACCCACCGGTCGCCTCCGCCGGACACGACAGCGGCCCGCTGCCCCTCACCCCCGTCATGCACGCCCTCCGGGAGACCGGCGGGCCGGTGGCGGGCTGTCACCAGTCCGTCCTGGTGCAGGTGCCGCCGGGTCTCGGCACCCGGCACCTGGCCACCGCGCTGCGTACGGTGATCGACCACCACGACGCCCTGCGGCTGCGGCTGGGCCGGGTGGGGGGAGTGGCGTGGATCTTGGACATCGCCCCGCCGGGAACGGCCGGAAGCACCGGAAGGGGCGGTGGTGCCGGCACCGTTACCGACACCGTCACCGACGCGGATTTCGTCCGCAGCGTCGACGCCACGGAGCTGGACGACGCCGCACTCGACGCAGCCGTACGCCGCCACAAGGACGCCGCGCGGGACCGGCTCGACCCGGAGTCGGGCCGGGCCGGGGGCCTCCTCCAGGCCGTCTGGTTGGACGCCGGTCCCGACCGGGCGGGGCACCTGCTGCTGGTGATCCACCATCTCGCAGTCGACGGCGTCTCCTGGCGCGTACTGCTGCCCGACCTGCGCGCCGCCTGGGAAGCCGCCGCGGCCGGCCGCCGCCCCGTGCTCGAACCGGTGGGCACCTCCCTGCGCGCCTGGTCCCACCGGCTCACCGACCTCGCCCAGCAGCACGACCGGGTCGCCGAACTCCCCCTGTGGACCGGCATGACCGGCACCGCCGAACCGCCCCTGTCCCGCCTCCCGTACGACCCGTCCCGGGACCTGACGAGCACGGTGCGGCGGCTGACCCTGACCCTGCCGCCGGAGCGGACGGCCCCGCTGCTCGGCCCGGTGCCCGCCGCCCTCCACGGCAGGACCGACGACATTCTGATCACCGCGCTCGGTCTGGCCGTGGCCGACTGGCGCCGCCGTCGTACGGGCTGCCCGGACACCGCCGTCCTGCTCGACATCGAACGGCACGGCCGCGAGGACCTGGGGGACGGGAGGGAGGCGCTCCCCGGTACGGCGCCCCCCGGTACGGCGGACACCAGTACGGCGGAGACCGTCGACCTGGCGCGGACCGTCGGCTGGCTCACCTGCGTCCACCCCGTACGCCTCGACCCGGGCACCACCGACGCCACCGGGCTCCGCTCCGGCGGACCCGCGCTGGACCGGGCCTACCGGCGCGTCAAGGATCAGCTGCGCGCCGTACCCGGCAACGGCCTCGGTCACGGCCTGCTGCGCCACCTCAACCCCCAGACGGCCCCGACCCTCGCCGGCGGCACGCGCCCCCTGATCGCCTACAACAACCTCGGTCGTTTCCCGCAGCAGCCAGGGGACTGGGCGCCGGTCCCGGGCTCCGGCGGCATCACCGGCGGCGCCGACCCCGCACAGCCCGCCACCCACCTCCTCACGCTCGACGCGCTGGTCGAGGGCGGCCCCGGCGGTCCGGTCCTGACGGCGGCCTGGTCCTGGCCCGGCGCCCTGTTCTCCGAGGACGAGGTACGCGACCTCGCGGACACGTGGTCCGGTCTGCTCACCGCGCTCACGGAACGTGCCGCGGCACCGGACGCGGAGGGCCGCACGCCCGCCGACTTCCCGCTCGTCGCCCTCACGGAGGACGAGACCGCGCGGCTGACGCACGACTGCCCGGACCTGGCCGACATCTGGCCCCTCACGCCGCTCCAGGAGGGGCTGCTTTTCCACGCCCTGTACGACGAGCAGGCCCCGGACGTCTACACCAGCCAGCTCGCCGTGGACCTGCACGGCCCGCTGGATCCGGGCGCGTTGCGCGCGGCAGGACAGGCCGTACTCGAACGGCACCCCGCCCTGCGCGTCGCCTTCCGGCACGACGGCCTGCGCGCCCCCGTCCAGGTGGTGCCGCACTCACGAACCGTGACCCTCCCCTGGACCGAGCACGACCTCGCGGACCTCACCGGCGACGAACAGGCTGCCCGTGCGGACCGCATCGCCGCCGACGCCCGCGCCACCCGCTTCGACCTGGCCGACGGCCCGCTGCTCCGGTTCGCCCTGCTGCGCCTCGGGCCCGCCCGGCACCGGCTGCTGCTGACGGTCCAGCACCTGATCCTGGACGGCTGGTCCGGGCCGCTGGTGCTGCGGGACCTGTTCGCCGTCCACGCGGCGGGAGGCGACCCCGCGGGCATGGCCGCCTCGGCGCCGTACCGGGAGTATCTGCGCCGACTTGCCGCACAGGACCGTACGGCGGCCGAGACCGCCTGGCGGCAGGCCCTCGCCGGTGTGGACGGTCCGACCCTGGTGGCGCCCGGACGTGCCGTCGGCGCGAGCGCGCGACACGGACAGGTCCGAGCCACGCTGTCCACCGGGCTGACCGCATCCCTGCGCGCGCTGGCCCGCCGCCACGGTCTGACGCTCAATACCGTCCTGCAAGGAGCCTGGGCCGTGGTCCTACGCGGCCTCACCGGCCAGGACGACGTCCTCTTCGGCGCCACGGTCTCCGGACGGCTCGCGGACGTGCCGGGCGTCGAGGACATGGTCGGGATGTTCAACAACACCCTGCCGGTACGGGTGCGTCTCGACGCGGCCCGGCCGTTCACTCAAGTTCTGGCCCGCCTCCAGGACGAACAGACCGGACTGTTGCCCCACCAGCACATCGGACTCACCCGGCTCCACCGGCTCTGCGGGCACGACCGGCTCTTCGACACCCTCCTGGTCTTCGAGAACCTTCCGCCCGGCGTCCTCGGCACCGGTACCGGCCCGCTGCGGTGCTCGGCGCCCCGGATCACCTCCGGCACCCACTACCCGCTGAGTCTCGCCGTCCTCCCCGGCGAACGGCTGGGCCTCGCACTGGGCCACCGCTCCGACACGTTCGACCCGCGCACCGCGACAGCCACCCTGCACCGCCTGGCGCGGGTCCTCAAGGCAGTGGCGGACGACCCGGACCGGCCCGTGGGAGACCTCCCCGTCCTCTCACCCGGCGAGCGCACCCGCGTCCTGCACACCTGGAGCGCCGCCCCGGAACCCGCCCCCGCTCCGCGGACCTGGCCTGCCCTCTTCGAGGCCCAGGCGGCACGGACACCCCGTGCCACGGCGGTACGGAGCGCCGGGACCACCCTCACCTACGCCGCACTCGACGCGGCGGCCAACCGGCTGGCACGGCTGCTCGTCCGGCACGGCGCGGGCCCCGAACGGACGGTGGCCCTCGCCCTGCCACGCTCCGCCGGACTGATCGTCGCGGTCCTCGCCGTCCTGAAGGCCGGAGCCGCCTACGTACCGCTGGTCCCGGCCCACCCGGCCGAGCGGATCAGCTGCCTGCTGCGCGACACCCGGCCGGTGCTGCTGCTCACCGACAGCGCCACCGCCGGAACCCTGCCGCCGGGCCCGGAACCCCGCCTCGCCCTGGACGACCAGGACACCCGGACCCTGCTCGGCAGCCTCCCGGACACTCCCGTCCAGGACTCCGAGCGCACCGCCCCCCTGCGGCCCCGGCACCCCGCCTACATCATCCACACGTCCGGCTCGACCGGCGGACCGAAGGGCGTGCAGGTCCCGCACGAGGGCATCGCCGCACTCGCGGCAGCACAGACCGCGCGCTTCGGCGCCGGGCCCGGCAGCGTCGTCCTGCTCTTCGCCTCGCTGAGCTTCGACGCCTCCGTGTCCGACCTGTGCACCGCACTGCTCTCCGGGGCCACTCTGGCAATCGCCCCCGCCGGCACGCTGCTCGCGGGCGAGGAACTGGCCGACGCCGTGGCGCAGTTCGGCGTGACCCACCTGAAGCTGCCGCCGAGCGTCCTCGCCGGGCTGCCGACCGGTGCGCTGCCGCGGAGCGTCGCCCTCGCGGTGGCCGGTGAGCCGTGTCCCGTGGACCTGGTGGCCCGGTGGGCCGCCACGCACCGCCTGGTGAACGTGTACGGGCCGACCGAGACGACGGTGTGCGCGACGATGACCGCGCCGCTGACGGACGGTTGCGCACCGGCTGTCGGTACGCCGATCGCGGGCACCCGGGTGTATGTGCTGGATGCGGGGTTGCGTCCGGTGGCGCCGGGTGTGGTGGGGGAGTTGTACGTGGCGGGGGTGGGGCTGGCGCGCGGTTATCTGAACCGTCCGGGGTTGACGGCGGAGCGTTTTGTGGCGTGTCCGTTCGGGGTGGCGGGGGAGCGGATGTACCGGACGGGTGATCTGGTGCGGTGGCGTGCGGACGGTCAGGTGGAGTTCGTCGGGCGGGCCGACGGTCAGGTGAAGGTGCGGGGTTTCCGGATCGAGCCGGGTGAGGTGGAGGCGGTCCTCACCACCCATCCCGGTGTCGCGCGCGCTGCCGTCGTGGCGCGCGAGGACCGCCCGGGCGACCGCAGGCTGGTGGCGTACGTGGTTCCCGCGCCCGGGCACGCTCCGGCTCCCGGCGCGCTGCGCGAGTACGTGGGCGAGCGGCTGCCCGCGTACCTGGTGCCCTCGGCGGTCGTCGCCCTGGACGCGCTGCCCCTCACCCCCAACGGCAAGCTCGACCAGCGTGCCCTTCCGGCGCCCGGCAGGCACGCAACCGGGCGCGGCCCGCGCGACGCCCGCGAGGAAATTCTGTGCGGCCTGTTCGCCGACGTGCTCGGTCTGCCGGAAGCGGGCGCCGAGGACGACTTCTTCGCACTGGGCGGTCACTCCCTCCTCGCGACCCGGCTCGTCAGTCTCGCCCGCGCGGCGCTGGGCCGGGAGCTGACCCTCCGCGCTCTGTTCGAGGCGCGTACCCCGGCCGCCCTGGCGCGGCGCGTCGGCGGGGCGGCGGCCGCCCGGCCCGCCGTCGTACGGACCGAACGGCCGGCCCGGCTGCCGCTGTCGCCCGCGCAGCGACGCCTGTGGTTCCTGCATCGGCTGGACGGGCCGGGCGCCGCGTACAACGTGCCGTTGGTGCTGCGGCTGCGCGGCGCGGTGGATTCCGGGGCGCTGAATGACGCGCTGGGGGACGTGGTGGGGCGGCACGAGGCGTTGCGTACGGTGTTCGCGGAGGCGGCGGACGGTGAGCCGTACCAGGTGGTGCGTGACCACGACGCGGAGCGGCCGTACCTGACGGTGACGCCGGCCGGCCATCCGGCGGCCGACGCGGCCGAGGTGGTCCGGTCCGTGCGGTACGCCTTCGACCTGACCCGCGAACCACCCTTCCGCGCCGAGCTGTTCCGGGGCCCCGGGGGCGAGTCGCTGCTGGTGGTCGTCGTGCACCACATCGCGGCGGACGGCTGGTCGCTGGCGCCGTTGTGGCGGGACGTGGTGACGGCGTACGAGGCGCGGAGGAGCGGGGGAGCACCGGACTGGCGCGCGTTGCCGGTGCAGTACGCGGACTTCGCGCTGTGGCAGCGGGACGCGCTGGCGTCCGGCAGTGACGTGATGGCGCGGCAGACGGCGTTCTGGCGGCGGGAACTGCGCGGTCTGCCGGAAGAGCTGGCATTGCCGTACGACCGCCCGCGCCCGGCGGTCACCGACCACCGGGGCGCGGTGGTCCGGTACCGGTGGGACGCGGAGTTGCACGGCCGGGTGGTGAAGCTGGCCCGGGAGCGCGGTGCGAGCGTGTTCATGGTGGTGCAGGCCGCACTGGCGGCGCTGTTCACCCGGCTGGGGGCGGGGACGGACATCCCGCTCGGGGTGCCGGTCGCGGGCCGTGGTGACGCGGCGCTGGACGAGGTGGTCGGGTTCTTCGTCAACACGCTGGTGCTGCGTACCGACACGTCCGGCGACCCGTCGTTCCGTGCCCTGGTGGACCGGGTGCGGGATACGGGCCTGCGGGCCTACGCCCATCAGGACGTGCCGTTCGAGCGGCTGGTCGAGGCGCTGAACCCGAACCGCTCGGCCGGCCGCAACCCCCTCTTCCAGGTCGCCCTCACGACGAACGGTGCGGACCGCGCCGGGTACGGCCTGCCGGGCGTCCAGACCGAGGAGGTCCATGTCTGCACCGGCACCGCGAAGATGGACCTCACCATCGCCGTACGGGAGCGCCGGGACGCCGGGCGGGCTCCGGCCGGAATCGAGGGCGAGACGGAGTTCCGCACGGCCCTGTTCGACCCGGCCACCGTCGAAGGGCTGCTCGCGCGCCTGCGCAGACTGCTGGAAGCGGCCGTCACGGACCCTGACCGGCCCATCGGCAGCCTGGAGATCCTGACCTCCGCCGAGCGGCACACACTGCTGAGGGCAGCGGACCACGCCCCGCGCGCGCTGCCCGCCGCGACGCTTCCCGAACTCTTCGAGGCCCAGGCGGCCCGCACCCCCGACGCGCCCGCGGTCACCTCACCGGACGTCCGGCTCACCTACGCGGAACTGGACGCCCGCGCCAACCGCCTGGCCCGGCTGCTGGCCACCCGGGGAGCGGGCCCGGAGGGCGTGGTGGCCCTGGCGCTGCCGCGCTCCGCCGACCTGGTCACCGCCGTGCTCGCCGTCCTCAAGACGGGCGCCGCCTACCTCCCCGTCGATCCCGCCTACCCGCCCGCGCGCATCGCCTTCCTGCTCCGCGACGCGGCCCCCGCCCTCCTGGTCACCGACCACCCGACCGGCGCCGTGCTCCCCAGCACATCCGTACCCCGGCTCCTCCTCGACGCGGACGCCACGGCGCGTGCCCTCGCGGACCTGCCGGACACCGGCCTCACCGACGCCGACCGGACGGCTCCCGTCTTCCCTGACGGCCCCGCCTATGTGATCCACACCTCCGGCTCCTCCGGGAAGCCGAAGGGCGTGCTGGTCTCCCACCGCGGCATCGCCTCCCTCGCCGCGACGCAGCGCGAACGCCTCGGCGCCGGGGCGGGCAGCCGGGTACTGGCCTTCGCCCCGCCCAGTTTCGACGCGTCGTTCTGGGAACTGTGCCTGGCCCTCCTGACGGGCGCCTGCCTCGTCACCGTGTCCCCGGACCGCCTGCTGCCGGGTGCGCCGCTGGCCGCGGCCGTGGCCGCGCAGGGCGTGACCCACCTGACCGTGCCGCCCTCGTCCCTGGCGGCGCTCGACCCCGGCAGCCTTCCCGAGGGCGTCACGCTCGTGGTGGCGGGCGAGCCCTGCCCCGCCGGGCTGGTGGCACGCTGGGCGCCGGGCCGCTCGATGGTCAACGCGTACGGGCCGACGGAGACGACGGTGTGCGCGACGATGACCGGGCCGCTGACGGGTGGTTCCGCGCCGGCGGTCGGTACGCCGGTGGCCGGCACCCGACTGTACGTGCTGGACGCGGGACTGCGGCCGGTGCCGCCCCGAGTGGCGGGGGAGTTGTACGTGGCCGGGGCCGGGCTGGCGCGCGGCTATCTGAACCGTCCGGGGCTGACGGCGGAGCGTTTTGTGGCGTGTCCGTTCGGGGTGGCGGGGGAGCGGATGTACCGGACGGGTGATCTGGTGCGGTGGCGTGCGGACGGTCAGGTGGAGTTCGTCGGGCGGGCCGACGGTCAGGTGAAGGTGCGGGGTTTCCGGATCGAGCCGGGTGAGGTGGAGGCGGTCCTCACCACCCATCCCGGTGTCGCGCGCGCTGCCGTCGTGGCGCGCGAGGACCGCCCGGGCGACCGACGGCTCGTGGCGTACGCGGTGCTCGTCGGCGCCACTCCGCGGCAGCCGGGTAGCAGCGCGCCGGACCACTCCGACGTACGCGCCTTCCTCGGCGCCCGGCTGCCCGGCCACCTGCTCCCGGACGCGATCGTGTTCCTGGACGACCTGCCGCTGACGGCCCACGGAAAGCTGGACCACCGCGCCCTGCCCGCCCCGGACACCGCCGACCGTGCCTCCCGCCCGCCCCGCACTCCCGAAGAAGAAGTACTGAGCGGCCTGTTCGCCGAGGTGCTCGGCGTGTCCGAGGTCGGCGCCGAGGACGGCTTCTTCGCGCTCGGCGGCCACTCCCTGCTCGCCACCCGGCTGGTCAACCGGGTCCGGGCCGTCCTGGGCGCGGAACTCGGACTCCGCGCCGTCTTCGAGACGCCCACCCCCGCCGCCCTGGCCACCCGGCTCGGCACCGCGGCCCGCCCGCGTCCGGCGCTCCGCCCGCTGCCCCGGCCCGCCCGTGTGCCGCTGTCGTTCGGCCAGCGCCGGCTCTGGACGCTGCACCGCATGACGGGGCCGGACGCGACGTACAACGTGCCGCTGGTGCTGCGGCTGCGCGGCGCGCTGGACGCCGACGCGCTGGACGCGGCGCTGGGGGACGTACTGGAGCGGCACGAGGTACTGCGGACGGTGTACGCCGAGGCGGCGGACGGCGAGCCGTACCAGGTGCTGCGCCCGGCAGGCGGCCCTCCCCTCGTCCGGACGCCGTTCGCGCACCGGTCCGCCGACGCGCTGGCGCGAGCGGTGCGCCGCGCGGTGCGCCACGCGTTCGACCTGGCGACGGACCTCCCGTTCCGCGCCGAGTTGTTCTCGTGCGCCGGAGACGAGGCGGTGCTGGTGGTCGTCGTGCACCACATCGCGGCGGACGGCTGGTCGCTGGCGCCGTTGTGGCGGGACGTGGTGACGGCGTACCAGGCGCGGGCTGCCGGCCGTGCCCCGGACCGGGACGCCTTGCCGGTGCAGTACGCCGACTTCGCGCTGTGGCAACGGGAGGCGCTGGGCGACGCGGGGGACACGGCACGGCACGTCGAATTCTGGCGGGAGGAACTGCGCGGTGCGCCTTGCCGGCTGGCACTGCCGTACGACCGTACGCCTCCGGCTGCCACCGGCCACCGGGGCGCGGTCGTGGCGTTCCGCTGGGACGGGGAACTGCACGGCCGGATCACGGAGCTGGCCCGGCAGCACGGGGCGAGCGTGTTCATGGTGGCGCAGGCCGCCGTGGCAGCGCTGCTGACCCGGCTCGGCGCAGGGACGGACGTGCCGCTGGGCGCTCCCGTCGCAGGCCGGACCGACGCCGCGCTGGACGACGTCGTCGGCTTCTTCGTCAACACGCTGGTACTGCGCACCGACACCTCCGGCGATCCGTCGTTCCACGAGCTGGTACGGCGGGCACGGGAGCGTGACCTGCGGGCGTACGCGCACCAGGACGTGCCCTTCGAACGGCTCGTCGAGGTGCTGAACCCGGACCGTGCGGCCGGCCGCAACCCGCTCTTCCAGGTCGCCCTGGCCGTGGACACGGCGTCCGGCGACGCGCTGACCCTCCCCGGAGTGACGGTCCGGCGGGAAGAGGCGCACACCGGCACCGCCAAGTTCGACCTTTCCTTCCGCTTCACCGAACGGCGGGGCCCCGGCAGGCGGCCCGCCGGGATCGACGGCTCGGTGGAGTTCGCCACCGCCCTGTTCGACCGCGACACCGTCGAAACCCTGGCCGTACGGCTGCGACGGCTCCTGAGGGCGGTCCTCGCGCGGCCCGACCGGCCCATCGGCGAGGCGGACATCCTCTCCGCGGGCGAGCGCCGTCTGCTGCTGCACCGGTGGAGCGGCCCCGCGCGCGGCCTGCCGACGGGACTGCTCCCCGCGCTGTTCGAGACACGCGCCGCCGGGGAACCCGGCGCGCCGGCCGTCGTCGAAGGAGACCGGACGACGACGTACGCGACGCTCAACACCGGTGCGAACCGTCTCGCCCACCTCCTGACCAGCCGTGGCGCGGGCCCGGAGCGCGTCGTCGCCCTCTTCCTGCCGCGGTCCGCCACGGCCGTCCGGGCCGTCCTCGCCGTGGCCAAGACGGGCGCAGCGCACCTCCCCGTGGACCCCGCGCTGCCGCACGAGCGGATCGCGTACCTGCTCCGGGACGCCGCTCCCGTCCTCGTCGTGACCACCGCCGACGCCGCCCGCAGGCTGCCGCCGGACGGGCCGCCGTGCCTGGTCCTGGACGCCGGCACCACACTCCGTGCCCTCGCCGGGCAGCCGGACCACGACCCGGGCGACGACGACCGGCTCGCGCCGCTCCTGCCCGCGCACCCCGCCTACGTCATCCACACCTCCGGCTCCACCGGCCCGCCCAAGGGCGTCGCGGTGACCCACACGGGCCTGCACGCCCTCGCCGCGGCCCAGGCGGCCCGCTTCGGCCTGCGCCCCGGCAGCCGGGTGCTCCAGCTCGCCTCGCCCGGCTTCGACGCGTCGGTGATGGAGACACTGATGGCCCTCGCGTCGGGCGCCGCGCTGGTCGTGCCGCCGGCCGGGCCGCTCGGCGGCGACGCGCTCGCGGAGTTCCTGGCCCGGGAGCGTGTCACCCACTGCCTCGTCCCGCCGACGGTGCTGGCCACCGTCCCGCACGCCCCGCTGCCCGACCTGGAGACCCTGGTCGTCGGGGGCGAGGCGGTCACCGCCGGGCTGGTGGCCCGCTGGGCGCCCGGCCGCCGCATGATCAACGCGTACGGCCCGACCGAGGCGACGATCTGCGCCACCCTCAGCGAACCCCTCCGCGGCGACGGCCCCCCGCCGATCGGCGCGCCGGTCACCCACAGCCGGGCCTATGTGCTGGACGCGACGCTGCGGCCGGTACCGCCGGGCGTCGTGGGGGAGCTGTACCTGGCGGGCGCCGGACCGGCGCGCGGGTATCTGCACCGTCCGGGGCCGACGGCGGAGCGTTTCGTGGCGTGTCCGTTCGGGGCGGCGGGGGAACGGATGTACCGGACGGGCGACCTGGTGCGGTGGCGCCTCGACGGCCAGCTGGAGTTCGCCGGACGGGCCGACGACCAGGTGAAGGTGCGGGGCTTCCGGATCGAACCGGGCGAGGTGGAGGCCGTCCTCGCCGCCCATCCCGCCGTCGCCCGCGCCGCCGTCGCCGTCCGTACGGACACGTCGGGCACCGCGCGGCTCGTCGGATACGTGGTCGCCGCGCCTCGGGTCCCTGAACCGGAGTCCGTACCGCGGGCCCCGGCCCTTGAACCGGAGTCCGCGCCGCCGTGCCAGGCCCCTGGACCGGACTCCGTACCGCGGTCCCCGGCTCTCGCACCGGACTCCGTACGGGAGTTTCTGCGCGCCCGGCTGCCCGAGCACCTGGTCCCGGCCGCCGTCGTCCCCCTGGACACGCTCCCGCTGACGGCCGCCGGCAAGCTCGACCGGAACGCCCTCCCCGACCCCGCCTTCACCCCGGCACCGGCCGGACGCGCGCCGCGCACCCCCGAGGAAGAGGTGCTGTGCGGCCTGTTCGCGGAGGTGCTGCGGCTGCCCTCGGCCGGGCCGGACGACAGCTTCTTCGACCTCGGAGGTGACTCCCTGCTGGCCACCCGGCTGGCCGGGCGCATCCGCACCGTCCTCGGCACCGAACTCGACCTCCGCGCCTTCTTCGCCTCCCCGACCGCCGCCGGTACCGCCGGGCGGCTGCGTACCGCCCGGCGCGCCCGGCCCGTACTGTGCCCGGCGCCCCGGCCGGAGGTGGTACCGCTGTCCCCGGCCCAGCGCCGCCTGTGGTTCCTGCACCGCATGGAGGGACCGAGCGCCACGTACAACGTTCCGCTGGCCATGCGGCTCACCGGCCCGCTGGACGCCGGCGCGCTGCGCACCGCACTGGTGGACGTGGCGGACCGGCACGAGGTGCTGCGGACCGTACTGCCCGAGACCGGGGGCGTACCGCGGCAGACGGTGCTCGGCCGGGACGCCGCGCTCGCCGTCGTGACCGTCACGGACGCGAGCGGCTGGGAAGAAGCCGAGGTGACGGAGCGGGTCCGCGCGGCGGCCCGCCGCTCCGCCGACCTGACCCGCGAACTCCCGCTCCGCGCCGACCTGTTCGTCCTCGGCCCCGAGGAGCACGTACTGGTTCTCGTCGTCCACCACATCGCCGCCGACGGCTGGTCCCTCGGCCCCCTGTGGCGCGACCTGGCCCACGCCTACGCCGCCCGCCGCGACGGCCGCCCGCCCAGCCTGCCGCCCCTGCCCGTCCAGTACGCCGACTACACCCTCTGGCAGCACAAACTCCTCGGCGACCCCGCCGACCCGGACAGCCTCCTCGCCGAACAGCTCACGTACTGGACCCGGCACCTGCGCGGCCTGCCCGACCAGCTGCCCCTGCCCACCGACCGGCCACGCCCGGATGTCCCCGCCGGGCGCGGCGAGGTGCTGGCCTTCACCTGGGACGCGACCGCACACCAGCGGCTCACCGCGCTCGCCCGGGACTGCGGGGCGAGCGTGTTCATGGTCGTACAGGCCGCGCTGGCGGCGTTGCTGACCCGGCTGGGCGCCGGGACCGACATCCCCCTAGGCACCCCGGCCGCCGGACGGACCGACGCGGCGCTCGACGACGTCGTGGGCTTCTTCGTCAACACCCTCGTCCTGCGGACCGACACCTCCGGCGACCCGGCCTTCCGCGAACTGATCACCCGGGTACGGGACGTGAACCTCGCCGCGTACGCCCATCAGGACGCACCCTTCGACCGCGTCGTGGAAGCGCTCAACCCGCCCCGCACGGCCGCCCGCCACCCGCTCTTCCAGACGCTGCTGACCTGGCGGTCCGCCACCGGCCGCGGGCCGGCACTGCCCGGCGTCACCGTCACACCGCTGCCCGCCGACACCGGTACCGCCCGGCTCGACATGGAGATCAACGCCACCGAACACCGCGCACCGGACGGCACCCCCGCCGGTGTCGAGGCGAAGGTCGAATTCAGCACCGACCTCTTCGACCGCTCCACCGTCGAAGCCTTCGTGGCACGGCTGCGCCGGATCACCGACACCGCGGCGGACGACCCCGGTCTGCGGATCAGCCGGGCGGACCTCCTCACCCCCCGCGAACGGCACACCCTGCGCGCCCTGAACGACACCGCGCACGGCGTCCCCGACCTGGTCCTGCCGCGCCTCTTCGAGGACCAGGTGGCCACCACCCCCGACGCACCCGCCCTGATCTGCGACGACCGCACCCTCACCTACGCGGAGCTGAACACCTCGGCGAACCGCCTGGCCCGCCTGCTCGTCGCCCGCGGGGCCGGGCCCGAGAACGTCGTCGGACTGGCGCTGCCCCGCACCCCCGCCATGGTCACCGCCGTCCTCGCCGTGCTCAAGGCGGGCGCCGCCTACCTGTTCCTGGACCCCGGCTACCCCGCCGGACGCCTCGCCCACATGCTCGGCGACACCCGGCCCGTCCTGCTGGTCACGGACCGCGCCACCGCACCGGCGCTGCCCGCCACAAACGTCCCGCGCCTGGTCGTGGACGCGGTGGACGGCGACCGCCCCGCAGACCCGGTACGGGACACCGACCTCACCGACGCCGACCGCCCCGCGGCCCCGGTACGGGACATCACCCTGACCGACGCCGACCGCCCCGCGGCCCCGGTACGGGACACCAACCTGACCGACGCCGACCGGCGAGCCCCCCTCAAGCCGCTGCACCCCGCGTACGTCATCTACACCTCCGGCTCCACCGGCACCCCCAAGGGCGTCGTCGGCCTGCACCGGGGATGCGTCAACCGCCTGCTGTGGTGCGGCCGCGCCTACCCCTGGCACGCCGGACAGCCGGTGCTCGCCAAGACCACCCTGAGCTTCATCGACGGCACCACCGAACTCCTGGGCGCCCTGCTGCACGGCGCGCCCGTCGTCCTCGCGGACTCTTTCACCGCCCGCAGCCCGGCCGGACTGGCCACCCTCGTCGCCCGCCACCGCGCCACCCGCATCACCGTCGTGCCCAGCCTGCTCGCCGCCCTCCTGGACGGCGACATCGGACCGCTGACGACCTGCCGCCTGTGGGTGACCAGTGGCGAGGCCCTGCCGCCCGCCCTCTCCCAGCGGTTCGCCGAAGCCCTCCCGTACGCCCGTCTGGTCAACCTCTACGGCGCGTCCGAAGTCAGCGGCGACAGTCTGCACGCCGTCGCGCACGGCCCCGACGTGGCCGCCGGATGGCCCGTCTGGAACACCCGCGTACACATCCTGGACGCCACCCTCCGCCCGGTGCCGCCGGGAGTGCCGGGCGAGATCCACCTGACCGGCACCGGCCTGGCCCGCGGCTACCTGCGCCGTCCGGCGCTCACCGCCGAGCGCTTCGTCGCCGATCCGTACGGCCCGCCCGGCGCACGGATGTACCGGACCGGCGACCTGGGGCGGTACCGCCCGGACGGTGTCGTGGAGTACCTCGGCCGGGCGGACGACCAGGTGAAGATCAACGGCGTACGGATCGAACCGGGCGAGGTGCAGGCGGCCGTGCTCGCCCACCCGGACGTGGACCGCGCCGCCGTGGCCGTCCGTGAGGACACCCCCGGCCGCAGGCAGCTCGTCGCGTACGCCGTGTCCGCTCCCGGTGCGGACCCGGACCCCGCCCGGGTACGGAGCTTCCTGCGGGAACGGCTGCCCCGGTTCATGGTCCCGGCCGCCGTCGTCCTCCTGGACGCCCTGCCGCTGACCGCCAACGGCAAACTCGACCGGCACGCGCTGCCCGCCCCCGTCTTCGCCGCGGCGGAGGGCGGCCGGGCGCCGGGCACCCCGCCCGAAGAGCTGATGGCCGCGCTCTTCGCCGAAGTGCTCGGCCTGCCCTCCGTGGGCCCCGACGACGGCTTCTTCGACCTCGGCGGCGACTCGCTGCTGGCGGCCCGCCTCACCAGCCGCGTCCGCGCGGTCTTCGGCGCCGACCCGGGCCTGCGCGCCCTGTTCGCGGCCCAGACGCCCGCCGGACTGGTCCGAGCCCTGGACGCGGCGGGCGACGGGGACAGCGCGGTTCACGGGGGCACCGCGGCCGACGGTCGTGCCGCGGCCGACGGTCGTGCGCCCGGCAGGGGCGGCTCGACCGCCGACGCCCTGGACGTCCTGCTGCCGCTGCGCCCGCGCGGCAGCCGTCCGCCGCTGTTCTGCGTCCACCCGGCGTCGGGCATCAGCTGGCCGTACGCCGGACTCATGCGCCACCTGGACGACCGTCCCGTGTACGGGCTCCAGGCACGCGGCCTGACCGAGCCCGGCGCCCGCCCGGCGACCATCGCGGACATGGCCGCCGACTACCTGGAGCAGATCCGCACCGTGCAGCCCACCGGTCCTTACCACCTGCTCGGCTGGTCCTTCGGCGGCGCCGTCGCCCACGCCATGGCCGTCCGCCTCCAAGAGCAGGGCGAGAAAGTCGCCTTCCTGGCCCTCCTGGACTCCGCGCCCCTCCAGATCGACCCCGGCCGCGTGCTTCCGCGCCACACCGCACACGACGTGGCCGAACTGTTCGTCGACTCGGTCGGCCGTGCCGACAACGGGGAGGCTCCTGGCCCCGACACCGCCCGGGCGGCGGAAATCCTGCGCGAGCAAGGCAGCGCACTGGCCGCCCTGCTGGTCGAACCCCAGGTGACGGCCCTGGCGGAGACCCTGACCGACAACACCCGGCTGCGCTGGTACACCTTCCGGCCCGCCGTCTTCGAGGGTGACCTGCTGCTCTTCAAGGCGGAGCCCGAACGCGGTGAACCGCACTGGCCCGCGGAGGCCTGGCAGCCGTACGTCTCCGGTGCCGTGCTCACCCACGACGCGTGCTGCGAGCACGGGCACATGATGCAGCCGCACGCCCTCGCCCGGATCGGGCCCGTGATCGCCGCCGTACTGGACGGGACGGCGCGACCGGACGACGCCCTGTCTCCGAGAACGGCCGGAACGGCCGGCCCGTGACCGCTGTCCCGGACAGCGCTCCGTTCGCAGCCGCTGCCCCAGGTGACGACCAGTCCGTAACCACTGCAACCACCACCCCGACACACCCCCAAGGAGCCGCACGTCATGACCAACCCGTTCGAGAACCCCGACGCCGCCTACCTCGTCCTCGTCAACGACGAGAACCAGTTCTCCCTGTGGCCCGCCGCGGCCGGGCTGCCCGGCGGCTGGACCGTCGTGCACGGCGAGGACACACGGCAGGGCTGCCTGGACCACGTGACGGAGCGCTGGACGGACATGCGCCCGAAATCCCTCGCCGATGCGATGGACACCCCCACGCCGGACTGACCGAGTATCCGTCCCTGCTGGCGGCGCCTCATGAACGCCATCTTGTCTGCCGGCGCCGACCGCACCGGCATTCCCTGGCGCTACCTGCCCCATGACTTCCCGCCTCATCGGAGGGTCTACGGCTACTTCGCCCGCTGGCAGCAGGACGGCATCTTCGCGCAGCTCACCGGCCTGCTGCGGCGTCTGGTCCACGAGGCGGAGGGCCGCAGCGGCGAGCCGTGCGCAGGCGTGCTGGACTCCCGGACAGTCAGAGCCTCCGCCAACGTACCCCTGGCCGACCAGGGCTCGGTCTCGGTCTGGGCGGCTTTGCGGAGCGCGCAGATGCCGTCCCGCTCGCCGTGAATCTTCATGGCCTGGGTCCGCCGGGCATCGTGGACGGGGATGAACTTGCCTGCCGCCCAAGTTTGCGGCGCAGGAGCCGCACCGGTTCGGACGGCAGGCGGAAGACCGCCACGGCTTCTTCCAGGTCGTCCATCGTCTGCCGCAGACGATGGGCGGCCGGCCCGGCGCGCAGAATGCTCTCCAGCGTCTGCCCGGCCTTCGTCCAGTCTTGTAGAGCGCACCGGATGATGAACAGCATCGCCGATTCGCCCGTGCGGCCGGTGAAGCCGCCGACGCAGAGATCACGGTACAACCGCTCGGATCTCACCAGCTCTTCCTCCCAGTCGGACTGGTTCGTCACACGCCGCACCAGGGCGATCTCATAGCGTCTCCAGGCCTCGGTCGGACCCGGCCGTCCCTGGGGCAGCAGATCACCGAGGGCGTCGTCGTAGCGACCCGCGAGCCGGTGGAGCCTGCCACGGTGTAGCTTCGTCCAGCCGTCGTCAGGGGCGAGCTCGACGGCGCGGTGGAGGTCGGCAAGTGCTGCCTCGTAGTGCCCCTGGAGCCGATGGGTCTCCCCGCGGCCGACGTACAGCAAGGAGTAGTCGGGTCCCAGCTCGATGGCGCGGTCGAAATCCGTGCATGCTTCCTCGAACCGGCCCAGGTACCGGTAGGCCTCACCGCGCATGGCATACGCCCAGACGTCATGGGCATCAAGTTCGACGGCGTGGTCGTGGTCCGCGAGGGCTTCTTCGAAGCGCCCTGATCTGGCGTACACCCGCCCTCTGGCGGAGTGTGATGAGGAGCTGTCAGGCGCGAGGGCAATGGCGCGGTGGTAGTCGGTGAGGGCCTCTTCATACCGTCCCATGCGCATGTACAGACCGCCTCGGTTGCTGCGAGGAACGATGGCCCCTGGGGCGAGTTCGATCGCCCGGGTGTAGTCGGCGAGGGCGTCGCCGTAGCGCCCCATGACCGTGTAGGTGGTACCGCGGAACTGGTAGGCATCGGCCTGGTGGGGTTCGAGTTCGATGGCGCGGGCGAAACCGGCCAGAGCGTCGTCGGAGCAGCCTTGCCACATCTGCATCCAGGCGCGGCCCACGTGCGCACGGACCAGGTGGGGATCCAGATCCAATGCGGCGGTGTAGTCGGCCAGAGCAGGTTCCACGTCGCGCACATCGTGGTGTTCGCGTCCGCGCAGGGCATGCGCCAGCGCACGGTCGCCGGAGTCGAGCTTCCCGTCGGCAAGCAAACGGCTGAGCACGCCGGCGATGCCTTCCTGCGGACTCTCCAGGGCGGCCAGCACCTCTTCTCCCCACTGGCTCAATGCCGGTGCGTCGGCGTCGCGGCCCGCCCGGTAGAGGGTCTGGGCCCAGCGGCGCAGGGTGACGGGGCTGTGGGCGTAGGCATGCAGGAGTTCGGCGAGGGCGGCGGGCAGGGCGCGGTGCGGGTGTGCGCACAGTCGGTGATAGGTCTCCCGCAACCGGCACTCGCGCCACCACTGCTCTTGCCACCACTGCCGCGGCGTACGGTCATCGCCTTGTTCTTCGCGCAGGCGCCGCCGGGCGCAGGTGTCGGCCAGGAGAATGTGCAGGCGCTCCCACCGCTGGGGCGATTGCGCACGTTGCAGGCGCAACATGGCGTCGCGTACGACATCGTGGTAGCGGCAGCGTCCGGACCGGTCGGTGACGAACGGCCGCCGGCGCAGCCAGTCGAAGACCTCCGCACCACCCTCCTCACCGGTCAGCAGCCGGCAGATGTCCTCGTCCAACTCCAGCGGAAGGGCGCACGCCAGTGCCGCTGCGCGCCGAGCCGGGGCGCTTTCCCAACGCAGGAACCGTTCGATCGCGGTGCCGCTGGGATCGCCGACGTCCTCGACGGAGGCCGGGCGGGACTCTGCCAGCAGATGCACCAACACCGGCAGCCGCCCGGACAGGCGCAGAATCACTTCGATGACCTGCTCATCTTGAATTCCCTTGGCGCCCAGCAACTGGCGCGCTTCAGCCTCGGTGAAAACCTCGAGTTCCAGCTCGTGCACCAAGTCCAGATGGTCGCCCCAGACGGCAGGGGAGAGGCGGCTCTGCCCGGACGTCACCACCATCACGCCGACAGGCAGTTCCCCGTACCGCGCCTCGATGAGGACATCTCGCAGCCATGTGTCCAGGAAGGTGCCGGTGTACTCATAGGTGTCGAAGAACAGCACCACCCGCCCCGCCCGCTGCGTCGCCTCTTCGACAGCCCGCACGAACAGTGGCGTGAGCACCTGAAGCGGAGAGAGCACCAGGTGGGCGTCGTCGCGGTTGCGAAAGCGGGCGGCGAACACCGAGCGGACCCGGTCGGCGCCCAGCGCCACCTGGGCGGGATCGACCGCCCCGACGAACGGGCCCGCTCCCGGCACCATGCCCAGCCCTGCCAGGCCGACCTGCGTGGCCACCATGCTCACCGGCGACGGCACCGGCTGTTCACCGCCACCGGCTGCCTGTAGCGCACCCTCCGGGGCGGTGGCAGTGGCTTCGGCCTCGTGAGCCGCTGCCGATAGGAAGCCAGCACCTTGTCGAACTCTTTCGCCCCGTACCCCTGCCGCGCCAACTGGATGATGACGGCTTCCATCGCCTCCACGGCATCGGCGACCGTATCGCCCACGTAGGCCGTGGCCGCGCTGTGCTCGCCGGCGATCGCCTCCCAGCGCCGTACCAACGTCGTCTTTCCTACGCCCGCAGGACCGCAGACATGAAAGAAGAAGTCCGCTGTCTCGTCCTCCGGCGAGCGCTCCACGTTCTCTCGGAAGACCGACAACTCGCTGCGCCGGCCCACGAACCCGTCACGCCGCCGACGCCGGATCAACTCCCGCCGCGACACACCCCGCTCCGCCACACTCCGCTCCCCTCCCTGCGGCAGCATCCGAGTCCATCCTGGCCCTCACCGAGCCTCTCGCAGACTCGTCGCGCGACACCAGAAGCGGTTTTTCCGGCCGGCGCGGCGACGGGGCCCCGCATGCCGGGTCACGGTGGGCGTGCTCGTCCCCCAGGAGCGGCCCCTTCGGCCACGACCTCCACGACCTCCTCCTGCGTCTGGAGGACAACGACGCCAAAGCCCGTGGCGGGGCCGTGGTACCGTCCAAGTAGGTCAAGTGACTCAGTCGGGCTCACGGAGGCTTGGATGCCGTATGTGCCAGCGGACACGCGGCGAGAGCAGGTGGTCGAGGCGGCTGTGCAGGTGATCGCCCGCGAAGGTGCCGACGGAGCCACCACCCGGAAGATCGCTGACGAGGCGCGGGCGCCTCTCGCCTCCCTCCACCACCGCTTCCGGAACGAGGAGAACCTCCTGTCTCGCCGTCTTCACACGTCTCGCCGAAGAGACGCCTGTCACGGTTGATCTGCTGGACGGGAACGAAGGCTTGGGCGCGCTGCCGAGCAGGCCCTGACGCGAAGCACGCAGTAGGACGGACACCCACCTGAAGGAGATCAGGACAGCATGAGGACCGACAGCACGAAGTACAGCAACTTCACCGGCTGGATCGACCGGCCGGACGACGTGCAGCCTGCACTGGACGGCGACCTCACCTGTAACATCGCCGTCATCGGCGGCGGCATGGGTGGCATGGCGGCTGCGCTGCGCCTCGCGGAGCGTGACCAGGACGTGGCCCTGCTGGAGGCCGAGTTCTGCGGCTACGGCTCGGCCTCGCGCAACGGCGGTCAGATCGCCGGGGCGCCGGGGGGCGACCTGCGGATGCTCAGCCTCCAGTCCCCGAAGAAGATGCCGGTCATGGTCAAACTGGCGGAGCACGCGGGCCACTACGTGGAAGACCTCATGAAGACGCACGACATCGACTGCGACTACGTGGCGAACGGCCTGGTGTGGGGTGCGGTCTCACCCGTCATGATGCTCAGGGTGCACACCCAGGCAGCGATCCTGCGCGCCTTCGGCGGGCAGGGGACCGTCGGCAGCAGGGAGGAACTCGGCCTCCCTGCCGGCTTCGTGGGCGGTATGCGGGAATCCATCGGCGGGATGCTGAACCCGGGCAAGCTCGCTCGGGGTGTGCGTCGCGCGCTGCTCGCCTCCTCGGCCAAGGTCTTCGAGCAGTCGCGGGTGAGCGATGTCCGGCGGACAGGCCGCACCGTCGAGCTCACGACACCGCACGGCACCGTGCGGGCCAACAAGGTGGTGCTCGCAACCAGCGTCTACGGCGGTGAGTGGGACATCACGCCCAAGAACCTCGCGACGCCGCTGTACGTCATCGAGATCGAGTCGGAACCCATCGCGCCGGAGCGGCTCGCCGAGCTGGACTGGACCAGTCGGTCCGGCATCATCACCCAGCACCAGTTGATGACCCACTACCGGCTCACCGAGCGCAACACCATCGTCTGCGGGGTCCGCCAGCCGCAGCGAGGCCAGACCTACCCGCTCCCGGACCGGGTCCCGGACCCCAGTGTCGTGCAGGACATGGGGAAGGACCTGGCCAACCGGTTCCCGTCGCTGTCCGACGTGGCCATCGAACGGGCCTGGGGCGGTTGGATCGGCATCAGCCCGGACTGGCTGTCGATCGCCGGGCAGGTGGGCGACAACGTCTTCTACTCGATGGCCTGCAACGGCCACGGCCTCTGTCAGGTGCCGTACGTGGCCCATCAGCTCGCCGACTACATCGTCGACGGTGAGATGTCGGAGGACCTCGCCGGCATCTGGTCGGACGCCTCGAAGTACCCGCCGTCGATGTCGCTGCTGATGCAGCCGCTCGTCCTCCGAGCCGTCTGGGGGCTGGACCGGTGCAACGACTTCCTCAACGGCAGCAAGACGCTGGCGCGACGGACGCTCCGTCGTCGCAGGCGCGGGGTCTCCTGAAGGTGTGGGCGGCGCCCGAACTGTGAGGGCGTGGCGCTGTCACTGGCCGGGAAGGTGCCGACGGCCAGCCCAGGCGGGTGCGAGCGACATCTGAACGCCTCACTCCCGCCGCCCCGACGGCTCATGGTCCTCCCGGGGGGCGAGCCCCAGGGCGTCGATCAGCATCGCCAGGTCCGCCGCGCTCTCGGCGCGCCCCGCGAGCACCAGCCGTGCCTGCCGGCGCTCCCGGTCGTGCGTACGGCGCGCCGCGTCCGGCGCCGGACCGGTGGTGTGGAGGTCCTCGTCCATGCGGGCCATGATCGGTGCTCGGGCTCCTTCGGGGCATGTCGGACGGGTCACTTTGGCCAGGACTCTTCTGCGGCTCATGTCCGTCGGTCACCTCATCCTTCCGCGGTCCCCGTCCCGCATTCCCCCCGGCCACTGTGAGACACGACTCGGCGCGACCGCTGGCCCGGACCCGCACCCGGCTGTTAGGGAGGGAACATGAGTACGGAGAACGAGAACACGACGGGAACCGCCATACCGACGACGACCGACATGACGACCGCCGCCGCGCCGACGGCCAGCGGCTCACCGACGACTGCCGACGTGCCGCCCACCCTGACCGTGACCGCCGTCAGCACCATCGAACCGACCGCCCCCGACGACCGCGGTTCCGACGCGTGGATGGTCATCGAGACCGCCGAACAGGGCCAGCTCCTGCTCAACCTGCCGGGTCCGCTGTCCCAGGCCGTCAAGCAGGCCACCTACCTTCCGTCGCACCTCGCGGGCGACGGCCGGCTGCCGCTGAGCCAGGAGGACAGCGCCGCCTACCGTGCGCGCGTCGCCGCCCTGGTGTCACCGAACTGAGCGGTGGGCCCCGCTCGCGGCCCGGCTACGGCAGATACCGTTCGATCGCCGCGGCCCCCTTCTCCTCGATCAGCCTGCGGGCCTCCTCGACCCGCTCCGGCGTCGGTTCCAGTCCCCTGGCCATGACCAGGTCCTCCGGATCGAACGGGCGCTCACCGCCCGTGTACAGCTCCCGCAGCCTCGCCGCGCGGGCCTCGTCGGAACCCGGAGTGTTGTCCTTGCCCATGGCGCCTCCCGAAAGATCGCTCGGGTCCGGAGAGTCCCGCCGGGCCGGCAGTGCCTCCGCTGCTTCCATCATGGGGCCGGTCCGGCAGCGCCGCACGGCGTGCCGGTCAGGACCGGCCCGGGACCGCGCAGGGGAGAGACGCCCGGCGGGCAGTGCCCGCCGCCGCACCCGCGTCACCGGCCGGCAGGCCGTCGGCCCGCACTGTCCGCACCCCCGTACAAGGGCGCCCTGACTCCGCTCCGCGTTCCCGGGCTCCCCGCCGACATTGCCGACTCCGTACCCGTGCCGTCCACGGATGAGCTGTCCGGACTTGTCCGGGACAGGTCCCGCACGATTCCGGACACGGCACCGGACGCCCCTGCACGGTCAACCTCCCGCCTCCTCCCCGGCGTCACTGACGCCACAAGGGGCGAACGCCCCTCACCGGCTCCCGGAGGCTGACCGATGACACAGCGGACCGTACGCACCGTTCTGACCGCCCTGGCCACCACCGCGGCGATGGGATTCACGACCCTGGCACCCGTGTACGCGGCGGAGCCCGCCGCGCGGGGGCACGGGCACGCGGCGACCCAGGAGGCGCTGCGCCGGCTGGTGGACGTGGCCGGGCTGCCCGGCGTGGCGGCAGAAGTCCGGGACGGCGGACAGCGGTGGTTCGGCTCGGCGGGCGTCGCGGACACCGGTACGGGGCGCGCCCGCACGGCCGACGACCGCTTCCGGGCGGCGAGCATCACCAAGCCGTTCATCGCCACCGTCCTCCTCCAGCTGGAGGCGGAGCGGAGACTGCGCCTGGACGACACCGTGGAGAAGTGGCTGCCGGGCCTGGTACGGGGGCGAGGGAACGACGGCCGCGCGATCACCCTGCGCCAGTTGCTCCAGCACACCAGCGGTCTGCCCAACTTCACCGAGGACCCGGACTTCCAGGCCAACTCCTCCGGCAGCCGCTTCCCCGAACACCGCTACGACCACCACACGCCCCAGGAGCTGGTGGCCATGGCGATGAAGTACCCTCCGACGTCCGCGCCGGGGACGCGGGCCCGGTACTCGAACACCAATTTCGTCCTCGCGGGCCTGGTCATCGAGAAGGTGACGGGCCGTTCGTACGCCCGCGAGGTGACGCGCCGTGTCATCGAGCCGTTGCGGCTGCGCGGCACGTCGTTCCCCGGGAGCCGGGCCACCATGCCGGACCCGCACCCTGTCGCGTACTCCCGGCTGCACGCCCCGGCCCCCGACGCGCCGGTCCACGACGCCACCGAGCAGAACATGACCTGGCTGGGCGCGGCGGGCGACATGATCTCCACCCTCGGCGACCTCAACCGCTTCCACCGGGCCCTGCTGCGCGGCGCGTTGCTGCCCCGCGCGCAGATGACGGAACTGCTCACCGAAATGCCGGCGGGGGAGGGGCTCGGCTTCGGGCTCGGTGTGGAGACCGCCGTCCTGTCCTGCGGCGTACGGGTGGTCGGCAAGACCGGCGGGACCAACGGCTCGATGTCCGCCTCGTTCGGCACACGGGACGGCGGCCACCAGCTGACGTTCAACATCAACGGTGACTGGCTGACGGACCAGACGCTGTACGTGAACGTGATCGAGGCGGAGTTCTGCGGCAAGGCGCCGGCACCGGCACCGGCCGGGCGGCGGCCGCACCTCCGGTAGAAGCACCCTGGCGGTCTTTTCCCGCGCGGCGCGGTGTGCTTGTCTGGTCTGCCCGTGCCGGTGTGTAGTGCACCTGACATGAGCCACCGGCCGTACGCGCGACCAGGGGCGGCCCGATGACCCGACGCTGGGTGGTACCGCTGCTCGGTGTGCTGGCCCTGGCCCTGGTCGGCGCCCTCGGCTGGAGCGTCGTCTTCGCGTCCGACCCCACGGACACCCCTACCGGCCCGCGCCCGGCCGCGACCGCTCCCGCGCCCGGCGGCAGCGCCTCCACGCCACCGCCGGAGGAGGCGGTGGAGAGCCCGGCCCCCCGACCGTCCGCCCGTGCCGCCCCCGCGATCTACCTTGGTGACTCGCTGGCCATGGAGAGCCAGACGGCGCTCGCGGAACGGCTCCGCGCGACCGGCCGGGTGACGCTGCACAGCGCGCCGCACTCCGGCACGACACTGTGCGACTACTTGACGTCCTGGCGGGGAAAGTCGCTGGTCCCCGCCCGCGACAAGGCGGCCGCGCTGGTACGGACGGTGCGCCCGCGCGTCGTGATCCTCCAGTTCTGGGGGAACGCCTGGGGCTACACGCCCTGCATGGCGGGCGCCACCTACGGTACGGCGGGCTACTACGACCGGTACGCGGCGGACGCGCGGGCACTGACCGAGGAGATCGCCGCGGCCGCCCGGGCCGCCGGCCTCGCCCGCCCGAAGATCGTCTGGGCCTCCCAGGCACCCGACGCCTTCCACCCGGACCGCGTCCGCAGGGTGAACGCCGTCTACGCGGACCGGGCCACCGCCTCAGGCGACCTGTACGCGGACGCGGGCCGCGCGCTCAGCCCGGCAGACGACCGCTACCGGTGGACCCGCCAGCTGCCCTGCGACGCCTACGAGCGCGCGCACCCCGCGTACTGCACCCACCCGGCCCCCGGCGGCGGCACCACCGACCTGCACCGCACCGACGACGCCCTGCACTTCTGCCTGGCCCCGACGACCACCACACCCCGCCCATGTCCCGTACGGTCGCCGGGCATCGACCGCTTCGCCCGCGCCGTGACGGCCACGGTCGACGGCTGGCTGCGGAGCGCGGCCGACTGACGGGCGGAGATGCGCAGAAGGGCGGTGCGGGCCGGCCCAGGGGGCACCGGCCGTACGGTCTCCCGTAACGGTCACAATCTAGGAGTGTCCAAAAACCACGCGCGCCGACGAACGGCGATCGACCCCACCGCCCCTTGCCCCTGCGGCCTCCAGGCGTCCTACGGAGAGTGCTGCGCCCGCTTCCACCACGGACAGGCAGCAGCCCCCACCGCCGAGCGGCTGATGCGCTCGCGCTACAGCGCCTTCGCAGCCGGCGACGCACCGTACCTGCTGCGCACCTGGCACCCCGCGACCCGCCCGGCGGACCTGGACTTCGAGCCGAAGCAGCACTGGACGCGCCTGGAGATCGTCGCCACGACGGGCGGCAGTGCCTTCCACAGCGAGGGCACCGTCCAGTTCCGGGCGCACTACACACTGCACGGGGAGCCCGGTGTGCAGGAGGAGAACAGCCGCTTCGTGCGGGACGAGGGCGCCTGGGTGTACCTGAGCGAGCTGTGAGTGCGCCGAGCGGCCGTACGGGAAGCCGCTGAGGCACCCCGTACGGCCGCTCGGCTCTCCGGCTCAGCGGCCTCCGCGCAGCTGCTCCAGCTCGCGCCGGTCGCGCTTGGTGGGCCGTCCGGCGCCGCGGTCGCGGTGGCCGACCGCGGCGATCTCCTCACGGGGCGGCGGCGGAGGACTGTTGTCGACGAAGCACTCCGCGGCGACCGCGGCGCCCACCCGCTTGCGGACCAGGCGCGAGACCACCACGACACGCTCGCGCCCGGCGTGCCGCAGCCGGACCTCGTCGCCTGGCCGCACCGCCTGGGCGGCCTTCGCCCGCTCTCCGTTGACCCGTACATGCCCGCCGCGGCAGGCCGTCGCGGCCGCCGAACGCGTCTTGGTCAGCCGGACGGACCAGATCCAGCTGTCGACGCGCACCGTTCCCTCGTCTGAAGCCATGCACCGACTTTAAGGCCACCGGTGGCCGCGCGAGGACCCATGCCGAAACCGCCCGCACGGGGTGTCTCAGGCCGACGCCTTCTTCCCGCTCCGCTTGGCGGTGCTCTTCTTCGCGGCGGACTTGGCCGTGGACGTCTTCGCCGCGGTCTTCTTGCCGCCCGAGCTGCCGCTCCCCGCCGTCTTCTTCGCGCCGGACCCGCCCGGCGCCTTGCCCGAAGCGGTCTTCTCGGCGGCGGCCCCGGACGTCTTACGGGCCGCTGCCGTCTTCTTGGCGCCACCGCCGGACGCGGTCTTCGCCGCGGTCTTCTTCGCGGTCTTGCGGCTCCCGATCGGCGTGACCGACGCCGACTCCTCGTCCTGCTCCACCCCGCCGCCACCGTTCTCCCCGCGCGACTCGCGCGCCGCGCGGACGCTGTTCTCCAGCGCGGCCATCAGGTCGATGACCTTGCCGCCGGCGCCGGGCGCGGTCCGGGGCGCGGCCGGCTCGCCGCCCTCCAGCTTCGCGGAGACCAGCTCTTCGACGGCCTCCCGGTAGTCGTCGTGCAGCTCGGACTCGTCCAGGTCGCCGAGCGAGTCCATCAGGGTCTCGGCGAGGGTCAGCTCGTTCTCCCGGATCTCGACCTTGTCGGCCGGGGCGACGGTGCGCGCCGAGCGGACCTGGTCCGGCCAGAGCAGGGTGTGCATGGCGATCGCCCCGTCGTGCGACCGGAGCATGGCCAGCGTCTCCCGCCCGTGCATGGCGACCTTGCCGATCGCGACCTTCTCCTGGTGCTCCAGCGCGTCCCGCAGCAGGGCGTACGGCTTGGCGGCGGCGACGCCGTTGGGCCCCAGGAAGTAGGACTTGTCCAGCTGGAGCGGGTCGATCTCGTCCGCGCCGACGAAGGCCAGGATGGTCAGGGTCTTGGTGGTCGGCAGCGGCAGCTTGGCCAGGTCCTCGTCGGTGATCGGCACGATCGTGTCGTCCGCGGCCTGGTAGCCCTTGCCGACCTCCTCGTTGGGGACCTCCTCGCCGTCCAGCTCGCACACCTTGCGGTAGTGGATCCGGCCGCCGTCCTTCTCGTGGATGCGGACGAACGAGACGGAGGCGGTGCGCTCGGTCGCGCTGTAGGTCTTCACGGGGATGCTGACCAGCCCGAAGGAGATAGACCCGTTCCAAACAGATCGCATGTCTCATCCTTGCCGTGGCATTTGTATGGGATGGTCATCGTATGTCGCCAATCACCGTCGTGGAGGGGCGGCGGCTGTCGCTCACCAACCTGGACAAGGTCCTGTATCCGCGGACCGGCACCACCAAGGGCGAGCTGCTGCACTACTACGCCACCACCGCGGGCGCCCTCCTCGCCCACGTCCACGACCGGCCCGTCTCCTTCCTGCGCTATCCCGACGGGCCCGACGGCCAGCAGTTCTTCACCAAGAACGTGCCGCCCGGGACGCCCGCATGGGTGAAGACCACCGAGGTGCCCGGCAGCACGGCGAAGTCCCGGCAGCAGGTGCTGGTCCGCGACGTACCGACCCTGATGTGGGCCGCCAACCTCGTCGTCGAGCTGCACACCCCGCAGTGGACCGCCGCCGCGCCCCGCATCGCCGACCGGCTCGTGTTCGACCTCGACCCGGGGGAGCCGGCCACGATCGTGGAGTGCTGCGGGGTGGCCCGGTGGCTGCGCGAGCGCCTGGCGGCCGACGGCCTCAACGTCTACGCGAAGACCAGCGGCTCGAAGGGCCTGCACATCCTCGTACCGATCGAGCCGACGCCCTCGGACGACGTCACGGCGTACGCCAAGGCGATCGCCGTCGAGGCCGAGCAGACCCTGCCCGGCCATGTCGTGCACCGGATGACCAAGGCTCTGCGGCCGGGGAAGGTCTTCATCGACTTCTCGCAGAACTCGGCCTCCAAGACCACCGCCGCCCCCTACACGGTGCGCGCCCGTGCGCTGCCGACCGTCTCCGCCCCCGTGACCTGGGACGAGGTCGAGGCCTGTACGGACCCGGAGCAGCTCACGTTCCTCTTCGACGCCGTCGCCGAGCGCCGTGAGCGCCACGGCGACCTGCTCGCGCCCCTGCTCAACCTCAACCGGGCGCGGCCGCTGCCCGGCTGACGTCCGGGCCCGCACCTCCGTCGAACGCGTACGGAATACGTCATTCGACGTAGTCGGTGATGACGCGGGCAGGTGCCGCGTTCCCGTGCCAACGGTGTGAACGGGACCTTCGCCGCGTCATGAACCTTGCGTGACAAGGGAGTTGCGGAGGGCTGGGCTCCGGACGCCCGGGGCGATGTCACGGCCCTATCACCAAAAGCTGTCATCCGCAGCGGACCTTGATTCCTTCACAATCCGGGTACCAAATCCCTCCCACGGATGACGAGGTTCCCCCATGAGACCCACCCGTACGGTCCTCACCGCCGTGCTCGGCCTCGGTCTGGCCGCCTCCCTCGGTACCGTCCCCGCCACCGCGGCTTCCGCGCCGGCCGCCCCCGCCGCCGCGAACGTCTCCACCCCGGCCTCCATAGCCAAGTACGCCGGCTCGGCCGAGGAAGCCACGGCCAACAAGGCGTTCTTCCAGGCCGTCATGAAGGCCGCCGCCGCCAAGCGCGCGGCGACGCCCGGCATCAAGGCGGTCACCGTCACGTACAACGCGAGCAGCGCTCCCACCTTCCGCAGCCAGATAGCGCGCAGCACGCAGATCTGGAACAGCTCGGTGACCAACGTGAAGCTCCAGGAAGGCTCCAGGGGCGACTTCTCGTACCGCGAGGGCAACGATGCCCGCGGCTCCTACGCGAGCACCGACGGCCACGGCCGGGGCTACATCTTCCTCGACTACCGGCAGAACCAGCAGTACAACTCCACCCGCGTGGTGGCTCACGAGACGGGTCACGTCCTCGGCCTGCCCGACCACTACTCGGGCCCGTGCAGCGAGCTGATGTCGGGCGGCGGCCCCGGCCCCTCCTGCCAGAACACCAACCCGAACGCGCAGGAGCGCGCCCGGGTGGACGCCCTGTGGCGCAACGGCCTGGTGGCGCAGCTCGCCCCGGCCTCCTGACCTGCTGATCTCCTGATCTGCTGACGACTGCCGCGTGGAGGGGAACGGCCCCTGCCGCGCGGCAGTCGCATGCCTACGCGCGTGCGGTGCCCGTGCGCACCGGGGGTGACCGGCGGGGAGCGATATGCGTCACATCGATCTGGTTTGGTGTAGAGGCCATCAATGGTTTATCGTTCAATTGATCACGGGTTGTGCGGACCCTTTCGTCGACTCGTCGGCGAGGGCGGCGTCCCCGCCCGTTCCGGACCGCCCCGGCCAGCTCCCCCCGTCTGGCCGGGGCTTTCTCCGTTCCCGTACGGATGCCCCGGACCCCACCGCCGCGCGTGTCACGGACCGGCCGCCGCCCGTCCGGCGTGGTAAGGATCATGGCGATACGTCCCGGTGCGGAGTCGGCGGCCCGGAAGGCGGCCCCGGGACCGGTGGAACCCGGCCGGGCGGGCACACGCAGACGTGGCGGACCCGTCGGTCCGGTGCCGGGCGGTACGGGAGGGAGTCGGCGTGTACGACACGGAGGTGGCCGTCGTGGGCGGTGGCGCCGCCGGACTCTCCCTCGCCCACCGGCTCTGCGCCCCGCCGCCCGGCGCCCGCTGCCCCCAGGTGACCGTCGTGGACGCGCCGCCGGGACCGCTCAGGCCCCCCGAACGCACCTGGTGCTACTGGGAAGGGCCGGACGGCGAGTACGACGGCGTCCTCGCGGCCTCCTGGGACCGGCTCCGCGTCCACGGGGCCGACGGCTCCCCGCTGACCGGACGTCCGGCACCGCTGCGGTACAAGATGCTGCGCTCCGGCGCGTTCGGGGAACTGGTCGGTGACCGGCTCGCGGCCACCCCCTCCGCACACCGGGTGACGGCCGTCGTGGACGACGTGCGCACGCTGCCGGGCGGCGCCGAGGTCCGCGGCACGACTCCGGAAGGCGCCCCCCTGCGGCTGCGGGCCCGCTGGGTGTTCGACTCCCGGCCCCTGCCCGCCCTGCCGCCCGCCCGCACCACCCTGCTCCAGCACTTCCACGGCTGGTTCGTCCGCACGGAACGGCCCGAGTTCGACCCCGCGACCGCCGACCTGATGGACTTCCGCACCCCGCAGCCGGACCACGGGCTCTCCTTCGGCTACGTCCTCCCGCTCGGCCCGCACGAAGCGCTGGTCGAGTACACCGAGTTCTCCGCCGCCCCGCTGGACGAGGCCGCCTACCACCGTGCGCTGCGCCACTACCTCACCGAGGTCCGTCCGCTCGGCCCGTACCGGATCACCGCCTCCGAACAGGGCGTCATCCCGATGACCGACGCGCGCTTCCCCCGCGGCGCCGGGCCCGGCGTCTTCCGGATCGGCGCCGCGGGCGGCGCCACCCGTCCGTCGACCGGCTACACCTTCGCCGCAGTCCAGCGCCAGACCCGGGCCATCGCCGCCGCCGTCCACCAGGGCCGCTCCCCGGCCCCGCCGCCCCCGCACACCGCGCGCTCCCGGCTGATGGACGCCGTCCTGCTGCGCGCCCTCGACCGTGGACGCATCGACGGCGCCGACTTCTTCACCGGGCTGTTCCGCGGCGTACCGATGGAACGGCTGCTGCGCTTCCTGGACGGCGGCACCCGGCTGCACGAGGACCTGTCGATCGGCCTCCACACCCCCGTTCTGCCCATGCTGCGCACCGTGGCCGAGATGCCGGGGCTGCGCCGTCGTCCGTACGTACGCACGGTCCGTACGGAGAGCGGCGTGCCGACGACCGCACCGGCCGTTGCCCCGGCCACCCCGGCCCCGAACAGGAACGGACCGTCCGATGACGACCCTCCCGCGTGAAGCTGCCCTCCCGGCCACGCTCCCGGCCGCCGCCCGGCGCACCCCCACCGCCCCGTGCCGGGGCCGGGACCGGCGCGCCCGTGTCGTGCCGCCACCGCCGGGCCGGGCCAGGATCACCGGCGAGCCACCGCACGTCGCGGTGCTCGGCGGCGGCATCGCCGGACTGGCCGCGGCCACCGGACTCGCCGAACGGGGCGTCCGGGTCACGCTGTACGAGCGGGAACCGGGGCTCGGCGGCCGGCTCGCCGGACGGCGGATCCAGCTCGCCGACGGCTCCGGGGCGACCATGACCCGCGGCTTCCACGCCTTCTTCCGCCAGTACTACAACCTGCGCGGCCTGCTGCGGCGCGCCGACCCGGCGCTGGCCGCGCTCACCGGACTGCCCGACTACCCGCTGCGCCACAGCAACGGCCTCCAGGACAGCTTCGCCCACGTCCCGCGCACGCCGCCGTGGAGCGCCCTCGGTTTCGCCGCGCTCAGCCCTACGTTCACCCTGCGCGAGATGGCCCGGATGAACCCGCGCGCCGCCCTGCCGCTGCTCGACGTACGCACCCCCGACGTGTACGAGCGCCTGGACGGCGTCAGCGCGCGCCGACTGCTGGACCGCATCCGCTTTCCCGAGGCCGCGCACCACCTGGCGTTCGAGGTGTTCTCCCGCAGTTTCTTCGCCGACCCCGGGGAACTGTCGGCCGCCGAGATGGCCCTGATGTTCCACATCTACTTCCTCGGCTCCAGTGAAGGGCTGCTGTTCGACGTCCCCGGCGAGCCGTTCCCGCAGGCACTCTGGGAACCGCTGGGACGTTACCTGACCGGGCACGGTGTCACCTTCCGGACCGGCTGCGCGGTGGAGTCCGTGGAGCCCGCCCCGGGGCACGGCGCGGGCGTGACCGTACGGGGCGGCCACGGCGCGGCGCGCCACGACGCGGTCGTGCTCGCCCTCGACGTGACCGGGCTGCGCCGCGTGGTCGCCGCCTCACCGCGACTGGGCGACCCGGAATGGCGCGAACGGATGCTGCGGCTGCGCACCGCCCCGCCGTTCCTCGTCTCCCGCCTCTGGCTCGACCGGCCGGTGGCCCCGGACCGGCCGGGATTCCTCGGCACCAGCGGCTTCGGCCCGCTCGACAACGTCAGCGTGCTGGAGCGATGGGAAGGGGAAGCGGCCCGGTGGGCCTCCCGTAACGGCGGCTCGGTGGTGGAACTGCACGCGTACGCGCTCGGCACGGACACCGCCCGGCAGGCGCAACAGGACCGGCTGATCGGCCAACTCCAGCGCGTCTACCCGGAGACGGGCGAGGCGAAGATCGTCGACGCCCAGCACGAGTGGCGCGCGGACTGCCCCCTGTTCCCGGTGGACGGCTTCCGCGACCGCCCCACCGTACGCACCACCGACCCGGCCGTGACGGTCGCCGGCGACCTCGTCCGTACCGACCTGCCGGTGGCCCTGATGGAACGCGCGGCCACCACCGGCTTCCTCGCCGCCAACACCCTGTTGGAGCGGTGGGGCGTGCGCGGCCAGACCCTGTGGACGGTCCCGGACCGCGGCCGGTCGGCGGTGCTGCGCGGACTGGCTCGGCTGCTCGGCACCTGAGGCACGCGTGCGGTCAGGAGTCGGTCTTGATCTTCTGCATGGTCAGGTGGGACTCCACGCGCAGGATGCCGGGCAGGCCGGTGAGCTTGGAGGTGAGGAAGGCGCTGTAGGCGTCGTGGTCGGCGACGGCGACGCGCAGGAAGTAGTCGGGGCGGCCGAACATCCGGCGGAACTCGACGACTTCCTCGTACGAGGAGAGCGTCTCCTCCAGTATGCCGATGGTCTTCAGGTCGTTGGCGGACACCTCGACGTCGACCATGACCTCCAGGCCGCGGCCGACGGCTTCGGGATTGACGACGGCGCGGTAGCCGGTGATCACGCCGGTCTCCTCCAGCCGCTTGAGGCGGCGCAGGCACGGTGGCGGGGTCAGGCCGACCCGCTTGGCCAGTTCCACGTTGGTCAGCCGGCCGTCCTGGCTCAGGTGAAACAAAATGTCGCGGTCCACGGCATCGAGGGAGATTTCGTTGCTCATGACGCCACCATAAGCGAATAATCGGAAACCAAATAAGGTGGAAATCTTTCTAGGATTTCCCTGTGCCCATGTTTCCGGTCGCGGTGAGCGACTCCCTTTGCCCTGCCCCCATACCCCCGGCCCGGCGGCGGACCGAAGCCCTCGCGGCTCTGAAGGACTCCGCCTCCGTCGGGCTGGGCCTGCTGCCGCTCGGCCTCGCCCTCGGGGTCGTCATCACCCACGCCGGCCTGCCCCGGTGGTGCGCGCCGCTGTTCGCCGCCGTCGTCTACGCCGGATCCTTCGAGTTCCTGCTGGTGGGCCTGACCGTCGCGGCCGCGCCGCTGGCCACGATCGCGCTGACCGGCTTCATGGTCAACGCCCGGCACGTCTTCTACGCACTGTCCTTCCCCCTGCACCGGGTGCGCGGACGCTTCGGCAAGGCGTACAGCACCTTTGCCCTGACCGACGAGGCCTACGCCATGACCACCGGCGGGCAGGCCCGGTCGTGGTCCGGCGCGCGCATCCTGTCGCTCCAGGCGATCCTCCAGGTCTACTGGGTCGGCGGTGCCACCGTCGGCGCCCTGCTCGGCTCGCTGATACCCGACCGCGTCACCGGCCTGGACTTCGCCATGACCGCCCTGTTCGCCGTCCTGGCCCTGGATGCCGTCGCCGAACGCCGCGGCGACCTGCCCACCCCTGTCCTCGCACTGCTCAGCGCCCTGGCCGCCCGGGCCGTCCTCCCCGGCCAGCTACTGCCCGTGGCCTTCGCCCTGTTCACCGCCGCGCTCCTGGTCCGTCACCTCGCCACCCGCAAGAGGCCTTCACATGACTGACACCCGCTACCTGCTGCTGGCCGCCGCGGTCTCGGCCGCCGTCAACTGGACCCTGCGCGCCGCGCCCTTCACCGTTCTGGCCTCCCTGCGCGCCGGCAAGACACTCCAGTACCTCAGCACCACCATGCCGTCCGGCATCATGGTGATCCTGCTCGTCTACTGCCTGCGCGACCTGCCGCTGCCCCAGGCACACGCCTTCGCGCCCCTGGCGGCACTGGCCGTCACTGTCGGACTGCATCTGTGGCGCCGCAACGCCTTGCTGAGCATCATCGGCGGCACCACCGTCCATGTCGCCCTGGCCAGCACTGTCTTCGCGAGCTGAAGGCCGGTGTCCGGGCCCGGACCCGTCTCCCGCTAATGAGGGGCGACGGCCTTGACCCAGTCGTCTACGGTGACGACGTCGGCCCACTGCGGGAACAGCTGCTCGACGAGGACCCGGTGCAGCTCCGGGTCGGTGTCCAGGCAGGCGTCGGGCAGGACGGTGAGGCCGAAGTCCAGGTCGTTGGCCTGGCACAGGGTGGACAGCACCACGGCGCTGGTGGCGATACCGGTCAGCACGAGACGGTCGATGCCGCGAGCCCTCAGCACCACGTCGAGGTCGCTGCCCGAGAACGCGCTCGCCCGCCTCTTGGTGACCACCACATCGCCCTGCCGGGGCGCCACGTCGGGGTGGATCTCGGTGCCGGGTGCGCCTTCCACGAAGAGGCCGGCCTGCGCGATGGCGGCCAACGGCCGGTTCCGGGAGCCGACTTCGGGGAAGCCGGGGCGCAGCGCGATGACCACGTAGATCACGGGCATCTTCGCCGCCCGGGCGCCGTCGATCGCCCTGCGCAGGCGCGGGAGGTACCCGGAGCCGTCATCGGCGATGTCCACGATGGCCCGTTGGACGTCCATCACAAGAAGAGCGCTGCTCATGTCGTCTCCGGAAACGAAGTCGGTCCGGCGTCGGTCCGGTGTCGGAACAGGCCGGCGGGGTACTGGCGTCGCATCCTATGCGGCCCCCTGCACGGCCTCCCAGGAGATTTCCTGTGCAGCCTCCTCAACCGGGAAAGCGCCCCGAACTGCGCAGCTCCCACCGCCGTTCCGCATACGCCATGTCGTCGCGCCACAAGCGTCCCGCCGTCGCCCGCATCAGCGGACGCAGCAGGGGAGCGGCCGCGCGGGCCACCGCGAACCCCGGGCGGGCGGAGGCGGCGACGACCGCTTCCACGACGGCGGTGCGCGGGCGGCCGGAGGCGTCCGTACCGAGCGGGGTGGCGTGGGTCTCCACGACCGATCCCACGCCCTCGCCCTCGGTGATGCGCATGACCACGGTGCGCGGCCCGGGCGCCGTGAACTCCGCGCGGACCGGGACGACCAGCCGCCCGGCGACCTTGAAGGAGACATCCACCGTGAACGCGTCCTGCGGGCCCGCCGGGCCGTCCGCCACGGTCAGATCGACGAAGGAGTACGGGTGGAACCAGGCGCCGTGCCACGGGTCGAGCCGGTTGGCGACCACGTCGTCCGGCGCACAGCGCCCGACGCCGGTGTAGACGGCCGCGACGGCGTCGGCCGCCGCCGGGCGTACGGGGACACGGGGCCGCGCCAGCGGCTCCTCGCCGCCCACCCGGTCCAGGCGCACCCAGACCAGCACCCCGTCGTCGTACACCGGGTACGGCTCCCACCCGGCGAAGGGGCCGCCGTCCAGGCCGAGTCCGTGCCAGTGGCAGACGAGGGTGCCGCACCGCACCGGACTGTCCTTCAAGGGCGCGCCCAGATGCGGGCAGGCACCGGGACCGCCGCGCAGCCGCCCGTCGGTGGCGCGCCACAGCACCACCTCCGTTCCGGCGACGGTCCGCCCCAGCGGCCGGTCCCGGCCGACGTCACGGGAGGCGCCCACGGCGTACCAGTTGCCGGACGGCCGGGACCTGGCGCGTTCCAGCGCACCTGCGATCACGCTGGGCGCGGCGTCCCGCCAGGTGGGCCGCTGGCGTTCCCACGCGACGGGCCGCCGGCGCAGGCTCAGCGGGAAGCGGCCGCGCCCAGCGGGGCGGCGGGGAGCGTCCACGGTGCTTCCTCCCGGGCGTGGCGCGGTGCGTTCTGCGGTGCGGGCCGCCGTCACCCGTACCAGCCCGTCCAGGGCCACGGTCGCGCGGACCGGGCGCGACACCACGGCGCGACGGTGCAGGACCGCGTAGCCGTCGGCTTCCACGGCGTCCAGGATGCCGCGGTAGAGGATGAAGGCGGTACGGATGCACGGCCGGGACGCCGGGTCGAGCATGGCGACGCCGGGTGCGGCCCGCCGGTAGACGCCGCGGGTGAGGTCGGCTGCGGCCCGTAGCGCGGCGGTGATCCGGAGGTCCTCGGCGCCCGTCAGCCTGCTCCACCTCAGCAGTTCCCGGTCCACGCCGTGCTCGGCCAGCAGGTCGGCGGGGAGGTAGACGCGGCCCCGGTCCAGGTCCTCGCCCACGTCCCGCAGGAAGTTGGTGAGCTGGAAGGCCGCTCCGAGGGCGGCGGCGTGCGGCGCGGCCTCCTCGCGGGGCGTGACCGTGCCGAGGACCGGCAGCATCTGGAGGCCGATCACCTCGGCCGAGCCGTACATGTACCGGCGCAGGTCGTCGTAGGTCGGATAGTCGGTGACCTCCAGGTCGGCGCGCATGGAGGCCATGAAGGCGGTGAAGTACGCCGGGTCGATGCCGTAGACGGCGCTGGTGTGCGCCAGCGCCCGTACCACCGGCTCGTCCCCGCCCCCCTGGGTGAGGCCCGCGTGCAGCTGCGCCTCCAGGGCGCGCAGAGCTGCCGCGCGCTCCTGGGGCGTGGCGCCGTCGTCCAGGCTGTCGACGATGTCGTCCGCCCAGCGGGCGAACCCGTACAGGGCGTGGACGGCGGGACGACGGGCCACCGGAAGCAGCCGGGTGGCCAGGAAATACGTTTTCCCGTGCCGGGCGTTGAGCCGGCGGCAGTGGCTGTAGGCGGCGCGCAGCGCGGGCTCGGTGACGCCCGCGGCGTCCAGTTCCCGGGCGGTCACGCGCTGCCGCCCCGGGGACGGGCGGGGCGCCGCGCGCCCAGGTCGGTCACCCTGGCGGACCGCGCGGACCCACCGCCGGTCACCCGCGCCGCGGCCAGCTTCCCCGAGACCAGCACGGTGGGCACCCCCACGCCCGGGGTGGTGCCGCACCCGGCGAGTACGGCGTTCTCGGTGCCGCGCACCAGGTTGCGCGGGCGGAACGGCCCGGTCTGCGCGAAGGTGTGGGCGGCGGAGAACGGGGTGCCGGCGCCGTGCCCCTGACGGCTCCAGTCCGCCGGGGTGACCAGGCACTCCTCCTCGGCCGCCGCGTCCAGGCCGGTGAAGCCGCGCCGGTCCAGTTCGGCGAGGAGCGCGGTGCGGTAGCGGGGGCCGATGTCGCGCCAGGCGTGCACGCCGGGCCCGATGTCGGTGTTGGGGCAGGGCGCGAGGACATAGTGCAGGTGACGGCCCGGCGGGGCGAGCGACGGGTCGGTGGCGGTCGGCCGGGTCAGCAGCAGCGAGGGATCGCTCATCAGCCTTCCGGTGCGGGTGAGTTCGTGGAAGGTACGGTGCCAGGCGGCGCCGAACGAGAGGGTGTGGTGACCCGGTTCCGGCCAGGTCGCGGACGTGCCCGCGTGCAGGACCACGGCCGAGGGGGAGCGGCGCAGCGGCACCGGGCGCCGCGGGGTGCGGCCGAGCAGCCGGTACGCCTCGGGCAGGTCGGCGGTGAGCACCACCGCGTCGCACGGGACGCGCCCGGCATCGGTGACGACGGCGGTGACCCGGCCGCCGGAACGTTCCAGCGCGCGCACCTCGTGCCCGTACCGGAACTCCCCGCCCGCCTCGGCCGCGGCGTCCGCCATGGCGCGGGGCAGCGCGTGCATCCCGCCGCGCGGGAAGTACACACCGGCCACCGTGTCCATGTAGGCGATGACGGCGTACGCGGCGAGCGCGCGGGCCGGCGGCACGCCCGCGTACAGCGACTGGAAGGAGAAGACGCGGCGCACCCGCTCGTCGGCCAGGAACCGCCCGATACGGGCGTCGAGCCGGCCGAAGCCGCCGAGCGCCGCGAGGCGGGCGAGGTCGGGATGGAGCAGGTGCAGCGGCGAGTCGAAGTTGGCGTCGATGAAGCGCCGCATCTGGACCGTGTACAGCCGGCTCAGCCAGGAGCGCAGCCGCCGGTAGCCCGCGGCCTCCCGGGCCCCGGCGAACCGTTCGATCTCGGCCTCCATGGCCTCCGCTCCGGTGTGCACGTCCAGCGTGCTGCCGTCGGCGAACCGGGCGCGGTAGGCGGGGTGCAGGGGCACCAGGTCCAGCCGCCCGGCCATCGAGGCGCCGACCGCGGCGAACGCCTCCTCGGCCAGGTCCGGCATGGTCAGCACGGTCGGTCCGGTGTCGATCAGATAGCCGCCGCGTTCCAGACGGCCGCACCGGCCGCCGGGCCGGAGCCCGCGCTCGACCACGGTCACCCGCCGCCCGGCGCCGAGCAGATGCAGCGCGGCGGAGAGTCCGGACAGCCCGGCGCCGATGACGACGACATGGTCGGTACGGCCGGGTACGGACTTCACCGTTCACCTGCGCGGGCCGTCACGCCGGGCACCGTCGGGGGACAGCCGCCCGGCGGGGAGTGCGGGCGGGCGCCGGCCGTGGCACGGAGCAGCGCGTGCAGCTGGCGGAGGGCGGCCGGATCGGCGGTGCGCATGTCGGACAGATGCGCCACACTCCGGTCGGCGAGCACCTCGACCTTGTCCTCCAGGGCGGCGCGGGCCCCGGTCGAGACGAACACCTCCCGTACGCGGTCCACGGCGGCGGCGGAGAGGTCCGGGTCGCCCAGCGCCGCGTCGAGGACGCCGAGGGCCCCGTCGTCGCCGGCGGCTTCCGCGCGGGCGCGGGCGACCGTGGTGAGGTACGTCAACTTGCCTTCGCGAAGGTCGTCACCGGACGGTTTTCCGGTCTCCTCCGGGTCACCGAACACCCCCAGCAGGTCGTCGTGGAGCTGGAAGGCGAGCCCGGCGCAGCGGCCCGCCGAGCGCAGCGCACCGGCCGCCCGGTCATCGGCGCCGGCCAGCGTGGCGCCCATCAGCAGCGGCCGCTCGACCGAGTAGCGCGCGCTCTTGAGGCGGGCGGTGCGGACCGCGCGGGCGGGGGAGCGGCACGCGGTGACCTGGCTGTGCAGGTCGAGGTACTGGCCGGCGACCATCTCGGTCCGCATGGTCCGCCACAGAGCGTGCACCGCGGACCGCGCGGTCGCGGGGAAGCCGGTGTCCATGACGGTGTCGTCGGCCCAGGCCAGTGCGAGGTCGCCGGCCAGCACCGCCGCGGACCGGCCGAACGCCTCGGCCGACCGGGCGGAGCGGCCGTTCCCGGGCTGCCGGGCGTACTGCCCCCGCATCTCGGCGTGCAGAGCGGGTCTGCCCCTGCGCAGCTCGGCGCCGTCCATCACGTCGTCGTGCACCAGCGCGCAGGTCTGGACGAGTTCGAGCGCGGCGGCCAGCCGCAGCGCGGCCCCCGCCGTCTCACCGCCGCCACCGCAGACCCGCAGGCCCCACCACACGAACCGGCCACGCAGCCGCTTGCCGCCGCCCAGCGTGAAGCGTGCGACGCGTTCAGCGATGTCACGGCGGAACAGGGCGTCGGCCGCCGAGGCCTCCGCGAGCCGCGCGCCGAGCACCTCGTCCAGCACCCGCTCGACGGCGCCCGCGACGTCCGCGTCCACCGCCCGGGCCCGGTCCGCGCCCGGGTCGTCCGCTGCCCGGATACGGCGCATCACACATCCTTCCGTAGAGCCGGCCGGTGGGCGCTGACCGACATGGACCGCGGCCACCCCTCGGACGCGTCGCCGGACGGCCCGGGCGCGTGTCCGGTGCCGCCGGCGCCCGTGCCCGCAGTTCACCACGGGACCCGCGTGTCGTCGGGGCGCCACGTCCGGGCCTGGTCCCTTCGGGGGACGCCGCTGGCCGCCGTGGGGCACGGCGGTCCGGGGCGGGCCGTGGCCGCCGGCGCGCGTACGCCGGCTCCCCCTTCTCCGTCCGGCCGTGCCGGTGATGAGCAACTCATGATCAACGGGCGCCCTTCGCTCGGCTGCGGCGTCCGGCGGCGGGTACCCGCCGCCGTCCCGCGCAACCCGGTGGCGCCCGTCGTCCGCCCGCCGGCTCGGACGGTCGGCGTTTCCGTGATGTTGTCCGGATACCGGCCATTGAATGGGCGGGATTCAGCCAACGCGGGAGCGTCGCAGCGGACCCGCTCCGGACCGCGGGCCGTCAGCCGCTGTTCTGCGCCAACTGGAGACGTACGAGATGGGCGAGGGTCGGAGCCGGGTGCTTCGCCCGTATACGGCGCAAGTAGGTGCTGACCGTATGGACGCTGATGCCCAGACGCCTGGCCGTCTGGTCGTACGTCAGGCCGTCCGCGATGTGCGACAGTACCTCTCGCTCCCGGGGGGACAGCAGCGGCGGCATGGTGGGCGCGCTGTGGTCCGACATCTCTTCCTCCAAGGGGGTGATGGTGGAGCAGGGAAGATCCGGCGGCCCGCGGTGTCAGGACGATCGGTCCGGCGGCGCGGGCGGAGCGGATGGAGCGGGGCAAGGCCGTTGTACGGCCGCCGCGCTGCGCGGTGCTCGTCGGCTCAACGCCGGAAGGACGGCCCGAGCGGGACCGGACATGGTGCGCCCTCCCGCGGGTACGGAGCGGAACTGCCGACGGTGCCGCGGGGGCAGCACATCCCCCGTGACATGCGGCTTGATCTAACCACGGACGCGGCAAAACGCAAGAAGGCCGCGGCCGTCCCCGCCCTGCCACTACACGCGCGGCCGAGCGCGGGTCAAGTCACCGGATGATGCGTCTCCAGGCGTACCGCGAACCGGGTGACCGTAAGTGCGTACTTACGTCCTCCGCCGTCCGTGTGGTGGACCAGGCCGGCACGGGGCGTTAAGGGGGAACAGGAGAGTGGGGCACTTCCGGCTGCTCGTCGTCGGCAACGCCGTCTCGGCGTACGGCAGTTACCTGAACATGGTGGCGCTGAACGTCTTCGTCTACCAGGTCACGGGCAGCGCGCTGACCGCGGGCCTGTTCATGGCCGTACGCCTGATCACCAGCGTACTGTCGGGATTCGTCAGCGGTCGGCTGGTCTCGCGTTACGACCGAAAACGGTTGATGGTGTGCGCGGACCTCACCCAGGCGGTCGCCCTGGCGCTGCTGCTCCTGGCGCCCGGCGGCGCCCGCGTCACCCTGCTCTTCGCGCTCGCCGTGGTGACCGGCGCCTGCTCGACCCTCTCCCAGGTGGCGCTGCGCAGCAGCGTCCCGGAGATCGTCGGCGCCGACCTGCGGACCAGGGCCAACGGCCTGCTGGTCACCGGACGTTCACTGGCCATGATCGCCGGTTTCGCCTCGGCGGGCGTGGTCGTCGCGGAGTTCGGCTACACCACCGCCTTCGTGCTGGACGCCCTCACCTTCACGGTCTCCGCGACGGTCCTGTTCCTGCTGCCCATCCGCACCCGGTCCACTGCCGCGCAGAGCACGGCCGACGGCGCGACGGCGGACGACGCGGGCACCGGCCGCTGGGCCTCCTTCGCGCTGCTGAAGGCGGCACCGCTGCTGGCGGTCATGGTCGCGGTCCGCGCGGCCGACGGCCTCGGCTCGTCCTCGCACAACGTCGCGCTGCCCATCTACTCCAGCGCCCTGGACCCTTCACATCCGGCCACCTTCATCAGCCAGTTCTGGGCGACCTGGGCGATCGGCAACATCGTGGCGCAGCAGGTGTGCTCACGGCGTACCAGCAAGACCGGGTGGTCACCGGGGGAGCGCGCCTTCGCGATCGGCTCCATCGTGATGTCGGCGGCGTTCATCGTGGTCTTCAGCGGCCTGCCGGCCGTCCCGGCCGCCATCGCCGCGCTCGTCGCCGGCATGGCCGACGGGTTCACGGAGATCGCGTACGTCTCCCGGCTGCAGGCCGCCCCGGACGAGCAGCGCGGACGCCTCTTCGGCCTCTCCGCCTCGGCCGAGAACAGCGGCTTCGGCCTCGGCATGATCGTCAGCGCGGCGCTGCTGGAGCGCTACTCGCCCCTGCAAGTGGTCACCGGGTTCCAGGGGCTGGCCATCGTGCTGTGCGTCGCCCTGCTCGTCGTGCTGGCCAGGGGACGCACCCTGTTCCCGAACGAACCACCGGCCCGGGAGAGCGGCGGCCCGGCGCCCGGCCGGGAGGTCTCCTCCGCCGCGGAGGGCGGCACCTCATGAACGTACCGGCCGACTCGCGCGTCGCGGTCATCGGCATGGCCTTCCGCTTCCCCGGAGCGGACACCCCCGAGGAGTTCTGGCAGGTCGTCCGGGACGGCCGGGACTGCGTACGGCGCTTCACGGAGGAGGAGCTGGCCGCGGCCGGTGTCCCCGCCGAGAAGTACCGGGCGGACGACTTCGTCGGCGCCAGCGGCATCCTGTCCGGCATCGACCGGTTCGACGCCGGGTTCTTCGGCATGAGCGTCCGGGAGGCGCAGCTCACCGACCCGCAGCACCGGATGTTCCTGGAATGCGCCTACCACGCCCTGGAGGACTCGGGATATCCGCGGGAACGGGGCGGTCTGCGCACCGGTGTCTTCGCCAGCACCGGCTACCACCTCTACACCCTGGAGAACTACCTGCTGAACAACGTCCTGAAGGGGCCGATCGGCGACGACTGGCTCTCCAGGATGCAGGTCCTGGTCGGCAACTACGCCGACTTCACCGCCACCCGCGCCTCCTTCCGCCTCAACCTGACCGGCCCGGCCATCAGCGTCCAGACCGCCTGCTCCAGCTCCCTGGTCGCCGTGCAGCTCGCCGCGCAGTCGGTACTGGTCGGCGACAGCGACATCGCGCTGGCCGGCGCCACGGCCGTCCATGTGCCGCAGGTACTGGGCTACCAGTACGTCAAGGGTTCCATCCTCTCCAAGAGCGGCTACCTGCGTGCCTTCGACGCCCGGGCGGACGGCACGGTGGGCGGCACCGGCGTCGCCGCCGTCGTCCTCAAGCGCCTGGACCGGGCCCTCGCCGACGGCGACACCGTCCACGGCGTCATACGCGGCTGGGGCGTCAACAACGACGGCGCGGACAAGCAGACGTACACCGCCCCGAGCGCGGCCGGCCAGCGCGGCGCCATCCGCCGCGCGCTGGACCACGCCGGCATCGGCGCGGACACCGTCGGCTACCTGGAGACCCACGGTACGGGCACGCTGAAGGGTGACCCGATCGAGTTCGACGGCGCCGTCTCCGCGTACCGCACCGACACCGACCGGACCGGGTACTGCGCGCTCGGCTCGACCAAGGCCAACATCGGCCACCTCGACGTGTGCTCGGGCATCGCCAGCTTCATCAAGGCCCTGCTCGTCCTCAAACACGGCGTCATCCCGCCGATGGCCAACTTCGGCGAGCCGAACCCCGCCCTCGACCTCGAACGCAGCCCCTTCTACATACCCGAAGAGGCGCGCCCGTGGCCCCAGGGGGACACCCCGCGCCGCGCGGGCGTCTCGTCCCTGGGCGTCGGCGGCACCAACGCCCACATCATCGTGGAACAGGCCCCCGAACCCGCGCCCCGCGCCGCCACCGTGTCCGCACCGGACGTTCTGGTCCTGTCCGGCCAGTCCGCCGAGGCCCTCACGGCCAACGCCGCCGCCGTACGTGACCACTTGACCCGGCACCCCAAGGCGGACCTCGCCGACCTGGTGTCCACCGCGGCAGGCCGGGCCCACCACCGGCACCGCCTGGCGGCCCGAGGCACGAACCCGGCGGAACTCGCCGCGGCCCTGGACGGCTGGCTCGCGGGCACCGGCGGCCCCGTCGCAGCCGCCGCCGTGACGACCGGCGAGGCACCCCGGGAGGGACGGCCGGGCATCGTCTTCCAGTTCACGGGACAGGGCAGCCCTTACCCCGGCATGGCACAACCTCTATATGAGCGCTTCGCCGTGGTCCGCGACCTGCTCCACACCTGCGACCGTCATCACCAGGAGCTTTACGGCAGCTCCCTGCTCGACATCCTGCTCGACCCCGGTGCGGACCGCGCCACCACGGAGAACACCCGGACTGCCCAGCCGGCCCTCTTCGCCCTCCAGTACGCCCTCACCGGACTGTGGCGACACGTCGGCCTCACCCCGGACATCGTTGCCGGGCACAGCGTCGGCGAGTACGCCGCCCTCTGCGCGGCGGGCGCACTGTCCGTCGAAGACGGCCTGCGCATCACCGCGGAGCGCGGGCGCCTGATGCAGGACCACTGCGCGCGCGGCGCCATGGCTGCCGTCTCGGCGGACCTGGACACCGTCCAGAACCTGGCCGCCGAGGTCCCCGGCCTCGAACTGGCCGTCGTCAACGGGGCGCAGCGGCACGTGCTCGCCGGCCCCGTCACCGCCGTCGACCGGCTGCTGACCCGGCTGGAGGAGCGCGGCATCCCCGCGGAACGGCTGCCGGTGACACGCGCCTTCCACACCGCGCTCACCGACCCGATCCTGGACAAGTTCCGGGACCTGCTCGACAGCGTCACCTTCCGCCCGGTCACGACCGGCTTCGTCAGCTGCCTCGACGGGCGCCCGTACGAGCCGGGCTGGACGCCGGACGCCGACTACTTCGTACGGCAGACACGCCGGCCGGTCCGCTACGACGCCGTACTGCGCACGCTCGGCGAGACCGGCTCCGCCGCGCTGGTCGAGATCGGCCCGCACACCACACTCAGCGGACTGACCCGTGCCGCGCTCCCCGGCGTGCGGGCGGTACCGACGCTGCGCCGCGGCGCCGGTCCCGGCGCCTTCTGGGGTGCGGTGGCCCAGCTCCACTGCGCGGGCGCGGACCTCGACTGGCCGGCGCTGACCGCCGGCAGCGGAGGCCGCAGGACCTGGCTGCCCGGATACCGCTTCCAGCACAAGTCGTTCTGGACCGGACCGGCGCCGACAGCCGTCCGGGCCGTCCGGACCGGCGAACCAGCGAGAGAACCAGCGAGAGAAGAGGAAGACGTGGCACAGGACGAGGCAGTGTTCGAGAGGGTGCTCGGGCACGTCATCGAGTTGGTCGCCAAGCACCTCGGGCACGACGCCGACGCGATCACCGGCGACACATCCTTCTTCGACCTCGGTGCGGACTCGCTGCAGATGATCAGCGTGCTGCGCGAGCTGGAGCAGGACCACCAGGTCAAGGTCGCGATGCGGGAGCTGTTCGAGGAGGCGAGCACTCCGGGGCAGCTCACGGAGCTGATCGTGGGGCGGATGCCGGGCGGTACCGCGGGTGGTACGGCGGCTGGTACGGCGCGTGGTGCCGCGGACGGTGCCGCCGCGCGGCCCGCGCCGGTGGCGGCGGAGCCCGTACGGTATGAGCCGGTCGCCGACGCGCCCGTACGGTACGAGCCGGCTGCCGCCGAGCCCGTACGCGCGCCGGAGCCCGTCGCCATGCCCGAACCCATCGCCATGCCGGAGCCCATCGGCATGCCTGAGCCGGTCCGTGCGCCCGCGCCCGAGCCGGTCCGTGCGCCCGAGCCCACGCCCGCGCCCGCCGAGGCGAACGGCTCGGCGCAGCCCGTGACGCGCGCCGAACTGACCGACCTCGTCCGCCAGGTGCAGCAGCTGTCACAGATCCAGCTGCAGATGATGTCCCAGATCAACCAGCTGTCCCAGCTGCTGACCGCGCAGGCGACGAGCGCCCTGACCGGCGGCGGCGTGGTGGCCAACGGGAAGGCGGGCGGGAAATGACCGGGCTGAGCGCCGCCGCCGCTGCGGTGGACCAGGACCTGGCCGCGATGTCCGACCTCTCCCGGCGCATCGCGGAGCGGATCGAGGCCGCGGCCGGGGTCGGGGCCGGGGGTACGGACGAGGCCGGGGGTACGACCGAGACCGGGGCCGGGGGTCAGCCGACGACCGGTGCCGCGGACCAGCCGGCGCCTGGCGATCAGGCTGTCGCTGCCGCCCCGCCCCCGAACGGCACCGCGCAGGAGCCGTCCGCCGAGCGGCGGCAACGCGTGCACGGCCCCCGCGTGACCGTCTCCCGCGCCTCCGGCATGGTCGGCGGCTCCGCCTCCGAGGCGCAGCAGGCCCACCTCGACGACCTGGTACGCCGTTACACGGCCAAGACCGCCACGTCCAAGGAGATCGCCCAGCGCTACCGCCGTGTGCTGGCCGACAGCCGGGCCGTCGTCGGGTTCCGCAGCAAGACCAGGGAGATGCTGTACCCGATCGCCGGACGCCGGGCACACGGCTCCAGGCTGGAAGACATCGACGGCAATCGCTATGTCGACATCACCATGGGCTTCGGCGTGCTGCTCTTCGGCCACGAGCCGGACTTCGTGAGCGAGGCCGTCCGCGAACACCTCTCCCGGGGCATCCAGCTCGGCCCGCGCAACGTCGAGACCGGCGAGGCCGCCGAACTGCTGGCGGAACTGACCGGTATGGAACGCGTGGCGTTCGCCAACTCCGGCACCGAGGCGAACTCCGCCGCGATCCGGCTCGCCCGCGCCGCCACCGGCCGCCGCCGCATCGTCACCTTCCACGGCGCCTACCACGGCCACGCCGACAACGTCCTGGGCCGCTCCGCCGGCACCGGCGCCGACCGGATCACCGTCCCGGTCTCCACCGGCATCCCGTCCGCCAGCGTCGCCGACCTGCTGGTCCTCGACTACGGCAGCGACGCGAGCCTGGAGGTCATCGCCGAGCACGCGGACGACATCGCCGCGGTCATCATCGAACCCGTACAGAGCCGCCACCCGTCGCTGCGGCCCGTCGGCTTCGTACGGCAGCTGCGGGAGCTGACCCGCCGCCACGGCATCGTGCTCATGTTCGACGAGATGCTGACGGGCTTCCGTCCGGCGCCGCGCGGCGCCCAGGAACTCTACGGCGTCACCCCCGACCTCGCGACGTACGGCAAGCTGCTCGGCGGCGGCTTCCCGATCGGCGCCATCGCGGGCCGCGCGGACATCATGGACGGTGTGGACGGCGGCTTCTGGCAGTATGGGGACGCCAGTTACCCGCCCGCCGACACCACCTTCTTCGGCGGTACGTACATCCAGCATCCGGTCTCGATGGTCGCCGCGCGGGCCGTGCTGACGCACCTGAAGGAGCACAGCCCACGGCTCCAGGAGCGGCTGAACGCCCGCACCGCTGAACTCGCGGACTCGCTGAATCGTTTCTTCGATGACGAGGGTTTCCCGCTGAGCGTGAGCCGCTTCGGCTCCCAGTTCCGCTTCGAGCACCGCGCGGACATGGAGCTGCTGTACCACCACCTCATGCTGCGCGGGGTGCACGTCTGGGAATGGCGCAACTTCTTCCTGTCGACCGCCCACTCGGACGGCGACATCGAGTTCATCGCCGACGCGGTCCGAGGGTCGCTGCGGGACCTGCGCGCGGCGGGCTTCTTCCCCGGCGGACCGACCGGCGGGCCGAAAACGCTGCCGACGGCGGGCGCGCAGGCTCCGGCGGCGACGCAGACTCCCGCAGCGCCGCGCACGTCGGCCACTAAGGCGCAGGCTTCGACGCAGGCACAGATTTCCGTGGCGACGCAGGGGCCGGCAGCCACACAGGGGCCTGGGATCGTGCGGCTTCCGGAGGTCGCGCAGGCTCCGGCAGGTGCGCAGGCCCAGGAGGTAACGCAGGCTCCGGTGCCGAGGACCGGGCCCAGCAGCAGCACCGTGGCCGCACGCCGCGCTCCCGACTTCAGCATCTACTTCTTCGGCGACTATCCCCAGGACGAAGCCGAAGCCGAAGCCGGGGCCGGGGCCGAATCCGGGGCCGGCGCGGGCTCCCCGGCCGCCGCGCAGGGCAAGTACGACCACATCCTGGAGACCGCCCGCTTCGCAGACCAGCACGGATTCCACGCGCTCTGGATGCCCGAACGGCACTTCCACTCCTTCGGCGGCCTGTTCCCCAACCCCGTCGTGCTCGCCGCCGCCCTCGCCCGCGAGACCCGGCACGTCCGCCTCAACGCGGGCTCGGTCGTCCTGCCCCTGCACGACCCGGTCCGGGTCGCGGAGGAGTGGTCGATGGCCGACAACCTCTCCGGCGGCCGGGTCGGCATCGGCTGCGCCAGCGGCTGGCACGCCAACGACTTCGTCTTCTTCCCCGACCGTTTCGGCCGTCACAAGGAGATGATGTACGAGCAGGTGGAGCAGGTCCGCCGGCTCTGGCGCGGTGAAGCCGTGCGGCGCACCGGCGGCGACGGCGAGACCGAGGTACGCCTCTTCCCGCGCCCCGTCCAGGACGCGCCGCCCATGTACACGGCGGTGGTCGGCAACCCCGCCTCGTACGTGGCCGCCGCCCGCAACGACGTCGGCGTGGTCACCAACCTGATGACCCAGAGCGTCGAACAGCTCGCCGAGAACATCGCGCTGTACCGCCGCACCCGCGCCGAGCACGGCCTGGACCCGGACGCCGGACGGGTGGCCGTCCTGCTGCACACCTACCTCGCGGCCGACCACCGCACCGCGCGCGCCGAGGCGTACGAGCCCCTGGCGCGCTACATGCGCGCCTCGCTCTCCCTGTTCGGCAACGTCGCCAACAGCCTCGGCCACAACGTCGACCTGTCCGCGCTCACCGAGGACGACCTCGACGTGCTCTTCCGCCGGGCCTACGACCGCTACTGCGACCAGCGGGCCCTCATCGGTACGCCGGACACCGTCGCGTCCGTGGTGGACGCGGTGCGCGCGGCGGGCGCCGACGAGATCGTCTCGCTCGTCGACTTCGGAGTCCAGCCGGGCGCGCTGCGCACCGGCCTCACCCACATCGACGCGCTGCGCCGCCGCTACCACGCGCCGGGCGCGGACACGGGCGCGGACACCGGCGCGCAAGCGGGAGTGCACGCGGGCGCGGATACAGGCACGAGCGCGGGGACGAGCGCGGACGCGCCCACGTCCGCGCCGTACCCCTACGAGAACGTCGCCCCGCTCTCACCCGGACAGCAGCGCATCTGGTTCCTCGAACGGATGCTGCCGGGCCGTACCGCCTACAACGAGACCAAGGCCATCCGCCTCGACGGCCCGCTCGACGTACCGGCGCTGCGGACGGCGCTGCGTGACCTGGTGGCGCGGCACGAGGGACTGCGGACCGTCTTCCGGGAGATCGACGACGAGCCTTGCCAGCTCGTCCGGCCGCCGTCCGCACCCGATTTCGCGGTGCTCGACCGCACGGGCGCGGGCGCCGACGGCGAGGAGGCCGCGGACGCCGCGGTCCGTGCCGTCCTGGCGGAGGAGAGCGCGCGGCGCTTCGACCTCGTCGACGGGCCGCTGTTCGTCACCCGGCTGGTCAAGCTGGGGGAGGAGCGCCACGTCCTGGTCTTCTCCCTGCACCACATCGTCGTGGACGCAGCCTCCGCCACCGTCCTGGCCCGCGACCTGTCCGCGCTCTACCGGGCCGCCCACCACGGCTCCGACGCCGGACTCCCCGCGCTGTCCGGCACGTACGCCGATCACGCCCGCGCCCAGTTGCGTACGCTGGACGACCCGGCGCGCGCCGCGGACCTGACGTACTGGCTCGACACGCTCGGCGGCGAACTCCCCGTACTGGAACTGCCCTGCGACCGCCCCCGCCCCGCGGCCATGACCTCCAACGGGCGGGCCGTCTTCCACCGGATCGACCCCGAACTGTCCGACCGGCTTCGCGACCTGAGCAGGCAGCGGCGCGGCACCCTCTTCATGACGCTGCTAGCCGGCTTCACCGCGATGCTCCACCGGGTCACGGGCCAGCGCGACATCGTCGTCGGCACCCCGATCTCGGACCGCCCCCAAGGCACCGAGGACCTGCTCGGCTTCTTCGTCAACACCCTCGCGCTCCGCTTCGACCTGTCCGGCGACCCGGAGTTCGCCACGTTCCTCGACCGGGTGCGGGGCGTCGCCCTGGACGCGTACGACCACGCGGACGTGCCCTTCGAGACGGTGGTGCGGGAGCTGGCTCCGGCGCGCACCACCGACCGTACGCCGGTCTTCCAGGTGCTCGCGGAGTTCGAGAGCAGCGACCCGTTCCGTTTCGACCTGCCCGGCGTCCGGGCCACCGTGATCGACGCGGGGCCCGACAAGGCCCTCACGGACCTCGCCGTGTACTTCACCGACCAGCCCGAAGGCATCCGCTGCCACCTGGAGTACAACACCGACCTGTTCGACGCGGGCACCGTGGACGGCTTCTTCCGTACCTTCCGTGACCTGCTCGAAGCGGCCGTGCAGGAGCCGGGGACACCGCTGTCCCGCCTCGGCGCCACGCCGGTGCGGCAGGAAACCGCGCAGGCTGTGACGCCCGCGCCCGAGCGGCAGGCGATGGCAACCGCGGCAAGGCAGCGGGGCATGGTCGCCGTCCCGCCGGTGGAACCGGCAGCGCAGCCGGTGCCCGCCGCATGGCAACAGGGCCCGGTCCGCCCGGTGGCGCGCGTCACCGTCCACGAACTCGTCGCCCGGCGCGCGGCGGACGCCCCGTACCGGACCGCCGTCCAGCACGGTGACGACCGCCTCAGCTACCGCGAACTGGACACGCGGGCCGAACGGCTGGCCGCCGTCGTCCGCGAACGGTCCGGCACCGCGGCGGCAGCGACCGCGGACGGTGCGGACGACGTGGTGGCCTTGTGGCTGCCCCGCTCCGCCGACCTCGTCGTCGCCATGCTCGCGGTGCTCAAGTCCGGCCTGGCGTACGTCCCCCTGGACCCGTCGCTGGGACGGGCCAGGGCCGCTACGGTGATCGCGGAAAGCGGCGCCCGTCTCCTGCTGAGCACCGGCTCCGGGGCCGACGAACTCGACCTCCCCGACGGCTTGGCCGTCATTGACGTCACCGCCGCCGGGGATGGTGCCACCGACCGTCCGAAGAAGAAGGCGCCGTCGGACGCCGCCGGACCCGAGTCCCTGTGCTACGTCATCTACACCTCCGGCAGTACGGGCAAGCCCAAGGGCGTCGCGGTGCCCCACCGCGCGGTCGTCGACCTCTGCCAGTGGCATCACAAGCGCTTCGCCTTCACCTCGGCCGACCGCAGCGCGCTGGTGTGCAGCCAGAGCTTCGACGCGTCCGTCCTGGAAATCTGGCCGGCTCTGACCGCCGGAGCGTCACTCGTCATCGCCGACGACACGGTCCGTGCGGACACTGCGGAACTGGCCCGCTGGTACGCCCAGCAGCACGTGACCTTCTCGATCCTGCCCACCGCCCTGGGCGAAGCACTGCTCACCCTGCCGCCCGCCGAACAGCCGCCGCTGCGCCACCTGCTGCTGGGCGGTGACGTGATGCGCACACGGCCGCACCCGGACGTGGCGTATGAGACGGTCAACGTCTACGGACCGACCGAGACGACCGTGCTGTGCACCATCGAGACCGTCGGCCCGCGCACGCCCGACACCGGCTCGGGGCCGATCCCGATCGGCCGCCCCGCCGACAACGTCAGCCTGCGGGTCCTCGACACGTCCGGCGCGCCGGTGCCGCTCGGCACGGTGGGCGAGCTGTACGTCGGCGGGCCGGGCATCGCCCGGGGCTACCTGGGCGTACCCGTGTCGGCCGACGACCGTTTCGGACCGGATCCGCTCGGCGCGGAGTCCGGTACGGGTGCGGCCACGGCTGAGACGCCCGGGGCGTCCGGCGACGGCGCTCGGCCGGCCGGACACCGCTTCTACCGCACCGGTGACCTGGTGCGGTGGACCGAGGACGGCGCGCTGGAGTTCCGTGGCCGCGCCGACGACCAGGTGAAGGTCCGCGGCTACCGCGTCGAACCGGAGGAGGCGGCCCGCGCGCTCAACGCCCTGGACGGCGTGCGCGAGGCCGTCGTGGTGGCCCGCCGCGACAGCCGCGGCGAGGCCTACCTCGCCGCCTACGCCGTACCGGCGGACCGGGACGCGGACGCCACCGCCACCGCGGCCGGCCGCCGGACGTACGCCGACCGGCTGGCCCGCGAACTCGCGGCCCGGCTGCCGGAGTACCTCGTACCGCGGTCCTGGGCGGTCCTCACCGCACTGCCGCTCGGGGGTAACGGGAAGCTGGACCGCGCCGCGCTGCCGGACCCGGAGATCGTCACGTCGGCGCGGCCCGCTCCCGCTTCGGAAAAGCCGGGGCAGGACGCCCGGCAGACGGCATCCGTCCCTGCCGCTGCTGCCGCCGCTTCCGCCGACGGGCCCGAACCCGGCCTCCGGGACCGGATCGAACACCGTCTCCGGGCCCTGTGGGCCGACGCCTTCGGCCTCACGGCCGACGCCATCGGGCCCGACGCCTCCTTCTTCGACCTCGGCGGTCACTCGATCGCCGCGATCCGGCTGGTGAACCGGGCCCGGGAGGTGTTCGGCCAGGAGTACCCGATGGTGCGCTTCTACCAGGAGCCGACGGTACGGGCCATGGCGGCGTACCTGGCCGGCGACACCGGAACCGACGGGTCCGCCGAGGGCACCGGGGCCAAGCGCTCCGAGGACACCCGTACGGGCGCCGGGACCCGCGCCGGTGCCGGAGCGGGTGCCGGGGGCCGGGGCGGGGCCGCCACCGGCACCGATACCGGAACGCACGGGGAACCGGACGGCGCCACGGACGTGGTGGACCGGGCGCCGGCCACCTACCAGCAGCAGGGCTTCATCGCCCAGGACCACCACCCCACGCCGCACGTGTTCAACGTCGCCCTGCGCATCACGCTCACCGGCGGCCTGGACCTGCCGGCGCTGCGTACCGCACTCAGCCAGCTCATCGCCCGCCACGAGTCGCTGCGAACCCGGTTCGTGCAGGAGGACGGGCAGTGGTGGCAGGAGATCCTGCGGCCACGGCCGGTCGACCTCCAGGTCGAGGACCTGACCACCGGCCGGGGTACGGGTGCCGGAACGGCGGGCTCCGCCGGGACCGTGGACGCCGAGATCGAGCAGATCAGCGCCCAGGCCGCCGCCACCCGGTTCGACTTCGGCGAGGGGGTGGCGCCCAAGCTCCGGCTGGTGCGCAGCGGCCCGTCGACCTGGGTGCTGTTCTTCGTACTGCACCACTCCACCTGCGACGGCTGGGCGGTCAGCGTCCTGCTGAGCGACTTCGCCGCCCTCTACGGCGCCGCGGCGACCGGGACGCCGCACACGCTGGCCAGTACGGTGCCGCAGCCGACCGAGTACGCCCGCTGGCAGCGGGAGACCGCACCGGAGCGGCCCGACCAGCGCATCCTGAAGTACTGGGCCAGGGAACTGGACGGGGCGCCCTTCGAGCTGGGGCTGCCGCTGGACCGGCCGCGCCCGGAAACCCTCAGCGGACAGGGCCGCGTCGTGCTCTTCTCCGTGGACACCGATCTGCTGGCCGACGTGGAACGGCTGGCCAGGAAGTGCGGCACGACACCGTACGCGGTCACGACCGCCGCCCTGGGGCAGCTGATCGGCACGCTCTCCGGGCGGACGGACGTCGTCGCGAACGTCGCCTACGCCAACCGTGAGCGCCGAGCCTTCGAGTCGCTGATGGCCTGCACGGCCGTGGGCCTCCCGCTGCGTATCCGGCTCGACGGGGACGGCACCTTCACCGACCTCGTGCGGCAGGTCGCGCACACCTCGATCGAGGGCATCGACCACATCATGTCGCTGCGCAGGCTCGTCGAGCCGCTGCGCGAGGAGATGGGGGTCGAGGTGCCGGACCACGTGCCGTTCGGGTTCGCGTACCAGAGCTCGCTGCAGACGGACATCGAGCTGCCCGGTGTGGCCGCCGTGGTCGAGGACCTGGCCGTCCCGGCCGCCCGTACGGACCTCAGCGTCGGGCTGATCCCGGCGGGCGACACGCTGACCGGGTACATGGAGTACTCGACCGATCTGTGGGAGCAGTCCACGGTCGAGGGCTGGGCCGACGCTTACGTGACCCTGCTCGCCGAGGAGGTGCGGGCCGCGCTGGAGGACTGACCCGTCGCGTCGGTACGGCACCGTTCCGTCGGGGCGGTGCCGTGCCGACGAGCCGGTACCGTACCGACGAGCCGGTACCGTACCGACGAGCCGGTACCGTGCCGGCCCGTCCGGTGCCGCCCCGACGGCCGCCCGCGTACGCCGGTGCCGCGCGGGGGCGGGCACCGGGCTGGACGTTCCGCCGCCGCTCGGCAATAGTATGGGCGGGACATCCACCGAATCGTCTCCGCCTTCGGCGATAACCTCTGCCGGCCCAGCCGGTGGGAACGGGGCGCCGCCGGGACGACGGCGACGGGGTGCGGAATTTGCGGGCAGTTGTGGAATTGGGGTCTGGGGCACAGTGATGGTTTCTGGCAAGGTCATTCGGTTCGACGAGGTGCGCGGCTACGGATTCGTCGTGCCGGACGACGGCGGAGAAGACGTCTTCGTGCATGTGAACGACCTGGAATTCGACAAGGGGCTGATGGCCCCCGGCGTCAAGGTCGAATTCCTGGTGGACGAGGGCGACCGGGGTCCCAAGGCCTCCGAAGTGCGTTTCCTGGAAGGCGCCCCCGGCCGCTCCGGCGGTGCGCACCGCGCGCAGAGCGCCGCGCACGACGGGAATTTCGAGGACGGTGTGCTGTGCGACACCCTCTCCGCCCAGGAGTTCCTCGACGAGGTGACCGAACTGCTGGTGACCGGCGTGCCGAGCATGACGGGCGAGCAGATCCTCCAGGCCCGGCAGCGTCTTCTGAAGCAGGCGCAGTCCCACGAATGGGTCGACGCGTAGAACGCTTCCGGCAAAGCACCGGGCTGCCGGTCAGCCGGATCGCCGGACCGCACCCGTCGTGAACCGTCGGATCCGTTCCGTCCGCACGGCAGGCACCGGACAGTGGACACCGACCGCACGGCAGACACCGCACGGTGGTGAGCCGGTGAGGTGAACATCGCGGGTATACGCGCGGTCGTATGCCGCGCCGACGGCAGTCCGCGATCACCATGGCGGACGGAGGGCGGCGCGTTGTATCCCGCCGCCTCCGCCGCCACGAAGAATTGCCCGCACCTCGTCGCGGTACCGATGACCCCGGCATCTGACAGTCGGCACCCAACAGCGATGTGCCACGCAATTCCCCCCGGACACCGTCGAATATCCGCATTACGGCAGCCAGGGAGTTCGTGCGGAACGCAGCTCCGGAAAGCCGGTCAACCATGCGGCGGAAGTCGCGGGGCACGGGCACCTGAGCCCCCGCCACGGTGGCATCAGGACGCCACGCGCAACACCAGCTTCCCGCGCGTGCGGCCCTCCTCGCCCCGGCGGTGCGCCTCGGCGGCCTCGGCCAGCGGCAGTACGTCCTCGACCTCCACCGACACCGCCCCCTCGTCGACGAGGCCACCGATACGCGCGAGCGCGGCCCCGTCCGGCTCCACCAGGAAGCCGCTCGCCCGTACTCCCCGGGCGCGGGCGGCCTCCAGCAGGTCGGGCGAGGCCCCGGAGGGAACCGCGATCAGCGTGCCGCCGGGCCGCAGCGTACGCAGCGAACGGGTGCTGGTCGCGTCGTGCTCGTCCCCCACGAGGTCGATGACGACGTCCACGTTACGCACCGCCTCCTCGAAGCGCTCCTGGGTGTAGTCGACCAGTTCGTCCGCGCCGAGCGAGTGCAGCCAGTCGTGCTTGGCCGCCCGGGCCGTACCGATGACGTGCGCGCCCAGGTGCTTGGCGAACTGCACCGCGAAGTGGCCGACACCGCCCGCGGCCGCGTGGATCAGCACCCGCCCGCCCGCCTCCACGTGCGCCGCGTCCACCAGGCACTGCCAGGCGGTCAGCGCGGCCAGCGGCACGGCGGCCGCGTGGTCGTGGTCGAGCGCGGCCGGCTTGCGGGCGAAGTGCCGGGAGGGCGCGGTCACGTACTCGCCGTAGGCCCCGGCCTGCCGCGGGAACCACGGCATCCCGTACACCTCGTCGCCCACCTTGAGCGTGTGCACGCCAAAGCCGACCTCCTCCACGACCCCGCTGACGTCCCAGCCCACCGAGAACGGCGGATCCCCGAGGACCCCGGCCATACCGCCGCCCTGGCGGGTCTTCCAGTCGACCGGGTTCACCCCGGCGGAGCGCACCCGAACGAGCACCTCGGTGGGCAGCGGCGCCGGCCGGGGAGCCTCGGTCAGGTACAGCACCTCGGGACCGCCGATGGTGTCCTGAGTGATGATGCGCATGGTCGGTTCGCTGCTCATGCCGTGTCTCCTGGAAGCGGGCCGGGCCGCACGGCCGGCCGGGTCGGTTGATCATCGCCGTACGGAACGTACCGGAGTAGCCGCGAACGGGCGCCCGCACACCTCCGTGATCCTCACGTCCGCTCTTCGGGGGCCCTCACGCCCGCTCTCCGGCCCCTTCGGCCCGTTCAGCCGCGCTCCGGTAGGCGAACCGCGGGACGAAGAACTGCGTGACCGGCCCGACCGCGAGGGCGTACAGCACGGTGCCGGCCCCCACGCCGCCGCCCAGCAGCCAGCCCACGGCCAGTACGGCGACCTCGATCAGCGTACGGACGGAGCGGAGGGAGCGCCCGGTCGCGGCCGCCATGCCGGTCATCAGGCCGTCCCGGGGGCCGGGACCGAACCGCGCGCCTACGTAGAGGGCCACGGACAGGCCGTTCAGGAGGATGCCGCCCACGAGCAGCCCGATGCGTGCGGGAAGCTCCAGATGCTGGGGGAGGAGGTGCAGCCCGAGGTCGGACGAGCAGGCCAGGACGACGATGTTGGCGCCGGTGCCGAACGTCGGCCGCTGTCTCAGCGGAATCCACAGCAGCAGTACGAGCACGCCCACGACGGCGCTGATCGTGCCGAAGCTCAGCGACGTGTGGCGCGCCACCCCCTCGTACAGGACGCTCCACGGATTGACGCCCAGCGATGCTCTGAGCAGGACCGACAGGCTGAAGCCGTACAGGGCTAGGCCGGTGAACAGCTGGGGCAGGCGCCTCAGCGGACGCTCGCCGAACGGCACGTACGTGAGGGAGCGCGGGGGTCTGCCCGACCTCGCCCGGGGCCCGAGGGGCGAGCGCGTCGGTCGCTCCTCCCCGGGCCGACGCCGCCCAGTGCGCACCTCTCCCGCCGCGCCCACCGATTCCGTCTGCTCAAGCCGCATGCCCGGCCGCCTCCGCCTTCTCGTCGTGTGCTGACCCGAATGCTTTCCGGGCCACCGGGGCGACTCTGTACAGTGATCGGCTGGCAGAACATGGCCATTGCCGGGGAAGTGGTCTGGCTGAGCGGAGCGGTGGGCCGGGTACCGCGAGGCGCGGGGGAGACGAGAGGGAAGACGTGGCGGAAACCGGGCCGTCCCAGCCCCTGAACGGGACAGGGCTCGTGGGCCGCACTCTGGGGAGCACGCAACTGGCCGCGCTGCTGCCCGACCCCACGCGTGCGCGGCCCGCCTACCGCCACCTGGCGCAGACGATCAGTGAACTGACCCTGGACGGGCGTATCGCGCTGCACGTCAGGCTCCCCGCCGAACGTGAACTCGCCACCGCCCTCGGCGTCAGCCGGGCCACCGTCACGGCCGTCTACGACCTGCTGCGCGAGAGCGGGTTCGCGCACAGCCGCCGGGGCTCCGGCACCTGGACGGCCCTGCCCGCAGGCCGTACTCCCCGCGGCGTGACACGGCTTCTCGGCGCCCGGGACACCACGATCGACCTGGCCAGGGCCGCCCCCGCCCTGCCGCACGGGACCCTCGCCGACGCCCTCACCAGGGTGTCCCCCCAGCTGGCCGAACACGTCGGCACGCCCGGCTACCACCCCTACGGCCTGCCGGAACTGCGCGCCGCCATCGCCGAACGCTTCACCCGGCGGGGCCTGGCCACCGTGCCCGACCAGATCCTGGTCACCTCCGGCGCCCAGCACGCGCTCACGCTCGTCCTCGGGCTGCTGTGCCGCCCCGGCGACCGCATCCTGGCCGAGAACCCGTCCTACCCGAACGCCCTGGAGGCCATGCGGCGCGCCCGGTTGCGTACCGTGCCGGTCCCCGTGACCGACACCGGCTGGGACACCGAGACCGTCGCGTCGTCCCTGCGCCGGTCCGTGCACCGGCTGGCCTATCTGATCCCCGACTTCCACAACCCGACCGGCTGCCTCATGCCCGCGGAGCAGCGCGCCTGCATCCTGCGGTCCGCGCAGCGCTCCGCGACCTGGCTGGTCGTCGACGAGACCCTGACCGACCTCGCCCTCGACGTCCCCGCGCCCCGGCCCTTCGCCTCCTTCGCCGTGCCGGGTGGGAGCGGCCGGCTCATCACCATCGGCTCGATGAGCAAGACCCACTGGGCAGGTCTGCGCATCGGCTGGCTGCGCGCTCCCGCGCAGCTCGTCACCGAACTCGCCGGCCAGCGGGTCGCCACCGACATGGGCGGCTCGGTGCTGGACCAACTTGTGGCCCTGGACCTGCTGGACCGGTCGGCGGATCTGCTGCCCACGCGCCTGGAGCAGCTGCGTACCCAGCGTGCCGCCCTCACCGCCGCCCTGGCCGAGCACCTTCCGCACTGGACCTGGCGACAGCCGCCCGGCGGCCTGTCCCTGTGGGCCGACATGGGCGAACCTCTCGCCGCGGAGCTGGCCGAACGGGCACTGGACCACGGGGTACGGATCGAGGGCGGCACCTACTTCGCCACCGACCCGGGCGTCTTCGCGCAGCGCCTCCGCATCCCTTACACCGCGCCTCCCGAAACCCTCCGCGACGCGGTGCACCGCATGGCCGCGGCACTGGCGGACGGCCTCCCGCCCTCGGCGGCCGACCGCCGACCGCACTGGATCGCCTGAGTCGCGTCGTCGGACGAGGCGTCCAGCCGCTCGGTCGTCACCGGCTTCCACGCTCACGGGGCGGCGCCGTCTTCCCCGGCGCTCGAAGAGCAGTCCGCGTGAACACCGCCGTCGCCGACGGCTCTTACCGCGACGGCCCATGCCGCACGGCTCATCCGCCGACATCGCCGTTTTGACTTGCCTGCCGGGAAAGTCTGCGCTAACTTTCCTAGTGGGAAAGTCGGTGGCCGGGCTCGGCCGCCGCTGATTCGGCACGCCGAATTCTTAGGGGGCGATGCGCGTGGGCGCACCGATGATGGACGCCGAGCAGGCATGGGCGGATCTGCAGCGAATCCGTGTCCCGCAGGAGCGGGTCTACGACGAGTTGGAACGCTGCACGGTGACAGGGCGTCGGGGGTACTTGCCGATCGCGGCGGTGATGTGGCTCTACCTGGCCGTCAGTGGGCTCGACCTCCCCAAATGGTCGCTCTGGGCGACCCTGGCGGCCTACGTGGGCGTACTGGCCGCCATGGGGGTGCGGTCGAGCCGCAAGTCGCGGGTGCGGCTGCACCGCTCGCGCTACACCTGGCGTGTGTACGCCGTGTTCGTCGTGGCCGCCGCCCTGGGCGGAGCGAGCATCGGGCTCAGCTCCTGGCTGGTCGCGTGGGCGGAAGTGCCGTACGGCAGCCTCGTGCAGGCCACGATATGCGCCGGCCTCTTCCTGCTCGTCACCGCGCCCGCCAACCGCTGGGCCTTCGCCCCGATGCGCCACTACGGGGGACGTGGATGAGTACCCCCACCGGATTCGACGAACTGATCCACCCGTCCACCCGGCTGTCGGTGGTCGCGCTGCTCGCCGCCACCGAATGGGCGGACTTCCCGTTCATCCGGGACAGCCTCTCGCTCAGCGACTCGGCGCTCTCCAAACAGCTCCACACGCTGGAGGAGGCCCGGTATCTGGAGATCCAGAAGGAGGGCGGCGGGCGCAAGCGCCGGACGAAGGTCCGGCTCACCGACCGGGGCCGGACCGCTTTCGAAGGGCACGTGGCAGCGCTGCGGGCGATCGTCGAAGGGGCCGCCAAGGGTCCGTCCTCCGGGGGAGGGGCGCCTCCGTCCCAAGCCGCCACGCCCCGCGCCCACACTGTCGGCAGGGGCCCCGCGAGCACCCGGCCGACGCGGACGGAGGCCCGCCGATGACTGGGCCCGAACCCGTGGTGCAGATCCGCGACCTGCGCATGTCCTACGGCTCCAGGGAAGTGCTGCAAGGCGTCGACCTGGACATCCACCGTGGCGAGATCTTCGCCCTGCTCGGGCCGAACGGCGCCGGGAAGACCACCACCGTCGAAATACTCGAAGGCTTCCGCCGGCGCTCGTCGGGTGACGTGCAGGTGCTCGGCACGGACCCGTTGCGCGGCGACGACTCCTGGCGCGGACGGCTCGGCCTCGTCCTGCAGTCCTGGCGCGACCACGGCAGGTGGCGGGTGGGAGAGCTGGTCGGCCACTTCGCCGAGTACTACCCCGACCCGCGCCCCCCGAAGGAACTGCTCGCAGTCGTCGGCCTGACCGGGCAGACGGACCAGCTGGTGAGCAGGCTCTCCGGCGGTCAGCGCCGCCGCCTCGACGTCGCCCTCGGCATCGTCGGCCGCCCCGAGCTGCTCTTCCTCGACGAGCCCACCACCGGCTTCGACCCGGAGGCGCGCTACGACTTCCATGTCCTGGTCGAGAAGCTCGCCGCCGACGAAGGCGTCACGGTCCTGCTCACCACCCACGACCTCATCGAGGCCGAGCGCCTCGCCGACCGTATCGCCGTGCTGGTCGACGGGCGCATACGCGTCTGCGGCACCCCGGCCGAACTGGCCCGGCAGGCCGCCGCGCGTGCCGAGGTGCGCTGGACGGCCCAGGACGGGACCCCACGCAGGGAACGTACCGAGGACCCCTCCCAGCTGGTGTGGGAACTGCACCGCGCCATCGGCGGTCCGATAGCCGACCTGGAGGTGCGCCGCCCGACGCTGGAGGACACCTACCTGCACATGGTGAACACCGAGAAGCGACACCCGGCGGACTCCGGGGACCGAGAGGACAGTGCCGTATGAGGGGGACGGGACCGCAGCGCATCCTGCGGGCGGGGGTCCGGCGCGGAGGCATCGAGCTGCGCCAGCTCGCCCGCAACAAGAAGGAGCTGAGCGGCCATCTGGCGAACGTCGTGGTGGCCCTCGTGCTCGCCACGACCATCAGCGGCACCGTACCCGGCACGGAACTGTCGATGGGCCATCTGATGATGGTCGGGTTCTGCGCCTATCTGCTCTTCCAGCTCGGCGTGCTGACCGTCCCGCAGATGCTCGTGACGGAGCGCGAAGAGGGCGCGCTGCTGCGGCTGCGGGCCACACCGGGCGGCATACCGGCGTACCTCGTGGCCAAGGCGCTGCTGATCCTGGGCACGGCCGTCGGCAGTCTCGTCCTGCTGCTCGCGGCCGGCGCGGTGCTGGCCGACGGCCCGCTGCCGGCCAGTCCGGCGCAGTGGCTCACCCTGCTCTGGGTCACCGGCCTCGGACTGCTCGCGGTCGTGCCGCTCGGCGCCGCCATCGGCGCGGTCCTGCCCAACCCGCGTGAGGCGCTGGCCCTGGTCGTGCTGCCCTCCATGGCGCTGCTCATCATCTCCGGGACGATGTTCCCGCTGTCCCGGATGCCGCAGCTGGTGCAGCAGACAGCCTCGGTGTTCCCGCTCAAGTGGATGGCCCAGGGGCTGCGGTCGGCTTTGCTGCCGGACAGCGCGGTCGCTGCCGAGGCGTCGGGCTCCTGGCAGCTGCCCACGGTCGCCCTGGTCCTCACCGCATGGGCCGTCGTCGGCTTCCTCCTCGCCGTACCGCTGGTGCGCAGGACCACCCGACGTGAGTCCGGTTCCCGCCTGGCGGGCCGTCAGCACAAGGCGGCCATGAGTGGATCGGGTACGCCGGCGGCGCGGTAGCGTCGGCCCGCCACCTGCCACGACACCCCGCGGGATGATTGCGTACGCCCCCGGTGTTGAGAAAGGGTCAGGTCGGTTCCGCCCGCGGACGGGACCGTACGACACACGCCCGTTCGGGCGGACGACGATGCGACGATGGGACGGATGCCATGCCACTTGAGGGCGAGTACGAGCCGAGCCCGGAGAAGTGGGTACGCGACCAGGTCGAGCTGTACGAGAGCAGCGGCGGCACCAAGGGGACGACGATGCGGGGCCTGCCGGTCATCGTCCTGACGACCCGGGGCGCCAAGTCGGGCAAGCTCCGCAAGTCCCCGCTGATGCGGGTGGAGCACGAGGGCAGCTACGCCGTCGTGGCCTCGCTGGGCGGGGCTCCCAAGCATCCGGTCTGGTACCACAACATCGTGGCGGACAACCGGGTGGAGTTGCAGGACGGGCCCGTACGCATGGATCTGGTGGCCCGCGAGGTGACGGGCGAGGAGAAGGCGTTGTGGTGGGGACGCGCGGTCGAGGCGTTTCCCGACTACGCCGACTACCAGCAGAAGACCGACCGTGAGATCCCCGTCCTGGTCCTGGAGACCCCGGACCGGAGCCACGGCTGACGGTGCACGGTGACGGCTGACCGGCGCCGACGCCCGGACAGCGGAGCGGCCCCCGCCGAAAGCTTCCGGCAGGGGCCGCTCTGTCTGCGTTCCGTCGTCCGCCACGGAGTGCTGGTGCCGTGCGGCAGGCTTGGTGCGTGGCAGCGGCCGCCGTCGGGATTTCCCGGTGAGGGGCATCCGGACACGTGCGTGAAGGGGAGGTGACAGCCGGTGCCACGGGCCGTCGGCGGGCAACCTGACGACGCCTACGCGCCCCCGCGCCGTGGAAGGACGCGGGGCGCGGCCGTCGGCGTGCCGACGCGCATCCGGGTCAGCGCCAGACGGCCTTGAAGTAGCGGCCGTAGTCGAACTCGCCGCTCGCCTTGCTGTGGGCGTAGGCAGCGCCGGTGGCGGTGACACCCGAGGGCCCGCCGACGTTGTAGTGGCGGTACCCGCCGAGCGTGTTCTCCGACGAGTAGCCGCCGGAGCCGTACGCGCCTGCCGCGGCGGCGCCACCGCCCGAGTCGGCGGCGGCGGGCCCGGCGGCCAGGAAACCGGCCGCCGTGACACCGGCGAGGGTGATCGCGACGTTTCGAAGCATGTGACTCTCCTGAGACTGAGGTGGGTGGACCTGACGAGATGACCTTGACCCAGCCTTCGCCGGTCCGCACGCCGGGATGGGCGAACGGGGTGACAGTGCCCTCGCGGCCCCCTCCCGACGGCCTCGCCTCACCATCCGTCAGGCCTCATCACCCGTCAGGTCTGGAACTCGTCCCAGGGACAGCCGCGTACAGGCCCCGTCACCGGCGGGCGCGTCCGGTCGGACGACCGTGCCGCCCGCGACGAAAACGACGTCGGTGATGGCGCCCCCGCGAGTGTCCTCCGTCAGCACCCTTCGCGCATGCCTTCCGCGACCGCGCCGGGCATCCGGCTGCGGGTGGTGGACGTACACCTGGAAGGAAGCGTCGCGCTCGGGCTCCCGGCCCGGTTCCCGGGTGGCCGCGTCCAACCGGGCGAGCCGGGTGAGGCGGAGCACCGGCCCGCGCATCCGGCCCGTGGTCCCGCCCCGCGCCCCCGACCCGTCTCCGGCCGCATCCGCCCAGCCCGCCTCCGGCGGCTCGCGCCCGTTCCCGATCCCGTTTGTCCCGCCCGTCCCGTCAGCCCCACCCGCCCCCGGTCACCCCCACCCACCCCGTGTCCAAGTGTCCGACGAGCCGGAGCCGAGCCCCGACGCCCTAGGGTGTACGCCATGTCCGCGCCTGAACTGATCCGTATCGTCTCGCGTTCCTCTCCCATGGCGCTCGCCCAGGTGGAACGCGTACGCGGCGAGCTGGCCGCCCGGCACCCCGGAACCCGTACGGAGGTCGTGCCCGTCACGACTTCCGGTGACCGCTGGATGGGCGACCTCTCCGAACTCGGAGGGAAGGGCGCCTTCACCAAGGAGGTGGACGCCGCCCTGCTGGCCGGGGAGGCGGACCTCGCCGTGCACTGTGTCAAGGACATCCCGGCCGACCGTCCTCTGCCCGCCGGGACCACCTTCGCCGCCTTCCTCGAACGTGACGACATCCGCGACGCGCTCATCCATCCCGGCGGCCTCACCCTCGACGAGCTGCCCGACGGCACGCGCATCGGCACGTCCTCCGTACGCCGTGTCGCACAGCTCGCCGCCTCGTATCCGCACTTGGAGTGCGTGCCGATGCGCGGCAACGCCAACCGCCGTCTGGAGAAGCTGCACGCGGGGGACGCCGACGCCCTGCTGCTGGCCGTCTCCGGGCTGGAGCGCATCGGCCGCCGCGACGTCATCACCGAGATCCTGCCGGCCGAGACGATGTGCCCGCCCATCGGCGCCGGCATCCTGGCCCTCCAGTGCCGCGAGGACGACACCGGCACCATTGACGCGGTCAGCGCCCTCGGCGACCGCGACGCCTTCCGGGAAGCGACTGCCGAACGTATGTTCCTGCACGTGCTGCAGGGCCACTGCAACTCGCCGATCGCCGGGTACGCGAAGACCGAACGCAGCGGCGAACTGTCCCTGCGGGCCTGCGTGTTCACCCCCGACGGCAAGACCGTGCTCAACGCACACGAGTGGGCCGGGCCGCTCGACCCGGCCACCCTGGGCACGTCCGTCGCCGTCGCGCTGCTGCGCCAGGGAGCGCGCGACCTCATCGACTCCATCGCGCACTGACGGGCCGTCGGCGTACCGGAGGCAGGCCCGTCCGTAACTCCAATGGGTCTGCTTTTGGCGGATCGGGTCATGTATGGGACCAGCCGTCCCTACGGTGCCGTTGTACGCACACGGCACGGGAGGACCGCCATGACCCACTCCATCGACCTGGAAGAGCTGGCCTTCGTCGCGACCGTCATGGAACGGGCGCACCGGCTGCTCGACGCCGAGGAGAAAAAGCTGCCGCCGCGCACGGCGGACGGACTCGAAGGGCCTGGCAGCCCGCACCAGACGCTCCTGGGCGCGGGTGAGCTGACACGCGGGGTGGACGACGCGGTGCGGCGGATCGCCCTGGCGGTCGGTTACGCGTGTGCCGGCCTGCAGAGCCACGCGCTGCGGGCGGCGCACCACGCGCACACCGCCCCGCGCAGTGTGCCGGGCGGCACCGACCGGATGGCCAGGCCCCTCAGCTCGGGCACCATCGAGGCGCTGAAGCTGGTACGGCAGGTGTCCGACTTCTTCGGCGAGGGACTGCGGGAGCACATCGACCGGTCGCTCGCGGCCCCCGAGGCGACCTGGCCGCCCGCCGACTGGAAGCAGTACGACGAGGAACGGATGAAATCCGCTGCCTCCGTCGCCTCCGCCCGCCGCGGCCGCCACGAATCCGTGACAGCCGCTCCCGACCAGTGACAGCCGTCCCCGGCCGGTGACGACCGCTCCAGGCCAGTGACGGCCGCCCCCGACGACCAGTGACAGCAACCCCCGCCCCTGACGGCTACACCCCGCCTCGACACCCGAAGGCACGACAGCACCGCCCCCGCACAGGACGGGAGCGGTGCGAGGCCCGGCGCCAAGGGAGTGGTGCGGACCCCGGTGCCTACGCGAAGGCGCTGTGGCCGGTGATGGACTTGCCGACGATGAGGGTATTCATCTCACGGGAGCCCTCGAAGGAGTAGACCGCCTCCGCGTCGGCGAAGAACTTCGCGATCTCGTAGTCGAGGACGATGCCGTTGCCCCCGAAGAGCTCGCGCGCCCAGGCGACGCACTCGCGCATCCGGGTCGTGGTGAACGCCTTGGCCAGCGCGGCCTGCTCCGCGCCGGCCCGTCCCGCGGCGGTGAGCTGGTTGAGGCGCACGACCATGCCGAACATGGCGGTGACGTTGCCCAGTATCTTGACCAGCAGGTCCTGGATCATCTGGAAGGCACCGATCGGCTTGCCGAACTGCACGCGCTCGACGGCGTACTCGCGGGCGAGTTCGTAGGCGCGTACGGCCACACCCAGGGCCTGCCAGGCCACTCCGCCGCGGGTGCGCGCCAGGACGGCGGCGGTGTCCCGGAAGCTGTTGATCCGCTGAAGGCGGTCGGCCTCCGGTACGCGGACCTCGTCCAGCGTGATGTCGGCGTTCTGCACGGTACGCAGCGCGATCTTGCCCTCGATCTTCGTGGCGGTGAAGCCGGGGGTGCCCTGGTGCACCACGAATCCCTTGACGTTGCCGTCGGCGGTGTCGCGCGCCCACACCACGACCACGTCGGCGAAGGTGCCGTTGCCGATCCAGCGCTTGGCGCCGTTGAGCACCCAGGTGTCGCCGTCGCGCCGGGCCGTGGTGCGCATGCCGCCCGCGACGTCCGAGCCGCCTTCCGGCTCGGTCAGGGCGAAGGCGCCGATGGTCCGCATCGCGGCCATGTCCGGCAGCCAGCGATCGCGCTGCTCCTGGTCACCGCCGCCGTGGATGCTGCCCATCGCCAGACCGTTGTGCACCCCGGCGAAGACCGCCAGGGACGGGTCGACGCGGTTGAGTTCCAGGTTGAGGAAGCCGGAGAACAGCTCGCTGCGCGGGCGGCCGTCACCGTACTCGGGGTAGTGGTAGCCGGCCAGGCCCAGCTTGGCGATCTTCTCGATCGCCTCGAAGGGGAACTCCGCCCGGTCCCAGGCGTCGTTGGCCAGCGGCTTGATCTCGGCCTCCAGACAGTCGCGCATGGCGGCGAGTTCGGCGCGTTCGCCGTCGTCGAGGAGGTCGGCGAAGCCGAAGAAGTCGGGGGTGGGGTTGGCGGGCTTGGGCATGGTGGGCTCCTGGCTGTGCTGGGGGTGCGTGAGTGCGTACGAGCGGATCGGCGGCTCCGGACCGGACCGGGAACGGAGAACCAGACCTGGCCCAGGCCGCCCTGGGGCATCAGGCCTGTTCGGCCCGGTTGAGCGCGTCGTTGAGGGCGAGCTGCTTGCGGTCGCGCAGCGCGGCGCGCTCGCGGTAGGCGTCCGGGCCGTGCCCGTACGCGGCTTCGGTCTGGGAGACGACCGTGGCCATGGCGACGTCGTCCAGCTCCGGGCGGCCGAGGTGCTGCCAGCCCTCGACGAGCCCCGGGCCGAGGTGGTCCATCATGTGCCGGATACCGCCCGGTCCGCCGCCGAGGTGGAAGCTCTCGAACGGGCCGACGGTGGCGTACCGGCCGCCCAGCGACGCCTTCATCACGGTGTCCACCTCGCCGGCGTCGAGCACGCCGCTGAGCACCAGGTGCACCGCCTCCTGGAGGACGGCGCCCTGCAAACGGTTGGCCGCGAACCCGGGCAGCTCCTTGTGCAGCCGCACCGGCGTCTTGCCCAGCGCCCGGTAGAAGGCCGTGGCGGTCTCGACGGTTTCCTCGGAGGTGCGTTCGCCGGGCACGATCTCCACCAGCGGCAGAAGATGCGGCGGGTTGAAGGGATGCGCGACCAGCAGCCGCGCGGCGGTCGCGTCCGGCAGGGGCGCGGCGATGGCGGTGGCGACGATGCCGGAGCTGGACGTGGCCAGCACGGCCCCGGCGGGGGCGTGCCGCGCGATGTCGGCGAACAGCCGCTGCTTGAACTCCAGGTTCTCCGGGCCGTTCTCCTGCACGAGGTCCGCGTCCGCGACGGCCGCGGCCAGGTCGTGCGTCATACGGATACGGCCGCGCAACCCCTCGGCATCGGCATCCGGCAGCCCGTAGGCGAGCAGCGGCAGCGCCTCGGCCACGGCGTCGTCCAGGTCCTCACGCGGATCGGTGACGGTCACGGGCAGACCGTGAGCGGCGAACAGGGCGGCCCAGGACAGGCCGATGGTGCCGGCTCCGACGATGGCCACGGTACCGATGGGGGACATGAGATTGTGGTGGGTGGGGGACATGGCAGTGCTCCTCAGGCGTGGGCCGGGTAGCGGGCGGTGAGCGGCGCGCGGAGATCGCCGAGGCGCTTTCCTCCGTTCATCGGGCGCTCCAGCGGGGCGCCCGCTTCTCGCCGAAGGCACATATCCCTTCGGCGAAGTCCTCCGAGCGGACCAGCCTGCCGATCGCCTCGGCCTGTGCGGCGAAGGCCTGGGACTCCGGTACGCCGTCCGCCTGCCGGACGACCTCCTTCACGGCGGCCAGCGCCAGCGGCGCGTTCCGCGCCACCTCCGCGGCGAGTGCCAGAGCGGCGGCCAGGGCCTGGCCGTCCTCGCTCACCTGGTTGACGATGCCGAGCGCGCGGGCACGTGCGGCGGTGACGGTCCGGCCGGTCAGCAGCAGTTCCATGGCCAGGTGGTACGGGATGCGCCGGGGCAGCCGCAGCGCGCCGCCGCCTCCGGCGATCAGACCGCGCTTGACCTCGGGCAGCGCGAAGCGCGCGCCGTCCGCCGCGACCACCAGGTCACAGGCGAGAGCCAGCTCGAAACCGCCGCCCATGGCGAAGCCCTCGACCGCCGCGATCAGCGGCTTGGTGGTACGGGCTTCCACCAGCCCGGCGAACCCCTTGCCGGGTATGTTCACGCGCTCACCGCGGGCCGCCGCCTTGAGGTCCATCCCGGCGCTGAACGTGCCCTGCGCACCGGTGAGTACGCCCACCCGGAGGGCGGGATCGGACTCCAGGGTGTCCACGGCGGCGGCGACGCCCTCGGCGACCGCCGCGTCCACGGCGTTTCGGGCCCGGGGCCGATCGATGGTGATCACCAGGGCGCTGCCGGCGTGTTCCTTGCCCGCGTCTTCGTCCGTGCCGAGCGGCTCGTACCGGACCTGCACCGGCCCGTCGCCCACCGTGGCCTCCTGGGAAACCGGGGTGCTCATCGCTGCTCCTCCTTTGCGACGGCCTCGGACTGCGTGCGCTGAGCCGTCGTCGTGGCGGTGGCTTCCGTGGCGCGGGCCAGTTCGGCGAGGACCTCCTCCGTGTGCTGACCCGGCAGCGGCGCGTGCCGGCGTATCGAGGCGGGCGTGGCGGAGAAGGCCAGCGGCACGCCCACCACGCGGTAGGCGCCCTCGCTCGGGTGTTCGGCCACGTCCATCAGGTGCCCTTCACGGATGTACGGGTCGTCCGGCGCCTCGTCGAGTCGCAGCACCGGCCCCACGGGAATGCTGTGCTTGGTGCACACCTCCGTCCACTCGGCGGTGGTCAGCCGCGGCGTCACCGTCTCCAGCAGTTCGGCGAGCGCTTCCCCGTCGCGTACGGAGTCGATGAACTCGCCGTTGACGCGCGGGTCCCCGGCCAGGTCGGGCCGGCCGGCGGCCGCGAACAGGTCGCGGAAGTTCTGCGGGCCGTACGGAATGATCATCGCCAGGCCGTCCTTCGTGGGCCGCGCCCGGTGCCCCTTGTTCATGGACAGCGGAAAGCCGGTCGGGCCCATCGGCGGTTCGTAGATCCGCCCCTGCAAGTGCTCGACCAGGTTGAACGCCAGCAGCGTGTCCACCATCGGCACCTCGACGTGCTGCCCCTGGCCGGTCGCCCGCTGGTGCACCAGGGCGGCCAGCGTCGCGTACACGATCGACAGCGCGGCGACCTTGTCGGCGAAGATGCTCGGCAGGACCACCGGGGCGCCCACGTCACCGGAGCGTTCCGCCAGGTCCAGCAGCCCGGAGGCCGCCTGGACGGTCTCGTCGTACGCGGCCAGCTGCGCCCGGTCGGAATCAGGGCGGAAACCCTGCGCGTGGGCGTAGATCAGGTGGGGGTGTGCGGCGGCGAGACTGTCGTAGTCCATGCCCAGGCGGCGCAGCGCGCCGATGCGCATGTTGGTGACGAGGATGTCGGCCGTGCCGATCAGCTCCAGGGCCCGGTCCCGGTCGGTGTCGTCCTTGAGGTTGAGGGTGACGCTGCGCTTGTTGCGGTTGACGTTGAGGTTCAGCGGCGTCATACCGGGCGTGCGATGCATCGCGCCGACGCGCACGGTGTCGTTCGGGGACTCGATCTTGATGACGTCGGCGCCGAGGTCGCCGAGGATCTGGGCGGCGTACGGGCCCATCACGACCGTGGCCATGTCGATGACGCGGACCCCGGCGAGCGGGCCGCCGGCGATGCGGTCGTCGCTGCCACTGTTGCTGCTGTCGCCTTCGCCGCTGCCGCTTTCGACGGTGTCGCCGGTGTCGGGACGTACCGCGGTGTCCTCCGGGGATGCTGCGGATGTTACGGGTGCCATCACCACTCCAGGTCGGAAAAGCCTCAGGTAGGAAAAGCTCCGGGCCGAATGCGGGAAACGCACTGCGTCCCGCGTCCTTTGTCCCCTCTTCCTTCTTCCTTCGTCCATCGGAAACGCTAGACCCGGGCCGCGCGGATACTCAATCCGTGGGTGACACCAATACGCGAAGAGCGGCGTGACCGCAGTGGTCACGCCGCTCTTCGCGTCTTTCAGGAAGACGGATGACGGAGACTGGGGCGCCGTTACGGAGCGGGCGTCACCGGGTACGTCGCCCGCTCAGTCCGTACCGGCCGTATCCGGCAGCGCGCACCGCGCTTCCCGTACCAGGACGTGCAGGTCACCGTCGGCTTCGCCCCGGTCGCGCCGCCAGATCAGCCCGGTCGTCAGCGACGGGGAGAAATCCCGGAACGGCAGCACCACGTTGGCGTCATTTCCATAGGAGTTCGCGTTGTTCTCCCGCTCCAGCAAGGTGATGCCGAAAGTCGAACCGTTCGCCACCATTTCCGCGACGCTCGCATAGTCGCCGATGTTCAAGGTGATTTCCTTGTGGATGCCCGCGGCTTTCAGTCGTACCTTGAGCTGCTCGAAATAGGTCGGCAGGGTTCCGGGTGCGGAACAGACATAGGTGTAACCGGTGAGTTCGCTCAGCGACACCGAGGCGCGGCCGCGGAAGTCGGTGGCGGGCAGCACCGCGCCCAGCGGCTCGTGCAGCAACTCCACCACCTCGATGCCCTCGGCGTGCACGGGCAGATGGACCAGGGCCATGGCCAGGTCGCCGCGCTGCACCGCGTTCAGGAGGTTGCCGCTCTTCCCGGGCCAGCGTTTGACGTCGAACTGTTCGGAGCAGCGCTCCTCCAGCCGCGTCAGACGCTCCCGCATCCGCGGGTGCAGCGCGGGCGGCACGCCCACGTACACGGCACGCCGTTCGGGTCCTATCTCCCGGCGCAGCCGCCAGGGAATGTCGTCGAACCGGCCCAGCACGTCCTTGGCGATGGGCAGCAGGGTCCGGCCGGCGGGGGAGAGCGCCACATGGTGGGAGTCCCGGTCGAAGAGTTTCTGCCCGAGTTCGCGTTCGAGATCCCGCACCCGCTGGCTCAGGGGGGAGGTCGCCATGTGCAGATGGCGGGCGGCCTGGGAGAAGCTCAGGTGCTCGGCGACCGCCACGAAGTAGCGCAGGTGGAAGATCTCCATCGCACGGAGCCTACTCGCCGGGTCACGGCGGCTCCGGCACCCGGGTACGGGCGGGGCGTTGACGGTGCCGGCGGCCGCCGGGGGCGTACGCGGAGGGCCGGAGGCGCCCGGTCAGCGCGAGGAAGACGACGAATGCGGCCGTCACGATCCAGCCGGGCCACCCGGTCAGCCCCATGTGCAGGGGGTCCAGGGGAGCGTCCGGCGCGGCGAACACCGTGACCATGCCCACGCTGGCCGTGCTCACGAAGGTGTGGCCGAGGACCGCGGGCACCACCGACGCGGAGCGCAGCCGCAGCCAGGTGAAGACCGGCAGCAGGAGCACGCAGCTGATCACCATGGCCGGTACGGACATGTACCAGGGCCGGCCGGGGTACTGCCCGCCCATCAGCAGGGTGGGCAGGTGCCACAGCGCGAAGGCGGCGCCGGTGCCCACGTACGCCCACACCAGGCGCGCGCCCCCGCCGCCTCGTGCCAGACGGGGGAAGAGGTAGCCCTGCCAGCCCAGTTCCTCGCCGAAGAAGAGCGGCAGGGAGAGCAGCATCTGGAGCAGCATGGCGGCGGCCCAGGCAGCCAGTCCCTGCCACCGCACACCGAGGGGATAGTGCCCGAACGCGCCCCCGACGCCGAGCGCGACGGTGGTCAGCGCCGCCGGGACCGCGAGGGCCAGGAGACAGGAGCGCACGGTGCGGCCGTGGGGCCGGGGCCACCGCAGGGCGAGGACGTCCCGTATCCGGCCGGTGCGGTCCACGTACCGGACGACGAGGAGCGCGGCGAGCGCCGGGGCGAACATCGCGGCCGAGATGCACACCTCCTCCAGCGTGCCGGTCTCCGACCGGGCGCTCTCCCGCCGGAAACCCGTGAGCAGGAGAGGAGCCATGGCGGCCCACATGCCCAGGTTGGCCACGGTGAGGAACACCAGGAGTCCGCGGCGGCCCGGAGCCGAGGGCTGGGCCGGGGACGGAGGCGGGCCCGGGGGCGGGAGAGGGGGCGTCCGTACGGAGTGGGTCATGAGCAAGGACGCTAGAAGCGCACCCCGGCGCGGAGAATGCGGCCGGCCCCCGTCCCCGGCCTGGGGACACCCCCACCACGGGGGCTACCGGGGCCTGCCGTCCGGAGGACGGCAAGAGAAAGGGCCTGCCCGCGGCCGGTTGCCGCGGGCAGGCCCTCTCCGTGTGTCACACCGCGAAGCCGTAGTCCAGTAGCTTCTTCGCGTCGGCGGTGCGGTTGGCCACCGAGGAAGAGGCGAGGACCGTACCGATGACCGTCTTGCCCTTCCGGGTGGCGGCGAAGACCAGGCAGTACTTGGCCTCCGGGCCGGAGCCCGTCTTGACGCCGATGGTGCCGACGTAGCTGCCGAGCAGGTTGTTGGTGTTGGTCCACGACATGTAGCGGTAGCCGCCGCTCTTCGTCGTGACCTTCTGCTTGGTGGACTTGGTGCCCACGACGCTGCGGAACGTGGCGTTCTTCATCGCGCTGGAGGCCAGCTTCGTCAGATCACGCGGCGTCGAGTAGTTCGCACCGTTGCCGATGCCGTCGAACGAGTCGAAGTGGGTGTTCTTCAGACCGAGGTTCTTCGCCGCGGTGTTCATCTGGCCGATGAACGACTTCACCCGCGCCGCCCGCGTGGATCCGCTGCCGAACTTGTCGGCCAGCGCGTACGCCGCGTCGCAGCCGGACGGGAGCATCAGCCCGTACAGCAGCTGGCGGACGGCGACCTTGTCACCGACGATGAGCCGGGCCGACGAGGCGGTCTTGGCGACGATGTAGTCGCTGTACGCCTTGTCGACCGTGACCTTGGTGTCCAGGTTGAGCTTCTTCTGGGACAGCACCACCTGAGCCGTCATGATCTTGGTGGTGGAGCCCATGGAACGGCGGCTGTCCGCCGCTTTGGCGAAGGCCGTCTTGCCGTTGCCGTTGTTCATCACGAAACCGCCCACCGCGGTGATCGCGGGGGCCTTGGGAGCCGCGGCCTTGACCGCGGCCTTCGCCGGGGCGGCCTGGGGCGCCGCGGCCTGTGCCGGAGCGGCGAACGTCCCGGTCAGCAGAACGGCTCCCGCGGCGGTGACGGCCGTCGCGGACAGGCGACGTACGCCCTTGATGCCAGTTTTCAACGTGTTTTCTCCAAATGCCGCTCTAGTACGGCCACATGAGAGGGTGGCTTGCTCGTGAGACGCACGAGTCACGCCGAAGGATGCACCCGGCGGCGCACTTCCCCCAACTCTTCCCCCGACATTTCGGGAACGGGCGGGGCGAGGCCGTCCCGGGAGCCGTACCTCTGGCGCATCCCGTCGCCGGTTCCGGAGGGCTTCGCACCCGCCCTGCACGAGCTTGTACGAATCTGACGGACGGTTGCTCGATTTCTGTTATCGGCTCCGCCCCCGCAGCATCTCCTGTGTGTGGGACGGAACAAGCCCGAGCCGAAAGAGAGTGGACAGAGCGTGAGCAGCGAACTCGATCCTGCGGTGATTGCGGCCGCGCAGGCGGGGGACGGGCAGGCCAGGGACCAGCTCGTCACCGCGTCCATGCCCCTGGTGTACAACATCGTGGGACGCGCGTTGCACGGCCACGCGGACGTGGACGACGTGGCGCAGGAGACGATGCTCCGGGCCCTCGGCAGCCTCGGCGACCTCCGTGACCCGGGCAGCTTCCGGTCCTGGCTGGTGGCCATCACGATGAACCAGATACGGGCGCACTGGCGGCAGGACCAGGCCGTCCCCGTCGCCGGTGGCCTGGACGACGCCTACGACGTCCCCGACCCCCGCGCCGACTTCGTCGGACTGACCATCGTCCGCCTCGGCCTGTCCGGACAGCGCCGGGAGGTCGCCGAAGCCACCCGCTGGCTCGACGAGGGTGACCGCGCGCTGCTGTCCCTGTGGTGGCTGGAAGCGGCCGGCGAGCTGACGCGCGCGGAGGTCGCCGTCGCGATGGAGCTGACGCCCCAGCACACGGCCGTACGGGTTCAGCGGATGAAGTCCCAGCTCGAAGCCTCCCGCGTGGTCGTCCGCGCCTTGTCCGCCGAGCCGCGGTGCGTCCTGCTGGACACGGTGACCGAGCAGTGGGACGGGGTGCCCTCCGCGCTGTGGCGCAAGCGCATCGCGCGGCACGCCCGCGAATGCACCGTCTGCTCCTCCTTCTCGTCCGGTCTGGTACCCGCCGACCGGCTGCTCGTCGGCCTGGCCCTGGTGCCGCTGGCCGCCGCCCTCGCGCCGGACACCATGGAGACCCCGGTCCTCGCGGCCGCCGCTTCCCAGCAGTCCGTCTCCGCCATGTCGGCGGCTGTAGGCGGCGCGGCGCCGGCTCCGGCCACCGGACCGGCCACGGGGGGCGGCCGCGCCCAACTCCGTGACGCACTGCGGGAGAGCCGCCGGGTCCGCCGCCGTCGTGCCGTCACCGCGGCCGCCGTGGCGGCGGCCGCCCTCGCCACGGTGGGCGGCGCGCTGCCGCTGTTCACCGGCGGCCCGGACGACGAGCCCGGCACCCCACGGGCCGCTACGGAGCCCGGGTCGGCGCCCCTCGCCACGCCCTCGGCGACGCCCCCCACCCCGTCCCCTTCCAGGACGAGCAGCAGCCCGAGCCCCACTCCGTCACCGTCCGCGTCGTCCTCCAAGGAGCCGCACACTCCGAGGAAGAAGCGGGCGCCCTCCGAACCGGCCGCCCCGGCACCGCGCCCGTCCTCCGCGGCCCCCGCCCCCGCCCCGGCCTCCGGTTCCGGAAGCGGCGGATCGGCCTTCGCCCAGCAGGTCACCACCCTGGTCAATGCCGAGCGCGCCAAACAGGGCTGCTCACCCGTACACGCCAACAACCAGCTCGTCACCGCGGCCCGTCGCCATTCCCAGGACATGGACGCCAGAAACTATTTCGACCACACCAGCCCGGACGGCACGGACCCGGGCGACCGCATCACGGCCGCCGGATACCGGTGGAGCACTTACGGCGAGAACATCGCCAGGGGACAGCGCTCAGCCGACAACGTGATGAAGAGCTGGATGAACAGCCCCGGTCACCGGGCGAACATCCTCAACTGCGACTTCAAGGAAATCGGCATAGGCACGCACGACACGTCGGGCGGGCCGACGTGGACGCAGGTGTTCGGCGCGCGGGGCTAGCCGAGGACGGGGACGTATCCGTACGGGCGTGGAGCCGGCCGGCTCCACGCCCGTACGGCTCCGGAAGAATTCAAGGGAATTCTCACCGGACAAATTTCCCACAGTTGTCCGGAAACGGGGCTGACCCCCGCCCTGAGCAGGCCGGACAAGTGCTGGACAAGTCCTGGACAAAAGCCCTCTTCCCCGCCCCGGCGCACCGGCCCAGCATCAGCAGCACAACGGCACCTTCGAGCCACGGACGCCCGGCACGGGAAACCGCCGGGCTCCGGCCGGGAATGCCGTTCGACCACGGCCACCTGGAACGACCCGGCCGTGGCGGCGCGGCGGCGGGCCATCGGCTTGGGGACGGGCCGCCGGTTTCCGGACCGCCGCGTCGAGCGGGGCCGGAGCGGGGGAGCGCATACGAGCGGATGCGCTGCGCCGCTCCGGAACCGTTACCGCTCTCTCTCGAATTCCGAAAGCCGACTGGACGGAAGGCGTAAAGCGCTGGGGGGGCGTATGGGAAATACGGACCGAGGAGCATACGGACCGAGGAGGGGCAAGTGGAACCCGGGCAGTCGCAAGTCGACCTGCACACGGTCGTCGACGTCGAGATCAGTGCCTTGTCGGTGAGCGATTCGCCGAGGATTTCGGGGGAGAACCAGGAGCACATCGAACTGCTGGCGGTCGCCGACGCGCCGCTGCCCCCCATCATCGTCCACCGTGGCACGCTGCGCGTCATCGACGGCGCACACCGGTTGCGGGCGGCCGAGCGACGCGGCTGGTCCACCATCCCCGTACGATTCTTCGACGGCGACGACGCGGACGCCTTCGTCCTCGCCGTCGAGTCCAACACCGGCCACGGCCTGCCGCTGACCAAGGCCGAACGCAAGCGCGCGGCCGAGCGCATCATCGCCTCGCACCCCATCTGGTCGAACCGGATGATCGCCTCGATCGCGGGAGTGGCACCGGCGACGGTGGCCAAGGTCCGCCGGCGGATGCCGGGCGACGCGTCGGCCGAAGGGGGACGCGTCGGCCAGGACGGCCGCTTCCGCCCGCTCGACGGTGCCCAGGGCCGCAGGCTGGCCGCCGAACTCATCGCCGCCGACCCGGACCTGTCACTCCGGCAGATCGCGCAGCGGACCGGCATCTCCCCGGAGACCGCGCGCGACGTGCGCAACCGGATCAGCCGCGGGGAGGAGCCCCTGCTCGCCGCACGCGGCAAGCGCGGCGGGCAACCGGAACGCGGCCCCGGCAGGCCCCCGGGGCCCCGCCCGGCATTCGGCGGCTCGGCAACCCGTACCCGCATGCCCGTGGCGGACCGGCGCCGGGTCTTGGACCGCCTCAAGGGCGACCCGGCCCTGCGCTACAGCGACACCGGCCGCACCCTGCTGCGGCTGCTCGGCATCCACACCGTCAGCCCGGAGGAGTGGGAGAAGATCACGGACGGCCTTCCGCAGGGACATCGCCGGACCGTCGCCCAACTGGCCCGCGCGTACGCCGACAACTGGTCGGAACTGGCCCACCGCGCCGCCGAACGCGAGACCGCAGCGCCGGTCGGGGTGCGAGAAGTGCAGGCCCTGGGCGGGAACCGAACGGTGCCGAACGGGAACCGAACGGTTCCGGGTGGGATGTGGTAGGCAGGCCACCGACCACCGGCATCAAGGACTACGACGTCTTCTCCTTCGACGACACGGACCTCTCCTGGGAGACGGAGAACGCCGTCATCGAGGCCGGACGTGAGGTCTTCACCGGACTCGGGCAACGTTGATCGCCATCTCCCAGTTCACCACCCTGCCGCTGATGTTCCTGAGCTCCGCCGTGATGGGCCTTCGCCTCGCCCCGAGCCGGGCCGGGAACGTCGCCGCACGCAACCCCGTGGAATGGGCAGTCGCCGCCCGGCAGGCGATGTCGGCCCATGCCGGCTGGAGTGCGATCGGGGCGCGCCTGGCCCTGCTTACTGCTGTGGCTCTCGTGATGAGCTTCCTGGCCACGTGGGCGTTCCGGGGCTATCGCAGGTCGGCGTAGGGGGCGTTCTGCGGTAGGGACGGGAGGGAGGGGGCGAGGGGAGGGGCTGGGCTGCCGTACGGCTTTGCTTTGTACATTTGTTCTTAGGGCTTGTACATTTGTACGCATGCTGCACAGTGATCCGCCGCCGCCCGGTCCACCCGAAGAGGAGACGCCTGAGGAAACGGCCGGTGGTGAGTGCCGGGCCGCCGGGCCGGGTGGCGGGCGGCGGCGGACCCGTCGTAACGATCCCGACCGCCGGACGCGCATCCTGGACGCCGCCCTCGACGTCATCGCGGAGTACGGGGTGGCGGGGACGACCCACCGGCACATCGCCGCCCGTGCGGGTGTGCCGCTCGGGTCGGTCACCTATCACTTCGCCAGCCTGAACGATCTCCAGGCGCAGGCGTTCGCCCGGCACGTCGAGCAGCAGGCCACGGTGTTCGAGGACCTGTTCAAGGACGTCGCGACGCACGAGCAGTTCGTCGACGTTCTGGTGGATCTCGTCCACGGAGGCCCCGCCCGGCACCGCAGCGCGGTCCTCGGTTTCGAGCTGCACCTGGCCGCGCTCCGCGACCCCGGACTGCGATCCCTGACGCAGACGTGGACGGAGGGCAGCCGTGGCGTTCTCGCCCGTTTCACCGGCCTTGACGGCGCCGCCCGGCTGGACGCCCTGCTGGAGGGAATGATTCTGCATGCGCTGCTCACGACCGCGCCGGAGTCGCGCGAGGCCACGCGTGACGCGATCGACCGGACTCTCGGCCCGCCCGGCTGACCAGGACCGAGACCGGGGCGCTCGCCGTCACCCTGCCCCGGGACGCCCAGGCCAGGGGCACCCCCCCCGTCATGTGAGAACGAAGCCATGGAGACCCCTGTGACCCGCCACACGCCCATGCTCGCCGTCACCGAGGCGGAACTGAACGAGCTGCGCTCACGACTTCTCCACACCCGCTGGCCGGCCCCCTGGCCCGCCGACGGAGGGGAGGCCGGTACCGACCCCGACGAACTGCGACGCCTCGTCGCCCACTGGGCCTCCACGTACGACTGGCGGACCCACGAAGCCGCCATCAACGCCCTGCCGTCCCACCTCGCGGACATCGACGGCACCCCCGTCCACTACCTCCGCTTCGACAGCGAACGCCCCGGCGCCCTGCCGCTCGTCCTGACCAACGGGTGGCCCAGCTCCTTCCTCGAACTGACCGCCCTGGCCCGCCGTCTGGCCACGCCGTCGCGGTACGGGGGCGACGCCGCCGACGCGTTCACCGTCATCGTCCCCTCGCTGCCCGGATTCGCCTTCTCGCCCCAGCGGCCCTCGCTCACCGGGCCCCCGCAGACACACGAGATCTGGCACCGTCTCCTGCACGACGAACTCGGATACGAGCGCTATGCGGCGCACGGGAGCGACCTGGGCGCAGGCGTCACCTCCCGGCTCGGCGAGGCGCACCCCGAGGCCGTGGTGGGTATCCATCTGACGGCGGTCGCCGCCCCGGTCGCCTACGACGCGGCCGGCGTCACCCCCGAGGAACAGAAGTACCTCGATTCCGTCGCGGCGTGGTCCACGGCAGAAGGCGGGTACATGCACCAGCAGAGCACCCGCCCGCTCACGCTGAGTTACGGTCTCGCCGACTCGCCGACCGGACTGCTCGCCTGGCTCGTCGAGAAGTACCGTGCGTGGAGCGACTGCGGGGGAGACCTGTCGTCCCGGTTCAGTGACGACTTCCTCCTCACCCAGGCATCGCTCTACTGGTTCACCCGTACGATCTCGACGTCCTTCCGGCCCTACTACGAGTACGCCCAGGGCCTGACGAGGAGGGTCGAACGGGTCGACGTCCCCACCGCCGTCGCCCTGTTCCCGGCCGACCTCACCCAGCCGCCCCGCAGCTGGGCCGAGCGCACGTACCACGTCACCAGATACACCCGTATGCCCCGCGGCGGACACTTCGCCGCCCACGAAGAACCCGAACTTCTCGCGCACGATCTCACCGAGTTCTTCCGCCCTCACCGGTGAATTGGGGGGGGCGGCTGGCCCCTATTGCGGTCACCGGGTGAGCGTCGTATGACGGGCCTTTCCGCGGTATGTGAGCGGCAGATGACAAGCGCCGATATCGCCTGTGCGCCGTGATTGCCTCGAAGCATGCACAGCAAGCACATGGACCAGACTCCGTCCCCCTCGCAGCAGTCCGCCCCGACCGCCTCGTCCGCCCTGTCCGCCACACCCGGCCCCTCCGCCACGCTCGCAGCCCCGGTGCGGCGCTCCGGAGGACTGAAGACACCGGGCATGGCGGCCGGGGCCCTTCTCGTCGTGGGCACCTCCCTCCTCGCCCTCACCGGCTGCGGCAACGCGCAGTCCGGCAAGAGCGGGAACGACGGTGGCGCGGCGTCCGCCGCCGCGTCGCCCGCGGAGAACAAGGGCGGTAAGCAGCTCTCCAAGCTGCTCTGGATGGGCGACTCGATAGCCGAGGCGGAGGCTCCCGCGCTGGGGGCCGCCATGAAGGCCGGCGGCGTGGAGTTCAAGTCCATCGCTTCCGCGGGCGGCGGTACGGTCGTCAAGGGCGACGGCCCCACCGCCGCATTCGCCGACGGCACCTTCAAGGACCTGTCCAAGGCGGTCGGGTCCTTCCACCCGGACGTCATCGCCTACCAGGTCACCACCTACGACTGGGGAACACCCGCCCAGCAGAGCAGCTCGTACGAGCGCCTCGCGAAGGTGGCTGAGGACGCGGGCGCCGAACTCGTCATCGTCTCCGCCCCACCGTTCAAGATCGACGAGTTCTACAAGGGCCACGAAGCCGCCATCGCGTCGGCGCCGAAGGCGGCCGAGGAAGCGGCCGGGAAGAACGCGGGGCAGATCCGTTACCTCGACGCCTCCGCGCTGTGGGGCACCGACAGCGCCGCGGCCAAGGCCCAGCGCAGCAAGGACGGCATCCACTCCTGCCAACAGGGCTCCGCGGCGTTCGCCAACTGGTTCGGGCAGCAGTTGGGCAAGCAGTACTCCTTCACGCCCGCTGCCGCCGACCGGTGGGCGAAGGGCTCGTGGACCGGCGACAAGGTCTACGGCCAGCTCAAGTGCGGGTGAGCCGTACGCCTCATGCGTGCGGCTGTCGTTGTGGCCCCTGCCCGTGCCCGTCGCCCGTGCCCCTTGTCTGTCCGTGGCCCCTGTCCGCGCCGCCGCCTCTGCCGGCTGCCGTAGACCGCCGCCCGTGTAGCAGCTGAAACTGCGGCGACGGCCGGTGCGCTGCCCCGAGCGACAGCCCTACCACCGGTCGCCGCCGCCTGTCCCGGGCGACATCTCCCGCCCCCTGCTGTTGCTTCCTCTCGCCGCCCCCAGAAGGACCGTTCATGCCGACGTCTGCGGCCGCGCCGCCCTCCCCACCGCCCTCCCCGCTGCCTTCCCGCCGCCACGGCCGACCCGGACCGCGCGCGACCGGGCGGCACATCACCCCCCTGGACGGTCTGCGCGGCGTCGCCGTCCTGGGGGTGCTGATCTTCCACGCCGGGCACTTCGGCGGCGGCTTCCTCGGCGTGGACCTCTTCTTCGTCCTGTCCGGCTTCCTCATCACCGGCCTGTTGCTCAAGGAAGCCGCGGACCGGAACGGTACGGTCCGCCTCGCGGCCTTCTGGGAACGCCGGGCACGCCGCCTGCTGCCCGCGCTGATCGTGCTGATCGTCGCGGTGCTGCTCCTGGTCCGGGCGGCCGGGCCGGCGTATCTGCTGGGCTTCGCCCTGGAGGACGGCCCGTGGGCCGCGCTCCAGGCGACGAACTGGCACTTCATCAGCGACCAGGTCGGCTACTGGAACGACGGCGACACCCGTGTCTTCAGCCACCTGTGGAGCATCGGGGTGGAGTGGCAGTTCTATGCAGTCTGGCCGGTGGTGGTCGCGGTCCTCGCCCGGAGGCGCGTCACACGCCGTCTCGTGCCGGTGATCGCCGCCGCCGGTGCGGTCTCCTCCCTCGTTGCCATGATCGCCCTCGCGCACGGCCCGGACACCACGCGCGTGTACGAGGGCACCGACACCCGCGCCTTCTCGCTGCTGCTGGGCGCCTTGATGGCGACCGATCCGGTACGCCGCCTGCTGTCGAGGACGCCCGGGCGCCTGGCCGATGGCCTCTGTGCTGCCCTGATGTGCGGCCTCGGCGCGTACTGGTGCCTGACCGGTGGTCCAGGCGACCCCTTCCTCTTCCGCGGTGGCCTCTTCCTCCACGCCCTGGCCGCGGCCCTGCTGATCGCCCTGCTCGCGCACCACCCGGCCGGACCGGTCGGCCGTCTCCTGGGAAGCGGGCCCCTCCGTTCGCTGGGCGCCGTCTCCTACAGCCTCTACCTCTGGCACTGGCCGGTCTACCTGCTCCTCTCCGAGGACGTGCTCGGTTTCGGCGGCTGGGCCCGTACGGCGGTCCTCCTTGCGGTGTCCCTCGCCGCCGGGTGGCTGTCCAAGGTGCTGGTGGAGGATCCCGTACGGTTCAACGCCCGCTGGGCCAAGGGGCGTACGGGTGCGCTCTGCCTGGTCGGGGCGCTCGCGGCCGTAGCCGCTGTCTGCCTCCTCGTCCCGGCACCGGACCCGGGCGCCGACTCGGTGGACCTCACACAACTCACCGCCGGCCCCGGCTGACCGCCGCACCCCGCTGTCACCTGTCACGGCAACTCACCTCCTTCCCCGGCACTTTCGACGCCTCGCGTACCGATCGGTACTACGGCGAAAGCGGTGCCCTCCCGCGTCTGGCTGGAGACGGCACGCGCCGCCTGCCCGGACGACCCGGCGGCGCAGCTCCGTCACGTCATCGCCGCCATCGCCGACCAGAACAGTGAGCCCGGATACCGGGGCTGCCCGCCGGCGAACGCGTCCGTCGAATTCCCCGACCGCACCCACCCGGTACGCGTCGCCGTCGACGAACTGAAGGCCGATTACCTGGAACTGCTGACGGAACTTGTCTCACAGTTGCCTGTCCGTCTTCTCCCTGGCCGGCGTGGCTCCTTCCAAGACGATTTGTACACCGGTGCGTACGCGCGGCGTCGCCGCGAGACGGGCGCGACGATGTACGGCGCACTGGGCATCGGTCGCGACGAGCATGAAGAGCGCGCGGCATTCAACGCCGAGCGCCTGAATTTCTACGGGGCCTAGGTCTGCTGAGCTTCTACGTCGATACCGTCCGCGAGTCACTGGGCCTCACCGGCGACAGCAACGGCACGACTCACAACAAGCTTCTGTTCGGCATCTCCTTCGGTTACGCGGACACCTCCGCACCCATCAACAACATCACCGTCCGCCGCGCCGAACTGCACGAGACCACCCGCTTCCACGTATAGTCACGTGGGCGTGGCCACCGCGTATTCCGCGGCCCTGGCGAGGAGTTGCTGGTCGTACGCGGCATCCTTGGCAGGCTTGCTGGACATGATCGAGACGACGACCGGTGGCGCGGATTCCGTAGGCCACGCGATGGCGATGTCGTTGAGTGTGCCGTAGTCCCCGGCCCCGGTCTTGTCGGCCACGGGCCGGCCCTTCGGAAGGCCGACCCGTTACGGTGCAGAACCGCCGCGGCCGCCGGCCCCTTGAACGCGGAACAGAACGCGAAGCGCTCGTCCGCCCGGTGCGTCACGCTCGCCCCCGTCCCGGTGGCGAGCGCGTACACCCCCAGACGCGCGCCGTACTCCCGCTCCAACTCGCTCAGACGCCGGTGCCGTCGCGCTTCGGGAGTCGCGATGGTACGGCTGCGACGGGGCGGCGGCCCGGCCGCGGCGATCGTTTCCGGAACGGGCGGCACCGGCCCAGCCGTTGGGCACGGCCGCCGAGCAACAGGTGTGAGCAGGTACGACGGTCATCGGCTCGCCGCCGGCCGCCCTCGCGGAGCATGGCAGATCGTCACGACCGACGGCACTCCCGCTTGATCGGAAATCGAGGCCGCACAAGGAAATGCGGGCATTCACCTCGCAATCGCCACGCCTCCACGCGATTCCTTTGAACGGCTAGCGCCAAACGATTCTTCTGATATTCGTACGTAAGTGCATTCAGGTGTTGTGTGCACATGCCCCTCCGAGCCAATCGCGCCCCGCTATGCTCACAGCCGCGCAGCGAGTTGTGAGCAGTTGCGGCACGTCGCCGGTAACTGTCGTGAGGTCGCCGCCGCGCGAGGCGTCCGGGGTTCTGGAACCCGGTTGACCGTGCGCGGCACGTCGGCCTGGCGTGCACTGCGGTGATTGTTCGGTGTGTGCGAAGCAACGGTCGCCCACCGCGTCTTCCGCCGCCTTTCCTGCGTACGTGCATTTCCGTGTACGACGTCCTGTCCCTTCCCTTCATGCTCCGAGGCTGCCGATGGTTCGTGCTGATGCGTCACCCGGAAGGCCGGGGCCGGCCTCCACCGCAAGGTGGCCGCTGCCACCCGTGCTCCTGGCCATATGTGTGGCCGTGGCTGTCCCTCTGCTGCCTTCGGCGGCCCGTGCCCACGCCGTCTGGATCGGCGTCCTCGCGACCGCGGCCGTGGCCGCCGCGGACTTCAAGGCCGCGCGCCGGGGCCGCGCGATGGACGCGCTGCGCGAGCAGTACGCCGAGAGAGAGGCCGCCCTGCAACGGCAGTTGGCCGAGCAGGAGGTCGAGACGGTACGGATGGCCAAGGAGATCCTGCCGGAGGCCATGGCGCGGCTCCAGCAGGGCATCTCGGTCGAGGACGTACTGCGCAGTACCGGCCGTCCCTCACGGGTGAGCCCCCGGTTCGAAGCCGCACACCACGCGGTGCTGCGCTATGTCCTGCAAGCCGTGGAGGCCGAGGAGGACCTGCGTGACGCCGCCCAGCGAGCCTTCGTCAACATCGCCCGGCGCGTCCAGGCCATCGTGCATCAACAGGCCCTGGAGCTACGCGAGATGGAGGACCGGCACGGCCAGGACCCACAGGTCTTCGGCGACCTGCTGCACCTCGATCACCGGACCGCGCTGATCGGCCGGCTGGCGGACAGCATCGCCGTCCTCGGCGGTGCCCGGCCGGGGCGCCAGTGGCAGAAGGACATCCCGCTGTTCAACGTGTTGCGCGGCGCCATGTCCCGGATCACCGACTACCAGCGCGTCGAGCTGCACTCGGTGGCCGACGTCGGCGTTCTCGGCCGTGCGGCCGAGCCGCTGATCCATGCCGTGGCCGAGCTGCTGGACAACGCCACCCGCTATTCACCGCCCCAGACCCGTGTCCATCTGACCGCGGCCGAGGTGCAGTCCGGCGTGGCCGTCGAGATCGAGGACGCCGGGCTCGGTCTGACCGACGAGGCCCGCATCCGCGCCGAGCGGGCCCTGGCGCAGCACGCCGCCGGCGGACTGGACCTGGACGACCTGGGGGAGTCGCCGCGACTCGGTCTGGCCGTGGTCGGCCGGCTGTCCCACACGAACCACTTCAAGGTCTCCCTGCGCGTCTCCGCGTACGGTGGCGTACGGGTGGTGCTGGTCGTACCGCCGGAACTGATCACCGTGACCCCGGTGCCCGGCGGAGCTTTGGCCAAGGCGCCGGTCCTGCCGCCGCCCCGCCGCCCCAGCGGCCCGAAGCACCGGGCCGAAGCGGTCGCCGAGGAGCCGGTGCCCGCCGACGGTCCCCGTACCGCCAACGGGCTCCCGCAGCGCAGGCGGCGCACCCGCGCCGTGATCCCGGCCGTCCGGCCGCAGCAGACGACGCCGTCCGCCACCGCCCCCCGCCCTCCGGCGTCGGACGGCCACTCCGCGCCGGCCGGGTTGTGGATGTCCGCATTCCTCGACGGTGGCCCGGAGGAGGACTCCGGCACGTCCTCGGGGGAGGCCCCGGCGCGGCGCCCCCGGCGTCCGAGCGATGAAGAGCCCGAGCAGTGACCGAGCCGGCAGATGAGCCAGCAGACAAGGATGAGTGAGCAAGTGGCGACAAAGCAGCGGCTCAACATGGACTGGATGCTGGAGGAGTTGGCGTCCAGCGTCCCGCAGACCCGTAATGTCGTGGTGCTGTCCTCGGACGGCTTGTGCATGGCGCAGTTCGGTACGGAGACCGACACCGCCGACCGCCTCGCCGCCGCCTGTGCCGGACTGCAGAGCCTGTCGGCGGCCATCGCCTCGGAATTCCCGCGCGGTGACGGCCGGATGAAACTCGTCGTCGTCGAGGTCGACGGCGGCTTCTTCTACCTGATGGCGGCCGGCGCGGGAGCCTATCTGGCGGTGCTCGCCGACGACGACGTGGACGCCGGCCTGATAGGGCAGCGGATGCGTGATCTGGTCGCCCGGATCGGTCAGCACCTCAGCAGCCCGCCGCGGGCGGACCGGCAGGCCCCATGAGCGATCCGGAGCAGGACCAGCACCGGGCCTGGGAAGAGGGCGGCCCCGAGCGGCTCTACGTCATCACGTCCGGCCGGCAGGTGCCCGAGCGGCACTCCTCCCTGGACATGGTCACGCTGATCGTGAGCCGCAACGAACCCGGCCCGGGCATGCAGCCCGAACTCGCCGCCATCGTCCGTATATGCGGCTACCCGCTGTCCGTCGCCGAACTCTCCGCCTACCTCCATCTGCCGGTCTCCGTGATCACCGTACTGCTCACGGACCTCCTGGCGAGCGGACACGTCGAAGCCCGGGCGTCGGCGCTGACCCAGTCGCTGCCCGACGTCGAACTTTTGGAGGCGGTGATGCATGGACTACAGAATCTCTGAACCCGTCGTCGGCCCCCGGCGCGAGGACACCTTGCCGGCCTCGGTCACCACCGCGGTGAAAGTGGTGATCGTCGGCGGCTTCGGGGTCGGCAAGACCACCCTGGTCGGATCGGTCAGCGAGATCAGGCCGCTCACCACCGAGGAGATCATGACGCAGGCCGGCGCCGGGGTGGACGACATCGCCGGTGTCGAGCGCAAGAACGAGACCACCGTGGCGATGGACTTCGGCCGGATCACCCTCAGCGACGAGCTGGTGCTCTACGTCTTCGGCACGCCGGGCCAGCAACGGTTCTGGTTCCTGTGGAACGGGCTCTTCGAAGGGGCACTGGGCGCCGTGGTCCTCATCGACACCCGGCGGCTGGAGGACAGCTTCGACGTGATGGGCCGGCTGGAGGAACGGGGGGTGCCCTTCATCGTCGCCATCAACGCCTTCCCGGACGCCCCCACGTACCCGGCGTCCGAACTCCGGCAGGCCCTGGACATACCCGACGGGGTGCCGGTGATCGACTGTGATGCCCGCGAACGCGTCTCCAGCCGCGACGGCCTGCTGACCCTCATGCGCTATCTGCACGCCCTCACCACGACGAACCCGGAGCGACGGTGACCTCCTCTCCCCACGAACAGTCCCGCACCGCGTGGGCACCCACCCCGCCGCCGCAGTGCCCGGCCCACGACCGGTTCGGCGCCACGGACGGACTGGCGCGGCTCTTCGGCCCCGAGGCGGCCGAGGACCCCATGGGCCTGTACGAGCGGCTGCGCGCCCGGCACGGGCCCGTCGCGCCCGTCCTGCTCGACGGCGACCTGCCGGCCTGGCTCGTCCTCGGGTACCGCGAGATCTTGGAGGTCGCCGGTACCCCCGCCCGGTTCAGCCGCGACTCCCGCAACTGGCGCTGGTTCAGGGAAGGGCGGGTCCCACCGGACTCCCCGCTGCTCCCGATGATCGCCTGGCAGCCGGTCTGCCTGTTCCTGGACGGCGAGGAGCGCAGCAGGCTGCGCCTGGCGGTCACCGACAGCCTGGAGCGCTTCAACCGCCGCGGGATCCGGCGGCACATCACCCGGTTCACGCACCAGTTGATCGACGGCTTCGCCGAGCGGGGGGAGGCGGACCTGGCCGCGGAGTTCTGCGAACACCTGCCCATGCTCGTCCTGACGCAGCTGCTGGGCATGCCCGACGAGTACGGGCCGCGGCTGGTCGCGGCCAGCAGGGACATGGTGGCGGGCACCGCGACCTCGGTGGCCAGCAACGCGTTCATCGTGGAGACCCTCACCGATCTCGTACGGCGCAAGCGCGGGAGCCACGGCCACGACATCACGTCCTGGCTGATCGAACACTCCTCGGGGCTGACCGACGAGGAGGTGTGGAACCACCTGCGGGTCATCCTCATCGCCGCCAACGAGACCACGGTCAACCTCCTCAAGAGCACCCTGCGGATGGTGCTGACCGACCCCCGCTGCCACGCGTCGCTGGCCGGCGGGCAGATGACCTTGCCCGACGTGGTGGAACAGGTGCTGTGGAGCGAACCGCCGCTGATGACCGTCCCGGGCCGCTGGGCCGCCGTGGACACGGAGGTCGGCGGTCAGAAGATCGAGGCGGGGGACATGCTGCTGCTCAGCCTGGCCGCCGGGAACCACGACCCGGCCGTCCGGCCGGACCCTGCCGTACCGCTGCTCGGGAACCGCTCGCATCTCGCCTTCAGCAGCGGTCCCCAGGAGTGCCCCGGGCAGAACATCGGCCGTGCCATCGCCGACACCGGCATCGACACGCTGCTGGCGCGGCTCCCCGACGTACGGCTGCGCATCCCCGAGGAGCAGCTGCGGTGGAAGTCGGGCTGGATGACACGGCACCTGACCAGCCTTCCGGTGACGTTCACCGCGCCCCGGTCGCCGAGTTCCGCCGCGTCTGCCGGCCCGGGCCGTGCCCTCGCGGAGACCGAGCCCGAGCACGGGAGTGGCCCGGTCGGCGGTGTACCGCCCGCCGCCGAGCCCGCTGTTCCGATGCCGTCGGTGGTGTCCCTGCCGGTTCCCGCCCGGCGGAGGCGTACGTCGTGGTGGTACGCGTTGAAGGCACGGCTGCGAGGCTGATGCCCCCGGGGTAGGGGAGGGGACGCACGGTTACCGCGTTCCGGTGGTCGGGAGAGGGGCCGGGCCACCGGTGACGTGTTCTTCGACGGCCCTCGCGATGCGGGCCAAGGCCTCTTCCATGACCCCCAGGGACGTGGCGTAGCTGATACGGACGTTGCCCTCGGCGGCCGGGCCGAACCACTCCGGTGTACCGGGCACCACCGCCACCCGGGCGCGCGACAGGAGGAATTCGGCCATGGCCCGGCTGCTCATTCCGGTGGCGGACACATCAGGGAACAGGACGTACGTTCCTTCCGGGCGGCTGCACGTCATTCCCGGAATGGCGTTCAACCGGTCCACGCAGTAGTCCCGTACCTTCTGCAGATGCTCCAAGAAGGCATCTTTCCAGGGCCAGCCGTGCCGCAGGGCGGCCAGGGCGCCGGCCTGGGTGAAGGGGGTCATGCTGTACGTGGCGCCGAGACGCTGGAAAGTGAGCCGCAGCGCGTCGGCTTCCCGCCGGGTCGGGGCGATCACGAATCCCATCCGCAGCCCCGGTAAGGCGAACGTTTTGGACAGGCCGGTCACCGTGTAGACGCGTGGGCCGTTCTCCGTGTCCAGGCTCGCCGTGCTGACGTGTGCGGCGGGCGGATACACGATCTCGTTCCACACCTCGTCGGACAGGATCGGTATGCGATGGGCACCCGCCGCCTCCGCCACTGCCCGGAGAATTGCCGCGGGGAAGACCGTGCCCAGCGGGTTGTGCGGATTGCACAGGCAGATCAAGGCGGTGCGCGGAGTGATCAGAGAGGCGAGCCGGTCCGGGTCCAGGCACCCCGTGCTCTTGTCCACCGGACAGTGGACCGGCCGGGCCCCCGCGGCTTCGACGGCTTGGCCGAACAGCAGGTCGACCGGGTCCAGCACGATGCACTCGTCCCCCTTTTCGCACAGCAGTCGCACCACGCCCCAGAGCGCGGCAGCGGTGCCCGGGGTCGGCACCACGAGGTCGGGGCGGTTGCCGATTCCGTAACGGGTCGCGGCCACGTCGGAGAAGACTTCCCGGAGCTCACCGCTCTCCGGGGGCGACGCGTAAGGGAAGTACCCGTCGGCGACGGCCGACATGACGGCGTCCGTGACCACCGGGGGGCCGGGAAAGTCCGGCTCGGCTGCCGTCAGCGGGATGACGCCGGGCGGATGAGCGCCCCAGCGCAGAGGCGACCGGCGGCGCAGCAGGCCCGGCCGGACCTGCGCGTCGTCGAACAGCGGACGGTACATGCCGGGCAGCGCCATGGCGCTCACCCCCGTTGGTATCGGGCCGGCGGATACCGGTCGTAGAGTTCGGGCGACCAGTACGTGGTCAGGCGGGGACGGCCGTGCTGCACACGCGCCGACGCGTACGTGTGGATGCCCCGGCCGGACGCGAGCGGACGCCGGGCCATGTGGTGCAGCAGCGACCGGTAGCGGCCGACGGGCAGGCCCATCCCCCGCATGACCGAGCTGATGCGGTCCCGGACGGTCCGGTCGCTCGCCGTGTGCAGCCACAGCGGGACGTACAGCGTCGCGGACACCGGCTGGTGTCCGCCGGCGGTCGTGAACGTCAGATTGCTGACGAGCGGCTGGGCCCGTACCTCACTGTCGCTGCCGGTCAGCTGACGGCAGAAAGCCCCCAGGAGTCCGGACTCGTGCTGGAGTGAAATCTCCATACGGGTGTCGAGTTCCGCCGGAGAAGCGTCGTAGTGGCGGAAGTACACCTTCACGCGGGAACCGGGGCCGTCGACCAGATCGAGACCGAAATAGACGATTCTGTCGAGGTCGAACCCCCGGCCCGCGTATTCCGTGACCGCCGTCCAGGCCTTGGCGAATCCCAGGCGGTCCAGGGCCGCACGTGTCCGCTCGATGCCGGTCATACCGGCATTGGCGTTCGGATTGAGGTAGACCTTGAATTCGGGCCCACCGTTCGGCGAGAGGGCGGCGGCGTGCATCATGGCGAAGCCGGTGGGATTCTCGGCCGGCAGGAACAGGTCCGACACCTCCGCCAGCCGGTCACCGGCGGCGCCGAATTCCTGGGTCAGCCCGCGGGTGAGAGCGAGCGCGGCTTTCTGTGCGGACGACGAGCTCAGCCGGTCCGGCAAGGCCTCCACGAGCGCCCGGACCTGCAGACCCTCTCGGGAAAAGGCCGCGGAGAACTCGATCGGCGATCCGTCGGCGCATACGTCGGAGTGCCAGCCGGGACGCGTTCCTATCCGCCTCGCGCCCCACGGCGACAGCATCGTCCGCAGCGCCCTCGTCCCCTGGCCGGCATCCACGCCCGCGCTGCCCAGAAGACGTGTGGCGGTGGTGACCGCATAGTCCGAGAAGGTCGTGCTCGCAGAAACTCGGGGCGCCGACCGCGAAGACGACGCCGACCGCAGAGACGACATGGATGTGCTCCCCTACCACTCGCCGGATCCCGCCGTACCGCACGCTTGCTCCGCCGGCCGATCGGCCAGTACCAATAAGGGGAAAAGCTCCTGACTACCCGTCCGACAGGAATCGACGGCCCGATCAGCCGCCCGTGTACCCCGGCACCTCTCTTCGCCCGGGGGCGGCGCCCGCATACCGCCCCGCGCCTCTCCATAGGCCGCCGGCGTTTACCGGTGCCCGGGGTACTTTCACCATTAACTATCCTTCCGCCGGCCGCCACCGGCGCACAAGGGGCGTGCGCGGCGTCCGTACCGCGATGGCGCACGCCTCCGACGGACGGATGCGCACGCCGGCGCTCAGGAGACCGAACAGGCGGACGGGGGCGGGCAGCCGGCCGTCGGAAGGACGTCCGGCTGCCCGCCCGTGCCTCCCCGGGCCCGGCCGCCGAGGCCGCCGGAGCCGGGTTCAGCCGGGACCGGTGCCGCCTGCGAGGGCTTCCGCCCGTAGGGCCGCCGTCCGGGCGGGCTGCCACAGGGCGGAAGCGAGCCAGATCAAGGTGGCGCCGACCGCGATGTGCAGGGCGCTGGTAAGCGCGGATTCGGGCAGGGCGGTCAGGAACGCTAATTGGGGCGGCACGGTCGCGTACGCCCATGACGGGACCCGCGGAAACACCCGGGCCCGCACCGTCGCCGCCCCGAACAGCGCGCAGCCCACGGCGAAGACGGCCGCGCAACCGATGAGCGCGGGCACCGTGGGGCCGGTCAGGGTCTTCTTGACGACCGCATCGTCGAAGTAGAACAGCACGAGGTTCGAGGCGAACGCGGCGCCGCCGAACAGGCCGAGGCCGATGAGGTTGATGACGTAGGCCGTCTCCCCGAAGCGGCCGGTGACCGTGCTCTGACGCTGGTGCATCGCGGCCAGCAGCGGCAGCGCGAGCGCGGGGGCCAGGGCGAGGAAGAAACTGGTCGTCGCGGTCTCCCCGGTGAAGATCTCGACGAACGCGGGCAGGGCGGTGAAGAGCCCGGACAGGGTGCCGGACAGCACGCCGGTGCAGGTGAGCCGACCGTACTGGGGTGTGGGCATGAGACGCTCCCATGCGTCGAAGGGCCGCCCCGGCCCAGGGCTTGGCGGGCCGGGGCCGAGAACGCTAAAGAGCCGCCGGCCGTTCCCGGCAGATGTGGAACGGCGAGAACCGCCGCCGGGAGTCACCTGCCGTACGGCTGGCCGGCACGTGCCGCCCGGCCACATTCGCCGGCGCCCGCCCCGTGCCCTCGCTCCCCGGCCGCCGCCCGCCTAGCCTGGGCGGCAGGCAGGAGGGGGGTGGGCGCATGGCGGCGTACGTACCGGTGCCGTGGGTGTCGCCCCTGCTGTACGCCGCGGTGCTGGTCGGCGGTCTCTACTACACGGTGGCCGGCCTCGCCCCCGGCCCCGGTCCGCCACTCTGGCGCACGGCTGGTTTCGCAACGGGGCTCGCGGCGCTGGTCGCCCTGGAGACGGTGGAGCGGCGCGGCCTCCCCGTCCGGGCTTGCGTGCCGATGCTCGCGCGGGTCGGACTGATCGCCGGGGTGGTCGCTCTCGACGAGTCGGGGCTGGCCCAGGCCCTCTTCGTCCTCCTGCCGTTCACCGCCTACTTCGTGTGCGGGCGCGGTGTCGCACTCGCGCTGGCGGCGCTGTGCGTGGCCGGACTCCTCACCGGATACGCGCTGACCGAGCCGGGCTGGCACCGCGACGTGGAGCGCGTGGCCGACCTGCTGATGCTCTGCGTCGGCCTCATCCTCGCCCTCTCCATGGCGGCTGTCGCCATCGGTGAACAGCGCGGACGGCGCGCCCTGGAGCAGTACGCCGCGCAGGTCGCGGACCTGTCCGCCGCGGCCGAGCGCAACCGCCTCGCGCGGGACATCCACGACAGCCTCGGGCACCACCTCACCGCGGTCTCCGTACAGCTGCAGATCGCCTCCGAGTTCCGGATTCTGCAACCCGACTCCGCGCAGCGCGCGGTCGACGAGGCGCGACTGTCGGTGAAGCGCGCGCTGGGCGACGTACGGCAGTCGGTGCGGGCACTGCGGGACGAGGAGCCACACAGGCCGCTGACGGCGATGCTCGCGGGGCTGGCGCGCGACGGCGAGGACCGGCCCCAGGTCACCGTGCAGGTGGACGGTGCCGAGGACGGCTACGGCCCGGCGGAGCTGACCGCGCTCTACCGGGCCGCGCAGGAAGGCCTGACCAACGCGCGCCGCCACGCGCGGGCCTCGCGGGTCACGGTGGCGGTCCGCCTGACAGCGGACGCGGCACGCCTCGTGGTGTCCGACGACGGCCACGGCTTCACCCCGGACGGGGCCGCCACCGGGTTCGGGCTGGTCGGCATGCGGGAACGGGTGCACCTGGTGGGCGGGAGCGTGCACATCGACAGCGGCCCGGGCAAGGGGACCCGGCTGACGGTGACGGTGCCGCGGGGCCGCCGTGAGGAAGGCGTGAGATGAGCGAGGTGGCGGCGTCGGTACGGGTACTCGTCGTGGACGACCAGCGGCTCATCCGGGACGGCATCGCCTCGCTGCTCGCCATCCGGCCGGGCATCACGGTCGTCGGCACCGCGGTGGACGGCCGCGAAGCCGTCGCGAAGGTGCTCGAACTCAGCCCGGACGTCGTACTGATGGACGTCCGGATGCCGGGAATGGACGGCGTCGAGGCGGTCGCCGTCCTGCGGGGCGAGGCGCCGGAGTGCCGGACGGTGATGCTGACGACGTTCGACGACAAGGAGTACGTCGTCCAAGCCCTGCGCGCGGGAGCCTGCGGCTATCTGCTCAAGGACCTGCCGGCCGGCGAACTCGCCCACGCGGTCCGGCTCGCGCACGCGGGCGTCACCCAGCTCGACGCCTCCGTGACCCGCCACCTCACCGACTCCCTGCCCACCGCGGGCCCCGGGGCGGAGCCGGGCGTCGCCCTCAGCCCGCGCGAGATCGACATCCTGCGCCTCGTGGCACAAGGCCGCACCAACCGGGAGATCGCCGCGCAGCTCTACCTCAGCGAAGGCACCGTGAAGAACCACATCTCCCGCATCCTCGGCCGCCTCGGCCTGCGCGACCGTACCCAGGCCGCACTGCGCGCCCGGGATCTGGGCCTGCTGTGACCACACGTCCGCCGAGGACCGACCGGGGCTCGGACCGGCGTACGGTCCAGCGCCTGGGTGCTCAGCACGCGCCCCCGTACCCGCGCGCGGGGGCCCGGTTCGGGAGTGCGCCCCCCTGAAGGTCAACAACAGCGGGAACATGATCTCGAACAGGCCGCCGGGCACGAGGAACGCGCTTCCGGCACCGGAACCTAGGTCGGCCGCTCCCAGCGCATCGGCCACGACTCCTGCCAGGAGAGCGGCGTAGCCCGCCGGCCCCAGCAGCGACAGCCACTTGGCGATCAGCCCGGAGCGCTGCGGCAGGCAGGACGGGACGAGTCCGGCGGTGCCGGACAGGGCGTGGACGAGCAGGTCGTGGTCCTCGAATCGGTGCCGGCTCGCCAGGAAATGGATTCCCACCGCGAGAATGGCCGCGCCCTCCGTCACCCGGAGCACGAGATATCCCGTCGACAGGTGTTTCCCGTACGGCTTGAGGACGGGAAACAGGGAGATGCCTATGGCGGCGACCGCGAGAGCCGTGTACCACTCCAGGAACACCCCGCCCACCAGCTTCCCGCGATCCGACTCCGCACCGGAGAAGACCGAAGAGGGCACGCCGGATTCCGGCACGCCGCGCAGCAGGGCCTGGATCAGCTGGTCGTGCTGGTGCGTGCGGATGACGAGGCGCTTGAACGAGCCGCTGCGGCGGTCACGGACCTCGATGAAAACCGGGGCCGTGGCGGTAGCCGCACTTGGCGGCGTGGAAAGAGGCGCGCCACTGGACGGTGGTGCCGTGGCTGGGGTCGCTGGAGCCGGCACGGAACACGGCGGTGGGTGGGTGGAGGTGGCTGAGTGGCTGCCAGCCGCCCGGTGTGCTGGTACTCGTACCGGTACCAGCGTCGGCACCGGTACCGGGCAGGCGCAACGTCCAGTCGACGGCGACGGCGACGGCGACGGCGACGGCGATGGCGAAGGCGGTGAGTTCGCGTACGGCGACGAGGGCCGTCACCGCGGCGGCGCCGTCGCGATTGGTGAGATCGACGGTCCGGGGCAGCCGGGCGAACTGGACGTGACGGGCGGCAAGGTCCGCCACGGCGCCCTCGACCTGATCGCCGAGCAGGTCGAGGGCGCCGGCGTACACCCCCGGGATGTCCCTGGCCGCCGGGTCGCGTTCCCGCCACAGGGACAGGGCCACCGGCGCGCAGGGTCGGGCGCCGGGCGGGCTCATCGGGCCCCTCCGGCGGCGAGGGCCGGGGCCAGGGGCTCGGCGCTGAGCAGGCGGCTGCCGTCCAGCCGCATCAGGTCCTGGTTGGCGACCTCCGGTACGACATGTTCCGGTCGCACTGGAGCGGGGCGTGCTGCATGCCCCGCCGCGGATGACGGACCGGCGGCGCTTCGTCGCGGCGATGGCGCGAGTCAGCCGTGCGGGCGGCCTCTGGATCCACGTAGGCGCGAGCGCTCCCACCGTGGAGACGGAACTCTGCCGGGCGCGAGGCCCCTCCTGTATGGCCGAACCGACGTTTCTCGCTCTGGTCGCACCCCTTTTCACCGTCCTGAAGATCGACTACGCGCCCTTCGGCAGCCGCGAGGCCACCTGGCAGGCGTGGCACGCCGTACTCCGCCGCCATACTTCTCAGGAGCCGCTCGCGCACGGAGGGGGGTGGTCGAACCGCGGATGAATCTCTTCATCTGCGCGGTCCGCTCCGCTCACACCACGCCTTGCCACGCGTCCGGGCCGAAGGAGCCCTTGATGTCGGAGGCGAGCGTGGCCGGATTCACCATGGTGTGGAGCTGGTAGACGATCGTCTTCTGCACTCCGCGCACCGCGAGGTGGACGGGGTTGTCCCCGGGGTGTGCCCCCATGATGCGCTTGAGTTCCTTGAGGGTGGGCTCGTTGACGCGGTGGTAGGGCAGGCTGAGCTGCACGGGTGCGGCTCCGGTGCGTTCCGCCGAGGTGATGTCGAGTACGTTCAGCTCCTGCCCGAAGATGCTGACCGTGCCGTCACGGTCGTTGATGCGGCCCTGGACCGACACCACGCTGTCCTCGACCAGGGCGCCCACCACGAGCTGGTAGGTGGCGGGGAAGAACAGGACCTCGATGGTGCCGTCCCGGTCGGCCAGGTTGACGATCGCCCAGGCGTTGCCCTGCTTGGTCGTCTTCGGCTGGACGCTGGTGATCAGTCCGGAAAGGCGCACCACGCCTTCGGTGCGGCCGGAAGCCACCAGTTCGGGAATGGTGGTGTCCCGGTTCGCGGAAAGGATGTGCTCGGTGCCGTCCAGCGGGTGCGCCGAGACATACATCCCGAGCATTTCCCGCTCGGTGGAGAGCAGCTGTTTCCGTGGCCATTCACTCTCGTCGATCTTCACGTCGAGGCCGAATCCGGACGCCTCGCCGTCTTCGGTGCCCCCGATCCCGGCGAACAGGTCGTCCTGCCCGTACGCGGCGGCCTTCTTCAGTGGCACGACCGCGTCGATGGCCGGTTCGTGCGCGGCGGTCAGGCCTTTGCGGGTGTGGCCGAGGGAGTCGAAGGCGCCGGCCTTGATGAGGGACTCGACCGCCCGCTTGTTGAGCGCGGGCAGTTCGGCCTTGTCGAGGAAATCGGCGAAGGAGGCGAACTTTCCCTTGGTCTTACGGGCCGCGATGATGGTTTCGATGACGTTGTCGCCGACATTGCGTACCGACCGGAGGCCGAAGCGTACGTCGTCGCCGATGGCCGCGAACTCCGCGACGGACTCGTTGACGTCGGGCGGCATGACGGTGACGCCCAGCTTGCGCGCGTCGGCCAGGTAGATGCCCGCCTTGTCCTTGTCGTCTCCGACGGACGTCAGCAGCGCGGCCATGTATTCGGCCGGGTAGTTCGCCTTGAGGTAGGCGGTCCAGTAGGAGACCAGACCGTACCCGGCGGTGTGGGACTTGTTGAACGCGTATCCGGAGAACGGGAGCATGACGTCCCAGATGGCCTTGACGGCCTCCTCGGAGTAGCCGTTCGTCCGCATGCCGGCGTGGAACTTCTCCCACTCCGCCGCCAGCACTTCCGGCTTCTTCTTTCCCATCGCGCGGCGCAGCATGTCGGCGCCGCCGAGGGTGTATCCGGCGAGGGTCCGGGCGATGGCCATGATCTGCTCCTGGAAGATGAGCAGATGGTGGGTGGAGCCCAGGATCGGGTCGAGGATCTCCTTCAGCTCAGGATGGATCGGGTCCGGATCCTGCTTGCCGTTCTGCCGCAGCGCGTAGTTGGTGTGCGCGTTGGCGGCCATCGGGCCGGGCCGGTACAGGGCGAGGGCCGCCGCGATGTCCTCGAATCGTGAGGGTTCCATCAGTTTCAGCAGGGCGCGCATGCCGCCGCCGTCGAGCTGGAAGACGCCGAAGGTGTCGCCGCGGCCGAGCAGTTCGAAGGTCCTCTCGTCGTCGAGGGGGATGACGACCTTCTCCGGGTCACCGTCCATCGGGTCGACGGTGGCCAGCTTGGTGCCGCGGTTCTCCCGGATGTTCTGCAGGGCGTGGTCGATGACGCCCAGGTTGCGCAGCCCCAGGAAGTCCATCTTGACCAGGCCCATGGCCTCGCAGGACGGATAGTCGAAGCCGGTGATCTTCACACCGTCCGCGGCGCGCATGTGCAGCGGGATACGGTCCGTCAGCTTGGTCTTGGAGAGAATCACCGCGGCCGCGTGCACGCCGGTGCCGCGCGTCAGGCCCTCCACGCCTTTGGCCGTGTCGATGACCTTCTTGACGTCCGGCTCGTTCTCGTACATCTGCCGGATCTCGCCGGCCTCGCCGTACCGCGGGTGCCCGGGGTCGAAGATGCCGTCCAAGGGAATGGACTTGCCCATGATGTCCGGGGGCAGCGCTTTGGTGATCCGTTCGCCGTGGCTGAACGGATAGCCGAGGATGCGCGAGGAGTCCTTGATCGCGTTCTTGGCCTTGATCTTGCCGAACGTGTTCACCATGGCGGTGTACGCGTCGCCGTACTTCTCGGTGACGTAGCGCACCATCTTGTCGCGCTGGCGGTCGTCGAAGTCGAGGTCGACGTCGGGCGGGTTGATGCGCTCGGGGTTCAGAAATCGTTCGAACAGCAGGCCGTGCTCCAGGGGGCACAGCTCGGTGATACGGGTGGCATAGGCGACGAGGGAACCGGTGGCCGAACCGCGGCCCGGGCCGACCGGCACACCGTTGTCGCGCGCGTATTTGCAGATGTCCGCGACGACGAGGAAGTAGCTGGAGAAACCCATGGGCCCGATGACCGTCATCTCGGTCTCGAAGCGCTCCATGACCTCGGCGGGAACGGGGTCGCCGTAGCGCGTGGTGAGGCCCTTCAATACTTCCGTGCGCAGCCACGACTCCTGGGTTTCCCCCTCGGGCACGTCGGGGTATTGCGGCATCTCGTCGACGTAGTCGAAGACCTCGTTGTACGACTCGATGCGTTCCGCGATCAACAGGGTGTTGTCGCAGGCCGCGGGAAGTTCGGAGAACAGGGCGCGCATCTCCTGCGCGGTCTTCAGGTAGTAGCCGCCGCCCTGGAACCTGAAGCGTTTCTCGTCGGCCTTGTTCTTTCCGACGCCGATGCACAGCAGGTTGTCGTGCGCGTCCGCCTGGTCCTCGTGGATGTAGTGCGCGTCGTTGGTGGCCAGCAGGGGGATGCTCAGGTCCTCGGCCAGGCGCAGCAGCCCGTTCCGGACGTCCCGTTCGATGGACAGGCCGTGGTCCATCAGCTCCAGGAAGTAGTTCTCGCGGCCGAAGATGTCCTGATAGGCGGCGGCGACCTCGCGGGCCTCGGCGTACTGGTTCAGCCGCAGCCGGGTCTGGATCGCGCCGGAGGGGCAGCCGGTCGTCGCGATGATGCCCTCGGCGTGCTCGCCGATCAGCTCCATGTCCATACGGGGTTTGCCGGCCGGGAATTGCCCGCTGTAACTGGCCTCGGTGGACAGGTAGAAGAGATTGCGCAGGCCCTGCACGTTCCGGGCCCACATCGTCATATGGGTGAACCGGCCGCCGCCGGAGACGTCTTTCGAGCCCTCGCCGTCGTCCGACATGGCGCGCTGCCCGCCAGGGCCCCAGAATTCCTGTTTACGGTGGCGGCGGAAGGAGGGGGCGACATAGGCCTCGATGCCGATGATCGGTTTGACGTCGTCGAAGCCTTTGGACACCTGGTGGAACTCGTAGGCGCCGAACATGTTCCCGTGATCGCTCATCGCGACGGCGGGCATCGACTGGCGTGCGACTTCGGCGAACATGGGTTTGAGTTTCTGTGCGCCGTCGAGCATGGAATATTCGGTGTGATTGTGCAGGTGAACAAAGCTGTCGGGCACCGTCCGGGCACCTCCACGAGACGAAAGGGAGCCCCAACCCTAGCCGCGCCCGGCGTTCGAGAAATCGTTACTGCACGCCCCGGTGAAGATCTTTTGCCGAGGCGAATTGGTGACCTGCGGGGTCTCCGGAGAAAGATCTTCCAGGACGGCGTGGCGCCGTTCCGTCAGCACCGTGCACCTCGGGACGGCACTGATTCCACTGCCCGGGGACTCGCTGTTCCGGGGGTGCCGTGCCTCGTCAGGGCGGGATCCCCTGCAACAGAATCGAACTCGCGTATGTGACCAGGGGTACGCGGCGAGCCTCATGCCGGCCCGTCGCACGGGGGGCTACCCCGCACGCGCGGGGACGACAGGGCGTGACCAGCGGTGTTGTCAGGCGAGGAGGCGGTTTTTCTTGCCTTTCGGTGATTGGGTCGGATGAGTAGTCGTTGATGGTGCGATAATTTTGGCCACTTGGCCACTTGGCCACTTGGTCGCTCGACGGCCGGTGTGGCTCGGGCGTTTTGGTTATGGGCCCCTGCTGGCGGCGGGTGTGGGAACCTCAGATTCCCGTCAACAAGATATCTTCATGGCCCCCGACAGAAGTTCCTATTTGACCTCTGCTGCGGTCACTGGTTCAGTTGAGACGCTGAGATTGCCGTGCAGCCCTCAGGTGGGGTTTTCGGTAATTGGCGACATGCAAACGGGGGAAAGAAAAACATGGCGATCACGCCTGCGACAACCATCGTTCAGAACTCACCCGATGACGGACAGGACCGGCTCGTCCGTCTGGATGCGGGGCCCGCGGACATCACCGAACTCAAGCGGCTGCTGCGCGGCGGAGCCCGCTTCGGGAACGAGCAGTTCGACGAGGACTCGCACCTCGACGAGGTGATTCCGAAGCCCTGGGGCTACGAGTACCGGGCCTACGTGGACGAGCTCTTCGACTGCTGGGCACTGCACATCGACGCCCCGCACAGCACGTCGATCCATCTGCACCCGCGCAAGCTCACCTACCTGCTCTGTCTGGGCGGCCAGGGTGTGACGACGGGACTGGACGGCACCTCCATTCCGCTCCGGCAGGGCAGCATCGTGCGGATCGCACCCGGAGCGTTCCACGGAACGCGGAACGCAGGGGACGAGCCGCTGGAGCTGATCGAGGTCGAGTCTCCGCGGAACAAGTTCGACCTGATGCGGCTGAGGGACGACTACAACCGGGCCGGGACGGCGTACGAGACGAACTCGCTCGACGCGTCGAAGCACCCGATGCGGAAGGTCCTGTCCTTTCCGCACACGCGGATGCGCGCGCGCACCCCGGACGGGCGGTTCCGGTTCGAACTGCGGACCGGCATGGACGTGTTCTACAGGCGGCGGGCGGAGGACCTGTTCCACATTCCGCTCTGTGCGTCCGGTGCCGTCTACGCGGACCTGGAGATTCTGACCGGACGCCCGGAGGACACCGGCCGGGTGCGCACCGACATGCAGTATCTGAGCGTCAGCGTCGCGACCGCACGGGCCCGGACCGCCTGACGCGGAAGCGAGTGGCGAAGAAACAAAAAGCAACGAAGTAAGCGGAAGCAGCCAGCAGCGAGAACGTCAGATTCACGGGGGAGTCGCAATGTCGCAAAGTGCTGTCATCATCACCGGTCAGGGTTTCCAGGACCATGACGTCGTCTTCACCTACTACCGCCTTCTCGAAGAGGGCTGGCACGTCGACATCGCCACGAAGAACGGCGACCCGACGACCGGCAAGTACGGTGTGCCGCTGCCGATGGACAAGACGGCGCGGCCGCTCATCGCGTACGAGGACCTGTCGGTGGACCTGTACGACGCCGTGATCCTCACCGGCGGTCACGAGGCGCCGGACCGGGTGCGACAGGTCCGTAGCGTGCTGGACTTCGTGGCGGGCATGGCCGAGGCGGGCAAGGTGGTCGCGGGGCTGTGTCACGGGCCATGGATCATGGTGAGCGCCGGGGTGCTGCGGAACCGGAAGGCCTGCGCGTACATCGGGTTGCGCGACGACGTGGTCAACGCGGGCGCCGAGGTGGTCGACAGCGACGTCATCGTGGACGGCAACATCATCACGTGCTCGTACTACGGCTACATGGGAGCGTTCATGCGTGCCGTGTTCGAGACCGCGCGGAAGATCGCGGAGAAGGACAGCGCCTGATGGAGCGCCACACCGCCGTCGGGACGGACCCGTACCGTCCCGGCCGCGCCGGCACCCGTACGGGCCTGCTGGCGCTCGACTTCGACGGGGTCATCTGTGACGCCCTGGACGAATGCGCCCTCGTCACCTGGCTCGGGGAACGCCCGCACAACCGGACCGTGGCCGGCCCCGGGCAGCTGGAGCAGCTGCCCGGGGTGTTCACCGAGCGGTTCCACACCGTGCGGGACTACTCGCAGCTGCTGGACCACTTCCTGGTGGCTCATCTGCCCGAGGCCGACGGCATCACCTCGCAGGCGGAGTTCGACCAGCTCTTCGGCTCGCTGCCGGGGGAGCGTGTCGAGTGGTTCACGGCGGCGGCGTCCGAGGCCCGGGAGTGGTTCCGGGCGGCGGAGCCGGACTTCTGGCTCGGCCTGCACACGCTGTATCCCGGCGTGCCGGAGCTGCTGCGGCAGGCCGGGGCGGTGGTCATCGTGACGGCGAAGGACGAGCCCTCGGTCCGCTCCATCCTGAGGCGGAACGGCCTGGAGCAGACCGTGGCCGAGGTCTTCGGAGAGTGCCGTCACAAGGCAGCGGCCATCCAGGAAGCGTGCGCGCGGCGGGGTGTGCCGCTGGACGCCGTGACGTTCGTGGACGACAACCTGTCCAACGTACGGAAGGTGGCGGCGGTGGGAGTCCGGGCCCGATGGGCGCAGTGGGGATATCAGACGCCCGAGCATCGGTCGGAAGCGGCCCGGTACGGGGTCGAGGGGCTGGAGTTGGATGAGATCGGCGCCCTGGTGAACGACTTGTGAGGCCCTGCGCCACAGGGGTGCCGGCCAAGAGGGCGGCTCCAGGCCGGTGAGACAGCCGGGGGCCGCGCTCCGTTTCCGGCGCGGCCCCGTACGGCTCGTTGCGCGGTATGCCGCCTCGCACGTTCGACTCCAGCCGCCCAGCCGCCCAGCCGCCCAGCCGCCCAGCCGCCCAGCCGCCCAGCTACCCAACCGCTCGGCTCTCCCCAGAGGACCAGAGGACCAGAGGACCAGAGGACCAGAGGACCAGAGGACCAGAGGACCAGAGGACCAGAGGACCCGCATGCCCACCGCCACCACCACTCGCCCCACCGGACCCACTCCCCGTCACCGCAGACGGCCCGGATTCTCCGTTCAGCTCGCCTTACTGGTCGCGATGGCCTTCGCCATCCCCGCACAGCTCTACCTCGCCATCCCGATCGCCGGCCGCGTCCAGACCGCCTACGGCATCGACGCCGCGTCCGCCGCCTGGACCGGCGCCGCGTTCTCCTTCGCCTACGCCATCGGTTTTCTGGTCTTCGGGCCCCTGTCCGACCGGGTCGGGCGGCGGCCCGTACTCGCGATCGGCGCCCTGGCCACCGCCGTGATCACCGCGCTGGTCGCCGCCGCCCCGGACTTCGGCTGGTTCCTGACCGGCCGTGTTCTGCAAGGATTCGCGGCCGCGACCTTCGCGCCCGCCGCGCTCGCCCACGTGACCGAACGGGCACCTGCCGCCCGACGGCCGGTCGCACTCTCCCTCCTCACGACCGGCCTGCTGGGTGCGGGCATCACCGGGCAGGTGTTCGGCCAGCTGATGGCGGAGCACGCCGACTGGCGGGCGGCGTTCTGGCCCGCGGCGATCGGGTACGCGACGGCCGCCGCGGTCTTGTGGCGGCTGCTGCCACCGGGCTCGTCAGGTTCGGCGGGCTCGGCGGTGTCGGTCCGCGAGGTCGCCAAGGCGGCGACGGCGCTCATCCGTACGAGAGGGCCGGCGGCGGTGTTCGGATCCGCGCTGGCCGTGTTCGGGAGCTTCGTCGCCTTCTACGCGGTTCTGGAACGGGAGTTGCGGGAGACGTCCGGGCTCGACGCGGACCAGTTGCTGCTGGTGCAGGCGGTCGGGGCGGTGGGGTTGCTGGCGGGGCCGTTGGTGAACCGGCGGTTCGGCGCCAAGGGACCCCGTACGCTCGCCGTCGCCGGGTACCTGACGGCGGCGGCCGGACTGCTGCTGGCCTTGCTGGCGCAGGCCGCTGCCCTGACCGGGGTGCTGATCGGTGTCAGCGTGATCTTCGTGGCCGGCACGAGTCTGATCGTGCCGGGGCTCGTCGGGCTGCTCCACGAACTCGCGCCGCATGCGCGCGGGACAGCGGGCGCGGTCAACACCTTCGTCCTGTTCGTCGGCGCGTCGACCGGGCAGCTCGCCGCCGCGCAGCTCGGCTACCGGCCCATGCTGACCGTCCTCGTCCTCGCCACCCTCGCCGCGGGTCTCACCGTGGCCGTCTTCACCCGGAGTTCGTCATGCCCGTAATGCCGACCATTAATGCTGCGAGAAAAGTGCTGTTCGTCCTCACCAGTCACGATGTCCTCGGTCGTACCGGCTCTCCCACGGGATTCCACCTGGGGGAGACCGCCGTCCCCTGGCACCGGCTGCGTGCCGACGGCCACACCGTGGACTTCGTCTCCGTACGGGGCGGCCGGCCACCGGTCGTCGGCCACGATCCCGCTGATCCCGCCCAGCGGGCCTTCCTGGCGGACCCGGACGGCGGCGGCCGGCTCTCCCGGACGCTGCGGCCGGAGGAGGCGGACCCGGGTGCCTACGCGGGTGTGTTCTTCGTCGGCGGGCACGGCACGATGTGGGACTTCCGGGGACACCCGGTACTGCACGCCATCGGCCGGCAGGTGTACGAGTCCGGCGGGGTCCTCGCGGCGATCTGCCACGGCCCGGCAGCGCTCGTCGGCCTGACGCTCTCGGACGGCAGCCACCTGGTGGACGGCCACGAACTGACAGCGTTCTCGAACGCGTCCGAGACCATGCGCGGACTGGCCGACGTCGTACCGTTCCCGCTGCAGACCGCGCTGGAGGAGGACGGTGCGAGCTTCTCCGCCGCTCCCGACCGGTCGCCGCACGTGGTGGTCAGCGGGCGACTGGTCACCGGACAGAATCCGCAGTCGTCCGCCGGGCTCGGGGACCGCATGGCCGAATTGCTCCTGAAGCATCCGGAGCGGTGACCGTAGACCGTAATCGGGCAGCTCCACCGGAGTTGTCGCTCCTTGGGACATATCCGATGGCCGCTTTCCAACGGCTCATGGTCCATACCCGAGCGAAGTCCTGATGTCCCGAAGAATGTGCACCTCGAAGAATGTGTACCCCGCGCCGCGTCCGCCCATTTCTTTGATGTCCGCGGGGGACCGCCCCGCCCAGCCGCAGCACACCTCAGTGCACCTCAGCGCATGTCAACGCCCCTCATGCACCTCCCTATGGGAGGCATACGCCACGCTATTGGCGACCGGGTTGCCCCGATGCCTACATTCGAACGGATGCGAGCCGGACGCGTTCGCCGGCTCATCCGTAACCTCTCGTCAACCGGAGAAAATGTCATGACCAAGAAGGTACTGTTCGCGCTCACCAGCCATGGCGACCTCGGCGACACCGGCCGGAAGACCGGTTTCTACATCCCTGAAGTGGCGCATCCCGCCGCCGTTTTCCGCGAGGCGGGACACGACATCGACTTCGTGTCCGTGCAGGGCGGTGCCCCGCCGCAGGACGGCTTCGACCCCGGGGACCAGGTGCAGGCCGACTTCCTCGCCGACCCGAGGATCGAGACCGCCCTGTCCACCACCGCGGCTCCCGGCGATCTGTCGGCTGCCGACTACGACGTCATCTTCTACGCGGGCGGCCACGGCGCCATGTGGGACCTCGCCGATTCGGCGGAGCTGGCCGAGCTGGCCGCCGGGGTCTACGAGCAGGGCGGTGTCGTCGCGGCCGTCTGCCACGGCCCGGCCGGACTGGTCAATGTCCGCCTCGGTGACGGTTCGTACCTGGTGGACGGTAAGCAGGTCTCGACCTTCACCAACGAGGAGGAGGCCGCCGTCGGCCTCACCGACGTGGTGCCCTACCTGCTGGAGAGCAAGCTCGCCGAACGCGGCGCGAAGATCACCAAGGCCGGGAACTTCACCGAGCACGCCGTCGCCGACCAGCGACTGGTCACCGGCCAGAACCCGGCGTCGGCCGTGCGGGTCGCCGAGCTGGTGCTGGAGCAGCTGGCGGCCGCCTCCTCCTGACCTCGGTGTCCGCCCTCACCGTCGTCACAGTGGTCCGTACGGGTACGACCGCTTCTCATGCTCCCGGGCACGCGGAGGTAGTCCCATAGACGTATATTCGTCGCCCTGCGCACCGACTTCCCGTCCGTCGCCGACGCGGCCGCCCCTTGTGCCGCACCATTGCTGCGAGGCTCCAGGCAGCCCCCCAACGCCCAGCCTGGCGTCCTCGCACACCACGTACCGCCACGCAGCAAGGCCGTTCCAGTCATCTGCCGAATCCGCTCCGGGGGACGAAGGCATCAGCAGCGCGAGCGCGGGGGGCGCTGAGCATGGTCGTGCAACTGAGCTGGCTCAGGACGTTCGTGACCGTTTACCGTCTCGGTTCCTTCACCAAGGCGGCGCAGAGTCTGGAGCTTTCGCAGCCGACCGTCACTCATCAGGTCCGCAATCTTGAACGTACGTTCGGCAAGGTGCTCTTCGAACGCGTTCCCCAGGGCGTCGTCCCGACCTGCGCCGCCGATCTGCTGATCCGCGACGTGCAGGGGCCGGTCGACGCCCTCGGGGGCGTGGTCGAGCGGCACTTCGGCGGCGGTTCCGACGGCCGTCCGCTGTGCGTCGGCGGGCCGGCCGAGCTGATCACTTCCCGCGTCGTGCCGGCGGTCAGCGATCTGATCAGCGACGGCCTGCGGATCAACTTCCGCTTCGGTCTCGCCGACGACCTCCTGGACCGCCTGACGAGCGGTGACTACGACCTCGTCCTGTCGACCGTCCGGCCCCGGCTGCGCGGCATCAGCGCCACGACGCTGGTCGACGAGGAGTTCGCGATGCTCGCCTCCCCCGAACTGGCCGACGGCGTCCCGACCGGGCAGATCATGAAGGAGGGCCCGGCGGCCGTCCTCGACAAGTACCCGCTGATCGCATACGCCGAGTCGCTGCCGATCATCCGCCGGTACTGGCTCACCGTCTTCGGGATCCGCCCCACCGCGGCCCCCTCCGTCGTCATCCCGGACCTGCGGGGGGTACTGGCAGCGGTCAAGGCCTCCGCCGGGATCTCCGTGCTGCCCACCTACCTGGCAGCCGACGCGCTCCGGCACGGCGAGGTCGTCAAACTGCTGGAGCCCGAGATCCCGCCCATCAACACCTTCTACCTCGCCACCCGGGACGGCGGCCTGTGCCACCCCGACCTGGCCCTGCTCCACGGTCACCTCCTGATGAAGGCCCGGACGTGGGGGTAGCCGGCACCGGACCGCCCGGCTCCCGCCGCAGGCGGCCGTCCGGACGGGACGCGTGGCCGAGGCGTGTCCCGTCCCGGGCGGCACACGCTCAGGGGGCGTCGTCCTCCTGGTCGTGGTGGATGGTGCCGTTCTCGTCCATACGGGGGTGCATACGCTCCGGATCATGGCTGTTGGTGTCGGACGGGCGAGCCCCCTCCGGCCCGTCCGGGCCCCAGCGCAGCAGCCGCCGGGCACGGCAGATCCGGTGGACGGTGCCCCGGGCCTCGACCTGGTTGACGCGTTCGGCCCGGAGCCGGTCGGCGGCCCGGACGTACTCGGCCAGGGCCCCGGCGGCAGGGTCGGTGCCCTCGGCGGCCACCGTACGGGCGTCGGCGCTCATGTTGCCGGCTTCCCACGGGATGAGCCCCTTCAGCCGCGGCTGCAGCCACGTCAGGGCGAAGTCCAGCGACCTGCGGGCCGCGTGCGCGCTGGCGTGCAGGCCACTGCTCGATTCCCACCCCGGGTCGTTCTTCTCCACGACCCGGAAGGCCGTGGGCAGCAACATCACGTCGGGATGGGTCTCCAGCGCCTTGCGGGAGTCACTTCGCACGTCCCCGGGGAACCGGGCGCCGCTGTACGCCAGGCCGCGCAGCATCAGGCGTTCCGCGGCCTGGGTGGGCGTGACCGGCGCCTTTGGGTCCAGCACCAGTCCACCGTCGATCGGGTTCCTGGCACTGCGGCTCCAGTCGGGCGCGGTGGGCTCGGGGTCGGTCGGGCGGGGCTGCTCGATGCCGTCCGGCCCCGTCCCCGCGTACTCCTCCGCTCGGACGATCCGATAGCGGGTCGTGAGGACGGTGAGTTCGTCGACGCATTCGCTCTCCAGCCGGGCGACCGCCGCCAGCAGGGCCCGCCGCTCCTCCCGGTCCCGGGCTTCGTCCTTCGCCCGGTGCCACAGCAACGAGTTGAGGCTGTCCCGGGCCTGCTGCGGGCAGCCGGCGTCCACCGCGACGACCACCCGCCACCGCGGTGCCTGCCCGGCGTCCTGCGCGACCACCCCGAACAGGGGGCCCCGCACCAGTATCGCCGCGGTCTCCAGCTTGGCGTCGAGCGCGTCGGCCTCCATGACCGCCTCCACCGGATCCTCCGGATGCCGCACCACGATCGGCCACATCCGGCCCCGCCTCACGTCCTCATGACCCATGCCCTCATCCTGTCGACCGCGGCGGGAGCCCGGCAGGGTTTTCCTGATTCCCGCCCGTCGTCCTGCGGCGCGAACTTTCGTCCGTACACGATCACGCCGGGGTGATCTCGACCGGCAGCGTCTTCAGGCCGTGGACGAAGTTGGAGCGGACGTACCGGGGCCGGGCGGTGAGGCGGATGTCGGACAGGCGGGGCAGGAGTTCCTCGAACATGACACGCAGCTCCAGGCGGGCCAGCGAGCTGCCCAGACAGAAGTGCGGGCCGCCCTTGCCGAAGGTGAGGTGGTCGTTGACGGTGCGGGTGACGTCGAAACGGTACGGGGCGTCGAAGACCGTCTCGTCGCGGTTGCCGGAGGCGAACCAGAGAACCACCTTCTCGCCTTCCGCCATCCGCCGGCCGCCCAGCTCGGTGTCGCGTGTGGCGGTGCGTCGGAAGTGGTGGACGGGGGAGGACCAGCGCAGGAACTCCTCGACGGCGCCCGGCATCAAGGTCGGGTCCTGGCGCAGTTTCTCGCGCTGTTCCGGATGGTTGATCAGGGCGAGCATGGTGTGCGCGATGGCGTGCCGGGTGGTTTCGTTGCCCGCGACGACCAGCAGCAGGAAGTAGTTGTCGAAGTCGCGCGCGGACAGCGGCACCCCGTCCGACGGCGACTGGTTGACGAGCCGGCTCACCAGGTCGTCACCGCCGGCGCCCCGGCGCCGCGCCGCCAGCTCCCGCCCGTACGCGAAGACCTCCAGCGCGGCGGGGCTGCGGAAGGGCAGATCGCGGTAGAGCTCGCTCTCCTCGGTGCCGAGCAGTACGTCCGCGTAGTCCGGGTCGGTGTTGCCGATGATGCGATTGCCCCAGTCGATCAGCCGTCGGGTGTCGTGCTCGGGGACGTCGAGCATGCGGGCGAGGACGTTGATCGGAAAGTCGGCCGCGACCTCCTGGACGAAGTCGAAGCGGCCCTTGGCGAGCGCCGCGTCGAGCGTCCGCGCGGTCAGCCCGCGCAGGAACACCTCGTACGTGGCGACTGCCCGCGGAGTGAACTGCTGCTGCAACAGCCTGCGCATGGCCCGGTGGCGCGGTCCGTCGGTCTCCAGGAGGGAGCGGCGGGCCGCCCGGTGCTGCTCGTCGACCTCTTCGAGGTTGGTGAACCGGGTGGAGGTGAACGTCTCGGGGTCGCGGCCGGCGCGCACGATGTCGGCGTGCCGGGTGAGGGCCCAGAAGCCGCTGCCGGGCGCGGCCTCCGGCTGCCAGTGGACGGGGTCCTCGCGACGCAGGGTGTCGAACATCCGCCAGCACAGGTCGCCGTCGGTGAAGTTGTCGTGGTCGGTGAGGTCGACTGCGTCCAGGGGCAGCGGGTGGGAGGCGGATTCGGGTGCGGACTCGGATGCGGGCTCGGGTTCGGGTGTGGGTTCGGGTGTGGGTTCGGGTGCCGGGGAAGCGGTGGAGGCGGTCGAGGAGGTGGTCATGGGGGCTGTCCTTGCGAAGAAGGCGAGGAGGAGAGCACGGGAAGGAACCCGGTGCGGGAGGGTGTCGTTACAGGAGAAAGGCGTATTCCTTGAACTCCCAGTCAGTGACGTACTGCTGGAACCGCTCGACCTCGTTGCGCTTGTACGTGAGGAAGGAGAGGGTGAAGTCGGCACCCAGCATTTCCGTCAGTTCCGTGTCGCCCTCCAGCGCGTCCAGCGCCTCGGCGAGTGTGCCCGGCAACCGCGCCGCGGTGTCTTCCCGGTAGCCGTAGCCTTCCAGCGGTTCCGGTGGCTCACGCTTCTCCCGCAGGCCGAGTCCCACGGCGGCGATCGCGCCCGCGACGGCCAGGTAGGGGTTGGCCGTGGCGTCACCGAGGCGCAGCTCCAGGCGGGTTCCGCCGCCACGCTCGGGCGGTATGCGCACCATCGCGCTGCGGTTGTCCAGTCCCCAGTCGATCAGCCACGGGGCGAGACTGTGCGGGCCGAAGCGCTTGTAGGAGTTGACGGTCGGGTTCAGCAGCGCGGTGAGCGCCGGCGCGTGGGCGAGGACGCCGGCGGTCGCGTGCCGCGCGGCGGTGGACAGGCCGTGCGGGTCGCTCTCGTCGTGGCCTTCGAAGACGTTGCGCCCGTCCGCGTCCACCATCGACAGGTGCAGGTGGAAGCCGGAGCCGCCCTCCTCGTTGAAGGGTCTGGCCATGAACGTGGCCAGCCGTCCTTCCGTGCGGGCGATCTCCTTGACGGCCGCCTTGAAGCGGAACGCGCGGTCGGCGGCGTCGAGCGCCGCAGAATGGTCGAGGTTGATCTCGAACTGACCGCTGCCGAACTCGCGGTTCCCGGCCGTCGCGCCGATCTCCAGTTCCTTCAAGTGCCTCAGCGTGCGCAGCAGATGGCCGTCGGGGTCACCGCGCAGCCCCGCGCTGTAGACGTTGCCGGGCGCCCGCCCGTAGGGCGACCAGCCGTTGACAGTGCTCTCGTCCCGTTCACACAGGTAGTACTCCAGCTCGGGGCCGACCACCGGGTGCAGTTCCGCGCCGATCCGGTCCAGTACGCGGCGCAGCAGGTCGCGCGGGGATTCGGGGGCCGGGCGCCCGGTCGCCGGGTCCAGGGCCTCGCCCAGGCACCAGGCGACGCCGGGCTCCCAGGGGAGTCTGTGCAGGGTGTCCAGGTCGGGCCGGACCGAGATGTCCGGCATTCCCGCCGACAGGCCCCCTGGCATGGGAACGGTGTCACTCTGCGGGCTGGTGTGGTAGACCGCGCGGCAGAACGCCAGGCCGTGGTGCACGGCGGCCGGCAGGTGACTGACGAGGATGTCGCGGGCGCGGTCGGCGCCGAGCAGGTCGGGGTAGACGACGCGTACCACGTCGATGTCCTGCGCTCGCAGCGCCGCGACGGCCTGCCGGGCCTGGTCGCTGAGTGCCGGGCTCTGTTCGCTCACCCTGTCCAGCCTTCCTGCGGGGACTGTGCTCGGGCTCACTCGGGATGTCGTTTGGGGTCGAACCATATGGAGAGGGGTGGGGGCGCGCAAGAGGGGGTGGGGTATCGGTGGCCGGTCCGGCGCGCTCGTGACAACCGGGGAGTGAAGGCATACCGTACGGACCCAAACGACATGCAGGGCGACCCGAGGAGCCACTGTGCCGACTGAGCCCACTGCATCGGCCACATCGGCCGTGCCGACCGTCCGGGGCTTCTTCCCGCCCAGGACCGCCACGGGCCGGGCCGCACTGATCCCGCCCCCGCCCTGGTACTACTCGGGCGACCTGCTCACCGTCGAGTACCGTACCGATCCCGCCCGGGTCCGCGAACTTCTCCCCGAGCCGCTCGTCGCCGCGGACGAGGACCCGGGGGCCGTCGCGCTGATCTGGGCGGACTGGCAGTCCTGCGGCGCGGGGAAGGAGGAACTGCTCGACCCGGTGCGCAGCCAGTACAAGGAGTGCTTCGCGGTCGTACGCTGCGGCTACCGCGGCCGTACGTACTCGCGCTGCGTCCACATCTGGGTCGACAAGGACTTCGCCCTCGCCCGCGGGATCCACCAGGGTTACCCGAAGAAGCTCGGTTCCATCCACATGACCAGGCCGCACCCGTACGGCCCCGCACCCCGTATCCGACCCGGCGCCGTCTTCGGCGCGACGCTCGCGGCGGGGGACCGGCGGCTGGCCCAGGTGGTCGCCACCCTGCGCGAGCCGTCGGCGACGGGCGGCTTCGTGAACGGCCACCCGATGGCGCACCACCGCGTGCTGCCCTCGATCGACGGAACTGGACTCGCCCTGGACGAGCTGGTCGAGAGCGGAGCCGCTTCCTTCGAGGGGGGCCAGGCGTGGGCGGCGGATGCGGAGCTGGACCTGTTCGCGTCGCCCACGGAGGAGCTGGCGACCCTCGCCGTCGCGGAGCCGATCGGGGCTTACTACCGGCAGGTGGGGGTGTGCTGGAACGGCGGGACCGTGCTGGAGCGGGGCGCGAGCGCGTAGCGGTACGCGCCCGGGCTCGCGGAGTCACGGGAAGGCCGGCGGCCGGGAACGTCCGCGGTACGCAGTCACCGCGGTGTCACGTCGAAGTCGAACGGCACCCGCCCTGCGTCGACCGAGGTCAACCCGCCGTCCACGGTCAGCGTCGCCCCGTTGACGTACGACGCCCCAGGCCCGAGGAGCCACAGCACGGCATCCGCGACCTCCTCGGCCGCCGCCGCGCGCCGCTGCGGCACCAGCGCCGTGGCCTGCGCGTACGCCGCGTCCAGGGAAAGCCCGCCGGCGAACTCCCGCATCTCCTCGTCGGCCATCTCCGTGCGCGTCCAGCCGGGGCACACCGTGTTGGCCCGTACTCCGTACGGCCCGAACTCCGCGGCGATGACGCTCGTCAGCATGCCGGCCCCCGCCTTGGACGCGGCGTACGCGCCCGCGCCCGCGGCCGCGCGCAACCCGGCGACGGAGCCCACGGTGACGAACGCGCCCCCCGCGGCCGCCAGGTGGGGCAGGGTCGCGCGGGCGAGCAGGAAGACGGAGGTGAGGTTGGTGCGCAGCGTGACGTCCCAGTCCTCGTCGCTGAGTTCCAGCAGGCTACCGGGGCGTATCGTTCCGGCGTTGGCGACCACGCCGTCCAGACGGCCGTGGTCCCGCACCACGGCCGCGACCAGTTCCTCGACCTCGCCGCGTACGGTCAGGTCGGTGACGTAAGGTGTGGCGCCGCACGCGTCCGCGACCCCGCGCAGCGCACCGGCGCGCCGGGCGCACACGGCGACGCGGGCACCTCCGTCCGTACCGCGCGCGGCGACGGCCGCACCGATCCCGCTGCTGGCCCCGGCCACAAGCAGGACGGGCTGGTCGGGCTGGTCGGGCTGGTCGGGCTGATCAGGCCGGTCGGGCCGGTCGGGCCGTTCGGGTAGTTCGGACTGATCGGGCTGACCGGGTCGGGTGAGCTGATCGTTCTGGGCTGGTGCGGCAGGCCGGGTCATGCGGAACTCCCTTTTGCTGGAGGGCAGTGCAACGGTGTGCCGGGTGCGGGGAGCAAGCGGTTCCAAGGGCGCTGACGGGATGTCGCAGGAACGCTCCCGTGAGAGAGCTTCGTAAGGAGCGTCTCCGGAAGAATGCTTCCGGGTGAGGGCGGATGGGCCAGGACGGGGCGGGTTATCGTTTGAGTCCGTAAGGATCGCGAACGGCAACGGTCTTACGGGGGCGCACGGAACTCGGCAGGGGATTGCCGGCAACGGCGAGAGACGCGGGAGAACACGACGTGACGGAGCACCGTTCCATCCGGGAGACCGAGAAGGCCGTACAGGCCAAGCTGGGCGACACGCCGATCCGGCACGTCCAGATGGTCGCAGTGGCGAACATCTACCGCGCCGCCGCGGCCGTGCGGCAGCACTTCGAGAACTCCGTGCTGCGGGGCGCCGAGCTGTCCTGGACCTCGTTCGTCGTGCTGTGGGTCGTATGGATCTGGGGCGAGACGGAGACCCGCCACGTGGCGGCGGAGGCCGGCATCTCCAAGGGCACCCTGACGGGGGTGTGCCGCACGCTGCAGAGCCGTGGCCTCCTCGAACGCAACAGTCACCCCTCCGACGGGCGCCTGGTGCTGCTGCGGCTGACGGACCAGGGTGAGCGGCTGATGGCCGAGGTCTTCCCCGCCTTCAACGCGGAGGAGGTCTTCGTCTCCGAGCGGCTGACCGACGAGGAGTGCAAGACGCTGGCCGACCTGCTGCGGAAGATCGTGGTGCAGACGGAGGAGAACGGGGAGGAGCGGCGGCTCGCCCTCCTCGACGGGGCCGACCCCCGCCCGCGACGCAGCGGACGCCGCCCTTCCCGGAGCTGAGCCGCCCCTCAAAAGCCGGCGTCCTGGAGGCGCGGTGTCACGTCGCCGCCTTCCCGTCGTCCTCATCATTTCCGCCACCTCCGTCCTTCCGGTGTCTCCGCGTGCGTGCCTCCGGCGTGACGTTTGGGGTCAAAGGATAGCCACGGGGCGGCAACGGGGGAGGGGTTGACCGCCCGAAGCCCGGCCGCCTATTTTGTTTGGCCTCAAACGAATTGGAGGCTGTGATGGCTCCCTCCGCGCCCGCACCGGGCTCCCCGGCGCACCCGGCAACCCCGGCCAACTCGGAGCGCCGGGACCATCCGCCCACCGCCACCACGGCCCGAACCACCGCTACTACAGCCCGAACCATCGCCCCGGCGACCAGAAAAGCCTCCCCGACAGCCGGGGACACCGTCACGATCGCCGGAGTCCCCGTCGACACCCGCCACTGGATCGGCGGCGAACGCCGCGCCTCCGCCGGTGCCTTCACCGACCGCTCACCCATCGACGGGGCGCCACTCGCCGAGATCGCCCGGGGCGGCGCCGAGGAGGCACGGGCGGCCGTCGCCGCCGCCCGTGCCGCCTTCCCCGGCTGGGCCGCGACGCCGCACCGGGAGCGCGCCCGGCTGCTGCACGCCGTCGCGGACGGCGTCGAGGCGCGCCTCGAAGAGCTCGCCGCCGTCGAGACGGCGGACAACGGCGCGCTGCTGCGCTCCCACCGCAACGGTGTGATGCCCCGCGCGGCCCACAACCTCCGCTTCTTCGCCGACCGCCTGCTCGCCCTCGGCCACGAGGACTTCGCCACCCGCGGCCACACCCACCACGTGACCTGGGACCCGGCCGGCCCCGCCGCGCTCGTCACACCGTGGAACGCGCCGCTGATGCTGGCCACCTGGAAGATCGGCCCCGCGCTGGCCGCCGGTGATCCGGTGATCCTCAAACCCGCCGAGTGGACGCCGCTCACCGCGTCGCTCTTCGCGGACATCGCCGCCGAGGCCGGGCTGCCCCCGGGCGTCCTCAACGTCCTCCAGGGGTACGGGGACGAGGCCGGCGCGCCCCTCGTGTCCGACCCGGGTGTGCGCCGCATCAGCTTCACGGGCTCCGTGCCCACGGCGCGGCGGATCGCCCGTGCCGCGGCCGCGCACCTGGTGCCCACCAGCTTCGAACTCGGCGGCAAGTCACCCCTGCTCGTCTTCGCCGACGCCGACCTCGACCTGGCCGCCGACCTCGCCGTCGAGCAGTACGACAACGCGGGCCAGGTCTGCCTGGCCGCGACCCGGCTGCTCGTCGAGGACTCCGTACGGGACGCCTTCCTGGAGCGCTTCACCGACCGGGCCCGTGCCCTCGTCCAGGGCGACCCGCGCGAGGAGCCCACCGACATCGGCCCCCTCATCCACCCCCGGCACCTGGAACGGGTGGACGGCTTCGTCCGGCGGGCACTGGCCGACGGCGCCACCGCGCTCCTCGGCGGCGGCCCGCACACCGAACTGAACGAGCGGACCGGCGGCACGTACTACCGGCCGACGCTGCTGACCGACGTCGCACAGGACTCGGAGATCGTCCAGGAGGAGGTCTTCGGCCCCGTACTCACCCTTCAGAGCTTCGGCACCGAGGACGAGGCCGTGGCCCTGGCCAACGGCACCCGCTACGGACTGGCCGCCACCCTCGCCACCGGGGACCGCGAGCGCGCGGCCCGCGTCGGCGCGCGGCTCGTCGCCGGGACGGTCTGGGTCAACTGCTTCTTCGTCCGCGACCTCGCCGCCCCCTTCGGCGGCTCCCGCGCGTCCGGCCTGGGCCGTGAGGGCGGCGACTGGAGCTTCGACTTCTACTGCGACCTGAAGAACACCGTCACGGCACCGAAGGGCTGGCAGCACCATGGGTGAGATCGTCGGCGCCGGTCTTCTCGCCCACGTCCCCACCATCGTCCTGCCCGAAGCGGGCCGGCGGGAGCTGAACGGCGGGCGGGAGGTCAGCCTCGTACCGGGACTGCGCAGGCTGCGCCGGGACGTCTTCGAGACGCTCGACCACGACACGGTCGTCGTCCTGGACTCGCACTGGGCGACCACCGTCGAATTCGTCGTCGCCGCGCAGCACAGGCGGGCCGGGCTCTTCACCTCCGACGAACTGCCGCGCGGCATGTGCCGCATGCCCTACGACTTCCCCGGTGACCCCGAACTCGCCCACTCCACCGCCGCGTTCGCCGATCAGCACGGGACCTGGATCACTCCGGTCGACGACCCCTGCCTGCCGATCCACTACGCCACCGTCAACCTCTGGACGTACCTGGGGCGGGGGCTGCCGGACAAGCGGTGGGTCTCCGTCGGCGTGTGCCAGACCGGGGACGACGAGGACCATCTCCGGCTCGGCCGCGCGCTCGCCGACGGCATCGCCGCACTGCCGGACCGCAAGGTGCTGCTGATCGCCTCCGGCGCGCTCTCCCACACCTTCTGGCCCCTGCGTGAACTGCGCGACCACGAAGCGAGCGACCCCGCCCACCTCCGCACCCCCGAGGCGCGCGCCGCCGACGAACAGCGGATCGCATGGTTCCTGCGCGGCGAGCACGCGCGCGTGCTGCGCACCATGCCCGAGTTCGCCGCCCACCGGCCCGAAGCGGGCTTCGGGCACTACCTGATGCTGGCGGGCGCCTTGGGGGAGGACCGGCTGACGGCGCCCGCGCGCGCCTACAGCGCGTACGAGAACTCGATCGGAACGGGACAGATCCACCTGTGGTTCGACCGCCCGGCAGGCGGCTGGACGGCGTAAGGACGCTCCCCCGAGGGCGCCGTGCCTCAAAGCGGGGAACGGCGCGACAAGCCACAACACCCCCCCGTACCCCGCGTCGCGCAAACACGGGCACCCCGTGCCCGGAAACGGAGGCGCCATGAACCCAACACGCACTCCCCGACAGGACGGCATCCGCGAATACCGCCGCATCCTGCTCGACGGCGCCACCGTCCACGTCGTACGGGAGGGCGAAACCCTCGTCGCAGGCGACGGCCGCCGTGTGAACGTGGCAGTCGCCAATCACCTGCCACCTGTACAGCCCTCCAAGGTGATCGCGGTGCACCTCAACCATCGCAGCAGGGTCGAAGAGTTCCAGGCAGCGCTGCCGCCCGCACCCACGTACTTCCACAAGCCCGTCTCCGCACTCAACGCGCACGGCGGCGCGGTGGTGCGCCCCGAGGGCTGCCAGTACCTCAACTACGAGGGCGAGATCGCGCTCGTCATCGGCCGCGTGTGCCGCAACGTCGCACCGGACGACGCAGGCCACTACATCGCCGGATACACCGTCGCGAACGACTACGGCCTGCACGACTTCCGGGACACCGACGCCGGTTCGATGCTCCGGGTCAAGGGCTCCGACACACTCTGCCCGCTGGGTCCCGGGCTGGTGACGGGGTGGGACTTCCGCGGCAAGTACCTGCGTACGTACGTCAACGGAGAGCTGGTGCAGGACGGTTCCACCGACGAGATGACGTGGGACATGCACTACCTCGTCGCCGACATCGCCCGGACCATCACCCTCGTCCCCGGCGACGTCCTCCTCACCGGCACGCCCGCGCACTCGCGCCCCGTACGGCCGGGTGACGTCGTGGAGGTCGAGGCGGAGGGCCTGGGACGGCTGACCAACCACATCGTGGCGGGCCCGGCACCCGTCCGGGGCGACTGCGGCGCTCAGCCGACGGCCTCGGAGGAAGTCGTGTCCACGGCCCTCGGCGGTGACTGGGAATACCGCGGCGTCCGGGCTCCTCGCCGGTCCTAGACCCTCGCGGGCCTCGGATCCTTCGCCGTGCCTGGACCTTCCCGCCGTTCCTACACCTCCTCGGCGGCCCTGCCCCGCGTCGCCGGCGCACCGGACACGGACGTGGCGGCGAACAGCTCGGCGACCCGCTGCCTCTCCTGCGCCCCCTGCGGGAGCAGATACGCACAGGCGACGTACACCGCGAGGTTGACGGCCAAACCCACGATGCCCGAGGTCAGGCCGTTCAGCCAGGGGATGAAGGTGGGGTAGACCGCCGAGAGCCCGGCTGCGGTGACGAAGCCGGCCACGGTTCCGGCGACCGTGCCGGTCCGGTTGCCGCGCTTCCAGAAGAGGCCGAGGAACTGCGGCACCGCGAGCTGCACCACTCCCTGGTACGCCATGATCGACAACGTGATGAGGTTGCTGAGCCCGATGTTGGCGACCAGCGCGGCGGCCACCGTGTAGACGGCGATGGACACCTTCGCCGCCAGCAGCCGCCCCTTGTCGTTCATCGGCCGGTACACGGCCACCAGGTCGTTGGAGATGAGCGTGCCCACGGACTGGAGCACTCCGTCGGCCATGCCGATCTGCGCGGCCAGGACGCACAGGGCGATCGCGATGATGACCCACGGGCCGCCGATGTGCTGGGCCAGGGTGAACAGGGCGCGGTCGGGGTTGTCGGAGACGCCGGGCAGCGTCCCGGACAGCAGGGCGGCGGTCAGCAGCAGCCCGGCGAAGACGAGCGAGGCGGGCATCACGAACACGGCGGAGCGCTTGACGCTCCGCACCCCGTCCGCGGTGAAGAGCCGGACGAACATCCCCGACAGACACCAGCCGCCCACCGACCCGGTGAAGGTCAGCGCGAAGAGATAGAGCCCGCCGCTGTCGCCGCCCGTCGGCAGCGTCAGCCGCTCCAGGGGCAGCCGCGCGAACCCGTGACCGTGTACGGCCAGGTAGACGATGAGACCCACCAGCAGGACCGACCCGAAGACATACGCGATCATGCCTTGGTAGAAGTCCGTGACGACCACGCCGCGCATGCCCATGCGCACCGTCCAGAACTGGCGGGCCACCAGGACCAGCACCCCCGCGAGCACCGACTGGGAGTAGCCGAGGTGCCCGAAGGAGATGTAGTAGAAGATCAGTCCCATCGCCTGCATCCCGAGCACGGTCATCGGGAAGTTGACCAGGACCTGGATCAGCGCGGGCACGGTGCGCGACGCCGTTCCGCCGTAGCGCAGTCCGAACAGGTCGGACTGGGTGCGCAGCCCGTGGCGCTCGCCCCACATCCACACCCGCCGGGACATCAGATACATCAGCAGGTAGGCGAACAGGCCGTAGACCAGCAGATGGAAGCCGATCACCCCGCTGCCCGCCGCCATGCCGGCGTCGGCGATGAACACCGAGCCGGGGAACCAGGTGTTGAGGACCGACATGGTCTGGTAGCCGCTGCCGAAGCTGCGCCCGCCGACGGCGTAGTCGGTGAAGTCGGCGTCGCGCCTGCGGTGCACGTACAGCGTGCAGAGCACTCCGCCGAAGAAGAGCGCCACCATGCCGTAGCCGAGGAAGACATTCACCGGGGTGAGCCCCTCTCCGTGCCGATGCCGAGCAGGTGTCAGTCGATCTCGCCGCGGGCCGACTCGACGCAGTACAGGGCGACGACGCCTGCCGAGATGTGCGCGCCCAGGACGAGGAAGTAGCAGACGGACAACGGGATTCCGGGCCCGCTCTGGAACCGCGGATCGCCCGCCGCCCAGTACACCGGCGGTGCCAGCGCCAGTACGGCGTCGAGCGCGAACCAGCAGCCGAACAGTGCCCATTTCCCCCGCGGGGAGAGGGCGACGGCCCAGCGGGCGAAGCGGCCGGAGAGCGTCCCGGCGGACCGCCGGGTGAGCGGCGGGGCAGCCGACTGCGCGGTCGGTCGCACCGCGTCACCGGGCGTCATGGACGGTCTCCCCGTCGAAGAGCGTCATTGCCACCGGCATCGCCGCGATCCCGTGCGGATCCGCGTGCGCGAGATCACCGTCCACGACGCAGATGTCGGCCACCTTGCCGGGCTCCAGCGTCCCCTTCCAGCTCTCCGCGAAGTCCTGCCACGCGGCGTTCGAGGTGTACGCGCGGACCGCGGTCTCCAGGTCGACACATTGCTCGGGGCCGCTCTGCCGCCCGCTCGCCTTCGCCTCCCGCAGCATCATCGAGGCCACACCCCGGCGCCAGTCGGGATAGGTGATGGGCGCGTCCGAACTGGCGGTGACCGGAATGCCGGCCGCCACGGCGCTGCGTACGGGCCACTGGTAGGCCGACCGCTCGGGCCCCACGATCGCGTCCATCGCGTCCGCGGTGGCGTCCTTGACACCGGGGTTCATGTTGATGCCCCAGCCGTGCCGCGCGAGCGTGGCGAGCGAGCGGGCCGAGGCGAAGTCGCCGTGGATGACGTAGTGGCGTGCGTCCGGGCGCGGGGTCTCGGCCTGCGCCGCCTCGAAGGCCTCGACGACCGCGTCGATGCCGTGGTCCCCGGTGATGTGCACACCGAGCTGGTGCCCCGCGGCGTGGGCGTACCGCACGATCGTGTTCAGCTCCTCGACCCGCTGGGCGTCGCTGTGGCCGTGCAGACAGAGACTGCCGTACCCGCCGCCCTCGTACTCCTCGTGCATCCAGGCCGTACGGCTCGGCGGGATGCCGTCGGCGAACAGCTTGACGCCGAGCACCCGCAGCCGCCGCGGGTCGGCTGCCGCGCACACCCCTTCCAGCTGGACCAGCCGGTCGGGCAGATGCCGCGCCGCGCCGCCCATCTCCAGGGGGAGCAGCAGCACACTGACCCGCGCCCGCAGCTCACCGGCCGACTCCAGACGCGCGTACACGTTGAGCGTCTCGGTGTCCGCGACCCCCAGGAAGAGCGAAGTGCCGCCGGGCCCGAGCCCCGGCTCGGTGAAGCTGGTGATGCCCTCGGTGTGGCAGACCGCGATCGCGGAGCGGACGGCGGCCTCGCGCGCGGAGTCGTCCATCAGCGGGACCACGGCGTTCACCAGGTCCTGCGCGCCCTCACGGAGAATGCCTGTCGGGGCGCCGTCGGCGTCGGTCTCGATGACACCGCCGGGCGGTACGGGCGTGGTGGCGGTGATGCCCGCGGCCTCCAGGGCACGGGAGTTGAGCCAGGAGGTGTGCCCGGAGAACTCGTAGAGCAGCACGGGGTGTTCCGGCGACACCTCGTCCAGGTCCTGGCGTCGCGGGGTACGGCCCGGCTCGGCCAGACACTCCTTGAGGTAGCCGGTGTCCCATCCGTTGCCGAATATCCAGTCACCCGCCGGAAGTTCACCGGCCCTGCGGCGCACGGCCTCACGTACCCCGGCGATCGACGACACGGCGGGCCAGGCGACGTCGAGAGCGAGCGGTGGCCGGGTGGCGCCGAAGGCGGCGGCGTGCAGATGGGAGTCGTTGATCCCGGGGAGCGCGGTGCGCCCTTCGAGATCGACGACCTCGGTACGGGGGCCGATGAGCGCACGGATCTCGGCGGTGCTTCCGGTCGCGGCGATCAGGCCGTCGCGTACGGCGACGGCCTGGGTGCGGCGGAACGCGGCGTCGACGGTCAGCACGGTGCCGTTGACCAGCACGAGGTCTGCGGGTCCGGGCATGGAGGACCTCTTTCCGTCCGATGTCGTTTGGGCCCAAACATATGCCCGGGAGCTGTCTCCGGCGCAAGAGGGCTGCATCAATTACCGGGAGGGGCTCACAGTGGGGCGGTCGGCAGCGCACCGCTGGGGTGGAGTTCCCGCGGTGCCCGTGCTGGGCGGCGGTTCCCGCCGCGTCGCCGGGTGGGGGCTCTCGCCCTGTTGCCGCCGCATCACCCGGCGAGCCGCTCCACCCGCCGCATCACCTCGCGGCAGAAGCTCCCAACCCCCTTCGGGTCGTCCGTGAACTGCGAAGGCTTGATGCAGAAGGTCGTGAAGCCCTGCTCCATCTGCTCCGGTACGGACTCCAGTGCTCGCCCGAGGTCGGCCACCGACGTCCCGTCGGGGAAGACGGCGCGCGTCCCGCCGACCATCTCCAACCCGGACATGTCGCGCCCGGCCTCCGCCATCGCTGCACGCAGCTTCTCCAGTTCGCCGGGCGCGGGGCGTCCCAGCGGGTTGAAGCCGTGGCCGTACGCCACCAGGCGCCGCAGCACCGCGCCGTGCAGCGACGAGCCGCCGAACCACAGCTCCGGGCCGCCCGTCCGGTACGGTTTCGGCTCCAGCCAGGCGTCGCGGAAGCGGTAGTGCTCGCCCTCGAAGGTGGCAGGGCCGGGCTGCCAGAGCAGTTTCCAGGCGGCCAGGTGCTCGTCGAGCAGCCTGCCGCGCCGCGCGAACGGGACCTGGAGCGCGGTGTATTCGTCCTCGCTCCAGCTCACCGTCGGCAGCACGACGAGCCGGCCCTTGCTCAGGAGATCGAGGGTGGCCAGCTCCTTGGCCAGGAGGAGGGGATGGCGCAGCGGCGCCAGTACGGCCCCGGCGGCGAGCCGGATCCGCTCGGTGACGGCTGCGATGGCGGAGAGCAGGACGACGGAGCTAGGCCATGGTGTGTCCGGGGCCTGGTTTCCCGGAAGGGCGTACTCGCGCGGGTTGGGCATCGGGCCCTTGGCGCCGGAGTCCGGCCCGAGCACGATGTGTTCGCTGAGCATGACCGAGTCGAATCCGGCGTCTTCCGCCTCGCGGGCCCAGCGCACCAGGGCGCCGAGGTCGCACCGGCCGCCGGTCATGGTCCAGTTCTCGGTCAGGACGAGCGTCATGCGGGGGTGGGGCTCGGTCATCCGGACTCCCGGCCGTGTTCACGTTCGCGGAGTGGTGTCTGACGTTTGGCCCCAAACGTTATGCCGGTCCGTCGGCTTCCTCAAGACCCTGGAGCGCGCAGGCTACGCCGTCGGAGGCGACACGGGTGACGCCACCGGAGGTGACACGGGAGACGCCAGCGAAGCCGTCACGGCCACCGGCACCGACCGCCCCAGCCCGCGCAAACCGTCCACCACCATCTCCGTCAGCCACACCGCGATGTCCGGCGACCACTCCCGCGTACGGCAGTCCCAGCGCATCACCTCGCGCATCCCCACCGTGTGCACCCCCCTGTCGAGATCGAGGTCCAGCCCCGGCAGAGCACCTTGGTGCCCGGACCCGGAAGAGTTCGCGGATTCGGATTCGGAAGAGTTGGCGGGTTCGGAGGAGTCCGCGAGTGCGGCGGAGTTCGCGGGCCCGGGGGAGTCAACGGATACGGAGAAGTCCACGGCCCCCTGCGCCATCCCCCGTACCGCCTCGCACACGGCCTCGGCATCGCCCGCGCGCAACCCGCCGTCGCCCACCCCGCCCGTGCCGGTACGGCAGGAAACGGTGACCACCACCTCATGCCGGGCGTCCGGGTCCGCCAGACCGAACCACGGCGCCAGTTCGGCCTGATGGAAAGCCGTGTTCCGCTTGACCGCCGCAAGCGGCAGCACGGCATGCACACCGGTGAATTCCATCGTGCCCACGCGAGTGAGTGTCTCGGTCAACACCAGGGCGATCGGCCGGAGGGGGAGCGCGGGACGCGGTGAGTCCGTGAGGATTCCGGCCTGCAACCAGCCCAGCTGGTGCACCTTCCCGTCCTGCGCCCAGTCACCGCCGACCTCCTCATGAGCCCACGCGGTGGGCTCATGAGCTGCCGTGGTCGCCCCGTCCTCGGTCAGCCAGCTGCTCACGGTCTGCCAGCCGTAGGAACCGGCCCGGTCGATCGCCGAGCCGAGAAGATCCTCCTCGACAGAGCCTTCGACTCCTTCGGGACCTTCGACTCCTCCGGCGCCTTCGACACCTTCAGCGTCTTCGTCATCCCGCTCGACCACTCGGTCGAACCACGGGAAGGGCGTGAAGACCCCGTGCAGCCCGACGATCAGGGTGGGGGAAAGCACATGCACTCCAAAGAACAGAAAGAACAAACGGCGCCGGCGGGGGTACCCCACCGGCGCCGCTGTCAGAGCCCAATCACGTGCCGCAGTACAGCGTCTGCGGGTCGGTGATCTTCTTGTAGGCGTCGTCCGGATACCCGATGAGGTCGACGTCGATGATGCTGCGGAAGGTGTGCTTCTGTATCAGGTTGGTGCACTTCCACGCCGCCGCCGTCCGCTTGTTGCTCCCGCCACCGGGCCAGACGGTCTTGTCGTTCTTCTTCAGGGTCTTCCAGCCCGACCCGGTCTTGACCTGGAGCCAGACCGTGACCTTGGCCTTGGCCCGCGGCCCGCGCAGCAGCTTCCACCAGCCGTGCGCGTTGATGTTCCCTCGCACCGTGTGCGAGTAGTGCACCCGGTCACCCAGGGTCTGGAAGGCCCCGACCCCGGCCGCGGCACGGGCGGACTCGCTGCTGTAGGTGCTGCGGTCCTGCGCGGCGCCGGCGCTGTCGGCCTGCGCCGGGACAGCCACGCCGACAGCGAGCAGACCGGCCAGGGCGGCGGACGCCACCCCCGTACGGATACGCACGTGAAGTTCCCCCTCGACGTCGAGCCGTGTCACATCCGAAGCACGGCCCGACTGGATTTTCGGTTGTCACGATCGACCGTGATCATAGCCCGCACGCGCTCTTGGAGCACCCCTTGGGCAGCTTGGGGAAGAGGGCGCTCCGCGGTGTGACTCCACCCGTGCGACGACGGTCGAGCAGCGTGGGCCGGCCGCTGAGGACGTCGGTCATCTTCAGGCCCGGCGTGGCAATCTCCGGGTGGTGGTAGTTGACGCCCCCGAGCACCACGCCGTACTTGTTCCTGAGGACGGCCTGCGGGCCGTTCTGGATCCAGGGGACGACATTGCCGTCATTGTCCAGGGCAGTGTACATCCCGTTGAGGTTGCCCGCGGCGTACGGCCGGTCCGGCCGGGCCTCGATGGAGCCGAAGGACGTCCCGTCCGCGAAGCCTTGCGCACGGTAGTGATGGTCACCGAGCTTGTAGATCTTCGCGATGGAGACACCGTCGGAAAGATCGACCGAGCGGACGTACTGGCCGCCGCCCTCCCCCCGTGACTCCACTCGGTGAGTTTCCGGGAGTGAGGCTGGGGGGCCGGAGAAGGGTGCGCGCCGCCCGGCGGCGTGGCCCGAGGGGCGGAGCCGGGGAACAAATGGACCCCATCTCATCGCATGTCCCCGGCGAGTCCGCCGGAGGTGCGTCATGGCGGCGATCGCGGGGCGGGTGGGACGTGGCGGAGCCGTACTCCAGCCACTCATCGGTGCACAGACAGCCCGGCCCCGTACGGGCGCCGCCACATGGCGCCGTACGTGTGCAGGGCGGCAGGGCGGCACGCCGTCAAACCCTCAGCCCTCCGTCGGCACGGAAGTGACCCGAGCGACAGCACCGTATAAGAGACCCCTTACGGGGTATTCGGGAGCGAACCGGCCCGGCACGAAGCTGCAGGCCGTAACCGTTCCCGGAAGGCGACAGCCGAACCGGTGAAGCTGCGCGAAAGGTAAGACCAGAAGTGACTGTGGGAACTGCGAGAGCTGCGGGAGCTGTGGGAACTGCGGGTACGGGGGGAGAGGGAAGCGGACTCGTCCCGGACGCCGAGGACCTGCAGCGGTCGGTGGCCGCCCGGTTCCGCGCCTGGGTGGACACCGAAGCCCATGCCCTGCCGCTGCCGGGAGCGGGGCGGACCCAGGAGCGCTTCGCCGCCCTGTACGCACTCGGCCGCACCGACCTGTCACTGGCCCGTCTGGCCGAGGGCCACGCCGACGCCACGGCCATCCTGCACGAACTGGGCTCCGCCCCGCCCGGCCCGGGGGAGTGCTGGGGCGTGTGGGCCGCCCAGCCACCGAACACCGGCCTCCTCGCCCGTGAGGAGGGCGGCCAGTGGCTCCTGGACGGGCACAAGGCCTACTGTTCCGGCGCACACTCGTGCACCCACGCCCTGGTCACCGCCGACACTCCGCACGGGCGCCGGCTCTTCGCCGTACGCACCGACCACCCCGGGTACGCGCCTCTGGAGGGAACCTGGCAGGCCATCGGGATGGCCGGCAGCGACACCCCTGACGTGCGCTTCACGGCGGTGCCGGCCCGGCCCGTCGGCGCCGTGGGGGCCTACCTGGACCGGCCGGGCTTTCAGCACGGCGGCATCGGGGTCGCCGCCTGCTGGCTCGGCGGTGCGCGGGCGGTGGCCGACACTCTTCAGACCTCCGCCGGTTCCGCCGGCACTCCGGACCCGCTGACCGCCGCGCACCTGGGCGCGGTGGACATGGCGCTGCACGGCGCGCACAGCGTGTTGCAGCAGGCGGCGCAGGCCATCGACGCCGACCCGTCGGACACCTCGGGCACCGCCCGGCTGCGCAGCCTGCGCGTCAGGGCGATCGCCGAGCAGGCCTGCCGTGACGTCCTGGACCGGGTCGGGCGGGCCACCGGCGCGGGGCCTCTGTGCCACGACCCGCGCCACGCCCGCCACGTCGCCGACCTGACCGTCTACATCCGCCAGCATCACGCCGACCGCAACCTCGCCGAACTCGGGTCCCTCGTGGCGCAGGAAGGCGGGCCGCGCCGATGACCGAAACCTTCGACCGCGAGACGGCCGCCGCGGCCATCGAGGCCCCCGGCACCCCGGAGGAGCACTGGGCCGCCTGGGACGGCCTGGCACAGCTGCCCGCCGTACCGCCGCCGACCGGGCCCGTCGTGGTGGTCGCCGCCCACCCCGACGACGAAGTGCTCGGCTTCGGCGGCACGATGGCGCAGCTCACCGGCGCCATCCAGCTCGTCACCGTCACCGACGGGGAAGGCTCGCACCCGCACCTTCCCGCGGGCCGGATCGCCGCACTGCGCGCGGCCGAACTCGAACGCGCCCTCGGCGCCCTCGCCCCGCGCGACTGCCGTACGCACCGGCTGCACATCCCCGACACGGACGTCGGCGCCCACGAGAAGCAGCTGACACGACAGCTCGCCACGGTGCTGCGGCAGACCGGAGCCCGGCTGTGCGTCGCACCGTTCACCGGCGATCTGCACGCCGACCACGAGGCCGCCGGACGCGCCGCGGCCGCCGCCGCCCGGCAGGCCGGCATCCCCTGCTGGCACTACCCGATATGGATGTGGCACTGGGCTTCACCCGGCGACCCGCGCGTGCCCTGGTCCACCGCCCGCCGCCTGCTCCTGCCCCCTTGGGCGCAGGCCCGCAAGCAGGCAGCGATCCACCACTTCACCAGCCAGATCACCCCGTTGCGCCTCGACACCGACGCAGACACTCACGCGGGCACCGACACCGACGCAGACACGCCGGCCGACACCGACACCGGCCCTGCCCCCGGCACCGTGATCCTCCCTCCCACCGAACTCGCCCACCACACCCGCCCCTTCGAGACGGTCTTCATATGAGCACCAGCCAGGCAACACCCCCGTCCTACTTCGCGGACATGTACGCCCACGCCGCCGACCCCTGGCACCTGGCGGACCGGTGGTACGAACAGCGCAAGTACGCCCTGACCGTCGCCGCGCTGCCCCGCCGCCGCTACCGCCGGGCCTTCGAGCCGGGCTGCTCCGTCGGCGTCCTGACCCGGCTCCTGGCCGAACGGTGCGACGAAGTACTGGCCACCGACCGGGTACCGTCAGCCGTCCGTGCGGCCGCCGACCGCAACCGGGACCAGCCGCACGTCGAGGTACGTCCCCTGGCGATTCCGGACCAGTGGCCCGACGGGACCTTCGACCTCGTCGTCCTCTCGGAACTGCTCTACTACTTCGACGACGCCACCCTGCACACCGTCCTCCACCGCACCGTCGACAGCCTTCAGCCCGGCGCGACCCTGGTCACCGTGCACTGGAACCACCCGGTCGAAGACCACCTGCGTACCGGAGCCCAGCTCGCCCCGCTGCTCACCGCCGTACCCGAACTCGCCCCCGTCACCCGGCTGGACGACCCCGACTTCGTATTGCAGACCTTCACCCGGCGCCTGCCCGACGGCAGCGCCGCCCCCACTCCCGCGGCAGCCGAGGGACTGGTGTGAACCACCCGCCCCTGCCTCCCACCGCCCTGGTGGTCGCCGTCCCCGCCCACAACGAGGCGGCGACCCTGCCCGCCACCCTCCGCGCCCTGCACACCGCCACTCAGCACCCACGGCTGCTCGCACACGACCTGCCGGTGGTCACCGTCGTCGCCGCCGACGCCTGCTTCGACAACACCGCCGCTCTCGCCCGGCACCACGGTGCCCATGTCGTTCAGCTGGCCCGGCGCAACGTCGGAGCGGCCCGGGCCGCGGCCGTCGCACACGGTCTCGGCCTGCTGGGGCCCGCGGCGGACCGGGCCTGGATCGCCACGACCGACGCCGACACCCTCGTTCCCGCCACCTGGCTGTCCTACCAGGTCGAGCAGGCGATCGCCGGATGGGACTGCGTACTGGGCACCATACGCATCGCCCCTCACCCTTCCCTCAGCAATGCCACCGCCCAGCACCACCACACCCTCTACTTCGCCGGACGCCCCGAGCGCAGCCATGCCTGGGACCACCCCCACGTACACGGCGCCAACCTGGGCGTCGCAGCCCTCGCCTACCATCGGGCCCACGGCTTCCCTGCCCTCACCCACAGCGAAGACCACGCGCTGGCAACCGCGCTGCAACGCACCGGTGCCCGCATCCTCAGGACCGACCACTGTCCGGTCCTCACCTCAGGAAGAACCACCCCCCGAGCCCCCCATGGCTTCGGCACCTACCTGCAGAACCTGACCCCGTCCCCAGTCACCTGACCCCACAGGCCCCACAGCCCCCACCCCCAGTCATCTGCTTCCCACCACTGACTTCAACCAGCTGCCTCCCGGTCACCTGGCCGGTCACCTGGCTGGTCGCCTTGCCGAGGCCTGTGGCTCAGGCCGGCCGGGCAGGAGCAGGCAGAGCGGTACGGCGACGACGCTGAAAGCGATCGACCACCAGAAGGCGTCGCCGAAGCCGCCGGCCAGAGTGTCCGGGGTACGGGCGTCGCCGACGGTGCACTGGAGGACGACGGCGAGTACGGCGGTGCCGACCGAGCCGCCGAGCTGCTGGGCGACCCGGGCGATGATGCTGGCGTCGGGGATCTCCTGGTGGGTCAGCCCGATGTAGGCGGCGCCGTTGAGCGGGACCATGGCGGCGCCCATGCCGATACCGCGTACGAGCAGTGCGGCCATGAGCCACACCTGGTCGGTGTCGGCTCCCGCGAGGGCGAACGGCACGGTGGCCACGGTGGCGAGGGCGAACCCGGCGCAGGCGACCCAGCGGGGGCCGATGCGGTCGGTGTAGTGACCGGCCCGGGTGCGCGCGAGGAAGGCGCCGATGCCCTGCGGGACGAGCAGGAGCCCGGCGCCGAGCGCGTCCTCGCCGCGGACCTGCTGCCAGTACAGCGGCAGCAGCAGCATCGCCCCGTACAGCGTGACACCGCCCAGGAAGCTCAAGGAAGCGGCGGAGGCCAGCGGACGGTGACGGAAGAGCCGCAGGTCGACCAGCGCACCGGCACGCGACAGCGCCCAGGCGGTGAAGCCGCCGACCAGGGCGAGACCGCCGGTCAGCGGCACGAGCACCGCGGCGCTGACGAAGCCCGCGCTGCCCTCGACCCGGGACAGCCCGTAGATGACGGCGGCGACACCGGGGGAGAGGAGGAGCAGGCCGACGACGTCCAGGCGGGCGCGGGGGCGGTCGGGGGCGGGCCGGTCGTCGGGCAGGTTGCGCCGGGCGAGCCAGGCGCCGACGAGGCAGAAGGGGATGTTGACGAAGAAGATCCAGCGCCAGTCGGCGAGGCTCAGGATGACGCCGCCCAGAACCGGGCCGAGGACGGGGCCGAGCGCGGTGGGCAGGGTGACGGTGGCCATGACCTTGCCGATGTTGCGGCCCTTGGCGGCCTGGACGACCAGAGTGGCCATGAGCGGCATCATGATGCCGCCGCCGATGCCCTGGACGACGCGGAAGGCGATGAGGCTGGTCGCGTCCCAGGCCAGCGCGCACAGCACCGAGCCGAGCAGGAACGTGCCCAGCGCGGTGATCCACAGGCGCTTGCCGCCGAGCCGGGACTGGGCCCATCCGGCGAGCGGGACGGTGACGAACACGGCCAGCAGATAGCCGGTGCTCACCCACTGGATCGTGGACAGCGGAGCGCCCAGTTCCGCTGCGAGGTCGTTGAGGGCGACGGTGACGATGGTGGTGTCGAAGACGACGGCGAGGGCGCCGACGATGACGGTGAAGGCCAAGCGCCACACGGCGGGATCGACGCGGTCGGGGTCCGGCGGCGCGGAACCGGCTCCGGCAGCCGCCGTGGGCCTGGTCTCGGCCGCTGCCGCGGTCGCGGCCTCGCCCCGCTCCGGGTGGGAAGAACTCATGGAACAACCGCCTTAAGATATAGAATCGTATCTTGCGGTCGCCAGAGTAGGGCGCCCAACATAAGATAGGCAAGTCTATCTAAGGGAGGTTCGGATGCCCGAGAGGCGCCGTGGAGCGGCACTGGAGAAGGCGCTGCTCGATGCGGCCTGGGAAGAGCTCACGGCCAACGGGTACGCCAGGTTCACCATGGACGCCGTCGTCCAGCGCGCCGGAACCAGCCCGCCCGTGCTCTACCGCCGCTGGTCCGACCGCGACGAACTCGTCCGGGCGGTCATCACCCACGTCCTGGAACAGTGGCGGGTCGAGACCCCCGACACGGGGAGTCTGCGCGAGGACGTCCTCACCCTCATGCGGACGATCAACGCCACCCGTGTCCAGCACATCACCGTCATGAGTGTGCATCTGGCCGGCTACTACCAGGAGACGGGTGCCGGCCCTGGCGACCTCCTCACCGCAGGGCGCGAGGAAGCCGCCGACGTACTCTTCGACCGAGCCGTCGACCGCGGGGAGATCACCCGCGAACGCCTCACCGGGCGTATCAAGTCCCTCCCCTTCGACCTGCTGCGCCACGAGATCCTCACGACCTTCGCCCCCGTGCCCGACCACGTACTCGAAGAGATCGTCGACACGGTCTTCCTCCCGCTCGTGCGCTGACCGCGGCACCCCTCGTCAACGATTCCGGCAGCAATCGCCAGCAGATTGACTCTGACGAGTGAGCTGAACCTGGACAAATGCGCCGGGACCTAGTGATCAAGAAGCGGGGTGGGGAGACTCGTCGTCGTAGAGCGCTTCAACGGGAAAGGCAGGCCCATGGGACACCGACAGGAGGCCGACGGCCAGGTCGGCGGCCCGTTCTCAAGCCCGGGCGACCCGGGAAACCCGGCGCCGCAGGGTGAGGACGAAGGCGAGGATGACGACGAAGGCCGCTCCTGAGAGCCCCCCTCGACACCTGGATGCGGCCGAGCTGCGCCGGCGGTGCGCAGCGACGATCGACACCTACGGGCCGGGCTACTTCGACGACCGCCCGTGGCTGCGGCAGGCCTTCCTCGACATCCCGCGCGAACACTTCGTCCCCGACCGTTACTGGTCCACCGCCCGACGCGAGGACCGCTTCCCGGTGCTGGACCGCACCGAGCGCCCCCACGCCTGGCTCAAGCGGATCTACCGGCCGCTCGCCCCGCTCATCACCCAGATCGCCCTCGGCGAGATCCGGCCCGAGGACGGGCCCACCGACTGCGGTGATTTCACCAGCTCCGTCTCGTGTCCCGCCGCGGTCGTCGGCATGCTGCACCACCTCAACCCCCGGCCCGGCGAGCGCATCCTGGAAATCGGCACGGGCAGTGGCTACAACTCCGCCCTGCTCGCCCACCGCATCGGCGCCGCATCCCTCGTCACGGTCGACATCGATGCGGCCCTCGCCGCCCGGGCCGAGAGCAGACTGGCCCAACTCGGCATGACGCCCACGGTCGTCACCGGCGACGGGGAACAGGGCTACGAGCAAGCAGCGCCCTTCGACGGCATCCTGTCCACCGCGGCCGTCCGCGAAATCCCCCAGGCCTGGCTGCACCAGGTCCGCCCGGGGGGCGTGATCGTCACACCGGTGGACACCCCGTTCAACTGCGACGGCCTGTGCCGCCTGGTGTGCGACGGACAGGGCAACGCCACCGGCCGGATGGTGGGGGGCCTGGACTTCATGAAGGTGCGCGGCCAGCGCGAGCGCCGGCCGTACAGCGAACTGGGCTGGCCCTTGTGGAGCGACTACCACGTCACCGCGGGGCCCGCAGGGCAGCGCATCCGTACCCCCTGACAGACCGGCACCCCCGGCGCCAGGCGCGTACAGCCTGCCCTGAGGGGAGGGGCCTGGACGGCACGGGCGGGTACAGGCAGACGTGCCGACTCGGGACATGCCGGCCCACGGCCCCGTGGCCCTGACCGTCCCCGGTGACACAGCGGATGCAGACCTGTTCGACGCCGCCGTTCCAGCAGTCCGGCAGGTGCAGGTGCAGGTGCAGTGGCTTGGCGACCGTGGCGTACGCCTGTCGGACGGGCGCCCGGGAGGACGTCCGTCAATGTGCCGGGCCCCGCCGGCACGCACCCGACATCCGACCGACAGGTCTCGTACGCCCCCGCACGCGAGCCGACGGCACGACACCGCAGATCGTCCAGCCTGCGCGTCGAGCTGGCCGTGTGTTGTACGGGAGGCGATGGTGGGCACGTGGATCACATGAGTGACATCGGATTCTTCGCCCGCAGATACGGACCCCCGCCACGCGAGGGCCGTCCAGTCATGGTGCTCGTCCACGGACTCGGTCTCTCGGGACGGTACTTCGTGCCGCTCGCGCGGCGGCTGGCCGAGAGCGGGGCGACCGTCGTGGTGCCGGACCTGCCGGGCAACGCGCGTTCGCGGGCCGCCGCCCGCCGCGCACCCGATGTCGAACAGCTCGCCGATGCCCTGGCCCGCCTGCACCAGCGGCTGTCGTCGGGCCCGAGCCTGTTCGTGGCCAATTCGGTCGGCTGCCAGGTGGCCGCGGCCCTGGCTGCCCGCCATCCGCACCTGGTGAGCCGCCTGGTGCTGGTCGGCCCGGCGCTCGAACCGAGGGTTTCCGGTTGGCGCCAGTTCGGTCGGCTCGTCGCGGACGTCCCCGGAGAACCCTTCAGCCTGCTCTGTCTGGCGGTGTTCGACTACCTGGTCACCGGCCTGCTGCGCTGCGCCGCCTCCTTCCACCGCTCACTGCGGGACGCGGCCGAGTCATTCGAGGTGAACCTGTCCCACGTCCGCGCGCCCACGCTCGTCGTACGGGGAGCAGGTGACACCATCGCCTCCGGCACATGGACCCGGCGCGTGGCAGGTCTGGTCGCCGACGGCCGCGCGGAGGAGCTTCCGGGCGCGGCCCACGCGGCCCATTACAGCGCGCCGGACGCCATGGCCGCGCTGATCGAAAAGTTCACGGTGGGAGGGACCGGATGAAGTCCTCGAAGGCGTCCGGCCACGCACCGTCCGGGCACACGAAACGTCCCTCGCCCTGGCTGCGCCTGCTGCCAGGCATCTCCCCGAAACGCCGGGGCTTCATCCTGGCCTGGTGGGGGTTCGCCGTCACCTTCGGCGGAATGCGTCTGCTCACCTGGCTCATCCACATCGACGTGGCCGGGGTCGGCGACATGCAGGCCGGCGGCGTGCACATCCACCACTACGTTTGGGGAATCCTGCTGCTCGCGGTGGTGGGCGCGGCGAGCCTGGCCGATCGCACGGCACGGGCACGCGCCTGGATGGGACTGGCCTACGGAGTGGGCCTGGCCCTCGTGGTGGACGAAGCGGCGCTGCTGATCAGCCTGGAGGACGTGTACTGGGACACGGAGGGCGGATTCAGTATTGCCCTGGCCATCGCTGTGATCGCCGTCGCCGGCAGCGTCCTCGCGATGACGCGGGGGCGGCGCGCCTCGAAGAACGATCCGGAGGACGACGGGTGACGCTGATGGCCGGCACTTGCGGGCCCTCTGCGGGAACACAATCCGTAGCACCGAGTCCGCGGCTCAGAGATGAGCCCGAATCTGCTTGACGGGATGCCCCAGCCCGTCCGCCAGTGCCGCCAGCTCGTCCTCGCTGAACCAGACGCGCTCAGGGTTCCAGATGGCGATTTCGAAGCGGGCGAATCCAACAGGCCAGTCGTAATTCAGTGCGTCCAGGCTGGTTGTTCCCCCACAGCACGGAACATCGGCCGTGAGGGTGGTGAAGCCGTCGTCGTAGCGGTCCGTGAGGGCGTCGCTCCACCACTTCGTGTCGAGCGCTGCCTGGCACAGGGGGCAGCTGATCGTCTCCAGGTTGCTCCCGCAGTCGACGAAGGTCACCGCGTCGTGCCACCGCACGTCCAACTCCACGCCCCCACCCTGGCCTGCGCCGGGGACCAGCTTCTCCACGAGCGACACGACGCGCTCAACCGCATCGTGTTCCGGCTGCCACTGCGGCTCCACCGGAATGATCGACAGGATGTCGTCGCTCATGGCTCCCTCTCCTGGTCAGGCACAGTGCAACGTCTCCACCTGATGCTACCGAGCGCCCGTCTCGGCCCTGCGTCCACCTGAAGCCTTGCGCCCTCCCGAACACGCATGCCCTCCTGAACGACAGGAACCCCGCACCACGGATACGCGGCCTTGCAGGCGCCAGGCAACAGCCCCCGACTTGTCGATTATCGATATGCCGTTCTAGTCTTGGGGGTATCGAAAAACGATAGGGGAGGCTGCGATGGACACGCGACTCACGAGGGCCCTGACCTCGGTCACCTTTGCACTGGCGGTGCTCTGCGGGCTCGCCTTCATCGGCACAGGGGTCACGCACATGCTCGATGACGGGGAGGTCTGCGTGCAGACGGACTTCTGGCGCAATGCCTTCCTGTCGGACGACCTGCCGGTCGGCGAAGGGGTGAAAGCGTCCGGCAGCGCCACGCGCCTCTGCCAGGCCGGCCCCTCGGCAGGGCAGCGCGCCGCGGACCTCGGCGGCGAACTGCCCTGGCTGCTGTTCGGCTCCCTCGCGCTGCTGCTCTTCTCCCGACTGCTGAAGGCTGTCGTGCAGCAGGGGCCGTTCACTGACACGGTGTCACGACAGCTCTCCGTACTCGGCTGGTTCGTCACCGCGGGCACGCTGCTGGCCGGCCTTGTCGCCGGGTGGTCACAGTCCTGGCTCGTCGGCAGTATGGCGCCGGTCGTGGGTTCCGGGCCGACGGTCACCGGACCGCTGGTGCTCGTCCTCGCCGGACTCGCCGCTGTGATCATGGGTAAGATCATGCGCGAGGGTGTGCACATGAGAAAGGACCTCGAAGGGACCATCTGATGCCCGAAGAGGAGTTCCACGCGATACGGATCCACCTCGACCGACTCCTCGCCGAGCGCGGCATGACGCTCACGGAGCTGTCCGCGCAGGTGGGCATCACCGTCGTCAACTTGTCCGTGCTCAAGAACGGCCGGGCCAGGGCCATCCGCTTCTCGACCCTGTCGAGAATCTGCGACGTCCTCCAGTGCCAGCCGGGCGACCTGATCACCCACGACCCTACCGACTCCACCGGGCCGGCCGCCCCCGTGGATCCTGCTTGAGGCTCGGCGGGACGCGACCCACCGCGACGACTTCGCGGAACCCGCGCGGCGGACACTCGCCGAAGTGCAAGCCTACCGGCGCCTCGCCGGTAGGCTTGCACCCCATGCCAAAAAGCCGCCAGCCGTCGTCGGGTTTTTCGGATCCGGAACCGCAGCACAGTCCCAGCGGCGCCGGATGGCTGCCGCACGGCTATCACTTGGCTCCCCACTCCCACGTCCAGGGACAGCTCGTGTATGCCGCGGCCGGCACACTTGCCACCACGACCGAACGCGGCACCTGGGTCGCACCGGCCAACCGTATGACGTGGACACCGCCCGGCTTTGCCCACTCCCACCGTTTCTACGGCGGCACCGACGCACGCCTGTTGAACATCCCGGTCGCCCTGTGCGGTCAACTCGTGGAACATCCCAGCGTGTTCGCCGTCAGCCCCCTGCTGCGAGAGGCCGTGCTGGCGTTGACGGGCGACCGGCCCGAGTCCCGCCCCGGCGCTCACGAGCGGCTGCTCGCCGTGGTCATCGACGAACTCTCCGACACCCCCGAACAGTCACTGCACCTGCCCGCACCCAGCGACGACCGGCTCCGGGCCGTCACCGACCTCCTCCACGCCGACCCTGCTCAGTTCGCGACCCTGGCCGAGCTGGGACGCGTCGTGGGAGCCGGCGAGCGCACCCTGAGCCGTCTGTTCCACACCGAACTCGGCATGAGCTTCCACCGGTGGCGCACCACCCTGCGCATTCAGCACGCCCTGGCCCACCTCACCAACGGCATGTCGGTCACCGACACCGCGATGGCGTGCGGGTGGTCGAACCCCACCAGCCTGATCGAGGCGTTCACCGAGATCGTCGGGCAGACACCCGGAAGCTACCAAGCGGACCTGCGTAACGAACGACGGTGAGGGACGGCGCACGTCGCGCCGGGCAGAAGACGGGCTCCGCCAAGCTGGACGGCGTCAAGTTGGCGGCTTTCCGGTATCCCGAGTGCATTCGCCGGTGGTCGACATCAGTTGCCGGGTCCAGTGTGGAGGTCAGCGCGCCGCACCACCCGGGCGGCACGGCCGTTCACGCTCTCCCGCGTTCGGCCCCGCATCGCACTCTGCAAGGAGCTGGAGACCACATGACCAAGACCGGCAAGGACACAGCCGTCGTCATCGTCGGAGGCGGAGTCGCCGGACTGGCGCTGGGGAATTTCCTTTTGCGGAAGGGGATCGATTGCGTCGTCCTGGAAAAGTACAGCCGCGCATACGTGGAGCAGCGGCACCGGGCTGGATCTCTCGACGCCTACGGGGTACGCGTGTTGCACGCGTGGGGGTTGGGCGACGTCATAGAGGGCCACAGCCACGGTTCCTCCGACGCGGGTATGCCGCTGCTGATCGACGGAGAGAAGCGGCAGTGGAAGACGGGCGGCACCGTGGACGGTGACGACGGCGTGTACTGCCCCCAGCGGACCCTCGTCCGGAATCTCGTCAAAGTCTTTCTCCGCGACGGCGGCGACCTGCGCTTCGAGGCCGAAGACATCTCACTCCACGACATCGACACCGAGCATCCCCTCGTCCACTACCGGGACGCCGACGGCGTGACGCGGACCGTCAGCTGCGACTTCGTCGCCGGCAGCGACGGCTACCGCGGCGTCAGCAGGACAGCCATCCCCGCCGACGTCCTCACCTGCTCCACCCATGAGTTCGGATATGCCTGGCTGTCCGCCATGGCGGAGGTCCCGGCTGACCCCCTGGCCGTGCTGGCAGTGCACTCCCGCGGTTTCGCCGCGCAGATCACTCGCGGCGCGGACACAAGCCGTCTCTACCTCCAGTGCCCGCTCACCGACACCACCGGACAATGGCCGGACGAGCGGATCTGGAGCGAGTTGGAAGCTCGATTCGGTGCGCCCGTGGCACCCAAGGGCCCGATCACGAGCAAGCAGGTCGTGCCGCTCCGCGGGGTGGTCTTCAGCCCCATGAGTTACGGCAGGCTCTACCTGGTCGGGGACGCCGCGCACCTCATCTGCCCGATGAGCGCGCAAGGGATGAGTCTCGCCCTGCACGACGCCGATGTGCTCGCCCACGCGCTGATCCAGCAGGTCGAGAAGCACGATTCCCGTCTGCTCGACAGCTACTCCGACACCTGCCTGAACCACACGTGGGAGCGGCAGGCGTCCGCGGTCTGGGTGACCGAGACGGTGCACGACTCCGGGGACGCTTCCTACGAAGGGGAGTTCCGCAAGCAGATCGCCCGAAAGAGCCTGGAAGCCCTGCTGGAGCCGGTGGTGATGTCCGGCGTGGCCGGGTGATACCGGCTGGCTCTGACAGGCTGGCCTTGACCGGGAGGCCGACGGTCAAGGCCAGCCCTTCGCCGTTACGCCGTAGCAGGTCAACCTGGCTACGGGGACGTGCGCCAGACATCTCGTGGTGGGACCTGTCTGCGACGTCAGGGAACCCATGGTGCTCGACATGTTGACGATGCGTGGTGAGCGTCCAAGACCGATCCGGTACGCCGTGATACCTGCCAGGTATCAGCCGACCGGCATGCTCCAGCCGTGGACGACCTCGCGGGCTTCGACACCGAAGCACTCTGCGTCGAAGGCCAGGTCGCGCTCCCACGGCCCACGGGCCGTAGGCGCATCCGTCATTCATCGCGGGACGCCCCAGACCCGCAACCGCGCGCTCGCCCTGGAGCTACCTGAAACGACCGAACTTGCCCGCCATGGAACGCGTAGCGGCCCGCACGGCGTGCGCGGTGTCCATGGCGTGAGTGCGTGCGCGAAATCCAGCCTCCCGCCCGAAGCCGATCGAACGACGTCCAGGGCCGCGCCGCAGCAGATCCTGATAGAGATCCTGGTGCCGCTCAGCTATCAGCGAGGGATCGAAGCGAGCGGAGTTCTTCAGCGCCGCCTCACCCATCCTCCGCCGCAGATGGTCGTCGCCCACGAGCTTCAGCAGTGCCTTGGCCATGGCGTCGACCTGGCCGGGCGGCACCAGGTAACCGTCGACACCGTCCTTGACGATTTCACGAGGCCCCACAGGGCAGTCCGTGGAGACCACGGGCAGACCACACCGCATCGCCTCGACGATGGTCATGCCGAACGACTCGCGATCAGAAGCGGAGGCGGCGATCGAACCTTTCACCCATTCCGGTTCCAGCGGATCGACCTTGCCCATGAGCTGCGTATGCTCACCCAGTCCGAGTTCATCGATCAGATGGGTGAGCGCATCCTTCTCGTCGCCCGTGGTGTCACCCTCGCCGAAGATACGGAGACGCCAGTCCGGGTATGTCTCGGCCACCTCGGCGAAGGCCTTCACCAGAACGTCGTACCGTTTGAGCGGGATCAGTCGTCCCGCGGCGACGATGACCTTGCCGCTACCGTCAGCCGACGCGACGGACGTCCGGGGAACGCTGTTCGGTATCGCCTCCACCCGTACCCCCGGCAGATCGAGCTGCCGATACGACCGGGCGTCGCATTCGGAAACGGTGGTGATGGCGTCCAGCAACTGATAGCGATGGCGTATCTCGTGCCGCAACCGGAAACCATGCCCCGAAAAGGTCAGGTGCTCCTGCCCCACGCGGACACCGGCCGGGCGGGCCTGGCGCGCGATGTGTGCGTTGAGGCCAGGCCTGGTACCGACGATCACGTCGGCCTCCAGCCGCGACAGACAGTGACCGATACGGGAGTCCGTGAGACGGCTGTACTGCCTGTGCCGTCCGTCCGTGCGCGGGAAGATCCTCGCCGGCTCCGCATGACGGGGGTCGTCGCCCTCGAAATCGGCAGACGCGGCACGCAGATCCACGAGCGGGGTGAGCCCCACTTTCGCCGGAACACCCATGACCGGAACATCGCGGTGCCGGAACACCGAGACGATTTCCACGTCATGCTGCTCGGCCAGAACCGAAGCCAGATTGTACGTGGCTCGAATCGTGCCTCCGATGCCGTAAGCGTTGTGAATGAGAAAAACGATGTGCATGAGTCGTTCAACCTTAAAAGCAACGTGAGTTCAATTCGGCCGTATCCGTCCTGGCCGTGCGAGGAGAAGACGAGGTGGCCCGGCACGAAAGAAGCTCTTGTCGGCAGTGCACTCGAAATGACCGGGTGGCACCGACGGGCCGGTCGGGCCACCTTCCCTCCCGCCCGGGCATGGCAGGCGGAACGGCAGCAGCACGCGCAGCGGTGCTTCCCGGTGCGGTACCGGAAGGGCTGGACGGCCGCATTCTGCGCACACCGACCCGAAGAAAACCTGAAGATCCGGAACCGGCTTCCGGCCTACCGGGAAGCTGAAGTTTCCTTAAGAAACCAGAACGAACGGTGTGCCAGGCTTATAGGCATGCGCCGCATCCTGCTCGTGGAGGACGATCCCCAGGTCGGCCCCGCCCTCCGACGGGGGCTGATCGCCGAGGGGTACGCCGTGGACAACGACGAGACCCTCAGGCAGACCGCCCAACTCGCCGCGGTGCAGGCCCACACCACCCACGGCGACCGAGGCGACCACGGACCAGAGCCATGCCCGGGAGCAGGTCCGCCAGCGCATCGAACGCCTGCTCCACCGGGATCTGACCGCGGTCGCCGCCCGTTACACCCTCCCCGACCACCGCTGTACGGACCCGGCCGATGCGCCCGGCAGGTGCCGGCGCACGGTCTACCACCTGGTCCCGCCCGAAGACGCCGATGCGGCGGTCGCCACCCCCGACGTTCCCCTGAAGGCCGGCGACCCGGCAGCGTCCCTGATCGTGGCGGCCACCGCCTGGCTCACCACCCGCCGTTCCCTCAGACCCGTCGAGGCCATCCGGGCGCAGGTGGCGGACATCACCGACACCACCGATCTGCACCGGCGGGTCCCCGTCCTCGTGGCCCGCCACCGGATCCGCGCGCTGGCCGAGACCACCAATACGACCTTGAACCACCTCGAAGAAGCCGCCGAACGGCAGCGCCGTTTCGTCGCCGACGCCTCCCACGAACTCCGCTCTCCCCTCACGGCCCTGCACGCTCAGCGAGAAGTCGCCCTCGTCCACCCCGCACACCGCACCGACGCCGTCCACGACGCTCTCACAGCCACCCACCGGCTCCTGCGCAACCTCCTCGACAACGCCCACCGGCACGCCACCCACCACGTCACCCTCACCGTCACCCGGCGCGGACCCGGGTGGGACATCTCCGTGCACAACGACGGCACCCCACTCGCCCCCGAAGACCTGGAACGGGTCTTCGAACGCTTCACCCGCCTCGACGAGGCCCGCGGCCGCGACACCGGCGGCAGCGGCCTGGGCTTGGCCGTCGCCCGCGACATCGCCCAGCGCCACCACGGCACCCTCACCGCCCACACCCACCACCCCGACCCCGGCACCACCTTTACCCTGCACCTCCCCGCCACTCACGACGCCGACTGAGGCGTGCCCCGAATAAGTGCGTGAGCTGGGGGTTTGCCTGACGGTACGGTCGTCGGGTGGAGGCGAAGAGAGTGAGCGAGTGTCCGTTGCACGGAGCCGGCGTACGTCCTGATCACTTGGTCGGGCGGCGGCTTGAGCAGGTGGTCGCCTCGTGGCACCGGTACGGCGAGGAGGCCCCGTCCGGACCGCTGGACGTGTGGCTGATCGACAGCGAGGCGGTCGCCACGCACGTCACGACTGGTTCGGACTGGTGCCTGACCGTGGAGACGTCGGCTCCCGTCGCGGGGTACGACATGGCGGAGTCGGGCCGCGTCGAGGTGGCACCGATCAGCGGCGAGACCCCGTTCGCCGCTCACCTTGGCGGCACGGTCCTGGCCGTCAGCGAAGAAGGGGACCCACGCAGCGGGCGGCTCGCGTTGGAGATCACCTTCGGCTCCGGCCGCGTCCGGTGCGAGAGCTGGTCCGGAGCCCTTCGCCTGTCCAGCACGTGATCGGCAATCGTGGCGTCGGCGGCCTGCCCGGCCCTGAGCACTCACCCGCAGCCGGGCCTGCCTTGCCGCGAGGACCCCGCCCCTACGGGGCCGGCCCTCCGAACCGGTCGCTCAGCGCGAGCGCATCGCGGTCTCGATGTGGGCGAGTTGGGTGGCGAGGATCTCCTCGAACGCCGCGTGGCGGTCTGCACCGAGGGGGCGGACGTCGCGGGCGAAGTGCGACAGGGCGGGGAAGCGTCCGGGGTCGGCGCCGAGGACCGCGACGCGGAAGAGCTCCATGCCCTGTTCGTACTCTTCGGGGGTGATGGCGCTGACTCCGGCCTCGGCGGCGATCAGCGCGGCGAGGAGGACCGCGATCCGGTGGTACCGCGTCGGAATCTCCTCGTCGGGCAGTCCCGACGCGCGCAGGGCCTGCAGTATTTCTTCCATGACCAGCCGGGAGCCGGTGCCGCTCGACGCGTGGCGTCCCCAGACCGCGGCGAGCTGGGGCTGCTGTCCGAAGGCCTCTCTCACCCGCTGGGCCAGCGACATGATGCGCTGTTTCCAGTCGCCCTCGGGGCGGTAGCTGTCCATCGCGGCCAGGAGGATCCGGTCGGCGACCGCACGCAGCAGTTCGGTCTTGCTGCGGAAGTGCCGGTAGAGGCTGGAGGAGTCGGTCCCTAGGGCCGCGGCCAGCTTGCGCACGCTGAACGACTCGGCGTCGCTCGTGCGCAACAGTTCCGCTGCCGCGTCCAGGATCTCTTCGGTCGACCAGCGCCTTCGGGCTGTCATCTTGCTCCTCTCGCCGGGTCTCATGCTAGCTGTGCACTTGGTGTTGCACGCACCGCGTGCATAATGAGGACAAGAGGATGCCGGGCGAGCCGGCATACCACTCGTGCCCTGCTGCCCAGGGCCGGGCGACCGTCACGGCGCTCGCGCCTGGGAACGCGAAAGGACGCATGACGTGAAGAACCCACTGGACCCGGCGATGCTGAGCGCCGCCTTGGAGAATGTCCACCGCGCCGGGATACCGGGCCTGTTCGCCGAGGTGCGAGACGGCGACCAGGTCTGGCGCGGCGCCGCCGGGGTCGCCGACGTCGGCACCGGCCGCCCCGTCACCGCCGGCATGCGGCACCGTGTCGGCAGCATCACCAAGCCCTTCACCGCCGCCGCGGTCCTGCAACTGGTCGACAGCGGCCAGGTCGGTCTCGACACGCCGATCGGCCGATACCTTCCGAAGCTCGTCCCCGGCCAACGCGGTGACGCGATCACGGTCCGGATGCTGCTGAACCACACCAGCGGCCTCGCCGAGTACCTTCCGTACGCCTACCCCTCCCTCAAGGCGTTCCCCGCCCTCGGGGACACCGGACCGCAGAGTCTGGACGACCACCGCTTCACACGGTTCGACCCGGTCGACCTGATCGGGATGGGGGTCACCGCACCTGCCGTCGGCGCCCCGGCCGGTCCGTCGGGGGTGTATTCCAACACCAACTACCTGCTCCTCGTCCAACTTCTGGAAGAGGTGACCGGCACCACGGCCGAGCGGTACATCACCCGGAACGTCATCGAGCGCGCCGGGCTACGGAACACCGGGTTCCCCGCCGGACCGTACGTCGAGGGACCGCACTCGCGGCTCTACGAGGCATGGTTCGGCATGATCGACCCGCCGCGCGACTACAGCGTCTACGACATGTCATGGGTGGGGCCGGCGGCCTCGCTGACATCCACCGTCGCGGACCTCAACCGCTTCTTCGGCATGCTGCTGACCGGGGCGGTCGTCAGCCTGTCGGCGCTGGCGGAGATGCAACGTACGGTCCCGATCATCTCCCAAGAGGGACGGACGATCGACTACGGCCTCGGCCTGCACCCGATGGAGGGGCCCGGACAAGGCACCTTCTGGGGGCACGGCGGCACGGTCTGGGGCGGTGGAGCGCTGGCCATGACCCGTGCCGACGGCAAGCGGCAGATGGCGGTGGCGGTGAACATGCAGAGGTGGAACAGGCTCGACTCCTCCGGCAAGCCGCAGCCCCACCCCATCGATCACGCGCTTGCGGCCCTGTTCCGCGTGGCGTTGTACGGCTGACCGGGCCGGGGGAGCCGGACCGGCAGGGGCAAGAAGCCCGGTAAGCGGCCGGAGCAACGAAGGGCTGGCCGGTGGCACGCCCCTGCAATTCCGGGTACGGCCACCAGCCAACCTGTCGCGTCATCCGGACCACCCGCAGCTCACAGACAGCCTTCGACCACCCTCGCCCCCGTACTTCCTCGGTGGCTCTCTCAACGTGGCAACCACACGGGGCGGGAGCTGCCGAGCCGAGGAGTGGGCTTCGACCAGCGTGGTGTGGTTTCGCTCATCCGGATGACGGGGCCGAGACTCTTGAGAGCCCCGTAGACAGTGCCGTCGTCGGTTACGGCGTAACGCTCGAACTCGTCGGCGGTCAGGCGACCCGGGGCTCCGGTGAAGTCGTCGATCAGGCCCTGGCGTTGCAGGAGGGTCGCGGACTGGCAGAGCGAGACCTGCACGTGATACGAGCCGCCTTCGCGCGTGCGCCGGGCGAGGGCGAGCAGGGCACCGTAGCCGGCCAGGTACCCGGTGAGGAAGTCGCAGAGGTATACCGGCGTCAGCTGCGGCCGGCCGTGGTTCGTCGCATCGCCCTGGACGGCGCATGCTCCGGTGACGGCCTGGGCGACCTGGTCCCAGCCCGCACGCGTCCCGAAAGGGCCGCCCGAACCGAAGCAGTTGACGCTCACATACACCAGCCCGGGACGGAGTGCCGCGAGAGCGTCGGGACCGAACCCGTGTGCCTCCATGCGGTGGGGGCGATAGCCCTCCACGAAGACATCGGCGCCGGCGGCCAGTGCGCGCAGCCGGGCCGCTTCCTCCGCCTTGGTGTAATCCAGGTGGGTACTGCGCTTGCCGTGGCTGGTGTCGCGCACGAAGGGCGGCACCTGAGGCAGCTGCGGTGCCGTCACCATCAGTACGTCCGCTCCGTGCTCGGCCAGACTGAGTGCGGCCGTCGGGCCTGCGAGGATCCGGGTCAGGTCGAGCACCCGGACTCCGGACAGCGGCTCGGAGACACGAGCGCCGCCGGGCAGTGGCTCGGGGGCGCTGTCGCCGATCTTGGTGATCTCCACGACCGGCCGTGCGGCGAGGTGGACGCCGTGCGGGTGCGCCAGCCATTCCTCCGGCGTGCGCACCACCCCGCCGCACGCCTCGGCGGCGGCGACCGCCTCTTCGAGATCGTCCGCCTTCCACCTGCCGACCGCGGCCCGCACCGACTCGGGCGTGGGTTCGCAGTGCAGGACCTCCAGCACCCGCCGTTCAAGGTGCGGAAGGTTGAAGTGCGGCAGGAACCAGCGGTCGTCGGCGGTCCGCCAAGGCTGGGTGAGCGAGACCATGTGCTCGACGTCGGGTGACAGCGGCGCGGGCCGGTACCCGCCGTCGGCGCCGCGGACGAGCGTCATGTCCTCACCTCCGAGGGCCGTCGCGGCCGCGGCGCGCACGTCGACCGCGATCCGCTGGCGGCGGCCGGTGCGCGACTCCCAGAGATCGTTGGCCGCGACCGCGCGGGCCGCCAGTGCGTCGGCGAGCGTCCCGTCGATCCGGAAGGGCGAGGCGAAGAGCGGGTCAGACCCGGTGATCGTGACCTCGCCGGCGGCCGGTCGGGGGCCGGCGCGCAGCGCCATGAGTTCGTCGAACGCGCCTGCTTTCCTGGGTGTGGTACTCATTCTTTCTTCCCTTGCCGGCGTTTTCAGGCCTGTTGGATCGCGTCGACCACGATGCGGCCGGTGCCGTTCCCGGCGAGGAGTTCGGCTGCCGCGTCCTGGGCGTCGGCGAGCGGTACGACGCGGGTGATGGTGTCGAGAAGCGCGGGGCGCAGGTGGCGCGCAAGGCACTGCCAGGCCGCTTCGCGACGGCTGACGGGGGTGCGGACCGAATCGATCCCGACCAGGGAGATGCCGCGCAGAATGAACGGCAGGACATTGCCGGGGTACTCGGCGCCCGCGGCGAGTCCGCAGGTGGTGGCGACACCGGAGTGCTGGAGGCCGGCCAGCGCCCCGGAGAGGACGCTCCCACCGGCCGCGTCGACCGCGCCCGCCCAGCGCTGCTTGCCCAGGGGCCGGCCGGCCGAGGTGAGCTCCGTCCGGTCGACGACGCGGCCGGCTCCCAGCGCCGTGAGACGGCCGCCGAGCGCGTCAGGGCGTCCGGTGGCGGCGATGACCTCGTAACCTGCTCCGGCGAGCAACGCGACGGCGATCGAGCCGACACCGCCACCGGCGCCGGTCACCAGCACCGGTCCGTTCCCGGGGCCCACACCGTGCCGTTCGAGTGCGAGCAGGCTCAGAGCCGCGGTGAACCCGGCCGTGCCGATCGCCGCCGCCTGCCGCGGGCTGAACGGGTCGGGTACGCGGACGAGGTCGTCGCCGTTGACCACGGCAAGGTCGGCGAGCCCGCCGTGCAGTTCTTCACCGAGCCCGGCACCGTCCAGGGTCACCAGGTCGCCTTCCCGCCAACGGGGGTGCCGGGAGGCGAGTACTTCCCCGGTGACGTCGATGCCGGCCACGAGCGGGCGGCGGCGGACCACGCCGGGCCTGCCTTGCAGGGCGAGAGCGTCCTTGTAGTTGATGCTGGAGTAGTGCACCCGCACGCTCGTGTCGAGATCATCCAGCATCTCGGTTTCGAGCTGGTCGAACGTCGCGCGTGGCCCGTCCGCCGTGTCCCGCACGATCCAGCCGGTGAATGACGTCATGCCGCATCCCGTCCTCTCCTGGTCGGTCATCTGTCGCCCTTGCCACGGTAGGAAGACGGGACGCGCGAGGGAAATGCCTGTCCCAGCCTGGCCATGCGCACTGGGCATAGCGGCTGAAAGCCCCTTAGGCTGCGGGACATGGAGGTAGAACTGCGGCACCTGCGCGCGTTCGTCACGGTCGCGGAACGGCGTACGTTCACGGCCGCGAGCCGCGAGCTGCTGATCACTCAGCCGGCGCTGTCCCGTACCGTCCGGCAACTGGAGGAGACGGTCGGGGCACGGTTGCTGGACCGCACACCGCACGGCGTCGAACTCACCGAAACGGGAGGCGAGTTGTGCGAGCGCATGCGCGGTGTACTGCGCGACCTCGACGCGGCCCTGGCCGCCGCGGGTGGGCATGCGGGGCTGCGGATCGGCTTCCAGTGGGCCTTGCCCGACCCGTGGACCAGCGACCTGCTGGCTGCGTTCGAAACCGCCACAGGCGCGAGGGCGACCCTCCTGCGGCGTGACGACATCGTCGCCGCCCTGCACTCGGGCGATGTCGATGCCGCACTGGTACGCGGCGACGTCCATGCCTCCGGCGTCACCGGCACGCTGCTGTTCGAAGAGGACCGGCTGGCCGCAGTCGCCGCCGGCTCGCCACTCACCACCGGCGACGAGCTGGACTGGTCGGAGCTGTCCGCGCACCCCCTGGTCGTCAACACCGTCAGTGGAGCGACGAGCCCGGATGACTGGCCGCCGGAGAAGCAGCCTGCCCAGGTGGTCGAATGCGGTAGTTACGACGAATGGCTCGCCATCATCGCCGCTGGCCGTGGCATCGGCTCCACCACGACCTCAGCCGCCCGGGCCCACACCCACGCCCGTGTCACCTACCTGCCCCTGCGCCACGCCCCGCGAGTCGCCCTTCACCTGCTGTGGCCGACCCGCCGCACGAGCGACCCGCTCCTGCGGCGCTTTCGCGAGCTGGCCCACTCCTTGGTGTGACGCTGTGTGTGAAATCCGTCCGCACTGCTTCGTTGAGGAGTGGCAGCTACGCCGAGGCCAATCTCGACGGCGCCCTCGCCTCTGCGTGCCCTGGAGATGTTGGAAGCCAGCCGGACCGTACGGATTCGGGAGACCGAGGCGTTCGCCGAGCACCGCCGCGCGGAGAAGGCCAGGCACCGGTGCACTCCGCCGCGGCCGCAGGTACGTTACGTGTACGGACCCCGGTGGGCGGGCCCTCAGGGCAAGCACGCGATGGTCGGCGAGGTCAGGCGGTTGTGGACCGACTTCGCCCACGAACCGTTCCCCGACATTCCCCGCACGGACAAGAGCGTCCTGGCCGAGCTGGACACGTGGCTGGCCGGATGCGTCTCGACGTACCTCGCACACGGAAGCCTCGATGCCGTCCGTCGGCGCGTCGTCACCGAGGGGGCGCCCGCACTGCGTCGGCACCTGGCCAGGCTGGGCTACCCGGCGGGCTTCCCCGAAGCGTTCCAGTACTTCCGGGTCCTGCTCACCATGACCGAGCTGGTGGCCAACACCTGAGTGAGTACCCATTCAGCGCGCAACGGCGTTGACAAGGCCGTCGTCTTCGGCCTCGGCGGCCGGGACGGCGGCCGCCGCACCGAGGAACCAGTCGGGGCCTTCGGCATTCTCGGCGATCCAGGCCAGCTCGGCGGGATGCAGCGCGTGGAGGGCGTCGGTGACGGCGGCGTGCGGCGCGTGCGGGTTGGCGGCGAGGGCGGCCAGGGCCTGGACTCTGCGGTGTTCCGAGTGGCGTTCCAGGAGCTTGGCCGGTCGGTCGTGGTCGGGACCGGCACTGTCGAAGACGCGGATCAGGGTGGGGTTCGGTGTGGGGGAGACGACGGCCGGTTGATCCAGGGAAGCGAGCCGAGCGCAGGCTCCCGCGAGGTGGTCGGGGTTGGCGCTGAGCAGGGCCAGGTCCTGAGCGAGGGGCAGAATGTGGCCGTCGGACCCGTGGTCGTCGGCTTGCTTCTGGGGAAGGCTGAGCAGTTGGCCGCGAGTCACGAGTGCGTCGGCGGCCGCATGCAACTGCGCAGCGGCGAGGTCGGACAGGCGTGGGTTGTTGTGGACGCGGTGGGCGATGTGGTGCAGCGTCTTGCGTGCCGTCAGATGCGGGCTGGGCAGCTCGGCCAGCTCGGGGAGGCACAGGGCCGGGAGACAGGCCAGCAGCAGGTCCTCGCTGAGGGCGGGGGCGGGGGCCGGGGGAGCGCCGGGAAGTTCTTCGCCGGCCGGGTCGGTGTCTGCGGCGCGGCTCCGGGCGTCTTCCTGAGCGCGGATCTCGGCCTGGTCCAGCAACATGTGCTGCACGGCAGTCCCGAGTGTGGGGTGTGCGACGAGCTCCGCCCACCGCTCGGGGCACCTGGCCAGCATCGCCCAGGCTTGGTGGCTTCCCAGCTCCAGTGACCAGTCCTTCGAGAACACGGACACAGCTTCCCAGCCCTCTTCGAGGTGGGGGAGAAGCAGGTACGCGGCGAGCGGAGTCAGACAGGCTTCCAGTACGGCGTCGAACAGTGCCTGCGGCAGGGGCGGAGCCGGCGTGGTCCCTCCGGCGCGGACGCTGAGGCCGGGATCCCAGTCTCGGACGACCCGCTCCACCTCGTGGCTGGGAAGGCGGGGCAGAAGAGCGACCGCTGCCTCGACCTGGTCAGGGTGTTGTGCCAGACCGCAGACCAGCCCGGCCCAGGCACCTCGGGTGCGGAGAACGGCGGGCAGATCGGCGGCGGACACCGTGCCTTCGACAGCCAGGGCGGACAGCGTCTTCTCGTCGGCCTGCGCCAGGAGCCGGTTCCGCAGCCGTTTGGCCGAGGTCCGGGCCAGCAGCGCGGGCAGCGCGGCCTTGAGAGCTTCCTCCCGCCACCGATCAGTCCGGGAATCAAACCCGTACGGACGCCTCGCCGGGGTGCACAGTGCCTCGACCACCGTCTTGAGGGCTTCCTTGGGGAGGTCCTCACGCATCGCGAGATCACGCCACAGCGGATACGTACGCGGATTGACCATCCTCGGACCTCCCTGCCTGACCTGGCGCCACCGCCCGGCCGCTACCGTGGGGCGACCGTACGGCGCACCGGACCCGAGCGAGGCGCGCTTCTCGAAATCGACCGGCCTTGGTCTTGTCGGGACTGCTGCGCAGGGGAAAATTCTTCGTTACGACAGCAATCGGCCGAGCAGCGGTGTGCCCCGTTCGAACGTCCACTGCACGTACGGATCTCTGCGGGCCGCCTGCCGGGCAGGAAACGCCGCCGGCGTGGGTACGGTCATCAGGAGCTGATGGCCCGTAACTTGTCGCGGATCCAGTCACCGGCCCGCACCGTTTCGTACTGTCTGCGTCCGACGGGCGCGGCCAGCGAGGTGATCGGAGTGTCGGGGGCGCAGGCGTGGAAGTAGACCAGGGAGGTCAGTTCCTCGGCCGGGGCCTCGACGGGCGGCGGCAGGACACGGTGGCGCCCGGAGCGCCAGCGGTCGCCGCTCCAGCGCTGCATCAGGTCGCCGATGTTGAGTGTGAGGGCGCCCGGCTCCCACGGTGCGTCCTGCCAGCCGGCCACATCGTCATGGATCTGCAGCCCTCCTCTGCCGTTCTGCCGGTCCAGCAGGGTCAGGAGCCCGAAGTCGGTGTGCGGTCCGATGCGGAACTGACCGGGCGCGGCGGGCCCGGTGGTGTGACTGGCCGGGTACCAGTTGATCAGGACGTTTCCGTTCGGGCGCGTGGTGTGCCGAGTGAAGAAGTCCTCGGGCTCGCCCAACGCGGTGGCCATGACCTGCAACAGCGTGTCGGACAACGCGCGCATACGGTCGGCGAACTCCGTCACGTACGTACGCAGAAGCGGTACTTGGGCCGGCCAGTGGGAGGGCAGCAGGTCCGCGTGGGCGGGGTCGGTGCTGGACTCGAACCCGGCTGCCCATGACTCCTTCAGATCGGGCGGAGTCATGGTGCCCTCGGACGCCGCCGTGGTCACCTGGTCGCGGCCGAACCAGCCGGACCGGATGTCCTGCCGGGCATGGCGGGCTTTGACCTCCCCGGGCAGCGCGAAGAACGCGCGGGCCGCCGCCCTCAGCCGCTCAGGCAGCTGCGGGTCGAGGCCGTGGCCGCGGACGAGGAGGAACCCGCTGGTCTGCAAGGAACGGTCGACGGTGGCCGCGAGCCGGTCCCGGGCGCCACGGCCCTCGGACCACCAGGTGAGATCGATGACGGCAACGGCCGGACGGTGCATGGCAAGGTGCTCCTTTCCCCGCACGGGAGCGCGGAGGCCGAAGGCCGGGTGGTCCGGCCGCTCCCGGTCACCTTCCGCCGCTTGCTTCCCGGCTGGAAGCCGTACGCTCGGATACGGGAAGAACCGGCGACGGAACGGGGGAGCGCGGTGGATTCCGGCAGCCCGGACGATCTCGACCAGCGCCTGCTGCACGCCCTCCAGCTCGACGGGCGGGCCCCTTTCAGCCGGATCGCCCGCACCCTGGGCGTGTCCGAGCACACCGCCGCCCGCCGCTACCGCCGCCTGCGCGGCCTCGGTCTGCGGATCGTCGGCCGGCCCAGTCCGGTTCGACTGGGGCACACCCGCTGGCTGCTGCGCCTGCGCTGCGCTCCCACCGCGGCCGGCCCCCTCGCCGCCAGCCTCGCCCGCCGCCCCGACACCAGCTGGGTCACCCTCGCCGCCAGCGGCACCGAGGTCTACTGCGCCATCGACGCCCGCACCGCGGACGAACGCAACGCCCTGCTGCTGACAGCGCTCCCGCGCACCCCGAACCTCATGTCCGTCAGTGCCCACTGCATGTTGCAAATCTTCAAAGGCGCCAGCAGCACCTGGCACGCCACCCGCTTCCGCACCGCCGCCCCTGCGACAGCCTCCCCCGACAGCGACTTCCCGCTCCGCCTTGATGTCACCGACCAGGCCCTGTTCGCCGAACTCGCCCGCGACGGCCGGGCCACCCTGCCGGTGCTGAGCAAGGCCGCCGCTCGCTCACCCTCCAGCATCCAGCGTCACCTCGACCGCCTGCGCCACCACGGCGCACTCAACCTCTTCGTCGACTTCGAACCCCAACTGCTCGGCCACCACATGAGCACCCAGCTGTGGCTGACGGTGGCCCCCGCCCACCTGCGGAGCGTCGGCGAAACCGTTGCCGCCCACCCCGACATCGCTTTCGCCGCCGCCGTCACCGGCTCCGCCAACCTGGTCGCCAACGGCATCTTCCGCACGCCGGCCGACCTCTACACCTACATCGACCAGGACCTCGGCGCCCTGCCAGGCATCCACAGCATCGACACCGTCCCCACCCTTCACGAGGTCAAACGCCTCGCCGTTCCCTTCTCCCCGGTACACGCCCGTGGACGCACGTGAAGGGGCTTGGGTCGCCGAAGTACGAGGCGTCGTCAGATGTCTGTCCGGCGCGTTGAGGGCACATGTCGCGTGGCCGGGCATCACTCGTGCTTCCGGCCAACCAGTTGGAAGAGGCGGGCAGTGTGCATATAGGGGTGGCGGTCCGTCAGGGCGAGTTCGAGGCGTTCAAGGTCCTCGTAGAACGCGGGGTCGCGCTTACGAGCATCGTCGATGATGTAGTCGCAGACGCTGCGGATGCCGTAATGGTGCGGGTCCTGGCAGCCCAGGTCGGACAGGTGACGGGCAATCTCCTCGGCCGTGCGGAGCGTCAGCGCCGAGTCGAACATCTGCGTTCGTGCCTGGTCCGTGTCGAGTGCGGCCACTGCGGCGGCCAGATCCATTTCACGGACGGCAATGGTCAGCGGCACCGAATGCCGGTTGATCGCCATCGCCGAGAACAGGCCGCCTGGTCGCAGAGGGGCCAGGGATGCGGCGAGTGTATGGCGGACATCGTCCACGTACTGGAGGAGGCTGTGGCACAGCACCACGTCGAACTCCCCGTCGGTGATCTCGGCAGGCAGCGCGTTCACATCCGCCTCGACACAGGCGATCAGATCCGTCAGCCCGGCCGCACCAGCCCGCTCTGCTGCCGCGGTGAGCATCGCGGGTGCGTAGTCGACGATCGTGACATGATGGCCCCGCGCAGCCAGGCGCAGGGCGTCGCCGCCGTCTCCGCCCGCCAAGTCGAGAACACGCAGGGGCGCGTCGGCCGGCCCGTCGAAGTGCCGGACAAGATTCGCCTCGGCGATCGTGTAGCGCAGCCGACCCCAAGGAGCCTCCTGCCACTCCCTCCAGGCGGACATGGCGGCGTCGAACTTTTCCGTGGCATCAGACATCTGGTGACGATAGCGGCCTCACCGCAGGACACGTACCCGTCTGATCGAAGTGGCCTCAGCACCAGCCCTCGGAACCGAGGACACACCGCACATGACGGATCCGGTGCGGTCGCACTGCTCGTACACCAATACTTCAACAGCAGCGTCCTGTATGACCTCGGTTGGCTCCTGGAAGGCACCATCTGGTTCCACCAGGCGCTGCACGTGCGCGCCTGCATCGTGGACCTGGTGGGCGGAGGCTCCCCTCACGTTTCGCCGGAGGACTGGTGACATCGACCGCCACGTCCACGTCCTCGTCGATCAAGGCCCAGCTGGAGCGCGCACGTCGGACAGTGTGGTCCGCCTACGGGAAAAGTACCGCCGTACTCTCAGGTGACGCGCTGGCCGCGGCCGCGATCACCCACCTCTCGGCCGTCGGCAGCGCGCCCAGCCGACAGGCGACTTCGACCGCACCGTGCGCAAGGCCCCGCTCGACGAGCGCGAGGAGCGCAACCTGCGGGAGATGCACCGTATGGAAAGCGAACAGGTCGAGCCGATATTCGACCTCCGGCCTGCGCGCCGGCGTCGAGACGCAGTTCCTCGACGGTTACCGGTCCCACCGCCTCAACTACCTGGTCATCGTCGCCGAACGCGCCAACACCAGCGAGCGGGTGACCCCCTGTTGCAAGTCGTTGAGTTTCAGCTTTCACTGACCGACGCGCCGGCCGAGGCCACCAGGCAGGCCCTTGCCAAGACGAAAGCGGCTCAGGAGGCGACCGGAAACGCGAAACGGGTGGAGGTCAGTTGTTCCGACAGCTCCCACAGCCGGTGGCCGATCTGAGGGTCGGACGCCGCGGGGGACAACTGCACCCGTGTCGGCCCACCGCGCAACTCGGAGAAGCCGTCCGGGCCGATGAATTCACCACCCTGCGCCTCGTGGGCGGTGGCCGCGTACAGCTGAGGCAGTGCACCCTGCTCCGGAGTCTGGGCGAGCGGGAGGAGAACGCGGCCGAAGAGTAGCTTCACCATGCCGACCGGCGAGCTTGTCTGCAGGTTGGTGGCGGTGTAGCCGGGGTGGGCGAGCACGCTGCGCACCGGACTGCCGGCCGCGGCCAGCCTCCGGTGGAGCTCCCGTCCGAAGACGGCGTTGGCGAACTTCGACTGGTTGTAGAACCCCATGGGCGAGTAGGTGCGCTCACCGGAGAGGTCGTCGAAGTGGAGGCGCCCTTGCCGATGGTTGGCCGAACTCACCGTGACCACACGGGGATCGGTACCCGCGGCCAGCAGGTCGAGCACCAGGGCGGTGAGCGCGAAGTGGCCGAGGTGGTTGCAGGCGAACTGCAGCTCGTGGCCCTGCGCACTCAGTGAACGGGGCGGCGCCATCACGCCGGCGTTGTTGACGAGGACGTCAAGCCGCGGATGCTCGGCACGCAGCTGGTCGGCGAAAGCCCGGACCGAATCGAGATCGGCCAGGTCGAGGTGGCGCACCGCGAGGTCGGCGCCGGGCTGCTCCGCGGTGATCTCCGCGACGGCCTGGTGGCCCTTTGCCATGTCCCGTACCGCGAGGATCACGCGTCCGCCCTTGCGGGCGAGTGCCCGGGTGGTCGCCAGGCCGAGGCCGCTGTTGGCTCCGGTGACGACGAACACCCGTCGGGCCTGGTCCGGGATGTGTTCGGCGGTCCAGCGCTGCTTCTTCATCATGTGGCACACGTTGCCTCGATTGACACTCGGTGTCAAGACGCCTCCGAGTGTCATGGGTGGCATGGAGGTACGATGGCGCGGTGAGTTCTGATATCCCCGTCTCCATGGCCCAGCGCAAACGCCAACTCGTCTCGGACGAGCTGAGCGAAGCGGCCCTGCAGCTATTGGCGCTGAAGGGGTTCGACGCGGTCACCATCGACGAGATCGCCGCCACCGCCGGTGTGTCCAAGCGGACCTTCTTCCGGTACTTCGCCTCCAAGGAGGACGTGGTCGTCCAGTTCCTGGCCGACATGGGCACCGGCATCCGCACAGAGCTGGCGGCGCGTCCCGCCGAGGAACCTCCCTCCGTGGCTCTACGGCACTCCGTCTGGGTCTCCATGGCCGCCTGCGCCGCCCCGCCCGGTCACTCCGACCGGGCCCTGCGTGTGGTCCAGCTGATTCTGCGCACCCCCGCCTTGCGCGCACGCTTTTTGGAACGCCAGGACCAGTGGCGCGGCGACCTGGCGGCAGAGCTGGCGCAGCGTCTGGACCTCGCCCCCGACACCGCGTTGTACCCGCAGCTGGCCGCCGGGATGGCGCTCACCGCCTTCGATGCCGTGCTGCAACGGTGGAGCGGCAGCGACGGTGTCGAGGACCCCGCCGAGCTGATCGACCGGGCCTTCACCACCATCGCCCCGGCCCTGGACGCTGTGCCCTCGGAGAGTGTCGGAACGGGCAAGGGCGGCAACGAGGCGTCACTGTCCGAACGGCGGCAGCCGCCCGGAGCGGGCAGTCGGTGACGTCCGCGGCTCCATCCGCCGAAGGGAGCAGGTAGCGGAGCGGACGGACCAGCGGATTGGTGGCCTCCGGCCTTCGCCTTTACCCCCGGTGCGGAGGGGGCTGGCTACACCATGGACCGTCCCGTTGTCCGGATGGTCCGACGGCCTTCGGGCAGCGAAGCTGAATGCATACGGATTCACCAGCACCAACCAGCACCAATCAGTGCAAAAGGGAAGCCTCTGTGTTCAGCTCGAAGCCGTCACGCCGCCGTACCGTCCGCACCGCTGCCGTCGGCGTGCTCACCGCTGTGGCCTGTGCCACCGTGATGGCCGGCAGTGCCGGAGCCATCGTCAACGGGGCGAACTCGACCGAGAGTTACCCGTTCATGGCAACCATTCCGGAGTCGGCCCCGAAGGACGGTCTGCTCGACGCGAACTGCGGAGCGTCGCTGATCGATCCGCAGTGGGTGCTGACGGCGGCACACTGCCTGAAGGTCGAGGGGATCGAACTGGCCGGCATCGTGCGGGTCGGCAGCGACCACCGTAAGTCCGGCGGCACCGTCCGGAAGATCGACCGGACCTTCGTCCACCCCGGCTATGTGAACGGCGACAACAAGACCGCCAACAAGGACGACATCGCGTTGGTACGCCTCGACCGCCCGGTCACTCAGCAACCCATCAAGATCGCCAAGCAGGCGGGGCCGCCCGGCACACCGACCCGGCTCCTGGGGTACGGCACCACCGTCGACGGCGCGTTCACGTTCCCGGCCCGGCTGCAGGAGCTGAACACCCGCAGGGGCGCCGAGTCCGAGTGTGCTCCCGGCTACGCGGACCGGACCCGGCTGTGCACGATCACCACCGTGCCCCGGGCCATGGCGTGCTTCGGCGACTCCGGCGGACCGCAGGTGCAAAAAGGCCGGAACGGCCGCTGGGAGCTGATCGGCGTCACCTCGGGGCCCGGTGCCCCGAATGTGCCGTGCTCGCAGGGCCCCGGTCTCTACACCAGCGCACCCGCCTACGCCGGCTGGATCGACAAGACCATGAAGGCCAACAGCGCACCGCCGACTGCTGCCAAGGGCTCCGACCTCGCCGAGACAGGCACGAACGACAACATGCCAACGATCGTCGGCGTGGCCGCCGCGTTGGTCGCTGCCGGCGGTGGCACCGTGCTCGCAGTGCGTCGCCGTAGGACGCGCCGTGCCGCCTGAGTCTGTCGGTTGCGGTGCGAGGCCGAAAGGGGCCTCGCGCCAGGCCGTCCACCTGGGGCATCCGCTCAACGTAGCGGCGGCCTTGAGCTTGGCGAGCAGCCCGTGCGGGCACGCCGCAGTAGCGAGACCTCAGCACCCCGCTCACGCAGGAGCGCGGTCGCCACGCCTGTGCCCGCGCCGACGTCGGCGGCGCGCACCTCGGCCCAAGGACGGTGCAGGAACGCCTTGACGGCGTTGAGGAGCGCCGACGGATACGAAGGGCGGCTCGCCTCGTACTGGGCGGCAGCGGAGTTGAACGCATGAGCACGTGAGGTGACAGCCATCTGCTCATCATCGTCCCCGAGCCCTGGTTCCGGTGCTCCATACCGACCGTGACCACACGCACCCGCCCGGTGCCGAACGTGGGACCGGGCGGGTGCGTCAGGGACGCACCTGCGCGGTCAGCTCGGGGATTCGTAGAGTGGCCGCATCGGCGGAACGGGGGAGGGGCCATGCAGATCGGGGAGCCGGCGCAGTGTACGGGGGCGAGCCGACGCTCGATTCGCCACTACGAGCAACAGGGTCTGCTGGAGGCGCAGCACACGGACAGAGGACGGCGGAGCCACGACGAACACGCGGTGCACCGGGTGCTGAATGTACGAGACTGCTCGGAGCCGGGCTGCGGGTGGAGGGCATCCGTCAGATGGCGCCCTGCCTGGACATGAAGGCAGCGGACTTCCCGGCCTGCCCGGACTGCCCCGCCGAGATACTGGCGATGTATGAGAAGCGCCTGGCCGCGGTGGAGGCGAAGGCCGCGGAGCCCGCGTAGAGAGGATGCTGCATAATTTTGCAGGTGGGGTTGCGGGCCGGTGGGGCCCTGTCGTTGTGGGGGCTTTTGAGCATGGGTAGCGGTACACCGGCCGTGGGCGACTTCGGCGCGCTCCTGCACAGGCTGCGCACAAGCGCCGGGCTCACTCAGGAGGAGTTGGCGCACGCCGCAGGGGTGAGTGTGCGGGCACTGTCGTACATGGAACGCGGACGGTCCCGCGGGCCGCAGCGCCGCACCGTCCAAGCCCTGGCCGCAGCCCTGCGTCTGGACGCCACAGGCACGCGGCAACTGGAACACGCCGCCAGTCTGGGCCGCCCCCGCCCCACCACCGAGCCCGCCGACGAGCCGGGCACCGAGCCGGAATCAGCACCCACCACGGGGCACACCGCTCACCACACACTCGCCCTGCCCCGCGACCTTCCCGACTTCACGGCCCGCGGCCCGGCCTTGGACCGGCTCCTGGCCCTCGCCGACGACCTCGGCCCCGCCCGTCCGCCGGTCGCCGTGATCTGCGGGCAGCCAGGCCTGGGCAAGACAGCCTTCGCCGTGCACGCGGCCCACACCCTCGCCCCGCGCTTCCCGGACGGGCAGTTCGCCGTTGACCTGCGCGGCATGGACGCCGAGCCCGTCCAGCCGCGCGAAACTCTGGCCCGGCTGCTGCGCGCCCTGGGCGTGGCGGAGACCGCCGTTCCCGCCGGCACCGACGACCGCTCCGGCCTGTTACGGTCCGTGCTGCGTGAGCGGCGTGTGCTGCTGCTCCTCGACAACGCCGCCACCGAAGACCAGGTCCGACCCCTGCTGCCCGGCCACGGCCCCTCGCTCACCCTGGTCACCAGCCGCCACGCCCTGGCCGGCCTCGAAGCCGTCCACCGCACCGAACTCGCCCTGCTGCGCCGCGAGGAAGCCGTCGAACTGCTGACCCGGATCGTCGGGCCGGAGCGGGTACGGCGCGAGGCCCAGGCCGCCCGGGACCTCGCCGACCTGTGCGGACACCTGCCGCTGGCCGTGCGCATCGCCGGACAGCGCCTGGCTTCCCGACCCGGCGAACGCCTCGCCAAACTCGTCACCCAACTCGCTGCACAAGAAGGCCGCCTCGACGCTCTGCGCGCCGGATCCCTACAGGTGAGGGCCGCCTTCGCCCTCTCATACCGGCAGTTGGACGCGGCCGCCCGTACCGTCTTCCGCCGCGCCGCGCTCGCCGACGGCCCCGACTTCAGCCCTCAGACCGCCGCCCTCCTGGCCGGCCTGCCGCCGCGCCAGACACTCCAGCACGCTCAGGACCTCACCGACGCCGGCCTCTTCCAGCCGCACCCCACCACCGAGCGGTACCGTTTCCACGACCTCCTCCACCTGTTCGCCACCGAACAAGCCACCGAAGAGGACACACCGGCCGACATCGCCACCGCTCGCACCCGCACCGACGCCTGGATGCTGCGTCGCGCCGCCGCCGCGGCACAGCTCTTCAACCCCGAGCATCCCACCGACACCTCCGGCGAAGACCCCGACCCGGCCACCGCGCCCGCCGGCCACGAGCAGGCCCACGCCTGGCTGGAGGACGAACGAGCCCAGTGGCTCGCGGCCCTGCACCGCGTCCACGCCGCCGGTCGGCACCGGCACGTCCTCGACACCGCCGAGGCGATGCACTGGTTCTCCGACCGCACCTCGCACTGGGAGCTGTGGAGGGAGGTCTTCGAGCAGGCTGTCCGATCCGCCCGCGCCCTGGGCAGCCGACGCGACGAAACCGTCCACCTCAACTACCTTGCCTGGGCCCACAACACCTGCCTCCACGACCACACCACCGCGTTGAGCACCGCGCAGGCCGCCCTGGTGCTGGCACGCAAGATCGACGACCAGCTTCAGGTCGGTTGGGCCCACAACTACGCGGCACTGGCACTCGACGCGCTCGGACGGACCGACGAGGGCATCGTCCATCTCCACCAAGGCGCCGAGTGCCTCCGCCGCCAGACCGGCGCGCAGAGCCGTCTCGTCGAACTCTCCATCCTCAACACCCTCGGCCGGCTCCTGCGCCAGACCGGCCGCCCGGACGAGGCCCTGTCCGCCCACCGGCGCAGCGAGGCCCTGTGCAGTGCCGGCATCCCGGGAAAGCCGCACGAACTGATCGACCTCTACCGGGCATCGGCCCAGCAGCACATCGGCAACGACCTCACCGCCCTGCACCGCTGGAACGAGGCCGAAGCGCCGTTCCGGCACGCCGTCGCCCGCTTCGAGGCGGCACGTATGCCTGCCTGGAGCGAACCGGCCCGCCTCGGCCTCGGCATCGTCCTGCGCCATCTCGACCGGACCGAAGAGGCCCGCGAGACCCTGACTGCCGCCCACGAGGGTCTCGTCCGACTGAACCACCCCCGCCGGCTCGAAGCCGCCACCCAACTGCGCCTGCTCGACGAAGCCGGCGGAGCCGACAGCCACAGCCCCACCGCCGAGCACATTCGGAGCCAGTAGCCGTCCCTGTCGGAACCGCGATCGAGAAAGTCTGCTGGCAAAAGCCTGGGGGCGAACGCTCTGGAGAAAGGCGGGTAGCGTTGCGCGATCCTCATCGGATCCGGGCGCAACATGCCCTGCCCGACGAGTTCGAAGTCGATCGTTCCGGACCTGCGCGAAGCCTCACGCGGCCCGTTCGATTCGCTCACCATCCGCCGAAGGACGACGCCTGCTCCCGGAGAGCCCGGATCAGCGTCGCGACCGGGGGATGGTGGCGGCTGCGCGCGGTGGCGACGCCGATGTGGCGGGCCGGGGCCCGGCGGCTTGATGGGAACGACGCGGAGATCTGCCGGCGCCGGGGCGAACGCGATGGCCGGGACCAGCGAGATCCCCACACCCGCGACCACGAGCGAGCAGGCGAAGAAGTAGTCCGTCGTGCTCCCTCGTACGAGGGTTCGAAGCCGGCGAGTTCGGCATAGCGCCGAAGGTACGTCTCGGTCTTGCGGCAGCCGAGCACCCAGGGTTCGGCCGCGACTTCGCAGAGGCCCAGGGAGCCGCGCCCGGCCAGCCGGTGGCTCTGGGGCAGGACGACGTACAACACGCGGGCGAAAACGGTCACAACGAACTTCTCGTCGCCCGCGCCCTCGCCCGCTACAGCGGCGACAGCTCGGACGTCCTCGTCGCCACCAAGGGAGGACGGGGCCGGCCCGGCGACGGGAGCTGGACGGTCACCGGCAGCCCCGAACATTTCAAGCGCGCAGCCGAGTCCTCGCTCAAGCGGCTCGGTGCCGAGGCGATCGGCCTCCACCAGCTGCACAAGCCGGACCCGGCCGTGCCCTGGGCCGATTCCGTGGGCGCGCTGCGCGAGCTGCTCGACGCGGGGACGATCCGCGCCGCCGGGATCTCCGACGTGGACACCGCGCAGATCCACGAGGCTCACGCGATTCTCGGCGACGCGCTGGTCTCCGTACAGAACCGGTACTCCCCGGCCGTCCGCGGCAGCGAGGCCGAACTTCGGCTGTGTACGGAGCTGAGCCTGGCCTTTCTGCCCTGGAGCCCGCTCGGCGGCATCTCCCGCAGCTCCCTCGACGGAGCTTCCGGCCCGACCTCCGAGGGTACGGCCTTCCACCGCATCGCGGCCGAACGCGGCGTCAGCCCGCAACAGGTCGCGTTGGCCTGGTTGCCGGCGCGCTCACCAGTGATGATTCCGGTACCGGGGGCCAGCCGCCCGTCATCCGTCCAGGACTCGGCCAGGGCCGCCGAACTGGAGCTGAACGAGGCGGAGGCCAGGGAATTGGACGGCATGCTGCCGGAGCAGGGTGGGGCGTCAAGCGGGTCTCGGCCGGAGCAGGAGTGACCTCGGTAGTGATGGTGGTGGTGATGCGAGTGTGATCGCTGCTCCGGAGGGGGCCCCCGCGAGCATGGGACGGCTGTCCAGCAGGGCGAACCGCTGGAGCCGGACCAGCGCCCAGGACATGCAGGCCGCAGCCAGCTCCACCCGCAACGCCACCGCTGCCGACGCTTTCGTCACATGTCTACGTGCCGGTCGTCTCGTAACCGAAGCGTCGGGCAACGTCGGCGATCTTTCCGGTGCTGAATTTCCGGTGCAGGCCGGGAGTCATCCAGCCGTGCCATTCGTTTGGAGTCCCGCTGCGCATGATGCGGGTTCTGGTTCCGCCTCCGCTGCCTCCGTCACTCCCACCGCCCGAGCGCTTTTCTTCGTGTGCTCGCATGCTTTCAAAGCTGCTTCGCTCGATCGCCTGCAGTAAGTCGGCGTGCTTGACGTCCACTTCGAGGTCTTCAAGGCTCTTTTGCAGGGCCGGTACCGGGTTGGTCTTGAGGTCTTCGAAAGTTGTCACGGTGCTTCGTTGAAAGGCGCCGCGTGCCTTGTCCCACGCGTCATAGAATGATGACCAGTCCTCAAGCCGGCTGACCCCGGCAGGCCCTGCCTGTTCCAGCCATTGCTCGAAGGTGCGGGGGAGGAGATCCAACGGATCTTTCGCGAAGTTGGTGCGGAACTTGTGCCAGGAGTAGAGGGAGTCACGCGGGTCCCTGATCAGGATCCACGCCCCCAGCAGAGGGCGGTTTGCCAGGAAATCGGGAGTGAGGTGTGTCTTCACGAACCGAGGCCACCGGGGCCTGGCTCGGGCATCTTCGTGCCAGTTGCTCCGGTCGGTGGCAGCCAGCCTGCTGCGGTATTCGGCGTACGCAGGTACGGGCCTGCTCGTGCCGTCGGCGTTCAGGGCATCGATGTAGGGGTCTGCGTAGTTGAGCCCGAGCTCCAGAAGAATGTTGCCCAGGAGCGACTGGCCGGAGCCTCCGATGCTGGCGACGGCAATGTCCCGGTCACCGAGCTTCTCCATATTGTCCTGGTAGAGAGCGTTGTAGCGGTCCTGTATACCGTGGAGCAGGTAGTAGATCTTCTCGCTCATCGCTTTCCCTTGTCTGCTTGGCCGGGAGGGCATGCTGAGGGGTGCGCGTCGCTTGTGCTGCCGGTGGCTGCCGAGGCCGGATCCGGACGGTTCCTCTTCGGCCCCGACGAATCACCCAGCACCGCGACCAGGATCCCGCCGACAACAGCGATGCCTGCTGCGACAAAGAAGGCACATTGATAACCGGTTGCCAGCGCCGCGGTCTGACTGGCGGCCTCCGCTGAACTGGTTCGGGCCGCGGCGATACTGCCCAACCCCGCAACGGCGAAGACGCCCGCGACGTACTTGGCAGTCTCGAAGACGCCGTAGCCCACGCCCTTGTCATGGGGGGAGATGTCCTTGCCTGCGGCGACATTGAACGAGACAGCCCCCACTACCGTTCCCAGTCCCAAAATGAGCATGCTCGGCAGGATGTGCGGCAGATAGGCGCTCCCCGGACCGGCCAGGGCGAGCAGCGCCAGTCCCACAGCGCTGACGAACTGGGCGCCGGCTGCCACTACCGTCCAGCGAAAGCGGTCAAGGAGCCGGTTGGCGACGGACGAGCCGGCCAGAACGACGAGCCCGAGAGGGCTGAAGGCCAGCCCCGCACCGAGGGGACTGTAACCGAGGGCCTGCTGGAAGAAGAGCAATCCGATGAAGACACTTCCTTGGTAGGCAAACTCATTGGCCGGCATGGCGAGCACCGCGGTACGAAAAGATGGCACGCGAAGAATCCCCAGACGCAGCAGGGGGTCCTTCGTTCTGCGTTCGTGAAGGAGAAAGCCGGTGAATGCGACAGCAGACAACCCCAAAGGGCCCAGCGTGCCGAAGGAAACCGCACCCGCGGACTCCGTGTTCGTGATGGCGAAGACGAGCAGCATGAGACCGGCCGTGGAGAGCACGACGCCGGGAAGGTCCAGTCCGGCGGCCGTCGGGACCGGCGGCCGGCGCTCCAGGACCCTGGGCGTCACCAGGGCGGCGAGGAGCGCGACCGGTACGGAGAGCAGGAAGACGTACCGCCAGCCGAGCCCCTGCGTGACGACGCCACCGATGATGGCGCCGCCGGCCGCCCCCAGCCCGCCGGCCACCGCGACGGCGGCGAACAACCGGTTACGGTCACGTGGCGACCGCTGCGCGCTGATGACCGCAAAGGACGTGGGGACCGCGAGCGCGGCGCCCACACCCTGCAGCATGCGACCCGGCAACAGCAGCCACAGTGCCGGGGCGAATCCCGCCAGCAGCAAGCCGGTGATGAACAGTCCGAATCCGGTGATGAGTACCGGACGGCGTCCGTAGCGGTCGCTGCATCGGCCGCCCAGCAGCAGCATGCCGCCCAGCGGGAGGGTGTAGGCCGTCATGATCCATTGCGCGCCGGCCTGGCCGAGACCCAGACTGTGCTGCACCGCAGGAAGTGCAACGGTGACCACCAAGCCGTCGAAGACGACGAGGAAGTTTGTGGTCGTGAGCAATGCGGTGAGCAAAAGTGTTCGGTGACGACCAATCCGCTCAGCACACCAAGAACCAGTCATGTTCTACAACCTGCCCGGACGCAAGGGGTCCATCACGCTCACCCGCCTGTCCCCGGCCTGGTGAGAAAACGGTTCAGGCGCTGACGCGGCGGGCCGCCCAGGCGCGGGTGAGATAGGTGGTCCGCACCGTCTCCGCGTCTCCGATGCGCCGTCGCGCGTAGTCGAGGAACTGCTCGAACTTCTCCTCACCGAGCTGCACCCGGACATCGTTGACCGAGCGCCATACGCCTATGTACTGATCGACGGTTTGCTGCACCTCGTGACGTCCCTCCAGGAGGATGACATCGTCGAAGTGCTCGCTCGCCGCCAGCCGGTCGGAGAGTTCGTCCATGAGACCTTGCCGGGCCGATGAGACCCGCTTCATGCCCGGCTTCAACCGGTCCAGTTCCGCTTCGATGTCCGTAAGCAGGGGACTGGCCTGGATGTAGCGAGGATTCCACAGCGCGACGAACCATCCACCGGGACGCAGGACGCGGCTGAACTCCTTCGTGCCCTTGTGGAAGTCCACCCAATGGAAGGAGGAGGCCATCGTCACCAGGTCGGCCGACGCGGTGGCCAGGCCGGTGTCCTCGCCGCTCCCCGCACGCCAGGTGATGTCGTGGTGCGCGGAGTCCCTTTCCCCTGTTGCCCGCATGGTGTCGTTGGGATCGACAGCCGTCACCGACCGGAATCCGGCTTCCGCGAGCATGCGGCTCCAGATTCCCGTGCCCGCCCCCACGTCGACGGCATCGCACGACCCGGCGGAGCCGCCGAGCAGGCCGGTCAACGCGGAAACGACTGAGGGCGCGTACCCCTCACGGTACCGGGAGTAGTCCTCGGCCAGGCTGGTGAAGTCGCCGTGCTTGAGGGTCGCAGTCACGTGAATTCCTTCCTCCGTCGCGCTAGGTTGTCCGAGCAACAGGTCGCGGCCGGCAGTCAGCGGGCTGTTCCCGCCATGCATTCCCCAAGAATGCGGGACGCCGCCGACTCGGGATCGGTGTCGGAGAAGTTCGCTATCCGCAGGTCGGGGTTCTTCGGGAATTCCGGCCTGACGCCGATCCCGACCACTTCTTTGTGGTCTGCTGTGCTGTAGACCCCCTTGCTGTCTCGTTTCTTCAACTCCTCCAGCGGTACATCGAGGAACACCTCGTAATATCGCTCGATGTTCTCCCGGTTCCATGCCTGCACGTCGTGGAACAGGGAGATGGTTGAGCAGATCACCACTTGGCCCTGACCGGCCAGCATGCGACTGAAGCGGGCGTACGTGTAGGCCATGTTGCGCCTGCCCTCGCGGTCGAACGACCTGGTCTCGCCAAGGGCCTCACGCATGACGTTCCCGTCCAGGAGTACGGGCCTGATACCGATCTGCCGGAGTTGCCGGGCCAGAATGTTGGCTACTGTGGTCTTGCCGGACTCCGCGAGCCCGGTGATCCAGAAGACACCACCTTCACGCAGGATCGCAGCAGCGGAAAAACGGTCAGGCGTAGCCATAATGCCGTCCTCTGGGCGCAGGAGAAGGGTCGGTGGGCCAGGCCGAACGTTCCGTTCGGGCGAATCCCGTCACCAGGCGAAAGTTGGCCCCGCTCCACCCGGGTCGTGAAGACCGGCTTGCGGCGCCACGAACGTGAGATGAACTCTAAAATGACCTGCGTCGTGGATCAAGATTGACAGGCAAGAGGGCACAGGTGCCTCATCGGGTTGCCCGACCTCCTGCTCGCGATGTGCGCCGATGCGGCAAAGTCCACTTCGCGTCACCTCGAGGTGGCACATCGAACCGCTAAAGCCGCAAAAGGTATATGTGCACAACCAAGCGCTATGTTGGATTACTGTGAGTCGATACGCGAGTGACGCAAGAGATGTGAGTGATGTGCGTCACGCGATGAGGGGATTGAATCCCGCCACGCCCCCGAGGCGCGAGCCGGAGACTGCGCCACGCATGCCGGCGCGAGGCGAAGCGCAGTGCCCGTCGTTGCCCATCAACCGCAACGCCTTGTCGCCAGCCGCGCGCAGCTGGCGACAAGGCCGCCCGGGACCCCTACGGTCGGGGGAGCAGGGCTGAAGGGCGTTCAGTCGTGGTCGGCCGCGGTTCGGCTCACCACCGTGATGGCGTCCGCCACTACGAAACAGGCGAGCAGCCCGATGCCGAACCGACCGATGAACTCGCCCCGGGCGGCGTCGAGCCCGGCGCCGTCCAGTGCTCCGCCGGCGGCCCGCTTGGAGCTGCGGCCGATGGTGGCGAGGAACTGGTGGACGTCGGTCTCGGTCAGCCTGCCGGCGCCGTGAGCGGCCCAGGCAGGGGTACTGGATAGGAACGGGAGAGGGTGAGCCACGGTGTGTTGCCGGCCGTAGGAACTGGCGCGCAGCGACGCGACCGGGCTTCTACTCGATTCCGGGTTTCGGGGCGGCCCGCTCGGGCCAGGCCGTTCGGGTTGGCCTGCTCGGCCAGGCTGCCGACGAATGAAGACGTCCCTCGCAGATGTAGTAACTATCACGGGTTTCCCTATGGCCGCACACCTGTTTCCCGTGCAGCGCCATGGGTTGCTGGTCCGTAAGTGTCGTGGTTCCGGGCGCCTTCGGCCGGGGGAGGAGCCGTACCGTGAGGTGCGGAACTTCGGCTGCTCATGGCGATACGCCGTCCGTTGTCAGCACGAAACGGGTCGTAAAGATCCGAACAGGACCATACGCTCGATGTGTATTGATGTGTATTGATGTGTATTGATGTGTATCGATGTGCATGGGCGGATGCGGGTGGGGCCGGAGGGCAGGAAAGTGGTGGCTGTGAGGCTGTACGAAGGTGAGGTCACTGCGACGGTTGACCCTGACGCAGGGGCAACCTTTCAACATGGTCGGCATGTATGCGAAAGCCAATGGAGTCGAGGGCGTCGACGTACGCAAGACGAACGGCAGCCGAGGAGTTGGCGCCGCAGTCGGCCAAGGACCTCGCCAACGCGCGCTCACCGGCATGCCGGCCGACGATGGACAGCGGCCCGAGAGGCACGACAGGACGGTGCGCCACTTCACGGTCCACCACGAAGGCGTCACGATCCCGGTATCCCGCGGCGGCCGGGGACGACCTCTGGTCCTGTGCCCTGGACTCAATGCGACACAGGCCGACCTGCACGAGCTGACAGAGCTTCTTCGACGCGACCACGACGTGGTGACCTTCGATCTCCGGGGCCATGGCCTCGCCTCGGCCGCCGACCGGTACTCTTTCGACGCTTTCCTCAGTGATCTGTTCGCCGTACTCGCGGAACTCGACCTGCTCACAGCACCCGTACTGGTGGGCTACTCGCTGGGCGCGGACCTGGCTGTGCACTACGCCGCCGAGCGTCCTGACCACGTCGCCGAACTTGTCCTCATCGACGGGGCCAACCCACTGCCCGAACCGTTCATCACCCAGACCGACCTGGCGGAATTCCGCGCCATGGCGGAGGACCTGGCGAGGCGGCAAGAGGCCCAGCAGGCACCGGGCTCCACGCATCAAGTGCTGCTGACCGCACAGAACATTCTCGACCTGAACCTCGAAATCGATGTGGTGCGGTCCGCCATCCTCGACCGGTACCGGAAGCTCGATCACCCCATCCACATGATCATGTCCAACTTCATCGCCGGCACCGGTGGCGAAGGACGTACGCCACGGCACAATCAGCTCTGGCGTGCCGGCATCGAGCGACTCACCCGCGAGCGCCCGCACATCTCCGCATCCTGGCTCGACACCGGCCATCGGTTGGTCTTCACACACGCCTCGGAAATCGCGGAGATCATTCGAAGGACGCCACTCGGCCGGCAGGCCCACTTTTAGGAGACTGGTCCGGTGCTGACCATTGGCGAACTGGCGTCGTATGCCGGGGTGACGGTGCGCGCGGTGCGGCATTATCACGCCAAAGGGCTGTTGCCGGAACCGGAGCGAGACCGCGCCGGCTATCGGAGGTACGACGCCGGCGCCGTGGTCGCTCTCATCAAGATCCGGACCCTCGCCGGGGCCGGGATTCCGTTGGGGCGTGTACGAGAACTGCTGCATGCCGACGAGGAGGAATTCACCGCGGCGATCACCGACATCGACAAACGGTTACGGGCGGAGATCCTAGAGCGGCGGCGCCACCGGGAGCAGATCGCCCGTCTGGTCCATGGGGACGGTCTGGCGCTGCCACCTGAGGTGGTGGAGTACCTCGATCGGCTGCGGGCGCTCGGCGTCGACGAGCGGATCGTCCAGGTCGAACGCGACGGCTGGATTCCGCTGGCCGCGCTTTCGCCCGAGCGCATTCCGGAGTGGATGGCACGCAAGCGGGAGCAGATCACCGATCCGCGATGCGTCGACTTCTACCTCACCCTGGGGCAGGCTCTCGACCGCCCCGACGACGACCCGGCGCTGTCGGAACCGGGTTCTGGCACAGATCTTGGGGAGGCGTCGCGGAGCGTTACCTTGATGTTCGATTGTGAGAGGGCGGTTCGCGTGAGACCGCGTACGCCTTGTCGTCAGGCGATCAGAATTGACACTCCAGCAGGGGTCTGCCGGCCGCTATTGCGGTCACTCGTCGACGGTGATGGTGCTGGTCATGCAGACCGATGCACCGTTCTGGGACTCGCTGGTGTTCGCCGGGATGGATGATGTGGATGTCGAGGCGGTTACGGCCGGGTTCGGCACGGTCGAGGTGGTGGCGAGAGGCCGCGAGGCCGCAGCATCATGCCCGGACTGCGGTCGCGTCTCGGGCAGGGTCCACGACCGCTACCAGCGCCGACTGAAGGACCTGCCGCTCGCTGAGCAGGGATTTTCGATCCGGCTGACGGTCCGGCGCTTCATCTGCGGGTCGACGCACTGCCCGCGCCGGACGTTCGCCGAGCCGTTCTCCCGGCTGGCCACCCCGCACGCAAGGTTCACCACTCGACTCAACCACGCCTTGGAGCGCGTGGGGCTCGCGCTGGCCGGGCGGGCCGGAGCTCGGCTGGCTGCCCAGCTGGGCTTCGGCACGGGACGGATGACGTTGTTGCGCAGGGTCATGCCACTGCCTGATCCGCAGTTCAGTACTCCGCGTGTGCTCGGCGCGGACGACTTCGCGATCCGTCGCGGTCATACCTACTCCACGGTCTTGACCAGCGTCGAAGACCATCGTGTGGTCGATGTGCTCCCCACCCGTGAAGCCGGACCGCTGGCCGCCTGGCTGGTCCGTCACCCCGGCGTGGAGATCATCTGCCGAGACCGGGCGGGCGCCTACGCCGAAGGAGCTCGCCTCGGCGCGCCCCCGACGCCGTGCAGGTCGCCGACCGGTTCCATCTGTGGCAGGGCCTCGGCCGGACCGTGGAGACCTGCGTCGCCGCCCACCGCGACTGCCTGCGCCATCCGTCACCCAGCGGCATGCTGCCGAGGGCCATCCCGGATCCTGGCCGGCCGCAGGACGGCTCGGAGCCCGTCAGCCGGCGAGCCGAGCGGAAGAAGGCAGCTCACGCCTTGGTCCACGACCTCCTTGCCCAAGGCCACTCACGTCGGGCGATCGCCCGGCACCTGGGCTGGGGCCTCAACACCGTCCTCCGGTACGCGAACGCCCCAAGCTGGCAGGACACCCTCCGCGAGAACCGGCCCCGTCCCAGCAGGCTGGACCCCTACAAGCCCTACCTGGAGCGACGCTTCGCCGCGGGATGCACCAGCGTCACCCGCCTCCACAATGAACTGCTCGCCGACAACGTGCCCGTCACCTAGCAGATGGTCCGCGCCCACATCGGCCACCCTCCGCGGGACGCCTGTCGGCACGCCGACGAGGCCTCTGACGGTGCGGCAGGTGACCGGCTGGCTCACCCGGCTCCCCACCACGCTGAGCGAGGACGACCAGGCCGCTCTCAAGGACCTCCTGGCACGCTGCCCCGAACTGGACATGGCCGCCGGACATATCCGCGACTTCGGCGAAATACTCACCGACCTGCTCGGGGCCACACTCCCCACCTGGATCGACACAGTCGACGCCAGCCAACTACCCGGCCTCACCAACTTCGCACTCCACATGCTCCGAGACCTCGACGCCGTGACCGCCGGACTCACCCTCCACTGGAGCTCCGGCAGCATCGAAGGCGCCGTCAACCGCATCAAAAAGATCAAGAGGCAGCTCTACGGACGAGCCGGCTTCCACCTGCTCCGGAAGATGGTCCTGCTCCGGTAGCAGCTTGTAGTGTGGGGAAACTGTCATGAGGGGTGATCGATATAAGCAGGCGACGGTACGTAGCCAGGGGGGTACCCGGCGGGTATCGCATTTGGGACAACAAGGGGCAGCGGTGGTGGGGTGACCACTACGAGCTCTGCCCTGACGCTCTCCTGACGGAGTTGAACGGCGCTGCCGAACCCGCGAAGCTCACCGCTCTCCTCAAGCAGTACCGAGCACAGAAACGCTGACGGAGCGAGCGACCGGTTTGGAGCATGGTCGGGTGGGCGTGGCCGAACTGGCCTCGGCCGACTTGTTTGACTGCTCGATGAGTGGCGGCAGCGTCCAGCTCAGCACTTCGCCCCTTGGACGGCCGACCCGCTCGCCTGATGTCCAGGAAGCACCTCCTCGAACATCGAGGTGACACTCCGCGACGGCTCCCCAAGATCTGTGCCAGAATCCGGAACTGGCCGACAAACTGACCGCCTACATCACACAGATGGCCGACGAACAGGGCGAACGCTATGTCGACGACATCAACGTCGAACCAGCGTTCGCCAAGCTGATGGACAACCTGGCGTTCGACGCCGTGCCGCCGGCCCGGAAACTGATCGAGCTGCTCAAGAAACGGGGCTGGACCGGCTGGACCAAGCTTGAGCGTGTAGCTCCCATGCCGGGTGCGGCCGGAATTCGTCAGGAAGACACCGCGGCGCAGTATTCCCCACATGAACGGTAACGGCGGGCGGGGGCCTGCTGAGCGGAGACCGCAGTGCCCCCGCCTGAGACGGTGAGGCCGGCGACGGCTCGGGCGCGCCGTGTCGCGGCAGGCTTCAGGAGCGGGTGGCGGTCGCGCAGTCGGCGCCCGTGGCCGTCGTACCGTTGCCCGTGTCGATCGGCTTGCTGCGGTCGTACGGGTCGACCCGGTGAGCCTGATCAGCGCGCTGCTTGTCGGCCGAACCGAAGGGCGGCGCGAAGTAGCCGGTCGGTGCGGAACAGCCGCCGTTGGTCATGTCGAGCGCGTACGAGACGAGGGTCATCGTGCCTGGCTCGGTGTCGACCTTGGACGGGTCGTCCCAGCTCATCACGATCTTGCGCCGTACGATCGTACGGACGACCTCGGCGTCCGGCCCGCTGTCGCCTGCTGAGGCGACCGGGTAGACGAAGGTGACGTCCGCAGTCACCTCGACCGCCCCCAGGTCCCCTTCCCGGTACGTGAGCCGGCCGCGCGTCTTGACCTGGTCGCCGACCAGCCGGGTCTGCTCCGGCCTGAAGCGGCTGAACAACAGCAGTGGGTCGGTCGCGCCGGTGGGCGCGGACGAGGACAGGGCGGTACGGAGATACTTCTGGACGTCGTCCTGGTGCGGATTCAGCAGCGCGATCGCCTTCGTGGGCCGCTCACCGCGCAGCACACGGGCATCGAGCCCCGCAGCCACCAGGAAGTCCCGGCTCTGCCGCAGCGCCCCCTCGACCTGGGCGGCGTTCATCCAGCCGGTTGCCTTGGCCGGTGGCACCGTGATTCCCGCCGCTCCATCGGCCCAGTGGGCGGCGGGCGAGCCCCGGAATGGCTCGGCGAGGGTGGGACGCAGAGCAGGCTCGGCGCCGGGCGCCTCCCGCGGGCTTTGAGACTCGGCAGCCAACGGCGTCCCGCCCTGCCCGCCGTCGTCGTCGCCGAACCAACCTACGACCTGCTGCGGAAAGAGCCCCACGACCAAGAGAGCCACGGCCGCCACCAGCCCGGCCACGTACCAGCCTGTTCTGCGCCGGGGCCGGGCCGGCGAGTACGTACGCCAGCCCGCTGGCTGCCCGGGGCGCTCCCGCAGCCGCCGCTGCACTTCACGGGCGCGCGCCGACGGCTCCACGGGAGCCCCGGCCGCACCCGTCACCGATTCCCGTAGAAACCGTTCCCACTCCTCGTCAGACACGGACGACCCGTCCTGCCCCCCAGCCCCGCTCACACCGCACTCCCGCACTCGTTCACATTCCGATGACGCGACCACTCAACCGCCTGGTCGCCTGATCGCCTGATTGTGCACCGGCCCGTCAGAGGCGCGGCACCTGGGGGGCTGCCCCCGAAGGCACCCTCGGCAGCGCTCCCGAGCCGCCCCTCCAACCTGAAGCCATCACCATTCCAGCCATCGCCACAACGCCACAATTCAGGCAAGTCTACGGCCACCGCTTCGATCGCCAGCACGAACAGCTCGCAGCCCTTGTCGCAGTCGCTGTGCTGATGCGCGTCAGTCCGGTCAAGGCGTTGTGCCGAGTCTGAGTGTGCCGTCGGGCTCGTCGTCATCACCGATGTGCCGGCCGATGACGGTCCAGCGCTCGGTGGTGTCCGTCTGGGCGGGTGCCGCGGTGCTGGCCATCAGCCCGCACGTGGCCGTCAGCGCCAGGACCAGCACGCCCAGACGCCTGCCGACGCGGCGCAGAATGGATATCGGAAGCAGGAGAAGCTTTCTCCACCACGCTTCAGTACGGAGTTTCACGCCCCGCCCGAACATGCCAGCAGACGCCGAATGCGCGGCTGCGAGGGGAATGGTCGTCGCCCGGGCAGCCGGCACGTCACCTTGGGATGCGGAAGTCACCGGTCCTCGGCAGCCGGAGCCTGCGGCGGTACTGCCGAGGGGGAGGGACCGAACCCCCGCGACCAAGCAGCAGGAATGGGTGCGGATGCGGCCCCTCCCGCGAAAACGAGGTCAAGAACGTTGCGATATGCGTTCTACGAGTGTTGCAGGCGTTCTTGAGCGGCAGCTTTTGCAATCCTGGCGTGGTCGTATCGACCACCCTGGAGCACGTGCATGCGTCATTCCGTCACTGCAGCAGCCTTCGTCGCGATTCTGGCCCTGTCCACGCCGATTGCGGTTGCAGCACCGTCGACACCGATCCAAGGGGACGGCAAGGTGTGCTTCTACGCGGAGCCCGGGTACCGAGGTACGTCCTGGTGCTACCGCCCATCGGGCTACGCGGAGGTACCGGATCGGCTCCATGGCCGGGCTCGGTCGTTCAAAGCCACATCGAGCGTCATCGTGTACGCGATCGACCACGGGCCCGGCGGCAGGTGCTACGCCCGGAAGATCTGGGTCGACGACCGGTCCGCCGACTGGGCGTGGGGCAGCAGAATGGATGGCGTCAGTACGGGTCATCAGGGCTGCGCGGTCAGCTGAGGCACCGGCTCTGGCTGCGACAGCGAAGGCACCTGCGAAGACGCACAGCACAAAGGAGACCCGTTGCCGCCGGTGCAGCCAGCGAAGGCTTACGTCCCCCGCCAGGCTGCCCGGCATGGCACACCGACTGCCGGTCAGCCCTCGCACATGGGCGTGCCGAGGTTGGCTGCCGTCTCAGCGGCATCCGCATGCGTCATGGCCGTGGCGGCTGCCGCCAGGACGACCAGCAGGCTGGCGATGATGAAAGACAGGGTGGGCAGGTTGCCGCGCCGCTGCGTGTTCGGTGTCAACCGGCGGCGGTTGGCCTCGCGGAGGACCACGATGTACGCGGTCACCGCCAGTACGGCGGCGCCCAGACTGCCGTAGGCCAGAGCGAAACGGGTCCACGGCATGGCGATGTACCGGCAGGCGGCGGACTGATGATGGACATGCTGTGTGGACACGCTCGGCGTCGCGATGGAGTCGGCGACGGCTGCGGCGGTCAGCGGTAGTACGGACAACATCGCGGTACGCCAGCGCACCGGTTGACGCTGTGGCTGCTCAGGGGCCTGTACGGGGGGGGCTCGGCCACGGGCTCACCAGCAATCCGAGTGCGGGTGGACGACGCGGACCTTCTGCTGGCCTTCGGCCATTTCCGTACGGGGCAGGGGTCTGTCGAGACTGACGTTGCGATGCGGGTCACTGTGCGGGGCGCACGTGTTCTCGCGTCCAGCATGACGCAGGTGACGATGGCAGCGTGGTGGGTGGTGCCTTTCTCGATCTGGTTGTTGTTGCCGGCCTGCTCGTATTCGGCCTGTTCGTATTCGGCCTGTTCGGCGTCGGCATCAAGCTGTGAACGGGTATGGATCGAGGAGCCGCTCGTGGCCCGACCCCTCCGGCGCGGGTGGTAGGCAGGCGGCGGGGCCGCCGTCAAGCCCGACATCGAACTAACGGGCGGTCGAAGGATAGGAAACTACTGGCGGGCCCGGCGATTGATCCACACTATGATCGCGGCCCACAAAACAGTAGCGCCGACGATGACCAAGGCAGCCGTTGCCGTTCCCTGGTACACGCTCCAGGCCTTGTGCTGCAGGCTGGTGCCTATAGCTTCGCCAGGCGTGTTGGTATCGCGGTCATGATTCCCGCTCTGCATGTGGTCAGAGGCGAGTACCCAGCACACAGCGCGCACAAGAACGGTAAGGACCAGTAAAGCCATTCCTGTTGCGAACGCGGGCCACAGATGCTTGGGCCGGTCTGTCAACGCATAATCCTTTCAATGTCGCTCGGTGCGGTTACGGGTCGATGAGTCAGCCGGTCAGCGCGCCAGCACGGGTGTGGACCGGTGCCCGTCAGGATCAGTACACCAGGTGTTGGGTAAGTTCCCTGCACAAAGCCGAGGAGGGCCAGGAACTGGTCGACAGCACGTCTCAGATGGGAAACCGCCCGTGTGGGCCACCGAACGCGGCGCCTGGATCGCCGAAACCAGTCGGAGCGAACCGTGGGCACCAGGCGAGCGGCTACTGCATCGCCTGGCCCGCACGGACGTCGGGCACTTTCTGGAGGTCGATGGGTACGCCGTGTTCACCGAAGGCGAGGTGCGCACCGCCGAATCCGTCGGGGTGCCCACCGGCGCCTGACTCGGCGGATTGCTCGGGGGGGGGCGGCCGGCGCCCCCCCGGGGCGTCTGGTGGCCTTTGCGGTCGAGCTCACGCCGAAAACGGCCAGCGCGCTGCGCGCGATCCTGCGGGCCTGTCGCCATGCTCGCGTTGAGCTCGACATCGACGACCTGCCCGACCGGTCGCTGGGCCGTGAACCATGATTGCCTGCTCGCTCACGCTCGAAACTCCACCGACCCGAGCCGCATGCCCTATTTGCCCTACTTGTCTTCAAGCTCAACAAGCTGGCCAGCCAGTCCGGACAGGGCTGTCGGATGCGTAGGCTGAGGGCCGTGACTGAGCAGATACAGAAGATCGTGACGGAACTGCCGAGCCTGGAGGACGTCACCGGCGTGTGGGCGGCGGTCGACGACCGGTTCGCGCAGGGGGACGCTGCCTTTCCTGCGGACCTCGGCATCGCTCTCGCCAGGACGTACGGCTCAGAGGGACAGATGTGGCAGTACTCAAGCGTCTTCGACCATCTGCTGCGGCTGCTGGCCACGACCGCCGGTCCCGAGAGCGCCGCCCAGGCGTTGCGGTTGGTCTCCTCGGCTGAGGTCACCGGCAGAAAGCTGGATCGCTACACAGCCTCGTTGCTGGCCTCCAACCACAAGGCAAGGGATTTGACCGTGGCGTTCACCGGTCACGCCTCGGAGGAGCTTCGGGCCTGCCTGGTCCACGAACTGGTGCTCCGGGGCGTCGTCGTCGAGGAGGCGCCGGGGATTGCGGGGTGGGCGACGTCGCCGCATTGGAGGCATCACCCTCTGGGTTGGCTGCCACTGACGCTGTCCGACGTGGAGGGATTGGCGGATTTGCCGAGCTACGGTACCCGCGGCAGTAGCCACTCAATGCCGTACGGACCGTCGGAGAGCCGCGACCTGGTGGTGAGCGCCAACGCGCGTGTCCCGTCGGTGGGGGAGACGACAACACAGGCCACTGCCACAGCGATGGCCAAGGCCGTGGCGAACTGGGCCGATGAGTCCAACGGACGCATCGAGGCGCGGATCTTCGACCTCGCAGAGCCACTGGACGCCGGATCGGTCCCGAACACGCTCTTGGGACTGGGGCTGGAGTGTCTGCACGGCGCAGGGAAGAAGACCGCTCTGTCGGTCGCTGTCCGTTCACCGGTCCAGGCATGGCGAGTGCTCTTCGCCGCAGCATCCACGGGAGGGGCATACAACTCCGGGTCCTACGGAGCCTATGGCCGCCTGGCGGCCTGGCAGTCCCTGGCCGCACTGGCCGGAAGCCCGGCATGTGCTACAGCCAGCGAAGTCCAAGCACGTGTACGGAACTGCACCTGGCACGTCTTCGATGCCGATACGAAGTGGTTCGAGCAAGTGGCCTGGGACATCGGTCTGGCCGCCCTCGCACCAGGACATCGGCAGTTGGCCGTGCTGGCTGCGACTGACACCGACTGACGTCCCACGGTCCGCGGCATCCCGGACACCGACGGCTGTTCACATCGACTGCGAACCGGCCGTACGGATTGGCATGGGTTCAACACGGCAGGGGAAGCGCCCGGCAACTGTGTCGATGGGCTTTTCCGCTCGCAGCCGGAAGGCCGTCGATGTTCCCCCGGCAGCTTGCTTGTCGGCCGGTCGACATGCCGGGGCCGGGGTCGGTTGGTGGCCGGGGCCGGTGGCCGTCAACGCGCGGGACAGCCAGGGGGTGTTGACTGGACTGACTGCTGTCACGCGGGGTTGTTGCTGTCACCGGCGGTCAACTAGTGTCGTGGTGACGGCGAGGTGCCGCCCACACCAGTGGGCCCCTCGCGTGCGGGCCCGGGCCGGGGGGAGGCCCATCGCTTTGCTCCAGCACAGCAGCTTGTCCGGCCGTGCCCTGGTGCTCCGGCCCGGGCTGTGAGGCGGCGCGACGGCGTCCGTCCGCCGAGCCCGCCCAGCCGGGTGACCTGCATCAGGCCGACCCGGCCCGCATCGGCCTGCCACAACGCCGCCGGGGCCGTGCACGAAGAGCGCCCCGCCGCCCACGCCCAACGCCTCCTCGAAGGCGGCGAGTTCCTTCTTGCGTCCGGTGAAGGCCCGCTTTTGCGACCCTGCAGCCGCCTGTGCAGCCACCCGGCTCCCGGGCCCCGTCAATGCGCGGGCACCGCATCACAGGCCTCCGGAGGCATCGACGGCTTCCCGGCGCCCAGGCGGTACGCGAGATGCCGCCACCGGTGGGCGCAGCGGCGATGCCGACTGAAGCGGGCACCGCGCTGTTGCAGCCGGTTTGCCTGTGAACGGGCGCGCCTCCAGCGCGGCGCCCTCACATACCGGACTCGCGCCAGCGCCAGCCGGAGGACCGCGGCCGGCGCGCCGCGCCCCGCATCGAACCGCCGCCGCTGCCCCGGCAGTTCGCCGTCTCCCCGCAGGAGGCCGGTCAGCTGCCCGTGGCGCCGCAGTGCGTGCCTCAGCGCGCGCCACACCGAACGCAGCCCGGGCCGCGGTGGGCAGCCCGGGAAGCGCCTCGCCAGGAAAGCGAACCCCCCCCGGCGCCCGCCCGCGGGCCGGCTCGCGGGCGCGGCCGGGGCGCCGGAGCAGCGCAACGGGCGACAGGAGCACGGCGGGGGCCATCGTCAGGGCGGCGGGCACCCCGCTGGCCGGGCCCGGGAGGGGACGTGAGGTTCGTTCATGCCCCCAAGAAGGCGTGGTGGCGCCGGCCCGTATTCACTTTTCGATACACCGGCGATATACGTCGGCTCGTAGGATCTGCGTATGCGTGTGTTGGTCGTCGAGGACGAGCCCTATCTGGCCGAAGCCATCCGCGACGGGCTGCGCCTGGAAGCCATCGCGGCCGACCTCGCCGGTGACGGCGACAGCGCCCTGCAGCTGCTGAGCGTCAACGCTTACGCCGTCGCCGTCTTGGACCGGGACGTCCCCGGCCCGAGCGGCGACGAGATCGCCCGGCACATCGTCGCCCGCGGCGACGGCATGCCGATCCTCATGCTGACCGCGGCCGACCGGCTCGAGGACAAGGCCAGCGGGTTCGAACTCGGCGCCGACGACTACCTCACCAAACCCTTCGCCATGCGCGAACTCGTGCTCCGGCTCCGCGCCCTGGACCGCCGGCGCGCTTACAGCAGGCCGCCGGTGCGCGAGCTCGCCGGGCTGCGCGTGGACCCCTTTCGCCGCGAGGTGCACCGCGAGGGCCGCTACATCGCGCTGACCCGCAAGCAGTTCGCCGTGCTCGAGGTCCTGGCCGCCGCCGAAGGCGGGGTCGTCAGCGCGGAAGAGCTGCTGGAGCGGGCCTGGGACGAGAACGCCGACCCGTTCACCAACGCCGTACGCATCACGGTCTCGGCCCTGCGCAAACGCCTCGGCGAGCCCTGGCTGATCGCCACCGTGCCCGGCGTCGGGTACCGCATCGCGACCGAAGCGGACCCCACGGGGCAGGCAGCGCAGCGTGGGTAGGCGCCCGGGGCCCAGCGTGCGCCTCAAGCTCACCCTCAGCTACGCCGCCTTCCTAGTGATCGCGGGCGCCCTGCTGCTCGCCGCCGTGTGGGTCTTCCTGCTGCGCGGACGCTCCAGAAGCCTGAGCATCCCCGACCCGTCGGACTTCCTGCGTGTCTTCGACCCCAGCAACTTCGGCCCCGTCGTCTTCGTCCCGGCGGGCATCCTGGTGCTGGCGTTCTTGCTGGTGTTCGGCCTGGTGGGCGGTTGGATCCTGGCCGGCCGGATGCTCACCCCGCTGATCCGCATCACCGACGTCACCCGCAAGGTGGCCAACGGGCCGCTCTCCCACCGGATCCGCCTGCCGGGCCGCCGCGACGAGTTCCGCGAACTCGCCGACTCCTTCGACACCATGCTCGCCCGGCTCGAAGCCCACGTCGCCGCCCAGCAGCGCTTCGCGGCCAACGCCTCCCACGAACTGCGCACCCCCCTCGCGGTCACCCAGGCGCTGCTCGAGGTGGCCCGCGACGACCCCGACGGCGACACCCGCGCCCTGTTCGAGCGCCTGCGCCAGGTCAACACCCGGGCCATCGACCTCACTGAGGCACTGCTGGTGCTCAGCCGCGCCAACCAGCGCTCCTTCACCACCGAGCCCGTCGACCTGTCCCTGATGGCCGAAGAAGCCATCGAAACGCTGCTGCCCCTGGCAGAACAGCACGGCGTCACCCTCGAAACCTGCGGCGAAACGAGCACCACCCTCGGCTCACCGGCCCTCCTGCTGCAGCTGACCACCAACCTGGTGCACAACGCGATCGGCCACAACCTGCCGCACGCGGGCACCGTGTGGGTGACCACCAGCGCCCGCACCGACACCGTGGCGCTCACCGTCGAAAACACCGGCGAGCAGCTCACCGCGGCGCTGGTCGCCACCCTCACCGAGCCGTTCCAGCGCGGCACCGACCGCCTGCACACCGGCCACGCCGGTGTCGGCCTGGGCCTGGCCATCGTCAACAGCATCACCCAGGCCCACGACGGCACCCTCACCCTGGCCCCCCGGCCCGCCGGCGGGCTGCGCGTGACGGTGTGCCTGCCCGCCGCCCCGGCCCGCACACCACCAGAGCGGCCCGGCCCGGCCAGCGTCCGCACCGCACCGGCCCGGCCCGCCGCCCGCCCCCGGCCGGAGCGCCCGCGCGGGATCC